>NZ_BDBU01000037.1 GCF_001613145.1 Nocardia jejuensis NBRC 103114
CGTCCAGCCGCAGACGCTCCAGGGCATCGCCACGATCGAGAATGCCCGCGCGCCAGGCATCGACGGTGATGGTGTTGTGCACCCGGTCCGCGGCGATGGCGGGGCGCACCTGGACCAGCCACAGCGAGCCGTGTTCGACCACGAACTCCACCTCGACCAGAACGCTGAGCCAGCTGAAGAGCTCGTCGGTGTAGGCGGCGAGTTCGGCGTGCGCGGTGGGCGCGATGATCGCCAGTTCCTCGACGACGGTGGGCGTCGCGGTTCCGGCCACCAGAGACTCACCGGTGCGTCCACCCAGGAATTCCCCGTGCAGCCCGCGCACCCCCGTCAGCGGATCATGGCTGAAGACCACCCCGCTGCCGCTGCCGCTGCCCGCGGTGCCGTAGGCCATCGCCTGGATCACCACCGAGGGACAGTCGTGCTCCGAAATACCGTGCACCGCACGATATTCCCGGGCCCGGCTGTTGTTCCAGGACGCGGCCACTGCATCCACCGCGCGCTTGACCTGTGCGGCGGGCGTGCGGGGGAAGTCCGTTCCGGTGGCCTTCTCGAAGGCGGCCACCAGCCGCTCGTATGCCGCCGGCGTGGCCGGTTCCGGCTCGGGTGCGGGCAGGCCCGCGATGTGCCGGCACATCCCCTCCGCACCGGTGATCAGCATGTCCCACGCCGCGTCCGGGCCGCCGAGGCGTTCGGCCAGCGCGGGCAGGTCGGAGGGTGAGAGCCCTACGCCCAGGATCGTATCCATCATTCCGGGCATGCTGACCGGCGCGCTCGAGCGGACCGCGAAAGCCACCGAGCCGGGCTCGACGCCCATCACCTCGGCGGCTTCGCGCCGCAGGTGCGCCAGCAGCGTCTCGATCTCCGGCTCGGAAATCTCGGTCCGGCGCAGGACCGTTCCCTCCAGGACGTGGAAAGGCGGTACCGCGTAGTGCATTTCGCGCAGCTTGGCCAGGAAGAAGCCCTTGCCGCCGAACCGGGCCCGGGAATTCTCCGGTGTCTCGAATCTCTCAACGGCTGGGCGCATGACCATCCACGGGGTCGAGGCCGAACAGTGGCGAGGCCACGCCGACGAAGAGTTTCTTACCGGTGCTCACACCGGTGACCAGGTCGTTCCAGAGTTCGACCCGGCGCGGTTTGCCGCTGCTGGTGCGGGGAATCGCCAAGGGCGCCATGGTGATCAGGGCCGCACCCGCCGATTCCAGGCCCATGCGCCGCAGCACGCCGAGCGCCGTCTCGACACCCTCGGCGGGCACCCGCTGCTGGAAGACCACGAGACTCGAGACCTTGCCGGTCATCTCCATGTCGCGCAGCACCACGCTGATCTTGTCGTGATGGATGCCGAGCCGCTGCGCCATCATCAGCTCGATGTCCTCCGCGGTGACGAAGGCGCCGTTCACCTTGACCGCGTTGCCCATCCGGCCCAGCACGTAGATCTCGTCGCCGCTGCGGAAGCCGAGATCGCCGGTGTAGTGCACCGTCGGCACGTCGTTCTCACCGGGTTGCTCTTCGTCGAGATATCCACTGAACAGTCCGGGCGTCCACACGGCCAGCTCGCCGACCTGGCCGTCCGGGAGCGCGAGTCGATCGGAGTCCACGACGGTGATGTGCGCCCCGGGCAGTTCCCGGCCGCACGACACCACCAGATGCGCATCGGGCGGCGTGGATTCGCCGCCGGTGAGGCTGCACCGGGCCAGCACCTCGACCTCGGCGTGGTCGGTCAGGGTCTTGTGGTCCACCGCGAGCGCGGTCGGCATCTCCCGCAGCCCGGATACCGTGATGGCCAGGGTGGTTTCGGCCATGCCGTATCCGGGTTTGACGGTCTCGGCGGACAGCCCGTGCGGCGCGAGCAGCTCGTGGAACGCGCGCAACGCGGTGAAGTTGATCCGGTCCGAGCCCACGATGAGCGTGCGCCACTGCGAGAAGTCCATGCCCTGCAGGCTGTTCGTCCCGACCAGTCGCACCACGCGCTCGACGGCGAAGTTCGGCATGGCCGAGTGATTGACCCCGTGCCGCCCGAACAGTTCCAGCCACAGCAGCGGCCGGCGCACGAAGTGCTCGGGCCGCATCAGCCAGCTGTCCTGCCCGAACAGCAGCGGTGTGAGGAAGGTGCCGATCAGGCCCATGTCGTGATGCAGCGGCAGCCAGGAGCCGAAGCTCGCGAGGCGGTTGTCGGTGCTGTCGTGGAAGACCGTCCTGAGCATGTGCACATGGGCGATCACGGCCCGCGAGCTGATCCGCACCGCGCGCGGCAGACTGCTCGATCCGGAGGTGAACTGGATGATCGCGGTGTCGTCGCCGGTGGGTGGCGTCAGCGCGCAGTCACCTCCGAGCGGCAGCTCCGTTCCGGCGTCGATCAGGTGCCGGGGCAGCGGAAGCGGCGATTCCCGCAGTGCGGCAAGGGTGGTGGTCTCCGCGACCACCGCCACCGGATCCAGCGAGCGCAGTCTGGACAGCTGCCCCGTGACTCCGCCGTCGGGCAGCCCGGCGGGTGCGATGACGGTCGGGATCGCACCGACGGCCAGCGCACCGAAGAAGAACTTCGGGAACTCGGGGCAGGTCGGGAGCACCAGCGCGATGCGATCGCCGCGCGTGATGCCCAGGTCCCGCAGATACGCCGCGACGCCGAGCGCGGCCTCGGCCGTGTCCTGGTAGCTCTGGCTCATCCAGTCGCGACCGGTGTAGAAGCGCAGTGCGCCTTCGTTTTCCCGTTCGACGATCCAGTCGACGATCGATCTCACAGCGCCTCCCGAATCGCGGTCGAATCATGTGCTATCCGGTAGATGCGCTGGATCAGCACGACCAGATCGCCGACGGTGACGACGGTGTAGATCTCCTCGTGGTCGATCAGCTCGATGCCGTATTCCTCCTCGACCCGGGTGAGGGCCTCCATCAGGGACAGCGAGTCGATGTCGATGTCGTCCTTGATCGAATCGGTGAGCCGCAGGTCCATGCGCGTGCGGCCGACGGCCAATTTGTCCTCGATGACCGCGAGCACCTGCTCGGGATCGGCCACCCGGTCGGCGACGGCCGGCAGCGCGGTGACGGTCTCGACGGCGTCGTCTTCGATGGTGTTGTTCTCGGTTGTCGTGCTCTCAGTGGACAATTCGCACCTCTCCTGTGTCTCCGTTCACGTACACCCGCTGGCCCGGTTTGATGTCGGCTGCCAACGGGTGGGACACGACCGCCGGTATGCCGAGTTCGCGGCAGATGATGGCGATGTGTGAGTACTGGCTGCCGCGCGCGGTCACGACCGCGCCCACGTACGGCAGGATCGGCAGCACGTTGGCGTCGGCGCTCTCGCACGCCAGCACCGCGCCCCGGGCCGTCGGCATCTCTCCGAGCCCGATGGCGATGCCGTCGCACACCCCGGCCGAGACGCCGCGCGGTGCCCGAGTGGGCTGGAACTCCTCGGGTGCGCCGGGTGACAGATCGAGGTAGTCAGGCATATCGACGGCCAGGGCGTCCTCGCAGGATTCGCGACGGGCCTCGATCTCGGTCCGGTCCGGCGGGGTGCCGCGCAGTTCGCTCATCGACAGGTACGGCCAGTCCGCGGCACCGAGTCCGCGCAGCTCGGCCAGCACGGGCACGAAGCGCCGATGCGCGTGCAACAGTCGCATGGCCAGCGACTTGCTGTGTTCGCGCAGGGCCATCACATCGCCGAGAAACAGTACGGTGGCGTCGATTCCGGCCCCACGCCAGCGTCCGCCCATCCCGATGAGCGCCTCGCGCGGTGACAGGTCGGGTTCCTCCCGGGCGGCGGCGGGACTCTGCCCCATCGGCGGAATCACGAAATCGGCCCAGGGCAGTGCCGTATCGGCGATCTCGTAGAAGGGCCGCTCCACGAACTGCGACGGGCCACCCGGAATCGGCGCGAGCTCGGCGATTCGACCCCACGGCAGTTCCGCGGGCTCCTTGAGCCAGTTCGTGATTCGATTCCCACCGCGCACCAGCCGGCCGATAACATTGCGCTGCAGCACTTCCGCCGCGATGGAACCGGAGGTGCCGATGATGTGCAGGTGCCAGGCCCGCTCGAGCAGGGTGTTGCCGTGCGCGGCGAGTTCACCGACCCGCCAGGTGGTCTCACCGGTCAGGACCGCCTCGACCTCCTGCTCGAAATCGAAGACCTGTTGCTCGAGTTCGATCACCCTGGGTCGAAGCTCGACCAGCTCGCGCAGCATGCGCGCGGTCGCGCTGTTGCGCCGCAGCGGACCCGGCCGGTGCGCGAGCGCCGATGCCGGTGGTGTGATGCCCTCGAAGTACGCGGCCGTGACGTCCTGCGGCGTCAGCAGATTCACGTGCTCGGCGATCTGGCAGTACGCGGTGAGATTGTGGTACGGACGGCAGCCGAAGTAGCCGGTGAACACGTAGTTCGATCCGGTGGCCCAGCGCTGCGCGCCCAGGATGTCCGTGATGAACCGGCGGGTGCCCAGCTCCATCGGCCGCCCGACCAGCGACCAGGACATGGGCGAGAGTCGTTTGGGCGCGATCTCGCCGAAGTTGCCCGCCGAGTACACCCGCAGGCTCGGATGCGCGTAGGTGTCCACGCGGCAGTGCTGGAAGCTCATCGCAGGACCTCCGGTCCGCTGAAAGGCAGTGGTGTGGACGGGGGCACACCAGGCGCGGCGGACAGCAGGAGGCCGGGCCCGGCGGGCGGCAGGGCGGGCGGGCCGTCGTACCGCAGGTCGCCGAGCGCGTGCGGGGTCCGTAGAAGCCCGGAATGCCGCAGGGCCACACCGGTTTCGGTGATGTAGTCGGTGCGAGAGCCGATATCCGGATCGGGCAGCGAATCGAAGATCGAGGGATCGAACTCGAACAGCGGCCGGGAGTAATCCACGACATCCTCCTGCACACCGAAACGCCGGGCCACCGCCCGCTGTATCCAGGCGGGCCCCGCCGAATCGACCACCTTGGGGAACACGCCCCACGGGCGGCACAGCCGCTCCAGCACCGCGGCCAGCGTGGGCCGTTCCGGATCGAAATAGGTACAGGCACTGCGATGTTCGTCCGCGACCACCAGATCACGCACCACCCGGGCGGCGATATCGACGTCGGCGGCGTACACCGGGAATCGCCCGCAGTCCGCGAGCGCCACCGGATAGCCGCTGAGCAGATGAGGCAGCGCCGCCACCGGACCGCCGTGGCGCGGAATCACCTCGGCGGGAGCGGGTCCCAGCAGCGTGCCCAATCGCAGGATGCTCACCGGAACCCGGCGTTCGCGCCGCGCGATGAGTTCGCCGCGATACTTGGCGTACTCGTACCAGTTGCGAAAACTCTGGCCGCGGCTCAGATCCCGGTTGGTGATGGTCCCGCTCGCGCGACCCAGCGCCAGCACCGAGGACACGTACACCACCCGCCGCACCGAATCGATCGACGCGGCGAAATCCAGCACATTGTGGGTTCCGTTGACGTGCACGTTCACCACGCCGGCCGGGTCGGACCCCATGTCCACCGAGCCGATGCAGCACACGACGGCCTCGATGTCGCCGACCTCGCCCAGCGCCTCGGCATCGAGACCGAGCCCGGGCGAGTGCGCATCACCCGCGACGAACGTTCCGTGACAGGGCTTTCCGGTGCGGCTCATCTCCACGACCCGGTGCCCGTCCGCGGACAGCACCCGCCCCACCGCGCGTCCGAGATACCCCGACGCGCCGACGACCAGGACCCTCATGAGAACCTCCCCAGCGGCAGTTCCGGCAGCGCCTCGGGTGCGGCTTCCGCACCGAGGCCGAAGGCGATGTCGATGATCTCCTCCACCGAGGTGGTCGGACACCACCCGTCGGTCAGCTCCATCAGCCGGGTCCTCTCGAAGATGCGATCGATCGACACGTAGCGCAGGCCGAACAGGCGATTACCCATCTCCCGGTTCCACCGCGCGTATTTGAGGCCCACGTTTTCCGCCAGCCGCAGCGCGCGATCCGGTGCGACGATCAGCCGCGGCGGCGCGTAGCGGCCCTGCACATCCTTGGAGTGCAGCAGCGCCAGCAGTGCGGCGAGCGTGGGCGCATACTCACCCGCGCACAGGTGCACGATCGCGCCACCCCGCCAGGCCTGGAAACCTGTTGTCGCGCCGTGGTTCAGCAGCCGCAGCAGCCCTTCCCCGATGACGTCGCGCGGCAGGATGTCCACCCGCGCGCCCGGCCTGACCGGCAGGACCGGCAGTTGCCCCGACGACATCGGAGCCACCAGTTGGTACAGCGAGCTGAACCGGGTGGTCGAGCGCGAGCGGGAGCCGCCGATGACGCCGCCGATCCGGGCGATCAGGACGGGATGCCCGTCCGTGGCCGCCTCCCGGATCAGGTGGTTCTCGGCGAACCATTTGCTCAGTTCATAGGGCGTGCGGTCCTCGTGCGGCGGGTGCGAATCCTCGGGGATGTAGCCGTGCATGGTGCCCGCCACGTAGGCGGTGCTGACGTACAGATAGGGCACGGTGCGCCCGAGCCGTTGCGACAGCGCCCGAGCCAGCGCGAGGCCGTTCATCGCTCCGAGGTAGTTGACCCGGTCCATCGTGGCCTGTGCGGCGGTCCAGTCCACCAGGCCCGCCAGGTTCACCACGGCGTCCACATCGCGCAGCTCGTCCAACTCGGAATCGCCCAGTGCCCAGAGCTTTTCGGTGATGTCGCCGACGACCTGCGCGGCCGGGCCGCCGCCGCGAGCCAGATCGGCCCGGACCCGGCGGCGCACCAGCGCGGTGTTGTGGATCGGCGCGAGCGTATCGGTGACGGCTTCGGTCAGCCCTCGCCCGACCTGGCCGCTCATTCCCGCGGACAACAGCCGAAGGGTCGAGATCGACTGGGATGGAATGGTTTCAGAGGTCACTACAGTCATTGCGAGATACTCACCAGCCGGTCGTAGAGTTCGGGATCGCCGCGCAGCGAATCGGTGATGATGGCCAGCATCATCTCGTCGGTGCCCGCACCGATGCGGGAGACCCGGATGTCGTTCCAGAACTGGCCGAACGGCGTCTCCCTGGGCAGATAGCCCGGACCGCCGAAGACCTGCATGGCCTCGCTGATCAGACGTTCACCCGCGCGCGCCGCGCACAGCTTGACCGACGCGATCCGGCTCATCAGCACCCGATCCAGCGGTCCGGACATCAGATCGCCCGCGATGGTGCGCACCGCGCTGGAGAGCACCTCGGTCTCGGCCTTCAACTCGGCCAACCGGAAGGCGATGTACTGGTGTTCGCGCAGTCGCCTGCCGAACTGTTCCCGCCGTTCCGCGTGTTCCACGGCCAGCGCGACGGCGGTGGCGCAACCGCCGGCCACCTGCGCGGCGATCGCCAGCCGTTCGAAGGACAGACCGTAGTTCAGGTTGAGCACTCCGAGTCCGGCGCGCCCGACGGTCGCGTCCCGGTCCACCTCGACCTGCTCGAAGTCCACCACCACGGTGTCGAGTGCGTGGGTGCCCAGTTTCTCGTGCTCATGGACGATCGTGGCTCGCTCCAGCGGCACCGCGATGGTGGCGTGCCGGTCGGTGGGCACCCCCGCGGCGGTCGCGATGCGGCACAGCACGATGGCGAAATCCGCTACGGCGCCCAGGGATACGTACTTCTTGCGACCGGAAATCGACCAGCCCGTCGCGGTCGGGACGGCCAGGCAGGACACCGCGGACAGATCGCTTCCGCCCCGGGGCTCACTGGCCGCGATGCAGCCGACCGCCAGCCCGTCCAGCGCCCGATCTCGCAGTCCCGCAAGGTAATCCGATGCGCCGAAGCGGTGCAGCATGGACAGCACCGTCTCGGTGTGCAGCGAGACGCCGATGGCGACGCCGGCCGGAGCCCGGCCCGCGAGCTCCTCCCCCATGCGCACGCCGAAAAGTACGTCGCCCGCACCGGTTCCGGCCGATTCCCAGCGCCGGCGCAGCACGCCTGCCTGGCCGAGGCTCTCCAGCACCGGTCGTGGAAATCGGGTGATGCCCGGGTCGAACGGGACCGAATCCACCGCCTTCTGAACGAGGGCGCCCAGATCGTCGGATGCGGGCAGGGTTGTTTCGAGAGTCATTGGTCTCCATCCCGTCGCTGCCGCGGGCAGGGGAGAAAAGATCCCCGCAATCCCGCGCACGAGCCATGGCTGTCGCGGCCCGGGTCGAAAGTCGAATTCGAGAAGAATGGATCGGCAGCCGAAATACGTTGCCCGATCCAGGATCTGGTGTCGAAGTCACCGAATGTGCGCACAAGAGTGGCGCGAATTCAGCGTGACACACCGCTCTCGCGGAAGTCAACAGAATCGAGATCTGTTGACGGCGCCGTCAGCGTGTGTCACGCTGATTTCGCGCCATTCCTGTGCGCATCGGAGCCGGACGAAGCCCAGCGGGGCTCCCGGCAACGTCTCCCGGAATCCTTTATGGCACTTACTTTTTCGTGCCCACATCCAGGTCCGGCCTGTCCTGCGCCGACATCCCGCCCGCGTGGCGTCACCCGCATGGCAAAAGCTTTTCTACGGAGAAGGTAAAGATGACGGAAAGTAATCCCACACAGCAAACACTGTCGGCCCAATGGGCCAGAATTCTGACCGACGAACAAACTCCTGCGGCCGAAAAGATAACCGCGCGTACATGGTTGAACTATGGCCTGCGTATCCGTCGCGTGGAATTCCTGCCGCTGACGCTGACGGTGCCGCTGGTGCCGGCGCTGCTGGTCGCCGAGTCGGCCCGCGAGCTGTTCTCGCTGAACATGCTGCTGGCGACGGTGGTGGTGATCGTGTCGATCCAGGTCGGGAACATGGCGAACTGCCTGGCCGACCGCGAGATGGACGCCATCTACAAGACCCGGCTCTCGCAGGCGGTCTACGGCCTGGGCGTCACGTCGGTCGTGCGGCAGATCGCGGCATCCGCGCTGCTGGTGGGACTGCTCGAAGGGTATCTGAGCTTCCGTACCGGCCACTGGGACCTGCTGCTCATCGGCGGCCTGTGGGCCCTGCTGGGAATCGGCTATTCGCTGCCGCCCCTGCATCTCAACGGCCGCGGCATCTGGCAGCTGCCGGTGCTGCTGGCGGTGTACTTCATCCTGCCGGGTCTGTTCGTGCTGCGGGCCTTCGAGCAACCCGTCGAATGGGCCGTGGTGGGCGTGATCTGCGGTTTCGCCCTCACCAATATCGGCATCATCGTGATCAGCCACGCCGAGGACTACCCCGAGGACGAGCTGTACTCGATCCGCACCTATGTGCGCGCCCTCGGGCTGACCCGCGCCCTCACCCTCGGCGTCGGAATGCTCTGTGCCGGTGCCGCTTTGGTCACAGCGTCGATTCTCGTGGGCTTCGGGCCGAACTGGGGGCTGATCCCCTATCTGCTGGCCTGCCTGCTGGCCGCGCGATTCGTCGGCAAGACCGCGCTCGCGGTACGCGGCAAATCGATCGAGGACGGCGTCGCGGTGCTGCGCGCGCGGTCGAAACTCGCTCCCCCGCACACGATTCTGGTGGGTTGGACAACAGTCCTGCTTGCCGCCCTGGTCTTCGCGGCCGGTTAGCCGTCTGCGCCCTTCCCCCTTCACGACTCAGGAGACAGACGGATGGCTATCCTGTACAAACCCGCGGTGACGTTCCCAGCGGAGGTCATCACCCTGGATCAGACCCTCGCGGTCGCCGAGCGGTTGCACGCCGACAACCCGAACCTCGAACTCGCCCTGCGGCTGATCCGCAATACCGGCGTCGAGACCCGGAACGTGGTGCAGCCCTTGGAGGTCACGCTCACGCACCCCGGTTTCGAGGAACGCAACCTGGTGCACGAACGCGAGGCCAAGCACTACGTTCCGATCGTCGTGGCGGAGGCGCTGGCGAACGCCGGCCGGACCGCGAGCGATATCGACGTCATCATCTACGTCTCGTGCACCGGCTTCATGATGCCCTCGATGACGGCCTGGATGATCAACGAGCTCGGTTTCCGGCCGTCCACCTCCCAGCTGCCGATCGCGCAATTGGGTTGTGCCGCAGGTGGTGCGGCACTGGCTCGCGCCATGGACTTCTGCCGGGCGCATCCGGGTTCGAACGCGCTCATCGTCGCGTGCGAGTTCTGCTCGCTGTGCTACCAGCCCACGGACATCGGAGTCGGCACCCTGCTGTCCAACGGCCTGTTCGGCGATGCCATCGCCGCGGTCGTTGTCTCCGACACCGTATCGCCGGGTGATGTGGGAATCGAGCTGCGGCGCAACGCCTCCTACCTGATTCCCGGCACCGCCGAGTGGATCTCCTACGCCGTCCGCTCGACCGGCTTCCACTTCCAGCTCGACAAGCGCGTCCCCGGCACGATGGAACCCCTTGCGCCGGTGCTGCGTACGGTCTCCGAGCAGGAGGGCTGGGACGCGGGCATGCTCGACTTCTACATCGTGCACGCGGGCGGACCCCGCATCCTCGACGATCTGTCGAAGTTCCTCGACGTCCCTCCGAATCAGTTCCGCTACAGCCGCGAAACCCTCACCAGGCACGGCAATATCGCCAGCGCCGTGGTGCTGGACGCGATGCGCCGGCTGTTCGAGGACGAGGACAACCCGAAGATCGGCCGCGGCCTCATCGCCGGGTTCGGTCCGGGCATCACCGCAGAGATCTCATTGGGAGAGTGGTACACGAAATGACGATCCAGGGTCTGTACGTCGCCCCCGGCGAGGGTAAGCGCCTGGTCAGTGCGGCGCACGAGGTGGTCTTCAAGGTCACCGGCGAACATTCCAGCGCCGCATCGAGTTTCGAGGTGCTGGTGCCCCCGGGCTTCGACGTCGGGGCACACCGGCACGCGCACTCCGAAGAGCTGTTCTACATCGTGGAGGGCGAACTCGAGTTCCTCGCCTTCGAACCGGTGTCCAAGGACGGGCACTGGTCGGAGTGGACCTCACACGAGGACCACAGCGTCATCACCGCGAAGGCGGGCAGCGTGCTTTTCGTCCCGCCCGGCTGCCCGCACGCCTTCCGCAACGCCTCGGATCGTCCGGCCAAGATGTTCTTCCAGGCCTCCCCGCCACCGGATCACGAGCACTATTTCGAGGGCCTGATCGAAATCTTCCGCACCGGAGAGGAAGTCGACCCCGAGGCGGTCGCCGCGCTGCGCGAGAAGTACGACATCGAGCAGTTCACCCAGCTGCGCTACATCCCGCCGGCCGAGTGAGTCCCCCGGTGCCGATACCCACCGTGCTCGCGATACCCGGCTCCCTGCGGAGCCGGTCCTTCAATCGCGCGTTCCTCGACGCGGTGCCCGGACTCCTCCCGTTCGCGTGCCGCTACCGGATCTTCGAGGATCTCGCCGATGTTCCCCTCTTCGACGAGGACATCGACGTCTATCCGGATCACCCCGGCGTGGCCGCACTGCGCGCCGCGGTCGCGGCGGCGGACGGGGTGATCATCGCCTCGCCCGAATACAACCAGTCCATTCCGGGGGTGCTGAAGAACGCGCTCGACTGGCTCTCGCGTCCGCACGGCGGTGGCGCGTTGCGCGGCAAGGCCGTGCTGCCGGTCGTTGTCACGCTGTCGCGGGGCAACGGCGCACGGGGGCTGGCCGATCTCAATCGGGTGGTGTCCTACCTGGGCAACACCGTGCTCTACCAACCCGAGATCGTGCTGGCGTCGGCGCCGAGCCTGCTGCGCCCGGGCGCGGACGGGACCACCGAGATCACCGACGCGGCGGTGCGCGCACTGGTCACCGTCGCACTGGAACAGTTCGGCGCACTGCTGAGCGCGGGCACGGCCGCGGCGGCCACCGCGCTGTTCGATGCCCGGCGCGAGGCCGTCGAACGCGCCCGCTTCGCGCCGATGATTCGCGAAGCCCTCGGCCGCGGCGCGCCGCCCGCGGCCATCACCGAGCGACTGGGCAATGCGGGCGTGGACCCGGTGACGGCGGCGGGCTGGATCGCCGCGGAGGCCGGGACCACGCTCATCAGCTCCGGCAACGGATCTCCAGGAGGACATTCATGATCGACACCGCCGACGATGCCCGGCTCGATTTCCTCGACGCACGAGTCGTGGAGGTGCTCGAGCGGCTCGAGCAGGAGGCGTCCACGGACTCGGCGCGGCTCGGCGAGGTCGGAGCCTCGCTCGGTCGCCTCGGCGCGACACCGGATGCGCAAGCCCTGCAGGCGATCACGACGGTCGCCGAGCAGGCGCTGCTGCCGGTGGCTCGGCCGGTGGGCAGGCTGCTGTATCAACTGGCGCTGGCCACCGGCGCGCGGACCATCGTGGAATACGGCACCTCCCATGGCATGTCGACGCTGTACCTGGCGGCGGCCGCCGCGCGGACCGGCGCACGCGTGATCGGCACCGAACTCAGCGCCGCCAAGGCCGCGACCGCCACCGCCAATCTGGCGGCGGCGGGGCTGGCGGGCAACACCCGGATTCTGGTCGGTGACGCCCGGGAAACCCTGCGGAGCCTGACCGATTCGATCGGCCTGCTGCTGTTGGACGGCTGGATTCCGCTGCACCTGCCGATATTTCGGATCGTGGAGCCGATATTGGCCCCGGGCGCGGTGATCGTCTCGGACAATGTTTCCAAGCATGCGGACAAGATCGGCGACTTCCACCGATATCTGGCGGCGCGGCCGGACCGCTACGTGCGTACCGCCCTGCCCATCGACGACGGTATCGATCTGATCACCCGGCTTCGATGACGGGTCCCGCACCCATCACCGTGAGAGAGGTTGCGACCGTGGAGAATTCCTGGCTGGAGCGGATCGCGCGGTTCGCGGTCACCCGCCCGCGCGCGGTGCTCGGTGCGACGCTGCTGCTGATCATCGTGTGCGGCGGGCTCGGCGCGACCGTCGCCTCGCACGTGAAGGCCGGCGGCTTCACCCCGCCCGAAGCCGAGTCCAGCCGGGCCACCGAGCTGCTGAACGCCGAGTTCGGCGGCGCGGCACCGAACTTCGTCCTCACCGTCGCCACGGATGCCGGGGTCGAGAGCGAGCAGGCGCGCACGGCGGGCTCCGAACTCGCGGCACTGCTGCACGCGCGGCCCGATATCGCGGTGGTGCAGTCCTACTGGTCCACCGCGCCGGATCTGCGCACCGCACTGCGAAGTTCCGACGGGCATACCGCGCTGGTCCTGGCCCGCATCGGCGGCGACGACACCGCCCAGCAGGCCTCGGCCGACGAGATCGTCGACGCGCTTCCGCGATTCCAGGACGTGACGGTGAAAGCCGGTGGGTACGCGACGACCTTGCGCGACCTCAACGCGGTCAGCATCCAGGATCTCGCGCTGGCCGAGGCCATCGCCGTTCCGCTCTCGGCGCTGGTGCTGGTGCTGGTGTTCGGCAGCCTGGTGGCCGCGCTGCTACCGGTGGCCATCGGATTGGTGTCCATCGTGACCACCATGGCGTTGCTGCGGCTGCTGACCGAGGTCACCGATGTATCGGTCTTCGCCCTGAACACCACCACCGCGCTGGGTCTGGCGCTCGCGATCGACTACAGCCTGTTCATCGTCTCGCGCTATCGGGAGGAGATCGAGGCCGGGCACGATCTACCCGAGGCCGCGGTCCGCGCCGTCTGCACCGCCGGGCGCACCGTGCTGTATTCCGCTCTGGTGGTGGTGCTTTCGCTCGCGGCGCTGATCGTGTTCCCGATGTTCTTCCTGCGCTCGTTCGCCTACAGCGGGCTCGCGGTCGTCGCGGCGGCGGCCCTGGCCGCGGTCATCGTGCTGCCCGCCTGTCTGGCCTTGCTCGGACCCCGGATCAACGCGCTGGATCTGCGGGTGCCGGTGCGCCGGATACTGCGGCGGGGAGCACCGCGCGCGGTGCCGCCGGAGCAGAGCGCCTGGTATCGCATGGTCACCGGCGTCACCCGGCGCGCGGTGCCGATCGCCGTGGTCGTGCTGGCGATCCTGCTCCTGCTCGGGTCTCCCTTCCTCGGAATCAGATTCGGCACCCCGGACGATCGAGCCATCCGCGAGGGGGCCACCTCCAGTCGCGAGGTCGGCGACATCCTGCGTGAGGACTTCACCCAGAACCCGGCCAATGCCATCACCGTCGGGCTGCCCGGCTTCCACGGCGCTCCCGAGGCGATCGGCTCCTACGCGGCCGAATTGTCCAAGGTGCCGGGTGCTTCCGCGGTCCTGTCCGGCGCCGGTACCTACATCAACGGCGCGCGGCTGGCCTCCGCGCCGGCGGGCATGATCACCGACGCCGGCGCGGTGGTCGCCGTGAGCACCGCACTGGACCCGTATTCCGCTGCGGGAGAAGAACAATTGGATCGCTTGCGCGCGGTGACCGCGCCGGTGCCACCGTTGTTCACGGGTGCGGCGGCGGAGAACGTGGACTCCCTGCACGCGATCGGCGCGAAACTCCCGATCGCCGCCGCCTGGATCGTGCTGGCCATGTTCATCGTCCTGTTCCTGTTCACCGGCAGTGTGGTGCTCCCGGTGAAGGCATTGCTGATGAACTTCCTGTCCCTCACCGCCGCCTTCGGGGCCATGGTGTGGGTGTTCCAGGACGGGCATCTGGCCGGTCTGCTCGGCTTCACCCCCACCGGCTACCTGGTCGCCAATGTGCCGATCATGATGTTCTGCCTGGCCTTCGGCATGTCCATGGACTACGAGGTCTTCCTGCTCTCCCGCATTCGGGAGGAATGGCTGGCCTCCGGGGGAACCACCGCCGACAACACGCACGCCGTGGCGATGGGCGTGGCCCGCACCGGCCGCATCTTCACCGCCGCCGCGGTCCTGATGGCCATCGTGCTCGGCGCCCTGACCTTCTCCCGGCTCTCGTTCATCCAGCTCATGGGCCTGGGCCTGGCCATCACCGTCCTCGCGGACGCCACCCTGGTCCGCTGCCTGCTGGTGCCCTCGCTCATGAGGTTGATGGGCCGCTGGAACTGGTGGGCGCCGAGGCCCCTGCGCATCCTGCACGACCGGATCGGATTGTCGGAGCGGGAGGGTTCCGCTCGCACGCAGGTCGCGGCGGCCGATGCGCCTCCGGCGGAAAGCGGTGCTCACCGCACATGACTCAGTGCACAGTCGTACACTCAGATCATGGTGGAGACGATGCCGCAGCGGCGAGCGGAAATCCGGGCGTTGGCACGGCTGGCGGGCGATGAGCTCGGCGGCGCGATCGACGGTATCGGAACCACGCACCGCGCGATCAGTGATCATGTGTTCGCCGCGGTGGCCCTGGGTGTCGGCCAGGCCGCGCTGCCGGTGAAGGTGGTGCACGATGCCATCACCGACGGCGTGTATCGCATGGTCAGCGGCGGCGCGGTCACCGCGGGCACGGTGGCGGAGCTCGCGGCGGACCTGCCCGGCATTCCCATGCCCTCGCGCACCGTCTACGGCTCGGGTCTGCTCGCCGCGCTCCAGGGGCTGATCGGGGACAGCCTCGAGGACGAACGGCCGATCCTGGCCTCACCCATGGCATTTCGCGTCGACGGGGAACCGGTCGGGCCGAAGGACATCGGCATGATGGTGACCGATCCGCGCCCGCGAATCGTGCTCTTCCTGCACGGGCTGGTGGAGACCGAACACGCCTGGCGACTCGGCGGCCGGCCCAGCTACGCCGAGCGGCTCGACACCGATCTCGACCGCTCCACCCTCATGGTGCGGTTCAACAGCGGCCTGCACATCTCCGAGAATGCCCGCCAGCTCGAGGTGCTGCTGCGTGATCTGGTCGAGTACTGGCCGGTGGAGGTCGAGGAGATCGCCCTGGTCTGCCATTCGATGGGCGGCCTGATCGCGCGCGGCGCGTGCCACCGAGCCGATGCGGCACAGCAGGATTGGGTGCGGCTCGTGCGTCAGATCGTCTGCCTCGGCTCGCCGCATCTGGGCGCGCCGCTCGAACAGCTGGTGCACGTCGCCTCCGCCGCCCTGGACCGCCTGCCCGAGACGCGACCCTTCGCACGACTGCTGCGCCGCCGCAGCGCGGGAATCCGGGATCTGCGCGAGGGCTCGCTGGTGGACGAGGACTGGGAGGGCTTGGACGTGGACGACCTGCGCCGCAGGGCGATCGCCGAAATCCCGCTGCTGCCCGGCGCGGACCACTACTTCGTCACCGCCTCGATCACCCGCAGTCCGCGCCATCCGCTCGGTCGCATCATCGGCGACGGCCTGGTCCTGCCCAGCAGCGGCTCGGGCCGAAACCGCGCCCGCCGCATCGGCTTCGACGACGCCAACGGCCTGCACCTGCCGGGCGCGAACCACTTCAGCCTGCTCAACCACGACGCCGTCTACGCCGCGCTGCTGGGCTGGCTCGGCGACAGAGCCGAGAGCCAGACGCCTCAGGCCGGGTGAACGGGCCCGGTCCGCACCTCCACGGGACCGCGCGCAAGGGAACCGGCTGTGACGCACCGGGACCGAGCGGGCGCGGCCGCTCATCGGCGTCGCCGCCCCGGCCGGTGATCGGCCCAACCGCGGCAATACCGGGCATCGGGAATTATCCAACCGGTTACAACCTTTCAATCGTCTATAGACAGTTAGACGGTTCCGAAAGGTGTCGCCATGCACAGCCATTCCCCCGAGCGCGGGCCACGATGACCGGGCACTACGGACAGGTCGCCTTCACCGAGTCGGTCCGCGAACACCAGCGCGAGGCCGGGAGCCTGCGCAGCTACGAGCGGATGACCTCGGTCCCGGCGCTCGCGGATGAGATCGGCCCGGACGAAGCGGGGTTCATCGGCGAGCGCGACAGTTTCTACCTGGCGACGGTCGGTGAGACCGGCTGGCCGTACATCCAGCATCGCGGCGGGCCGCGCGGCTTCCTGAAGGTGATCGACGCCCACACCCTGGGCTTCGCCGATTTCCGGGGCAACCGCCAGTACATCAGCCGCGGCAATCTCGATCACGACGATCGGGTCTCGTTGTTCCTGATGGATTACGCCGCCAAGGCCCGCATGAAGATATTCGGACGAGCCCGCATCGTCGAGATCGCCGACGATCCGACACTCGTTGCGGCACTGACCGTCCCGGAGTATCAGGCCAAGGTCGAGCGTGCCGTGCTGATCGAGGTCGAAGCCTTCGACTGGAACTGCCGCCAGCACATCCCGGAGCTGTATCCCCGCGACGCGGTGGCACAGGCGCTGGGTTCCCTGCGCGATCGCGTGGCCGAACTCGAACGCGAGAATGCGGCATTGCGCCTGGCCGGGAGACCGCGCCCCGCCGTGTGAGAATGCGGCATGGCAATGAAGCTCGACGCACTCGACTCCGCGCTGTTGAAGGAGTTGGCCGCCGATCCGCGCACGCCGATCCTGGACCTGGCGGCGCGACTGGGAATCGCGCGCAATACGGTCCAGGCGCGGATGAAGCGGCTCGAGGCGGCGGGGGCGGTGCGCGGATATCTGCCGGATGTGGATCTGCAGGCGATCGGGTTCGCGGTACACGCGTTTCTGGGGATCGAACTCGATCAGAACAGGATGGACGACATCGTCGAGGCGCTGCGCGCGTTCCCGCACGTGCTCGAGGTGCACGCGACGACCGGGCGCTCCGACCTGCTGGTACGGATCGCGGCGCGGTCGCAGCAGGATCTGCTGGAGATCATCCAGCGGGTGCACGCCATTCACGGGGTCAAGCACACCGAGACGATGCTGGCGCTGGCCACGCCGATCGAGTATCGATCCCTCCCCCTGGTCGAACATCTGACCGCCAACCCTCGACCCTGACGGTCGGCGCATCGCCCGGCGTGGGAGCGCCCGTCCGGGTGAGCGCTCGAGCAGAATGACGTACAGGTCAGAGTGTCACAGATCACTTTTGAGCAGATTGATCAACTTTTTCGGCGACTGTTGACATGGATCACACTCCACGGCAGATTTCGTTGCACCGATCGCTGTTCCTTCGTTCGCAGCTCATGATCTGGGTTGCGGAAAGTGTGGTGGCTGTTCATGACCGACGTCGTCTGCGCATCCTCGCTGGGGCAGGCCGAGCCGGCCGCGCCCTACGACCTGGCCGACCGCTACCGCTCCGGCGCGGGGCCCGTTCTGCTCACGGGTGTGCAGGCCATCGCCCGGCTCTTCGTGGAACAGCATGTGCGGGACATTCGGGCCGGTCGCCGGGTGGCCACCTTCGTCTCCGGCTATCAGGGCAGTCCACTCGGCGGCGTGGACAAGATGCTGCTGGGCATGCCGGGCGTGCTGGCCGAGCACGACATCACCTTCGTGCCGGGCTTCAACGAGGAACTCGCGGCCACCTCGGTCTGGGGCAGCCAGGCTGATCTGCCCGCCGGGCGCGCGACCCACGACGGGGTCATCGGGGTCTGGTACGGCAAGGGGCCGGGTGTCGATCGCGCGACCGACGCCATCCGGCACGCGAACATGTACGGGGTCAATGCGCGCGGCGGCGTGCTGCTGCTGGTCGGTGACGATCCGGCCTCCAAATCCTCCACCGTGCCCGCGGTGAGTGAACGGTCGCTGGCCGCCATGGGTGTTCCGGTGCTGTTCCCGCGCAATGCCGGGGAGATCATCACCCTGGGCATGCACGGCATCGCGCTCTCGCGCGCGTCGGGCTGCGTGGTGGCCATGAAGATCGTCGCCGATGTCGCGGACGGCGCGTGGACCGTCGATGCCACGGTCGCGGATCTGCCCATCACCGTTCCCGAAGTGCGGTGGGAGGGAAAGCCTTTCCACTACCGGCAGCGGCCGATGGCGGCGCCCGCCGACAGCGTCCTGGCCGAGGCCGACCTGTACGGGCCGCGCTGGGACCTGGTCCGGTCCTACGGCGCGGCCAACGCGCTCGATGTGATCGAGGTGGATCCCGCCGACGCCCGGATCGGAATCGCCGCCACCGGAACCACTTTCGACGCGCTCCGCCAGGCTCTGCTCGACCTCGGCGTGGACGAGGCGGCCATGCACCACGCCGGGATCCGGCTGCTGCGCATCGGCATGCCGTATCCGCTGGGGCCGCAACGGATCACCGAGTTCGCCCGGGGGCTGGAGCAGCTGATCGTGGTGGAGGACAAGACCGCCTTCATCGAAACGCAGATTCGCGAAATCCTGTACGGCACCGCCGATGCGCCGCAGATCCTCGGCAAGCGCGACGGACGCGGCGCCGCGCTGATGCCGTTCGACGGAGAGCTCACCGCGGGCCGTCTGCTCGGGCCGCTGCGCCGGGTGCTGCGGGATCGAATGGAGTTGAAAAGGGCTGCGCCGCCGCCACTGTCGCTCGAAGTGCTCTCCGCCAAGCGAACCGCCTACTTCTGCAGTGGTTGCCCGCACAATCGCTCCACCGCCATCCCCGAGGGTTCGATCGGCGGCGGCGGTATCGGCTGCCACACCCTGGTCACCATGTCCGGCCGCGGCGACAGCGCGGTGACCGGCCTGACCCAGATGGGCGGCGAGGGCAGCCAGTGGATCGGGCAAGCCCCGTTCACCGACGTGCCGCACCTGTTCCAGAACATCGGCGACGGAACGTTCTTCCACTCCGGGCAGCTGGCCGTGCAGGCCTGTGTGGCCGCGGGGGTGAACATCACCTACAAGCTGCTGTGGAACGAAGTCGTCGCCATGACCGGCGCGCAGGATGTCGAGGGCGGTCTCACCGTCGCGGGGCTCACCCACAAGTTGCGCACCGAGGGCGTCCGGCAGATCGTCATCTGCGCCGACGAACCCGCGCGGCACAACCGGCGCGCGCTGGCCAAGGGCACGCTGCTGTGGCATCGGGACCGGCTCGACGAGGCCCAGAAGATGTTGCGGGACATCGAGGGCGTCACCGTGCTCATCTACGACCAGCACTGCGCGGCGGATGCCCGGCGGCAGCGCAAGCGCGGCACCCTGCCCGTGCGCAACACCCGCGTGGTGATCAACGAAGCCGTGTGCGAGGGCTGCGGCGACTGCGGCGTGAAGTCCAATTGCCTGTCGGTGCAACCGGTCGAGACCGAATTCGGCCGCAAGACCCGGATCGATCAGACCTCGTGCAATACCGATTACAGCTGCATGGACGGTGACTGCCCGTCCTTCGTGACGGTGGAACTGACTCCGAATGCCAAGGGGTCCAAGGGGTCCGAGGGCACCGGGCGCGCAAGAAGGTTCCTGGATCGCTGGACTGGCGGGTCGGCCCGGGACGCCCGCGCCGATTCCTCGCGCCGCACCACCGCGCGACATGCGACCCCCACTCCCCCCGCCGTCGCCGATCCGGGTCTGCGCGCACCCGAGGGCACACAGAACGTGCTCATCGCGGGCATCGGCGGCACCGGCATCGTGACGGTGAACCAGGTGCTGGCCACGGCCGCGCTCCGGGCCGGATACGAGGTCGAGAGCCTGGATCAGATCGGGCTGAGCCAGAAGGCCGGTCCGGTGCTGTCGCATCTGCGGTTCTCCACCACCGAGCTGGAGCCGTCCAATCGGCTCACACCGGGGAGCGCGAACTGCGTGCTGGCCATCGATCTGCTCACCGCCGCCGACCCGAAGAACCTCCGGTACGGTGATCGGGCCTCGACGGTGACGGTCGCCTCGACCAGCAAGACCCCGACCGGGGACATGGTGTACGACAAGTCGGTTCCGTACCCGGCCACCGAATCGCTGCTGGATCGCGTTGCCTCGGTATCGAATTCGGTGCATCACTTCGACGCGCTGGCCGCGGCCCAGCAGGTGTTCGGCAATACCGCGGCGGCGAACTTCCTGATGGTCGGCGCGGCGTTCCAATCGGGTGGTCTGCGACTGCCCGCGGCGGCCATCGAGGAGGCGATCGGCATCAACGGCGTCGCGGTCGCGGCCAATATCGCCGCGTTCCGGTGGGGCCGGGTGGCCATCGCGGATCCGGACGCCTTCGCGGCCGTGGCGACGGTGACGACACCGGCGCGCACCACCCCCGCCGTGCCGTCGGAACTGTTGCTGGGCACCGGCTTCGAGGGCGAGGTCCGGCGCCTGGTCGAGCTGCGCGCGGCGGAGCTGATCGCCTACCAGAGCGCCACAGTCGCACGGCGCTACATCGACACGGTCCGGTTCGCCTGGACCGCGGAGCGCCTCGTCACCGGTCGCACCGAGTTCTCCGAAGCGGTCGCGCGCGGCCTGCACAAGTTCACCGCGTACAAGGACGAGTACGAAGTCGCCCGTCTGCTGGTGGATCCCGCCTTCCTGGCCGAGGTGCGCGCCCAGGTCCCCGGCGGGGAGAACCTCACCTACAAGCTGCACCCACCGGTGCTGCGGGCGATGGGCCGCACCAGGAAGATCGGCCTCGGACCCAAATCCCATGTGGCACTGAGGGTGCTCGCCAAGGGCAAGCTGCTGCGCGGCACCCCGCTCGACCCCTTCGGCTACGCCCACGTCCGCAGGGTGGAGCGGGAGTTGCTGTCCCACTACACCGAGATGGTGCGCGATCTCGCCACCGGACTGAGCGCCGCGAACTACGACACCGCCGTTCAGGTCGCCGGACTGCCGGACCTGGTGCGCGGGTACGAGGACGTCAAACTCGCCAATATCGAGCTGTACCAGGCGAAGTTGCGCGAACTCGGTCTGCACGACTGACCCCCGGGGCGAAGTGCGGCCCTGACACACACCGGCCTCGCCTGGTCGAGCCGACCCGTACGCCTCGCCCCTGCCCGACCGGACCGAGCCGACGCTGCCCGCGGCCACCCGACGAACCATCAGCATCATCCCGGGGCCGACCGCTCGTCACGACGTGCCGATCCCGGACCGAGCGCCGCACCGCGTCACGGCCGATCAGCCGGATACGACGGCGACACCCGCCGCCACCACGCGGCACCCACACGCCGTCACCCACACGGCGACCGACCGCCGCACACCCGCGGCATCCAGGAAGGACACATTGTGACCGCAATGCACACCGACACAGGGGTTTTCGGACGCTCGCACGAGCTGAGCTCCCGACGCCACGAACAGGTCGTGTTCTGCGAGGACGACAGAACCGGACTGAAGGCGATCATCGCCATCCACTCCACCACGCTGGGGCCGGCGCTGGGCGGCACCCGGTTCTACCCGTACGCGCGGGAATCGGAGGCGCTGCAGGACGCGCTGCGGCTGTCCTGGGGCATGACCTACAAGGCCGCGGCGGCGGGCGTGACGCTCGGCGGCGGCAAGGCCGTCATCATCGGCGATCCGGCGGTGGACAAGACCCCGGAACTGCTCGCCGCGTACGCGCGTTTCGTGGAAACCCTCGGCGGGCGGTACATCACGGCCGGCGACGTCGGCACGAACACCGACGACCTGGACATCATCGGCCGCCACACCGGCTACGTGACCGGCCGCAGCACCGCGGCGGGCGGCTCCGGCGACAGCGCCCGGCTGACCGCGCTCGGCGTGTTCAACGCCATGCGCGCCGGAGCCGAATCGGTGTGGGGCACAGCCTCACTGGCGAAGCGCACGGTCGGAGTGGAGGGCGTCGGCAAGGTCGGCCGCGAGCTGATCGACCTGCTGCTCGCCGACGGCGCGGAGGTCTGCGTGTCGGACGTGAACGACGCCGCCCTGCAGCTGGTTTCGCAGTGTCATCCCTCGGTGCGCCTGCTGAGTTCGGTCGCCACCGCACCTGTGGACGTGTACGCGCCCTGCGCCATGGGCGGCACCCTGACCACAACCAGCGCCGACGCCATCGAGGCCACGCTGATCTGCGGAGCCGCGAACAACCAGCTCGCGAATCCCCTTGTGGAGCAGGCGCTCACCGAGCGCGGCATCACCTGGATCCCGGATTTCGTCGCCAATGCGGGCGGCCTGATCCAGGTGGCCGGCGAGCTGCGCTCTGCCGCCCCGGCCGAGGTCGAATCCGACGTGGCAGGCATCTTCCCGCGTTGCCGCAACATCATCACCGCCGCCCGGGCCGAGGGAATCGGCACCGGAGCCGCGGCGAACCGGTTCGCCGAGCGTCGCCTGGACGCCATCCCGCGATCGATCTGACAGCGCCGAAAGTGTCGAAGAGGAGACCCCAGTGGCGATGACGAACAGCGGATTGTTCCGCACCAAATCAGTCGAACAATCCATCCGCGATACCGACGATCCCGATTCCAAGCTCCGCAAGGATCTGACGGCCAAGGACCTCACCGTCTTCGGTGTCGCGGTGGTCATCGGTGCGGGCATCTTCACCCTCACCGCGCGCACCGCGGGCTCGGTGGCGGGCCCGTCGGTCTCACTGGCCTTCGTGTTCGCGGCGATAGCCTGCGGATTGACCGCCCTGTGCTATGCCGAGTTCGCATCGACGGTGCCGGTCGCGGGCAGCGCGTACACCTACGCGTACGCCACCTTCGGCGAACTCATCGCGTGGATCATCGGCTGGGATCTGATCCTGGAGTTCGCGTTGGCGGTGTCGGTGGTGGCCAAAGGGTGGTCGCAGTATCTGGGTGAACTACTCGGCGGTCAGGCGACCGTTGTCGGACTGGGGTCTCTCCGCTTCGATTGGGGCGCGGTGGCGATCATCGCGGTGGTCGGAACCCTGCTGGCCACCGGAACCAAACTGTCCTCCCGGGTGTCGGCGGTCGCGGTGGCCATCAAGCTGGCCGTGATCGGGCTGGTTCTCGTGGTCGGCGCGACCTACTTCAAGGCCTCGAACCTGACTCCGTTCGTGCCGCCCGCGCAGCCCTCGCAGCACGCCGAAGGAGTGCGGCAGTCACTGTTCGCCTGGCTCACCGGTTCCGGCGGCACCAGCTTCGGCTGGTTCGGCTTGCTCTCGGCCGCGAGCCTGGTGTTCTTCGCGTTCGTCGGTTTCGATGTCGTGGCCACCACCGCCGAGGAAACCCGCAATCCGCAGCGCGACGTCCCGCGCGGGCTGTTCGGCTCGCTGGCCATCGTCACGGTGCTGTACGTCGCGGTCTCCCTGGTGCTGACCGGCATGGTCTCCTACACCCAGCTCTCGGACGGAAATGCCACCCTGGCAACGGCTTTCGCGATCCACGGCGACACCTGGGTGAAGAACATCATCTCCGTCGGCGCGATCGCGGGCCTGTCCACCGTGGTGATGGTCATGTATCTGGGCCAGACCCGGATCCTGTTCGCCATGGCGCGGGACGGTTTGCTGCCGCGCAACCTCGCGCGCACCGGAGCCAACGGAACCCCGGTGCGCCTGACCGTCATCGTCGGCGTCGTGTGTGCCCTGCTCGCCGGTTTCGTCGACTTCGGCACCCTGGAGGAGATGGTCAATATCGGCACCCTGGTCGCATTCGTCCTGGTCGCGGTCGGCGTGCCGATCCTGCGTCGCTCCCGGCCGGATCTGAAGCGCGGATTCCGGGTTCCGTTCGTCCCGCTCATCCCGATTCTCGCCGCGCTGGCGTGTCTGTGGCTGATGCTCAATCTCTCCATCGAGACCTGGCTGCGGTTCGTCATCTGGATGGCACTGGGCGCGATCGTCTACTACGTCTACGGCCGCAAGCATTCGGTGCTGCGGCAGCAGACGACGTCGGACCCGCGGCAGGCACTCGCGGTCGACTGAACGGTACGGATGGTTGCCGGTGCTCCGTTTCGCGCACCGGGCGGTGGATGGCTACTGTTCGACGCGCACGCGCCGGCAACTGTTCTGGGGGAGTTCATGGTTTTGTCTCGTCGCCGTTTCCTCGCCGTCGGTGCGATCGGGGCGGCGGCGAGCACCGTGGGACCACCACTCGCGAGTGCGGCGGAACCGGCCGTTCTGCACCCGGGCGACAGCGGTTTCACCACGCTCGCCCGGCGCGGCTACAACGACCGGTTCGTCGCGAGCCCACAGCGGATCTTCGTGCCCACTACCACCGAAGAGGTCCGGGTGGCGGTGGAACGATCGGCCTCGGAGGGACTGCGGATCGCGGTCCGCTCGGGGGGACACGGGTTCACCGACTTCGTCGACAACGATCGAACCCGGTCGATCATCGATATGCACCGGATGGGCGCGGTGTCCTGGGACCAGGACCACCGCGCCTTCTCCGTGGACGCCGGCGCCGATCTCGGCGAGCTCTACGAGCGGCTGAACCGCTGGGGCGTCACGGTTCCCGCGGGCATCTGCAAGGGCGTCGGCACCGGCGGACACGTGAGCGGCGGCGGATACGGCCCGCTCTCGCGGCGACTCGGGCTGGTGGTCGATCATCTGTACGGCCTGGAGATCGTCACCGTCGACGGCGGCGGCAGGGCCTCGACCGTGCTCGCCACCAAGGACGGCCCGAACGCGGACCTGTGGTGGGCGCATACGGGCGGCGGAGGCGGAAATTTCGGGGTGGTGACCCGCTATCTGCTGCGCTCACCGGCGGCCGAGAGCGCGGATCCGGCTGCGGCGCTGCCGAAACCGCCCGGCAGCATGCTGAGCACTCGCCTCACCCTGCCGTTCGCCACCGAGGAATCCTTCGTCCGCTTCGTCGGCAACTACCTCGCCTTCTTCGCCGAGCACGGTGCGCCCGGGGATCCGTTCGCGGGGCTGTACGCGCCGCTGCATCTCAAACCGGGTCTGACCGGATCCGATGTGCTGGTCCTGCTCGACGGCGACCACCCCGATGCCCGGCGCCGGCTCGACGAGTTCGTCGCCGCGCTGTCCGAGGGTGTGCTTCCCGCGCCGATCGCGATGCCCGCGACGCAGGCCTCCTACGCCGACACCGTCTCGAATGTGTACTACGCCAAGGGAATGCCCGGCTTCCGGGTCAACGTCAAATCCGCGTACCTGCGCACGGCGTACTCGACCGACCAGCTGCGCGTGCTCTACCGCTACCTGTCCGACCTGCGCTTCGTCGGCGAATCACAGGTGGAATTCCTGCCTTTCGGCGGTGCGGTCAATGCGGTGGCGGCCGATGCCACCGCCATGCCCGCGCGCGATTCGTTCGTGAAGATGCTGATCCACGCCGCGTGGTACGAGCCCGCCGACGACGACCGGTTCGTGACGTGGTCCCGGGAGATGTACCGCGAGCTCTACGCCGAGACCGGGGGTGTGCCGGTGCCGAACGAGTCCAACGGCGGCAGCTACATCAATTATCCCGATCCGGATCTGGCCGATCCGGCCTGGAACACCTCCGGGGTGCCGTGGCACGCCTTCTACTACGGCGCGAACTACGAGCGGCTGCGCGGCATCAAGGCGCAGTGGGATCCGAATACCCTTTTCCAGCATCGGCTTTCGATCGACCGCCCGGCCTGATCCGCCGCCCGGCGGGATCGACCCCGCCCTGCCTGATCGACCCCGCCCTGCCTGATCGACCGCGCCGTTCAGGTCAGCGCGAACACGCGGCAGGGACCGCCGGTGCCGCCCGCGTGTGTGGGCGCGCCCACGACCACGCGCGCACCCGACGGCGGCACCTGCCCTAGGTTCGCGAGCATCTCCACCCCGTACCGCCCCGCGCCGAGAATCGCGGTGTGCGCGCCGAAGTCACGGCTCGCCGATTGATCCAGGCTCAGCGTGTCGACACCCGCGCCGACGATTCCGCGTTGCGACACCAGGTATTCCGCCGCCTCCGGCGCGAATCCCGGTGCGTGCGGGCGCCCTTCACCGTCCAGGTTCAGGAAGCTGCCCGCGTCACCGAGCCGTCGTTCCCATCCCGAGTACATGGCGACGAACGCGCGTTCGGGAATTCGGCCGTGCGCCCGTTCCCACTCCTGGATATCCGAGACCGTCAGCACCGCATCGGCATTCGCCGCCGCGCGCGCGGAGACATCGATGACGACCAGCGGAGCCACCAGATCCCGCGCGTCGATCCGGTCCACGGACGCCCCGTCGCGAACCCGATGCAGGGGCGCGTCGATGTGCGTACCGGTGTGTTCCCACAGCACCAGCGCGTTCTGGCCGAAGCCGCCCCGATCGTGCCAGGCCACCGGCACCATCGTGAACGGCGTGTTCCCCGGCCAGATCGGCAGGTCGGGTGTCAGGGCATGGGTGAGATCGACGACCTGCCCGGACTCGACCGGAGCCGCCTGCGCCACAGTGGATCTCGCCGCCATCGCCGACACCGCACCGAGCCCGGCGGCGCCGAGCCACGCCCGCCGGGTCAGCGCTCGCGCCGGGGCGCTCTCGTGCGCGACCTGCACTATCCGCGGCGAACACATCTCGGCAGCCCCTCCCCTACGACCTCGGACCCGGAACCGGCCCGCCGGAACCACCGAGGCTTCGGGCCGGGCCGGTGCCCGAGCCTACTACCGAATCGCCGCCTCGATGCTCGGCCAGGACTGATGCAGCGCGTCCTGCCAGTACCGCCAGGAATGCGTTCCGGTGGGCCGGAATTCGATATCGGCGGGGATCCCCAGCTCGTTCAGCCGATCCGCGAGCCGATGTGTGCACAGATTGGTCGCCGCTTCGATGACGCCGCCGAGCACGATCTGATTGGCCAGGGTCCCGGCCTGCCCGCCCACGAGGGGGTTGGCCAGGGTGTCCTCGGAACCGGGCAGGCCGCTGGAGCTCGAGATGTAGAGGGTTTTGCCGCGCAGCTGATCGGCGTGCAGCACGGCGTCGTTGCGCGCCCAGTCCGGATCGTCGTCCTCACCCCACATATTGCGGGGATCGGCATCACCGCGTTCGAGCACGAGTTTGATGTAGGACCGGCTCAATTGGTCCGTGGTGGAGGCGCATCCGCTGTAGGACGCGACGGCCCGGTAGCGATCGGGGGCCGCGATCGCCAGGTTGAGCACCGAGCTCGCCGCCATCGAGATGCCGCCGATGGCATTGACGCCCGAGGTGCCCAGTGCCTCGTCGATGATCGGCGGCAGCTCCCGGGTCAGAAAGGTCGTCCACTTGTTGCGGCCGAGCTTCGGGTCATCGCGCTGCCAGTCGGTGTAGTACGAGAATGCGCCGCCCAGTGGCGTCACCACATTCACGTTCTTGTCCGCGAAGAATTGCACGATATCGGTTTGGCGATGCCAGTTCGCGACATCCTCGCCACCGCCCGCGCCATTGAGCAGATAAAGCGTCGGGCGGGGTTCACTGCGATCGAACGGCGTGATCACCTGAAGCATGATGACGCGATCCATGGACTCGGAATAGACGTGGAGTATCTGTTCGCGCTGCCCGGCTCGATCGATGAAGACGAGCTGGGATCCGGTCGGCTCGGCAGCGGCCACGCCGGGAGAAATGGCTGCCGCGAACAATAGTGCGAGGCAGGTGACAATCGTCGCCGGGGTCGGCAGTGCGCGGGTGAACCACGTTCGGGTGAACATCAGTGTCGTTCCTCGTCGATTTCGGCCGGGCGGAGCGGCCGGCCGCCCGTGCCGAGGTTCGGGCACGAGCGGCCGGCCGGGACCGGTGATCCGGACTTGCTCAGCTGCCGAGGAACTTCTTCAGCACGTCGGACAGGACGTCGCTGAACGAACCCGTCGAGCTGAGCTGGCCGTCGGAGGAGCCGAGGCCGTTGTTGCCCAGGCTGCCCAGCAGCGACTCACCGGCGTTCGCGCCGCGCGCGGTGAAACACGAAGTCAGATTGGGCAATTCGTTGCTGACACCGACGGTGCCGGCCACACCGACGCCACCGCTGGTGATCTGCTGTCCGGCCTTGAGGTCACCCGGAACCGGGTAGGTGATGTTGAGGGTCACCGGGTTGCCGGAGTTGACGAACCATCCGGTGCTGGTGACCTTCCAGCCGCCCGCGTTGGGCACGGCGGTGACGTCCTCGGTGCGCTGCCCGGTGCCCGCGTGATAGGCGGTGACCGAGGTCTTCACCGGTGCGCCGAATCCCGTCGGCGGGAAATCGGTGATGGTGTTCACGTAGGGGTTACCGATACCGGTGGTGCCGACCACGATCTTGTAGGTCACCGTGGTTCCGGCGCCGATGGACTCGGCATTGGCGATCTTTTCGTAGGTATGCGTGATACCGACGGTGCTGATGTCTTTCTTCGTGTCGTAACTCCGCACGGCACAGGCCGAGTCGGCGGACGCGATTCCCGCACTCAGAACGCTCAACCCCGCAGAAGCCAACGAAACCGACGCCACGAGCGCCGTCATCCGATGAGTCCGGAACATTTTTCTCCTTCAGCGTCCCGGAGGTGATCCGGGACTGATAACGCGTACCGAGCTTCTGCGGATCTCGGGGGCGGTGTGGTCCACCCGGGCTCAAAGTAAACAGGTGTAACTGGTCGCACGTCCAAGGAATCGAAAAATTGGTTTCGCCGCCGAGTCTCGTCGCATTCCGGCCACAACCGGCCGTACCCGGCGCCCGCCGCCCAGGCTTCTGATTAGCTGGTCCCGCGTCATCGGGATCCATCGCGTGCAGGACACACGACAGGAGACAAGGCAATGCCCACTCGTGACAGCGCTTGGCCACAGGGAACACCCTGCTGGGTGGATTGTTCGGTCGATGATCCGGCGGCAGCCCGCGACTACTACTCCCGCCTGCTGGGCTGGGAGATCCTCGACAGTCCGCCGGAGGCGGGCGGGTATCTGATGGCCATGTCGAACGGCAGGCCCGCCGCCGGAATCGGCCCCAAGATGGGCAATGTCGCCATGCCCTCGGTGTGGACCACCTACCTCGCGGCCGACAGCGCCGACGCGGTCGCGGGCTCGATCACCGCCGCCGGCGGCGCGGTCTACATGCCGCCCTTCGATGTGCTCGACGTCGGGCGCATGAGTATCGCGGCCGATCCGGGCGGAGCCGTGTTCGGACTGTGGGAAGCCAAGGCGCACACCGGCGCCGGGGTCTACAACGAACCCGGCGCGTACTGCTGGAACGAGCTGCACACCGGGCAGTACACGCCGTCGCAGGAGTTCTACCGCAGCGTCTTCGGCTGGTCGTTCACCGAGATCGGCGACGGGCAGAACTTCGTCTACTCCACCTTCGCCGTGCCCGGCGGCTCGGAAACCGCGGGCGGACTGATGGATTCGAGCCTCCTGCCCGGCGAGACCCCGCCCTACTGGCTCACCTGGTTCCAGGTCGACGGCCTCGACGCCGCGCTGGGCAAGGCCGTCGAACTCGGCGGCACGAGCATGATGGGCCCGGACGACAGCCCGTTCGGCCGAATGGGCGTCGTGCAGGGACCACAGGGCGAGGTCTTCGGACTCATCGATCCGAACGTCGTCGTGGGCGCGGGCCGGTAGCGTACGCATCGTGCTCCTCGTCGATCTGTCGGTGCCGCTGCGCAGCGGTATGCCCGTCTACCCGGGCGATCCGCAAGTCGTGATCGAACCCGCGCTGCGAGTGCGCACCGACGGGGTGAACGTGCTGCACCTGGATCTGGGTTCGCAGACCGGGACGCATGTGGACGCACCGAGGCATATCGACGACGCGCTGCCCGCGCTGGACGCTCTGCCCCTGGATCGATTCGTCGGCCCGGCCGTCGTGGTGGACGCGCGCGGTCTCGCGCCGCGCGCCGCGATCGGCCGGGACCGGTTCGAGGGCAGGGTGCGGGCCGGGCACATCGTTCTGATCGCCACCGGATGGTCGCGGCACTGGGGTAGCGACGCGTACCTCGAGCATCCGCATCTGACTCCGGAGGCGGCGACCTATCTGGTCGATTCGGGCGTTCGGACCGTCGGCATCGATGCCCTGAGCGTCGATCCGACGCCCGCTCACGAGATTCCGGTGCATCGAATCCTGTGCGGCGCGCACGCGGTGATCGCGGAGAACCTGACCGCCCTGGAGACCCTGCTGGCCGCACAACACGCAGTTCATCGCATTGAAGCAACCCTGCTGCCGCTCAACATCCCGGGCGCGGACGGAGCTCCGGTGCGAGCTATCGCTCGCATCGGACTGTGACGGGTTCGTCATCGTTTCACAAGTTGTGGCGCAACGCACTCGATCTTCGTAGACTTCACCCGACACAGGCGGGCATCGGGGACCGCCGCTCCGTGCTCGATCAGAAAGACCTTCTTGTGAAACGTAGTGCCGTCTCGACATTCCTACTGGCAGCAGCCATCATGACCGCTGCCCCCGCCGTGGCCTCCGCAGATATCTACCTGACGGACGCCGCCGCGGTACCCACGGACAACACCGACCCGATGCAGGCCGCGGTGTCGTTCTCCGCGGGCACCGGGTCCGGATCGGACTCGGTGAAGTCCGGCAGCGCGGGCGGGCTGGCGACCACCGGCTCCACCGGCACCGGCTCCTTCGGCCTGCCGAACCTGGACAAGATGCTCTTCGGAAATTTCAAGACCCTGTGCCTGGTCACCGGAAGCGTGATGCCCATCTCGGGCGAGGCCAGCTTCGGCTGCGGACAGGTCCCGTCCCCGATCTGAGGCGCGACCACCCCGCTTAGCTTCGATCGAGCAGAAGGAGGGGCACCAGCTACCCGCTGGTGCCCCTCCTTCATGCTTTGTGCGGTCGTGCCTCGCGGCTAGCGGTTGTCGTCCGCGTTGCCGGCCTTCCACTGCTCCCACGGGATGTTCCAGTCGCCCAGTCCGTCGACGCCGGGCAGGATCGGACCGACCGTGTTCTTGACGATGGTGATGTCACCGCGCTTCACGTTGTCGTACACCCACTTGGCGTTCTCCGGGCTCAGGTTCAGACAGCCGTGGCTGGTGTTGCTCGACCCCTGCGCGCCCACCGACCACGGCGCGGAGTGGAAGAAGATGCCGGAGTACGAGATTCGCGTCGCCCAGTCGACCGGAGTCTTGTAACCCTGCGGCGAGTTGACGGCCACGCCGTAGGTCGACGAATCCATGATGATCTTGTCGAACTTGTCGCCGACGATGTAGACGCCGTTGTTCGTGGGCGCGCTGTCCTTGCCCATCGAGGTCGGCATGGTTCGAACCACCTGACCGTTCATCTCGACGGTCACCATCTTGGTGTTGTCGTCGGCGGTGAAGATGGTGGACTCGCCCACGGTGAAGTTGGAGGTGATATCCGAATCACCGACCAGGCCGTTGCCCAGATCCTTGCCGTAGGTGTTCACCGCGATGTCGACCTTGGTGCCGGGAGCCCAGTAATGCTCTGGGCGCCACCGCACTTCGCGATTGTTGACCCAGTAGAACGCACCCTCCACCGCGGGCGTGGTGGTGATTTTGATCGCGGCCTGAGCGGCCTTGCGATCCGGGATGTTCTCGTCGAACTGCACGGCCACCGGCTGCCCGATGCCGACGACCTCGTTCTCGGCCGGCAACAGGTACGGGTGCGTGCGATTGTTCGGCGAAATCGTGGTGAAACTCATAGTGCTGTTGGCGGCGCCACCCAGGCCGATCGCGTCCACGCTCAGCTTGTAGGTGCGCCCGAATCCCAACTGCTCGCCCAACTTCCAGGACCGGCCGTCCGCGGCCAGCTGTCCCGGAACCTGCTTGCCCTCCGGATTGGTCAGGGCCACATTGGTGATCTGACCGTCCTCGACCTTCAGGGTCAGGTCGTTCGGGGCGACGCCCTTGTCGCCGTCCTTGATCGGTGCGATCAGCTTCGGCTTCACCAGCTCGCTGATCGGATTGGAATCGATTGCGACCGAAGAGGAGTCGGAGGACCCCGATGAGCAGCCGGTCAGCGCTAGCGCCACCACCGACACAGCCGCCACAGCTCCCAGCCATCCTCGCGAACGACGCCGCGTCGAACGGCGCCGGCCCAGACCATCGCTCATTGCAACCCCACTTCATGTCTCGTGCGTATCCGGCCACCGAGGACTTCGGCCCCGACCACACCTGCCCGACCAGCCACGCCCACGGGGGTCCGGTCGAGACCACGCATCGCTCATTCTGCCAGGAACGAACCCCAACCAACGACCAACGCGTCGCCCCCGCAGGGCTCGAACGGTTCATCCGTTCCGGCCCCCGATCTGTTAACACCCCGCCCCAACTCCCCCACCCGCACCAAAAACACAGCCCAACCAGGCGATTTCACTTTCTGCGGGTATCCCTGTTAATGTTTCTTCCGCACCGCAGAGCAGCCGAAACCGCAAGGAACCGGCCAGCTGGCACAGGCGCCATTAGCTCAATTGGCAGAGCAGCTGACTCTTAATCAGCGGGTTCGGGGTTCAAGTCCCTGATGGCGCACAAAAGAAAGCCCCTCTCACCAGCGATAAGCTGGAACGAGAGGGGCTTTCTTCGTCCGAACTACGCACGGTGTGTCGGTACGGTCGAGCTGCGGTCATCCGAGCGGCTCGCGAATCAACACATCGAACACCGGAGCCTTCGGCCAGTCCGGTGTGAGCGCGCCCACACGGCGCCAACCCCATTTCAGGTAGGCGCGATATGCCCTCCCGTTGTCCGACTCGACCAGCAGTGTCGCCCGCTGTTCAGCCCTTCCCCTCAGGAGTTCATCCTGCAGCGGCCGAGCTACATCGCGGCCGGCATATTCCGCGCACACCATGATCTCGCTGAGCGCGAAAGTGCGAGAGCCGGTCTCGGTGGTGAACTCCGTGAGATCCCCCGAGTCCAGGCGCCGCCCTTCCCACCAGCGCGCGTTGCGCTGCAGTGGCCAGCCCCACGCCTGCCCGGCGGCATTGCCATCGACGCAGGCGAACACGAGCGCGAATCCCTCACCACGACCGGTGTACGCGTCGAACCGCCGCATGAATTCAGCGGGTGAGTCGAAGGGGTCCCCGGAAGCGATGGCCTCCACATAGGAGCGGATGTATATGTCCTCCACGACATCTCGCTGTTCGCGCGCCTGTGAGGCCGTGAGGTGATCGAACGTCAAACCCGTGAGCGGGTTGGTCATGCGGTGATGGCTTTCTGTGCGAGTGCGTCGAACTGGTTGCGGAAGTCACTTGCCGATGAAGTTGTTGGGCGGCCTGCCGGATCGGTGCCATGACCCGGAGAGTACGAGTCGAGGACACCTCGGCGAGATCAGCCAGGACCGGCATGCTCTCGGCCACTGTGCCTGCGAGGTCACCGATTTGGGCGCGAGCCGTCGCGGACCAGGCGCGCAGGTGAACCACGTTGCGGGTGCCCGCATGCCGTTCAGCGGCCGCCCGGTACAGCTCGACCGACCGGGCGTGGTCGCCGATGTCGCCGGACCCGCGGGCCTCGTGCCCGCCGATTTCGGAGGCCGTCGGCACCATCGAACGAACTCCGCATCGACCTCCATCGGCGATATCCTGCCGATTTCCCCCTTACCGGCTGCGGAACGTAGGTGAAATCGATGGGATCGGCAATATTCTGCCGATTTGGGCTATGGTTAAGGTAGCCTGATTGAATCCGCGCTACATCGGCAGAATACTGCCGGTTTATGGAGGTGATGCGATGACCGTGGTATCGAGCATCGGGGATGCCATTCACGCGGCTCGCCGCCGTCATCGTCTGACGCAGGAGCAGTTGGCGGAGCTGGCGGGCACCTCCACGCGCACGGTGCGCGAGATCGAGCACGGCAGCGGCTCGACGAGTATCGCCACCGTCGCCATCGTGGCCGACGTACTCGGACTCACCCTGGGTGTCGTCGGTTGAAGGATCTCGAGGAGCTTCGGCGGGTTGCCCGAGCGGATGTATACAAGGCTGGTCAGCGCGCCGCTGTGCTGCAGCGGACAGCGGAGGGTGGGACCGAATTTCGCTACCGGAAGGACTATCTCGCCGACTCCGGGACGCCTGTAGCCACCACGCTCCCGCTCGGCCCGGATCCGGTGCGCAGCATCGCCGGCGCGGTGCCGCCCTTCTTCGAAGGTCTTCTGCCCGAAGGACATCGGCTCACGGTGTTGCAGCGTGCGGTCAAGACCAGCATCAACGATGAGTTGAGCCTGCTGCTGGCGGTGGGGAACGATGTGCCCGGGGATGTGCAGATCATCCCTGCCGATCAGTCACTCACCGATATACCGCCATTGGTCGAGGGAGGCTCACTCGACGAACTCGAGTTCGCACGATTCGTGGACGAAATCGATACCCATGCGCTGCCGGGAGTGCAGCGCAAAGCCAGCGCGTCGATGATCAGCGTGCCGTTCTCGGCTCGGGACGGGCGGTTCATTCTGAAGCTCTCGCAACCGGAGTACCCCCATCTGGTGGAGAACGAAGCGGCGCATCTGACAGCGGCGAGGCTGATGAAGATCCCTGTAGCCGAGGCGAATCTGGTGACCGACCGCATCGGCGACACCGGACTGCTGGTACGGCGATTCGATCGGGTGCGCGAGAGTCAGACGTGGCGACGCTTGGCGTTCGAGGATGCGACACAGGTACTGGGCTTACCCCCGGCGTCGAAGTATCAGCCCGATGCGGCCACCGTGGTCGACGCGCTCGCGCAGATCTCCGAGGCTCCGACAGTGGCTCGCCGAAACCTGTACTTGCAGTTTCTCTTTGCCTGGCTCACCGGAAACGGTGACCTACACGCGAAGAACGTCGGTGTGGTCGAGGGGCCCGGCGGGAAATGGGGTGTCGCACCGATATTCGATATTCCGTGCACGCTGGTCTACGGAGATGACTCGATGGCACTGCCGATCTCCGGCCGAACCCGCAAGCTACGCGCCCGTGATTGGGCTGCGTTCGCCGCAGAGATCGGACTTTCCGAGCGAGCCGCGGTTTCCGCGCGCACTGTCGCACTCCGAGCGGCCGTGGCAGTCGACTATGCCGCCCTGCCGTTCTCTGGATCGCCCATGCACCAAACCGAGCGCGAACTGCGTTGGCGGCGCGCCGAACTCGGCCGCTGAGGGCTGAATCGAGCGAATCCTGAACGCCGCCACGTCAAGGCCAGGCGCTGATGTTCGCGCCGAAGCTACGTTGTCGGACTCGACGAGCAGTGTCGCCCGCTGTTCGGTTCTCCCGCGCAAGAATTCGTCCTGCAGTGGCCGGGTCCGGCGGTTAGCTCCGGCGTTCCGGGCGGTTACGGGCGTTGGGTGTCGCAGTGGGGGGTCAGGGCGATCAGGGGGATGGTTCGCGTTGTCATCTTCTGGTAGTCGGCATAGCCGGGATGGGCTGCGACGACGTCGGGCCAGAGGGCGTTGCGCTCGGTCGGAGACAGGACGCGCGCGGTCATGGGCCGATCGGGGCCCTGTCCGCGGGACACTCGAACGGTGGGAGTCGCGCGCAGGTTGTGCAGCCATGCCGGGTCGGTGGGATCGCCGCCGCGTGAGGCCACGACGACGATCGTGTCCCCGTCGATGATGGGTGCGGTGAGGATGACGGCGTGGGGGCGACCGGATTTGCGGCCGATGGTGGTCAGGCGGATCGTCGGCATGCCCTTGAAGGTGGTGCCGAGGGTTCCGCCACTGAGCCTGATCACTGCGCGGTGGAGGGTGTTGACGGTCTTGAGCTGACGGTCGGTCGGCATGGCGGCGCTCCTTCTGCTGGATGATGCTCGATCTGCCATCAACCTTCCGGGCGCGACTAGTGATCGACTTGTAAACCGATGCGGTTGCGCGCGGCGGCGATCCACTCTCGGCATCCGCAGCGGCGCGCCAGTACCGCGGCGGCGGCGTAGTGCTCAGCCGCGAGATCCCGTCTGCCGAGCAGCGCCGCGAGGTCGCCGAGCACGATGTCGACCGGTCCGACAGCGTGCGCGCCGGTATCCGCACCGGCGATCTGGCCGGAGTAGGTGCGCAACTGCCGGTACACCTGCTCGGCCTCGGCGCGTTGTTCCAAGCCCACCACAGCCATGCCTCGCACGGTGAGAAAGAGCGAACGGAAGAAGTCGTTGCGCAGCGGGCGGCGCGCCCGAGCCGCCGCCTGCGCACCGGGCCGGTCACCGATTTCCAACAGCGCCAACACGAACGGGTCGACGACCAGATCGTTGCCCGAGGTGTCGATCTGCTCGAACATCTCGGTGAACAGCGGCGCGAATTCACCGATCCGGCCCTGGGTGAGGCGGATACTGACCAGAGCGATCAGCAGATTGCCGTCCGAATCGAAAACCTCATAGCGCGTGAACAATTCGTGAGCATGCCGGTAATGCTGTTCCGCCGCTTCGAGATCCCCGGTCAGGTGCGCGATCATGGCGCGGCCCATGATGTTCGCGGCTTGAGCCTGACGCCAGTGGTAGCGGTCGGCCAGCAGCGTCGCGGCCGCGAGTTCGGCATTCGCGCGGTCCACATCGCCGCGCGCCGCGGCGACCTGAAGTGCGGCGTTGCGGCCGATCAGCGCGAAGGCGGGAAGATCGTTGTCCGCACCGAGGCCGATCAGCTCCGAGGCGAGCCTGTCACGATCGGCGAGGGGAATCGACGTGTCGTACACGGATGTTCGGGCCTGTAACGCCAACCCCAGCAGGCCGGGATCGCTCAGTCCTCGGGCCAGTACCTCCGCTTCCTCGGCTGCCTCGCGCGCTCGCTCGTGCACTTCTCCACCGATCTCGCGAACCAGCGAGACCAGAAGACGGCAGCGCGCCCGCGGCGTCAGCTCGCGTGTGCGCAGCGCGTCCTCGATGCACGAGACCACACGCATATCGACGGAACCGTATGCGCGATTCAGCCAGGGAGTCGGCGTATCCCACGCGGTGAGCGCCTCGACGCGCAACTCGGCTGTATCGGCTGCGGACACTGCCCGATCGCGGGCATCGCGGGCCGATAGTCCGGCACCCGCGGCGAGGTAGCTGCGGCTCATGCGCGACAGCGCGCCGACCCGCTCGGCAGCGGTGCCGGGGATCCGTTCCAGCGCGAGAGCGACGCGGCCGTAGCTCTCGGCGGCGGCGTCGTGGGCGAATCGGTGCTCGGCCTGTTCGGCTGCCGCGAGCGCATAGTCGGCGGCCCGCCGTGCCGTCGCCGCGGTGAGCGACTCTCCGAAATGGTGTGCGAGGGCGGAGAGATCGTCCGGCCGAGCCCGCTCGATCGACTCGGCGACACGCAGCTGCCAGCGGCGGCGGCGGGTGCGGGACAGGTCACCGAGCAGAGCGTCGCGAATGAGCGCGTGCGTGAACCGCGCGTGCTCGGCGCCAGGTTCCTCGAGCAGTCCGGCGAGCACACCGGCCTCCACCGCATCGAGCACCTCACCCTCACCGATCTCGGCCGCGCCGATCAGCACCTCGATGTCGAATTCGCGCCCGATCACCGCCGCCAGGCGCAAGACCGACACGCTGACCTCCGGAAGTCGCGCGAAGCGCCGGCGCAACACGTCACGCACGCCCTGCGGCACCTCCGACGTCGCCACGAGCGCGCCCTCACTGGCCAGCAGACGAGCACTTTCGGTGAGGTAGAAGGGATTCCCTCCGGTGCGCTCGGCCAGGGCCTCGATCGTCGCCCGGTCGGAAATCTGTCCCGCGACCGACCGGACCAGGATCGCCGCATCGTCGAAATCCAAGCCGCGCAAGCTTATTCGCGCCGCCGTCACAGTGGCCAGCGAGGCGAGCGCGTCCTCGAGTGGCGCCCCGATCTCGTCGGGGCGGTAGGCGATCACGATGAGGATCGACGCCGATTTCGCCACACTGGCGAGCAGGGTGAGAGTCTCCAGATCGCCGCGATGCAGGTCGTCGAGGAAGACGGCGAGCGGCTGCCGCTGGGCCGTGGCTTTCAGATACGCACCCACCGCACGATGCAGCAGAAAACGCCCGACCGACGCGTCGGCTATGGTGCGCCGGTCCGAGAGCAACGGCCCCAGAGGTTCGGCATAGTGGCCCGGATCGACCTCGGTGGTGAGCTCGCGCAGCGCTTCCACCCAGGCCCAGGCCGGGGGCGCGCCGTCCTCCTCGGGACAGCGGCCCATGATCACACGCCAGCCCTCGGACCTCAATTCGGTCCGAAAACGCTGCAGCAGAAGGGATTTTCCGCTTCCAGCCTCACCGATCACGGCCGCGACCCGGGGGGTGCCGCCGGCTCGCGCCGCGCGCCGCAGCTCATCCAGTTCCCTTGTCCGGCCCAGCAATTCGAAACGAGATTGGGCAGGGTGTTCGGTCGGTGACGGCAACGGCACCGGGGCCGGCAGATCGACGGGGATGCGTTGTGCCAGCAGATCGGCCTCGAGCTGGATCAGGGCGGGGCCAGGGTCGATGCCCAGTTGGTCCGCGAGTACGGCGCGGGCGGCACGCAGCGCGGCGAGCGCGTCCGCCTGCCGGCCCGCGTGGAATCGTGCCAGCGCCGAGATGCGCCAGGCCTCCTCGCGCAAAGGATGCGTGCTGGTCAGAGCATCCGCTTCCACCGCGGCGGTAGTCGGGTCACCGAGTTCGATCAGGGTCGCCGCCAGTTGCTCTCGTGCCGCCAGGCGTAGTTCCTCGAGTCGGTTCGCCTCCGGGCGCGCCCACGACTCATCGCTGAACTCGGCGAACGCCGGGCCGTGCCAGCGGCCGAGCGCCTGCTCCAGGATGCGTCGGCGCGCTACGGGATCCTCTGGCGCACTGCGCAGTTCGGACTCGAATTGCCAGGCGTCCACAGCCTCGGGGGCCACGCGCAGCGCGTATCCCGGCGCCTGGCTCACCAGCACGGTGGCCGGCGTGCGAGGGAGCCGGTCCGGTTCCAGCAGCTTGCGCAGGTGCGAAATGTAGGCCTGCAGTGTGCCGAGTGCGCGCGTCGGCGGCTCTCCGCGCCAGAGATCGTCGATCAGCCGGTCGACCGGCACGACCGCGCCGCGGGCAACGAGTAGCAGGGTGAGCACACCGCGCTGGCGGCGACCGCCGAGATCGACGCTGCCACGTCCGGTCTGTGCGGCCAGCGAACCGAGCACCTGAATCCGCACCATGGCGGCAGATTCTATTGCAAGTGCCCTACAAGTGGATCGGTCCACAGTGGGGTCATGAACGCCACGCCCCAGACCGCCGAACGCCCCGATACCGCCGACATGGTGCTCGTGCACCGCGCCTTCCGTCGCCATTTCGACGCCCTGCCCGCCCTGGTCGGCGGTGTCGCCGACGGCGATACCACCCGTGCGCGCCGCCTCGTCGAGTTCCTCACCGAACTCGATACCGGCCTGCATCACCATCACTCCGCCGAGGACGAGCTGATGTGGCCACTACTGCTCGAGCGGGCTGAAACCGACGGCGCGCTGATTCTGCGAATGGAGGAACAGCATGAGCGGATCGCCGAACTGATCGCTCGCGCGGACCGTCACGCCGCGGAATTCGCCACAGCGGCGCATCCGCAGGTGCGCGAGCATCTCGTGGCCACACTGTCCGCGCTCGCCACCGCTCTCGACGAGCACATGACCGAGGAGGAGACCTTCGTCCTGCCACTCGCCGAACGCGTCATGACCGCGCACGAATGGGAGGCACTCGGGGAACGTGGCCGTGGCGCCGTGCCCAAGGATCGGCAGTTGGTCTTCCTCGGCTTCGTTCTGCAGGGGGTCCCGCATGCCGATCGCCGAAAGTTCCTCTCCGACATGCCGTTCGCCGCGAGAGTTGCCTGGCGCCTGCTCGGCCGCCGCGCCTTCGCCAAGGAGTACCGCTCGATCTACGGAACAGACCCGCAATAGCCCAGGCAATGCCGTCGAGGCCACACGCTGCACAAACGAAAAAAGCCTCGCACCGTCGGGGGTGCGAAGCTCTTCTCGAATCACGCTGTATCAGATAGCGCGGACGTCCTGGGCTTGCGGGCCTTTCTGGCCCTGCTCCACCGTGAACTCGACGCGCTGTCCCTCTTCGAGGGATTTGTAACCCGAGCCGCTCACGGCCGAGTAATGCACGAAGACGTCCGGGCCGCCTTCGTCCTGAGCGATAAAGCCGAAGCCCTTTTCACCGTTGAACCACTTCACACTGCCTTGAGTCATACTTTTACAACTTCTTTTCTGTAGACGAGTCGGGCAAATTTCTTGTAAAACGCCCGTCCTCGGTTTCCCCACTATGCCACGGATTGGCCTGCTTACCTGCCCGAACGGTGGAAGTGTGAGCCAACCGACAGTGATAGCAATTTGACGATTCCCATATTTTGCGCGCGCGGCCATTGCGGGTATCGGCGGCCCGAATCCCTCCCATCAGGGGTAATTCGCTATTTTTCGGATCCCGCCGGAGATTTCATTCCGACTTTGCGATCGATAACCTTTCGCGAGCGAAGTGCTATGCCTGTACCCGCCACTGTAGTTTTTGTGGAGCGGCGAATCAGGACACCGGCGGGCGCCCGGGATCGACCCCGGCCGCTCCGCCCGAACCCGAACATCAGGGGCGAACGCCCGATGCACACGGCGTACCGGGCGGTCATGATCAAATGCTGTGTGATCGCGATCGAGAGGCGAGTTCTGTTGTTGGCGAGGGTTTTCCATCGGTCGGTTGCCACCCTGGTCACGGTGGCCGCGCTCACCGTTCCGATGAGCGCACCGGGGCGCGCGGAGCCGCCGCCGGCTCAGGCCGCTGGGATGGATCGGTTCTATCGGCAGCAGGTTCAGTGGGGTCCCTGCGGTATCGCGGGACTGGACGCGGCCGGCGGCGAATGCGCGGATGTGCTGGTGCCGGTGGACTATTCGACACCGGGTGGACGGACCACCACCGTCGCGATATCCCGGGTGCGGGCGGGAGATCCGGAGCATCGGCAGGGCGTGCTGCTGTCCAATCCTGGCGGGCCCGGCGCCGAGGGACGGGACAGTGTGGATCTGCTCGGGGATGTGCTGTCGCCGGAGGTGCTGGCGGGGTTCGATCTGATCGGGATGGATCCGCGCGGAGTCGGGGACTCGGGGCGCAGCGGGCGGTGCGGGTGGCCGGTGGGCGAGATGATCCGGTCGGCGGGGCTGGATGTGCTGGGTTTCGCGTACGACACGGTGCAGTCGGCGGGAATGGCGGCAGCCTGTTTGATTCGGGATCCGGAACTGCTGCGGCAGTTCACGACTCGCAATACCGCGCGGGATATGGATGTGGTGCGCGGGGTGCTCGGCGAGGAGAGGATCAGCTATTACGGGACGTCCTACGGGACGTATCTCGGGGCGGTCTACACCCAGATGTTCCCCGAGCGCAGCGACCGGTTCGTGCTCGACAGCGCGATCGATCCGGATCGCTACTGGGAGGGGCTGGTTCGGGACTGGGGACCGGCGGACGAACGGGCACTGGACGAGTGGGCGATATGGGCCGCGACGCGCGATGAGACCTATCGATTCGGAAGCACCCCGCAGCAGGTCCGGGGCACGATCGAACAATTGATCCGGGACGCCGCACGGCAGCCGATCGTGATGGACGGCTTCGGGATCGACGATCACTGGTTGCCGTTCCTGCTGCACGGGATGCTCATGAATTTCCGGCTCGACGCGGTCGCGGCCGACACCGTTCGGGAAATCGCCGACGCGGCGGGCGGCCCACCGGTCGCCGCCCGCACGCCTCGGCTGGCCGCGATTCTGCGAGCCCTTCGCGACGGCGAGAATTCGACGCTGGCCCAGATCGCGTGCGGTGACGCGAGCGTTCCGACCGACCTGGGCTGGTACTGGAACAACATCGAACAGAGTCGGGCGACCCAGCCGGTCTTCGGTGCGATGGCGAGCAATGTCGAACCGTGCGCCTTCTGGCCGCGACCGGTGGAAGCGCCCACGGTGGTGCGCAATTCGGTGCCCGCGTTGATCGTGCAGGCGACCGGAGATCCGCGCACGCCGTACGCGCACGGCATGCAGTTGCATCGGCATCTGGCGGAGTCCCGCTTGGTGACACTGCGGGATGTACGCATACACATGACATTCCGGCCGGAACTCAGCTCGTGCGTCAATGATTCGATCAACGGGTATCTCGTGAGCGGAGCACTTCCCGTGGACGATGTCAGCTGCGATCTCGATCCTGTGACGGTCGGCTGACGGGTTCTCCAGGGCGGGTTCCGGCACCGCTTCCTAGGCAGGCGGTACAGACGCGACGATGCGATGCACCGGTGGATCGGGTCCGAATCGCGCAGGCGGCGAGGACAATCCGCCGCGGCCGGTGCGGTCAGCTCACCCAGGGCGGGGTGATGATGGTGCCGTCCGACAGTTCCCCGGAGAAGCCGACCGGGGCGGTCACCATGACCGTCGCCGGTGCGCTGCTCGAATTGTCCAGTCGGATGGTGGACCCCGCCGGGGCGAAGGCCGCGTCACCCGGCTTCAGATCGGAGGTCTCCCCCGCGATCGTGAAGCGAATCTCTCCATCGAGCAGGACGAAGGCTTCTTCGCGCAGCACACGGTGCGCGACGCCCTCGGTGGCCGGGGAGATCTCCAGCTTCCAGATGCACAGTTCGGCGCTGCCCGCGCTGGGCCGAACCAGCGGCGTGAATCGGGAGCCGTGCATGTCGTGGACTTCGGCGGTGGCGGCGTTGATGAACGGCATCGGGCAACTCCTTATTGGTCAATCTTCTTGACTAATATAGTCAATCTTGTTGACTTGTCTGTCAAGTGCCAAGATTTGCCCATGCCTCCCTACGCCCAGGACCTGCCTTTGCTCCTCCTCGCGGCGGCGACGGAGGTCACCGACGCCATCCACCACGGAACCGTCGCCGCCGGGTTCACCGACATCCGGCCCACCCACGGCTTCGCATTCGTACGCATGGCCCCCGATGGCGCGACGGTCGTCGAGATCGCCGACCACCTCGGCGTTTCCAAGCAGGCGGCCAGCCAGATCGTCGACGAGCTCGTGAAAAAGGGTTACGCCGAACGCAATCCGCACCCGCGCGACGCCCGCGCCAAACTCATCACCCTCACCGAGCGCGGCTGGGCCTGCACCCGCGCCGCCGATGCCGCCGCGGCCCGTTTCACCGACCACTGGGCCGCCACCCTCGGCCCCGCGGCGGTCACCGACCTCCGCAATGCGCTGGCCCGAGTCGTCACACCGGGCCGAGTCCGCCCCGCCGCCTGGTGATCGCCGTGCGACAACCGGGCGGTTCGCCACCACCGGCCCGGGCGATCGATCAGCCGCGTTCGAGAGTGGCGGTGGCGTAGACCTTTTCGGTGCGGTGAGGGCGCGCGGGGCGGGTGTACATGCGGGCGGTGCCGGCACTGCGCGTGAGCCCGGATTGCGAAGTCCGGGGCCGGGATCCCACCCCGGTTCCTGTCACCCCGCTGCGGTAGGGTCGGGCCCGACAGAAGTCCTCTACCTGCGGGGTTGCGATCATGGCCGACTACGCGCACTCCGATCACGCCAGCCGCAGTCGCGAGGAGAAGGCGAAGCGGCTGGCGGGCTACATCTGGTCGCGCGCGATCACCAGCGCGGAACTGCTGGCGATGCCATCGGCGCAGCAGCGCAAGCTGGCCCGCGCGGCGGACACCAATCCGCCGAGCACCGAGGAGACCTGGACGGTCGTCGCCCGACTGCTGGACGAGAAGGATGCCTGGACGGCCCGCCACCCCGAGCACCCGGCCGCGACGCGCGAGCACCCCGACGAGAAGATCCTCTGGGTGAAGCCACCGGTCACACCCTGGCTGCGCTGACCCGACTCGGCACAGGGGCTTGACACGAAGAAATGAACGGAGGTTCACTTCTTGGGTGTCACCAGACTACGAGAACCATTCCGGGACCCGGCCGGCCGCCTGGCGCGAGGATCTGACCGCCGGCGATGACTCGCCGTTCGCGGGACGTCCGGCCCCCGAGAGCGAATTCACCGGCCGCACACTGACTTACGAGGTGACCGGGCGAATCGCGCGCATCACGTTCAATCGGCCCGAGCGGGGCAATGCCATCACCGCCGACACCCCGATCGAGTTGGCGGCGGCGGTGGAGCGCGCGGATCTGGATCCGCGCGTGCACGTCATCGTGGTGAGCGGGCGCGGCAAGGGTTTCTGCGGCGGTTACGACCTGTCGATCTTCGCGGAGAACAGCTTCGAACCGGCGGAGGGCGCGCAGTCGGCCGAGGGCACCGTACTCGATCCGGTGGCTCAGGCGCGCAATCACAATCCCTGGGGCACTTGGGATCCCATGGTGGACTACGCCATGATGTCGCGCTTCAACCGCGGCTTCTCCAGTCTGCTGCATGCCAACAAACCGACGGTGGTCAAGGTGCACGGTTTCGCCATCGCGGGCGGCACCGATATCGCGCTGTACGCCGATCAGATCATCTGCGCCGCCGATGCCCGCTTCGGCTATCCGCCCACCCGCACCTGGGGCATTCCGGCCGCGGGCATGTGGGCGCACCGGGTCGGAGATCAGCGTGCCAAGCGGCTGCTGTTCACCGGCGACAGCCTGACCGGCGCGCAGGCGCTGGAGTGGGGCCTGGCGATCGAGGCCCCGCCCGCGGATCAGCTGGACGAGCGCACCGAGGATCTGCTCGAACGCATCTCACGGGTACCGATCAATCAGCTGGTCATGGCGAAGCTGGCCCTCAACAGCGCGCTGCTGAGTCAGGGCGTGGCCAACTCCGGCATGATCAGCACCGTCTTCGACGGCATTTCCCGGCACACCCGCGAGGGTTACGCGTTCCAATTGCGTTCCGCCACGGCCGGTTTCCGCGAGGCCGTGCGCGAGCGCGATGAGCCGTTCGGCGACTGGAAGGGCACGCGGACCGACAAGTCCACCGGCGACTAGCCGACAAGCCGACCGACGCCTAGAGCAGGTCGGTGCGTTCGACCTCGGACACCACGCGGGTGGCCAGGGAACGCAGGGCGGCGGCCTCGTCCTCGGTCATGCCGTCGATGAACAGTCGCCGCACCAGCTCGACATGGTTGGGCGCGGCGGCGTGCAGGGCCGCACGCCCGGCCTCGGTCAGGCGCACCTCACGCCCGCGCGCGTCGTCGACGGCCTGACAGCGATCGACCAGTCCGCGCGCGGCCATCCTGGACAGATGCTTGGAGAGCCGGCTCTTGTCCCAGCAGATCTCCGCGCCCAGTTCCTTGGAGCGCAATTGCCCGCCCGCCGCGGACAGCGCGACGAGCACCTCGTAGTCCGAGGTCGACACGCCGTCGCGGGTGAGACCGGTGGCGATCGCCGAGTCCAGGCGCTGCCGCATGCGGATGTACGCCTGCCAGGTCGTCTGTTCCTCGTCATCAAGCCAGCGGGTCATGCCTACATCCTAGCCACTCTTGGTTGACATGGACACCAATAGCCAGGTGAAGAATTCGCGGCACGGTCGGAGAAACTACCGCTACCCGAGGCCTCCCGGGCGGGAACTGTCGTAAAGTACGGACCGTTCGTCCTACATGCCCGAGTCGAGATCATCCTCACCGCCGAGGATTTCCGAGCCGGACGAATGGGACGTATTCCGGCGCAACAGCTTAGCGGTCGGCGCCCCATCGCACACGCCCCACCTGGATGGATAGCCCATCCGGTTGACAATGCAACGTTCCGCCAGAACAGTAGGGGCCGGATCCCGGACCGGTCACCGTGCTGTATCCGTGTAGCAGCGGTGGCAAATCCGCGCCGAACCGGGCCGCTACCAACCTGTTGCGCCGACATTGAGGAATACATGAACGTTCGCCGGCTTCTCGTCACCGCCAGCGTCGCGGGACTGACGACCTTCGCAGCCCCCACCGCCATCGCCCTCGCCGACGTCCCCACCGGATCCTCCGGCACCGGTTCGTCCACCATCGACACCGGGTCCGGCGCGACCGGTTCGGCGAATCTGGCCCAGACCGGTTCCGCCGGTGGCTCGTACAAGAATTGCGACGAGGCCCGCGCCGCCGGGCACGCCCCGCTCTTCCGCGGCGAGCCCGGATACGGTCCGCACCTGGATCCCGACGGCGACGGATTCGCCTGCCCGACGGTCTGATTCGTCGCAAGGTCTCCGCGAAACAGAAACACCCGGCGCCGATGCGCCGGGTGTTTCTGTTTTCGCCGAACTCCTCCGGCGCGCCGTGGTCAGCGGAAGATCTTGACCAGGGTCAGCAATACGACCAGCGCACCCGCGCCGATCAGGCTGTACTTGATCTTCGGCTCGTTCACCTTCGCGACGATCGCGAGTTTGGTGTTGTCGGCCAGCCGCTGCGGATCGGCGCGCACCGCCAGCTCGTCGAGGGTGCTCGCGAGCCGGTGGCGCGCTGCCTCGATCTCGCGCTCGATCGCCTCGGTATCTCTCGCCACGTCAACTCCTGTCTGGAAGCCGCGCAAAGGCGGCATTGTCGCCTGCCTGGAGTGTATCGCCCGCAGCGCGTCCGGCCCGTCTACTACGGTGGCGGCATGACCGAGAACCACCGACTCAGTCCCGGCGACACCGCTCCCGCCTTCACTCTCCCCGACGCCGACGGCAAGGACGTGTCGCTGTCGGATTACCGCGGCCGCAAGGTCATCGTCTACTTCTATCCCGCCGCGAGCACACCCGGCTGCACCAAGCAGGCCTGCGATTTCCGCGACAGCCTCAGCGAACTCGAGGGTGCGGGCATCGAGGTAGTCGGCATCTCCCCGGACAAACCGGCCAAGCTGGCCAAGTTCCGCGATGCCGAGCAGCTGACCTTCCCGCTACTGTCCGATCCCGAGAAGGAAACGCTGCTCGCCTACGGCGCGTTCGGCGAGAAGACCATGTACGGCAAGACCGTCACGGGCGTCATTCGCAGCACGTTCCTCGTGGACGAGAACGGCAAGATCGAGGTCGCGCAGTACAACGTGCGCGCGACCGGGCACGTCGCCAAGCTGCGACGCGACCTGTCTGTCTGATTCCGGCCGTACCCGTCGGGTGCGTGCGGCGGGACGACCGTCGTCCGCACCCATGAAACAACACCGAACTCGATCGAACGGTGCCGGAGGAAAAACCCGGTCCGCGCGCGGAGAACGCACTGTCCTCAGCACGCCGGACCGGGTTCTCGAAGGCCGATCTTCACGACGGTTTCGCACATCGTCGGGCGAATGTCCTCGGCGCAATCTATGCGTGCGCGCAGAATTCCCGCGCGCAGAATTCCGCGTGTCAGGCGCGCGGCATCGACTGGGTCGCCCACTGCAGCATCATGTGCCAGTGGCCGTCCCACCACTTGGAGAACTCCGGGGTACCTAACGCGGGGGGCGAGAGCTCGTCCTGGAAGAGACCGCCGTCGGTGGGCGCGCCGACCGGATGCGTCGGCGCGGGAATGATCGAATCCATCGTGCCGACCGAGTCGGCGTCGGGCTGTCCCTTGATCAGCGGCTTGGACTGAAGCCAGTGCGCGGCGTCGGGATCGGCCGACCCCCAGTTGAGCGTCGCCGGATCGAGGGTGACGATGTCCGGCTCGGGAAGCGGCTCCTCGGACATGGGCGCGCTCACATCCGAGGGTGCGGGCTCGGGCAGACCCTCGATGGGCTGGCCGTCCGGGCCCAACTCCGGTGCGGCGGAACCGGTGTCACCGATCGGCTGTTCGACGCCCTGGGTGTGCGCGTCGGCGGAGACGCGGGCATCGGTCAGCATCGGCTCGGGCACGCTCTTGGAACTGTTGCTCGCCGCGTAGACGCCACCGGCGACCAGACCACCCGCGAGCACGCTGGCCGCCGCGAACATCGCCGCGGTGCCGCGTGCCCGGCGGGCCCGATCGGCCGCGTCGCCCGCGTACTCGGTCTCCGGTATGGCGGCCAGCGCCGCACCGATGGCGGGTGCGCCCGCGGACACCGAACACGGGATGACCGGTGCGCCGAAGCCGGATTCGAGCGCCGCCACCACCCCGGGTTCGCTTGCGGCGGAACCGATCAGCACCACGGCGTCCGGCTTCACCCCGGCCGCGTCGAACTGGTCCCAGGCCGCGGTGACCGCGGCCCGCATGGACTCCTCGCTGGTCGCGCCGCCGGTCAGGGTGACGGCGGCCAGCACCCGGGTGCGCAGCGGGTCGATGAGCGAGAAGGCCTGGAATCCGGGCACCACCTCGCAGATGGCCAAATCCTCGAACTCGTCCACCCAGGTCATGGCGCGGGCCACGGCCAGATGCGCGGCCTTGGCCGACACCAGCGACGCCTCGTGCCACGGACCGGAGGCGAGCCGGGTGACGATGGCCCGGCGCTCGGCCGAGTCGCGGTAGGCGACGGCCGCACCCACGATGTCGCGATCGGGACCGATCTTGTCGGCGACATCCTCCAGCACCGCTTCGACGGCGGCGGCCAGATCGGCCTTCGTATCGCCGGACACCGCCTCGACCCGCTCGACCACGACACGCTCGGACAGTTTGCCGCCGTCGGCGAGCGCCACGGCGCGGACGTAGCCGCGCTCGGTCGCGACACCGATGGTCACCGCGGAACGGACAACAGCAGAAGCAACCACAGATCAGCCTTCCAACGTCGTCGTACTCAGAATTAGAGAAGAATCGGAGCCCCTCGGGCGCGCAGCTGAGAAGCAGCTGCGATGAAGGTTCGTCGCCATTCCCGGGTGCGGATGGGTACCCTCGAGCGAAGTAGTGGAGACACACGAAGTACCGCAGCGTGTCATCCGCGTGTCGCTACCAGTAGGCTTTTGGACGTGGAAGCACGCACGGGACCCAGGTCGACTCGACGACCGGACCCTGCGTTGGAGCTGCAGGACGACCCGCAGGAACTCATGCCCCGTCGCCGCCCGACGCAGGACCGGAGCAAGCGAAAGTTCGACGCCCTGCTGCAGTCCTCCCGCGAACTACTCGTCGAGGTCGGCTTCGAATCGTTCACCTGCGAGGAAGTGGCGGCCCGCGCGGAGGTGCCGATCGGCACCCTCTACCAGTTCTTCGCCAACAAGTACGTCATCGTCTGCGAGCTGAATCGCCAAGACCTGGTGGCGGTTTCGCAGGAGCTGGCCGACTTCCACGGCGAGATCCCGTCGATGGACTGGCTGCGCCACATGACCGCGCTGGTCGATCATCTGGCCGATCTGTGGATGACCGATCCGTCGCGCCGCGAGGTGTGGCTGGCCATGCAGTCCACGCCCTCCACCCGGGCCACCGGCGCGATCCACGAGAAGGAATTCGCCGAAGCGGTGGCGCAGATGCTGCGCCCGCTGATGCCGCGCACCCCCCGCGCCCGCCGGTCCATGATGGCGCAGGTGCTGGTGCACGTCGTCTACTCGATGCTGAATTTCTCGGTCCAGGACGGCCTCAGCCACGAAGACGCCGTCGCCGAGCTCAAGCGCCTGATGGTCGCGTACCTCCTCATCGCCGAGAAGGAATCGCGATCAGGCGGCCAGCGCACCACTTTCGAACCCGACGACAACTGAGTCCGCACGCTCGTCACCGAGCGGGCGTGCGGGGCAATCGAACCCGGCCGCGGGACACGACCGTACGAATCGACTCAGTCGTGCAGCAGGTCCGCTAGCTCGCCCGGATCTTCCAGGACCACCATGGCGGCGGCGGTGTCGCCGTCGTGGGTGAGGGAGAGGTGTACGCGGACTCGGGGCAGGAATTCCGCTGCGAGACCGTGCAATTTGATGCTGGGGCGGCCCCAGGCGTCGTTGACGACCTCGATGAGGGGGTAGGGATTGTCGCCGATCTGGGGGCTGCGCGCGAAGCGCGAGGACGCCCAGGCTTTGATGACGGCCTCTTTGGCCGCCCAGCGGGCGGCGTAACTGCGTGCGGGATCGGTGCCCTTGCTTTGGCAATAGCGCCGCTCGCCGGCGGTGAAACTCTCTCGGATCATGGTGGTTCCGACGCGTTCCAGTTGCTCGGCGAACTCTGAGATGGTGACCAGGTCCAGGCCGATACCAAGGATCGTCACAGCGTAGGGCTCCTCGATTCTTCGTTTGCCGCGCTCTCACGAGCGCGGTCGAATGGGCGCAACATACCAGTCGGGCCTACGGCTGCGTAGGTTTCACTGGTCGTGAGTTCAGTTATGCTTCGAGCCGGATCATCAAGGCGCGGGGCGGATCACGACATCCTGCCCGGGACACGAACGACGGGCCCGCGCATACGCGAGCCCGTCGCAGTGGATCCAGCTTCGGGACTTACTGGCAGGCAGGACCCTTCGGCACGGCGACGTACACCGAGTCGGCGCCGAGGCGAGCCTGCTCCGAGAGCAGCATGTCGGCCTCGAGCTGACGGATCTTCTTGGCCGGGGTGCCCTCGCCACCGAGGCGGCGATCGGCCGGGCGTTCGTACAGCGGGGCGCCGCCGCACATGGCCTCGGTCATCCGCTGCCGGCCGGCGAGCTGACGCTCCTCGGCGCGACGGCGGTACTCCTCACGCTTGTCCGAATCCGCGATCGCCTCCAGGAAGGCCTGCGGATGCACGACCGCGAGCAGTCCGGACACATGGCCGAAGCCGAGCGAGGTGACCAGACCGGCCTTGAGCGGGAAGCGATCTCCCACCTTCAGAGCTTCGCGCAGCCACACCAGGTGCGGGTACTGGCGCATCTTGTCGTCCACGCAGTCCAGGCTGCGGTTCGGCGGAATGACGCCCTGCTCGAGCACCTGGCACAGCCCGATGAGCTGGAAGGCCGCGGCGCCGCCCTTGGCGTGACCGGTGAGGGCCTTCTGCGACACCACGAACAGCGGGGCGCCTTCCGAGCGGCCGATGGCCGTGGCGAGCCGCTCGTGCAGCTCGGACTCGTTGGGATCGTTCGCCGCGGTGGAGGTGTCGTGCTTGGACACCACCGCGATCTCGTCCGGGGCGACGCCGAGCTTGCGAAGTTCCTTGGCCAGCTTGGATTCCGAGCCGCCGCGTCCCGCGCCAAGGGCGCCCAGGCCCGGAGCCGGAATCGAGGTGTGCACGCCGTCGGCGTAGGACTGCGCGTACGCCACCACACCCAGGACCGGCAGGCCCATCTCCAGCGCGACACTGCCGCGAGCCAGCAGAACCGTTCCGCCACCCTGGGATTCGACGAACCCGCCGCGACGGCGATCGTTGGCGCGGGAGAAGTAGCGGTCGCTGATGCCCTTGGCCGCCATCACCGCGGAATCCGCGGTGGCGGACATGTCACCGAAGCCGACGACGCCCTCGATGCCGAGGTCGTCGTAGCCGCCGGCCACCACCAGATCGGCCTTGCCGAGGCGGATCTTGTCCATGCCCTCCTCGACCGAGACCGCCGCCGTGGCGCACGCCGCGACCGGGTGGATCATGCCGCCGTAGGACCCGACGTAGCTCTGAACCACATGTGCCAGAGCGACGTTCGGCAGCGCCTCCTGCAGGATGTCGTTGGCGTGCGGCTCACCGAGCAGGTTGTCGATGTACAGCGTGCGCATCGAGGACATGCCGCCCATACCGGTGCCCTGGGTGTTGGCCACCAGCGACGGATGCACCCAGCTCATCAGTTCGGCGGGGCTGAAGCCGGAGCTCAGGAACGCGTCCACGGTGCAGACGATGTTCCACAGCGCCACCCGGTCCACCGAGCCGGCCATATCCGCGGAGATGCCCCACTTGGTGGGATCCCAGCCGGTGGGGATCTGACCGCCGACGGTGCGCGACAGCTTGATCTTGCGCGGTACCCGGATCTCGGTGCCCGCCTTGCGAGTCACCTGCCAGTCGCCCGAACCCTCGACCGGCGTGATGACGGTCTGCTCGGGGCTCGAGGCGTAGAAGGCGCGGGCCTCGGCCTCGGTGTTCACCACGAAGGACAGATCCTTGTCGATGAAGACCGAGGTGAGCAGGGGCGCCGTGTTGTCGACCATTGCGCCGTCGTCGGCGTAGCGGCGCACGCCACAGCGCTCGACCACGGTGTCGTGGTAGCGCTCGGCCAGCTCGGATTCGTCGACGTAGTCACCGGATTCGGCGTCGTACCAGCCGGGCTTGGGATCGTTCTCCCAGGTGACCAGGCCGGTGCTCCACGCCAGCTCCAGGACGCCGGCCGCCGACAGCTCGTCGGAGACCTCCATCTCGAAGCGAGTGCGCGCGGAACCGTATGGACCGAGCTCGCCCGCGCCGACGATCACGACCATATCGTCGAGATCGGCGGTGACCGAACCCCATTCGGGGACCGGAAGCGCGGAGGTCATGGTCGGCGGGGCGGGCAGCGCGTGGATCAGGCCGTCGGTCTCGGGGACCTCGGTCTCGGCCGCGTCGTCGGAGGCCTCCTTCGCCAGCGCCGCGAGATCCAGCTTGGCATTGGCGAGTCCACCGGTCAGGTCGATCTGCTGCGGGCCGGTGGCGGTCACGACGCGAGCGCGCGAGGTGCACCACTTGAGCAGTTCGTCGGCCATCTGCTCGGTGGACCAGGTCTGCACCCCGGCCTTCTCCACGGCCTCGACCAGCGGATCGTTATGACCCATCAGGCCGGTGCCGCGCACCCAGCCGATCAGCGCGTGCACCAGGGTGACTCGCGCCGCCCAGGACTTCTCCGCGCGCCACTTGGCGACCACGGCATCCAGCGCCGCCTTGGACTCCCCGTACGCGCCGTCGCCGCCGAAGAGGCCGCGGTTGGGCGAACCCGGAAGCACCACATGGAGTTTCGCCTCCACGTCGTGGTCCGCGCCGAGCTTGGACAGACCGCCGATGAGGCGTTCCACCGACCACAGCAGGACCCGCATCTCCATTTCGGCGCGCGCGCCGGCATCGGCCAGGTCGCCGGCCACGCGGGGTGCGGCGAACGGCAGCAGCAGGGTGGGGGTCATCGCCTCCTTGACCAGGATCTTCGCGCCGCCGGCATTGTCGACCTGCTCGTTGCCGACCCAGTCGATGAGCGCGTCGATATCGGTGTAGGAGGCCATGTTCGCCGGAACCACCCACAGGGCGGCGCCGTTGCGAGCGTGCTCGCGGTACAGCTTCTTGTAGAAGCCGATCCGGCTGTCGTCCAGCTTGGAGGTGGTGAGGATGACGGTCGCGCCGCCCGAGAGCAGGCGTCCGGCGGCCGCGGCCGCGATGGAACCCTTGCTCGCACCGGTGATCACGGCGATGTCGTCGGACCAGACGCCCGGGTCGTCGCTGCGCAGCGCGGCCTCGGCGATCCGGCCGTAGAGCCCGGCCAGCACCGAGCGGGCCTCGTGCTTGGCCCGATCCCGCCACCAATTGGCCTGCACCGCAACGGCTTCGCCCGCACCGTGGTAGCCGTCGATCGGCAGTTCGGCATTGTTCGCGTCGTTGCCGAACCACAGCCGCGCGAGATCCTCACGGGCACTGGCCCAGCGGTCGTCGATGAGGACGGCCTTCTTCGCGTCGAACGCGGGCGCGACCAGACGCGGCCAGTCCGAACCGAGTTCGGCCGAGACCAGATCGACCAGCGTGTCCTCGGACACTTCCGGAACCGAGAGCTGTTCGCTGTGGCCGAGCTGCTCGAGGATCACCCGGGCGGCCTGCGCCAGCACGCCGTCGCGGCCGGTGATCTGCTCGGTGAACTCGCCCAGCGCGGCGGCGTCCACGGTCGCTCCCCCGCCGCCACCGGCGGAGGGCAGCGACACCGCGACTCCGCGGCGTGCGGCAACGGCCTGCACCGCGGCGTCGATGGCGGCGTCGACGGCGGCGCCGTCGTTCAGGCCACCGGAGACGAGCCCGCCCAGATCGCCGCCACGCACGCTGGCGCCCTCGCGGGTGCCGAGCGAGACCTCGGCGGTGACGTGGCTGGCCCAGCCGTCACCCAGGTCCCAGACCTTCTTGACGCGCTCGGCGATCGCGCCGGGACGCTTGCCGGACGGGCCGAACACCTTGCGCAGGTGATCGCCGATGGCGTCGGACAGCACCGAACCGAACGGCTTGTAGGTGCGGGCCAAGCGGTCGACCGTATTGGCCAGCGCGCCCATATCGGCGTCGGCGGCACCGTCGATGGCGCCGAGCGAGAGTTCCGCGCCGAGGTCCACGAGCAGCTGGTTGCGGCGTGAGGAGACGCCGTCGCACAGGCCCTCGATGGTGTCCACCGGGCCGATCTGATCCATCCGCAGCTTGGTCCACAGCGCGATCAGGATGCGAGTGGCGTCGGCGGCGGCGAAGGCGATGTCGTCGGGACGCGGACCACCGGAGGACGCGACCGGAGCCGCGACGGGAGCGGCGGCGGCCGGAGCCCCTGCGGCAGCGGCGGATTCGGCCGGAGCCTCCTGCGGCTCCTCGACCGGTGCGGGGTCGGTGTCGGTGGAGTACACGATGCCGGACTCACGCTCGATGTTCAGCACCTCGACCGTGGAGCTGCCGAACTGCGGGAGCTTGAGCGTGTTGCTCGCCAGGTTCGCGACGGTAGGCGTTGCGGCCAAACCGATTTCGACGAACCGCTCGACTCCGAGACCACCGTGCTCGACATCGGTGAACAGCAGGTCCTGGGTCTCGATCCAGCGCACCGGGCTGGCGAACTGCCAGGCCAGCAGCTCCACGAGCACCACGCGGCACAGGTCGATCGGGCGGGCGGCCCAGTCCTCGAAGTCGGCCAGCACTTCGGCCAGCGGCTCCGAGGGCACCAGGTCCGCGATCTCCTGGATGAAGTCGCGCTCGAGCGAGAACGGGCGCGGCACCAGGTTCGGAACATAGCGTCCGACAAGCAGTTCCGGGTGCAGGTCGTCCGGCAGCAGGCCCTGGAGCTTGGTGCGGAACTCCGGCACGCCGGCACGCAGCACGGTGGAGTGGAACGGCACGTCGATGCCCGGGATGAGCACGAACGCGCGCTTGCCACCGGTCTCGGCGCGACGCCGTTCGATCTCCGCCTCGAGCGCCTCGAGGCCCTTGACGGTGCCCGCGATGGCGTACTGCGCGCCCCGCAGGTTCAGGTTCACGACCTCGAGGAACTCACCGGCCTTGGCGCCGACCGTGGCGACGAACTCGATCACCGCGGAGTCCGGCACCGCGATCTGCGACGGGCGGATGGCTGCCATCCGATAGTTGCTGCGGCCCTGGGCATCACGCGGAACCAGCTCGTGCATGGCCGAGCCGCGCTGGAACACCACCTCGAGTGCGGCGTGCAGCGGCAGCACCCCGGCCACGGCCGAGAGCGCGTTGTACTCGCCGACCGAGTGGCCGGCCATGATCGCGCCCTCGATGAACGCGCCCGCCTCCTGCAGCTCCGCGACCTGAGCCACACCGAGGGTCGCCATGGCGACCTGGGTGAACTGGGTCAGGTGCAGCACACCCATCGGGTGCCGGTATTCCACGCCCCGAGCCTTGAGATAGGTCGGGTTGTCCCGCACGACGGCCAGGATCGAGAAGCCCAGGGCCTCGCGGGTGTGCTTGTCCGCGGTGTCCCAGACCTGCTTGGCCGCCTTGGAGCGGGTGCGAGCGTCCAGGCCCATCCCCTTGGCCTGAATGCCCTGTCCCGGGAAGGCGTACACGGTCTTCGGGGGCGCGACCCGGCCGGTGCCGGTCATCACGAGATCACCGTCGATGCGGCAGGAGACCTCGATGATCTCGCAGCCCGCGTCGATGGCGATCCGCTCCACGCGCACGTCGATCTGCGCGCCCGGACGGACCATGCCCAGGAAGCGGGTGGTCCACGCGGTCAGGGTGCGCGGTGCGACCTTGTCCTCGGAATCGATGGCGGACACGGCGTGCTGGGCGGCGGCCGAGAGCCACATGCCGTGCACGATCGGGCTGCCGAGTCCGGCCAGCTTCGCGGCGGCGTCGCTGGTGTGGATCGGGTTGTGATCCCCCGACACCTGAGCGAACGCGGCCATGGCACGCGGCGCGGTCAGGGTGACGTCGCGGCGGCGGCGACGCGGGGTGTCCGCGGCCTGCTCGCCGAGAGTGCCCGCGGCCCGGGGCGGATCGGTGAGCTCGCCGGCGCCGGTGCGGCCGCGGATGGCGAAGCGCTCGGTGAGGCGGGCGATGGTCGGCATGGACATACCGGTTTCCGGCTTGTCCAGCATGCCGCTGATCTTGACGCGCACCTCGACCACGCGACCCAGATCGGTGTCGAGGGTCTCGCCGGCCTCGGCCCGCACCGCGAGCACGCTTGCGCCGTCGGGCAATTGGCCGACCAGGGCGATCTGGTGGTCCAGGTGGACCAGGTCCAGCATGCCCTCGATGACGCTGTGCGAATCGGCGGTGCGGGTGGCGCCCAGGACCGCGAACACCGCGGGCCAGCACGCGCCCACGAGCACGTCGGGCACGGTGCGGCCGATGGTGCTGAGCGAATCGGGCAGGCCGGAGCCGGTGACTCCGGCGTGATCGGCGATCAGGTCCGGGGTCCAGGCCAGGTTGACGTGCGCGACGGCCACGCCGTCGACCGTCTTGACCTCGGGCAGCGACTGTCCGGCCGCGACGGCCAGCAGCGCGGACATCGCGGTGTCGGCGTCGGCTTCGGTGACGACGGGAGCACCGCCGTTGTAGACCGAGACCGGGACGGTCACGCGAATGCGCACGGCGTTCGCGGCATCGGCCGCGGTACGGCCGAGCAGCGGAACGGTCAGCTCCACGTAGGCGCTGTCCGCCTCGGGGCCTTCGGTTTCGGTGAGGGTGGCGCCGGTCGGCGGGTGGGTCGCGCCCTTGCCGTCGACGGTCCATTCCCCCAGATCGCCCAGGCGGTGGATCGGGTTGACGGTGGTGCGGCCCGCCCATTCGACATCCGGTGCGGCGAGCACGATGTCGATCGCGCCGGAGGTGACCTGGACGCGGCGACGCCCGTCCACGGCGGCGGGAACGACGCCCTCGCGCACCAGAGAGAAGGCGGCATCCTGCTCGAAGCGGTCCAGCAGCTCACCGACCGGCTCGTCCACGCGGGTGATGCCGGCCACGGCGACGGTGCCGGGGATGACGCAGACCTGATCGGCCGAGTAGCGCGGATCATGCGCCTGCCACAGCGAATCCGAGCGCCACCAGCGGCGCACGTCGCCGTCCACGACGGGCACGAAGTTGACCGGCTTGCCGGGGATCTTGCAGAGGGTCACGAAGAACGGCACATCGGCCGGGTGCAGCACGGCCTCGGTGACGGCCGGGTACTGCTCGCGCAGGGTGCACAGCACCTTGACCGGGGCCTCGAACGCCGAGTCCTCGGCGAACAGGGTCGCGATGGGACCGCGATCAGCCGGGTTGAGGCGAGATTCGGTGCGGCGCACCATCTCCGCGAACCGGTCGCGCCAGGTGACGTCCAGCCAGACCGAGCGGGTGGCGTCGGCGATGGCATCGGTGAAGTCGCCGCCGCAGTCGAAGTCCTTGCGGCGGTCCAGGCCGACGGCCAGCTCGACGTAGCGCTCGAGCCACTCGACGTAGGTCATGGTGGCGACATCGCCGAAGTACGGCTTGGCGGTGCGGTCCAGCGCGGTGATGATCTCCTCGCGGCGCTTCGCCACGGCCTCGGCATCGCCGGCGACCTCGTCGAGCAGGCGGCCGGTGCGCGAGGCGGCATTGTCGATCTCGTGGATGTCCGCGCCCAATTGGCTGCGGCCCGAAGCCATTCCACCGGTGGCGGTGCCCGCGCCGACCCAGTCCGGGGTGCCGGGGGTGTCGACGAGCAGCTGCTTGACCTCGGGAGCGGTGGTGGCCTCGAGGGTCGCCATGGCGGAGGTGCCGACCAGCACGCCGTCCAGCGGCATGAGCGGGAAGCCGTGCGCCCGGGACCAGACGCCGGTGAGGTACTCGGTGGCGCGTTCGGGCGTGCCGATGCCGCCGCCGACGCAGACGATCACATTGGCGCGGTTGCGCAGTTCGGCGTAGGTCTCGACGAGCAGATCGTCGAGGTCCTCCCAGGAGTGGTGGCCACCGGCGCGGCCGCCCTCGATGTGCATGATGACCGGGTAGTCCGGCACGGCGTCGGCGATGCGCAGCACGGCCCGGATCTGAGCGACGGTGCCGGGCTTGAACGCGACGTGGGTGATGCCGACCTCGGTCAGCTCCTCGATCAGCGCGACGGCTTCCTCGAGCTCCGGGATGCCCGCGGTGACGATGACGCCGTCGAAAGGCGCACCGGCCGAGCGGGCCTTCTGCACCAGGCGCTTACCGCCGAGCTGCAGCTTCCACAGGTACGGATCCAGGAACAGCGAGTTGAACTGCACGGTGCGGCCCGGGTGCAGCAGCTCCCGCAGCTCCCGCACGCGGTCGGCGAAGATCTGCTCGGTGACCTGGCCGCCACCGGCCAGCTCGGCCCAGTGGCCCGCATTGGCCGCCGCCGCAACGATTTTCGCGTCGACGGTGGTGGGGGTCATGCCCGCCAGCAGGATGGGCGAGCGGCCGGTGAGGCGGGTGAAGGCGGTCTCGACCACGACGCGGCCGTTGGGCAGGCGCACCGGCTTCGGCGCGAAGGAGGCCCAGGCGGGGGCGACCTCGGGGGTCGCGCCCGGGGTGAACAGGCTGCGCTGCCCGGTGCGGGTGGAGGCGGCGAGCACACCGACGCCGGTGCCCTTGATCGATCCGGCGGTGAGGCGGCTCAGCAGGTCGCCGGGGCCCAGGTCCAGGATCCACTCCGAGCCGCCCGCGACGGTCTCCTCGACGATGGCGACCCAGTCGATCGGATCGACCAGCACCTCCTGGGCGAGGGCCGCGCCGAGGTCGGCGTCGAGCCCGCACTGTGCGGCCCAGCCGCGCACCAGCTCGACCGTGTCGGCGAGGGCGGGGTGGTGGAAGGCGACCTCGACCGGGATGTCCTCGAACACCGGCGCGAAGACCGCACCGCCGCGCTTCTTGGCGTCGCGGTCCTTGGCCTGCTCCTCGTGGATCTCGGTGCAGCGCTGGCGAACTCGATCGAGCTGGCTGACCGGGCCGGACAGCACCGCCCGGCGACGGCCGTTGCGGATGGACAGCACGGCGGCCTTGTCGGGGGCGACGCCCGCCGACACCTGCTCGATGACCGCGCGCAGCTGCTCGGGGTCCACGTTGGAGACCGCGACCATGGGCGACTTGTCGCCGATCGGCATGAGTCCGCGACGGCGCGCGACCAGACCCGCGGCGGCGCCGATCAGCTGGGCCAGGGCGAGCAGTTCGGCATCACGCGCACCGTGCGCCTCGGCGGCGGTGGCGGCGATCCGGCCCTGCGAATGTCCGATGACCGCGGCCGGCGGCTGCGCGGCCATGTCCAGGCCCTGCAGGCGCAGCGCCCGCAGGGCGGCGATCTGAGTGAGGAACACGCCGGGCATGGAGACCGCGGCGGAGCGCAGTACCTGCGCGGACGGCGCCGCCGACACCTCCCCCTGCTCCTCGTCGGTGATCTCGTCCTCGAGCATCCAGCCGATCGGGTCGAATCCGACGGGACGAACGACCAGCAGCTGGGAGGCGACCGGCTCGAGCGTCTGCGCGGCCTCGTTCACCAGCGCGGTCAGCTCGGGTTCGAGCGCGCTGTCGTGCCCGATCTCCTCGAGTTCGGTGAGCCACTGTGCCCCCTGCCCGCCGAATGCCAGGGCGTACGGCGTGCCGCCCAGCAAGCGGTCCAGCAGCGACGACCTGACTCCACTTTCCCGGTTCTTCCGCGCCATCCTGGCCTTGGATCCGGTCCCGGTGCTCTCATTGATCGTCAAGACGTTCGACTTCCTTCTCCTGGCGGCCCGGCCCCCTCAGGGCTGGGCCACGCTCACGGTGCGCAGGTGTTCCTCCGGCCATCTGGCCCTGGTAAATGGCGAGGATTCCACAAAATCATGAGGATCTCCTCATGTTTGTGTTTCGTCCCGGCGCTTACTCCTGAGTATTTCTGTACGTCCGTACCAGAACTGTCAGAAACATGACCCTCCCTCATGTTTGAACCCGCTGGTGAGCCTGGTTACACGGGTGAAGGAAATGTGAGGCCCCCTCATATTGCCAGTTACCAAATCGTTATAACCGCAGGTAGGGTTACCGACCAGTACGCCACGCCCGCCCGGTGCTTCGCGATCCCGGATATGCCCGGTAAAGTTTGGACGGTCGTACCATCAGCGCGAGTGGCGAAATTGGCATACGCGCCAGATTTAGGTTCTGGTGTCCACGGACGTGCGGGTTCAAGTCCCGCCTCGCGCACAACAAACTGACAGGTCTCGCGAATCCCCAGGGGTTCGCTCCCCTGCACTCCAGCCCGCTATTTCGGGACAATTCACGCGCAGCCGCTACCAATCGGCAACCTCGAATCGGCCACCCGCCCAACATCGTTCGAGCGACACGGTTCCCACCCCTCGCTCGATCACGCCGAACGGCCCTCCCCTACCTCGGAGCGTCACTCGCCGGGTGAGCGCGGCGGGTCCGGAGTGGGGATGCGCCCTCCACCGAGGGCGTGCGGGAGCAGACGAAAGCGCAAGCCACCAGAATCACCTGCGCCCCACCGCTGGCCGGCCCCCTGCGGCCCGGTGATGATGTGACGACGGCACCGAGCCGGTGATCGACAGGGGTCAGGAATTGACGAATGTTCTGGTCGGACTGGCGGTCCTGGACGTCGCGGTGATGATGCTGCTGATCATCGCCTACCGAATTCCCCCGCTCGCGCACAAATTGCAGGCCACCGCTGCGATGCAACGGTTCTGGCGGGCGAACTGGCCGACCTTTCGCAGCGTGATCCCCTGGTTGGTTCTGGTAGGAACCTTCGGCCTGGTGGGGATCGGATATCTGCTCTGATCCGGTGGATCGGCGGCACCGACGGAAGTGGCCGCCCGCGGGGTGCGGGCGGCCACGGGGGTCCTCGATGTCAGGCCGGCGTGCCGGAGGGCAGGAGTCGGGACGCCAGGGCTTGGGTGGTGGCCGGGAAGCGGGCCAGCAGGTCGGCCGCCGCGGTATCGGCGGGTGGGGACTGCTGCTGCCAGGCGCCCTCGAGGCCGAGCAGTGCGGCGAGGGCGTCGCAGGTGTCGGGGTGCTCGGCCAGCAGGGTGGTGGCCGGTCCCGAAGCAACCGGCACCGGTCCCGTTGTGGGAGTGACTGTTTCGGCCGACCAAGGCGGGATGAAGGCATCGACGGCCGGGAGCGCCCCGGGGAAGGTGCGGCCCGCCTCGCGAACCAGGCCGGGGATGAGGTCCCCGGCCTGGGCTCGCAGGGTGGTGATGAGGGTGGGCAGCCAGGGCAGGAGCACCTTGTCGGGGAGGGTGCCGAAGGCTTTCGACAGCAGTTCCACGACAAAGGGTTTCAGCGCCGGAGCCGGATCGATGGCTTGGACGAAACCGCCGACGTAGTGCGGGACCGTGGGCAGCACCAGCGGGTTGGCGAGCATGGCGTCGCAACGCTCACGCAGTTCGGTCATGGTGAGCAGACCCAGCTGGAAGCGGGCCGCCCACAGCAGGGCGACCTTGGCGGGCGCCTCCGGGTGCGATTGCAGGACAGCCAGTTCCAGCTGGGTGTGATCGCAGCCCAGGGACAGGGCCAGGTTCTCCATGCCGAACAGGAACCCGAGCATGGCGGCGACCTGTGCGGGTCCGGTCTCCTCGTCGGTGAACGCGGTGGGCAGCAGGGTGCAGTAGTGCGCGTATCCGGCTGTCACGAATCTGCCGCACCAGGCGGGCAGGCCCGCCTCGGTGGAGCGGAAATAGTTGAGCAGCAGTCGAATCCGGCGCAATACGGCGGGCGCGCCGTCCACGGTCCGTTCGGTCGCGAGCAGTTCGACCGCGCGGGAACCGAGTTCGTCGGCCAGACGAACCGAGCCCAGATACAGCAGGGCGTCCTCGACCGCGCCCAGCGCCACCGCGGCCGTCGCCTCGGGTGCGTGCACCGCACGGCGCAGGCGCTGCTCGAGCACCTGCTCCACCGAGACGCCCTCGTAGCCCAGCTCCACCAGCGAACGCTGATACTTGCCGAGTCCGAGATCCCAGCTCTCCTGGATGGAGGATTCACCGAGGCCGCGCGAGCCCATGATCGGCCGAACAGCGTCCTGCGGCAGCAGCTTTCGCAGCATCCACAGCAGATCCGAGCACGGTCGCAATTCCGGATTCGACTTCAGATCCAGCAGGGCGCGCTGCAGCGTGCGCTTGGACAGATCCAGTCCGAGCGGCTGCAGCCGGTCCAGCACGTCGCGGGCCAGCGGCGGCAGCGCCTCGTACCCCACCTGCCCGATGCGATCGCCGCCGAGCAGGATCTCGCACAGCCTGCGCACATCGCGCCGGCCGGGCACCTTGTCCTTCTCGATGCAGGTGACCGCGGCGTCCTGGAAGTCGTACGGCGTCGGGCGAGCCCGATTCCGCAAGCCCGCCAACAGGATCGAATGCTCGAACACCGCGATGGCGTCGGCGGTGCTGGCCAGGTAACCGTTGCGCCGTGCCAGCCGGACGATATCGACCGACCACTCGAGCAGTTCGGCCTCGTCCAGTGGATCCAGAACCGCTGGGCGGGAGAGGAATCCGGACAGCTGATCGCTGACCTCGGTCTCCCGTTTCGCGACGCCGAGCGGCTTCTTGGCGCGAGTCTTGCCGCTCTTCTGCCCGGCGAGCCGAAACGACGCCAGCGCGCCCCGCCGCAGCCCCTTGGCCCAGGTGGCCGCGGCGATCGATACCGCGCCGCCGGCCAGGCCGAACTGATCCTCGATGGCCGAGTGGCTCGACGGGATCAAGCCGTAGTGCCACTTGGTGTCCGAGCGCGGGGAGATCTCGAACGGCGCGTCCGAGGCCAGACCGAACTGCTCGACCCGGCTCGCGGCATGCGCCGCGCCGCAGATGTACAGCGCCGTGGCCGGATCCGCGCCGGTCGCGGCGAGGTGTTCGCGCATGCGCGTCCACATGTACCGCTCGCGGTCCTCGTCCTCGGTGAGGCTGCCGCGCCGCAATCGGCGGAACAGACTGCCGATCATCACCATGACCTGCCGATAGGTGTCGTAGTCGGCGTCGACGAGCGGCTGTTCGACGTACTGATCCCACCACTCGGACCAGTGCCGGACCTTGCCGTGGTGCAGCAGGTACTCCTCCAGCTCCGCGAAACGCGGCCGCAGGTCACCGATTTCGATGCCGACGGCCTCGCCGTGCAGGCCGTCGCCGACCGGAGTCGTTCCGCCCGGGGCGGATTCGGGCTCCGGCTCGTCCTTGGGCGCCCACTGGAACACGTGGTCGGTGGACCGATCCACCAGCACCAGTTCCACCCCCGGCGTCTCGAGCGCGTAGGCGATGGCCTGGTACTCCGCCGAGGATTCGGTGATCGGGGCGACGATCGAGAGCGGCGCCCACTCGAGCGGAAAGTCGGCGACCTCGGTGGCGAAGGCCTGCAGCGCCACCGGGAGCCGGCAGTTGGTCAGCTCGTCCAGCAGCGGACGCAGATCCTCGCACAGCTCCAGATAGATGACAGCGGGCTGCTTCTCGCGCAGCCGCCGCACCATGGCGAGCCCCGAGGCGGGTGAATGATGGCAGACCGGGAAGATCTCCAGCTGTTCCGACAGCGCCCGGTCGACGTCGTCGACGATGCCCGCCAGGATGTCTCCTGCCGCGCCGGGTGCGCCCGCGAACGTCGCGGCCGCGTCCACCAGCTGATCACGCAGAGCGGCAAAGGTGTTCGGCGCGCGGCGAATCTCCTCGACGGTCACGACAGTCTCGCGATCGCCGCTCGGCCGCCCTCGAGGAACTCGCCCCACGCGCCGCCCTCGGCCTTGCTGCGCGGCTCGACCACACCGTGCAGGTACTTGTTCAGAATCGCCAGATCCTCGGGAGTACGCCGAGCCAGGGATCCGACGAGCGAACCGGCCAGCGTCTCGGCCTTGAGCTCACGCTTTCCGAAGAACTGGCTGTGCAGGATCGCGTCCTCGAGCACACCGATCTGCTCGGCCGTGGACAGCGCCGATTCCAGCTTGTCGTCGTCATTGGTGGCCGCGGAGGCGGCAGCCCGCAGATCCGCGAAGCTGTCCAGCAGGATGTCGAGCAGCGTGGGCGGCAGCTCGAGCTCGATCTGGTGGCGGCGCAACAGTTCCGAGGTCCGGAACCGCACGATCTCCGCCTCGCTGCGCTTGTTGGCCACGATCGGAATGCGCACGAAGTTGAAGCGCCGCTTGAGCGCCGAGGACAGATCGTTCACTCCGCGATCACGGCTGTTGGCCGTGGCGATGATGGAGAAGCCGGGCTGCGCGAACACCACGTTGTCGTCGTCGAGTTCCGGGATGGACACGTACTTCTCGGACAGGATCGAGATGAGCGCGTCCTGCACATCGCTGGTGGACCTGGTCAATTCCTCGAAGCGCCCGATCACGCCCTGCTCCATGGCGGTCATGATCGGCGAGGGGATCATCGACTCACGCGACTGCCCCTTGGCGATGACCATCGAGATGTTCCACGAGTACTTGATGTGGTCCTCGGTGGTGCCGGCGGTGCCCTGCACCACCAGCGTGGAATTGCGGCTGATCGCCGCCGAGAGCAGTTCGGCCAGCCAGCTCTTGCCGGTGCCGGGATCGCCGATCAGCAGCAGACCTCGATCCGACGCCAGCGTCACGATGCTGCGTTCGACGAAACTCCGGTCGCCGAACCACTTCTGCTCGACCTCGCGGTCCAGGCCGTCGGCCCGTTCGGAGCCGAGAATGAACAGCCGGATCATCTTCGGGCTCAATCGCCAGGTGTACGGCTTGGGGCCGGTGTCGATCGATTCCAGCCAATCGAGTTCCTCGGCGTACTTGACCTCGGCGGGGGCGCGCAAAACGTCGTTCATGGTGCTCTCCTAGTCGATGAAGTTCTTGAGCTCGTGCACGAGCTTCTGGATGCGCCCCGAGAGAACCGGGGTACCGAGGGTTTTGAAGCGCTCCCGGAACCACGGGTTGACGCTCTGATGACCGGAGCTGTTCACCGAGCCGACCGGGATGAACTTCACCCCGGAGCGATGCAGCGCCTCCATGCTTTCGTACAGTTCCTGGCACTGCCATTCGTAGAAGTCCGAAATCCACACCACCACTGTATTTTTCGGGTCCTCGACCTTCGGCTGGGTCAGCGTCATGGCGACCCGGCCGTCGGTTCCGCCGCCGAGTTTCGTGCGCAGCAGCACCTCGAAGGGGTCGTGCACCCACGGGGTCAGATCCAGCGCGTTGGTGTCGTAGGCGACCAGATGGACGTCCACCTTGGGCAGGCCCGCGAAGATCGAGGCCAGAATGGTGCAGTTCACCATGGCGTCGACCATCGAGCCGGATTGGTCGACGACCACGATCATCCGGGCCGGCACGGTGCGCTTGGCGGTGTGCCTGTAGTACAGGCGGTCCACGTAGAGCCGTTCGTCCTGCGGATTCCAGTTGGGCAGGTTCTTCCAGATGGTGCGATCCACATCGAGATTGCGCAGGATGCGCTTGGGCGGCACCGATCGGTCGAGGGTGCCCACGCTGGTCTGCGCGACCTGGGTGCGCAGGACCTCCGCGACCTGATCGACGAACCGCCGGATCAGAGCCTTGGCATTGGCCAGCGCGACACCGGACAGATTGTGCTTGTCCCGCAACAACTGTTCGATGAGCGACATGCTCGGCGTGAGCTGCCCGGCCAGGTTCGGATCGGCCAGCACCTCTCGCAATCGCATGCGGGAGACCAGACCCGCTTCCAGTTCGGCCAGGACTCCGGCGACCTCACCGGCGTGCTCGTGCCCGAGGGTGCGCCGCAGCCAGCCCGCGTCGGACTGCCAGCCCGAGAGCTGCCCCGCGCTCACCGCGCCGGAACCGGTGGCGAACACATTGAGCAGCAGCTTGGAAACCAGTGCGGCGGTGCGCACATCCTCCGCGCCGATCGCGGCAGTCGGCTCGTCGCTCGTGAGGCCGGGCCCCTCGGCGTCGGCCGCGGTCTCGCCGGTCGCCGCAGGGTCGCTTTCCGCCTCCGCGGTGGAGGAAGACGATTCGGTTTCGGCCGCAACCGAATCGGTGAAGTCGAGACTCTCGAACTCCGCCTTCATGTCCGGAAACCGTTGCACCACGGTGTCGATGGATACGCCCGGGTCCAGCACCGCGAGCGGCAGGCCCAGATCCGCCACGATGCCCGCGCTCGCCGACTCCAGGGTGGGCTGCTGATCATTGGCGAAGACGCCGGCCAGCAGGCGCCAGTACAGGATCTGGCGTCGTGTCTCGTGCTGTGTCATTTGCGCAGCAACCGTCCCGCCCGCTCGCGAAGCACCGCCACGGCATCGCCCGACTTCGCTTGCGCCTTGGCGATTTTCGGGTCCGTCGGCCCGAGCGCCCAGTCACCGCCGTGGATATCGGTGACCACGCCCTTGACCTTGCGCCGCACGGCGAGCGGGCGCACCGACCAGCCGTTCGCGTCCCAGCGCAGCAGACCGATCATGGCGCTGGAATTGCGCACCGCGACATCGGTGAGCGGTCCGCTCGGCGGCAGCGCGCCGAGCTCGACCGGCACCCGCTGTCCGTCCGATTCCAGTGCGCCGTCGCTGATCCGGTAGTCCTGGAACAGCACCGGTTCGGCGATGTGCACCGGATCGCGATCCAGTGGCGGAACGGCCGGAGCCTGCGCCTGCGGCAGCAGCACGGTGGCCGTGACGAACGGATCGGCTTGTTCCCCGGCCTTCGCGTGATCGTCCTGCCAGAGCAGATCGCCCGACGCGGTCAGCGGCATATCGGTGAGTTCCAGCACCCGGTGCTGAGCGAGTGCTGTCAGCAGTTGCGGATGCGCGCCGAGCAGCTGCCAGATCGCCGGTCCGACAATGGTGTTCACCTTGGCCGCGGCGACCGAGACCCGAACTCGCCGAGCCGGTGCGCCCGCGGTTTCCACTACGCCGTGCACCTGCGCCTGCACGGCGGTGCCGTGCTCGTGCACATCCACGCCGAGCACCAGCAGCCGACCCGATACCTGCTCCGCCACGGCGAATTCGGTTCCGCGCCACGACAACAGCAGTGCCCGGGTCCACAGATCGGCCCAGCGCCGCACGGGCAGCCGATCGGCCGTCGCGATCGGCGACGAGGCGCTCAGCTCGGCGGTGAAGCCGTCCAGCAGAACCGCGAGCCGGCGCAACGCGGGCTCGGCCAGCAGCGCCTCCACGGTCTTGTCCGCCGCGGACACCAGGTCGTGATCCACCCCGCGCCAGCCCGCGATGGCCAGCTCACCCAGCCAGGCCCTCGACCCCACCGCGAGCGGGCTGGGCGCGGACTCGACCGGTGGGCATTCCCACTCGAATCGGTTGCGGCCCAGCGCTTTGTCCGCCTGCTCGAGCAGCGCGTCGTGCACCGCGCCCAGTAGCGCGGACCGGGCCGCGGCCAGAGCCGACAACTGTTCCGGCGCGATGGCGCCGGTGCTCAGTTTCGCTACGGCCTCGGCGACCGGCACGGCCAGCGGCGATCCCGCCACGGCACCGGCCAGCGCGGCCAGTGCGGCGTTCTGCCGTTCGGACACCCGGGCGAAGCCGTCGACGAGCGCGGTGTCGAAACCGGCTATCATCTCCAGCGCCGCACTGACGCCCTCCGAATTCTCCTGCAGCACTTGCACTCCCACTCCCCGCATCAGCGATCCACCCCCGCCGGGAACCACTGCAACTCCGGAATCGGCGACGCGCTGCCGGGCAGTTCCAGATAGGCCAGATGCCGCAGGAACCGGCTGAACACCGCGGCGGCCGGAGCCGGATCGCGAGTTCCATTGAGGCAGGAGGCGAGTCGCCCGCCCTCGGGCACCTCCACCCGCAGGAACCGGGCCACGCGCTCCTGTCCGTACTGCAGCACGGCCTCGTCGATGAGCGAGTCCAGATGCTTACAGGTCCAGCCCTGGTTCAACCCGCCGCACGGGCGATTGTTGTTGGTGCTGCAGCTGAGTCCGTGCGTTCCCGCGGTCACCGATGCCACGTACACCCGTGAGATATCGGAGCCGCTGGACACCACGCCCTGCAGCCGCCCGTCCGCCAACTCCACGAACGGAACCTTGTTCAACTTACGCGGCGCCACCGCGGGCAATACCCGCACTACAGAGGCACTTTCCCACACTGGTTGCTCCGGTGTGGCGCTCGGATTCGAGACCATCGTTCTCCCTCCCGGTCGATCACGATGGGCACAAGGTATGCGACCCCACCGACAAGTCCGAAACGGCCCCCGGCAACACACCCGCACGGACTCGGAATGCGCAGTACGACAGGCAATTCCGCCGCCGTGGCCGCTGCTCACGCGCGCCCGGCGAACCGGGAACCGGGCTGCCGGAACGGACTCGGAGAACCTCCGCGCCGGGCCCTGCGCGCGGTCGCGTCCGGCGGGCCGACTCTGTCGTACCGACGTGCGAGAGTTGACCAGATGCACCGGCCGCTGTCTCGAGGGCCCGCGCGACGGTGACGCATCGACCCGGGGGAGGACACATATGGGGGCGCAACGGTGGGCAGAGTGGCGACAACCATCGGCGGCGAGGCAGTGTTCGCGCGGGCGCCTCGGCGGCGTCGGGCTGATGGAGGTGGCGTCACTGTCGCGAATCCGGGATTGGCTGCGGCGTTCGAGGACGGCACTCTCGAGGACGGCGGTCCCGAGGACAGCGCCGCCGGAAAGATCGGCGAACGCCGGTGAGCCCCGGGCTGTTTCCGGGTACAACGAACAAGTGACCGCTTCGAAGCTCTGTGCCCTAGTCGCGTGTGCCATCGCCGCCTCCGTCGTTCTCGTCCGGCCCGCCTGTGCGGCGCCGCAGGCCGTGGAGGTGGTCGACGAGGTGTCGATCGGGGACCGCATGTCCCGCATCGACGTCTATTCACCGGCGATGAACCGGGTGATCTCCAACCGGGTGATCCGGGCCGCGGGCGACGGCCCCGCGCCGACGCTGTACCTGCTCACCGGAGCCGGCGGCGCGGAGGACGGGATCTCGTGGTGGGACGACACCGACGTGCGGGACTTCTTCGCCGACAAGCACGTCAACGTCGTGCTGCCGACCGGCGGCGCGTTCAGCCTCTACACCGATTGGCTCGCCGACGACCCGATCGCCGGACGGAACCGGTGGCAGACCTACCTCACCCGGGAGTTGCCCGCCGCGGTGGACACGCAACTCGGCACCACCGGACGCAATGCGATCGGCGGGGTGTCCATGAGCGCCGGATCGGCGATCGATCTCGCCGTGCAGGCGAGCGATGTGTACAGCGCGGTCGCGTCCTACAGCGGCTGCCCGTGGACCTCGGATCCGGCGGGTATCGCCATGGCGAGCGCGGTGGTGATGCGCGGCGGCGGCAATCCCGCCAATATGTGGGGATCGCCCGGCGGCGAGGTGTGGCGCTCACACGATCCGTCGATCAACGCGGGCCGGCTCGCGGGCAAGACGGTCTACCTCTCGGCCGCCTCCGGCATTCCGGGCCCGATCGATCGGGGCGGCATCCCCTCCCCGATCATCGAGGCGATCGCGAGTTCCTGCACCGGATCCTTCGCCGCGCGTCTGACCGACCTCGGCATGCCGCCGATCTACCTCAACCGGCCGCTGGGCTCACACACCTGGGGTCAGTTCGAGACCGACCTGCACGATTCATGGCCGCACCTGGCCCGTGCCATCGGGGCCTGATCGGCCGGTGCCATCGGCGTCTGATCGGCCGGTGCCATCGGGGCTCGATCGGCCGGCCAACCCGAACACCCGGCGGGCGTTGCCGTCCAGGTACAGCTCGCGCACCTCGGCGTCGAGCCCGAGTTCGTCCACGCCCTCGAGGGCGTGTTCCGGGACGATCATCGGATAGTTGGTGCCGAACAACACCTTTCGCCGGCCGCCGCGGGACTTCAGATACGAGATCAGCTCCGGCGGAATGCGTTTCGTGGTGTACGCCGAGGTGTCGATGACGACGTTCTCGTGCTTGCGGGCGACCGCGATCATCTCCTGGGTCCACGGGTAGCCGATATGCCCGCACACGATGGTCAGTTCCGGAAAATCGAGCGCGACCTGATCGATGTACGGAATGGGACGGCCCGGCTCGGACGGCCGCAGCGGGCCCGTGTGGCCGACCTGCGTGCAGAACGGGATGCCGAGTTCCACACAGGCGGCGAAGAGCGGATAGAACCGGCGATCGGTGGGCGGGACCTCCCACAGCCACGGGAGCACGCGAAGACCCTTGAATCCCTGCGCGACTCGCTCGCGCAGTTCCCGAATCGCGTCCATCGGCTTGCGGATGTCGACCGACGCGATCGGATGCAGCCGGCCCGGCGCCTGCCCCGCCCACGCCGCGACCTCGTCATTGGAGATCAACACTCCCTCCGGCGCGCTCCAGGCGGAGATGAGCGCCTCGTCCACCCCGCCCGCCGCCATCGCGTCGAGCGTGGCGGACAGCGGAATCTGCTGCGCCGGTATCGATCCCCCGGTCCAGCGGCGCAGGGAGTCGAACATATCGTGAGCGAGAAATCGCGAGGTGGGATGCTGTGCCCAGACGTCGACGGTCATACGACGGTTCCTGTTCCTCGTGCGGACAGCGGTCTGGCATCAATCGAACACGCCGTCTCGTCCCCGTGGGGAAATTGTCTCGCCCCCATGGGGAAATTCGTGGTGCACAGCAGCCCTCCGGTGCGCACTCCGTCCGACGCAGGCCCTGCCGGGACATGACAGTGCCCCCGTGCGGAATTCCACACGGGGGCACGATGCGCGTCCGGGTCAGTTGACGGTGAAGACCCAGGAGCCGCTGCAACCCCAGCGGACGTTGTTCTGGTCCGGCTCGAAGCGCCAGTCGCCCGCGGGGCCGATGACGTTCCAGTCACCGTCCGAGGTGGCGATCGCACGGTCGTTGTCCGTGAGAATGGTGGTGTCCCACGGGCTGATGGTCCACGAGTTGCCCTTCCACAGCCGGTTCTTCAGCCGGATGTTCAGGACGTTGGGCGTGTTGTTCTCGACCACCAGGCAGGCGTTCGGATGCGGATCGGCCTGCGCGGGAGCCGCGAAGACGACCAGCGGGGCGGCGAGGACTGCGGCGGCGAGGCCGATTCTGGCGACGAAACTCGACTTCATGATGTTCCCCCTCTGCACCACGAGATGTGTGGTGCGAATTCCCTTGAACCGGTGAAACTTTCCGGCCCGCACACCATATTTATAGTCGCGCCGACTTTCAAGATCCTGACGGGAACCTTAAGACCGCCGCCGATGCCCCCCTGCGCGAACTAGCCCGCGGAGCCGGTCAGCAACTTCACCAGATCGCCCACCCCGGAAGGGATTCCGGTCGAGCTCTCGGCGCGGCCGGGGACGTTCACCGACACCGAGGAGGTGTAGCTGCCCTGGGTGATGGTGACCGTGTACTTGGCGTTGGCGGCCGGCTTCCACTGCGCGCTGGCGGTGCCGCCGCTCGGGGTGACGCCCTGGGCGATGATCGCGCCGTCGACCGAGACCGTGACCGGCGCCGTCGCGTCGGTGCCCGACACCTTGGCGCTGATCGTGCACGCGGTGGCCGCGACGGTGCAGTCCGCGCCCGCCTGGGCACCCTCGACCTTGATGCTGTCTATGTTCGCCGAGGCCGGGGCCGCCAGCAGCACGGGAGCCGCCAGTGCCGAGAGGCTCACTGCCGCGAGGGCGCCGATCGAACGTTTCGTCATGATGTCACCATTTCCTTCCGGTGACCCTCGCGGTCACCGAGGCGAACATTAGTGAAACGTCTTCATTTCAGGGCGGGAAAGGCGAAAACGATTTCCCGATATCAGAACAAACGGAACCCGTGATTCGACAGCGATTCGCGGAGCCGATCACGGCCATTGAGACTCGCGGCCGACTTCAACCGGTTCAGCACCCGTTCGGTCCACGAGTGCGCCAGATCCTGCTCGGCGTAGAACTGGGCGATCCGCTGCTCGTACACCGCGACGTGCCTACGCTGCTCGGCCAGCTCATAGGTCTCGTGATGGAACACCGCGGCCTGCGGCAGCCGCGGCTTGACCCGCGCCTTCTCCTCCGGATCCGGATGCCCGACCACGAGACCGAACGCCGCGAACACCTGCTGCGGCAGATTCAATTCCGCCGCAACACGTTCGGGCTGATTGCGCAGCGCGCCGATATAGACGGTGCCCAATCCCACCGATTCCGCCGCGACCACGGCGTTCTGCGCCGCGAGCGCCGCGTCCACGAATCCGACGAAACTCGATTCGAGATAGTCAGCGCCCTCCAGCGGCGAGTTCCGATCGGCCGCCAATTGCCGCAGCCGGGCGAAATCCGCCGTGAAGACCAGCAGCACCGGCGCCTGCAGGATGTGTTCCTGCCCGCCCGCCAATTCCGCCAGTCGCGCCTTGCGCTCGGGATCGCGCACCGCGATCACGCTCCACACCTGCAGATTCGAGGAGGTGGGTGCGGACTGGGCCGCCGAAATCAGCAGTCGCAGCGTGTCATCCGAAACCGGGGTATCGAGATAGCGGCGGACCGAGCGATGCTCGTGCAGCACCTTTAGCACCGGGTTCCAGTGAGCCGGAGTCCCCGGATCGGTCTCGCGATAACGTTGCCACAGCGCCTCGGTCGGCGCGTCCACACTCATGCGCTCATTCTGGCCAGGCCCGCGCGCCGCGTCTGCGATTACCCGCAGCCCGAGTAGAACTCGGAATATCCCTGTACCAGCAGTTTTCGGCTCATCGATGCCCTCGGCGGCAAAAAATCCATACAGTGATACCTGGGAGTGCGCCGGACGTCGGACGCCACCACGATGTGATAGGAGATCAGCATGGGTGTCAGTCTGACCAAGGGCGGCAACGTTTCACTGACCAAGGCGGCTCCGAACCTGACCGCGGTAGCCGTCGGCTTGGGCTGGGATCTGCGCACCACCACCGGAACCGACTTCGACCTCGACGCCAGCGCCATCGGCCTGGGCGCGGACAAGAAGGTCGTCACGCCCGGACACTTCGTCTTCTTCAACAACCTGAAGTCCCCCGAGGGCGCCATCGAGCACGCCGGCGACAACCGCACCGGTGAGGGCGAGGGCGACGACGAGGTCATCAACGTGGATCTCGCCAACACCCCGCCCACCGTCGAGAGCATCGTGTTCCCGGTCTCGATCTACGACGCCGACACTCGCGCACAGAGTTTCGGCCAGGTCCGCAACGCCTACATCCGCGTCGTGGATCGCGCCAACGGCACCGAGCTCGCGCGCTACGACCTGTCCGAGGACGCCTCCACCGAGACCGCGATGATCTTCGGTGAGCTGTACCGCAACGGCGCCGAGTGGAAGTTCCGCGCCACCGGCCAGGGCTACGCCTCCGGCCTGGCGGGCATCGCCACCGATTTCGGCGTCGCCATCTGAGCGATTCCTTCTCGCGAGGAACGCGCACGATGAATTCAGGACCGGCCTTCGGACCGGTCCTGAATTGCGTTCAGGGCCCCTCGTTCACAGCCCCTGCTGTGCCGCGATGCCGGGGCCCATCCAGCGGCGCAGGTAGCGACGGAGTTCGTCGTCGGATCGGGGCGGATCGCCCGGGGAGACGAAGAAGGACTGCATGGTGCGCAGGGTGTATTCGACGAGATCCTCGAGGGCGGCTTCGTCGTAGCCGTAGCGCGGCCAGTCCACGTCGAAGCGGTGGATCATCGTCATGCCGAAGATCTGTGCCTCGTCGGAGGTCATCCCCTCGGGGTGCGCGCTGGAGTTGGTCGTGGAGAGCACGATGCCCAGATGCGGGGTGCGGCGGACCTCGGCCAGGGTGAACACGACGGCCTCGGTCATGGCCTCGACCGGATCTTCGAGCCCGGCGACCTGGGCGGTGAGCCGATCGAGGAACCCGGCCACCGAGGCGGTCGCCGAGGCGCGAATCAGCGCGTCGGCACTGGGGAAATAGCGGTAGACGGTCTGGCGGATGACCCCGAGTGACTCCGCGACGTCGGCGATGCTGATCTCCGCACCGGTGCGGGCGATGAGATCGACTGCGGCAGCGACGATTCGACGCGACGCCTCCTCGTCGGTGTCCGGCGGGCTTCCGCCCCATCCGCGCCTTTTCGCCATCGCACGACGCTATCAGGGGACCTGGCCGCGATTGTTATCATACACGTCAGCGGATCAGTGTATGTTGACTCGGCAGCACCCCGTGGGGCAACCGGAGCCCACGTGAGAAAGACGAGGTATCGCCGAAAATGACGGATCTGATCGTGCGGAAGATGAATTTCGCCTTCGAGGACTACGACGTCCCCTTCCTCTGGAACGAGGAGAACCCGGCCTTCTCGAGCATGGCCAACGCCGTCTCGTTCCTGGCCATCGGGTTCGAGAAGATGATCGTGAAAATGATCCTGCAGACCAAGCCGCTGATCACCGATCCCGAGGTGGCCGAGGAAGCGGACGCGTTCATGCGCCAGGAGGGACAGCATTCCGCGGCGCACCGCCAGCACGTCCGGGGACTGATCAGGAGCTACCCGGGATTGCAGGAGACGCTCGATCTGGTGATCGGGGAGTTCGACCGGCTCACCGCGGAGACCCCGCTGAAGTACCGGCTCGCCTACACCGCCGACCTCGAGGCCACCTTCACCTCGGTGTTCAAGCTGATGCTCGACAACGAGGCGTCGCTGTTCCGTCCGGGCGACGATCGGGTCGCCTCGCTGTTCATCTGGCACTTCGTCGAGGAGGTCGAGCACCGCAGCTCGGCGCTGATCATCTTCGAATCCGTCGTCGGCAGCGATCTCTACCGGATGCGCGTCGCGCCGTCGATCTTCAAGCACGTGATGAAGGTGATCCGGATCGCGTGCGCGGGCTTCAACGAGCATGTGCCACTGGAGGATCGAAAGTCCGACGCCATGGCGATGTTCGCCTCGTACCGCAACAAGCAGAAGCTGATGAGCCTGCTGCCGGGCTCACGGGCGCGCGACAACGGGCCGATGCCGCGCGCGTTCGATCATCTGCCGCTCGGTGAGCAGCTCGTCGCGCTCAAGGGGATCATCCGCAGCCAGCTGCCGAAACATGATCCGGCACACGAGACGCTCCCGGCGCTGGCCGATGTGTGGTTCCGGCGCTACGAATCGGGCTACGACGTGTCGCACTGGTACACCGCCGACACCATCGCCACCGAGGTGAAGTGATGTCCGAACACTGCGCATCCACCTTCGAACAGCTCGCGAACTCGCTGGGCTTCTCGTGTGCCGAGGCGGGCGGGCCGGTCGAGTTCCGCAATCCGTTCGGGCTGGAGAACTGGACCCTGCCGGTGCTCGAGGTGACCATCATCCTCGGATCGATCCTGGCACTCGTGCTCGCGGTGATCCGCCTGCGCCGCAACGGCGATCCGACTCCCCTGGTGCTCTGGTTCGGCGCTACCGCATACCTTTTCATCATCGAACCGCCGCTGTACTTCCCCGCGGCGTTCGGCATCGGGGACAGCGTGGACACCATGTTCGCGCACAATGTGTTCACGGTGGACTTCCTGTGGGGACGACTGCCGCTGTACATCGTCGCCATCTATCCGTTCATGGCGACCATCGCCTACGAGATCGTCCGCATGCTGGGCGTTTTCACCAAGCACGGCGCACTGGTCGGCGCGGCCTGCGTCGGGTTCGTCCACCACGCGTTCTACGAGATCTTCGATCACATCGGGCCGCAGCTGCGCTGGTGGGAGTGGTCGACGGACAATCCGCTGAACCAGCCCATGTTCGATTCGGTTCCGCTGCCGAGCGTGGTCGTCTTCGCCGCGCTGTGGCCGATGTCGCTGGCGTTCTGCGTACGGTGGTTCGTCGGCCGTCAGGTGGATGCGGGGCAGAGCTTCACCGGAATCCAATTGGTGTGGCGCACAATCGTTATCGGCCTGCTGGCGTCGCTGGGCACGTTCATCCTGCCGCTGCCGGCGACGGTGATCGGCATGGCGGGCGACACCGTGCGCGGTGTGCTGTACGCGGCCGAGCTGATCGTGCTCACGCTGGTCGCCGTTCCGGTGCTGCTGCGGCAGTGGGCGAGATCGCGTGCGGAGGGTTCCGGCGAGCCCGCGAACGACTTCGTGCGGATCTACAGCGTGGTGTATCTGGCGGTGATGGCGCTGCTGTGGGCGACCGCCCTGCCCGATTTCTTCGACGCGACGAACGGGGTGACGAGCAACGGGGATCCGGTGGGCAACCTCTGGTACACCCTCGCGTGCTTCGTCGTGGCGATCGCGTGTGTGGCCGGTGTGTTCACCGTGCGGCGCGGCACGGGGATCACCTCGGGCACAACGGGTTCGGCGCCTGCCGTGGAGATGCCCGGCGTCACCGCGTGAGCCTGGTCCGGCCCGGCGAGCTCGCCGGGCCGGACGCACCGCTCAGAAGACCAGCACCGGCTTGATGGTCGCGCCGGTTTCGGCATCGTGGGCCGCGGTGTTGATCTCGGCGAACGGGTAGCTGCGCACGATCCGCTCGATCGGGAACTTCCCGGCCCGATGCCATTCGATCAGCTGCGGGATGAATTCCTGTGGGTCGCCACTGCCTTCGATGCAGCCGCGCACCGCCTTGCCGTTGCCGATCAGGTGCCCGATCTCGAAGTCCATCGAGGGCTCGCCGAGCCCGACCAGCACCAGGGTGCCGCGTGGCGCGACGGCCTGCAATGCCTTGGCGATCACGGGGTTCAGGGCGGTGGTGTCCAGCGCGTAGGTGGCTCCGCCGCCGGTGGCGGCCTGCACCTGGGCCACGACATCCTCCGCGGCGCCGTCGATCACGGTGGTGGCGCCGAGTTCCTTTGCCATGGCCAGTCTTTCGGCCGACAGGTCCACGGCGACCACGTTCTCGACGCCGAGCGCCCGCGCGGCCAGCAGGGCCGACATGCCCACGCCGCCGACGCCGAAGATCGCGATGGAGTCCTGCGGAGCAGGGCGCATCACATTGGCGACCGCGCCCGCGCCGGTCTGCACACCGCAGCCGAAGGCCGCGCTGGCGACCAGGTCCACATCCTCGTCCACGACCACGACATTGCGGCGGGAGACCAGCGCGTGCGTCGCGAAGCTGGACTGCCCGAAGAACGCGCCCATCACGCGCTCGCCGTCGATGCTCAGCGGTGAGGTGAAATCCGCGCGCCCGCCCGAGGTGTTCAGCATGACGAATTCCTGGCAGTAGGACGGCGTGCCGCCCTCGCACTGCGCGCACGATCCGCAGCTGTTGTAGGTCAGCAGGACGTGATCGCCGATCCGCACATCGGTGACGTCCGCGCCGATCGCCTCCACCACGCCCGCGCCCTCGTGGCCGACCACGATCGGCAGCTCCGGCGGGAACACGCTCTTGGTGACCAGGTCGGTGTGGCAGACGCCCACCGCGAGGATGCGAACGACGACCTCGTTCGGACGCGGATCCTCGAGCGCCAGGGTCTCCAGCGTGAAGGGCGCTTGCGCCCCGCGTGCGACAGCTGCGGTGATGTCCATACGCGAACTCTCCTTCGAGCACGGCGGACCGCCTGTCGCGCCGATCGGCCTCAGGCTATCGAGATCGGCACCAATTTTCTAGAACGCGTTCCACCTACTGGATCAGGTGGTTGACCCTTCCCACTGGAACAGGTTCTGGACTTCCCTAAACAGCGGGTCCGCGCCTCAGAACTCGCGTGAGGCCGCGCGCCATTCGGGAAGGGCATCCGGATCCGCGCGCAGATACTTCAGGCTCTGCTTCATGTAGACGCGAGGGTTGGTATCCAGATACTGGGCCCAGGCGGGCTTGGGATCGCCACGCATCAATGTCCAGCAGGCCAGCGCGTACCCGTACAACGGCTGCGACAGATACCCGAGGCGCTGCCACCGCCACCCGCCCTGCCCCTGCGAGAACTGGAAGGCCGCGTTCGCGGTGAACACGCCCAGTCCGAGATACACCGTGGCCAGGTCCGTGAGCTGCTCACCGTCGTGTCGATCCCAGCCGATCCGCCGCTCCCCCAGCAGCCGCTCGTGCGCCAGCTCGTGCGCGACCGTCGCCACCAGCTCGAGCGGCGAGCGCATCCGCGTCAGGTCGATCGACACCACCGCCCGCCCGGCCTCCTGCCGATAGTGCCCCGGCTCCCCGTGCGAGACCCCATCCGGAAAGGCCAGATACTCCGGCAGGGGATCCGCGTCCGAGTGCACCTCGACGATCAACCGGTCCCGTCCCACCCCCATGAACTCGCCGACCACGTCCACCAGCGACCGAACCTCGCCGTCGGTCCCGGTGAACGCCTCGGGAAACGATGCCGAATCCGGCAGCACCACCGGCGTCCGCAATGTCCTGGCTCCGAATTGCGTTGCACACCAGCCGAGCATCTCTTCGACCCACAGGCGCTCCAGCTCCCCCACCGGACACCGCGGCCTGAAAATTCCCACGCCACATTATGTGACGCCGACTCCCCGCCCGCTCGGTGCGGCAGAGGTACTCCTCGGCCCGGCGCCGCGCGGACGACGCGCGAGGGCCGTGATGGGCCGGGCGAGGCTAGCGGTGGCCGTCGGGGGTGCGGGCGGTGCGAACCACGTTGCGGCTGTGTTGTTTCGCGGCGTGCAGGGCGCGATCGGCGGCCGAGAGGAGGTCCGCGGCCGGGATGCCCGGAGTGGCGGCGACGCCGATGCTGACGGTGACCGGCGAGGGCCAGGTTCGGGCGGCCGCCTCGATATCGGTGCGGAGACTCTCGGCCCAGATGGTGGCCTGGGCGGCGGTGACGTAGGGCAGGATGACCGCGAATTCCTCACCGCCGGTTCGGGCCACCAGGTCTCCGGGGCGCACGTGGGCGGTCAGGAAGTCGGCCAGTTGTCTCAGAACCAGGTCGCCGGTGGTGTGGCCGTAGGTGTCGTTGATGTCCTTGAAGCGGTCGACATCGAGGAACCACAGGGCGAGCGCGGCGGTGCCGGGAATGTAGGCGGCGATCTCCTGATCGAGACGCTCGGTGAACTGGCGCCGGTTGGCCACCCCGGTGAGCTCGTCCCGGCGGGCCTGGCGATCCAGGGCGGTCACCAACCTGGTGATGCGCCGCCGCATGTGAACGATGACGATGCAGATCAGGATCAGCGACGCGCTGACCTGACACCACAGCGCGAACGTGCGCGAATCCGAGTGCAGGAAGCCGCCGAGGCCGAAGATCCCCACGGCGGCGGCCGTGATCAGCACGGCCTCGCGTTGTCCCAGCAGACATCCCGCGTAGACCACCGACCACACCATCAGACTCTCCCCGGTGTCCGGGATGGTGCCGAGCACGATGACCAGCAGCGGCGCGAGATACACCAGTCCGCGCGGAGTGCGCCGTCCCAGCAGCAGCATCAGGACGCCGAGCGCCCCGATGGCCGCGCAAAGGAGATGGACGTCCCGGACCAGGTCCGCGGGGATCAGTGCCCGCGCGAACGCCGCGGTCAACGCCGCGGCGGCGATCAGCATCCAGCCGCCGGCGTAGGGAACCATCCGGGAGTTGTCATCCGTAGCGCCGGATTCGACACGTTCCCACACCGCCGCACCACGGGTCTGGTCCATCGTTCCAGCGTGTCATAGACGAATCGCCGAATCGGGCACGACACGGGCTGATCCGAGAGCCTGCCGGTGAGGACTTGCTAACCGAGCGGTTACGCGAATTGATTCTCGGGAAACGAGTCGTCCTTAGCGTATACACCCATGTCGACAACCCTGGACACGCGTTCGGATTCCGCCGGCGGCCATCTGCGTGACGTGGTGTACGCCACCCTGCGCGATGAACTCATGAACGGCCGGATCAAGTTCGATCACCGCCTCACCGAGCCGAAAGTCTCGGCCCGCTTCGGTATTTCGCGCACACCGGTACGAGAAGCCTTGGCCATGCTCTGTTCCGACGGCCTGCTGCGTCGCGAGGACGTCGGCTTCAGCCCGGTACGACCGAGCATTCCACTGGTGCGCGACCTGTACGAACTCCGGATCACTTTGGAACTCAGCGGAATTCAGCGCGCCATCGACAATCCGGGCCTGGTGCACGACCACGAGCTGCTGCGACTGGAACGAGAACGCTGGCTGGCGTTCCGGGCCGATCCGCCGCCGCAGGAGCCGGGTTTCGTGGTCCTGGACGAGGAATTCCACGTCGCGCTGCTTTCGGCGGGCGGCAATGGCGAACTGGTCCGGACACTGGTGGCGGTGAACGCCCGCATCCGCCACGTGCGGATGTACGACTTCATGGTCAACAACCGCGTCGAGGTGACCATCGCCGAGCACCTCGCGATCCTGGATGCCGTTCTGGCAGGGGATCTTCCGCTGGCACACGAACTGCTGCGCCTGCACATCGGGGAATCCCTCGAGGTCGTGCTCGAACGCGTCACCAGCGCCATCGTCGCGATGTCCCTGGCAACCGAACAGGAGTGACCGGTGAGTTCGAGTTTCGACACCGTGCTGATCGCCAATCGCGGTGAGATCGCGTGCCGCATCATGCGCAGCGCCCGGGAGCTGGGACACAAGACCGTCGCGGTGTACTCCGAGGCGGATCTCGGTGCGGCACATGTGCGAATGGCCGATGCCGCGATCCTGCTCGGCCCCGGACCGGCGGCGCAGTCGTATCTGTGCGCCGACCGGGTGATCGACGCGGCACTGGCCAGCGGCGCCGGCGCGATCCATCCCGGGTACGGATTCCTGTCCGAGAACGCCGATTTCGCCACCGCCGTGGCGGACGCGGGGATCGCCTTCGTCGGCCCCACGCCCGAGCAACTGCGGGTCTTCGGCGACAAGCACACCGCGCGCGAGGCCGCCCGCGCGGTCGGCGTGCCCCTGGTTCCGGGCACCGGCATCCTGGATTCGGTCGAGCACGCCGTCGCCGAAGCCGAGGGCATCGGCTATCCCGTCATGGTGAAAGCCGTTGGCGGCGGCGGTGGTATCGGCATGCAGGCCTGTTTCGACGCCGCCGAACTACGTCGGGCCTATGAGCGGGTCCAGCGGCTCGCGATCGCGAATTTCTCCTCGGCCGGTGTGTTCCTGGAGCGCTTCGTGGCCCGCGCCCGGCACGTGGAGGTGCAGCTGTTCGGCGACGGCCGGGGCCGGGTGGTCAGCCTGGGCACCCGCGATTGCTCACTGCAGCGCCGCAATCAGAAGGTGATCGAGGAGGCGCCCGCGCCCGGCCTGTCCGACGAGGTCGTCGCCCAATTGCTGGCCTCCTCGCGGGAACTGGCGCGCTCGGTCGGCTACCGCTCCGCGGGCACCGTCGAATTCGTCTACGACACCGAGCGCGGCGCGGCCTCGTTCCTCGAGGTGAATACCCGTCTGCAGGTGGAACATCCGGTGACCGAGGCGATCACCGGGGTGGATCTGGTGGCCTGGATGCTGCGGCTCGCGGGCGGTGACACCGGTCTGCTCGACCAGGTCCCCGACTCCGGGCCCGCGCTCACCGGCTGGGCGGTGGAAGCCCGCGTCTACGCCGAGGATCCCGGCCACGACCATCGCCCCAGCGCCGGATCGATCACCGAGACACGGTTTCCCGCCGAGGCTCGGGTGGACACCTGGATCGGCACCGGGACCGAGGTCAGCTCCCACTACGATCCGCTGCTGGCCAAGATCATCACCCACGGAACGACCCGCGACGAGGCGTTCGACCGCCTGAGTTCGGCGCTGAGCGAGACCCGCGTCTACGGCGTGCAGACGAATCTGCCTCAGCTGCGGGCCGCCTCGCTCGCGCCGGTGATCCGCGAGACCGCACACCACACCGGCACGCTCGCCGATCTGCCGTGGTCCAGCCGTCGCATCGATGTGCTCCGGGCCGGGACCATGACCACCGTGCAGGACCATCCGGGCCGAATCGGACTGTGGGAGGTGGGAATTCCGCCCTCCGGGCCGATGGACGATCTGTCCTTCACCCTGGCCAATACCGCCGTCGGCAACGATCCCGGCGCACCCGGGCTCGAATGCACGCTACAGGGCCCGCGCCTGCGCTTCGCCGGAGCCGCCCTCGTGTGCGTCACGGGCGCGCCCACCCTGCTCACCCTGGACGGTGAACCGGCGCCGATGTGGGAACCGGTCCCCGTCGAGGCGGGAGCCGTGCTCGATATCGGCGCGCCGTCGGACGCCGGGCTGCGCACCTACCTGGCGATCCGCGGCGGCATCGACGCCCCGCTGTATCACGGCAGCGCATCCACTTTCGCGCTCGGCGGATTCGGCGGCGTCACCGGCAAGGCCGTGGCCGACGGCGACGTGCTCGGCATCGCCGCCACCGAACCCGTCCGCGCGCCCGAACCCGTTCCCCCGCAGCACCGTCCGCTCTTCACCCACGAGTGGCAGCTCGCGGTGGGCGAGGGTCCGCAGACCGCGCCCGCCTATTTCACCGACGCCGATATGACGCGGTTCTACGCGCATTCGTGGCGGGTGGGCGCGCACGCCAATCGCACCGGTATCCGACTGGAGGGCCCGAAACCCGACTGGTCGCGCGCCGACGGCGGCGAGGCGGGCCTGCATCCGTCCAACCTGCACGACAACCCGTACAGCGTTGGCGCATTGAATGTCTCGGGCGACACCCCGATCCTGCTCGGCCCGGACGGCCCCAGTCTCGGCGGCTTCGCCTGCCCGCTCACCGTGGTGTCCGCACACCGCTGGAAGCTCGGCCAGCTGCGGCCCGGTGACTCGATCTCGTTCCTGCCCATCGGCGACGACACGGCCACCGCACTGCGCGCCTCGACCGCCACTCGGGCCACGGGCCTGCTCACCCACGAGGGTGCGGCCCTGCGGGACCGGGGCATCCTGGGTGGCCGCGCGCCGGACGCCGAGCGCCCGTCGGTGACCTATCTGCGCGGCGGCGACGACAATATCCTCGTCGAATACGGTGAGCGCGAGCTCGATCTCGGCCTGCGGATGCGGGTGCACGCCCTGGCCCGGGCGCTCGCCTCGGCCGCCCCGTCCGGCATCCTCGACGTGACGCCCGGCGTGCGGTCGCTGCACCTGCACTTCGATCCCGATGTGCTGCCGCAGTATCGGCTGCTGGGGGTCCTCGCCGAGCTGGAGGAACAGTTGCCCGCCACCGGGGATCTGGTGGTTCCGAGCCGGACCATCCGATTGCCGCTCTCCTTCGACGATCCCTCGATCGCGGAGGCCATCGACCGCTACCGCAACGGTATTCGCGACACCGCGCCGTGGCTGCCGTCCAATACCGAGTTCATCCGGCGGATCAACGGTCTCGACAGCGTCGAGGACGTGCGCCGGACGGTATTCGACGCCGAGTACCTGGTGCTCGGCCTCGGAGACGTGTATCTCGGTGCGCCGCTGGCGGTTCCGCTCGATCCCCGGCACCGCCTGGTGACCACCAAGTACAACCCGGCCCGCACCTGGACCCCCTCGGACGCGGTCGGCATCGGCGGCAAGTATCTGTGCGTCTACGGAATGGCCTCTCCCGGTGGTTATCAGCTGATCGGCCGGACCATTCCGATCTGGTCGAGCTACCGCCAGTCCGCGCCCTTCGAAGCCGGAACCCCGTGGCTGTTCCGGTTCTTCGACCGCATCGTGTGGGAGCCGGTGAGCGCGGAGCAGCTGCTCGAGCATCGCGCCGCCGCGCGGGCCGGGCGCTACGACGCCGATATCAGCGAGGGCGTGTTCGCGCTCGCCGATCATCTGACCATGCTCCGCGACAACGCCGAATCCATCGCCGACTTCGAGTCTCGGCAGGCGCGGGCCTTCGCCGAGGAGAAACGGGCCTGGCAGGCGGCGGGTGAATTCGACCGCACCGTGGTCGAACCGGTTCCGGTGGAACCGCACGCGGATCTGCTCGCCGACCTGCCGCCCGGCGCCGCCGTCGTCACCGCGCCGATGGTCGGCAACGTCTGGCGGGTCGACATCACTCCCGGACATCGGATCGACGCGGGTGATCCCGTCGCGGTGCTCGAGGCGATGAAACTCGAACTGCCCGTTCCCAGTCCGGCCGCCGGCACCGTGCTGCGGGTCTTCGCCGCGCCCGGCGCCAAGGTGGAACCGGGAACCCCTCTCGCTGTGATCGGAGTCGACGAATGAACGCCCATCAGCCTGACGCCACCACGCGGTTGTCACCGACCGCGCGCGTCGCGGCCGCCTACTCGCGCATCGCGGAGACCGATCGGCCCGAGGTGTGGATCACCCTGCGCGCCGAGGCGGACGTGCGCACCGAGGCCCTCGCGCTCGAGGACCGGCTCGCCGCGGGCGAGGTGCTGCCCCTGGCCGGACTGCTCGTGGCCGTCAAGGACAACACCGATGTGGCGGGGCTGCCCACCACGGCGGGGTGCCCCGAATTCGCCTACACCCCTGCCGATACCGCCTCGGCGGTGCGGCGACTGGTCACCGCGGGCGCACTCGTGCTGGGCAAGACCAACCTCGACCAGTTCGCCACCGGGTTGGTCGGGACGCGCAGCCCGTACGGCGCGGTGCGCAACGCCGCACACCCGGAGTTGATCTCGGGAGGCTCCAGTTCCGGTTCGGCGGTGGCGGTGGCGCTCGGCATCGCCGATGTCGGAATCGGCACGGACACAGCGGGTTCGGGGCGGGTGCCCGCCGCGTTCAACGGGATCGTCGGGATCAAGGCCACGCTCGGCGTCATTCCGGTGCACGGGGTGGTGCCCGCGTGCGCGGACTACGACGCGCTGACCGTCTTCGCGGCCACCCTGGATCTCGCCACCCGGGCCGCCGCCGTCATGGCGGGCCCCGAACCCCGCGACCCGCGCAGCCGAACCTGGCCGTCGGATGTCCCGCTGGCCGCGCCGCAGGTCCCGCGCCTCGCCGTTCCGGCGCCGTCGAACCTCGCTCCGCTGAGCGAGGCGTACCGAGAGGCGTTCGACCGCACGGTGGCCGCGGCCCTGGACGCGGGCTGCAAGGTCGAGCCGGTCGATATCGCGCCGCTGCTCGAGGCGGCACTGCTGCTCTACGACGGCGCGATCGTCGCCGAACGGCATGCCGCGGTCGGACAGTTTCTCGAAACCCGCCCTGCCGGAGCGGATCCCATCGTCGCGGCAATCATCGCGGCGGCCGCGAACACCACCGGTCCGGCCTTCGCCGCCGATCTGGACATCCTGGCCCGCGCCCGGGTCGCGGCGGCGACACTGCTCGAACCCTTCGACGCACTGCTGCTGCCGACCACCACCGAACACCCGAGCCTCGCCGCCGTCGAGGCCGATCCGATGGGGATCAACCGCCGCCTCGGCACGTATACCAACTTCTGCAATCTGCTCGATCTGGCGGCGGTGGCGATCCCCGGCTCGCGCACCGATACCGGCGAACCGTTCGGCGTGATGCTCGTCGTGCCCGCCTTCGCCGATCAGGTCGCCGTCGATATCGCCGCGAGACTCGGCAACGACTCCCCCGCACCGCTTCTGGTCGATCGCGGCGTGCACCTGGCGGTCTTCGGCGCACACCTGCGCGGCCAGCCCCTGCACTGGCAACTGGAGGAACTGGGAGCGCGTTTCGCCGGCACGGTCCGGACCACCGACGCCTACCGCCTCACCGCGCTGGCCACCACGCCGCTCAAACCCGGTCTGGTGCGCACGAATCCGGGCCAGGGCGCGCCCATCACCGGAGAGCTGTTCCTGGTCTCCGAGGCCGGACTGGGTCGCTTCCTCGCTGCCCTGCCGGCTCCGATGGCGCTGACCGGCATCGAACTGGAGGACGGGCGCTCGGTGGTCGGATTCACCGCCACCCATGACGCCACCGGAACCGCCGCGGACATCACCGGACACGGCGGGTGGATCGCGTATCTGAGCAGCATTCGCTGACTCGCGTCGCGCTACACCACCAGGATTTCCGCGGCGGCGCGTTCACCGCTGCGGATCGCGCCGTCCATGTACCCCTGCCAGAAGTCGGCGGTTTCCGTTCCGGCCCAGTGGATTCCGCCGACGGGCTCGCGCAGTGACGGTCCGAAACGGGTGAGGATCCCGGGGCGCGTGGTGGCGGTCGGCCCACCCCAGGACCACGGGTCGTCGTCCCACTTCTTGAATCCGTGATCCACCAGCCGGGTGCGCGCCTCGGGCCCGAAGTAGCGCACGAAGCTGTCCAGGCACCGGTCCACGAAGTCCTGATCGGGGACCGGGTCCAGCGCCGCCATGGCATCGGCGGAGATGAAGCCCATCAGGACCGCGTGTCCACCGCCGTAACTCTCGTAGGTGACGTCGATCGGCGTGCCGTCACCGATGACCTGACCGGACAGTCCGTTGTCGCGCCAGAACGGCCGATCGTAGATCGCCAGGAATTTGGCGATGCGGCCCATGGTGTAGCCGCGACAGAGTTCGGTGCGGTCGGCGGGCAGTCCCGGTCGATAGTCGATGCGATCGCTGATGGCGGGCGACATCGCCACGATCACCTTGTCCGCGGTGAAAGTGCCACGGGCGCTTGCTACTTCCAGCGCACCGCCCGGCAGCTGCGAAATCGATCGCACAGCGGCCCCGTACACCATGGCTTCGTCCATCGTCGCCGCCATGCGCAGCGGGACCAGCGCCGCACCGCCGTCGAAGAACCGTTCCTGCGCACCGCCTTCCACACTCAGCAGCCGCTCGAACGAACCCGGATTCCGCTCGTTTCCGGCCGAGGCGAAGTAGTTCATCATGAACAGCGCGGACAACTCGTGTGGTCGCACCGACAGCGGCGCGGATTCGGCCAGCGCCAGGAACAGCCGCCCCTCGTAGGTACGGGCGTGCGAATCGATCCAGTCCTGCCAGGTGATCGAATCCAGATACGCCGCATCGCGGTGCCGCCACGGCTCACCCACCGGGAAACCCACGGCGGTGAGGTCGATTTCGGCCAGGGCCGCGGCTGTTTCCGCGGTACCCGGCAGCACGGGCAACGGCACGGCGGCCGGAACCCGGTGCGCCACATCCTCGATCCAGAACACCGATTCGCCCTGGTTGTAGGTCGGTAGCGTGGTCACCCCGTATTCGGTTGCCAGCGCGGCGATCCGGTCCTGGGTGGGCCCCAGGAATTCCGCGCCGCCGTCCACGCTCACCCCGCCGAGCGTGCTCACATTGTGGACGCGGCCACCGGCCCGCTCCCGCGCCTCCAGCACCAGCACCCGCCGTCCGGCCGACCGCAGCGCCTTGGCCGCGGCCAGCCCCGACATCCCGCCACCCACCACGATCACATCGGCATCGCGCACCGCCGCGGGTGCGCGCCGCATCGGCGCGGCCCCCGCGAGCCCGGCCGCACCGAGGGCCGTTCCCGCCACGGCCCCCAGCACGGCTCCTCGTAACAGCGTCCTGCGATCGATCTCGTTCATGCGCATCCCTTCAGCATCGTTACCAACCCACCCCCATACTGGTCAATCGTCCAGTTACGTCCGTTTCCCGCGCGTGAACACTGCGCAAATCCCGGGTCGGCAGGTCCGGTGAACCGCATCGGGGATGACCGCACACCCGAATCGGCAGGCCGGGCATGCGGTCCACCCAAACCCCGATAAACCTCTGATATCAGACAGGTCTGATCTTGGCCGTTTTTCGGTGATCCCACCCGAATCATGGTCACAATGATGAAAAGCCTCTTGATCGTTCCGTGCTCGTCGCGACGCGATGGTTCCTCACCCGCTTCGGGCGACCGGCTGGGTGAGGCAATACAGAGAGGTCGGATCCATGATTGGTAACCGTTTTCTCCACTCCACCGCACACTCGCTGGCCCTGGCGGCCGTCGCCGCGGCGGCACTCGCACTGGCAGCACCCGCGCAGGCGGATCCACTGTGGCCGGGCGGCCCGGACATTCCCGGTGTCGCGCCGCTGATTCCGAGCCCGCCCGCACCCGTCACGGCCCCCTGTTCGGATCAGGCCCGGGGCTGCATGCGCCTCTCGACCAACGAGGCCTGGCTGATGGACAACGGCAAGGTCACCTACGGTCCGACGCCGATCTCGCACGGGCGGCCCGGCTACGAGACGCCTCCGGGCGTGTTCCGGGTCGCCTTCAAGCGTGAGGACCACTGGAGCACTCTGCACAATGTGCCGATGAAGTGGGCCGTGTTCTTCAACGGCGACATCGCGACCCATATCGGACCGATCGAGGAGCAGTCGCACGGCTGCATCCGGATGACACCCGAGGGCGCGGAGAACTACTTCAACTATCTCGAGCCCGGCGACATCATCGAGGTCGTCAACTAGCCGCTAGTGCGAGTCGCCTCGCGCCGACCGCACGAAGGCCCGGATGAGGTCGGGTGACTTGACGCCGCGGGCACTCTCCACACCGCTGGAGACGTCCACGCCCCAGGCGCCGGTCACCTCGACCGCCTGCCGGACATTGCCGGGATGCAGTCCGCCGGCCAGCAGCCACCGCCCTTCGGGCGTCGCAAAATCGGGTGCGCCCCAGTTCCACGGCTTGCCCGAGCCGGGTTCCGGCGCGTCGAGCAGCAGCAGGTCCTCCCCCAGCTCACCGGTGCGAGCCGGGGGCGGGACCGAGGCGGTAGCCCGGATCAGGGTCCGCCCGGGCGCGCGCAAGGCCTCGTAGTATTCGATGCCCTCGTCCCCGTGCAGTTGCACGGCGCTGATTTCAGCGGCCTCGGTCAGCGCGCGGACCTCCTCGATCGACTGACCGCGGAACACACCGACGGTCAGCACGTGCGCGGGCACGCGCGCCGCGAGCCGCCGAGCGACCTGCGCATCCACCACCCGCGGACTGGGCGCGAAAACGAACCCCACCGCGTCGGCCCGCGCCTCCACCGCGACATCCACGTCCGCCTCGGTCCGCAGCCCGCAGATCTTCACAAACAGATCGCTCATCCGCCCAGTCAATCAAAACCGTCCGCCGACGCCGCAGGACGGGCCACCGCGACCGGGTGTACCGGACCTGCGGCAGCACCGGCCGGTCCGGAGCGTTCAGCCGAGTGGGTCGGCGACCGATCGCACGGCCTCCCACTCGTTCGGATGGCCGTGCGCGGCCGGGTCGTAGAGCACCACGAACCAGAACCGCTGGGGCGAGGACAGCGGGAACGGTCCCACCGCGAGCTCCTCGGAGGTGTAGTGGTCGCTGCTCATGGTGCGGACCCACTTGGCGGTCCCGCCCTGGCTGTCGATCCACTTCTGATACACCGCGCGCGACGGCTTGGCCGCCATGATCACCGACAGCAGCGGCAACTCCTCGAGCTCGCCGGTGGTCGATACGAACCGCAGTCCGTCGCTCACAGATTGGTCCTCCGTTCGGTCGGTCGGATCAGCTCACCAAGGCGGGACTCCCGGGTCAAGACACGGAGCGGACATGCCGGGCCCGCGAACGCGGCATCGAGTCGCTCGCGGCGCCATCGACAACTTCTTGCCATATCGCACCCGGCCCACCAAAAGTGGGGGCTTTCGCCTGCGAGCGGCCTATCGGGGCTGCTACGGCGTTCGCTTGCGCATTTGCGCCACAGAACAATTCGGGCGATGCCGGTATACGATGCGCTCCCATAGGCAATGTGCCCTGTGCGGGAAACACCCTCCGCCCGTATCCGCCGTTGAGAAATCAGGGGGAAAAGTGTCGGCCGTCAATGCCACCGGTGACCTATCTACCTCACCTTTCACCAGCCCCGCGGACACCTGCATAGCGGACGACTACCGGGTGCCGATATTGATCGGCCGCAGTACGGAATTGGCGGAATTGCGGCAGCAGATCGCCGATCCGCAGATTCGGCTGCTCACCGTCACCGGTATCGCCGGCGTGGGCAAGAGCAGGCTGGCGCGCACCGCGCTGGCGGCGGGCGAGGCACGGCGATCGCGAGTGACGATGGTCGACCTGGCCGAGATCACCGACCGCGCGACCGCCTGGCGCGCGGTGCTGGCCGCCATCGGAAACGACGCGCCCACCGGCGAATCCGAGCCCGGACCGGCCGACACCCTGACACCGATCGCGACTCGGCTCGGCGGCGAGCACTCGATCCTGTTGTTGGACAACTGCGATCGCGTCGCCCCGCACATCGCCGCCGACATCGCCCAGCTGCTGCAGCTGTGCCGGAACCTGGTGGTGGTGGCCACCTGCCAGCGCTCCTTCGATCTCTATCAGGAATGCCTTTTCCCGCTGCGCGCCTTGGCTTTCGGGCCCGACGCCGCCGCCGGGCCCGCCGGGGCCTCGCCCGCCGCGCAGGTCCTGCTCAACAGCATCGGCACCCGCTATCGCAGCGCGACCACCGTGGACCGATCGACGATCGACGACATCGTCTCCGAGTTGGGCGGTGTGCCCGCGGCGCTGGAACTGGCCGCCATCACGGTCGGCCGGATCGGCGCGGCGCGCACGCTGGAACAGATCAGAACCACCGGGGCACTGGACCGTTCGCCGTATGTGGACACCCCGCCGCGACATCGCACCCTGCGCGACTGCATGGAGTGGAGCATCCTCGGGCTGGACGAGACCACGGTGGAACTGCTGCTGCAGATCTCCGCCTCCAGCGTGCTGACCGATCTCGAGGAGGTGCTGCTGCTCAGCGGCGCCAAGCGAGAGGTGATCGCCTCGAAGCTCACCGCACTGGTCGACCGCAGTCTGCTCGAACACCGGGTCGGGGAGAACGGGCACTACACGTACACCATGTCCGGGGTGACCCGGACCTTCTGCCGTCAGCTGCTGAACTCGGATCCGCAGCGCCGCAAACGGATTCGCTTCGTGCGGGCGGACGCGCTGTACAGCCTCGCGGTCGAGCTGGAGAAGCTGGCGGAGCAGCCCGAACGGCGCGCCACCACCACCCAGCTGGTGGATCGCTGGCTGGCGGACCTGGTCACCGCCGTGCGCTGCCTGATGGACTACGGCTCGCTCGACCGGGCCGTGCACATGCTCTCCGCGCTGGAGGAGGTCTGGATCGAGCGCGACCGGCTGCCGGACGCCGTCGCCATGGCGCAGTCGATCCTCGCGGCCGCCGAAGCCGGCGCCGAGCACGCCGCCACCGCGGCGCGCTGCCGGGAACTGCTGGGTCGCTGGTCGCCACCGAGTGGGCGGGACGAGACCGACGTCGATACCCCGTCGCCGGTCTCGCGACTCACCAAGCGCCAGTCCGAGATCGCACAACTGGTCGCCGAGGGGATGACGAACCGGATGATCGCCACCCGCCTGGGCATCGCCGAATGGACGGTGGTCAATCATCTGCGGCAGGTGATGACCAAACTGGACTGCCCCTCTCGCCTGCATGTCGCACTCGTGATCGAGCGCGAATCACAGCAGACGGCCTGAGCGGCGCCGAGAACACGGCTCGCCTACAGCCGGAAGACCACCATCGGCACGATCATGACCACCAGTCTCACCAGCGTCGACACCCACTGCACAGCCAGCAGCACGCCTTGCTGGCCCAGTACCGCACTCATCTTCTCTCCCTTGCCTTCTCACCAGGAATCGGACACCGATCCGCTATGGTGTCCGGTTAGTAGACACCATGTCAGCGAATGCCGCCCACCGTGCCGACCGCCGGAAGTGCCCGAATCCCCGGAGTGCGTCCTCTATGTTCGAGATCGCGGACCGCAGCCGGAGCGACCCAGGCCGACCCGAGGAGATCTCGATGCCAGCGACACGACCGAGCGAGACGATCGGGCCCCGACGATCCCGAGGCGGGTACGCCGCGGCCGCGATGACCCTCGGCTGTGCCGCAGTGCTGACCTCCGGCGGTCCCGCGACGGCAGAGGCTCCGATCACCTATGTGGCCCTGGGTGATTCGCTCGCCGCGGGACCGCTGCTGCCCGACCAGATCACCCCGGCCCCCTGCCTGCGCTCGGATCGGAACTATCCGCATCTGCTCGCGCAGCGGCTGCACGCGACCACCTTCACCGATGTCACCTGCAGCAGCGCCACCACCGACAACATCCTGAGCACCCCGCAGAACGGAGTGCCCGTGCAGATCGACGCGGTCACCCCGGATACCACCCTGGTCACCCTCACCATCGGCGCGAACGACGCCAAGCTGACCAGTGTCGCGCTCGGCTGCCTCAATCCGCTGCCCGCGCCCAACGGCGTCTCGTGCCAGGCCCGCAGTACCGCGACCGGCACCGATCTGGGCGCCGCGGCGATCGACGCGGTCGCCCCCCGGATCGCCACCGTGATCGAGGCGGTTCGCGCACGCGCCCCGCACGCCCGCATCGTGCTCACCAGCTACGGTAATTACCTCCAGCCCGGCGGTTGCTATCCGATCGCCCCGTTCTGGCCCGAGGACGCGGACTACCTCCAGGGGCTGATGAACCGTCTCGGTGCGATGACCTCGGCGATCGCCGCCGAACACGGCGCGGACTACGTCGATTTCATCGCCCCGGGCGCGGGCCACGACGGCTGCAATCCGCCGGACAACTGGACCGTCGCCGTCGTCCCGGCCGGGACCGGCGTGGTCCCCCTGCATCCGACGCTGGTCGGCGAGGCCAACTTCGCGCGGCTGCTGGCCGAGGCGATCGACTGAGACCGGCTGCGGCCGAACCACTCCCCCGCGGCCGACCCGAACCGCGCGACAGACCGACACCACACCGCCGCTCGCCGAGACCGATGCGGCCCACCGCCGAAAGCCGCCCGCCGGGCCCGCGCCGGTTGCCCGCGGGTCTCGGCGAGCCGCTCGGAGGCGATTCACTCACTCCCGCGCGGCGCCACTCCCGCACCGATGCCGGTTCCCACGATGATCAGCGCGTGATCGTCCGGCCCGCGCGACCGCGTTGTCGCCGATCGATATTCGTTCTCCTTCGGAACCCGGCGCATCTCATTCATCGTCTGGGACACTTAACACTGTGTTATACAGTTACGGGAGATGACGCGGGCTGCCCGAATCGAGCGCCGCCCCCGGTTCGACCACTGAAAGGTTCCCTCCTCATGACCACACACTCCGAGGTCAGCGCCCCCGAACGGACCACACCCGAATTCGAGGTGGCGGTGATCGGCGCGGGTCCGGGTGGCATCGCCGCCTCGGTCAAGCTGCTGGCGGGCGGGATCGAGAACTTCGTGGTGCTGGAGCGGTCCGACGACGTGGGGGGCAGCTGGCACGAGAATCAGTACCCCGGTATCGGCGTGGACATTCCGGCCATCGCCTACCAATACTCCTTCGCGCGCAACGCCTTCTGGAGCCGGGCCTTCCCCAAGGGCGCGGAGGTGAAGGCGTACCACGTCGACGTGGCGAAGCAATTCGGCGTCTATCCCAAGGTGCGCTTCCGGACCAATGTCGAACGCGAGCAGTGGGACGACGCCCGGGGCTGGTGGACTCTGCACCTGTCGGACGGATCGGTGCTCACCACGCGCTTCGTGATCAGTGCGGTCGGCGCGTTCGTGCGACCCAAGCAGGACGTCGGCATCGCGGGGCGCGACTCCTTCAGGGGCAAGATCCAGCGGCCCACCGACTGGGACTACGACTACGACATGACCGGTAAGCGGGTCGGCATCATCGGCACCGGAGCCAGTGCGGTGCAGATCATTCCGTCGATCGCGTCCGAGGTGGGGCACCTGTCGGTCTTCCAGCGCACTCCGGTCTGGTCGATTCCCAAACCGGACTTCGCGATGCCGCGCGCCGTGCAGCGCGTGCTGAACGTCCCGGGCGTGCAGGCCGGAATCCACGGCGGCGCGCTGATCGCCATCGATCTGGTGCTGCGCGGCGCGATCAAGGCGCCCAGCACCCTCGCGCATCCGGTCATGGACAAGTTCGACGAGCTCTGCATCAAGGGCTACCGCCGCTATCTGGAGCGGGTGGTACGCGATCCCGAGACCCGGGCGGCACTGACCCCGGACTTCGGCATCATCGCCAAGCGGCCGACCATGTCCAACGGCTACCTGCAGGCCTACAACCGAGACAATGTCGAACTGGTGACCACGCCGATCGACAAGATCACCCCGACCGCGGTGAAGACCCGCGACGGCGCGCTGCACAAGCTGGACGTCCTGATCCTGGCGACCGGGTACGAGGTGTTCTCCGACCCGGAAACCTACCGCCCCGGAAACGTGGTGGGCCGCAACGGCTTCGACCTCGCCGAGTTCTACAACTCCGAGGGATTGCAGGCGTACCAGAGCGTTTCGGTGCCCGGCCTGCCGAATCGATGGACGCTGTGCGGACCGTACTCCTGGACCGGCTCGGGCTGGCACGCCTTCGTGGAGATGACCTCCGATCACGCCGTCCGGGCGATCGGCGAGGCCCGCCGCCGCAACGCGGTCTACTGCGAGGTGCGCAAGGACGCCGCGGACGCGTACCACCGGCAGATCCACGAGCAGGGCGAGGCGCTGCGCTACTACCTCGCCGAGCTGAACGCGCACGTGCCGACCTACTACCGCAACTCCCAGGGCGACACCACTTATGTGCGGCCGTCCGGATTCTTCGAGGCCCGCCGCGGCAATCGCAAGTTCCCGCTCGACGACTACCGGTACGAAGCCCCGCACTCGGCGGCGTCGGCCGGACCTGCTGACAGAATTGCCGGGTGAAGATTCCGACCGTCGTCGACGAAGTCACCGACACGCTGGCGTACCGCATCGCCGCCGGGGTCTATCCCCCCGGCGAGCTGATGCCGTCGGTACGCCGGCTGGCGGCCGAATTCGGGATCAGCACGCCGACGATCAACAGCGCGCTGGGACGCCTGGCCACGGTCGGATTCGTCGAGGCCCGGCGGGGCCTGGGCAATGTGGTGCGCGATATCTACCTCTACGGCGGAGTCGATACCGCGCGCTACATCTTCCGGTTCGCGCGGCAGCTGCCCGAGCGATCCGCCAAGATCTTCGGCGACATCATCGATGTCGACCATCTGTTGCTGCTGCAGGCCGTGCGCACCGTGTCGAAGAATCCGCGCGGCTACGACCACGCGCCGCTGGCTCGCGCGATCGAACGGTTCGAACTGCTCGTGGCCACCGGCGACGCCGGCGTTCCGGACATCATGCGCGCGGAATTGCATGTGCTGCGAGTCGGATTGGCGGCCGTCGGGCAGACGGTCTACCTGAGCCTTTTCAATTCCATCGGCGAGTTGCTGATCGACACCCCCGAGGCCGGGCGGGCCTTCTACCAACCGCTGGAACCGGCCGGGCACGTGGTGGTGGCGCGAAAGATGCTGGAACTGTGGCAGTCCGGCGAGCCCGCCGACGATGCCGATCTCGACGCCGTCGATAACCTCATCCGGGTCTACCACGATCAAGTGACGGAGAGTTTCCGCGAGATCGTGACCGCGGAGGCCGCCGCGCTCGAGCGCGTGCCACCCCGGTCGGTCACCGCGACGCGCTGACCTCAGCGGCTGCGATCCAGAAGGCGCTAGCGCGCGAACCGAACTCGCGACAGACTGGAAACCGTGAGTCGCCTGACGCTCGGACAGTTCACCATCGACAGGGAGGGTCCGCGATGACCGCACTCGCTCGCGGTGAGAATCGGCCCGCGCCCGCCGATCGGATGACGGTCACGGTCAGTTCCTCGGCCGGCGTCGATGTCTCGGCTCTGCTGTTGAACACGGACGGACGCGTGCGCTCGGACGCGGATTTCGTATTCTTCAACCAACCGGCCGCCCCGGGTGTCACCTACCGGCACGGCCGGGGCGCGGGCGACATGGTGGACGTGCAGACCTCCGCGATCCCGGCGGACGTGGACAAGATCGCCATCACCGCGAGCCTGGACGGCAGCGGACCGGCCACCTTCGCCGGGGCGAACTCGCTGACCGCGACCATCGGATCCGATTCCGGCACATTGACATTCCAGATGACCGGGCTCAGCACCGAGACCGGCGTGGTCTGCGTGGAGATATACCGGCGCGGCGGCGCGTGGAAGGTGCGCGCGGTCGGCCAGGGATACGACAACGGCCTCGCGGGAATCGCGGCGGCCTACGGCGTCGATATCGACGACGAACCCGAGGCCCCGCCGAGCACGGCCGCCGCTCCACCGCAGTATGAGCCGTCGGCCGCGCCGCGGTATCAACCACCGGCACCGCCGCAGTACCAGCCACCGGCACCGCCGCAGAATCAACCCGCAGCGCCGCCGCAGTATCAACCCGCGGCACCGCCGCAGTATCAACCCGCGGCACCGCCGCAGAGTCCGCCCCCGGCACCGCCGCCCTATACACCCAGCCCCGGATACGCACCGGCGCAAGGCTATTCACCGGCGGCCCCGGTTTCGCCGCCGCCCTCGCAGCAAGGAGTTCCGCCGATGCAGAGCGACCTGTTCAACCAGAGCCACGCCGAGGTCAGCGGCCAGGGCATTCAGAAGCAGGGCGGCAAGATGATTCGCGTCGCGGTGAACGGCGAGACCATGGCGCGCGCCGGATCGATGGTCGCGTATCAGGGCGAGCTGCACTTCAAGGCGCTCGGCTCCGGCGGCATCGGGCGCGCCATCCAGCAGCGGCTGACCGGTGAGGGCGTGCCGCTCATGCAGGTGTCCGGTCGCGGAGACCTGTTCCTGGCCAATGCCGCCGCCGATGTGCACACCGTGGATCTGGACGGCAGCGACGGGCTCACCATCAACGGCGCGAACGTGCTGGCCTTCGACACCTCGCTGTCCTACAAGATCCAAAGGGTCCAGGGCGCGGCCGGTTACGCCAGCAATGCCGGACTCTTCAACTGCGTCTTCACCGGCCGCGGTCGCATCGCCATCACCACGCACGGCTCGCCGGTCGTGCTCAATGTGGATCAGCCGACCTATGCCGATCCGCAGGCCGCGGTGGCCTGGTCCTCGAGCCTGCAGACCGGAATCAAGCGCAATGACTCCTTCGGGCTCGGCCGGCTGATGGGCCGCAGCACCGGCGAGGGTCTGACGCTGTCGTTCTCGGGACGCGGCTTCGTCATCGTGCAGCCCTCGGAACTGCCGCCGGGTGGATTCATCGGCGGTACCGGCGGCGGCCAGGAAGCCGGTCAGAGCGGCGGAATGCTGGGTGGACTGCTCGGCTAGGCAAGCGAATTAGAACACGTTATAGTTTGCCCCGATTGTCCGCGGGCCATGGCGGGTCCGGGACGAAAGGTGGTCGGGGCGATGGCACAGGCGTGGGACCGGACGGCGGATGTCGTGGTGGTCGGCTACGGCGGGGCGGGTGTGAGCGCGGCCCTGGCGGCCCGTGAATCGGGTGCGGACGTCCTGGCGATCGATCGTTTCATCGGCGGCGGCGCGACCGCGCTGTCCGGCGGCATCGTGTACTCCGGCGGCGGCACCTGGGTGCAGCGCGCCGCCGGGGTCGAGGACGATGTCGATTCGATGTACGCCTACCTGCGTTCGGAGGTCGGCGACGCGGTGCGCGAGGAGACGCTGCGCCGCTTCTGCGAGGACTCCGCCGGGCTGATCGATTGGCTCACCGGACACGGGGTTCCGTTCCAGCCGTCACTGTGCCCGTACAAGACCTCGTACCCGACCGACGAGCACTACCTGTACTACTCCGGCAGTGAGATCGCGGGCGGGTTCCGCGATCTGGCCACCCCCGCGCCGCGCGGGCATCGCGCGCACGGACGCGGCGTCTCGGGCAAGAAGCTCTTCGCGCCGCTGGCCGCGTCTGCGGCCGCGCACGGGGTCCGGGTGCAGACCGCCACCCGGGCGACCTCACTGGTGGTCGAGGACGGACGAGTCGTCGGCGTCGAAGCCCTCACCTTGGCCGCGGCGCCGAAGTCGGTGCGGCGCAGGTTCGCGACGCTGGCGAAAATATCCGCCAAACCCGGTGTCTACCACCCGGATCTGCGCGCGGCGGTGCAGCGGCGCATGGACCGGCTCGAGCAGCGCTACGGCGCGCCCACCCGCATCCGCGCCCGGTCGGCGGTGATCGTGACGACCGGCGGCTTCATCGCCAACGAGGCGATGGTGGCGCGGCACGCACCGAACTACCCGCACTCGTCCGGCCTGCCGCTGGGCACCGCGGGCGACGACGGCAGCGGAATCACCATGGCGGCCGACATCGGCGCCGCCACCGGCAAAATGGACACCATCTCGACCTGGCGGTTCATCGCGCCGCCCAGTGCCATGTTCGCCGCGCTCGCGGTCGGCGACGACGGACAGCGCATGGTCGACGAATCCCGCTACGGTGCGGCGCTGGGCGGGGCGATCGCCGCGCGGCCCGGCAACCGAGCATGGCTGCTGCTCGACGCCGACCTGCTGACCGAGGCGCGCGGGCAGATCGGCCCGCAATCGGTGTGGTTCCAGCGCATGCAGACCGAACGGCTGCTGCGGTTCGGGCGCATCACGGGACGGACCGTGGAAGAGGCGGCCGCCCGGGCCGGGATCGATCCGAACGCGTTGCGGCACACCGTCGATGCCCACAATCGCGCCATCGCGGCCGGGGAGCCGGATCCGATGGGCAAGCCGGATCAGATTCGCCGCGCCATCGACACCGCGCCGTTCACCCTGCTCGACATCTCGATGCGCGCCGCGCTGACCTACCCCACGCCCATGCTGACCCTCGGCGGCCTACTCGTGGACGAGGAGACCGGCGGCGTGCTCACGGCCGACGGTGAGACCATCGCGGGCCTGTACGCGGCGGGCCGCAGCGCCGTCGGCGTGTGCTCGAATTCGTACGTCAGCGGGCTGTCGCTGGCCGACTGCGTGTTCTCGGGACGACGCGCGGGTGCGCACAGCGTCCGGGAAATCACCACGACCGGCCGATGATCATCGGCCGGTCGAAGGGGCTATCGCCGTTGATAGACACAGACCCATTGAACCAGCGAGCACCCCTGCTAACAATAGTTAGCAGTACCCGAAGTCCCAGGGAGTCGGTCGGCGCAGGCCAGCGCGGTCATATCGGACGGCTATGCGAGGCAGCCGAATTCGAGCGTCGCGGACTCGGGCCGATCACCCGTGAATCGAGCGCGGCGCCGGTCCGTTGTGTCTAAGTTCGATACATGAGCGAATCGAGTGAGCGGTACCTGGCCGGGCGCGGGATCGCGGACATCACCGGCGAGGCGGCCGGGGCAGGCATGCTCGGGTACGGGATGGCCGATCAGCGCACCGACGGGATCCACACCAGGTTGCGTTCGCGCGCTTTCGTTTTCGCCGACGGCCACACCGGGCGGCGGGTGCTGCTGGTCGTCAACGATCTGCCGCTGATCTTCTCCAGCCTCAACCAGGAGGTGCTGCGGCGGCTGGCGGCTCGGTTCGGTGACGCCTACACCGAACACAATGTGATGCTGACGGCCACCCATACCCATTGCGGGCCGGGCGGATACGCACACCACCGGCTCTACAACACCACCACCGGCGGCTTCCGGCCCAAGACCTTCGGGGCGATCGTGGACGGCATCGTCGAGGCGGTCGAGCGGGCGCACGCCGATCTCGCGCCCGCGAGCCTGCGACTCGCGCACGGGGAGCTGCACGATGCGAGCGTCAACCGATCGCGGTCGGCGTTCGAGCGAAACCCCCGGTCGGACCGGGACTTCTTTCCCGATGCCGTCGATCCGCAGACCACGCTGCTGCGCATCGACCGGGCCGGCGTGCCGGTCGGAGCCATCGACTGGTTCGCCGCGCACAACACCTCGATGACCAACCGGAACACGCTGATCTCCGGGGACAACAAGGGATACGCGGCCTACCACTGGGAACGGGTGGTGCGGGGCGTCGACTATCTCGCCTCGCCGCAGCCGGATTTCATCGCGGCCTTCGCCCAGACCAATGCCGGCGACATGTCACCGAACCTGGCCGGGCGGCCCGGGCACGGACCCACCGATGACGAATTCGAGAACACCAGGATCCTGGGCACACGACAGTTCGAGGCGGCGGCCGAGCTGGCCACCGCTGCGGGACAGGCGATTTGCGGCGATATCGACTACCGGATCGTGCACGTCGATCTGTCGGCGGTGACGGTGTCCGCCGAGTTCACCGGCGACGGACGCGAGCACCGGACCGGGAAGCCCTGCGCCGGTGCGTCATCGCTCGCGGGCGCGGGATTCGACGGACCGACCTTCTGGAAGACCTTCCACGAGGGCCGCGGCTCCGGATGGGACCGGATCGCAAACGGCCTGCTGTACCGGCTCACCCCGAAACTCGCTGCCGCGCAAGCGCCCAAGGCCGTCGTGGCGCCGGGCGGGATCCTGAACCGGCTCACCCCGTTCGTGCAGGAGATCGCACCGGTTCAGCTGCTGCGGATCGGGCAGCTGTACCTGATCGGCATACCGGGAGAGGTCACCATCACGGCCGGACTTCGCCTGCGCCGCACCGTGGCCGGGATCGTCGGGGCCGATCTGGCCGATGTGCTGGTGGCCGGGTACAGCAATTCCTACATCCACTATGTGACGACGCCGGAGGAGTACGACGAGCAGCGCTACGAGGGCGGCAGCACGCTCTTCGGTCGCTGGGAACTGCCCGCGCTGCAGCAGATCGCCGCCGCACTGGCGACCGCCATGCGGGACGGTGAGCAGGCCGCGAGCGGTCCCGCGGCACCCGATCTCGCGGCCCGGCAGCGCTCGGCGAAAGACCGCACGCGCCAGGATGTTCCACCGAGCGGTCACGAGTTCGGGGATGTGCTGACCGCGCCCGCCGCGTCCTATCGCACCGGCTCGCAGGTGCTGATCGAATTCGCGGGCGCCGATCCGGGCAACGAGTTGCGGCGCGGCGGAACCTATCTCGATGTCCGCAGACTCGACGGCGAGGCGTGGTGCACGATCGCCGACGACAACGACTGGGCGACCAAATTCCGCTGGCGTCCTGATTCCGGCGGCGTCTCGCGAGTCACCGTCACCTGGGATATCCCGGTCGGCACGCCCGCGGGCACCTACCAGATCCGATATCACGGCCACGCCGCACGCGAGGATCGAACCCTCACCGAGTTCACCGGCGTCTCGGGCACTTTCGAGGTGCGCTGAACGGCCGGACCCGTCCGGGACTGTTTCTCCCGGGCGAGTCCGGCCGCTGGTCGCTGTGCTACCGCCGCGCGGACAGCAATAGCACCGGAACCGTCACCGGCCACGCCAAGGCCTGCCCGGCGATCCGCGCGAGCAGCTCGGTGCGCCCGATCGCACCGCTGTACTGCAGGCGCACCCAGGTCACCGAACCGACAACACCGGCCCCGACGAGCCACAGCCCGCCCACGAGCCCGATAACCGCACTTTCGGCCATACCCTCAAACCCCTACTGTCGCTGATCACATCCTTCGCTGAGGCCGGCGCTGACGATGCCGGCCGCCGAGGTCGCGGGCCTTCCCCATTCACAGGTCGCGAGCCTCGCCCCACAGCATTGCGTAACACCCGGCGGCGCGTTCATCGAGCCCCCAAATACTTGCTTGGTCGACGAATACGCCTAGGTCGTGGCCGGACAGCCTTGGCCCGCAACGACACCCGAGACCGGATCAGGAGCCTTCCGCGGTCCGGTACGCGAACACCGCCAGCCGGGCCCGGTTGTCGCAGCCGGTCTTGTCCATCAGATTCGCGACGTGGGTCTTGACGGTGGTGACGCCCAGGAACAGGCGGTCGGCGATCTCCTGATTGCTCAGGCCCGCACCGACCAGCAGCAGTACGTCGCGTTCGCGCGGAGTCAGATCGGCCGAGGGAGGCGCGGGCTTCGAATCCGCGTGCAGCGCACGGTCGACCAGCCTGCGCACCAGCTGTGGCGAGAAGTGCATATCGCCCTCGACGGTGCGGCGGATGGCGGTCAGCAGATCGGCGGCCGCGGTGTCCTTGACCAGGAATCCGGCCGCGCCCGCGGCGAGAGCGGGATACAGGTGCGCGTCATCGTCGAAGGTGGTGAGCACCAGAATCTTTGCCGAAGAACCGGATTCGACGATCTGCCGGGTCGCGCCCACACCGTCGAGTCCGGGCATCCGCAGATCCATCAGGATCAGATCCGGGGACAACCGCGCGCACTGGCGCACCGCCTCGACCCCGTCTCCCGCCTCCCCCACCACGGTCAGATCCCGCGTGGATTCGAGCAGCATCCGCAGTCCGGTGCGCACCAGGCGCTGATCATCGACTATGAGCACCTTGATCATTCGCCCCACCCCGTCGTGTCATCGCGCCGGTCTCCGCCCCGCGCATCCGGCAACAGCGCCTCGACCACCCAGCCACTCCCGACCGGACGGACGTCGAATGTGCCACCCGCCATATCCACCCGCTCCCGCATGCCGATGATGCCGTGCCCGGCGGCATCGACCCCGTCCTGCCCGGCGGACCCGTTGCTGCCGACCGTTCCGGACGACCCGGCACCTGCGCCAGGCCGCGCGAGTCCTGGATTGCGGTCGCCCGCAGCGAATCCGACGCTGCCGGCACGCCCCGCTGATACAGCTCTGCTGTCGTGCCCGGCACACCCTGGACCGGGACGACTCCCAGCGGATCCGGTGCTGCCATCACCTGCCGCGAACCCGACATCGCCGCTACGCGCGGTCGGGCCGGCGTCACGTCCCGCTCCGGCGGTGACGCGCTCACCGCTCGCGACGCGAACGATGATGCCCTCCGGTGTGTCGGCGACCAGCACCTCGACCGGATTGTCACGGTCAGCGTGCTTCATGACATTGGTGAGGGACTCCTGCACCACTCGCAACAGAGTGAGGCGGCCGATGGCGTCCAGTCCGGCCGTGGTCGCGCTCACGGTCGCGTCGACGGTGAATCCGGCTGCGCGAGTGCGCGTCACCGCCGCGTCCAGCTCCGTCAGCACCGCCTCGGCCTCGACGAGAGCCACCTCGCCCAGCCCGGGATCACGCAGGACCACAAGCAATCTGCGAATGTCCGCGAGGGCATCGGCGGCGGTGTCGTGCACGTCGTCCAGCACCGCACGCACCCGGGGATCCGGATCGTCGAGCACATGCCGCGCCACCTCGATGCGCAGCACGATCGAGGCCATATGGTGCGCGACCAGATCGTGCAGCTCGCGCGCCATGGCGCTGCGCTCGACGGCGCGAGTGTGCGATTCGGCTTCGGCCCTTCTACTTTCGGCCATGGCGGCATCGAGCCGGAGCCGTTCGGCCAATCGATCGTGCGCGCGCAGATAGAGCCCGAGCAGCACCGGCAGCCCGACCACGGCCAGCGCCTCGACCGCGGTGGCCGGTCGCCAGAACGGCATATGACTCGACCACACCCCGATCAGCGCCGCCACCGCCCAGCCGAGCGCGGCGACCGTGCTCGCTACCGGAGTGGTGTGCGCCACCGCGTGGACGAGCGCGACCGCGCCCAGATACGGCACCAGTCCCGACAGACCCCATGCATCGACGAGGAACATCGGCACCGCGAGCGCGGACACCGCGAGCGAGACGGGCAACGGCCACCGATCGGCCACCACGAACAGGGCGGCGGCGGCCATCGCGAGCAGCCAGTAACCGAGCGGCACTCGGAATTGCTCCGGGAAGGTGCTGGCGAGCAGCAACAGGGGAACCAGCAGCAGCGGGGTGTAGCGCAGTAGCAGCCGCAGATCACGGCGGATGACGGTGTCGCTCACCCGTCCACGGTATGGGACGCGCACACCGACGCTCGCCCCCACCCCAGGTCAGAGCGGTTACATACCAGCAACCGTCCCGTCCCACAAGGGTCCCAGGCAGGAGCTGGTACCCCGAATCCCCGGCCGCCGGAAGGACCCCGCCCACTCCCGGTCCGCGAAGACTCGAATCCATGCCAGTGCCCTCGCGAGCCCGATCTCCCCGACAGTCCCGTTCGGTACCACCCTCGCGGGCAACACCCCCCTCACCCCTCTCGCAACCCACGCCGAACCCGGGCGGCACGCCACCGACGAACCCGGGCGGCACGCCACCGACGGACCCGCGACTCCCGGCCTGCATGCCCACGTCCGAACCCACGCAACCCTCGACCTCCACGCCACCGCCCGAACCCACGCGACCCTCGGCCCTCACGCCGCCGACGGAACCCACGCCGCTCTCGGCCCCCACACCCACCTCGGAAACCGCATGGCGCTCAACATCCACCGCGCGTCCGCACCCCGCGCCGCCCTCGGGATCCCCAGCGCGCTCTCGGTCCGCACAGCCTCGGCGATCCACACAGTTCTCTCGGCGCGGCATGCTCGCGGCGCTCGGGCTGGCGCCGGTGGTCGCGGCGGTCGGGTGCGCGGGCGGCTCCGGCTCGGTGCCGGGCGACGGTTCCCGGGCGCTGCCGATTCCGCCGCTCGCGGAGTCCTCGGTCGGGGCCGACGGGGTGCGGCGTTTCGCCCTGCGCGCGGGGGTCGGTGAATCCGAGATGGTGCTCGGGAAGAAGACTCCGACCTGGGGTTACAACGGTGCGGTGCTGGGCCCGACGCTGCGCGCGGCACGGGGTGAGACCGTCGCGGTGACGGTGCGCAACGCACTGCCGGAGATGACCACGGTGCACTGGCACGGCATGCACGTGCCCGCACGGATGGACGGTGGCCCGTATCAGCCGATCCAGCCGGACGGCGACTGGACGGCGACCTGGACGATCAGCCAGCAGGCCGCGAGTCTCTGGTATCACCCGCATCCGCACGGCTCGACCGAAAAGCACGTCTATCGCGGGCTTTCCGGATTCTTCCTGCTCGACGATGCCGACACGAACGCCCTCGAACTGCCGAAAACCTATGGCGTGGACGATATTCCGCTGGTGATCCAGGATCGCCGCTTCAGCCCGGACGGCGCGCTGGACGAGTCCGATCCCAGCGATGTCGGCCTGCTCGGAGACACGATCCTCACCAATGGAATCAACCGTGCGCACCTGGACGTCCGCACTTCCCGGGTGCGGCTGCGCATTCTGAACGGTTCCTCGGGCCGCCTCTACAACCTCGGCTTCGCCGACGGCCGCGACTTCGCGCTCATCGCCACCGACGGCGGTCTGCTGCCCGCACCCCTGCGCCGCGATCGCGTACTGATCAGCCCGGGAGAGCGCGTGGAGATCGTGGTGGCGTTCGACGGCGATGCGCGAACCATGCTGCGCTCCTTCCCGATCGAGAATCGCGGCACCCTCCCGGCCCGCGAGGCGGCATCCTTCGGTTTCGACGACTCCTTCGACATTCTCGAGTTCCGAACCGGACGAACACTCGAACCCGCTGCCGCGCTTCCGGATTCGCTGGCGCACATTGCACCCGTCGCCCCAATCGGCACGGCCGCGGACCGCTCCTTCGAGCTGCAGTGGTTCATGATCAACCGGGCCCGCATGGACATGAACCGGATCGACTTCACCGTCGCGGTCGACACCACCCAGGTGTGGACGGTCCGCAATGTCGACAACTGGCCGCACAATTTCCACGTTCACGACGTGCAGTTCCAGATCATCGCCGTCGACGACGCTCCCCCGCCCCCGGAACTGGCGGGCTGGAAGGACACCGTGTTCACCCCGCCCGGCCCGGTGTTCACCCTGGCCATGCGTTTCACCGACCACGCGGACCCGAACTACCCGTACATGTTCCACTGCCACCTGCTGCTGCACGAGGATCACGGCATGATGGGCCAGTTCCTGGTCCTGGCTCCGGGCCAGCGGGCCGCACCCGTCCGAATGAACATGGACACGGACATGAACATGGACACGGACACGGCCGCGGGCGGGTCATCGGGCTCCGAGATGGGCGGCATGCCGCACCACTAGCGGTGTGCTCCGGGTCACAGGAGAATCTTTCGGGGCCGCGATGAATACCGATATCGGCCGCCGTCTGTACAGGCAGTTACCTTCCCGCACCGGAACGAACCGGTGACCCGCACCGCTGACAGGAGCATCCCATGTCAAAGATCACCGCCGGATTCTTCATCTCCCTCGATGGCGTCATCGAGAACCCCCAGGACTGGCACTTCCCCTACTTCAACGACGAGATGGGCGCGGCCGTCGGCGCGCAGCTCGGCAATTCCGACACGCTGCTGCTGGGCCGCGTCACCTACGAGGGTTTCGCGGGCGCCTGGCCGCAGCGTGAGGACGAGGGCGGCCCGGACTCGGGCATGGCCAAATCGCTCGGCGATGCCCGCAAGATCGTTGTCTCGCACCAGGATCTGGACCTGCCGTGGCGCAATTCCGAGCAGCTGAAGGGCGATCTGATCGAGGGCGTCACCGCACTGAAGCAGGAGAGCACCTCCGATATCGCCATGAGCGGCTCACCCTCGATCGTGCGCCAGCTGCTGTCCGCCGAACTGCTCGACGAACTGCACCTGTTCGTGCACCCGATTTCGCTGGGTTCGGGCGAGCGCCTCTTCGGCGAGAGCGAACCCATTCCGCTGCAGCTGCTTTCGGCCACACCGTTCCAGACCGGCGTATTGCACCTGGTCTACGGTCCCGCGGCCGCCGCGGGCGATGCCGGTTATGACGAGGCCAAAGTCCATCTGCCGCAGGCGGAGTGAGCGCCGATCACACCGAGCCGGTTGCGGCGAGCCGGGGCCGCACCGCGGCGGCCAATCGGCGATGTGATTCGAGCCGCGCGGCGCGGTCGAAGGTGCTGGTGTGCACCAGGATCTCGTCCGCGCCCGAGCGCCGCACCAGCCGCTCCAACTCGGGTAGCACGGTGTCCTCGGTGCCGTGGATATGCCCGCGCAGGGATTCCTCGAAGATCGCGCGCTGCCTGCCGGTCATCGGCTCGCGTTCCACCTGTTCCGGCGAGATCAGCGCCGGGAATTCACCCCGGGTCCGCGAGTAGGCCGCCGACCACGCCTCGGGCAGGAGCAGACGACGAGCGTGCGCCGGGGAATCGGCCAGCACCACCGAGGTGGACACGATAACGTAGGGCGCGGGGTTCGCCGAGGTGGGCGCGAACTCCGCGCGGTATCGCTCGATCGCCTCGATCATCGGTTCCACGCCCGTGAAAGGGCTTATCACCAGCGGTAATCCGAATCTGGCGGCGCGCTGCGCACTCGACCCGGTGGCCAGCAGGAACGCCGGAACCCGCAGCTCCTCCGCGGGCCAGGCGTGCACTCCGCGGCTGCCGGTGGCGAAATAGCCCAGCAGAGCGGTCAATTGGGCGTCGAAATCCTCGGCGTCGTCCTTGGTGTGGCCGAGCGCGCGCCGCACCCCGTCGGTGAAGCCGACCGATCGGCCCAGCCCCATATCGATCCGACCCGGGAACAACGATTCGAGCACCCCGAACTGTTCGGCGACCACCAGCGGCTGATGATTGGGCAGCATCACGCCACCGGTGCCGACTCGAATGCGCGTGGTGGCGGCGGCGACCGCGGCGGCCAGCACCGTCGGAGCGGACCCCGCGACCCCGGGCACGCTGTGGTGCTCGGCGACCCAGAACCGGTGATACCCCCAGTCCTGCGCCAGTCGCGCGAACTCGACAGTCTCGCGCAGCGCGTCGGAGTGGCTCTGTCCCTGCCGGACCCGTGAACGGTCCAGGATCGAGAAGGGAATCGCCTGCAGTGCGGAGCTCATGCTCATGACCAACGCGCACGAGCCGCGTTGATTCCGAGCGCCCGCGCGTGCGGTGTACATCCCGGCGGTACCCGATTCCGCCGGGGTCGAGCCGTGCGGCCCCGGGCCCCGCGACGTCAGCCCTCGGCGGTGCCGAGCGCCTGCAGCAGGGTGCGCAACGTCTCGCGCTGATCGGCGGTGAGCGCGGCGAAGATCTCGGCGGTGGCCTCACGACGAGCCTCCGACATGCGGTTCAGCGCCTCCTGACCGGAGTCGCTCAGAGTCACCAGGGTGGCGCGGCGACTGGTCGGGTCCGGCGTGCGAACCACCAGATCCGCGGCGACTAGGGCATCGACCAGCGAGGTGGCCGAGCGCGGGACGATGCCTAGGTGCTCGGCCAGGGCCGACATCCGCAGCGGTTCCGGAGCCCGGCCGATGGTGCGCAGCGCGCGAGCCTGCGAGGGAGTGAGCCCGAGGGGCGCCAGGCGCGTCATCTGATTGCGCCGGATGCGCTTGGTGGCACGCAGGAACAGGTCGGGGAGCTCGTCGTCGGGGGAACTGGCCATGATCGTGATCCTAACTCATTGTTGTTCGGAATAACTATGAGCTAAGCTCAGTTATACGCCTCAGATCCCGAAAGGAGGCGGCCTATGGTCACGCTTCTCGAGAAACCGGCGCAGAGCCGGGCGCTTCCGAAACACCCCGGACCTCGACACCCCAGACTTCGCCGGGTCATCCGGCTCTTCCATCCGTACCGCCACCGGCTGGCACTCGTCGCGGGCCTGGTCGGCCTGTCCTCGATCGTGTCGCTGGCCTCACCGTTCCTGCTGCGCGCCGTCCTGGACGACGCCCTTCCGCACGGCCGCACCGGCCTGCTGACCGCCCTGGCCGCGGGCATGATCGCGGTCACCGTTCTCACCAGCGTCTTCAGCGTGCTGCAGACCTATCTCTCCACCGCCGTCGGCCAGCACGTCATGCACGACCTGCGATCGGCCGTCTACGCGCGCCTGCAGAGCATGCCGCTGGCCTTCTTCACCGCCACCCGCACCGGCGAGGTGCAGTCCCGCATCGCCAACGACATCGGTGGCATGCAATCCACGGTCACCTCGACCGCCACCTCACTGGTCTCCAACTTCACCTCGGTGCTGGCCGCCGTGGTCGCCATGTTCGTGCTGGACTGGCGGCTGACGCTGGTGTCGCTCGTCATGCTGCCGCTGTTCGTCTGGATCAGCCGGCGCGTGGGCGACGAGCGCCGCCGGATCACCGGGCAGAAGCAGAAGAAGCTGGCCGGCATGTCCGCCATCGTCGAGGAATCGCTGTCCGTGAGCGGAATCCTGCTGGGGCGCACCATGGGTCGCTCCCCCGCGCTGGTGGAGGACTTCACCAGCGAATCCAAGGGGCTGGTCGATCTGGAGATCCGCTCCAGCATGGCCGGCCGCTGGCGGCAGTCCACCATTCAGATCGTGATGTCCGCGATGCCCGCGGTGATCTACTGGGCCGCCGGGCTGACCGTCGCCGCCGGGAATCCGATGGTGTCGATCGGTACCCTGGTCGCCTTCACCACCCTGCAGGCCGGCCTGTTCCGGCCCACGGTGATGCTGCTGTCCACCGGCGTGGAGGTGCAGAGCTCCATGGCGCTGTTCGACCGCATCTTCGAATACCTGGACCTCACTCCCGATATCGTGGAGCCGGAACATCCTGTGTCACTGCCGGATTCGGCAGCCGGACAGGTCCGCTTCGAGCATGTCGGCTTCGCCTACGACAGCGCCGACCGCAGCGTCCTGACCGATGTGGACCTCACCGTCCCGGCCGGGACCAGCCTGGCCATCGTCGGCGAAACCGGTTCGGGCAAAACCACTCTCGGATATCTCGCCGCCCGGCTGTACGACACCACGTCCGGCCGGATCACCATCGACGGCGTCGACGTGCGGGAGTTGTCGTTCGCGGATCTGTCCGCGAACGTCGGCGTGGTCTCGCAGGAGACCTACCTGTTCCACGCCACGGTGGCGGACAACCTGCGCTTCGCCAAACCCGATGCCACCGACGCGGAACTGCACACCGCCGCGCGGGCCGCGCAGATCCACGAGCACATCATGAGCCTGCCCGACGGCTACGACACCACGGTCGGCGAGCGCGGCTACCGCTTCTCCGGCGGGGAGAAGCAGCGGCTCGCGGTGGCCCGCGCCATCCTGCGCAATCCACCGATCATGGTGCTGGACGAGGCGACCAGCGCCCTGGACACCCGCACCGAACGCGAGGTGCAGGCCGCGATCGACGCCCTGTCGGTCGGGCGCACCACCATCACCATCGCGCACCGGCTCTCCACGATCCGCGCGGCGGATCAGATCGTCGTGCTCGACAAGGGCCGCGTCGTCGAACGGGGCACGCATCGAGAACTACTGGAACGCAACGGCTTCTACGCGGATCTGCTCGCGCGCGACGAAGTCTTGGTTCCCGCGGCCTGAGGTGAGCTCCGGCCCCGGTGAATGCCATCCGGGGCCCCGCCGCGAGAAGGCTACTGCTGCGGCGTCCTGCGGGTGCCGCGCTGCTCGGCGGCGACTTCCAGGTAGGCGCTGAGCTCGTCGCGCAGCACGCGATCGAGCGCCTGCGCGAGGTTGTTCTGCACCGCCGTCACACTGAGTTCGCGCAGGTGGTTGAGCATCTTGGTCAACGCGGACGTCTCGGCGTCGGTATCGGGCAGCCAGCCGGGACCGTGCGCGGACACGATCTGATCCTTGGCGGTGGTGACCATCAGCCGGGCGATGTCCTCGACCTTGCGCCCGACGGCGGCGTAGACGTCGATGACCCCGCTCAGGTCGTAGCCGTAACCGTGCAGCGCGGCGAAGGTGTCCAGCAGATCCGGCTGCGTGAATTCGACAGTGTGCTCGTGCAATCGGACCAGGCCCAGTTCCGCCAGGCGGTCGAGGTCACCGCCGGTGACCGGTTCCTCACCGGTGTCGCCGAGCAGGGTATCCACGAGTTCGCGCGGAACCTCCAGCGGCTCTTCGGATTTGCCCCAGGTGGAGGTGACGGCCTGCTGCAGGCCGAGCACCTCGGTCAGATCCTTGCCGGTCTCCCAGCTGGTGATGAAGTCCGCGATGTGCGCGGTGGTGAAGCCGCGCTGCAGCAGCGAATCGATGATCTTGAGCCGGCCCAGGTGCGATTCGTCGTAGATGAGCGCGCGCCCGACCCGGCGGGTGGGCGTGGGCAGCAGGCCACGTTCCTGATAGGCCCGGACGTTGCGGGTGGTGGTGCCTGCGGCCTGCGCGAGATCGTCGATGCGGTACTCCGCCATCCTCGTCTCGCCCTCCCGCTCTCGCTGATCCCGGTCACCCGATCCGGCACGCTGCACCAAAGCCCCACCTGCACGCAGCGCCCATGCCCTGGTGCGTTGCAGCACCGCGGGCATGGGCGTCACACCTGGCGTCGACATTAGCCGAGCGAGAGCGCGGTTCCGTGTTCGGCACCCGCGGCGCGGACGGCGTCGCGGCGAACCAGAACGTAATCGTCCAGTTCCACGCGGGCCAGTTGCCGCACGTACTGTGTGCCGAAACCGGGGAACATGGTGGCGTTGAAGCCGTCCTCGGTGAGGTACCAGCTGCTGCAACCGGAATTCCAGGTGGTCGCGCTCAGCCGCTCCTGGAGCCGGGCGTTGTGCTGATCCTGCCGATCCCGCCGGACCTCGAGCATGCGCAGGTCGCGATCGAGCAGCACTCCGATGGCATCGGTGAGGTACTCGATCTGAGCCTCCATGTAGACCAGCGCCGAATTGTGACCCGGCCCGGAGTTCGGCCCGAAGGTCAGGAACAGGTTCGGGTAGCCCGCGACCGCCACGCTCTTGAAAGCGTAAGCGCCCCTGCTCCATTCGTCGCCGAGCACGCGCCCGTCCCGGCCCTTGATCGGGATGGGCGCACCCGCCTTGGAGACATCGAAGCCGGTGGCGAACACGATGGCGTCGAATTGGTGCTCGATGCCCTCGGCTGTGCGGATTCCCCTCTCCGACAACCGCGCGATCGGCCAGGTGATCAGCTTGCAGTTCTCCCGCTGCAGCGCCGGGTAGTAGTCGTTGCTGATCAGCAGACGCTTGCAGCCCGCCCGGAAATCGGGGGTGAGCTGACGGCGCAGCCACGGATCACTGACCTGATTGCGCATGTGCAGCGTGGCGACCGACTCGACCACGCGGGTCAGCGGCGATTTCCATACCACACCCAGAGCCACCGATTCGTGGCCCCAGAACCAGGCTTCACGCGCCAGCTTCTGAGCAACCGGGGCCTGCCGGTACAGCTGTTTGGTCAGCCCGGTGGTGCGCCGGTTCGCGCGCGGCAGCACCCAGCCCGGCGTGCGCTGGAAGACCTTCACCGACGCGGCCCGCTCGACCAGCTCCGGAATGATCTGCACCGCACTGGCTCCGGTGCCGACGACGGCGACCTTCTTGCCCGCGAAGTCGTAGTCGTGATCCCAGCGGGCGCTGTGGATCTTCTTGCCCTCGTAGTCCTCGATGCCCGGAATCGACGGCAGGCTCGCGTTCGAGAGCGGTCCGGAGGCGAGCACGACGCTGCGCGCCTTCACCGCGGGCCGGCCCTCGAACGCGATGTCCCACAGGCCGCTCACCTCGTCGAACTCCATACCGGTGACGGTGTGCTCGAATCGGATGCTGGGCCGGATGCCGAACTCCTCGACCATCGACTCGATGTACGAGAGGATTTCGGCGCTGCCGGAGTAGGTGTGCGACCACTCCGCATTGGGCGCGAAGGCGAACGAGTACAGCCGCGACGGAATGTCGCAGGCCGCACCGGGATACGTATTGTCGCGCCAGGTGCCGCCGACCCGGGTATCGCGTTCGAAGATCGCGAAGTCGGTGATGCCCTTCTGCCGCAGCCGGATCGCGGCCCCGATGCCCGCGAACCCCGCGCCGATGATGGCCACGTCCAGTGGCTCGGCTCCGGTCCCGCCGGAGCGCTTCGCCCGGGCGCTCATGCGACCGGCTCGTAGGTGAGTTCCTTGGACCAGGTCGGCTGCTCGCCCAGGAAACGGTCCGGGATGCGCGCGGTCAGCTTGACCATGGCGTCGGCGAACAGGTGGTACGGGTGGTCCCGGTTGATCACCCAGCCGCTGTGCATCTTCACGATCCGGTACATGGGCACCCGGTTGGCGATGGGGGCGCGCTCACCGACCTGCTTGAACCGGCGCATGGCCGCGTACAGCTTCTCCTCGTCGACGCCCATCTCGACGATGTTGTCGCGCATCTTGTTCAGCAGCGGCACGTAGCTCAGCACGCCGACGATGAAAGACGGCTTGGCCCAGCCGCCGACCAGCTCGATGGCCAGCTTGCGCAAGGTCGAGTGACCGAGCAGCTCCATGACCGCGTAATCGGTTGCCAGGTGCCGGGATTCGTCGGCATTGATCTTCTTGAAGACGTCCTGCGCGACCGGATCGGTGATCTCGTCGGTGATGAACTTGATCAGCGCGCCGTCCAGCGCCACCTCCAGCATGGGGATGACGGTGCCAAGGAACGAGAGCGACATCTCGTCCGCGTGCTTGTCCAGGAAGTCGATGACCAGCTTCACGTTGATGTTCGGCTCGGGAATCTCGTCCCCGTCGAGCATTCCCCACCGGCGCATGAGCGCGAGTTCGGCATTGGCGTGCCGCTGCTCTTCGGCGTGGAAGTACCGGTAGATCTGCTTGAGCGTCTCGGTCGGGGCCTTCTGCGCCATGGCCGCGAAGCCGCGTGCGCCCACGTTCTCGATCCACATCAGATCGGCCATGAACGGCTTGAGCTTGGCGTGCAGCGCCGGATCGATGGTGTCGGCGCCGGGGGCGTCCCAGTCGATGTCGGCCAGCGCCCACTGCTTGGACTTGATCTTGCCCAGCATGTTGTCGAAGTCGATGGACATGTCAGACTCCTGTCTTCTCGGAGGATGCCGGATCGGCGGCGGTGGGAGTCGAATCGTCCTGAGGCAGGACACGATTCAGCACGCCGAGGGCATGGGTGTAGACGGCCGGGAAATGCCGCTTGAGCAGCCAGACCGCATGCGCGTCCAGCTGCGGCAGCACATAGAGGCGGCCGTGATCGTGGGAATCGAGGGTGGTGCGGGCCACCCGCTCGGGCGAGAAACCGGTCCAGCGCATCAGCTCGTCCGCCAATCGCGAAGAGCCCGAACCGATCCGGCCGTCCCGCACCACATTGGTCTTGACGAACGTGGGACACAGCACCGTCACCGCGACGCCGGATCCGGACAGTTCCGCGGCCAGGGTCTCCGAGAGCGACATCACGCCGGCCTTGGAGACGTTGTAGACCGCCATTCCGGGCGCGGCGGCGAAACCGGCGGCGGAGGCGACATTGATGATGCCGCCGCGACCGGCGGCGCGCAGCTGCGGCGCGAAGATCTCACAGCCGTGCACCACGCCCCACAGGTTGATCCCCATGGCCCACTGCCAGTCGTCGAAACCGATGTCGCCCACCGGCTTTCCGCCGATGCCCACCCCGGCGTTGTTGATCACCAGGGTCGGCGGGCCCTGGAAGATCAGCTCGGCGTGCAGGGCGAGGCTCTCCATGTCCTCGCGGCGCGACACGTCGCAGAACACCGCGTGCGCGGGCTGCCCGTAGGTGCGTTCGATCAACCGCGCGGTCTCGTCGGCGCGGTCTTTGTCGATATCGGCGCACAGCACTTCACCACCGCGCGAGGCGATTTCGAGTGCGAAGGCGCGGCCGATGCCGCTGCCGGCGCCGGTCACCACGGCCTTTGCCTCGTGCGACCGGCGCTTGCCGAAGACCGGCAGCACACTGTCGAGAATTCCCATGGTCAGCTCACCTTCGTACGAATCGATGCGTCCGCGGCCGCCAGCGCTTCGGCGACGAACTCGCGGGTGCGCCGCAGTGCCTGCTCGGCTTCGGGGACCAGCAGCGGCAGCGCCTGGAAGACGTGGATGCGGCCGGGCCACAGTTCGAGATCGCAGCGGACCCCGGCGGTGGTGGCCATGTCGTGCAGATGGCGGGCGTCATCGGCCAGCATCTCGCCCGCGCTGGCCTGCACCAGCAGCGGCGGGAGGTCGGCTCCGGACGGGATGCTCAGGCGCAGCCGTGGTGAATCCGGCTGCTGGCCTTCGGTATAGAGCTCGATGAGGCGGCGGCCGGTGTGCGCGGGAGCCATCGGATCCGCGAGAGTGCGGTCCCGGACCTGCGCGAGGGTCAGCGTCAGGTCCATCAACGGCGAGTACATGAACACGCCGGCGGGCTGCGCGATATCGCCGCGCAGATTCTGCAGCAGCAGATCCAGTGCCAGATGCCCGCCCGCCGAATCGCCGCCGATCACCAGATCCTGTGCGCGGTAGCCGTTTCCGAGCAGCCAGCGGTACCCGGCCTCGACGTCGTCCGCGGCCGCCGGGAAGCGATGCTCGGGAGCGAGCCGGTAGTCGATCAGGAACACCGGCAGTCCGGTCAGCTTCGACAGACGCGAGGCCAGCCCACGATGCGTGCGCGCCGAACAGACCACGTAGCCGCTGCCGTGGATGTAGTAGATGGCCTTGTCACCCTGCTCGACCCCGGCCGCGCGGACCCATTCGCCGCGCACCGTGCCGGAGCGGACCCTGTTCACCCGCGTGCCCGGCAGTACCGGACCGAAGGCGGCCATGACTCCGGCGATCAGCCCGCGTCCGGCTCCTATACCCGCGCGATTGCGTGGGAGCAACCCGTTCACCCGTCGCAGGCCGATCACCGAGGCGGATGCCGCGAGCCTCGCTTGCCGCGAGGCCGAGGCGGGAACCGCCGCCGATACTCGGGTCGACGTTGACCCTGTTCTCGTCATGGAAAGAGAATCACCGTTCAATGCGCCATTTGTCAATGGCACATTCGTGAGCAGAGTTTTATACGATCGACATCCCGCAGGTCGTCGGCATGATTGTCAGCGGCGACGCGTTGCCAGGCGGGCGATCCGCGACGCGCGGAGGCCCAGAAACCCGATCCGTCCTCCACGAACCCGTAGCGTCCGGCAGGTGGCCGAATCCCCCGAGATCTCCACGCCCGAACCGCTCGCTGCCTCAACGCCGTGGCCGACCACCGCCGAGGTACGCGCGGGGGCCACCGCCATGGTGCTGCTGCTCGCCGCGATCTGTCTCGCCGCGTGCGCGACCGACGATGCGGCGCAACGGTTCCCGCTGTCGTACAGCGGACCGGCAGAGCAGATGATCACGGTGGTCGCCGACCGGCACGGCGCGAGCACCGCGACCTTCTCGACATGGGATCGCACCGAGGGCCGGTGGCAGCTGGCGCACGGCCCGATCTCGGCGCACGTGGGCGAGGCCGGCATCGGATCGGCCACCGAGGGCTCCACCCGGACTCCGGCTGGAATCTGGCCTCTCACAGAAGCTTTCGGCAACGAGACGATCGACTCCGTACGACTGCCGTACCGCCGACTCGACTCCTGGGACTGGTGGGTGTCCGATACCGCGTCGGCGAGCTACAACACGCACTATCGCTGCACCCCGGGCACCTGCCCCTTCGACGAGCGAGCCGGGGAGAATCTCACCGCGGCGGGTCCGGCCTACGACAACGCCGTCGTCATCGACTACAACCGATCCCCCGCCGTCCCCGGCGCGGGATCGGCCTTCTTCCTCCACAATTCGAGCGGCGGCCCGACCGCGGGCTGCGTCGCGATCCCGGCCTCGGATCTCCGCACGGTCCTGCGCTGGCTGGACCCGGCGCGACACCCGGCGATCGCGCTCGTCGAGTGACGATGTTCGCCGCTCAGGACCGGGCGACGACACCTTCGGTCGCTGTGGTCCGAGCCGGGACCAATCCGCTGAAGTTCCTGTGCACCACGTGATTACGGTCGCCGCAGGTGCCGAGGGCGTGATCGGGGTGCAGGCCCAGATACTGCCGCCGGGTGCGTGCGCTCCAGCGGCGCGCGGACTCGGAGCGGGTCTTGTAGAAGTTGGCCGTGTAGCCGCCCTCGTAGATCCGCAGGAGGGTGTAGCCGCCCGGATACTCCTTCGCCGCACCGACTTCCAGGAATTCGACGTTCACCCCGGGGTCGGGGCGATTGCGGCGATTGCGGTGGGTGTGGCCGCTGTGGTGCAGGAACACTCCGGGTGCGGACCGGTAGATCTCCTGCAGGGCGGCGGCGCTGGAGCGGTCGAGCACGAAGCCGGGACCCGCCGGATTGCTCACAGCCGCATGGGAAGTCACCGGGTGGTGGCCGAAGACCAGGGTCGGCCGGTCCGGGTCCGCGCTCAGCAGTTCCCGTAGCCGGTTCAGTTGCGCCGCCTCGAGCGTTCCTCCGGATCGGCCGCGCCGCGAGGTGTCGAGCGAGATCACGCGCAGTCCGCCGAGGTAGTACTCGGCCAGTCGCTGGAACGGATGGAACACCTCGCCCCAGTGATCCGGCTGGTCCGGCGGGGTGGTGTCGTGGTTGCCCCGGCAGACGAAGTAGTCCCGGCCCAGCTCGCCCCAGGCATCGAAACGCGCTCGAATCGCCAGGGATTCGGCCGCGGAGCCGGTATCGGTGAGATCACCGGCCACGATCAGGTGATCGGCCCCGCGATCGGCGCAGCGCAGATCCTCGAGCAGCGCGTCGAGCATGAATGCCGGATGATCCTCCGGCTCGTGCTTCAACCCGATCGGCAACCCGGCCAGCAGGATGCCGCTGCGCTCCTCACCGAAGTGAACATCGTTGGCCAGCGCGATGGTTCGCAGCAGCGCCCCGGGCGGCGGTGTCACGGTGGTGAACGTCCCGGTGCTCTCGGGGGAGCCGGACTGCCTGGTCACCAGGGTCCGCCCCGGCACCGCGCGGACGCCGTCCGAGTACGCCTCGAAATGGTAGGTCCGGCCCGCCTCCAGGCCCGAGATCTCCGCGTAGTGATACGCGGTGGGCCGGGAATCGAGGTAGCGGGGCAGCGCCGCGCCGTCCACCGCGGTCATCCGGACCTCGGTGTCGGCGGGGACGGGACGCATCCGCCCCGAACGGTCCCGCACCGTGGTCGTCCAGGTCAGGATGACCGAACTGTCGGTCACGGTGACCACCTCGAGATCCGAGGCCACCGGTGAATGTCGGGGCCGGTCAGTCGAATCGGTTCGCCGACCGGCGAGGACCGGCCACAGGTAATCGGGGGTGCGTGCGGTGACCGCCGCTACGCCCGTCGCTACGTTCGCCACCCAGAGGGCTCGAAGTCCGGCATCCAGCATCATGGCGCCTCCATTCAGAGAACCTCAAGGTACGGGCGCGGACTGAACGCCCAGGTGCCGCCGAATGACGAATCAGCCTCCAGAATCGGACATCTTGGATATCGGAACCGCCGACGCTTTCATCATGAGTTGTCCGAATAGTTGCTACATTGGATTTCAAATGTCGAAATGCCCTATTCGAGTGGCTGGAGGACATCATGCTCGGTCTCGGAATTATCGGCTGGATCGTCATCGGCGGTATCGCCGGCTGGCTGGCCAGCAAGTTCATGAACACCGATGAGCAGCAGGGCATCGTGCTCAATATCGTGGTCGGCATTGTCGGTGGCCTGCTGGGCGGATTCCTGCTCAAGCTCTTCGGCGTGAATGTCAGGGACGCCGGACTCTGGTTCAGTTTCTTCACCTGCCTCGCCGGTGCGGTGATTCTGCTGTTCCTGGTGAACAAATTCACCGGTAGTCGAGGTCGCTGAAAGTTCACCCGACAGGCCCGCCCGGGCCGCGGCCTAGTTCCGTCCGGGCGGGCCATCGTGGTGCCGGGGCAGCCACGTGGGCCGGGTTCGGTCGGCATGTGCGCCCGATTCTCCTAGAGTTGACGGGAGACTCGACGCACGAAGGACAGACTCTTGGCTACGACACTCGTGAAGGGGCAGAACGGGCCCCTGTCCGCTGCCGATGTGGTGATCTCCACCCAGGTCGGGGCCGCGGCCGATCTCTCGGCGTTGCTGGTGACCGATCAGGGGCGGGTCCGCACCGATTCGGACTTCGTGTTCTACAACCAGCCCAGTGGTCCCGGCGTGCAATTGCGCGGGGGTTCCGGCGGGGCCCCCGGCGCACTGGCGATCTCGCTCGGCCAGGTGCCGGCGGATATCTCCCAGATCCGCGCGGTCATCACCCTCGACGGCGCGGGCGCCACCTTCGGGCGCATCGCACCGCCCACCGCGCTGGTCGCCGACGCGAACGGTAATGCGCTGTACGAGTACCGAATCGACGGGCTCAGCACCGAATCCATCGTGATCGCGGTGGAACTGTACCGCCGCGGCGGCGCGTGGAAGGTCCGCGCGGTCGGGCAGGGCTACGCGGGCGGTTTCGCGGCGCTGGTGACCGATCACGGGGTGAGCGTCGGGGATACGCCGACGCCGAACGCGGCGCATCAGCCACCGTCCGCCCGGGCGCATCAGCCACCGCCCGCTCAGGCGTATCCCCCACCCACACAGCCGTTTCCGGCGGCCGGGCGGTCCTACCCGCCTCCGCCACCCGCACCGGCCCCCGCCTATCCACCGCCCGCGCAGTCGTACCCGCCGCCGACGCAGTCGTATCCCCAACCGGCACAGTCCTATCCGCCACCCGCGCCGTATTCCGCTCCGGCACAGTCTTATCCGCCGAGTCAACCCCCTCCGAATCAGCCCCCGCCCTACCAGTCCCCCGCCCCGCAACCGCAGCAGCCGCCACCGCCGACCCAGCCGTTCCCGGCCACCCCGCCCAGCGGAGAGGTCTCACTGGCCAAGGGCCGCCCCGTGAGTCTGGCCAAGGGCCAGAAGGTCACCCTCCGCAAGGAGGGCGGTGTCGCGCTGACCCGTATCCGAATGGGTCTGGGCTGGGATCCGGCCAAGCGCGGCGGTCTGTTCGGAAGCCGCACGGTGAACATCGATCTCGATGCCTGGGTGGCGATGTTCGACAGCGGGAACCTCGTCGATGTCGCCTATTACGGCCAGCTGACCTCCAAGGACGGGTCGATCCGGCATCAGGGCGACAATCTCACCGGTGAGGGCGAGGGCGACGACGAGGTGATCCTGGTCGACCTGAACCGGATTCCGGCGCGGGTCTCCACGCTGCTGTTCATCGTGACCTCCTACCAGGGACAGACCTTCGAGCAGGTCAGCAATGCCTACTGCCGCCTGATCGACGAGACCACCGCCGCCGAACTCGCCCGGTACTCGCTGGCGGGCGGCATGCCCTTCACCGGCATCGTGATGGCCAAGATGTTCCGCGCCGACGGCACCTGGAAACTTCAGGCCATGGGCGACGGATTCCAGGCCAAACATCCGGGCGAGGCGGTTCCGCAGCTCGGGCGGTTCCTGTAGGGCCGCCCGAATGACGGAGCGGCCCTGACGGTAGGCCCGCTCAGCTCACCGGAACAGCTTCCGGCCGAGCGCTGTTGCGATACTCCTCGACCGCCGCGCGGGTCTCCTCGGCGATCAGTTCGGCATTGATCTGGGCGGCCGCGACCACCGCGGCCGCCGCGGCGGCTCCCACCTGTGCGGTCAGGTCGGTGACATTGCCCGCGACCCAGACCCCCGGAACCTCGGTGCGCCCGGTCGGATCGGCCGCGATGTGCTCGCCCATACCCGAAACATGCTCCACCACGGACAGACCCAGCTCGGTGAGGAATCCGGCACGCGCGACCATGCGAGCCCCGGCCACCAGCACCTCGCGCGCGACCACGGCGCCGTCGCGCAGCCGGACCCCGCTGATCCGGTCGGCGGTGGTCTCCACGGCCACCACTTCGCCTGTCACCACGCGGATTCCACGCGCGGCGAGTTCCTCGGCCTGCTCGGCAGAGGGCATCGGACCGGTGTGGACGAAGTAGGTGAGGTCGGCACTCCACTGCCGGAACAGCCCGACCTGGTGCAGTGACATGGGCCCGGTGCCGAGCACGCCGATGGCCCGATCACGGACCTCCCAGCCGTGGCAGTACGGGCAGTGCACCAGATCTCGTCCCCAGCGCTCGCGCAGTCCGGGGATGTCCGGCAGCTGATCGACCAGGCCGGTCGTCACCAGCAGCCGACGAGCCCGGACCGTGCGTCCGTCCGCGAGCGTCACCTCGAACCCGTCGCCCACGCGCACGGCCGAGGTGACCGTCGCGTCCACCACGTGACCGCCGTACCGGCGCACCTCGCCGCGCCCCTGCTCGACCAGGTCGGCCGGCGCGATGCCCTCCCGCCCCAGCAGTCCGTGCACACCCTCGGCGGGTGCGTTGCGCGGGGCTCCCGCGTCGATCACCGCGACGGAGCGCCGGGCCCGCCCGAGCGTGAGCGCACCGCTCAATCCGGCCGCGCCGCCGCCGACCACCACCACGTCGTATTCGTCCCTCAGCTGATCGGTCACCGTGACCACCTCCTTGCCGACCACCTTGCCGGGACACCCGACGAAGTGGCAAACAACTTTGCCGTTATGGCAAACTCGCAGGTATGGACGGTGACTTCGAGAAAGCACTGGACGCGGTCGGCCCCCGGCTACGCGCCCTGCGCAAGCAGCGCGACACCACGCTCGCGGATCTGTCGACCGAGACCGGCATCTCGGTGAGCACGCTGTCCCGCCTGGAATCGGGCGCCCGCCGTCCGACTCTCGAACTGCTGCTACCGCTCGCGAAGGCCTACCGGGTCACCCTCGACGAACTCGTCGACTCGCCACCCACCGGCGATCCGCGAATTCATATGCGGCCCTTCATCCACAACGGGATCACCACCATCCCCCTGACCCGCCGACCCGGTGGCATCCAGGCCTACAAGATGGTGCTGCCCGCCGGCGTGCGCCAGGAACCGGATCCGAAGACCCACGAGGGCTACGAGTGGATGTACATCCTCAGCGGCCGACTGCGTCTGGTGCTGGGTGAACACGACGTGGTCCTGTCCCCCGGCGAGGCAGCCGAATTCGACACCCGCGTCCCGCACTGGTTCGGCCCCGCCGGCAACGAGTCGGTCGAGATCCTGAGCCTGTTCGGCAAGCAGGGCGAGCGCGCCCACCTGCGCGCCGCCCCGAAATCAGCGAACGGCTGAGCTCGACGCGCACTACCGGAACGACGGACCCCCCGATCGTATCGAGGGTGCCTGCTACCGAATTACTTTGTCCGCCAACAGGTTGCGCCGTGGCGGTCGGCTCAGATCACCGGTCCGCTACCGGAATGACCCGCCAGCAGCTGACTGAAGGGGGTTACCGCGCGCAGTGCATTGCCGGAGGTGCGGCGTGGCGTGTGCGGATCCTGTGCGAATCCCTGGACCGCGACGGGCTCGGCGACGACCAGGGCGGCCAGCTCCGAGGCCGCGCGCCGGATGCGCTCGGTCAGGCCCGTGGAGCCGAAATCCGCTGTGGCGGCGAAGACTCCGGTCGGCACCACCACCGCGCGCAGATAGCTGAACAGTGGGCGCATGGCGTGATCGAGCACCAGCGAATGCCGTTCGGTGCCCGCCGTGGCGGCGATCAGCACCGGCATGTCGTTGAGCGCGTCGGTGTCCAGGATGTCGATGAACATCTTGAACAGACCGCTGTAGCTCGCGGTGAAGACCGGGGTCACGGCGATCAGGCCGTCCGCGGCCGAGACCTGCTCCCGCGCCGCGGCCACGGCGGGCGTGGGCAGCCCGCCGGTGGTCATGGTCGTGGCGAGATCCGTTGCCAGCTCCCGAAGTTCGATCACCTCGAACTCGACGCTCTCCCCGCGCCCGCCGACCGCGGCCGAGACCGCGGCGGCGAGCTGATCGGCGAGCAGTCGCGTCGAGGACGGCTGCGAGAGCCCGGCCGAGAGCACTACCACCTTGCGGCTCATTGCTCGTCACCTCCGTTCGCGGCCAGGACGCGGGCGCGAGCGGGCTCGACCAGATGGTGCGGCGAGTCCGGCCCGGCGGCGACCAGGCTGGTGTGGGTGGGCGGATCGCTCGGCACGTGATCGGGGCGGCGCAGCTCGAACTCCTTGCGCAGCACCGGAACCACCTCGCGGCCCAGGATCTCGATCTGCTCCAGCACCGTCTGCAGCGGCAGACCGGCGTGGTCCATCAGGAACAGCTGGCGCTGGTAGTCCCCCACGGTGTCGGCGAAGCCCAGGGTCCGCTCGATGACCTGTTCGGGCGTGCCCACGGTCAGCGGGGTCAGCTCGGTGAAATCCTCGAGCGAGGGGCCGTGCCCGTAGACCGGCGCGTTGTCGAAGTACGGCCGGAACCGCTTCTTCGCCTCGGCCTCGGTCTCGGCCATGAAGACCTGACCACCCAGTCCGACGATGGCCTGATCGGCCGCGCCGTGACCGTAGTGCTCATAGCGCTGCCGGTACAGGCGCACCATCTGCTCGGTGTGCTCCTTGTTCCAGAAGATGTTGTTGTGGAAGAAGCCGTCACCGTAATAGGCGGCCTGCTCGGCGATTTCGGGCGAGCGGATCGAGCCGTGCCACACGAACGGCGGGGTGCCGTCCAGCGGCGCGGGCGTGGCGGTGAAGCCCTGCAGCGGAGTGCGGAACTTGCCCTCCCAGTCGACCACCCGCTCACGCCACAGCGTGCGCAGCAGGTGATAGTTCTCCACCGCGAGCGGAATGCCGTCGCGAATGTCCTTGCCGAACCACGGATATACCGGTCCGGTATTGCCGCGGCCCATCATCAGATCCACGCGCCCACCGGCCAGATGCTGCAGCATGGCGAAGTCCTCGGCGATCTTCACCGGATCGTTGGTGGTGATCAGGGTGGTCGCGGTGGACAGGATCAGGTGCTCGGTGCGCGCCGCGAGGTAGCCGAGCAGGGTGGTCGGCGAGGACGGGACGAAGGGCGGGTTGTGGTGCTCGCCGGTCGCGAACACGTCCAGCCCGACCTCCTCGGCCTTCTCGCCGATGGCGACCATGGCCGCGATGCGCTCGGCTTCGCTGGGCGTACGACCGGTGGTCGGGTCGGTGGTCACGTCTCCGACGGTGAAGATTCCGAACTGCACGGTGGTCTCCTCGGCTCTACGAACTACTTGGTGGATATGTCAACCACTTGAACAGGCGACCGTCTCTCGATATTCCGTTCCCGTCACGCTACCGCTCGAAGCGGCAAATCCCCAGGTCACGCGGTCCCGAGGGCTATAGTTTCCGACATGCCATCCGACCTCGACTTCGAGTGGGACAACGGCCCGGACTCCGCGGAAAGCCTCTGGGACGAAGCCTTCGCGGCCATCGACTCGATGATTCCGGACTCCTGCTTCGAGGACGACGATCAGGCGCACGTCATCGGTACGGTCGCGGCGCGGCGCAACGGGGTGCTGGTCGGCATCACCGAGGTCTACGACGAAGAGGGCAACGGCGGAGTCGCCTCCATGCACGGCGCGTACGTGCCGCGCGAGGTCCGGCGCATCCTGTCCGGCTATTACGACGACTCGCCGATCACCGCGGAGGAATTCGCCGCCACCACCGGGATGTACCGGCTCGCGGTCGAACACCTCGCCGCGGCCGGATTCCGGGTGGTGCTGTTCGACGGGACCGACACCGCACCGGACGGCCGTGCCGCGGTGGAACTGTCGGCGCAGCCGATCCGGGAGCACGCCCGGGACTGGCGGGTGGAGCCCGCGACGTGGACGCGACCCGAGGACCTGCCCGATGTGGAGCTGGTGCGGGTGCGCGATCCGAACGAGGAGTCGGCGGAGGTCGAGCTGGAGACCGCGAACGGTTCGGTCCGCGCGTACCTGCTGGACCGCAGCGCCTACATCAATGCGGGCGAGGCGATCAGCCACGACGGCGGCGATCCGCGCGTGGTCGCCGCCCTGCTGGCCGCGCTCGTCACCCGATTACGCGAAAACTATCCGAATGCAATCGAATTGACGGTCTTCGAATTCGAGGACGATACGATTCGCGCCGCACTGCCATTGGCCGGTTTCGAAATCTGCGGCCGCCACGTCATGTACGAACTCCCGCTCGAAGCGGAAACACGCTGATCAATTCCCGATCGGGCGGTGGATCGGGAGTTACATTCGACTGCACGCAAGCAATTCCCGTGGCCACCGCACGACAATGGCCCGAACGAGAAGCGAGTGGACAGCAATGGCATATCCCGCCGAATATCCCGCCCAGGTTCCGGTCGTGAATCCGACCGTGGAATTGGATGTCTTTCCGCCGCAACAGCACACGCGCTGGACCATCCTGCTGCGCCTGCTGCTGGTCATCCCGCATCTGATCGTGCTGTGGGCGCTGAGCATCGCCGCGTTCGTGGTCGTGGTCTGCGGCTGGTTCGGCGCGCTCTTCACCGGCCGCCTGCCCCAGTGGTGCGGGGACTACCTGCGCTCGTACCTCGCCTGGGCTGCGCGGGTCCACGGCTACACCATGATGCTGGTGGACGACTATCCCCCGTTCACCCTGAATATCGCGGCCGACTACCCGATCCGCATGCTGTTCCCCGCGCCGACGGAACTGAACCGGCTCGCGGTGCTGTTCCGCCTGATCCTGGCGTTCCCGATCATCGTGCTGACGGGCTGGCTCAGCTCCGGCTGGGCGGTGGTGTCCTTCGTCCTGTGGCTGATCGTCCTGATCACCGGGCGCATGCCGCAGGCCGCGTTCGACGCGAGCGCGGCGGTGCTTCGTGCCGAGATGCGCACGGGCGCATACGTGTACATGCTGACCCCCACCTACCTCTCGGGTATCTTCGGCGATCCGATGGCGCTGCCGACGGTCGAGCCGGGCGCGGTGCGGGCCACCGAATACGGTGCGCCGCAGGCAGAACCGGTGCGCTACTCCGCGACCCGGCCGCTGTGGATGTCCCAGGGCGGGCGCATTCTGCTGATCGTCATGCTGGTGCTGGGCATCGTGTCCAGCTTCTTCCAGCGCGACACCTACGACTACGACGACAACGACAACGCGGTCTCGACCTCACGACTCGAGACCAAGGTCGCCGACGAGTACACCGACGACACCGGGCGCAGGTCCGCGGTCGTGAGCTGCCCGGACGAGTTGCCGGCGCGCTACGGGGCGTCGGTGAGCTGCACCGTGCACGACAGCGGCAGCGACATCCCGGCCACCGTGACCGTGGACGAGGTCAGCGACGGCGCCGTGCGATTCGATGTCACCATCGGTACCAACTGACCCGAGAACACACACGACCGAGCGCCCGGACCTTCCGGGCGCTCGGTCGTTTCCGGTGCCGCCCGCCGAGAGATCCGGACTTGCCATTTGAGTAGCTGAGCGTACGCTCGTTAATGAGTCCACTCATTTATCGGTCCGATTCGGAGGTGTTCGATGACAACGCCGTCAGGATCTCCCCATGTCGGACGCCGTATCACCAAGATGAACGATAAGCAGGCCAGGATCTTCGACGCGGCCTCTTCACTGTTTGCCGAACACGGTTTCGAGAGTGTGACCACGCAGCAGATCTCCGATCGCGCGCAGATCGCGGCCGGGACCCTGTTCCGCTACGCGGCCTCCAAGGGCGAGCTGCTGCTCATGATCTACAACGAGGATTTCCGGGCCGCTCTGGAGCGCGGCGCACTGGCCGCACGGACCCGGACCGATCCGGTGGAGGCGGTGATCGCACTGATCCGGCCGGTCCTCGAATCCGCCGATCGACAGGTCGAGAACACCGTGGCCTACCAGCGGGAACTGCTGTTCGGCTCGCCGGAGGATCGCTACCGGTCCGAAGGACTTGCCCTCGTGGCGCAACTGGAGGCCGCGATCGCCGAACGGCTGAGCGCTGCCGCGGGAGAGTCCGAGGCGGCCCGCGAGCAGGCCAGACTCGCCGGACGCAGTGTGTTCGCGGCATTGCATCTGGCGTTGGTACGGCCGGTGACCGGCGCGCATCCCGGCCACGACGCCTTCGCCGACCTGCGCGGCCAGATCGCCCAGATCATCGCCGGATTCTTCACATCATCGGAGAGGAAACAACCATGACCATCGATATTCGCAAGGTGACAGTGCTCGGCACCGGGGTGCTCGGATCGCAGATCGCGTTCCAGAGCGCCTTCCGTGGGTTCGACGTCACCGCGTACGACATCAGCGACGACGCACTCGAGGCCGCCCGCACCCGCTTCGACGGGCTCGCGCAGACCTATCGCAAGGAGGTCGAGGGCGCCGGGGACGGCAAGGCCGAACGGGCCGGGGCGAGCATCACACTGAGTTCGGATCTGGCACAAGCGGTCTCGGACGCGGACCTGGTCATCGAGGCCGTGCCGGAGGTGCTCTCGATCAAGCAGGACACCTACGAGAAGATCGGCAAGGCCGCACCCGAGCGCACCATCTTCGCCACCAATTCCTCCACGCTGCTGCCGAGCGCGATGAAGGACTTCACCGGCCGCCCGGATCGATTCCTGGCACTGCACTTCGCCAATCGCGTCTGGCAGTTCAACACCGCCGAGGTGATGGGCACGCCGGACACCGACCCGAAGGTGTACCAGGCCGTGGTCGATTTCGCCTCCGCCATCGGCATGGTGCCGATCGAGATCCACCGGGAGAAGGCCGGATACGTTCTGAACTCGCTGCTGGTGCCGCTGCTGAACGCGGGAATGGCATTGAGCGCGGGCGGGTACGCCGAGCCCGACGCCGTGGACAAGACCTGGCGGATCGCCACCGGCGCACCCATGGGCCCGTTCCAGATTCTCGACATCATCGGACTGACCACGCCCTACAACATCCTCGTCAACAGCGAGGATCCGAACGGCCCCAAGCTCGCCGAGTGGTTGAAGACCAACTACATCGACAAGGGCAAGCTCGGCATCGCCAGCGGGGAGGGCTTCTACAAGTACCCCGCCTAGACCGGACCCGCATCCGGCAGCAGGACAGTCACGAGCACTTCCAGCCGATCTCAGGGACAGGAGACTTATGTACTACAGCAGCGGCAACTACGAGGCCTTCGCTCGTCCACGCAAACCCGAAGGGGTGGACGGGAAGTCGGCCTGGTTCGTCGGTGCGGGACTGGCCTCGCTCTCCGGCGCGGCATTCCTGATCCGCGACGGACAACTGCCCGGCAGCAAGATCACCGTGCTGGAGGAGTTGAAGATCCCCGGCGGTGCGCTGGACGGCATCAAGGAGCCGAAGAAGGGCTTCGTGATTCGCGGTGGCCGCGAAATGGAAAACCATTTCGAATGTCTGTGGGATCTGTTCCGCACCATTCCCTCGGACGAGGTCGAGGGCAGCGTGCTGGACGAATTCTACTGGCTCAACAAGGACGACCCGAATTTCTCGCTGGAGCGCGCGACGGTGCGGCAGGGCCAGAGCGCCCAGACCAAGAACCTCTTCACGCTGAACGACAAGGCGCAGAAGGACATCACCCGCATCTTCCTGGCCACCCGCGGGGAGATGGAGGGCAAGCGGATCAACGAGGTGTTCTCGAAGGACTTCTTCGAGAGCAACTTCTGGATGTACTGGCGCACCATGTTCGCCTTCGAGGACTGGCACAGCGCGCTGGAGATGAAGCTGTACCTGCACCGGTTCATCCACCACATCGGCGGGCTGCCGGACTTCTCGGCGCTCAAGTTCACCAAGTACAACCAGTACGAATCGCTGGTGCTGCCGCTGTACAAGTGGCTGCTGGATCAGGGCGTGACGTTCCGATTCGACACCACGGTCACCGACGTCGACTTCGATCTGAGCGGGGATCGCAAGCAGGCCACCAGGATCCACTGGGAATCCGAGGGCGAGACCGGCGGCGTGGATCTGGGACCCGATGATCTGCTGCTGATGACCATCGGCTCGCTGACCGAGAATTCCGACGAGGGCGATCAGCACACCCCGGCGAAGTTGAACGAGGGCCCGGCTCCGGCCTGGGATCTGTGGCGTCGAATCGCCGCCAAGGACAAGGCTTTCGGGCATCCCGACGTCTTCGGCGGTCACATTCCGGAGACCAAATGGGAGTCCGCGACCGTCACCACGCTCGATCAGCGCATCCCGGACTACATCCAGAAGGTCTGCAAGCGGGACCCGTTCAGCGGGAAGGTCGTCACCGGCGGCATCGTGACCGCGAAGGATTCGAGCTGGCTGCTGAGCTGGACGGTCAATCGTCAGCCGCATTTCAAGCAGCAGCCGAAGGACCAGATCGTGGTGTGGGTGTACTCGCTGTTCGTGGACAAGCCGGGCGACTACGTGAACAAGACAATGCAGGAGTGCACGGGCGAGGAGATCACCCAGGAGTGGCTGTACCACCTGGGCGTGCCGGTAGCCGACATTCCGGAGCTGGCCGCCGAGGCCGCCAAGTGCGTGCCGGTCATGATGCCGTACGTGACCGCGTTCTTCATGCCGCGCAAGGCCGGCGACCGTCCGGACGTGGTGCCGAAGGGCTCGGTCAATTTCGCCTTCATCGGCCAGTTCGCCGAGACCAGCCGGGACTGCATCTTCACCACCGAGTACTCGGTGCGCACCGGGATGGAGGCGGCGTATCAGCTGCTCGGCATCGAGCGCGGCGTGCCGGAGGTCTTCAACTCGACCTATGACATCCGCAAGCTGCTCGCCGCGATGAGCCGATTGCGCGACGGCGATCCGGTGCGCATTCCGGGACCGGAGCTGTTGCGTCGCAAGATCGTGGGCAAGCTCGACTCCACCGAGATCGGTGAGCTGCTGACCGAATTCGGTCTGCTCGGCGACACGAAGTAAGGACATACGCGAAGGCCCGGTCCCTGGGGACCGGGCCTTTCCCGTTGTCCGGCCCAACTCCGGACCACGCCAACCTACCTGGTGTTATGCGCCCAGTCACATCGAGTGGTCGCGATCACACATACTCACGGCTATCGAATAGCAACATCTTCGGCCCATCGGGCGATAGGTACTTCGAGCTAGCGCGACAACGACTTCGGGTCGCTGCCGCGCCCATGCACGTATTGCCCGGTGCGGGGACCGGTTCCGGACGACCCTGCGGTCTCGTCACCGCTCGAGCGAAAGGATCGGCACACTATGCGATCGACCCGAAGACAGTCGGATTCACCGCCGGCAGCATCCGCGAAGGCGTTGCGGCGCACGGTCCTGGGAGTCACCCTCGCCATGATCGCATCGCTGGTCACGGCGATTTCCGGGAGTGCGGCAACGGCTTCGGCGGCGTTCAACCCGGCCGCCTTCGACTTCTGGGTCGACTCCCCCGCCATGGGTCCGATCAAGACGCGCGTGCTGCGCGCCGCGGACGGCAACACCAATCGCGTCGTGTACGTGCTCGACGGCATGCGTGCCCGCGAAGACCTCAACGGCTGGGAGATCGAGACCAATGTCGCCGAGACCCTGGCGAGTTGGAACATCAATGTCGTGATGCCGGTCGGCGGCCAGTCCAGCTTCTACGCGGACTGGAACGCCCCGAGTTCGTTCTTCGGCATCCCGCCAGGCACCGGTTCGGGCAATACCGGTTCCGGTGCGACCGACACGCTGTCCGGCGGGCCCGGCAAGAGCTACCGGTACGAGTGGGAGACCTTCCTGAACCGCGATCTGCGCGGGGCGCTGCGAGACCGGCTGGGCTTCAACCCGAATCGCAACGGCGTCTTCGGACTCTCCACCGGCGGCAGCGCGGCCCTGACCCTGGCCGCCTATCACCCCGACCAGTTCAGCTTCGCCGGATCCTTCTCCGGTTACCTGAACAACTCCGCTCCCGGCATGCGTGAGGCCATCCGCATCGGCATGATCGACGCCGGCGGCTACAACGTCGATTCCATGGCTCCGCCGTGGGGTCCGCAGTGGCTGCACATGGACCCCTTCGTCTTCGCACCGAACCTGGTGGCCAACAACACCCGGCTCTACATCGCCGCCGCCAGCGGTCGCCCCACCGCCAACGACGGACCCAACTTCGGCACCGTGAACGGCATGGCCCTCGAGGCACTGGCGCTGGTGAACACGCGAGCCTTCCAGGCCCGCATGGCCACCCTGGGCGGCGGCAATGCCGCGTGGTCCTTCCCCGCCTTCGGCATCCACGCCTGGAACACCTGGCAGGACGAGGCCAACCGCATGCTCCCCGACCTGTCCGCCAATATCGGCTAGGTCCGAGTCTCAGGGCTGGGTCCCAGTCTCAGCGCCAGGACCAAGTCTCGGATCGTCGAGCGATCCGCACGAGGGATGACCGCACTGCCGCTCGGTTCCGCCGGGTCTTTCCCGGGCCGACCCACGCCGCCGGGCAGCAGTGCGGTCAGTCCGCGCAGTCGCGCCAGACCTCGGCCACCTGCACCAGGCGGGCCCGTATCCGGTCCACGTGCGGACGCGCCTGACCACCGACGCGCCTGGCGAGGAAGACCGTATTGATCGGCGAGTCCTGCGGATCGAGCAGGGTCACCAATCCGCCCACCGCCAATTCCCGTTCGCAGAGATAGCGCGGCAGCACCGTCAGACCCGCACCCGCCGTCGCCGCGGAGAGCAGTGCCCGCAGATCGGGAATCACCAGGGCGGGTTCCGCTTCCAGCCGGGTGTCGAACACGTGCCGCCAGTAGCGCCGCACGATCGGCAGATCGGCCGCGTAGGACAGCAGCGGGATTCCCTGGAAGTCGTTGTTTCGCAGGGTATTCGGATCGATCCGGGCCGCGACCTCCGGAGCCGCCACGAGGATGAACTCCTCGTCGGCCAGCGGTTCGGACAGCACCGCCCGGCCCCGGGGGCGAATGGTCGAGATGACCAGATCCAGCTTGCCCACCCGCAGATCGGCGAGCAGGTCGTCCGCCAGTCCCGTTGTGACGGTGAGCCTTACACCATCGGCCAGCAGCGGAGCCAGGGACGGGAGCACCAGGGCCGCCAGCATCTCGGCAGGTCCGCCCAGCAGCACCGGTGGCTCGGGCGCCGGAGCCCGGCCGGGGTCGGGGTCCCCGATGACCGATGCCAGAGAGTCCAGCGGAACCGCCACCCGCGAGGCGAGATCGTGCGCGGCCGGGGTGGGCGTCACGCCGCGGGGCAGCCGCTCGAACAGCGGATGCCCGAGGTGCCGCTCGAGCGCCTGCAACTGAGTGGTGACCGTGGGCTGGGACAGACCGACCTGGGCCGCCGCGGCGGTGATGGATCCCGCCCGGTACACGGCCAGGAAGGTCCGCAGCTGCGACAAATCCATGGATCCATCGGCCTGCCTATGTCTCATATAGGCGAGTCTATTGGTCATCTGATGCATGAGTGCCTAGCGTGAGTCTCACGACGAACTGACATTCCGTATGGAAAACGTCAGTACGTCGAGAAAGTCAGTACGTCGAGAAATCAGACCACCGAAGCAGGGAGTATTCGAATGGCGAAGATCCTGTTCGTGATGACCGGCGCCGATCATTGGACGCTGGCCGATGGAAGCACACACCCGACCGGGTACTGGGCCGAGGAGTTCGCGGCCCCCTACGACGCGTTCACCGCGGCCGGTCACGAGATCGTGGTGGCCACGCCCGGCGGGGTGACGCCGACGGTCGATCGGGGCAGCCTCGCGCCCGATGCCAACGGCGGGCCGGAGGGTGCGGAGAAGGTCGCCGAAACCCTCCGCAAGGCAAGCGAATTGAGCACGCCGATCCGGCTCGAGGACGTGAAGCTCGACGAGTACGACGCCGTCTACTATCCGGGTGGCCACGGCCCGATGGAGGATCTGGCGGTCAGCGCCGACTCCGGTCGACTGCTGAACGCGGCGCTGGCCTCGGGCAAGCCGCTGGGCGTGGTGTGCCATGCCCCGGCCGCACTCCTGGCCACCGCCGATGCCGAGGGCAATTCCCCCTTCGCCGGATATCGCCTCACCGGATTCACCAATGCCGAAGAGAGGCAGGCGGGCTGGGCCGACAAGGCCAAGTGGCTGCTGCAGGACCGGGTCACCGCGCTCGGCACCGACTTCCGCGAGGGTGAGCCCTGGGCTCCGCACGTCGAGGTGGACCGCAACCTGTTCACCGGTCAGAATCCCGCATCGTCCGCCCCGCTCGCCGCGGAGCTGCTCGAAGCGCTCTGATCGGCATGGCCACGGACCGGACCGCGGACGTGCTCGACGCCACCCTGCGCTGCCTGCTGCGCTACGGGGCGCGGCGCACCACCATGGACGATATCGCTTCCGAGACAGGCGTTTCCCGGTCCGCGGTCTACCAGTACGTGCGCAACAAGGACGATGCCGTGCGGCGGCTCGCCGAGCGGCTGCACGACCGGGCGCTGTCACAGGCCCGCGCGGCCGCCGAGACCGACGACCCGCTCGCGGATCGCGTATTCGGAATCCTCGACGCCAAGTTCGAGCTGGCCGCGGGACCGTTCGGCGAATCCCCGCACGCCGCGGAGATTCTCGACGAGCAGGCGCGGCTCTGCGGCGATATCTGCCGCAGCTTCACCGGCGATCTGCACGGACTGCTCACCGATGTCCTCACCGGCGCGGACATCGAGCGCCCGGCCGATGCCGCACAGATCCTGCTGGCCACCACCATCGGACTGCTCTCGACGGGTCGGCGGGATCTGCTGCGCCACGCGACCGACACCGTGCTCGTCGGCCTCGGCACGAACTCCGCCTACCGCGACGCCGGGCTGCCTTCCTGAGCGGCGTCGAACCCATCTCCGTACCCGCGGCCGCACGCCTCGGAGCACTCTGGACAAGCTCGTATCGCTGGGGATAGGTTCGAGGGGTCCATATGCAACTAGTTGAGTATCAGAGGTGGGATATGCATCCGTTCCGCGCTGCCGTCGAGGCCCGCGACGATGTCGCCATCCAGGCGCTGCTGGCCGACGATGTCGTGTTCACCAGTCCGGTCGCCTTCAAGCCGTATCCGGGCAAGGCCATCACCGCGGCCATCCTGCGCACGGTGATCCAGGTGTTCCAGGATTTCCGCTACGTGCGCGAGATCGGTGCGGACGGCGGCCGTGATCACGCGCTGATCTTCGAGGCCACGGTCGACGGCAAATTCGTCAACGGCTGCGATTTCCTGCACTTCGACGACGAGGGCAAGATCGACGAATTCACGGTCATGGTGCGCCCGCTCTCGGCCGCGAACGCTCTGGCCGCCGCCATGGGCGAGCGCTTCGAGCAGATCCAGGCCGACGCCGTGGCCTACCTGGACGCGGCCGCTGCGGAGTAGCCGCAAAGGTTTACCCGCTGTCCACCGATCCGCCGCGACCGCGTTCCTCGGGAATGGTCCAGTCGTATTTCGCAGTCGTAGTTCGGCGAAGGGGCGATATCGCATGGGCGATGGCCGGTACACGCGCTATGTGGCGCTGGGCGACAGCCAGACCGAGGGCGTCGGGGACGGCAACGACGCCACCGGGCTGCGCGGCTGGGCGGATCGGCTCGCGGAGAAGGTGGCGCACACCAACCCCGAGTTGCAGTACGCCAATCTCGCGGTGCGCGGGAAACTGGCGCGCCAGATCCGCACCACGCAGCTCGACGTCGCGCTCGCTCTGCGCCCGGATCTGGTCACCGTGGTCGCGGGCATGAACGATCTGCTGCGCCCGCGCTTCGACGCCGACGAGGTGGCCGCCGATGTGGCCGCCATGTTCGCGGCGCTCACCGCCCAGGGCGCGGTGGTGGCGACGCTGACCTTCCCGGACGTCGCGCGCAATATTCCGCTGGCCCGACTGGTGCGCGGGCGGCTCGCCGCGATGAACGACCGGATCCGCGAGGCCGCCCGGCGGTACGGGGTGATCATCGCCGAGACCGGGCATCACCCGGTGGTGTCCGATCCGCGCATGTGGGCCTTCGACCGTCTGCACGCCAGCCCGCTCGGGCATCAGCGCATCGCCGAGGCCGTCGCGGAGGCGCTGCGCCTGCCCGGCAGCGACGATTCCTGGACACGGCCGCTGACCCCGCCGCTGCCGAACCGCGATCCGGTGAGCGTGATCGCCGGTGAATTCCGGTGGGCGGCAGCCGCTCTCATGCCCTGGGCGATGCACCGGGTGCAGGGCCGGTCCTCCGGCGATCGCCGGATCGCCAAAAGGCCCAGCCCGCTACCGATTTCGCCTCAGACGTTGACCCCGTAGTCCCTGGCGATACCCGCGAGGCCCGAGGCGTAGCCCTGCCCGATGGCGCGGAACTTCCATTCGTTGCCGTGCCGGTACAGCTCGCCGAAGACCATGGCGGTCTCGGTGGAGGCGTCCTCGGTGAGATCGAAGCGGGTCAGCTCCGAGCCGGTGGCCTGATCCACCACCCGGATATAGGCATTGCGGACCTGCCCGAACGCCTGCCGCCGCGCCTCGGCCTCGTAGATGGAGACCGGGAAGAAGATATTGGTGATCGTCGGCGGCATAGCGGCCAGGTCGACATTGATCACCTCGTCGTCGCCCTCGCCCTCACCGGTGAGATTGTCGCCGGTGTGCTCGATGGTGCCCTCGGGTGAGCGCAGATTGTTGTAGAACACGAAGTGCTGATCCGAGAGCACCCGCTGATTCGAGCCGCACGCCATCGCGCTGGCGTCCAGGTCGAAATCGGCTCCGGTGGTGGCCCGTACGTCCCACCCGAGTGCGACCGCCACCTTTGTCAGATTCGGTGCCTGTTTCGACAGTGAGACATTGCCGCCCTTGGCCAAGGTGACACTCATCGATCGTCCTTCCCTATCCCTGCGCTGTGCCTGCCCACTCGCCGATGTCAGCAGGCCGGCGTGGCCGCGATCGAGCTGATCGGCGATGACGGTGATGCGGCGTTGCAGGCCGAGCAACTCGACCAGATCCCGGTTCATGGGCAGGCCGCCGTCGGCCGCCTCCGTTGCCACCCGGACCGCTTCGTCGTGCGCGTCGAACAGGGCCGCGCGCAGTCGCACGGCCATCTCCGCACGCGCCGAGACCGGCCGAGCCTGCGGTTCCCCCTTACCGAGCATCACACTTCAAAGATACCGGCCGCGATGCCCGGACCAGACGAATCGACGCCGAATGGCCGGGCTTTCGGAAGCGGTCCGCGAAGGCACCGGACAACTCGGCCAAGTCGGTCAAATCGGTTCTGGCAAATCGGATCTCGCGAATCGAACTAGGGCAGCAACGGGAGGTCCTGCCAGAAGTCGCAGCGATGATCCGAGGCGAAATCGCCGGACACCTCACTGTCCACCTGGCGGAACCTCAGCAGCGCCGGGGCGTCCGCGTCGTAGCGCGGCGCGGCCTCGAGTCCGGCCGGATCGGGGGCGCCGCCGATCACGAAGCGCGTCCAGTAGCGCCGCATCTCATCGGCGAGGCGGCGCTGATCCGCGCTCATGACCCCCTGCAGCAGGAATCCGGCGTTCGCCAGATCGAAAAGGGACGGCAGTTCGCCGCCGTGATACGCGCCCATCGGGAAGCTGCTGGGTGGCGCGAGTGCGGCCCGATCGTCGAATTCATAGACGTACGTGGGGTTTCGGCGGCTCAGGTCGCGGATCTGGTCGTGCAGGGCGCACACCACCCGATCGGTCCAGGCGCGGGTCAGCGCCACGGCGGGCTGGGCGAATTCCGACACCGGATAACGCTGCGCCACCTGGTCGATCTGCCCGGTATCGAGCCCGTCCAGCGCGGCGGTCAGGGCGGTCCGGTAGTCGGCGGCCTCCAGCCGGGGGCCGAGCGGGATGCCGTACGACAGCCATGCCCAGAACGCCATCTCGTCGTGATTCGAGCCGACGAAGACCGGAACGTTCAGCAGGGCACCGGCTTTGAGGGCATCGCGGGGATCGCGCGCCAGCAGGTCGTTGCCGTACACCACCTTCGTCTGTTTCGGAGCCCGGTCGACCAGGGTCGCGGCCGGCAGCGCTCGCAGACACGCCGCGGCATCCGTTCCGCCGCAACCGACCTGCGCGGCCCAGTCGTCCCCGTTCGCCCGGGCGACGGACATCGGCACCGCACTGCACGGACCGCTCTGCATGACGGCGGCCTGGAACAGCCCGGTGGCTTCCGTGGTGGCCAGCAGTGCGCAGATCGAGATCGCCCCCGCCGATTCACCGGCCACGGTGACCCGCCCCGGATCACCCCCGAACGCCCCGATATTGCGCTGCACCCAGCGCAGCGCGGCCAGCTGATCCATCAGGCCGTAGTCCCCGGAGCCCGCTCCCTCGTCCAGGGCGCTCGCCGCCAGGAAGCCCAGCGCCCCCAGCCGGTAGTTGACGGTCACCACGATGACGCCAGCATCGTTCCGAGACACCAAAGGCGCTGCACCATAGGTACTTCCGTCACCCGTGGTGAGACCTCCGCCGTGCAGCCAGACCATCACCGGCAGCGCGCGGCCGTCGGCGGGCACCGTGCGCGGCGTCCAGACATTGAGATACAGGCAGTCCTCCTGCGTGGAACGCAGCCCGCCGACACCGATCCCCTGCGCGCATTTCGACCCCGCGCCCGAGGCCTCGCGCACCCCGGGCCAGGCCGCGACGGGCTCAGGCGGCCGCCACCTGCGCTCACCGACAGGCGCTGCGGCATAGGGGATTCCCGCGAACAACCGATGATCCGCCCGGACCGTGCCGTGCAGTTGCCCCGAGTCCACCGCGACCAGATCGGGCGCATCCGCCGGCGTCGCCCGCCCGTTCGGCGCACCGCCCGCCAGTACCGCCAGCAGCATCACCGCGACCGGAACCACCCCGCGCGTCCACCGCCCCGCCCACTCCCGCTTCCGCACGATCACCCGAGCCTCCTGGCCAGCAATGTGTTTCACGAACGCAGTTCGATGGTAGCCGTGCGTCTCAGACGCGCCGCCGGATTGCGATTCACCGCGTCGAGGTGCCGGGGCACGTCGACACCGGTCGATCGAGGCAGTCTCTGGACAGTCTCGAGCCAAGACAAATTGGCCCCGATGTCTCATTGCGTCAGCGCCGTGAACAGTGTGAATGCGGATATTCCGACCTCGTCGCATGCCGCACTCCCGCCTGCTGTCTCATCCCGAGACGCTGCTTGACACTCGATTCACCCCGAGAAACCGTGTGCGTCAGCGAGACAGCCCCGCCTCGAACACCTCTGCCTTCGGAGAACCCATGCCGCTGATGACACCGGACGCGATCGACATCTTCGACCCCGTTCACCTCGACGACCCGTATCCGCTGTACCGCCTGCTGCGGGAGCGGGCTCCCGTGTATCGCGTTCCCGGCACCGACTTCTACCTGGTGACGCCGTGGGATCTGGTGACCGAGGCGGTGAGTCGTCCCGCCGACTTCTCCTCCCATCTCACCGGGGTGCTGTTGCAACAGCCGAGCGGACCGCACTCGACCTTCGACCTGGACGGCGGAGGTCGAGCCGTGCATGTGCTGGCCACCGCCGATGATCCGGCTCACCTGGCGCATCGCAAACTGGTACAGCCGCTGCTGGCCAAGCGGATTCGCGAGCTGGCCACCACCGTCGGGGAGTCGGTGGACCGGCTCTGGCTGCGGGGCGTGCGCGACGATCGCATCGACTGGGCGGCCGATATGGCCGACCTGCTGCCACTGGCCCTGGTCGCGGACATCATCGGGCTGCCGCGAGATGATGTCCCCCAGCTGCTTTCGTGGGCGTACGACAGCACCGAGATGCTGGGCGGAGTCGTGGCCGCCGATCAGTTCGGCCGCTCGGTCACCGCGGCGGCCGAGCTGGCGGGCTATCTACATACGAAATTCCAGGCGGCCCTGCGCGATCCGGGGGACGATCTGCTCGGGGTGCTGGCGCGCGCCTGCGCGTCGGACCAGCTCACCGATGACGTCGCGGTGCTGATCCTGATCCAATTGGTCGGCGCCGGTGGCGAATCCACCGCCGGGCTCATCGCCAACTCGGCCCGTCTGCTCGCCGCCGATCCCGACCTGCAGAGCGAGATCCGTCGCGAGCCCGCCCTCATCGGCCCGCTGCTGGACGAGGCGCTGCGGCTCGAATCTCCCTTCCGGGGCCATCACCGCCACGTCACCCGCGACACCACACTCGGCGAAACCCGCCTCCCCGCGGGCAGTCACGTCCTGCTGCTGTGGGGCGCGGCCAACCGCGACCCCGCGAAGTTCGACGCGCCCGACACCCTGGACCTGGACCGTCGCAGCGGCGCGAACAATCTCGCGTTCGGCCGCGGCGTGCACTTCTGCGTGGGCTCCGCGCTGGCGAAACTGGAGGCCACCGCCGCGCTCACCATCCTGCTCGAGCGCACCGACCGCATCGAACTCGTGGACGAGGCACCCCCGAGCTGGGTCCCGAGCATCTTCGTCCGCCGCCACCGAACCCTCCCCCTGCGCATCTCCTGACCCGAAGCTCCGCCCTGATCTCCCGCCTTCGAGTTCGCGGCGATAACGCGCAGACCTCGGACGATGTCTCCCGCGCGCCTCCGATCGGGGCGGGCCGGGCACGGCATGATCGTCGGCGTGACTACCACCACCGCTCGCCGCGTCACCCTGGCCGTCGCCGCGCTCGGCGTGTCCGGAGTGATCGCCGCGCCCGCTCCCGCCATCGCCGATCCGGCTCCGCAGAAGATCGTGCTGGATTACTCGAAGGGCAAGTGCGCCAAGACCACACTGACCGCCCGGTCCGGCGTCCCCACCACGTTGGAGATCAACACCTCCGACAACTTCACCGATGACGCCAAGATCGATATGCAGGGCAATCGCATAGCGCTGCCCGACACCTACGCCGCGGTGACCACGAAGGTGGATCTCGGCATCCCCGGCCCGAGCGCCATCCCGTTCACCGTTTCGGGTTCGGAATGGCCGGGCAGCGCGGGCACCGGGTGCACGGGCTGGATCCTGATCGCCTGAGAGCCCGTCGGCATCGATCGAGCCGCGCACCGGGTGGGTGCGCGGCTCGATGCGTGCGAGCGGCCGCCCGGATCCCGGCCGGCCGCCGCGCTCGTGGATTCTCTACTTACCGTGCGTGCGCAGCTGGTACAGACCCTGGGTCTCGGCCACGACCACGCCGTTGGCGTCGGTGACGACGGCCTTCAGGGTGAAATCGGCCTTGCCCTTGGCATCGGCTTCCTCGGTGATCCGCGCGATCTCCTCGTCCGAGAGCGAGGCCTCGGCGGTCACATCGGTGGTCGCCGGACGGCGGAAGAAGATCTGCAGATCCTTCACCAGCGGGAAGTACTTCGCACCGTCGAAGCTGGAGATGGCGATCGCGCCACCGAGAATCTCCGCGACGGTGAACAGCACGCCCGCGTACATGGCGCCGAAGTGGTTGCCGTTGCCCTCGACCGGCACCTTGGTGGCCGCGTAGCCGGGCCGCACCTCGGTCGCCTGGACACCCATCTTGTGCGCGATCGGAATGGTGAATTCCAGCGCGCCGTTCATGACCTCGCTCAGCGGCGGGGCGGCATCGTTCGCCATGCGGACCTCCTCGTCCAAACTTACTGACAGCTTGCCAACAACGTGAATCATCGTGCCCGAAGTGGCGTGAGCGCAACTCAGGGCTCCCACCCCGGGTCCTCGCACCGGCCGTGAAGCCGGACACATCTCAGCAAATCATCCGATGTCTTGCCTAGTATGCAAGTCGTGTCCAAGACGTATTCGGCCGCCGAGCGAGCCTATCGGGAGGTCAAGGAGCGCATCCTCACCGGAGCGCTGCCGGGCGGCGAGCTGATCAGCGAGAACGAGATCGCCGCCGAGATCGGCACCTCGCGCACCCCCGTGCGCGAGGCGTTCCTGCGGCTCGAGACCGAGGGCTGGATGCGGCTGTATCCCAAGCGCGGCGCGCTGGTGGTCCCGGTGCCCTCGCACGAGGCCGAGCATGTGACGCATGCGCGCTATGTGGTGGAGACGGGTGCGGTCCGCGCCCTGACCGAGAGCGACCGGATCGCGCTCGTTCCCCGCCTGCGCGAATCCATCGACCGGCAGCGAGCCCTGGCCGCGGCGGGCGATCTCGACGAATTCGCCGTGGTGGACGCCGATTTCCACCGCGAGTACGTGGTGGCCGCCGACAATCCGCTGCTGACCGGCTTCTACGACTCCCTCCGCGAACGGCAGCGACGGATGAACACCGTTGCGCTGCATCGCGGGGAGATCCACACCGATCGAATCATCGAGCAGCACACCGGAATCGCGGATCTGATCGAGGCCGGAGACACCGAGGGGTTCGCGACCGCGCTGGCCCGGCACCTGATGACCGTGCACGGCGTGCGCCTGAGAGGGCTGTGATGTCCACCGTCCTGTCCCCCGCCTCCCCCGCGATCGGCGCCCGCAGCACCCGGGCGTGGCTGAGCGTCTCGGCCGCCATCTTCGCGATCGCCTGGGGCGGAAACGAATTCACGCCGCTGCTGGTGATGTACAAGCGCGACGGGCTGCCCGTCACCACCGTGGATCTCCTGCTTTTCGAGTACGTGCTCGGCATCGTGCCCGCGCTGCTGATCGGCGGGCCGCTCTCGGATCGCTACGGCCGCCGCCCGCTCATGCGGCCCGCACCGTTGATCGCGGCCGCCGGATCACTGCTGCTGGCCTTCGGATCCGAGTCCGTTCCCATGCTGTCCGCCGGCCGAGTGCTGTGCGGCGTCGCACTGGGACTGGCCATGGCGGTCGGGAGCAGTTGGCTCAAGGAGCTCTCACAGCCGCCCTTCGCCGCCGAAAGCGCTTCGGGCGCGGGCGCTCGCCGTTCGGCCATGAGCCTGACGAGCGGATTCGGCGTCGGCGCGGGCGTGGCCGGCGTGCTGGCCCAATGGGGCCCGTGGCCGGACTCGCTGCCCTACCTGATCAACGTCGCACTGTGCGCCGGAGCTGCCGCACTGCTGTTCCGGGTGCCGGAAACGACTGCCCCCCAACCGAATCCGGCCCGGCTCCGGGACGACCTCAAGGTTCCGGCGGCCGGGCTGCACCGCTTCCGGTTCGTCGTGCTGCCACTGGCGATCTGGCTGTTCACCTGCTCGGCGGTGGCCTACGCCGTCATGCCGACACTGATGATGCCCAAGGTGCAGGGTGCGCCCATCGCGTTCTCGGCGCTGATCACGGTGATCACGCTGGGCTGCGGGTTCGCCATCCAGTCCGTGGCGCGCCGGATCGACAAGCCGGGCGGCATCCGCCTCCCGGCCCTGGCGCTGTCCCTCGTGATCGGCGGAATGGCCTTGGCCGCAGCGGCTTCGGCCACCCTGACACTCTGGCTGACCATCGCCACCGCCGTCGCGCTCGGCCTCGGCTTCGGTATCGGCATGGTGGCGGGGCTGCTCGAGATCGAGCGGATGGCGCAGCCGCGGGATCTGGCGGGACTCAACGCCGTTTACTACGCGGTGAGTTATCTCGGATTCGGCGTGCCCGCGGTGATGGCAATGCTGCACGGCGGCACCGGAATCGGCTATCCGGCCATGTTCATCGCGCTGGCGTTCGCCGCGGCGGGCTGCCTGACACTCCTCGCCCGCAACCGCCGCGGCTGATCTCTCCGGAGCTGTTCGGTCACGACCTCACAGCGAGCGGGAGATGATCTCCTTCATGATTTCGCTGGTGCCACCGTAGATCCGGTTCACCCGCGAACCCGTGTACATGTTCGCGATCGGGTACTCCATCATGTAGCCGTAGCCGCCGAAAAGCTGCAGGCAGCGATCGACGACCTTGTCCGCGGTCTCGGCGGCGAACAGCTTGGCCATCGAGGCGGTCGCGGGATCGTTCTTGCCGTCGATGTACTGCCCGATGGCGAAATCGACCAGCGTCTTGATGGCCAGCGCCTCGGTCTTGCATTCGGCGAGGGTGAAGGCGTTGTGCTGGAACTTGCCGATCGGGCGGCCGAACGCCTCACGCTCACGCGAGTAGCGCAGCGCCTCGAGCACCGCGGCCTCGGCGAGGGCGGAACACAGGCTCGCGATGATCAGCCGCTCGCGGGCGAGCTGCTCCATGAGCTGATAGAAGCCCAGACCCTCCTGCTCGCCGAGCAAATTGGTGACCGGGACGCGCATATCGGTGAAGAAGAGCTCGCGGGTGTCCTGCGCGTGCTGGCCCATCTTCTCCAGCACCCGGCCGCGCTCGAAGCCGGGCAGGTTCTCGGTCTCGGCCACGATCAGCGAGACGCCCGCCGCGCCCTGACTCGGATCGGTCTTGGCGACGATGACCAGCAGATCGCAGTGGGTGGCATTGGAGATGAAGGTCTTGGACCCGTTGATCACGTAGTGATCGCCCTCGCGGATCGCGGTGGTGCGCACCGCCTGCAGATCCGATCCGGTGCCGGGTTCGGTCATCGCGATGGCCAGGACCTTCTCACCGCTGATGATGCCCGGGAGCCAGCGCCGGCGCTGCTCCTCGTTGCCGTACTTGTAGATGTAGTGCGACACGATCGGCGAGTGCACGGAGAAGCCGAAGCCGTTGTCGTGCGCGTAGACCAGCTCCTCCTGCACGATCGCCTGCATGCCGTAGTCCCCGGCCGCCCCGCCGAACTCCTCGGGCAGGTCCAGGCCGAGCAGGCCGGCGTCGCCGGCCTTGTTCCAGAATTCGCGATCCACCATGTGCTGCTTGCTCCAGCGCTCACGGTTGGGGGCGATCTCCTTGCGGAATAACTCGGCGGCGTGCTTGCGCAGTTCGCGGTGCTCGTCGGTTTCCCAGGTCGGGCGGTAGTCAGGGAAAAGTTCGGACATCGTTGTTCGCTTTCTTCGGCTGCCGGGGCGCTCGGGACAATACGTCTGTAAAGCCCACAGGTCAACGATAGTGCGAACTACTCCGCATGACCACTATCGAGGTCGGAGGCACCGTGTGACCCGCACCGCGGCCCGCGGCGCGCACAACGGGGCCGGGCTCGCCCGGCCACGAGCCAGGGTTAGGCGCGCCCGGCGCGCAATGGTTGCCGACCCTCGGGCGAGCGGGAACAGTGGAGCCGCGGCGCGGCGGATCACCCGCGGCCGTCACATCCACAGACGGAGGAGAACACTCGTGCGTTTCGGCATCTTCATCCCGCAGGGCTGGCGACTCGACCTGGTCGACATCGATCCGGCGGCGCAGTGGGGCGTGATGCGGGACCTCGCGCAGCGCGCCGACGCCGGCGACGCGTGGGAGTCGATCTGGGTGTACGACCACTTCCACACCGTGCCGGTGCCGACCGAGGAGGCCACCCACGAGGCATGGTCGCTGATGTCGGCGTTCGCGGCGAGCACCTCGCGGGTGCGACTGGGCCAGATGTGCACCGCCATCAGCTACCGCAATCCCGCGTACCTGGCCAAGGTCGCGGCCACCGTCGACCTGATCTCCGGCGGCCGCCTCGAAATGGGTATCGGCGCGGGATGGTACGAGCACGAATGGCGCGCCTACGGCTACGGATTCCCGCCCGCGGGCGAGCGCCTGGCGCGCCTCGACGAGGGCGTGCAGATCTTCAAGCAGGCCTGGACCACCGGCAAGGCCACCCTGAACGGCAAGCACTACCAGGTCGACGAGGCCATCGTGCGCCCACTTCCGTTGCAGGAGGGCGGCATTCCGCTCTGGATCGCGGGCGGCGGGGAAAAGGTCACCCTCAAGATCGCGGCGAAGTACGCGCAGTACACCAACTTCTCGGGTGAACCCGACGAGTTCGCCCGCAAGTCCGAGCTGCTGCGCGGTCACTGCGCCACGGTCGGCACCGATTTCGACGCCATCACCCGCAGCTCCAACTTCAATACCGTCGTCGGCTCGACCGAGGCCGAGGTCCAGGATCGGCTCGCGGCGCTGGAGTCGCGCCTGACCCCGCATCTGGGAGCCGAGCACGCCGCGCAGCACGTGAAGGATCTCTTCCGGAGTTCACCCGCCGTCGGCACACCGGAGCAGATCGTCGAAAACCTGAGCCGGGTCCGCGATCTGGGCCTGTCCTACGCCATCCACAACTTCCCGGAGACGGCGTACGACACCTCCGGCGTCGAGCTGTTCGAGCGCGAGGTCATCCCGGCGCTGCGCTGATCGCTGTACTCGGGAAACACGAGAGCCGGTCGCACGCATGCGACCGGCTCTCGCGGTAGGTGAGAGGTCCGCGCGAACCGCCAGCAGTTCCGACCAACCGGCCGACGCACCGACCAGCTCCGAACCCCGACTCACAGACGGCACGTCAGCGCGGAACAGTCACCGGATCCGCGCAGCTGGCCGGGGCGTCGATCAGTGAGCACAGCTTGGGTTCGCGGGTCGGCCGGTAGTCCGCGGGAACGCCGCCCGCGCGGGTGATGTCGGTGTACGCCGGGACCGCGTCGGTCGGCCGCCGGGTGAGCGCGGGATCGGTCAGCACGTCGACGGTGTAGAGCCCGAATCGCGGTGTGTAGGAACCCCACTCGTAGTTGTCGGTGAGGCTCCAGTAGTTGTAGCCCATCACGTTCATGCCGTCGGCCTTCGCGCGCTGGATCCAGTAGACCGTGTCTCGCAGATCATCGGCGCGGGTGTAGCCGTCCGGGCGCGGCCTGCCGTTCTCGGTGGGCATGCCGTTCTCGACGATGTACAGCGGCACGCCGGGGTAGTTCCGCGAATAGTGCTGCAGCGCATAGTAGATGCCCTCCGCCTGCAGCGGGTTGTTCCACGTGTCCTCGCTGAGGAACGCGCCCGGCTGATCGGCGGACATGCCGTAGTAGTAGTCGATGCCGATGTAATCGAGCCTGCCCGCCATCTTGTCCAGCAGCGGCTTGTTCGCGAGGTCGTCCCCGGCGGGTACATAGGCGACATTGCTGGTCACCATCGCGCCCGGCTGCACCCGATGGATGTAGTCGTAGATGTCGTTGTGCGCCTGCGCGATCCGATCGTGCATGACCGGCGCGGAGGCCACCGGCAGATTCCCGGTGCGCATCTCGTTGGCGATGTAGAACAGCGGCTCGTTGAAGGTGACCCACAGCGGATCCGCGCTCGCGAACCGGTCCACCACGGTGCGGGCATTTGCCAGCCAGTCCTGCACCATCTCCGGGTTGTTCCAGCCGCCCCGGTCCGCCTCCCAGCCGGGGTAGACCCAGTGGTCGATGGTCAGCATCGGCCGCATGCCCGCGGCGGTGATCGCGCCGATGACCTGGTCGTAGAAGCGCAGCCCGGCCTCGTCCCAGACTCCGGGCGCGGGCTGGATCCGCGCCCATTCGATGCCGATGCGGTAGACCTTCACGCCCAGTCGCTTCGCCAACTGGATGTCCGAGACGTAGCGGGAGTAGAAGTCCACCGAATCCCGATAGGCGTCACGGGTTTTCCCGGAGGCGGCGTATCGGCTCCAGTTGCTGTCCGGCGCATGGCCTTCGGACTGGAAGCCCGAAGCCGCGACACCCCACAGGAAGTCGGGGCCGAGCCCGGCGACGCGCGCGGGCGGTTCCGGCCGGGCGGCGGCGCTGCCGGCTCCCTGGGTGAGTGCGGCGGTGGCGGCGAGAACGACCATGGCGAGACTGCGAGCACGAAGACGCATCGCGGAGTGTTCCTTCGCTGTCGGATGTCGGGCGGCGCCCGTCGAGTGACGACCTGCGTCCAAAACCGTACATCCCCCCGGGCATCGATCCGGTGACGCAGACGACCGCGTCCGTCGCACCGACGGCCTGAAATCGCGCCCGCCGATCGATCCGAGCATCGATACGATCACGCATCGGACCCGGTGCCGGGACGCGCTGACCGCTAACTCATAACAAGCCGCTATCGAACGATGCGGATCGGGCATGGCGGGCGATACACCCGGTATGCGAACCCTCACGGACTTCGATCCCGTGGCCCACGCCCACTCGGTCCTCGGCCGCCGGTACCGGCTGGAGGACTACTACGAGGTCGGCCGGGAGAAGGTCCGCGAATACGCGGGCGCGGTCCAGGATTCGCATCCGGTGCACCGGGACGACAAGGCGGCCACCGATTTCGGCTATCCGGGCCTGGCCGCGTCACCGACCTTCAGCTGCCTGCTGGGCGGGGTCGCACGGCGGGCCCTGAGCGGCATTCTCACCGGCTACGACCTGACCGCCACCGTGCACACCGATCAGGTGCTGCGGTTCCACCGCCCGATCGTGGTGGGCGACCGGCTCACCTGCAACCTGTCGCTGCGCTCGTTCCGCCGAGCCTTCGGCGGCGATCTGATGGTGATCGAGAACCTGATCACCGATCAGCACGGCGAGGCCGTGGTCACCTCGCACACCAGCCTGATCGCCCGCTCGGAACCGACGGTGGCCGAGGCCGGGGCGGCCGAACTACTGCGGGGGATCGTGCGGGAGTTCGCCGATTCCGAGGTGCGGCTGCGAGAGCTCGAGGACTGGGAGCCCGCCTATCCCGCACCGCGCAACGTCCGTTCCCGGCCACTGTCCTCGGTAGCCGTCGATGACGAACTGCCTTCCCGCACAGTGATTTCCACGCTCGGGGATCTGGTGCACTACGCCGGCGTCGCGGACGATCCGAACCCGATCCACTGGCACGCGGGCGCGGCCGCGATGTTCGGCCTGGGACGCGGCGTCATCGCGCACGGCGTGCTGACCATGGCGTACGGGGCGGGCTTCGTCACCTCGTGGCTCGGTGATCCCGGAGCGCTGAGGCAGTACAGCGTGCGCATGACCCGCCCGGTCGTACTGACCGCCGAGCGTCCCGCCGAGATCGAGTTCACGGGCCGGATCACATCGGTCGATCCGGCCGACGGCACCGCGACCGTGGCCCTCACCGCCCGGCACGAAGGACACAAGATCTTCGGCCGGGCCACCGCCCTCGTACGATTGTCCTGAGCTACCCCGGGACTCAGCCGATCCAGGCCGCGACGGCCAGGAACGCACAGGTCAGCACGAACAGAATCACCATGAGCGGCACGATGAACTTCACGTACCGGTCGTAGCGCACCTTGGCCAGCGCGATGCCGCCGGTGACCACCGCCGTGGTCGGGGTGACCAGATTCGCCCAGCCCGAGGCCGACTGCCACGCCGTGACCACCAGCGAGCGCGGCACATTCGCGAAATCCGCCAGCGGAGCCATGATCGGCATGGCGAGCGTGGCATGCCCGGAGGTGGACGGGATCAGGAACGCCAGCGGGATGTTCACCAGGAACACCGCCACCGCGAAGACCGCCGACGAGGTCCCCGACACCACGCCCTCGAGCGCGTGCAGCACCGTGCTGGTGATCTGGGTGTTGTTCATGATGACGGTGACGCCGCGCGCCAGCACGATCACCAGGCCCGCGCCCACGAAATCGCTGAAGCCCTTGCCGATTCCCTCGGACATCCGGCTCTCCCCGAGCCCGCCGACCAGGCCGACCACCACCGCGCCGACCAGGAACAGAGCGGTGAGTTCCGGGAAGTACCAGCCCAGTTCCCAGGCGAAGGGCTTCGCGTCCGGACCCTTGATGACCGTGCCCCACGGGATGATCGCGAAGATCATGAACGCGAAGGTCACCATGACCAGCCACAGCACCGCGACCTGCCGGCGCGTCATCGGATCCGGTTCGTGCTCTTCGGCTTTCACGTCCTGATCGCCCGGCTGCCACCCCGACCAGGACTTGCTCGGGTCGGCCTTCACGCGGCGCGCGTACCAGAGCACGTAGCCCACGGTGGCGGTCGTCAGCACCACCAGCATGGCCAGGCGCAGCACGATGCCGTCGCCGATGGCGATACCGGCGGCGGAGGACGCGGTGCCGGTGGCGAACGGATTCGTGGTGGAACACATCACGCCCACACCCGCGCCCGCGATGATCGCGCCGACCGCGGTCATGCGGTCGTAGCCCAGGGCCAGGGTCAAAGGCACCAGCAGCGCGTAGAAGCCCAGGGTCTCCTCCGCGAACCCCTCCACCGTGCCCGCGACCGCGAACACCACCATGATCCCGACGATCATCAGGAACGAGCGCTTGCGCAGTTTGTAGGCGAGCGAACCGATTCCGCTGTCCAGCGCGCCGGTGGCGAAGGCGACGGTGATGAAGGCGCCCACGGCCAGCACGAACAGGAACACCGCCGCGGCGCCGTACAGATCGCCCGTCATATCGGGCGCGACTTGCCCGGTCTTGGGATCCTGGATGCCGTACAGGCCGTTGATCGGCGCGAGGAACAGATCGCGCAGTCGCGCGCCGAAACTCTTGACGTCCTCGATGCGGTGATAGGACCCCGCGATCGGCTGGCCCTTGGCATCGGTCTCGTAGACGCCCGGCGGAATCACGAAGGCCGCCAGCCACACCGCGACGGTGACCCCCGCCAGGATCGTGTAGGTGGAGGGGAAGCCCCGCTTCTTCTTGTGCTTGGCGGGACCCTTCGGATCCTGCCCGGTCCGGTCTCCCGACGGCGTCGCGTCGGCTGTCGGAGCGTGGCTCACTTGACCATCCTGTCCGCGAAGAGTTGGAAGAACTCGGCTTCGGCCAGGGCCACACCGGTCAACTCGCTCAGCAGGACTCGCTCGTTGAACCCGTGCATATTGCAGCTGGAATCCTCGACGCCGAGCATGAGGACCTCGGCCGCCGGATTGGCGGCGGCCATGGAATTGGTGAGCGGAATCGACCCGCCCATGGCCGAGTCGACGGCCTCGGTCCCCCACGCCCTGGCCATGGCCTCGCGCATGGCGGCGTACGCGGGACCGGTTGTCCCGGCGGCGAATCCGGAGCCGACGTCCCCACCGGTGACGGTGAGCTCGATACCGAACGGCGTGACCTTGCGCAGGTGTTCGATGACCGCGCGCTGTCCCTCGGCCGGGTCCTGCTCCGGATGCACGCGCACGTTCAGATACGCCTTCGCATACGGAACCACCGCCGACGCGGCGGTTTTCACCGGCGGAGCGTCGAGGCCGATCACGGTGATCGCCGGGCCGTACCAGATCCGCTCGCCGATCGGGCCGGTGCCGAGCAGCGGCATTCCCGGTGCCATGCCGGTGATTTCGGCGAATTCCGCGTCCGTGTAGTTCGCGCCGGTCCAAGTGTCACGTCGCAGACCCGGCACCGCGACATTGCCGTCGGCGTCGTGCAGTGTCGCGAGTGCGGCCATGAGCGCCAGCAGCGCATCCGGTGCGGCCCCGCCGAACTGGCCCGAGTGCACCGGCGCGGCCAGTGTTCGCACCTCGACGAACACATCCGCCACGCCGCGCAGCGCGGTCACCAGCGTGGGCGTGCCGGCGCGGATATTGCCCGCGTCGCAGATCAGCAGCGCGTCCGCCTGGAACAGTTCGGGTTTCTCGGCGGGATAGTCGTCGAAGACCGAGCCGTACTCCTCCTGGCCCTCGATCACGACGATCACGCCCACCGGCGGCTTACCGCCGAACGCCCGCAGCGCGCCGATATGGGCCACCACGTTCGCCTTGCAGTCCGCGGCGCCACGCCCGTAGACGGCCCCGTCCTGCTCGGTGGGCGTGAACGGCGGGGTCTTCCACAGGCTTTCATCGCCCGAGGGCTGCACGTCGTAGTGCCCGTACAGCAGCACGGTGGGCGCGCCGGGCGGGGCGGGGATGCGCCCGTAGACGACCGGCGAGGTATCGGGCAGGTTCAGCACCTGCAGATCCGCGACACCGGATTTCCGCAACTCATCCGCTACGAGATCGTGCGCGCGCCGCACGTTCTCCTTCGGATAGTCGGGGAACGCGATCGATGGGATGGCAACCAGCTGCCCGAGCAGTTCTTTCAGCTCGGGCATGAGGCCGTCGACAGTGCTACGCAGGTCCTGACGCGAATCCATGGCTCCTATCGAACCATCCAGGACCGAAAATTCAGCGAATCTACAGCTATCAGTTTTCGGGCAGGAGTTCCCCCGAATGTGAACCCGGGCCCCACCGCTCGATCACCGCGGCGGTCGCCGCGCCGTAGGCCCGGCTGGCCGTTCGCGGCCGGGCCGCCGGATAGTTCGACCGATGCGTCACCACGACACCGTTGTCCAGCCTCACCGTCGTGTTCGCGACGGTCGCGACACAGTTCCCCCCGGCCTTGGCGGTGAGATCGACGATGACCGCGCCCGCGGCGAGCGCCTCGATCCCGGTGCGGTCCACCAGGACCGGTGCGCGGCGGCCGCGCTGCCCGGCCGCGCACACGATCAGGTCCGGCTTCCGCGCGGCGATCAACTCGGCGATCCCACCCGGATCGGTGTCCGCCACGAATTCACCCGCACCGCAAGCGATCGCGGCCTCCCGCTGCCCGGCGCGATGGCCGAGCGCGACGGGCGGCGCATCCGCGC
>NZ_BDBU01000038.1 GCF_001613145.1 Nocardia jejuensis NBRC 103114
GAGGCGGCCGCCGCGGACACCGGCGCGGTGGCGATTCCCGCCGACAAGGCCGATGCCGCCGAGCCGGCCGCCGCCGAGGCGGATGCGACCTCGGCCGACACCGGGTCGGTCCCGATCCCCGCCGCCGACCCCTCGAACGCGGCCGCGCAGGAGATCGCCGCGGGGTACGCCTTCGAGGGGCTCGCGCTCGAACTCGGCACCGTGATCGTGGACGGCACGATCCACCCCGATGCGCGCGTCCGGATTCCGATGAAGACCATGAACCGGCACGGGCTGGTGGCCGGTGCGACCGGCACCGGTAAGACCAAGACCGTGCAGGGCATCGCCGAGCAGCTCTCGGCGGCCGGCGTGCCGGTCGTGGTGGCCGACATCAAGGGCGACCTGTCCGGTCTGGTGCAACCCGGCCAGTCGAACGACAAGATCCTCACGCGCGCACAGGAAACCGGTGATCCGGACTGGAAGCCGAGTGGTTTCCCGTGCGAGTTCGTCTCGCTCGGCACCAAGGGCATCGGGGTGCCGATCCGCGCCACCATCACCTCGTTCGGGCCGATCCTGCTGTCGAAGGTGCTCGGGCTCAACGAGACTCAGGAATCCACGCTCGGGCTCATCTTCCACTGGTCCGATCAGAACGGGCTCGCGCTGCTGGATCTGAAGGATCTGCGCGCGGTCATCGCGTACCTCACCAGCCCCGAGGGCAAGGAGGATCTCAAGGGCATCGGCGGCGTATCGGCGCAGACGGCGGGGGTGATCCTGCGCGCGCTGGTCAACCTGGAGGCCGACGGCGGTGACACCTTCTTCGGCGAGCCGGAGATGGATCCGGCCGACCTCATGCGCACGGTCGGCGGGCAGGGCGTCATCACGCTGTTCGAGCTGGGCGCGCAGGCGTCCCGGCCGCAGATGTTCTCCACCTTCCTGATGTGGGTGCTGGCGGACCTGTTCCAGGTGCTGCCCGAGATCGGCGATATGGACAAGCCCAAGCTGGTCTTCATCTTCGACGAGGCGCATCTGCTGTTCAACGGGGCGTCCAAGGCGTTCCTGCAGCAGGTCGAGCAGACCGTGAAGCTGATCCGTTCCAAGGGCGTCGGCGTGTTCTTCTGCACGCAGCTGCCGACCGACATCCCCAATGCCGTGCTCTCGCAACTGGGTGCGCGCATTCAGCACGCCCTGCGCGCGTTCACTCCGGAGGATCAGGCGGCGCTGTCCAAGACGGTGCGCACCTATCCCAAGACCGGCACCTACGATCTCGAAAAGGCTCTCACCTCATTGGGAATCGGTGAGGCGGTGGTGACGGTGCTGTCGGAGAAGGGTGCGCCGACTCCGGTCGCGTGGGCGCGAATGCAGCCGCCGCGCTCGCTCATGGACACCATCGGGGACGACGGAATCCGCTCGCGCGCACAGCAATCCTCGCTGTACGGCAAATACGGCCAGACCATCGACCGGGATTCGGCGTACGAGATCCTCACCGCCAAACTGGAGGCCGCGGCACAGGCGGCGCAGGACGCGCCGCCGCCCGCATCGCGGTCGCGGGCGTCCAAGGCCGCGCCCGAGGACGAGTCGATCGCCGAGAAGGTGGTCAACAATCCGGCCTTCAAGAACTTCCTGCGATCCGCGGCCACCGTGGCCGGGCGGGAGATCGGGCGCAGCATCTTCGGCACCCGGAAACGCTAGGCGCGCTCGTGCCCGGCACGGGATCGGCCGCTGATCACCTCTGCGATCAGCGGCCGATATCGCGGCTGAGCAGGTCCTCGATGGTCTCGCGACGCACCAGTTCCCGGCACCGCCCGTCCCGGACCGCGACGATCGGCGGGCGGCCGATGCCGTTGTACGAGGAGGCCAGGCTGTGGTGATACGCCCCCGTGCACGGCATGGCGATCACCTCGCCGGGGCGCAGATCCACCGGCAGTCGCACATCGCGCGCGAGGATGTCCCCGGCCTCGCAGTGCCGTCCGGCGATGTGCGCGGTCATCTGCGGGCCGGTGGGGTGGCGGTTCGCCACGACCGCCTCGTACCCCGCGCCGTACAGCGCGACGCGCGGGTTGTCGCTCATGCCGCCGTCGACCGTCACGTAGGTGTGGCCGTTCTCCACATGTTTGATCGACAGCACCCGGTAGAGGGTGATGCCCGCGCGGGCCACGATGGCCCGGCCCGGCTCGAGCGAGATCGCCGGGCGCGGGAACCCGTGCCGGGCGCAGGCCGCGTCCAGCGCATCCTCGATGATGTCCGCCAGCTCGGACAGGTTCAGCTCCGCGTCACCGGACCGGTAGGCCACCGCATGGCCGCCACCCAGGTCCAGATCGGTCAGCGTGACCCCGGATTCGTCACGGATGCGGGCCATTTCGGCGATCATCCGGCGCACGGCCTCACCGTAGGGGAAGGTGTCGTGGATTTGCGAGCCGATGTGGCAGTGCGCGCCGGTCAGCTCCAGATTGGGTTGGCGGACAATGCGATCCACGGCCTCGAGGACCGCGTCGCCGCCGACCGGGAAGCCGAACTTCTGGTCGGTGACACCGGTGCGCACCGCGGGGTGCCCGTGCACGTCGATGTCGGGCGTGAGTCGCAGCAGCACCCGCTGTGGTCGCGATGCCAGCGCCGAGAGCAGCGTGATCTCGGTGAACGAGTCCACGACTACCCGCCCGACCCCGCAATTGATCGCCGTCTCCAGCTCCGCGAACGGTTTCCCGTTGCCGTGCAGGACGATTCGCTCCGGAGCCACCCAGGAGTTCAGCGCCACGGCCAGTTCCCCGGCCGAGCACACATCCAGGGACAACCCCTCCTCGGTGATCCACTCGGCCACCGCCCGGGTCAGCAGCGCCTTGCCCGCGTAGATGATCTCCGCGTCCGGGAACCGCCGGCGATAGGCCCGGCACCGATTCCGCACCTCGTCCTCGTCGAGCACATAGGTGGGCGTCCCGTACTGATCGGCGATATCGTCCAGCGCCACCCCGCCGACGGTGATCCGGCCGTCCCCGTCGTAGTGCGTCTCGCGCGGCCACACCGCAGGATCCAGCCGGGGCAGCACCCCACCCGACCGCAACGACGGAAAGATGTCCAGCAGCGTCACTTCGTCTCCTGTGAGCGCCCCCGCTTTCTCGGATGCGGGGCCACCCCCAGAACTACGCGCACCGGCATTTCCAGCGCATTACCCGCTACACACCCTTGACGCCCCGGTGCCCGATCTTGACGGAATTCCTCGGGGCTGACTGTCTACCGGTGTCCGGTCGCTGATTTCTCGTGCCGAATACGTGTTCCGGCCACGCTTGAGCTGCACGATTCGATGTTTTCGGGAGGTACCCGCGTCGCGGTGAAGTGAGCCGGGCCGCTCGTCGGATCGAGTGCTGGCGACCGGGTTCCGGATCGATTCGGAAGCCGGCGGGCGGGGGCTAGTTGCCGCCGAGCTTCTTGTAGGCGGCGCCGGCTACCACCGAGGTGAGGGCTCGGGGGCCGAATTGGCCGGCGAGGCTCATGCCCTTGCTCAGGACGCCGGGGACGATGCGCATCTTGTTGCGGGAGAGGCCGTCGATGGAGATCTTGGCGGCGTGAGCGGCGGAGACCCAGATGAACTCGGGGATCTTGTTGCTGACTTCCTCCTGGTCCGGGTTGTCGGTGCGGACCGGGCCGGGTGCGAGCAGGGTGACGTTGACGCCGGTGCCCTTGAGCTCACCGCGCAGGGATTCGGCGAAGGTGTTGGTGAAGGCCTTGGACGCGGCGTAGGTGGTGTTGTTGGGGATGGGCATATTGCCCGCCGCCGAGCCGGTGATGAGGATGCCGCCCGCGTTGCGCTCGAGCATGCCGGGCAGCACCGCCAGGGACAGATCGTGCACGGCGACCGCGTTCAGCTCCATGATGTCGCGCTCGTAGTCCAGGTCCAGCTTGGCCAGCGGGCCGAAGGTGGCGACGCCGGCGTTGTTGCACAGGATCGCGATATCGCGCTTGGCCAGCTCCTGGGCCAGCGGGGCGCGCTGCTCCCGGTTCGACAGGTCCACCGCGCGCACCTCGACGGCGACGCCGTATCGGGCGGTCAGGCGCTGGGCCAGATCGGCCAGCAGCTCACCGCGACGCGCGACGATGATCAGCGAATAACCGCGGGAGGCAAGCTCCTCCGCGAGGGCGGTGCCGATCCCGGAGGAGGCTCCGGTGACGACGGCACGATTGTCGGCTGTGGGTGCAGGCAAGCTCACGATCAGCGAGCCTACCCATGCGCCTCACGAGCCGGGGAGACAGCGGCCCGAACGCCGAAGCCCGCTGGGGATCCGGAGGTCGCGGCTTCGTGGGACCGCACGGTGAAACAGCCCGGAAAACGCACGTGCCCGCTGCCACGAGGGCAGCGGGCACGAGAGCGGTTCGCGAATCAGCCGGCGTTGGAGGTGCACTGCGATTCGACGACATCGGCGCGGCTCGGCTCGGAGCTGCCGAAGCTCACCAGGATCGGGTTCGGGTCGGGACCGGTGGCGGCCAGCGCATTGCGCTCGGCCTCCGCGCGGGTGCTGCCCAGTGCCCACCAGAAATCCTCGCCGCGGGTGGCGATGGCCGCGCAGCCGTTCGACCAGCGCACCTCCACCGTGCAGCTGGAGAGCTTGCAGTAGTCCAGCGCGACGCGATCGGCGTCCGCCTGGGTACGGGCGTCCCAGGCCGTGCCGATCTGCACGCTTCCGTCCCGGTACCAGGCCAGAGCCATGGCTCCGTACTGGTCGCCGTCCGCGTGGGCGGTACCCATTCCGCCGGTGAAAAGTGCGGCGGCAGTCGTCGCGACCACTCCCAGAGCAGTCTTGCGCGACAGTGACATAGAAATTCTCCCCTTGAAGAAACAAGCGCACCTCGATCGGTGCACGATGATCATTACAGGGGGGTACGACAGAAACCAATCGCTATTACCGATGGGCAGGTAATTCGCCCACCGGTAATAGCGACCTGGAATGGGTTATGCGGGAATGGGTTTGGGCTCCATGAACGCAACCCCCCAATTCAGGTGGCCCCGCCACACGCCGGCGATCCGTCCGCCCTGCACCGCCGGTTTCGGGTCCCCGATCGGGCCGCCCGCGGCGCGGACGGCCGCGACCGCGGCATCGAGATCCGGGGTCAGGAAAGCGACGCCGACCAAAGCCGGTGGGAGACCGCAGGCCACCGCTTCGATGAACGGTTCGCCCACGCGATAGAAAGCCATTTCGGGACCCTCCGGTCCGCGCGGAAAGAATCGCCGTCGCGGCGGGATATCCAGGACCGCGCTGAAATTCGCGACCGCGTCATCGAGATCGGTCGCCCAGTAGACGACGTGATCGATGATCGTGACGCCGTTCGGATGACTCACCGGACCGTTGCCGCTATCGCCGACATCACCGGTGTCCGGTTCCAGATATGGCACGCCGAGCCCCGCCGGAGCGGCGTGGGTGTCATCGAATCCCCACCCCGCCTCGCCGAGAGTGCAGGCCACCTGGCCGATCCGGATTCGTCCTTCGGTGACGGTGAAACCCAGTGCCGCCCAGGACTGCTCGTCTCCGGGCAGTCCCAGGCGGGTCAGCAGTGGCATCAGAGGCCCGCCGCCAGTCGCGTGCCCTGGTTGATGGCGCGCTTGGCGTCGAGTTCGGAGGCCAGGTCCGCGCCGCCGATGATGTGCAGGGCCACGCCCGCCGCGAGCAACGGCTCCTCCAGATCGCGCACCGATTCCTGTCCGGCACACAGGATCACGTTGTCGCACTCGATGATCCGCGCGCGCTCGCGCTTCTCGCCGTAGCTGATGTGCAGACCGCGATCGTCGATCCGCTCGTAGTTCACGCCGCCGATCTGCTCCACGCCCTTGGCCTTGACAGCGGCGCGGTGCACCCAGCCCGAGGTCTTGCCCAGATCCTTGCCGAACGAGGACGCCTTGCGCTGCAACAGCACCACCTCACGGGCGGCGGGGGAGGGCTTGGGGGCGGTGACGAAACCGCGCACGTCCGGATCGTCGGACACGCCCCATTCTTCCTTCCACTCGTCGAGCTTGAGGCTGGGATGTCCTTCGACGGTGAGGAATTCGCTCACATCGAAGCCGATGCCGCCCGCGCCGATGACCGCGACCTTCTTGCCGACCGGCTTGCCCTCGCGCACCAGTTCGGCGTAGGTGAGCACCTTCGGGTGATCGACGCCGGGGATGCTCGGGATGCGCGGCTTGACGCCGGTGGCGAGCACGACGCCGTCGTACCGGCCGTCGATGAGCTGCTGGGCGGTGGCCTCGGTGCTCAGATGCAGTCGCACACCGGTGATTTCGATCTGGCGGGTGAAGTAGCGGATGGTCTCGCTGAACTCCTCCTTGCCGGGAATGCGGCGCGCGATGTCGAACTGGCCGCCGATCTTGTCGTCCGCCTCGAACAGGTCGACGTGATGGCCGCGCTGGGCCAGGCTGACCGCGGCCGACAGACCGGCCGGGCCCGCGCCGACCACCGCGTACCTGCGGGTGCGCCGGGTCGGCAGCAGCTGCAGTTCGGTCTCGTGTCCGGCGCGCGGATTCAGCAGGCAGGAAACGGTTTTGGCCTGGAAGGCGTGGTCGAGGCAGGCCTGGTTGCAGGCGATGCAGGTATTGATCTCATCGACGCGGGCCTCCTGGGCCTTGCGCGCCCACTCCGGGTCGGCCAGCAGCGGGCGGGCCAGCGACACCAGCGCGGAGTCGCCGCGGGTGAGAATCTCCTCGGCGGTCTCGGGCATATTGATGCGATTGGACGCGCACACCGGAATGCTCACGATGTCTTTGATCTTCGCGGTCCACTCCACGAAGGCCGCACGCGGGACCGAGGTGACGATGGTCGGAACGCGGGCCTCGTGCCAGCCGATATCGGTGTTGATGATGGTGGCGCCCGCGGCCTCCACATCCTTCGCGACGGCCGCGATCTCGTCCCAGGTCTGGCCGTTCTCCACGAAATCGGCCATGGAGAGCCGGAATACGATGATGAAGTCCGGGCCGACCGCCTTGCGCACGCGGCGCACGATCTCGCTCGCGATGCGGCGGCGGTTCTCCGCGCTGCCGCCCCACTTGTCCTTGCGCTTGTTGGTGCGCCGGGCCAGGAACTGGTTGATGAAGTAGCCCTCACCGCCCATGATCTCGACGCCGTCGTACCCGGCGAACTTGGCCAGATAGGCGCAGCGCGCGTAGTCGTCGATGGTCGACTCGACGCCCTTGCTCGACAGCGCGCGCGGCCGGAACGGATTGATCGGCGCCTTGATCGAGGAGGCCGAAACACTGCCCGGCACATAGGAATACCGGCCCGCGTGCAGAATCTGCAGCGCGATCTTGCCGCCCTCGGCATGCACCGCCTTGGTGATGGCGCGATGGCGATAGGCCTCGGTCTTGTTGGTCAGCTTCGCGCCGAAGGGCAGCAGCCAGCCGATCCGGTTCGGGGCGTAGCCACCGGTGATGATGAGGCCGACACCGCCTTTCGCGCGCTCGGCGAAGTAGGCCGCCAGCCGGTTGGTGTGCCAGGCCCGGTCCTCGAGACCGGTGTGCATGGAACCCATGACTACGCGATTGCGCAGCGTGGTGAATCCCAGATCGAGGGGCTCGAACAGGTGCGGATATGCGCTCATTGCTGAGTGCCTTTCGGTTCGGACGCCGGCGACCGGGCTGGGTCGCGCGCGAGTGCGTCGAGTACTTCGTCGCACCAGTCGACAAACCCCTCTTCTATGCGGATGCCTCCGCGCAGAACCAGGTACTGGTGCAGTGTGCGGCCGGAGAGCTGATCCGGCGCGGGATAATCCTTCTTCTCGAAGGTTCGGTAGATGTCGAGCCGATGCGCGTGCTGATCGCGGTGCCGTTTCACGTCGGCCGCCAGCGCCGGGATATCGGCGTACACGGCGGCGCGCAACTTCACCCCCAGTTCGTTGCGCATCGCTCCCACATCACTGGGTTCGGCGATCCACCGGGTGAGTTCCCCCCGCCCGGCGTCGCTGACGCTGTACATCCGCTTGTCCGGCCGCCCCTCCTGCACGACGGCCTCCGCGGTGACCCACCCCTGCTCTTCCATCCGCTTCAATACGCGATAGATCTGCTGGTGGGTGGCATTCCAGAAGAACCCGATCGACTTGTCGAACCGCCGAGCAAGGTCGTACCCCGAACTAGCGCGCTCGGTCAGCGACACCAACAACGCATGCTCCAAGGCCATACCGCCAGACTAACTGAGACGCCCCGTCCTATGCAATTCAGTGCATAGTCTGAGTGTTCCCGGTTCGAGCAGGCAAAAGGCCCCGAACCCGGCAGGGTTCGGGGCCCTCGCGCCCGGCTGTGATTCGTGGCGCTATCGAGCGGCGCGGGCGGCCAGGACGGAGGCGGCCAGGACGACCGTGCCTTCGGCGATGGCGGTGATGGCTACGGCGTGGGCGGAGGACAGGGCGGTGGCGCCGGCGAGGGTGAGGAAGACCGAGCCGAAGGTGGCTATGCCGACCACCACGCCCAGTTGGACGTTGGTGACGAGGATGCCGCTGGCGTCGGCGGCCAGGGCCGGGGGGATCTTGGCGGTGGTGCGGGCCATGAGAGGGCTGAAGGAGAGCCCGAAGCCGATGCCCATGATGGCGAAGACGGCGAGCTCGAGTGGGCCCATGGGGCTGCCGTCGTGCAGGAGCAGACCCATGATGGCCATGGTGATCGCCGCCAGGACGAGACCGGCGGGAATCATGACGGCGTGAAAGCGGGCGGGGATTCGCTGCCAGTTGAGGCTGGCCAGGGCGAAGGTCGCGCCGTTGGGCAGGAACAGGAGTCCGGCGTGCAGTGGGGAGTAGCCGAGTGCGCCCTGCAGGTGGATGGCCATCACGAACAGCCAGCCGCTGAAGGTGGACATGACCAGGAACAGGGTCGCGGCGGTCAGGACGAGACCGGGCGCCTGCAATACTCGGTCGGCGAACAGGGGTTCGCCGCCGCGCCGATGGACCCAGCGCTCCACCAGTGCGAAGCCCACGAAACCCAGTGCCGCGCAGGCCAATGCGATCCAGGTCCAGGCGGGCCAGTGCTGTTCGTGACCGAGCACCAGCGGAACCACCAGCAGCAGAACCGCGGGGGTCAGCACTGCCAGGCCCGCCAGATCGAGTGCGCGATCGCCGCGCACACCGGGGGCGGGCAGGATGCGCGGGGCGATGGCCAGCAATGCCAGGCCGATCGGCACGTTCACCAGAAAGACTCCGCGCCAACTGGTTCCGGCGATATCGCTGCTGACGATGAGGCCGCCGACGATCTGGCCGATCACCATGCCCCCGGAAATGACGGCCGCGTAGGCGGACAGCGCCCGGGCGCGGGTGGTTCCGGTGAACTGGCGCTGGATGAGCGTCATGACCTGCGGCACCATGGCCGCGGAGCCGATGCCCTGCAGGAAGCGGAAGGCGATGAGCACCGGGGCATTCCAGGCCAGCCCGCAGGCGAGGGACGCCATGGTGAACACCGCGAGTCCGGTGACGAACAGGGTGCGCTGGCCGAATCGGTCACCCAGCCGGGCGCCGGTCACCAGCAGCACCGCGTAGGCGATCACGTAGCCGGACACGATCAGTTGCAGGTTGGAACCGCTTGCGTGCAAGTCGATTCGGATGGCGGGAATGGCGACGTTGACGATCGAGGCGTCCAGAACGGCCATGAACTGCCCGAGCAGGATCACCGCGAGAATCGCGAGCGACCGTCGAGACGGGGGAGCGGTGTGGGGCGGGATCGAGGCGGGGGAAATCGGGGCGGGCGCGGCGGTGGCGAGGGTGGGAGCCGCTACCGGTGACGCGTTGGTCAGGCTCTGTGTCATGCCACCGATCGTGCGCCGACCCCGATCCTGGTAACAGGAGCCTGCTTATGCTGGTACCAGCACCACCTGGATACCGATCGGGAAAGGGGCGACGATGGGGGATGTGAACGCGATACCCCTCGGCGATACCCAGGCGACCCCGCCTCGCCCACGTACTCGACAAGGTACCGCTCAACCCGAACCCCTTGCTGTGCAACCGTTTTCGGGCCGTGGAGCGGACAACCCGGCGCGGGCGGTCGAAGGGGCCTCGGCAGTGGCAGCGAGTCCGGACGGGGTAGTGGACAAGCCTTCGGCACACCCGGCGCCGGCCCGGGCGGCGGATCCGCGCTCGATTCGCAAGACCCGGCGGGAGGAGCTCTCGGGGTTCCTGAAGTCGCGGCGGGCACGAATCGGCCCGCTGGACGTAGGGCTTCCGGTCGGCGCGCGGCGGCGCACCCCGGGTTTGCGGCGCGAGGAGGTCGCGCAACTCGCCGGGGTCGGCGTCACCTGGTACACCTGGCTCGAGCAGGGGCGCGACATCAATGTCAGCGTGCAGGTGCTGGACGCCATCGCCCGCGCGCTCGCGCTCGACGGTGTGGAACGCGCGCATCTGTACCACCTGGCGAATGTCCCCACGGTGCCCTCGACGTACCTGGACGGTCCCGTTCCGGAGGAACTCCAGGTGATTCTCGACCATCTGGATCCGCTGCCCGGCGTGCTGGTCAACTCTCGGTACGACATTCTCGCGCACAACGACCCGTACGCGGCGCTG
>NZ_BDBU01000039.1 GCF_001613145.1 Nocardia jejuensis NBRC 103114
CCCGGGATTCCTGACCGAGGAGCGGAACCTGGTGCGCAACGTGTTCCTCACCCCGGGGTGCTGCAATGCCTACGCATCGACCGAGCAGGAGCATCTGGCTCGCATGGTCGGCTATCTGCGCGCGGCCTACGTGAAGCACCTGCAGGATCCGGAATGGTGCGCATTCGTCGACGAAATGTGCTCCGAGAGTGAACAATTCGCCACCATGTGGGCGCGAAACGATGTCGCGGTACCGGTCGGCCGCACCCGCCGGATCCACAATCTCGCGGTCGGCGAGATCGAGATGGTGATGACCTCGATGTCGTTGCCGTCCATCGCCGGTGCGTGGTTGCAGGTGTGGACACCGGCGGGCGAGATCGGCTGGGAGCGTCTGCGCCGTCTGCTCGCGATGACCGAACATGAGCGGAACGCTTCGTGGCAGGAGCATGTACGCCGATATCACGGCGGTGTTCCCGCCTGAGCGTTTCGCCCGCCACGGCCTGTCGAATTCGCCTACTGTGCGCAGCATGACCGAGGTTCCGGGGCAGGCGACGATCGGACAGGCGGCCGGGCGCGGGCCGGTTCTGGCATGGGGTTCGTGGGACTGCGGCGGTGCGGCGTTCAACGCCGTGATCCTCACCTTCGTGTTCTCGGTGTACCTCACCGACAAGGTGGGCGAGCATCTGCCCGGCGGCATCTCCCCGAGCGCGTGGCTGGGCTGGGCACTCGGACTCGCGGGCCTGGTGGTGGCGCTCACCGCCCCGGTGAGCGGTCAGTGGTTCGACGCCTCGGCCAAACGCAAACTGTCCCTTGGCGTTCTGACCTCGCTCACGGTGCTGCTGATGGCGGCCATGTTCTTCGTGCGCCAGGACTATCACTATTTGTGGTTCGGATTGCTGCTGCTGGCACTGGGTTCGGCGACCTTCGAGCTGTCCCACGTGCCGTACAACGCGATGCTGCGGCAGGTCTCCACGCCCGCGACCGTCGGCCGAGTCTCCGGATTCGGTTGGTCCATGGGCTATTTCGGCGGCATCGTGCTGTTGCTGATCTGCTACTTCGGCTTCATCTCCGGTAAGGGCGACACCCGCGGCCTGCTCGGCATGCCGATCGACGACGGGCTCAACATCCGGCTCGTCGCGGTGGTGGCGGCGGTGTGGTTCGCGGCGTTCGCGCTGCCGCTGTTCTTCACGATTCCCGAGGTCCCGCGCACCGACGCCGATCCCGGCGCCGCGGTCTCGCCGCGCGGTCGTGGCGGCTTCCTGGGCGCGATCGTGAATTCCTACCGCGTGCTGTTCCGCGATGTGCGAGAACTGTGGCGGGTGGACCGGCGCACGGTCGGATTCCTCATGGCCAGTGCGGTTTTCCGGGACGGCCTCGCCGGTGTGTTCACCTTCGGCGCGATCCTCGCCGTGCGCGTGTACGGCATCGCCGACGCCGACGTGCTGCTGTTCGGCATCGCCGCCAATGTCTTCGCGGCCCTGGGCGCGCTGACCGGTGGCCGTCTCGACGACCGGATCGGCCCGAAGGCGGTGATCGTCGGCTCGCTGATCGCCATGATCATTTTCGGCGCGGTCCTGCTGGTGGTCTCCGGCCCGCTCATGTTCTGGATCTTCGGCCTGCTGCTGACGGTATTCGTCGGCCCGGCGCAAGCCTCGGCCCGTTCGTTCCTGACCCGGGTCGCGCCGCCCGGGCGGGAAGGACAGCTCTTCGGGCTCTACGCCACCACGGGGCGAGCCGTATCGTTCCTGGCCCCCATGCTTTTCGGCTTCTTCGTCTGGGCCTTCGACTCCGAACGCGCGGGGATCCTCGGCATCCTGCTCGTTCTCATCGCGGGCCTGCTGGCCCTGCTGCCGGTCCGATCGCCCAGTGCCGCAGCGTGATCGGTGTCACCGGACCGTGTCAAGGCTTCCAGACACCCATACCCAGCGCGATGAGCCGAACCTGTAGGACGGCCCGGTCCACGATGCGCGGACGTTCCCGGGCTTCGGAGACCACGTAGTCGGCGATGCGATCGGCGACCGTCGAGACGATCAGGTTCGACGCGAGCTCGAGGTCGTTGGGAGACCAGGCATCGAGCGTGCGCACGCGCGAGAGGTCCACGACGAGTTCCCGGACGATGAGCTGCATCTCCACGGCGATGGCGCCGCGCAGCGCGGCCGCGCCGCCGTGCCGTTCGCGGATGAGGAAGCCCCACAGGTCGCGTCGGGTGTCCACCTGGTCGAAGACGAATCGGACGGTGGCGCCCAGGTGTGCGTTCGGGGTGCGGCGCATTTCGCGCAGCGCCAGGCGCAACTGCCGCACGCCCTCGTCGACCAGAGTGGTGCCGAGTTCGTCGAGCGAGGTGAAGTGCCGATAGAAGGCGGTGGGCACGATGCCGGCCGAGCGCGCGATCTCACGCAGGCTCAGGGCTGCGAAGCCGCGATCCGCCGCTAGAGCGAGGGTGCCGTCCAGTAATGCCGCGCGGGTGCGTTCTTTGCGCTCGACTCTGGTGGCTGCCTGCTCGGTCATTTCGATGAGCATACAGTCGTTCACATTCAGTCCATTCGCAAACTGTCGTGTGGGTCACATGAACTGCCGGTTGAAGTGTGGGGTGTCTACCCGGCACACTAGTTGAGTGTACAGATGTGCACCGAAATTAGGGGCGTTGCCCGGACGGCGACGCGACAGGAGGCCCGAATGGCTGGACTCATCGACCTCGTGGAAAGACTGACCACACCGCACCCCCTGGATCGCTATCTGGAGCTGGTGCACCCGACCTTCACGCTGCGCGACATGCGCGCCGAGATCACCCACGTGCGACGCGGCACCGTCGGCTCGGTGACGCTCACCCTGCGTCCGAACCGCAGGTGGGCCGGTCATCTGGCCGGGCAGTACGTGCAGCTCGGTGTGGTCATCGACGGTGTGCGCCACACGCGCTGCTATTCGCCGGTGAACGCGCAGGGTCGTCGGGACCGCCATATCGAGCTCACGATCAAGGCGCACCCGGGCGGTCTGGTCTCGAACTACCTGCACGAAGAGGCCATCCCGGGCATGGTCGTCGACCTCGCCCCCGCCGCGGGCGTCTTCCATCTGCCCGAGCAGCGGCCCGAGCACGTGCTGCTGATCAGCGGCGGCAGCGGCATCACGCCGGGGCTGTCCATGCTGCGCACCCTCGCCAACGAGAGCTACCAGGGCCGGGTGCTGTTCCTGCATTACAACCGTTCTCCCGAATGGGTGCCGCACCGCACCGAGCTCGAGGCGATCGCCATGCAGCACGGCAATATCCAGGTCGAGTTCCGCTACCCGGAGCTGGGCACCGATCCGAACTTCGGCTACGACGAGCTCGAGCGGCTCGCGCCCTGGTTCGCATCGGCCCAGACCTACCTGTGCGGTCCCGGCGGCCTGATGAAGGCGGTGCGCACGGTCTACGAGGCCGAGCAACTCGTCGACCGGCTGCACACCGAGGAGTTCACGCTCACCGCGGCGCCGGCCGATTCGGCCGACGTGGAGGGCGACGTCACCTTCTCCGGCAGCGCCGTCACCACCGCCAATACCGGCGCCAGCCTGCTCGAGCAGGCCGAAGCCGCCGGCCTGACGCCGGAGTACGGCTGCCGCATGGGGATCTGCTTCTCCTGCACGGCCGTCAAGCGCAGCGGTTGCACCCGCAATATGCGCACCGGCGAACTCGATGCCGATCCCGATCAGCCCATCCAGATCTGCATCAGCGCCCCCGTCGGGGACGTCGACATCGCTATCTGACCGTCGCAGTCCGACGGTCGCACCTTGTGAATTGACTAGGAGAGATCATGGCAATTCTTACCGAAACTCCCCAGGGCCCGCTGGTTCTGAGCGTCGAGCAGGTCGAGGAGATCGGCCGCGAACTCGACGAGTTGCGCGCCCGCGTCGTCGCCGATCTGGGCGAGCGCGACCGCGAATACATCTACAAGATCATCAAGGCGCAGCGCGGCTTCGAGATCGCCGGGCGCGGCCTGGCGTACCTGGGCTTCCTGCCGCCGTTCTGGCTGGCGAGCGTGGCCGCACTGAGCGTGTCGAAGATCCTCGACAATATGGAGATCGGCCACAACGTCATGCACGGCCAGTTCGACTGGATGCGTGAGCCCGGCCTGAACTCGCGGGTCTTCGAATGGGACAACGTCTGCCCGGGCGACCAGTGGCGGCACTCGCACAACTACATGCACCACACCTTCACCAACATCCACGGCATGGACCGCGACATCGGCTACGGCGTGCTGCGGATCGACGAAGGTCAGAAGTGGAATCCGTACTACCTGGGCAACCCGGTGTACGCCACGCTGCTCATGCTCTTCTTCGAGTACGGCGTCATGCTGCACGACCTCGAGGCCGACAACATCCTCAAGGGTGAGCGCAAGTGGTCGGACCTCAAGCCGCTGCTCAAGGGGCAGGCACGCAAGGCGGGCAAGCAGGCGCTCAAGGATTACGTGATCTTCCCGGCGCTCACCGGACCGCTGTTCCTGTCCACCCTGGCCGCGAACTTCTCCGCCAATATCGTCCGCAACATCTGGGCGTACTCGATCATCTTCTGTGGTCACTTCCCGGCGGGCGTACAGACGTTCACCGAGGACGAGACCGCCGAGGAGACCCAGGGCGAGTGGTACGTGCGCCAGATGCTGGGTTCGGCGAACATCACCGGCGGCAAGCTGTTCCACATCATGTCCGGGAATCTGTCGCACCAGATCGAACACCACCTCTTCCCTGATCTGCCGGCCAACCGGTACCCGGAGATCGCTCCCACGGTGCGGGCGCTGTGCGAGAAGCACGGTCTGCCGTACAACACCGGCCGCTTCAGCAAGCAGATCGGTTCGGTCTGGGGCAAGCTCTTCAAGCTGGCACTTCCGGACTTCCTGAGGGGCAAGTCCGAGCCCTCGGGTGTTATCGTGATGCGCCGGGGGCAGGCTAGCGAAGTGGGCGTGTAAATGATCTCCAAATTCGAAAGCAACAAGGATCTGATCCAGGAAATGACGTCCGCCGGAGCGCGGCACGTCGGCAATATCGCCAACATCATCACCGGAACGGTCGCCGAGGTGACCAAGGAGATCGGCGACTGGATCACCGACGCGATCGAGATGCGCGAGGCGGCCGCCGCCGCGGCGAAGGACGCGGCGGCACAGCGTGCCGCCGACGGCCTGGACGATGATCTCGACGATTCGGAAACTGTTGGGGTACAGGCTGATACGGCTGCCGAGCCGGTCGTCCGGAAAGCTTCGGCCCAGGACGAGCCGGTCATCGACGCCGAGGTCGTGTATCCCCGCGAGTTCTGATCGGCCGTCGGGCCGGGGCGCGGCTCACCAGACCGGTAGTCGCCTGCGGTGCTGCGCCACCTCGGTGATCAGATCCTTGTAACCGTCGGCGAGTTCGGCCAGGCGAGACCACTGCAGGTGGGCCTCGGCATCCACACCGCGATGCGGCCGATCCTCGCTGATCCGATACGGGCCGGTGCGTCGTCGCGCCCGCCCGTCGGTGCTCTTCGAATGCCGCGCGGCAGGCTCTCGGACTCCCAGAGCCTGTTGCGCGGCAACCCATTTGGCCGCCATACGATCGATCACCGCGCCCAGCGTCTCGGTATGGAGCGAGGCTCCGGTCCGGTGCGGGATGTTCACCGCCACCCAGTCGTCGATCCGGGATATCAACTCCACCCGCCGGGCGTCGATCTCCTCGACCAGACGGCTGCACTCGGCCACCCGATCCGGTGTCGCCTCCGCGGCGTGCGCCGCCTCGAGCGCCCCGTGCCTGCGTTCGTGGCATTGCACCAATTCGTGCGCTGATTCGAGTACGTCACGGTCACGGCGAACCGCGATGACGGGCTCTCGAAAGGCGCGCAGCAGCGTCGATGGCGATGGGAGCTCGACCCCGAAATCCGCTTCGGTGTAGTCGGTAGTCATGTTTCCACCCTCAGCCGTTCCTGTGTGGATGCGCCAGGGCCGAGGGGGTTTCGGGGAGGGGCTCCCCTCGGCCTCGGCGCAGTCCCGCCCCTCGGAACGCACAGCCCACCACCAACGGCGCTGTGAAGATACCGGGAAATGTTTCGCGACGATGCGATGAGAAGACTGTCCGAGAATGCGGGACATATTCAGGAAAGCGCGATAGTCGAAACGGCGCAACCATCCGGCGCGTCGTGGGGGAAGCTGCCGGAAAATCGTTATACACCATTACGACCCGGTCACATGGCCGCTGCTTTTGGTGGCTGATCGACACCTGCGCGGCCTCGGCGTGGGGCTGGTGGGGTTCGGCGCGCGGCCGCGTGGCCTGCGGCATCGCCCGGAATCAGGTTACCGAGGCTTATGAACAGCTACCGGTGCGGCGTGGTCGGAACACATGCCGGGTCCGGTCCATTAGCCTCGATATTCGTGCCCGCATACGCGTCCTCGCCGGAGTTAGGTTTCGGTTTCATGTTCGCGCTGGAAGACCCGGAGCGAATTGCCGAAGTCGTGCGAACTCTGATTGTTCGCCGGAGGGTGTCGGTGTTCCGCTTGGCGCACCTCTCGGACGACAACGGGCCGCCCGAACGCTATGTCGTCAACTGGGCCGCCGTCCCTCAAATCTCCGTCACGACGGCCGCGCCGAGCGTCGAGGACCTGCGTTCCAGTGGAACAATGCTGGTCAACGCGTTTCTCGGGGAGGACGGCGAGGTGAGCCTGTACTCGGCGGACGGGAACTCGCCCCCTCAGGCATAGCGTGCCGCTATCCGTGTGGCGAGCGGCATAGCTCGATTAAGCAATCTCTCAGCAACCGGCCAGGGCCCTGTAAGGCTGCCTCGGCATGGTGGGTCTCGTCGCCGATCGGAAATCCCGACAGGTGACGTAATCCAACTCGAGAGGTTGATACATGATCCCCGTTATCATCGATACCGGTTCCGCTGCCCTCAACGGTCTGCTCAGCACCGGCAGCGCTGCCTTCAGCGGCATCCTCAACACCCTCTTCACCGGTTCCTTCGGCGGCTGATTCCCTTTCGCGCCAAAAGTTCTGCGGGACAACCGCCCCGGGCATCCACACCCGGGGCGGTTTCGTGCGTGCGCGGTGTCCGGCCGACGAGTGCCGGTCCGCGGGAAGCCGTGTCCCATTTCGATCACGACCAGTCGCAGGCCGTCGAAATCATCGCTGCGCGAAGCGCTTCGGCCTACCCCAGCGGGTTGACCGACGCCTCGTAGATGCGGCGCACGACGTCTTCGATGTCGGGTTCCTCGATGGACAGATCGCGCACCTGCGCGCGAGCCGAGACCGCGCCGAGCAACTGTGCGGCGGTGGTGGTCTCGGCGTCGAAGGCGAGCCGCTGCCGCATGCCCGCGCCCTCGCTGCCGAGCAGTGTCGCGCCCGGCAGATCGGTGAGATCCGCGGTGGGCTCGGCCAGATCGACGATCAGCACGCGATGCTCGCCGACGGTCGCGGCCAGTCCGGCCAGCGAGCCGTCGTAGACCAGCGTGCCGTGATCCACCACCAGCACGCGTTCGCACAGTCGCTCGATGTCGCCCATGTCGTGGGTGGTGAGCAGCAGGGTGGTGCCTCGCTGGGTGCGCTCGTAGCGCAGGAATTCACGTAATCGCTGCTTGGACAACACGTCCAGGCCGATGGTCGGCTCGTCCAGGATCACCAGTTCGGGCGAATGCAGTAGCGCCGCAGCGACTTCCGCGCGCATCCGCTGCCCGAGGGACAGCTGCCGCACCGGGGTGTCCAGGGTGCCGCTCATCTCGAGCTGCTCCACCAGCTCCTGGGTGCGCAGGCGCGCGGCGCGCGGCTCGAGACGGTGGATGGCCGCGAGGATCGAGAACGATTCGCGCAGTGGCAGATCCCACCACAGTTGCGATCGCTGCCCGAAGACCACGCCGATCCGCCCGGCCAGTTCGCGGCGCTGCCGGACCGGGTCCAGTCCGCAGGTGCGCAGCCGTCCGGTGGTCGGCACCAGAATGCCGGTGATCATCTTGATGGTGGTGGACTTGCCCGCGCCGTTCGCGCCGATGTAGCCCACCGCCGCGCCCCGCTCGACGCGGAAGCTCATATCGCGCACGGCGGTCAGCAGTTCCCGCCGCCGGCGCCATCGGCCTTCTTTGCGCCGCAGCACGAAAGTGCGTGTCAGGCCTTCGATATCGATGATCGGCTGGTTCACCCGCCGCCTCCTTGATAGTGCCGGGTACCCACTCGCCACGACAGCAACGCCAGCCCCCACACCCACAGCGCCGCCAGCGGTGAGGCCCAGGCGAGCGCGCTCGGCAGCAGTGCCGGGCCCGGCAGGTCCAGTAGCGCGATGGCGGGCAGATACGAGGTGAAGGCGACCGGGATGAGGAATCCGAAGACGAGTTTCATGGGCGTCGGGAAGACCGACGCCGGCTGCATGGAGGCGTACGAGCCGCCGTAGGTGAACGCATTGGTGAGTTCGGATCCGTCGATGAGGAAGAACTGCACCCCGGCCGCGCAGATGAAGAGCCCGGCGAAGATGGCGATGCCCGAGACCAGGGTGAGGGTGAACAGCGCCAGATTGCCCGCGGACCAGTCGATGTCGTTGCGGGCGATGCCGACGCCGAGCACGGTGGCGGCCACGGCGATCCGGGCCACCCGGCGCAGGGCGATATCGCTTGTCATGAGCTGTAACAACAATGGTTGCGGTCGCAGGTAGAACGCGTCCAGTTTGCCCATCCGGATATAGGTGGGCAGGGTGTCGGCGTGACCGACGAGCATGTCGGCGACGGCGAAGGCGGTATTGCTGAGGCCGAACAGCAGCATCATGGCGTTCAGGTTCAATCCGCCCAGCTGCGGCACATTGTGGAAGATAACCCACATCTCGGCGAACTCCACCAGCCCGATCAGGAACGCGCTGATCACGTCGGTGGCGAAGGACAGCGGATAGGCCTGTTGCGCACGGATTCTCGAGCCGAGCACGGCCCGGTACGGTGCGAGTCGGGAGGGTCGGGTCTCCGCTGTCGCCGTCGCCCCGGATGTCGCCGTCGCCCCGGATGTCGCCGTCGCCCCGGATGTCGCCGTCGCCCCGGATGTCGCTGTCGGCTCGGACATCTCCGCCGCCTCGGACGTCTCAGCCACCCTGGACCTCCAGCTTGCGTCGTCCCGCACGCAACAGCAGCTGGCCCGTGCCCACCAGTGCGAGCAGCCAGAAGCACTGCACGGCAACGATTTCCATGGCGGCGAAACCGGTGGTGCGCCCGGACAGGACGTCGATCGGCCACTGCAGCATGGACGGGAACGGGGTGGCGTAGGCGATGGCGCGCAACCAGTCCGGGAACAGGTGCACGGGTGCGAAGAGTCCGGCCAGGAAGGTGCCGCAGATCTGGTGCAGCGCGCGCAGGCCGCGCGTTTCCACCAGCCAGAAGCCGGTCAGGGAGACCGCGAACATGGACAGGAACGAGATCGCCATGGCCAGCACCAGGCTGATCCCGCCCAGCACGTAGGGGCCCGGTGTACCGGGCATGGCGAGCCCGAAGGTGAGCGCGCCGATCAGGATGCTGGGTAGCCCGCGCGGGATGAGGGTGCAGGCGGCGCGGCCGAGGTATTCGGACAGATGCGCGAATTGGACGTCGATCGGCCGCAGGAAATCGATGGCCACGTCGCCGGTGCGGATGCGTTCCACGATATCGGGCAGCGTCCAGAAGGCGATGGCCCCGAGCAGACCCTGCGAGAGCCAGGTGTACGCGCCGATGGTGCCGCGGTCGTAGCCGCCGAAGCCGTCGTTGGCGTGCACCGCGGCGGTCAGCACCGCGGCGCGGACGAAACCGAAGGTGACATTGCTGATCAGGCCCGCGAGCATGGCGAGGCGGTAGTACGACTGCCTGCGGAATCCGGTTTTGACGAGCTGCCAGTAAACCCCCACGTCGGCGCGCACAAGAGAGTGACCCTACGGGTGCGCACGGGGTGCGGCAATCGATTATCGCCGGTTGCTCTAAACGTATCGTCCAGTTCGTTCTGGGGCGCTATGCTCTGCCGGTCTCGTTCGAGATGCGCGTCACATCCCAGGTGATGGGAGCGGGAAGCTCCGATTTCGTGAAAAAGGTTCCCCGGACGGCCAGTCGGTGATAGAAACATCAGCGTTTCACTTTGCTGCGACGCTAGGACCTCCGATGACCACTGCCGAGACGACCGTTTTCGAGACGCTCGAATCCAATGTGCGTGGCTACTGCAGATCCTGGCCCACCGTTTTCGAGACGGCCCGCGGCTCCTGGCTCACCGACGAGACCGGCAAGGACTTCCTCGACTTCTTCGCCGGTGCGGGAACGCTCAACTACGGGCACAACAACCCGGTGCTCAAGCGGCCGCTCATCGACTACCTCGCCACCGACGGCATCACCCACGGCCTGGACATGTCCACGGTCGCCAAACGCCGTCTGCTCGAGACCATCCGGGATGTGCTGCTGGCGCCGCGCGATCTCGACTACAAGGTGCAGTTCCCCGGCCCCACCGGTGCGAACGCCGTGGAGGCCGCCCTCAAGCTGGCCCGCAAGATCACCGGCCGCAGCACGATCCTGAACTTCACCAACGCTTTCCACGGCATGACGCTGGGCGCGCTGTCGGTGACCGGCAATGCCGCCAAGCGCGCCGGCGCGGGCGTGCCGCTGGTGCACGCCATGCCGATGCCGTACGACGGGTACCTCGACGAGGCTGAGGACCTGACCTGGATGCGACGGGCGCTGGACGACAGCTCCTCGGGGCTGGACAAGCCCGCGGCCGTCATCGTGGAGACCGTGCAGGGTGAGGGCGGGGTGAACGTGGCACGCGCGCAGTGGCTGCGGCACCTGGCCGAATTGTGCTCGGCCCGAGGCATTCTGCTCATCGTCGACGATGTGCAGATGGGCTGCGGTCGCACCGGCCCGTTCTTCTCCTTCGAGATCGCGGGCATCACCCCCGACATCGTCACCCTCTCCAAGTCGATCAGTGGCTACGGACTGCCGATGGCGCTGGTGCTCATGCGCCGGGAACTGGACCAGTGGGCGCCCGGTGAGCACAACGGCACCTTCCGCGGCAACAACGCCGCCTTCATCACCGCCGAGGTGGCGTTGCGCCACTACTGGTCCGACGACGCCCTCGAGCTCGCGACCGCGGCCAAGGGTGAGCGCATCCACCGGCATCTGACGGCGCTGACCGAGGTGTACGACGGAACCTCCACTCGCGGGCGCGGACTGGTGCACGGACTGGTCTTCGAGGACGCCTCCCAGGCCACCAAGGTCTGCCGCGTGGCGTTCGAGGACGGGCTGCTGGTGGAGACGTCCGGCTCCAACGACGAGGTCGTGAAGCTGCTGCCGCCGCTGACCGTCACCGATGACGAGATCACCCACGGCCTCGGCATTCTCACCCGTGCCGTGGAGATCGTCCGGGATGCGCACTGACCCGCTGACCACCATGCGGACGCCGCTGCGGCGTCACCCCTGAACTGCGCCCGTTCGACGGGCGCGCGAGATGTCGGTACCGCCCACACCGGTACCGGCCGGTGCCGGGTTCCCAGCTGCGGAGGGAACCCGGCACTACTCGTTTTCCGGGCCGATTCGTCTCCGGCTGATTCGCCCCCGCCGGATCAAGAATCACGAGGATTCCAATGGGTGACGGGCCGGTCGTGGACCGGCAACCTCGAACGAAGCGGTCTCTCCGGCCGCGACAGGTCCACTGTCCCCTGCCCGAGATGCGGTCCACGCATGGAGGAAATCGAATGAGCTTGTCGTTCCACTGGTTCCTGCCCACCTCCGGTGATTCCCGTGGGCTCGTGGTCGGCGGGCACGGCACCGCGATGTCCGGTGATCGCCCGGCCTCGTTGCACTATCTCAACCAGGTCGCCGCCGCCGCCGAGACCAACGGTTTCGAAGGTGTGCTCACGCCCACCGGCTCGTGGTGCGAGGATGCCTGGCTGACCACCGCCATGCTCGTGGAGACCACCGAGACGCTGAAATTCCTCGTCGCCCTGCGCCCCGGATTGATGAGCCCGACACTGGCCGCGCAGATGGCGGGCACCTTCCAGCGCCACTCTCAGGGACGGCTGCTGCTGAACGTGGTGACCGGCGGGGAACCGCTCGAGCAGAAGGCGTACGGCGACTTCGCGGACAAGGAGTCGCGTTACGCCCGCACCGGCGAGTTCCTGCACGTGGTGAAGTCGCTGTGGAACTCCCGCGAACCGATCACGTTCGCGGGCGAGCACATTCGCGTCGAGAACGCGCTGCTGACCAACCATCCCGATCCGGTGCCGCCGGTGTTCTTCGGCGGCTCCTCCGCACCGGCCGGACCCGTCGCCGCGAAGTACGCCGACACCTACCTCACCTGGGGCGAGCCGGTGCTGGCGGTGAGTCGCAAACTGGACTGGATCCGCGGGCTCGCGGTGGATCACGGCCGCCGACTGGACTACGGCCTGCGCATTCACGTCATTTCCCGCGACACCTCCGAGGAGGCGTGGGGCGTGGCCGACAAGCTGCTGGCCGGAATCGATCCCGCCGATATCGAGCGGGTGCAGGCCGCCCTGGGCAAGAGCGAGTCCGAGGGGCAGCGCCGCATGAGCGAACTGCACAACGGCAGCACCGATCGGCTGGAGATCGCGCCCAACCTGTGGGCGGGCGTGGGCCTGGTGCGCGGTGGCGCCGGTACCGCCCTGGTCGGCTCGCACGAGGAGGTCGCCGAGCGACTCGTCGAGTACTCGCGTGCGGGCATCAGTCAGTTCGTGCTGTCGGGCTATCCGCATCTGGAGGAGGCGTACTGGTTCGGCGAGGGCGTGCTGCCGATCCTGGAGCGAAAGGGCTTGTGGCAGCACCCCAATCGGCGTCCCGCGCCCGCGGCCGTCACTCCGTTCGCGGGCGCGTCCAGCAGCTAGCCGGTCAGGACTGGATCAGTTGCCAGTCCTGTGGAAGCCCCTCCACCTTGACCTCGGCCCCCTCCGCCTCGATCGTCACCGTCGCGGATCCCAGCCGCAGATCCGCCAGCCGGACTCGGCCCGCGCGCTCGGGGATTCGCGCGGCGAGGGTCAGGGTGCGTTGCGGCACATTGGGTTCCAGGCCGAGGAACGAGCGCATCAGGAGCAGCGGCGCGGCGCTGGACCAGGCCTGAGGCGAGCAGGATGTCGGATAGGGCAGCGGCGAACGGAACTCGGCGCGATCGAAGCCGCAGAAGAGTTCCGGTGGGCGGGAACCGAATTCGAGTATCGCCTCCAGTAGTCCGGCGGACAGCCGTTCGGCCAGCTCGCGCGCGCCGGGGATGTGCCGGTAGCGCAGCAGGCCCGCGACCGCGATGGCCGTGTCGTGCGGCCAGATCGACCCGGTGTGATAGCCCATGGGATTGAACCGGCCCATGGCCGAGGACAGCGTGCGCAGACCGAATCCGCTGTCCATATCGGAGTTTCCGAGCCGCTCGATCAGGACCGTGACGCGGTCGTCCTCGGCGATACCGGTCCACAGGCAGTGCGCGGTATTGCTCGACAGCGCGTCGATGGGGCGTTTGGCTCCGTCGAGTCCGAGTGCGTACCAGCCCCGATCCGGGAGCCAGAACGCGTCGTCGAAGCGCTCCTTGAGCTCCTGTGCCCGGGCGCGCAGGCGAGCCGCGGTCTCCGGATCACCGTGCGCGTCGGCCAGATCCGCGCGGCCGAGCCGGGCGGCGTACACGTACGCCTGCACCTCGCACAGCGCGATGGGGGGATCGGCGAGGTGACCGTCGGCGAAGCTGATCGCGTCCCAGCTGTCCTTCCAGCCCTGATTCGCCAGGCCGCGATCGGTTTTGCGCCGGTACTCCACGAAGCCGTCGCCATCGGCGTCGCCGTAGTCGTCGATCCAGGCCAGTGCCGCGTCGGCCGCGGGGAGCAGTTCCCGCACCGCCGCCGCGTCCGCGCCCCAGCGCCGGGCTTCGGCCAGCAGCATGACGAAAAGCGGTGTCGCGTCGACGCTTCCGTAGTAGACCGAGCCGCCCAGCACCTGATCTCCGCCGGGGCCGTGCCGCATCTCGTGCATGATCCGGCCGGGCTCCTCCTCGGTGACCGGATCCTCCGTGACGCCCTGGAGTTTCGCGAGCTGTCGCAGGGTGCCCATGGCCAGATGCGAATCCAGCAGCAGCGCCATCCAGGAGGTGAGCAGGCTGTCGCGCCCGAACAGGGCCATGAACCAGGGCGCGCCGGCGGCGACGTACGCGGTGTGATCAGCCGGATCGTCCATGCGCAACGCGCCCAGATCGCTCTCGGTGCGCTGCAGAATGGCGGTCAGGCTGGGGCCGCCCGCGGTGAGAGTGGTTGCGGTGGCCCGCCATTGGCGGATCTTGTTGGTGGGGTTGTCCTGATCGTCGTCATCGAGGTTCATCGCGACGGTCCGATGTCCGAGCACCGGCTGACAGTGCACCACCGTCTGCCAGGTGCCGTGCCGGGGCACCACCAGCCGCCAGTTCAGCGAACCGGCGTGCACGACCGGATCGCCGGTCGCGGTGACGGTGAGCCCGCGACCGTGATCGTGCCGGTCGGTCAGATGCAGGGTCGAGTCGGTGGCGTTGAGCTCACAGCCGCCGCTGCCCGCGCGGCCCTCCTTGACCGCGAACAGATCCGCGAAATCGGAGTCGACGGCGAGGGTGACCGTCATCGCGGTGTCCTCGTCGCCGAGATTGTGGACGGTGATGGATTCGCGCATGCCGCTGCCGATCATGCGGCGGCGCACCACCAGCACCGTGGCGTCCGCTACGCCGGGGGACGGTTGCTTGCGCGCGACGAACCGGGCCCGGAACGCCTCCGGCAACATGACCGAAAGCTGTTCCGGCGCACGGCCGTCCAGACTCAGTTCCCATCGGGACAGGACCCGGGCGTCCCGATAGAAGAGGCCGTGCGAGGTGCCCGCGTGGATGTCTCCGAGCGAATCGGACAGGCAGAAGGTACTCGCCTCGACCATGGTGATGACGCCGCCCCGGCCGCTGATGGCGGCCGGGGGTCCGGCGTTGAAAACACTCACCCGGCGGTCCCGACGGTGGTTTCGACGGTGTGCGCGCCCGGGGTCTCGCGCACGATCGCGGGCGGGCGCGGGGCCAGCGGCCTGCGCGCCGGAACGGTCGGACGACGAGTGCCCTCGCGGCGCGGCGCGGCGGGGATGCCGGCCTTGACCGCCTGCCGATAGACCGCGTCGTAACCGGCCGCGAAATTGCCGGTGGCGAACAGTCGCTCGACTCGTTCGCGGCACGCGTACGGATCCAGCTCGCTCGCCCGCGCGATCGCCTCGGGCAGCTCGTCCGGGTGGTCGCAGATGAAGCCGGTCACACCGTGTTCGACGACCTCCGAGACCGCGCCGCCGCGCAGGGCCACGACCGGGGTGCCGCAGACCATCGCCTCGAGCATGACGATGCCGAAGGGCTCCTCCCAGCTGATCGGGAACAGCAGGCACTGCGCTCCGGCCAGCAATTGCCGCTTGGCGGTGGCGTCGGCCTCGCCGAACACGTCGTCGGCGGGGGTGAGCAGCGGGCGCACGTGCTCCGCGAAGTATTTCTTCTCCGGTGGCTCGTTGCATTTGCCCGCCAGGATCAGGCGGATACCGGCCTCGTGGGCCGCGCGCAACGCCAGATCGGGGCCCTTGTACGGGGCGTAGCGGCCCAGGAACAGCGCGTAGTCCAGTTTCTCGGTGCGGAAAGGCCATTCATCGGGATTGATCGCATTGTGCACGCGGCCGATCCAATTCAGGTTCGGGGCGAGTGCGCGCTGGCGATCGCTGATGGCGACCAGCTTCATGTTTCGATCGAACGACCGGTAGTAGTCGCACATTTCCGGATCCACGGGCCCGTGCACGGTGACCACGGCCGGAATTCCCAGCATCCGGTACCCGGCCGCGTTGAGCGGGCCCGCGAAGGTGTGGTCGTGCACGATATCGACCGGATCCTCGCGGTGCAGCTGCTCGATGACCTGCCAGGCCTTCATGGCGTGCACGATCTCCGGGTAGGGCTCACCCAGCCGGGCGGTCTGGCACTCGTCCCACAGACTGATGAAGCGGGCTTTCGTCCCGGCCCGGCCCGCGCCCAGCAGCGTGACCCGGTGCCCGCGATCCACCAGCTCGTCCGCGAGCGAGGCCACCACCGCCTCGACGCCGCCGTAACCCGAAGGCGGTACGTCGAAGTACGGCGGAGCCACCAGCACGATGTGCAGCGATCCCTCGGACGCGCGATCGGCGTGCGCGGCAACGGAAAGCGACAACAGATCGAAAACGGATTCGGAGAATTTGTCATCCGAGTGTCCGATAGTCATTCCAAATCTCCTCGGCGTTGAGGGCGAATGGTGAATGCTGATCGAAAACGACTCCACCGTGGCAGATGTACACGGGCGGTTCAAGTCGTCTCGGACGGGTAATCATGGTTCGTGACGGGATGGTTATTCAAGCCTCTCCCGGCCAGAGTTTTACCTTCTGACCGGGGAGAACGTCTATCTGAAACAGTATTTACGCAATTGCTGCGGCGGGTCGTCCCCGGCGGTTCATGAATCCGGTCAGCGTCTCGGCATCGGTCGTGAGCGAGCCCCCGGCGAAAGCCAGACTCGCATGGGAGCGTTCGGCCGCCTCCCGATGGCCCGCCCCGCTGGCGTCGGTCACCACGATCGGGAGATAGGCCAGATCCGTGGCGTGCCGGACGGTGGGCTCGATCCCCACCTCCATGGCGATTCCCGCGATGGCGAAGCTGTCGATCCCGCAGTCACGCAGGGCGATATCGAGCGGCGTCGCCGCGAAGGCCGACATCGTGATCTTGTCGAACACCATCTCGTCCGCGCTCGGCGTCAATTCCGGTACCAACTGATACTGCGCGGATCCCTGCGGGAAGCTCGAGCGCAGTGCCCCCGGATCCTCGACCCGCTGCCACTGCATGGCCGTACGCAGCTGTGCGACACCCGAAGTGGGCACCGGTAGGGACATATGGCGGGTATAGAACACCCGGAAACCGTTGGCCCGTGCCGCATCTCGCAATCGCACGCAGGCCGCGACGATCGTGTCCCCGTCCGTCAGCTGCCCGACGATCCCCACCTGCATGTCGTAGATCAGCAACGCCATCCGCGCCGGATCGCAGGCCTCCTCGACCGTCTGCGGGATGCTCAGTCCGAAAGCGTGTCGCATCGGCTCACTTCGTCCGGTCGTAGGGTTCTGCCACGTCCACGCCCGCGTCCATCAGCGCCTCCAACGGCAGCGGGGCCATGACCGGCACGTACGTCCACTCCAGAAACCCCTTCCTGGTCAACGGGAAGTCCTCGATGTACCGGCGCGCCTCCTCGACACCCGACACCTCCCAGACGATCACCACCCCCGACTCGTCCGCCCGCGCGTAGTTCTCCCGGACGATCCCCGCCTTCCACAGCCGCCACACATTGGCCACCTCCTCCGGCAGATACGGCCGAATCGTCTCGAGCGTCACGCCATCCTTGAACCGATCGAACGTTATGACCTTCATGGCTCCGAACTCCTTTCCCCGCGAACCGAATCCGGTCCGCCCCACCATGGAAGCCCGATGATTACAGTGTTACAAGAACGCACTTTTCGGTGAGTACCCGGAGGATCTGGTGGCGGCGAAGCGTTATTACTGCGAGGTCGAGGTGGCGGTCGATCTCATCGGCGGTAAGTGGAAGCCGGTCATCCTGGCGCACCTCAAGGAAGGTGTGCACCGCTACGGCGAGCTTCGGCGGTCGATGCCGAATACGAGCGAGAAGATGCTGGTGCAGCAGCTTCGGGAGCTCGAAGCGGACGGATTGGTGCGTCGGACCGCGTTCGACACCGTGCCCCCGCAGGTGCACTACGATCTCACCGAGGACGGGTGGTCGCTGGTCCCGGTGCTCACGGCGCTGTACGAGTGGGGGCGCAAACGCACCGAGCAGACCGGGCTCACTCTCGGCTGATCGGACGCGACCGGTCACCGTCGGTCGTGAAGCCCGCATCGTGTTCGGGATTCGCGATCGCCCGAGCCGACCGCCACCGGATATTCCGCCGAGTCGCGCTATCGGGCGGTGGGAAAGGCGCTGCGCACCGCCGCCGCGAACCCGGCCGGGTCGCCCTTGTGCGCGAAGTGATCGGTATCGAGCGTGACCACCGTGGTATTCGGCCGCCGCGTCGCCATCTCCCGGGCCAGGCCCGGATCCACCGAGGGAACCTGATTGCCGACCACGAGCAGCGCGGGGCAGCTGCTGCCGAGCCAGTCGGCCCAGTGATCGCCGCCTACCAGCGCCTCGGAATCGACCATGTCCCGCGGTACGAACGGGAGCCGCCAGCTGCCGTCCGGGTTCTCACGCAGCACGTCGCCGAACATCGGCCCGGCGAAGCCGAGCGCGTCGAGCAGTTCCTGCCGGGTGGCGGCCTGGCGCGGCCAGTCCAGCACGAAATTCAGTGCGCCCGTGCTGATGTGGACCGCGCCGAGTTCCTCGACGATCAGCCCGTCGACCAACTCCGGGTGCCGGGCCGCGAGCTGCATGGCGGTCAGCGCGCGTCCGGAGTGTCCGAGCACGGTGACGGTGCCGAGCTTCAGCTGCTCGATGACCGCGACGGCGTCGGCGACGTATCCCTCGGGGGAGTAGTCGGGCCCGCGATCGGAGTCGCCGTGCCCGCGCTGATCGGGAGCGATGACCCGCCATTGCGGTGCGAGCCGCTCGGCGAGCTCGGTCCAGCTCGTGCCCTCCTCGAGGTGTCCGTGCATGGCGAGCAGGGGCTTTCCGTCGCCGCCCGCATCGAGGTAGGAGATCCGGCGGCCGTCGATGGTGATGTCGTTGCGCTGCATGGGACAACCGTAGAGCGAGTTGAACAAATGTGCAAGACAAATGTGTAAGACAAGAGTTCAAAATTCGAGCCGCAGGATGCCGGGCACGGACTCGGGGCATCCGGCGGCATAGGCTCGCTCTATGCCGCTATCTCCCCGCGTCCCCGACCTCGCCGCCCTGGACCTGCTGCTGTCGGTGATCGAACTGGGAAGTCTGGGACGTGCGGCCAAGGTGCACGGCATCAGTCAGCCGTCCGCGAGCTCGCGGATTCGCTATCTCGAGCAACTGGTCGGCGTCCCGGTGCTCGAGCGCACCACGCTGGGTTCGCGGCCGACCGCCGCCGGGGCCCTGATCGCCGAATGGGCCCGGGATGTGGTGGACGCGGCCGCTCGGTTGGACGGCGGTATCGATACCCTGCGGGGGCAACGTGATTCGCGCCTGCGGGTAGCGGCCAGTCAGACCGTCGCGGAGTATCTGTTCCCGAAATGGCTGATGGCCCTGCGGGTTCGGATGCCGGACACCTCCATCGCCCTCGAATCGGGAAATTCCGCCGAGGTGGCGCGCGCGGTGCTCGAGGGTCGGGCCGGCATCGGATTCGTGGAGAGCCCGCAGGTGCCGCGTGAGCTGGAAGGCCATGTGGTGGCCCGGGATCGGCTGGTCGTGGTGGTGGCGGCCGGTCATCGCTGGGCCAAGCGCGGCGAGATCACGGCGGCCGAACTGGCCGCCACGCCGCTGATCTCCCGCGAGCCCGGCTCGGGCACCAGGATCTCCTTCGAGCGGGCGGTGGGCCGGGTGTTGCCGGACTGGCGACCCGCGGTGGTACTCGAACTCTCCTCGACCACGGCCATCAAGACGGCGGTCGCGGACGGCATCGCCCCCGCGGTGCTGAGCTCGCTCGCGGTGGCGGGGGAGCTCGCCGACGGCGCGCTGGTCTCGCCCACGGTGGTCGGCTTGGACCTGGACCGGCAATTGCGTGCGGTCTGGCCGAGGGGCCAGCGTCCGACCGGCCCGGCGCGGGATCTCTACGCCATCGCGCGCCGCCCGATCTGACGTCTCACGGGATCTGGCAGGAGGCCTTGCCAGATCTGAGAGAATCATGGACACTTTCTCTCACGGACCCGGTGGGGCATGGTCACCGGGCATGCGAAGGAGAAGCTCGATGACGCGCTCTCAGGTTCCGGAATCCCCTCGTGATCCGGTCGTTCCCGCTCGCCACCCGGCCGAGCGCGCGACGGTGCCGGTCATCGGCCCGCTGGTGAAGATGCTCGGCATCAAGCCGCCGAACGATCGGGAATGGGCGGAGCTGGGCGAGGCGCTCACCGTCGGCGACCGGCCCATGGACGAGCTGATCGACTGGATGTACACCGCCGGCATGGGCAAGGTTCGCCCGCTGTTCGACCAGGCCCTCGCGCACGGCATCGACAGCATTCCCGACGCCCCGGAACCGTTGCGCGCCTTCTTCGAACAGGTCGAGACCCCGCCGAGCTGGGTCGACTGGGACCTGATCGCGCTGGGGGAGCAGACCTTTCAGCGCGCCGGCCTGGACGGTGTGTACATGGCGCGCGACGTGCCGTTCCTCGGCGGCTTCGTGGCCTCGGGCATCAACCGGACGCTGCTGCTCACCAATACCGGCAAGAGCGGTGCGACCGGCGGTGGCCAGCGGTTCGCCGAAACCCTGCAGTGGGCGCTGGACGTCATCGCCGAGGACGGACTTCGCCCGGGCGGCAAGGGTTTCCGATCCACGCTGCACGTGCGCCTGATTCACACCTTCGTGCGCCGCCATGTCGGCAATCTCCCGGAGTGGAGCGCGCAGGAGTGGGGCGTTCCGATCAACCAGACCGATATGGGGGTCACCATCCTCGGTGCGCTCTTCGCCCCCGCGGTGACCGGCATGATGATGGGAAACCTCTTCACGCCCAGGGAACTCGACGCGATCGCGCATCTGACCCGCTACACCGGCTGGCTCATGGGTATCGAGGAGCGCTACCTGCCCACCAGCTTCGCCGATGCCACCGAGAAGCTCTACCACTACCTGACCGCTCTGACCGCTCCCGACGAGAGCAGCGCGCGGCTGGCGCGGCCGATGGCACAGGACCCGCTCACCTGGCACTACCCGAACCTCGCCTCGATGCGCCGCAAAATTGCCTGGGCGCAGCATCTTTCGATCAGCACCGCGTTCCTCGGTCGCGGCCGCATGCGCGAGCTCGGGCTGCCCGACTACATGCCGCCCTGGTATCCGGTCCTGCGCTTCCCGGTCAACCTCACCCGCTCCGGAGCGGCCATGATCGTGCCCGGCCTGCGAGCCCGCCAGGCCCGAGCCGGTCTGCGTGCCCAGCGCGCCTTCATGGACACCCTGATCGGCCCGAAGCGCGACGGCGCGATCGGCGGTTCGGTGAACTATCTGCATCACGCGGCCTGATTCGGGCGCCCGCCCGCTGGTTGTTTGCTGTTGCGAAGAACCGGCGGGTCTTCATCTTTCCTACGCAGGCTTCGCAGTCTCGAGGCTCAAGTGCGCCAACGGCTCCCGAGCGCGGTGTCCAGGGGTTATGGTTCCGTTATGGTGCGAATTGCCGTCGCCGCCGAGGAACCGGATGAGCAAGGCGATCCGGGGGCCTCGAGCGATCCTGCCTCGTTGCGGCCACACCTGGAGGTTGTTCCGGAGTCACCCGATCTTGATGCGCCACAGCCCCATTCCTTCGGCGCGAACGTCCTGGCGGAAACCGATATCGAGCGACTCCCGTCGTCCGTCCGGCACCGCATCGCCGCCTTCATTCACCTGCAGGTGGCGGCCCTCGAAGAGATGCCGGAGCCGACCCTGCCACCCCTGTCCGCCACCGAAGACCTCTGAGCTGCCCGCTCCCGGTCGAACGGTTTCATCGCCCGGAGCCGCGCTTCGGCACGAGTTCGGCGAACTTGTGCACGCTGCCAGCGATTGTGCCGTTCTCCTGGCTTTTTGCCGATGGACGGGTATCCGACATGCCTGGCATGGTGCCTGAATGAGCACGAGTAGCCCCGCACGCGCGATGTCGCGCGCCGCCGCGGTGATGTCCGCGTTGATCGCCTGTGGTGCGCACACCGTGGCATTCGCGGCGGCCGAACCGGATTCGACCACCTGGTACGTCAGCGCGGCGGCCGCACCCGGTGGAACGGGCAGTGCCGAGGCCCCGTTCGATTCACTGGCCCGCGTGGAAGCCGCTTCCCGCGACGGGGACACCATCATCGTGCGTGCGGTCGCGCCCGTGCTGGCGCCGCTCGACGGCGGCATCGCGCTCAAGCCCGGGCAGCGTCTGCTCGGCGAGGCGGCCGAGGGCGTGAACCGGCCCCGGCTCACCAATACCACCGGAAATCACGACGGCGATGCCGTCCGGCTGGCCTCGGGCGCCGAGGTGCGCGATCTGGTGATCGCCGGAGCCCGCCGCGGCGGCATCTACGGGTCCGACGCCGCCGACGTGGTGATCAGCGGCAACGACGTCAGTGCCACCAATCAGCAGTGCGCGGACGGGTTCGTGATCGGGCCCTTCGGCCTGCCGCCCACACTTCCGCTGGGCGTGGCCATACCCCCGCTGCCCGACTTCATCACCCTGAACAATGGCTGGGCCGCGATCATGACCGACTTCTCGGCCGCCGCCGGACAGGTGCGGATCGAGCGAAACGTAGTGCACGACACCGCCTGTGGCGACGGAATCGACCTGCGCGCGCACGGGAGCAGTCGAATCGACGCCGCCATCACCGGTAACACCCTGCACACCATCAACCTCGGCCTGGCCAAGTTCTCGGTGCTCGCCCTCGGCGTGCAGGCCGCCGACTCGGCGCGGCTCACCGCCGACCTCAGCGACAACACTCAGACCGATATCGCCGTGGCGGAGTCCTCCCCGCTGAACCTGACCGCCGACAGCGAGGGCGTGTTCCTCAACGCACTGGGCAGTGCCCGCATGGATATCACCGTCACCCGCAACCATTTTCGCGACGGCTCCGGAAACTTCTCCGCCAACGGCCTGGAGTACGTCACCACCAGCGGCGCCCCGGTCAGCAGTGTGCGGGTGTCGGACAGCACCTTCGAGGGGGTCACCGGCGACGTCATCGAGAACTACAACCTCAGTTCCGGGGGCGCGCGCCAATCCCTCACCCTCGAGAACGTGACCGCGCGCCGCTCCACCTTCCCGGGCGCGATCGGAAACCCCGTGGTCCCCGCCAACCTCGGAACCTGCGTGGTCACCACGAATTTCGGCCGGGCCGCGCACACCGATCTGACGATCTCCGGGTCGGACCTGGGCGAGTGCAGCGCCGACGGCATCGGCCTGATCGGCTACACCCCCGCCGGATCGGGCCCGGCCACCGCCGAACTCGTCTTCGACATCCGCGACACCACGATCGGCGGCGTGGCGGCCAATGGCGTGAATATCGTGAACGTCGGCGATACCGCCGTCGTGCGCGGAACCCTCGAGCGCGTCGCGGTGAACGGCGCGCAGCGATCGCTGGTGCGCACCAGCCACAGCGGCGGCGTGATCGGCGCTCTCAGCCTCGAGGCCGACGACGTCACCCTCGACGGCCTCGCGTGGGATTGCCGGGCCCGCTCGCAGGTGGACCTCGCCGGGATCCCCGTGCGCTGCCGCGGCTGAGTTCGCCCGAACCTGCCGCGCCGGACCGCGCGACGCATCTGTCCGGTCCGGCGCGGATCGGCCGTTCGGCGCGACACCCCTGACATGCCGAACACGAATGTTCCGGCCTAAGCGTCATGCTCGAAATAGTCTCGGTACAGCAACCGATCCGCAATTTCCTCGGTGATCGATAGCGCGAGGTGATGACCGGCCGGATCGGTGGCGTTGTCGCAAGTCGCGGATAGGGCCGAGAGACGGGTGGACGCTGGCATGGCGGAGCCGGATGCGCTGATTCTCGAAACCGGAAAGTTCTTTCATCGCGGTGAGACCGCGGAGGATCTGCACAGCATCGAATACGAGGGTGGCCGCGAGGGCGACACCTTCTATCGCGATCGGTGGAGCCACGACAAGGTCGTCTATTCGACACACGGCGTGAACTGCACCGGGTCCTGCCGGTGGAAGGTCTATGTCAAGGACGGCATCATCACCTGGGAGACCCAGGCGACCGACTATCCCTCGGTCGGGCCGGACAGCCCCGAGTACGAGCCGCGCGGTTGTCCGCGCGGTGCGTCGTTCTCCTGGTACACCTATTCGCCCACCCGCGTGCGCTATCCCTATATTCGCGGACGGCTGCTGAGCATGTACCGCGAAGCCAAAGCCCGCCTGGGTGATCCGGTCCTGGCGTGGGCCGATATTCAGGACGATCCGGTGCGTCGCCGCGAATACCAGCAAGCGCGTGGCAAAGGCGGCCTGGCCCGGGCCACCTGGGACGAGGCCGTGGAGATCATCGCGGCCGCGCACGTGCACACGATCAAGGCCTACGGTCCGGACCGCATCGCGGGCTTCTCCCCGATCCCGGCCATGTCGATGGTCTCTCATGCCGCCGGCGCGCGATTCATGGGCTTGATCGGCGCGCCCATGGTGTCGTTCTACGACTGGTACGCCGATCTGCCGGTGGCCTCGCCGCAGGTGTTCGGCGATCAGACCGACGTGCCCGAGTCCGGAGACTGGTGGGACGCGGCCTATCTGATCATGTGGGGCTCCAATGTCCCGGTGACCCGCACCCCGGACGCGCACTGGATGGCCGAGGCGCGCTACCGCGGGCAGAAGGTCGTCGTGGTCGCGCCCGACTACGCCGACAACGCGAAATTCGCCGACGAATGGTTGCATCCGCATCCGGGTACCGACGGCGCGCTGGCCATGGCCATGGGGCACGTCATCCTGCGCGAGTACTTCCTCGACCGGCAGGTCCCGTTCTTCACCGACTACGTGCGCCGCTTCACCGACCTGCCCTTCCTGGTGACGCTGGTCGAACGCGACGGTGCCTACGTTCCCGGAAAGTTCTTGCGCGCGAGCGATATCGGCGACGGCGGCGAGGGCGCGGAGTGGAAGACCGTCGTCATCGACGAGACCACGGGCGAACCGGTGGTGCCGCCGGGTTCCCTCGGATTCCGCTGGCCCGCCGCCGCGGAAGGCCGGTGGAACCTCGATCTCGGCGATATCGAGCCCACCCTGTCGCTGATCGACGGCGGCGACGGAGTGCCGGTGTTGTTGCCGCGCTTCGACATCGGGGACGGTACGGGCGGCGGCTCCGGTGCGGTGCTGCGCCGCGGCGTCCCGGCCCGGCGGCTGTCCGCCGACGGGCCGCTGGTCACCACGGTCTTCGATCTGATGCTCGCGCAGTACGGTGTCGAGCGGTCGGGGCTGCCGGGTGTGTGGCCGGAGTCGTACGAGGACGCCTCCGCCCCCGGCACGCCCGGCTGGCAGCAGGAGCACACCTCCGTGCGCGCGGAAACCTGTGTGAAGATCGCCCGCGAGTTCGCCGATACCGCCGCCAAGAGCAACGGTCGCTGCATGATCCTGATGGGCGCGGGAACCAATCACTGGTTCCACTCCGAGACCATCTATCGCGCGTTCCTGGCCCTGCTGCAGCTCACCGGGTGTCAGGGCCGCAATGGCGGCGGCTGGGGTCACTACGTCGGGCAGGAGAAGTGCCGCCCGGTGACCGGATGGGCGACCCTGGCCGGAGCCACCGACTGGACCCGCCCGCCCCGTCAGGCGATCGGAACCGGCCACTGGTTCGTGCACACCGATCAGTGGCGCTACGACGCCTTCACCAGCGATGTGCTGACCTCGCCGCTGGGCGAGGGCCGGTTGGCCGGCATGACCGCGATGGACTGCCTCGCGCAGTCCGCGCGGCTGGGCTGGATGCCCTCCTACCCGACCTTCGATCGCAATCCGCTCGAGCTCGGCGAGGGCGAGGACGCGATCGGCCGGGCGGTGGAGCAATTGCGCACGGGGGAACTGCGTTTCGCCGCCGAGGATCCGGACGCGCCCCGGAACTGGCCGCGCGTGCTGACCCTGTGGCGCTCGAACCTGTTCGGCTCCTCGGCCAAGGGCGCGGAGTACTTCGCCAAACACCTTCTCGGAACCCATAATTCGCTCAACGCCCAGGAAGCGCCGCCCGATCTGCGCCCGCGCGATGTCGCCTGGCACGAGAACGCGCCCGAGGGCAAGCTGGACCTGCTCGTCTCGCTGGACTTCCGGATGACCTCCTCGACCCTGCTCTCGGACATCACGCTGCCCGCCGCGACCTGGTACGAGAAGCACGATCTGTCCTCCACGGACATGCACCCGTTCGTGCACTCGTTCTCACCCGCCATCGACCCGCCGTGGCAGGCGCGCACCGACTTCGACGCCTTCCACGCCATCGCCGATCGGTTCAGCGAACTGGCCCGCGATCACCTGGGCACGCGTCGTGATCTGGTGGCCACCGCGCTGACCCACGACACCGTCGGGGAGACGGCGCAGCCGGGCGGCGTGGTCCGGGACTGGCGCGCGGGGGAATGCGAGCCGATCCCGGGCAAGACCATGCCGAACCTGACCGTCGTGGAACGCGACTACACCGCGGTCGGAGCGAAATTCGCGGCGCTGGGCCCGCTGGTGGAGAAGGTCGGGCTGCCGGTCAAGGGCATCATGGTGCATCCCGACGAGGAGGTGAAATACCTCGCGGCCAAGAACGGCACCGTCGCGAGCGGGCCGGCGGCGGGCCGCCCGCGCCTCGATACCGCCGTGCGCGCGGCCGACACCATCCTGGCCCTGTCGGGAACGACCAACGGCCGCTTGGCCGTTCAGGGTTTCCGCACACTCGGCGCGCGCACCGGCCAGGAGATGGCGCACCTGGCCGCCGAGCACGAGGGCAAGCGGGTCACCTACGCCGACACCCAGGCCGCGCCGGTCCCGGTGATCACCTCGCCGGAATGGTCCGGCAGTGAATCGGGCGGCCGTCGCTACACCGCCTTCACCCAGAACCTCGAACAGCTCAAGCCCTGGCACACCCTCACCGGCCGCCAGCATTTCTTCCTCGACCACGACTGGATGCACGAGCTGGGCGAGGCGCTCCCGGTGTACCGGCCGCCGTTGAACATGCACCAGCTCTTCGGGGAGCCCACGCTCGGCGCGGACGGCGGCAAACAGGTGACCGTGCGCTACCTGACCCCGCACAACAAGTGGTCGATCCACTCGGAGTACCAGGACAACCTGTACATGCTCTCGCTCTCGCGGGGCGGGCAGGTGATCTGGATGGCCCCGGCCGACGCCGAGGCCATCGGGGTCGCGGACAACGACTGGATCGAGGCGGTCAACCGCAACGGCGTGGTGGTGGCCCGGGCGATCGTGTCGCACCGCATGCCGGTCGGCACCGTCTACATGAACCACGCCCAGGAGCGCACGGTGAACGTGCCCAAGACCGAGACCACCGGCAAGCGCGGCGGTATCCACAACTCGCTCACCCGGGTGCTGCTCAAACCCACGCATCTGATCGGCGGCTATGCCCAATTGTGCTGGGGCTTCAACTATCTGGGCCCCACCGGAAATCAGCGTGACGAAGTGACCGTGATCCGCCGACGCTCGCAGGAGGTGCAGTACTGATGCGCGTGATGGCACAGATCGCGATGGTGATGAACCTGGACAAGTGCATCGGCTGTCATACCTGTTCGGTGACCTGCAAGCAGACCTGGACCAATCGTGCGGGCATGGAGTACGCCTGGTTCAACAATGTGGAAACCCGTCCGGGGCAGGGGTATCCGCGGCAGTACGAGGATCAGGAGAAGTGGAAGGGCGGCTGGGAGCTGGATCGGCGCGGGCGGCTCAAACTCAAAGCCGGTGGCCGGCTGCGCAAACTGCTCTCCATCTTCGCGAACCCGGTGTTGCCGGTCATCAAGGACTACTACGAGCCCTGGACCTACGACTACCGCACTCTCACCAATGCCCCACTGGGAGAAGACTATCCGGTCGCGCAGCCGCGCTCGCTGCTGTCCGGCAAGCCGATGTCGATCCAGTGGAGCGCGAACTGGGACGACAATCTGGGCGGTGCCACCGAGCACGGCGACGACGATCCCATCGTGCGCAAGGTCCGCGAAACAGCCGCGGAGAAGGTGCGTTTCGAGTTCGAACAGTCCTTCATGTTCTATCTGCCGCGGATCTGCGAGCACTGCCTGAACCCGGCATGTGTGGCCTCGTGCCCGTCGGGTGCGCTGTACAAGCGCAAGGAGGACGGCATCGTCCTGGTCGATCAGGACCAGTGCCGCGGCTGGCGCATGTGCGTGACCGGCTGCCCGTACAAGAAGATCTACTTCAACCACGAGACCGGCAAGGCCGAGAAGTGCACCTTCTGTTATCCCCGTATCGAAGTGGGCCTGCCGACCGTGTGCTCGGAGACCTGCGTGGGGCGGCTGCGATACCTGGGTGTGCTGCTCTACGACGCGGATCGGGTCGCCGAGGCCGCCGCCACACCCGATGAGCACGACCTCTACGAGGCGCAGCTGGGTGTGTTCCTGGACCCCGAGGATCCGCGGGTGCGCGCCGAGGCCGAGCGCGCGGGCATCGGCGTGGACTGGATCGACGCGGCACGCCGTTCGCCCGTGCACGCGCTGATCAGCAAGTACCGGGTGGCGCTGCCGCTGCATCCGGAATTCCGGACGCTGCCGATGGTCTGGTACATCCCGCCGCTCTCGCCCATCGTGGAGGCGTTGTCCGACACCGGTTTCGACGGTGAGGATCCCGGCAATCTGTTCGGCGCGATCGACTCGCTGCGGATCCCGATGGAGTACCTGGCCGAACTGTTCACCGCCGGTGACGTCGCTCCGGTGCGCGACGCGCTGGCCCGGCTCGCGGCCATGCGTTCCTATCAGCGCGACATCAATCTCGGTGACATCCCGGACGATTCGATCGCCGCCAGCGTCGGCATGACCGGCGCCGAGATCGATGAGATGTTCCGGCTGCTGGCCATCGCCAAATACGAGGAACGCTATGTGATTCCGACCGCGGCCATGGGTGAGGCCCACGAGCTGGAGGAGATGGCGCTGCAGACCGGCTGCAGCGTGGACTACGACAGTGACACCAGCCACGCGGCGGGCCCCTTCGGTGACGATTCGGGCCGAAAGCTGTTGCCGCTCATGACCGTCGAGAGTTTTCACGTGCTGCGCAAGCGGCAGACCTCCGACGAGGAAGCATGACGGCCGGACCCGACGCGGAGTTCTTCCAGGCGGTCGCGCACTGTCTGGACTACCCCGACGAGCAGTTCTTCGAGCGCCTGCCGATGCTCGCGCACAGCGCCGGGGAGCTGACCCCCTTTCTCGACCATGCCCGCACCCTCGGGCGCGAGGCGCTCGCCGAGCACTACGTGGCGACCTTCGACTTCCGCAAACAGCACTGCCTGCACCTGACCTGGTGGCTCGACGGCGACACCCGCCGCCGGGGGCAGTCGCTGCTGTCGATCAAACAGCTCTACCGCGACCACGGCATGCACCTGAACGGTGTGGAGTTGCCCGACTATCTGCCGGTGGTGCTGGAATTCACCGCCGCCACCGGACGGCGAGAGCTGCTCATCGAGCACCGACCCGGACTGGAGCTGCTGCGACTGGCGCTGGCGGACAACGAGAGTCCCTACGCGGGAGTGGTGACGGCGCTGTGCGCCCGGCTACCCGGAACCTCCCCGCGCGATCGGGCCGCGGTGCTGGCGCTGGCCCGGTCCGGTCCGCGCACCGAATCCGTCGGGCTGGCCGCCTACGGCCATCTCGCCCTGCTGCCCGTCCTCGGCAACGGAGGTCACCGATGAGCACATTCCTCTGGGGCGCACTGCCCTACATCACGCTGGTATCGCTGGCGGGCGGGCTGTGGTGGCGGTACCGCTACGACAAGTTCGGCTGGACCACCCGGTCCTCGGAGCTGCACGAGTCCAGGCTGCTGCGCATCGCCTCGCCGATGTTCCACTACGGCATCCTTTTCGTGTTCGTGGGCCACATCATGGGCCTGTTCATCCCCGAGGCCTGGACCGACGCGGTGGGGGTGAAGGAGCACCAGTACCACCTGCTGTCGCTGTTCGGCGGCACCGCGGCGGGTGTGCTCACGATCCTCGGCATTCTCATGCTCATCTACCGCCGCCGCACCCGGGACGCGGTGCTGCGGGCCACGACTAGCAACGACAAGCTCATGTACGTCGTCCTGCTGGCGGCGATCTTCATGGGGCTGTACGCCAAGCTCGGTCACTCCACCATCAGCTCGGGCTACAACTACCGCACGACGATCGCGCCGTGGGCCCGCGGCATCTTCTACCTGAACCCGCGGCCCGAGCTCATGGAGTCGGTGCCGCTGACCTTCCAGATCCACGCCGTGATCGGCATGCTGCTGATCGCGATGGTGCCCTTCACCCGGCTGGTGCACATGTTCAGCGCGCCGGTGGGCTATCTGTTCCGCCCCTACATCGTCTACCGGTCCCGCAGCCCGCAGCAGCTCGGCGAGCGCACGCCGCGCCGGGGCTGGGAACCCGTCGACCTCGAAAGGTGATGTCGCGGTGCGGAGTCGGTGGTGGGAGCAACTGCCCCCGGTTGCGGGCTCGTTCGTCATGGCCACCGGAATCATCTCGGTCGGATTGCATCTGACCGGCTTCGAGGTGATCTCGGTGCTCATGCTGGCGCCGGCCGGGGTGGTGTGGGCGTTCCTGGCGATCGATTTCGTCCGCCGGCTGGTGTGGAATCGCACGCGCTGGGAGACCGAAGCCGAAACCCCGGCCGCCCTGACCGCGGTCGCGGCCACCACCGTCCTGGGTACCCGGATCTCGCTGCTGGGCTGGTACGCACCGGCTTTCGTGCTGCTGGCGCTGGCCTCGGTGGTGTGGCCGGTCCTGCTGTATCTGGTGATCGGGCACTGGAATCGCCATATGCCGGGTGCGGCGTTCCTGGTCTGCGTCTCGACCGAGGGGCTGGCCGTGCTGGCGGGCACCCTGGCCGTAGCGGGCCGGGGTGATGCGCTGGTTCCGGCGGCCTTGGTCCTCGCGTGCCTCGGCGTGCTGCTCTACCTCGCCGCGCTGTCCCGATTCGATGTGCGACAGCTGTGGTCCGGCGCGGGTGATCAGTGGATCGCCGCCGGCGCGCTGGCCATCACCGCGCTGGCCTTCTCCAAACTGACCGCCTCGCACTACTTCACGGGAGCGGCGCACGATCTGCTGCGCGGGGCCTGCCTGGTGATCCTGGCGCTGAACCTGATCGTGTACGCGGTCCTGGTGGTCACCGAGGTGGTCGATCCGCGCCCGGCCGACGATGTTCGACGCTGGGCGACGGTGTTCCCGCTCGGCATGACCGCGGTGGCGACCCTGTCCGCCGGAGCGGCGGCGGGCATCTCGTGGCTGCGTCCGGTGGGGAGTGGCCTGCTGATCGTCGCGGTGGGCGCGTGGCTGCTGACCCTCGTCGTGCGCGCGCGGCGCATCACGGCCTAGAGTGCGCGATCCGCTGGATATTCCGGTGTCGTTCGAGCCCATTCGAATTCGATTCGACGAGTTGCATGCCGGGCCCTTTCCGGTTTCCCGCGGTTTCTCGGCGGTGCGGTCGCGCGATGTTCGCGGCGGTCACCCGGTGGTGGCTGGTTCGGCGTTCCAGGTGGTCAACGCGGCGCGGGGGCTCCTCGATCACGATGTGTGTCGTATCGATGGTTTCCTCCGCGGGAGTGTTCTGCTAGGTGCGTGAACTCGACGACGTCTGAGCTACACAACGGTTCGCGGACGATCAATCTGGCCTTGGCCACATGGGTGTCCGCGATCAATTTCTGGGCCTGGAACATGATCGGGCCGCTTTCGACGACCTATGCCTCCGCGCTGTCGCTCAGCAGTGCCAAGACCTCGATTCTGGTGGCCATGCCGATCCTGGTCGGGTCGCTGGGCCGGATCGTGGTGGGCTCGCTGACGGACCGATTCGGCGGCCGCGCGATGTTCATCGCGATCTCGCTCGCCTCCATCGCCCCCGTGCTGGCCGTCGGGATCGCGGGCAAGGCGGAGTCGTATCCGCTGCTGCTGGTGTTCGGCTTCTTCCTCGGGATCGCGGGCACCATCTTCGCGGTCGGCATCCCGTTCGCGAACAGCTGGTACGAGCCCGCCCGCCGTGGTTTCGCCACCGGCGTGTTCGGGGCGGGCATGGTCGGTACGGCGCTGTCGGCCTTCTTCACCCCGCGGTTCGTCGGCTGGTTCGGACTCCTCACCACGCACGTCGTCATCGCGGTGGCGCTCGCGGTCACGGCGGCGGTGTGCTTCGCGATCATGCGGAACTCGCCGGAGTTCACCCCCAACCTGGATCCGGTGGTGCCCAAGCTGCGGGCCGCCGCGAAACTCCGTGTCACCTGGGAGATGTCGCTGCTGTACGCGGTGGTGTTCGGCGGGTTCGTCGCCTTCAGCACCTATCTGCCCACCTACATCAAGGTCATCTATGGCTTCTCCGCGGTCGACGCCGGAACCCGCACCGCGGCGTTCGCACTCGCGGCGGTGCTGGCCCGCCCGGTCGGTGGGGCGCTCTCGGATCGGATCTCGCCGAAATACGTGGTGCTGTTCTCGCTCGGGGGTACGGCGCTCATGGCGGTGGTGGCCTCGTTCAAGCCGCCCGCCGACATCGGTTCGGCCATCACGTTCATCGGTCTCGCGCTCTTCCTCGGCGTCGGCACCGGCGGCGTGTTCGCCTGGGTGGCACGGCGGTCTCCCGCCTCCAGCGTCGGCAGCGTCACCGGAATCGTCGCCGCCGCCGGCGGTCTCGGCGGCTACTTCCCGCCGTTGATCATGGGCGCGACCTACAACGAGTCGGCCAACAACTACACGTTCGGCCTGTTGCTGCTCGCGGCCACAGCACTGGTGGGGCTGATCTACACGGCCCTGAAACTCTCCGCACAAGAGTGATACCCGCGCCGGGTTCGGCGGTCGGTGTGAACGTCTCGCCGTCGCTCGCCGCGCCGATCGAGAGTCGTTCCGCGAGAAAGGGATCGGACCGGGTAACCGGTCCGATCCCTTCGTGCGTGTGGATCTTTCGTGCGCAGCTCAGAGTGCGAGCGTCAGGGCATCGCCGGCCGGTGCGGCATCGGTGGCGGCGGCCGGGCGGCGCAGTACCGTGAGGCTGACGATCAGGGCGAGTGCCAGGAGTGCGGCGGCGATGGTGAACGCGAGGCGGTAGCCGTCGGTGAGCGCGGCGGCCTCGGAAGCGCCTGCGGCGAGCCGGTTTCCGGTGCGGGACGCGGCCAGGGTGGACAGCACCGCGATGCCGAGCGCCATGCCGATCTGCTGGGTGGTGTTGAACAGTCCCGACGCCACTCCGGCGTCATCGGCCTTCGCGCCGGACATTCCGAGGGTGGCCAGGGCCGGCAGGACCAGTCCGCCACCGGCGATCAGGACCATCATGGGCAGCAGGTCCACCGCGTAGGCGGCGTGCACCGGCAGGCGGGTCAGCCAGCCCATGCCGGCCAGCAACAGGACCAGTCCGGCGATCAGCACGTTGCGGGCGCCGAAGCGGTTGCTCAGCGGGGCGGAGACGAACAGCGAGACTCCGCCGATCGCGACGGCCGCGGGCAGCATGGCCAGACCGGTCCGCAGCGCGCCGTAACCGAGCACCTTCTGCATGTAGAGCGCCACGATGATCTGGAAGGCGAACATGGCCGAGAGCGTGAGCATCTGGACCAGGTTGGCCCCGGAGACATTGCGGGAGCGGAAGATTCGCAACGGCAGCAGCGGGGTCGCGGCGGTGGCCTGACGGACGAGGAAACCCGCGAGCAGAGCGATCGAGACGGCGGCCAGACCCAGCGTGCGGCCCGATGTCCAGCCGAACTGCTCGATGCCGACCACGGTGTAGATGCCCAGCATCAGTCCGGAGGTCACCAGCGTCGCACCCAGAATGTCCGCTCCGGCGGCCAACCCGATGCCGCGATCGGCGGGCAGCGCCTTCACCGCGAGGGCGATGGTGGCCAGTCCGATCGGCACATTGATGAAGAAGATCCAGTGCCAGCTCAGCGCATCGGTGAGCACGCCGCCGAGCACCTGGCCGATGGACGCGCCCGCCGCGCCGGTGAAGCTGAAGACGCCGATGGCCTTGGCACGCTCCCCGTTCTCGGTGAAGAGGGTGACCAGAATTCCGAGCACCACCGAGGCGGCGAGCGCACTGCCCACGCCCTGCAGGAAGCGCGCGGCGATCAACTGGCCGGGGCCGGTGGCCGCACCGGCGAAGACCGACGCCGCGGTGAACACGCCGTTTCCCGCCAGGAACACGGTGCGGCGGCCGATCAGATCACCGAGTCGCCCGGCCAGCAGCAGCAGTCCGCCGAACGCGATCAGATACGCGTTCACGGTCCAGCTCAGTCCGGCGGGGCTGAAGCCGAGATCGCGCTGGATCGCGGGCATCGCCACCGTCACGATGCTGCCGTCGAGAATCGTCATCAGCATCGATGCCGAGAGCACGGTGAGTGCGAGGCGCTGTGAGACCGACATTGGTTGCTCCTGTCAGGGCATGAAAGATCAACTCGCCCACTGGGCGAGCGGAAGACAAGTCGTGGGAGGCGCTACTGCGCGGCGCGAATCCGTCCGGCGAACTCGTAGCCGTCCCGCCACTGCGGTGTGGGTGCGAGGATCACGCGCTCGACTCCGGCGGCGTCGTACCGCATCAGCTGTTCGGCGGCCTGTCGCGGATCCTCCGGTAGGACGGGCGCGACGACGGTGATCGAGGGCGTCGGCCGCCCGTACCGCTCGGCGAGCTCACGCAGTTCGTCGATCTCGGCCGGCAACCGCTCGAGATCGGGCTGGATGGCGACCCAGCCGTCGCCGAACTCCGCGGCCCGGCGTCGGGCCCGGGAGCCGTTGCCGCCCACCAGCACCGGCGGGACGAGAGCGGGCGGGGCCAGGGTCACCTCGAGGCCGTCCGCGAGCACGGTCGGCGCACCGGAGACCAGGCCGGGCAGCACTCGCAGCGCTTCGTCGGTCACCTTGCCGCGGTTCTCGAATCGCACCCCGGCCGCCCGCCAGCCGATATCGCCGTGCGCGGGATTCCCGGTGCCGACACCGACCACCAGCCGGTCGCCGGACAACTGCTGCAGCGTGCCGATCTGCTTGGCGGCCCAGGCCACCGGACGCAGGGCCAGCAGCATGACTCCGAAACCCACCGTGATCCGGTCGGTGGCGGCGGCCGCGGTGCTCAGCGCCACGGTGCTGTCGAGCATCGGCACGGTGGCGACGAGATGATCGGTGGCCCACACCGATTCGAGTCCGGCAGCCTCAGCGGTGCGCGCGGCGGCCGCGACCCCGGCCGGAACCGAGGCATCCGCGCCGGACGTGGGCAGAAATACTCCGAGCTTGACCGTCACGGTTCCTCCAGATTGTGCGCTGTTCGACTGGAGATAACGTTAGACGCATGCGGTGAGCGTTCAAATGTCTTAACTACTCGCTTCTATGCCCGAAGCGCTCACGGGTGATCGGCGCATTGCACGGATGGATCCTGAGTTGCCGCAGCGTCTTCCGGCCCCGCGCGCGGATCGGGGAGAGGCCGCCACGTAGTCGGCCCGGAGATGACCCGCGGCGGCGGGCTGGGCGCCGGCTACCGAGGGAAGTAGCCGGGGTCCGGCCGGCAGGTGAGGTCGGCGGCGGGCAGGGTGCCGTCGGCGAGGTAGGTGTTGACGGCGTCGGTGACGCAGGGGCTCAGGCCGACGCGGAACGCGCCATGGATTCGGGTGCCCGCCAGGGTGACCAGACGCGAGGCGGTCAGATCATGGTGCAGCGCAACGCCTTCCTGATAGGCGGTGCGGGTGTCGTGCTCCGAGACCAGGATCAGCGCGGGCACCGCATTGCGCACCTCGGTCGGCGGTTCGACGGGATCGGGCCAGTAGGCGCAGGCGGTGATGTTGTTGGCGAACGCGCCGAACACCGGCTGGGTGGCGCGGGCCTGCTCGATGTTCGCGAGGTACCAGGCAGGATCGCGCGGCGCGGCCCGATCACCGCACAGCACCGCCGCCAGGCTCGCGGCCTCCAGCGGGACCGCGGCGGTGACCCGTGCCTTCAGATCGTCCAGGTCGATCGGCACGCCGTTCGCGCCGTCGGAGATGATCCGCACGACATCCGCGAGACGCGAGTTCCACTGCGGATTCGCCAGCAGCGCGAAGATCATCAGCGGCACCGTGTGCTCGTCGACGAGATAGGTCGAGCTGACACTGAACACCGGATGCGCGCCCGCCCGGCGGATCATGTCGGTGACGAACGCGCGCACCTGCTCGGCGGTCGCGCCGAAGTGGTACTCGTCGTCGTGCCGTGCGGCCCACACCGCCCAGTCGTCCAGCGCGTACTCGTTGATCGGGCCCATGTCCTGGTAGTGGCCCACCCAGATGCGGTCCGGATCGACCGCGCTGTCCAGCACGATCCGGTCCGCGCGTTCCGGGAACATCTGGGTGTACACCGAACCCAGGTAGGTGCCGTAGGACGCGCCGAAGTAGCTGAGCGTGCGTTCGCCCAGGGCGCTGCGCACGACATCCATATCGCGGGCGGTATTGCGGGTGTTGATGTTCCGGATCTTGTCCGCGTCCGGCGTCAGGCACGCGGTCGCCAGCGCACTGGCCAAGGTGGCGTCGCGGGCGTAGCCGAAGGTGTCGAAGCCCGCGGAGAACAGGATGCTGGGCACCGGGATCGCGCAGCTCACCTTGTCCGAGCGCCCGATCCCGCGCGGGTCCATCCCGATCAGGTCGTACTGCGCGCGCACGTCCGCCGAGAGATTCTTCTGCGTGGTGGCCATGTAGCGCAGGCCGCTGCCGCCGGGGCCGCCCGGATTGGACAGCAGGACCCCGCGCCGCCGCGCCGGATCGGTGGCGGCGATCCGGGAGATCGCGATGCTCAGCGTCCGGCCGTCGGGCTTGGCGTAGTCCAGTGGCACAGTGACATTCGCGCACTGCGCCTGGGCGTCGTCGAGGATCTGGTCGCCGCAGCCCTGCCAGGTCGGCTGCTGACCGTAATACCGCTCCAGCCCCGGCGCGGCCTCGGAGCCGATCGCCCCCGCGTCAGGTGTGCGAGCCTGCGCGAGGGGAGTCGCCGCCACCGCGGCCAGCACCGTCACACTCAGCACGAACCGAATCCACCCCGCGGGCATGGCCACCCTCCTCACAGTACTGTTCCGAGGCCGAACAGTACTGTGGGTCGCCCACCGGGGTGTCCCGATCACGAATCAGGACGGCGCTGCCCACCCGTAACCGCGTCGGGGTCGCGCGGAGGTGTACGCCTGGCCGTTCGTTCGCCGTCCACGACGAGGTCAAGGCCGGGAACATCCGCACCCCGGGTACCGGCTCACGCGCGCCACCGGCCTCCGCTCCGGAGCGGAGGCCGGTGGCGCGCACCCGGCGCTTCCGGCCGGTGTGGTCGGAAGCGCGCACGAGCATCGAACTACGCGGAACTCACCCACGAGGTCGCCGCGGCGGTCGGGTCGGCGGCGCGCGCGTCCCAGGCTCGGCGGTGGTGTTCGCGCGGATCGGACTCGACCCGGCTCGATTCGTCGAAGACCATGATCGATCGCTGTTCGGCGTCGTAGCGAGGCCAGCCGGGGTCGCCGGTCTTGGCGAAGCGGATCCAGCTCTGGCGAATCGCGTGCCCGAGTTCGGCGGGCGCGGAGTCGCCGAGTTGCGGGCCGTAGATCGGGTCCGCGAGGTTGTCGAACAGGAACGGGAGTTCCAGCGCGTGCGAGGCGCCCATGCGACTGTCGTATGCCGGTGACTGCCAGGCGAATTCGTAGCCGAAGGTGTTCCCGCCGGCGGCTGCGTGGGCGCGGGTGAGTTCCACGGCCGGGCCCCGGAACATCTGGTTGGTGACCGTCTCGGCGAGTTGCTCACCGAGTGGGAGGTGCCCGTAGAGCCGTCGAGACGCCGACCGGCTCGCCTCGGGCACCAGGTAGGCGCTCTCGGCGTCGTCGAGATCCTGCGCGGTGGCCGAATCGAACTGCCCGGTGCGCAGCAGCGTGGAGCGGGACTCGTCGCGATTGCTGCCGATCAGCAGGTCTATCGACGACGGAATACGTTCGCGCAGTGTGGAATCGGGTGCGAGCGTGCCGTCGACGGCGGGCATGAACGGGGTGTACCGGTAGGTGTACGGATTCCAGATGCTCGCATCGCGGAAGCGCTCGTCCAGTGCGCGCTGGCGGCGCAGCAGTTCGGGCAGGGGGATCGAGTGCGGATCGGTCTCGGCATCGAGTTCGGCCAGCACGCGCTTGGCGAGCGTGTCGGCCTCGTCCAGTTCGGTGACCACCAGCAGCGGCACGCTCTGCAGGATCGCCCGGCGCAGGAGCCCTTCGGCGGCAGCGGTTCTGGCGATCATGGACAGGGCTCCGCCGCCCGCGGAATTGGCGAACACCGTGACGGCGTCCGCATCCCCGCCGAATCGGTGGATATTGTTCCGCACCCACTGCAATGCGGCCGCGATATCGCGCAGTCCGGCATTGCGGGTCCCGCCCGGTACGGCCAGGAATCCGTCCACGCCGAGGCGGTAGTTCACCGTGACGGTCACGACGCCCTCGCGGGCGAACAACGAACCGTCGGCTCGCGCGGTGGACGCGCTGCCCGAGACGTAGCCGCCGGGGTGCAGCCAGACCATCACCGGCAGCCGCGCCGCCCCCAGGTCCGGGGTGAAGGCATTGAGCGAGAGGCAGTCGGTTCCCCACGGGTAGAGCGGGGTTTCGTGGTCGGCGAAGGCGAAGGTATCGGGTTGCGGTGCGGCCGGGCCGAATTCGAACGCCTCGCGCACGCCGTCCCAAGCCTGTGGAGGCTGTGGGGGAGCGAAGCGATTCTCGCCGAAAGGCGGTGCCGCGTAGGGGATTCCCTTGAACGAGAGCGTTCCGCCGGTTTCGAGCCCGGCGATCCTGCCGGCGGTGGTGACCGCCTCGACGATCCGGTTCGCGCCTTCGTGTGTGGCCACCGCTGTGGTCTCTCCCTTCGGTACGGACTGACTCTTGGTACGATAGTTCGACAATCCCGAACTGTCGAATGATCCAACCGAACGATCGGAGCCCACCGGCCGATGCGCACGCTGCCCGAGCCCGCCCGCGATTCACTGACGCTCGCGACGGTCCTGCACGCCCTCGGTGATCCGGTGCGGCTGGAGCTGATTCGCCGCGCCCGCCGCAATCCCGACCTGACCTGCTCCGCCGACGGTCTCGACGTCCCCAAGTCGACGCTGACCAACCACTGGCGGATCCTGCGTGAGGCCGGACTGATCAGCATCACCGTCGACGGCAGGCATCGGCGCATTCGGTTGCGCGGCGACGAGGTCGAACTGAGCTTCCCGGGGCTGCTGGCGCTGATCGTGAGTTTCGAGGATCGGGCCTGAAAGTCCTTGCCGGGACCTCTGTGCAAGGGCTTGCTGTGACCTCTGCGCAAGGGCTTGCTGTGGCCTCTGTGCAAGGGCTTGCGGTGACATCGATGTCAATCCTTAGCGTGGGGTGCATGCCCACCGCGGGGCGGCATGAACAGGAGACGATGATGCGCATCGGAGAACTATCGGAGAGATCGGGGGCGAGTCCGCGCTCGATCAGGTACTACGAGTCGGTCGGTCTGCTGACGTCCGCGCGAGATGGCAACGGGTACAGGGTGTTCGAGGCGGACGCCGTCGAGCAGATCGCGAAGATCAAACTGCTGCTGCAGGTCGGGCTGGACATCGCCGACATCGTCGCGGTGCTCCCGTGTGTGGGTGATCCGGACGCGCTGCGCTGCGCCCAGGCGCGCCGGCGGTTCGACGAGCAGATCACGCGGATCGATCGGCAGCAGCGAGTTCTCGCGCGCGCCAGGTCGCTGCTGTTCGAACTCCGGTCCGAGGGTGCGGCGGCCGCCGCCGTCGTGTCCGGCGAGTCGGTCCGCGCGGTGAGCGGGAACCTGACGGTCGGAATTCACTGATCGCATTTCCCCCCGTCGTGGGGATAAATTCGGAGAGGTCGTCGCGCACAACGGATTTCGATGGATCGAATCAGCATGATCCCAAATTGACCCTGGTCATGTGACATTCGAAAAACAAGTGTTGAAACTAAAACTCAGATGTCATAGCTTCCTTGAGTGAAAAGGATCGGTCCCGGCGATAGGGGCCGCCGACCACCGAGGGGGTCTCGACGGTTATGGCATACACACCGCAGGTCTGACCTGCGGCTTTCGGGCTGAAGTCCGCCCGCATATTCTTTGGCACCATTGTGTGCATAAACCGATAACCGCCTGCCTCGGTGCTGCTGCGGCGGTTTATCGTGACAATTCTTCGCCTCGTCGCGCATTGCTGATGAGGTATTCATTGCCGCGCCTCCGCGCCACTGTGCGAGCGTCGGCAACTATTGGGTACACCCATGCTCTGAGGATTTGCAAATGGATTTCTATCCAGAATTCTTGACGACGCCGGATATTCCGCCGTCGACCCGGATGCTGCTCGACAACGACGGCTCCACCACCGTGCTGCTGCAGTCGCTCGTCGGTTCGGACCTGTCGGTCGAACTGCTGCCCGAGCCGGCCGTGGAGGCCCTGTCCACCGACAGTCGGGTCGCGGACGTCTTCGGCGCCGACGGTCCCGATCTCGGCTTGCGCCGTTCGCGACTGCGGGACGGCGGCGGCCGGGTGGTCAGCGAGAACATCATCACCTTCGAGGTGCGCGACGGCGACACTCTGATACCCAGCGACGCAACACCTTTCGGGCTGCATACCCGAGGTCTCGGGTTGTTCGAGCGCCGCCGGATCCTGTCCAACGGACTCACCCGGGGCAGTTTCGGTCTGCTCCCGGCAGGCTCGCCTGGCCGCGTCTACGAGGTCGAGTTCTCCAGCCGGACCCGGGTGCTCGTCCACGAGATCTTCAACCCCCGGTTCGTCTCGGCGGGCGTGCCGGGCACGGACGGCGGAACCGCCGCTCGCGCGACGGCACACGACGCCACCGGAGCGCGGGACCGGCAGCATCAGCCGGACTGGCCGGTGGGCGCCGAGGTCCGGCGGGTTCGCGCCACCCTGGCCCGGGCCGCGCCCCTGGTCTCGCCGCAGGACAGCCGCCGACTGCGCGAGCGGCTGGCGGAGCCGAGCTTCCTGCTGCACGCCGGGGATTGCGCGGAGACCTTCCGCGACAACACCCAGTTGCAGGTGGCGAGCCGAACCGCGCTGCTGCACAACATGTCCGACGTGATCGAGGCGGAATCGGGCCGTCGGGTCGTCACGGTCGGCCGGATCGCCGGGCAGTACGCGAAACCGCGATCGGCTCCGATCGAGCGGCGCGGGGACCTGGTGCTGCCGTCCTACTTCGGTGACGCGGTCAACCAGGCGGATTTCGCGGCGGGCACCCGAATTCCCGACCCGTGGAACCTGGTTCGCGCCTACGAGGAGTCCCGCCGGACACTCTCGTACCTGGGCAACTCGGGGGTCTTCACCTCGCACGAGGCGCTGCTGCTGGACTACGAACAGCCGCAGACCCGGCGCAGCCCGGACGACGGTCTGGCCTACGACCAGTCCGCGCACCTGCTCTGGATCGGCGAACGGACCCGCGCGCTGACCGGACCGCATATCGCCTTCGCCGCCGAGATCGCCAACCCGATCGGTGTCAAGATCGGCCCCGCCGCCACCGTGGACGAACTGCTGCGCCTGCACGCGGTTCTCAATCCGGACAACGCACCGGGCCGCCTGGCCTTCATCTTCCGGATGGGTCGCGACCGGGCATACGAACGCACACACGCGCTGCTCGCCGCCGCGGCGGCGGAGGGGATCGCGGACCGCTTTCTCAGCGATCCGATGCACGGCAACACGATCTCGAGCCCCGCCGGGGTGAAAACCCGTTCGGTGGCCCAGATCGAGCAGGAGCTGCGCGCGTTCTTCGCCGCCTGCAACGACATTGGAATCACCCCGGGTGGAATTCACCTCGAGGTGTCCGGGGACGAGGTCAGCGAATGCGTCGCTACGGACGTCGACGACGCCTATCTGGCCACGAACTACCGCAGTGCCTGCGATCCCCGGCTGAACCCGGAGCAGTCCCTGCAGATCGCACAGGTCGTCGGCGAATTGCTGGCTGCGACACCGGAACTCCGACTCACGGCTTGAAGTGACATCGATGTCAATCGATAGCGTCCGAACGTCATCTCTCGCCTGTCGCGGGATTCGTCTCGAAATCGGAATTCGAAGGAGGGATCGCTTGTGTCCGTAGACATTCGATCGAACCGGGTCGCGTTGCTCACGGTGACCTGCCTGGGTCAGTTCATGGTGCTGCTGGACAGCACGATCGTCGGGGCCGCGCTGCCCGATATGCAACAGCGCCTGCACACCGAGTTGACCGGCCTGCAGTGGATCGTCGACGCCTACGTCCTGCTGGTGGCCATGCTGCTGCTGACCGGTGGCGTGTTCGCCGACCGGTTCGGCCGCAAGCGGGTGTTCCTGGCCGGTGTCGTGGTCTTCACGCTGGCCTCGGTGCTGTGCAGTGTCGCGCCCAGCGTCGGCTGGCTCATCGCGGGCCGGGTGCTGCAGGGTATCGGCGCCGCGGCCCTGAGCCCGGCCTCGCTGGCCCTGCTCGCCTCGGCGTACGCCGTTCCGCAGGAGCGGGTCAAGGCGATCGGGCTGTGGGCCGGATTCAGCGGGATCGGCCTCGCGGCCGGTCCGCTGGCCGGTGGCATCCTGGTGGACGCGTTCAGCTGGCCCGCCATCTTCCTGGTCAACGTTCCCATCGGCGCGGTGCTGCTGGTGGCGGGGCTGCGCGTGCTGGCCGAATCCCGTAATCCGGCCGCGCCCGCCATCGACATTCCCGGAACCGTGCTGTCGGTACTCGGCGTGGGCGCGCTGACCTTCGGCCTCATCGAAGGTGGTGCGCGGGGCTGGACCTCGCCGCTGATCCTGGGGAGCTTCGCCGCCGCGGTGGTGATCCTGGCCGGGTTCGTGGTGGTCGAGAACCGCAATGCGGCCCCGATGCTGCCGTTGCGACTGTTCAAGCTGCGGCTGTTCACGGTCGCGAACTCGGCCATGATCGTGGTGGGTTTCGCGCTGATGGGCTCGGCCTTCTTCTTCTCCCAGTTCTTCGTCTACGTGCAGGGCAGCTCGGTGCTGCGGGCCGGATTGCAGACCCTGCCGGCTTCACTGGCCATGGTCGTGGTGAGTCCGTACGCGGGCCGGTTGGCCGCCAAGTACGGCTTCCGGATCGTGGTGACCGTGGGCCTGGCACTGGCCGGGCTCGGACTGCTGGTCCTCGGATTCGTGCACGCCGACACCGGTTACGGCAATGTCTGGTGGCGGCTGGCGATCGTCGGCGTCGGATTCGGCCTGACCATGTCCCCGCTGACGGGAGCCGCCATCCAGTCGGTCAGCCCGCAGGAGGGCGGCCTGGCCTCGGGGATCAGCAGCACCACCCGTCAGGTCGGTGCGGTGCTCGGTGTCGCGGTGCTCGGTGCGATCGTCCGGGGCCGGGAATCGGGCGGTGGCTCCTTCGAGTCCGGTCTCAACGCCGCCTTCGTGGCCGCCGGTGCGGTCACCCTGCTCAGCGCCGTCTTCACCGGTCTGTGGCTGGTCAAGGCGACGCCCGCGGCCGCTCCGCAACCTCCGGCGGCCGCACCCCCCGTGTCCGTCGATCCCGAGAAAACCACGGCGGCTACCCCGTCCTGACCGACTCGGTATACACCCGCAGATCGCCGCGGTGGCCTCGTAGAAGAGGCCACCGCTACCGAAAGCCCGTGTGACCGAGTCGGATTCGGACGAGCCTGCCGCCCTCAGCTCAACTACGGAGAGCCATGACCCGCTCGACTACGGCCCTTCCGATTCCGGAGACCGGCAACGGTGCCGGCATCGCCCTGGCGGTGCGCAACGACATCCATCGATACGGCCTCGAGGGCATGCTGCGCTCACTCGACATCGTCTCGGCCACATACAGTTACACCACCGTCGAGGAGGCGTCGGCCGCCGCCGCGACGCTTCCGATCGACCTGCTGCTCACCTCGACCATCGAACTCGGCGAGACCCAGGCCGCGACGATGACGCGGCTGCGCGGTCTCGGCGTCCGGCTCATGGTCCTGCTCGGACCGGAGGAACGGGTCGAGCAGGCCTGGGCGGCGCACGCGCACGGATTCCTGGACCGGTCGGCGCTGCACCTGCGCACCGTGCGCGACGCGGTCGAGGACATTCGCTCCGACCGCTTTCACGTCTCGGCCAGTCTGGCTCGGCGACTGCTGGTTCCGGGAGACACCCCGCCCAGCGTCGCGCTCACCGGCCGAGAACTTCAAGTACTGCAACTCGTCGCCGAGGGCCTGAGCAACAAGCTGGCCGCTCGGGCCCTGGGCATTTCCGAGAACGGCGTGAAACGCCTGATGGGGAATGTGCTGGCGAAGCTCAACAGCCCGAACCGCACGCTCGCCGTGGTGCGTGCACTGGAGATCGGGCTGATCCGGAAATGATGTGCGACAACGGAGAGTCACCATGACACCCACCATCGGGCTGCGGTCCGCCTTCCATGACTCCGGCATCTCCGGCTCGAACGACGGCGTTCGGCTCGCGGAGATCGAATTCGGCCTGAAGTCCTCACTCGAACTGACCGAAGCCGGACACCCTCTGCTCCGAATCCCGATGTCCTCGAACGGATTCGACGAGTTCACCGAGATCTGGACGGTCGACGAGCCCATCGTCACCGGGCAGATCGACGAGATCACCTACGCCCACACCGCCGAATACCTGTTCGCCGCCACCGTCATTCCCGAACAGGACGGGTACGCGGACGCGGCGCTCGCGGCCTACCGCTCGATCTTCAAACTGACCTCGAACCTGGACTTCCCCAACCTTTTCCGGGTCTGGAACTTCATCGGCGGCATCGTCGATCCGAACGCGGCGGGGGAGGAGATCTACCGTGACTTCGTGGTAGGCCGGTCGGAGGCGTTCAAGAACTATCAGGACGGACTGGGCAAGATTCCCGCGGCCACCGGAATCGGGACCCGTTCGCGCGGTATCGCGATCGCGGTGCTCGCCTCGCGGACCCTGCGACCGCAGCATGTCGAGAACTCGCGACAGCTGCCCGCCTACGAGTACCCCCGCGAATACGGCCCCAAATCGCCGAACTTCGCACGCGCCACCATTCTTCAGGATCCACAGCGTCCCGGATCGCAGCCCCTGTTCGTCTCCGGCACCGCCAGCATCCTCGGGCACGAGACGGTGCACCGCGACGACATCGTCCGGCAGACGCAGACGGTGCTCGAGAACATCGAGCACCTGATCAGCGCGGAAAACATAGCGGGCCAAGGACTTTCGGGCGGTCACAAGTTGACCGACCTGCACGGGCTCAAGGTGTACGTGAAGCACGAGGAACACCTGGACACGGTCCGCGAGATCGTGTCCGAAGCCGTCGGCCCGGACGCGGAGGTGCGGTATCTCAATGTCGATGTCTGCCGCGAGGATCTGCTCGTCGAAATCGAGGGCCTGGTTCCCGCGAACCAAATCTAGTTCCCCGGCCCTCGCGCCGGAACATGTGTGAACAGTTCGAAAGGTAATGCTGTGAGTAGTCAGCGCAATTTCGTGGCCGAGATCGAGGCCAGAGCGGCCACCGGCGGATGGCTGGATCGGCCCGCGTACCAGTCCGGCGGTGAAACCCATTCCTACCGTGAGCTTTTCCGCCGGACAGCGGAGGTCTCCGGAGCTCTGCGCCGCCGGGGGATCGGCCCCGGTGACCGCATCGCCCTGGTACTGCCGGAGGACGTCGAACAGATCGTGCTGTTCCTGGCGGCGCTGCGCGTCGGTGCGGTGGCGGTGCCGTTCAGCGGCATTCTGACCGCGGCCGAGGCGAGCACCACCGTGCAGCGCATCCGCCCGGCGCTGGTGGTGCGCCGGCGCGAGTTCGAGGTGCCCGCGGGCACGGCGGCCCTGTCGCCGGAGGAGTTGCGCGCCGAGGCGTCCGATGACACCGGCATCGAGCAGGTCGACGCGGACGCTCCCTCGTTCGCGGTATTCACCTCCGGTAGTACAGGTCCGGCGAAACTGGCCACCCATACGCACGGCGACATCTTCGTGTTCGACGAGGTGGCCGGTGCCGCCATCGGCATCACCGCCGAGGACGTCACGCTCAGCGCGTCGTCACTGCATCTGGCCTACGGACTGGGCAACACGATCTTCTTTCCACTGCTGCGCGGCGGGTCCGTGGTACTCAAGGACACCTACGATCGGCTCGACCACCAACTCGCGCTGGATCTGATCGACCGCTACTCGGTCAGTGTCTTCTATTCGATACCAACCTATTTCGGTGAGCTGCTGCGCGAGGAGAACGCGGGCGCGCTCGGCCGGCTGCGACTGCTGGTCACCGCGGGCGAAGTGCTGAACGCGACGCTGGAGAAACAGCTCATCGAGGTCGTTGGCGCCGGTCTGACCGGGATCTTCGGCACCACTGAGATCGGCCACGCGGTGACCGTGAACGGCGGCGCGAACTATCGGCCGCAGAAGGTCGGACAAGTCATCGCGCCGTATCAGGTCCGGGTCGTGGACCGGACCACCGGAGCGGTGCTCGAACCGGGCCGGATCGGCGCGATCGAGATCAAGGGCCCCACCATCTCCCTGGGCAATCGCGAGCCCGCCGATCCGGTGATCCGGCTCGTCGAGGAGTGGTACGGCACCGGCGATGTCGCGGTGCTGGACGAGGACGGCTACGTCCAACTGTTCGGCCGTCTGGACGATGTCGAGACGGTCCGCGGGCTCGATGTCTTCCCCGCCGAGGTGGAATCGGTGATCCTGGAGAATCCGGCCATCCGCGAGGCCGCCGTCGCCACCGTCGCGGCCCCGGACGGGGAGCGCCGGGTGTGGGCGTACGTGGTGCGCGAACCCGCGCCGATCTCGGATGTGGAATTGGCGGACCTGGTCATCAAGGCCGTCGCCGAGCAGCTCGAGGAACACAAGGTGCCGCACGGCGTGCGCTTCGTGACCGAACTGCCGTACGTGTACGGCGGCAAGCTCTCCCGCCGGGAGGTGCGCGCGCTGGGGTGAGGAAGAGGTGCGGGTGCCGGCCGTCGCTCGTTCGGCGGACGGCACCCGCCCGTGCGGCGGTACCGGCAAGAAGGTGCTTTGGGCGGGCCGGGCGGCGGGCACGAGAATTCATCCGGACCCGAGTGGGAAACGAACGCTCGGCGCGATCACGCGCGTAGGGTCCGATGAGTTTCAGTGACGAGAGGCGTCCTAACCACCATGACGACACATACGCTCGTAACCGCCGAAGCCGATCTCGCCTACGACGTGCTCGGACCGCTGCCCACCGCGGACGGCCGCCCGCCGCTGCTCATGATCGGGCAGCCCATGACCGCCGAGGGTTTCGCGACCCTGGCGTCCTACTTCCCGGATCGCACCGTCGTCACCTACGACCCGCGCGGGCTCGGCCGCAGCACCCGCAAGGACGGCCGGGTCGACAACACCCCGCAGACCCAGGCCCGGGATCTGCACGACCTGGTCGAGGCACTCGGCGCCGGTCCGGTCGAGATGTTCGCCAGCAGTGGCGGCGCGGTCACCTCCCTCGCCTTCGTCGCGGCCTACCCCGGTGACGTCACCACCCTGGTCGCGCACGAGCCGCCGCTGTTCCACGTGCTCCCCGACGCATCCGCGGCCCTGCGCGCACAGGCGGGATACCGGGCCGCCTACGACGCCAAGGGCTCCAATGCCGGTATGGCGGCGTTCATCGCGATGACCTCCTGGCAGGGTGAGTTCACCGAGGACTACTTCGCCCAGCCCGCACCGGATCCGGCGATGTTCGGGATGCCGACCGAGGACGACGGCTCCCGCGACGATGCGCTGCTGTCGGAGCGCTCGCAGGCCATCATCGACTACCGGCCCGACGTCGCCGCGCTGAACGCCGCACCGACCAGGATCGTGATCGCGGTGGGCGAGGAGTCCAAGGGAACCGTGACCGCGCGCGCCACGGAGGCCACCGCCGAGCTGCTCGGTCAGGAGGCGACCGTATTCCCCAGTCACCACGGTGGATTCGTCGGTGGCGAGGGTGGGTACGCGGGTCAGCCCGAGGCGTTCGCGACGAGGCTGCGCGAGGTGCTGGACGGCAAGAGCTGATCGAGCGCTGCTGTCGGACAGCGCTGTCGCGGACTCAGCCGGTGCGCCGTGTACCGAGTTCGCGGACCAGTTCCCGCTTGAGGACCTTGCCGCTGGGGCCGAGCGGGAATTCCGCGACGAACTCGACGCGGCGGGGATACTTGTAGCGCGCCAGTCGATCTCGGCTCCACGCGGTGATATCCGCGGACAGGGTTTCGTCTTTCGGGTATCCCTGCCGCAGAATCACCACCGCGCACACCTCTTCGCCGTGCCTGGCATCCGGCACGCCCACCACGGCGACCTGTTCGATCGCCGGATGCCGCAGCAGCGCGTCCTCCACCTCGCGCGGATAGACGTTGTAGCCACCGCGCAGCACGATGTCCTTCTTGCGGTCCACCAGGCGCAGATAGCCGTCGGCCGGATCCAGCACACCCAGATCTCCCGAGCGGAACCAGCCGTCGACGAGGACCTCGGCGGTGGCGTCGGGGAGACCGAGATAGCCGGTCATCACATTGTGTCCGCGCACGACCACCTCGCCGACCTCGCCGGCGGGGAGCGGTTCGATCCTGTCCTCGACGTCGGCGCGGGCGATCCGCACCTCGACACCGGCGATCGGACGCCCCACAGTTCCTGGGCGGCACGGGATTCCGGGTTGGTTGTAGGCCACACACGGCGAGGTCTCGGTCAGGCCGTAGCCCTCGAACACCTCGCAGCCGAAGGTCAGGCGGACCGCCTGCAACGTCGGGACCGCCAGGGCGGAGCCGCCGCTGTAGGCGCGCCGCAGCCGGGGTGCGGGCGCACCGTTCGACACCGCCTCGAGGAGGGCGTGATACATCGTGGGCACACCCATGAACACCGTGCAGCCCTGCTCGGTCATCGTCGCCAGCGCGTCGGCGGCGGTGAACCGTGCGGTCAGCACCACCGTCGCACCGATGTGGAAACCCGCGCCCATGACACAGGTCTGGCCGAAGGTGTGCGCGAGGGGCAGGCATCCGAAAAGAACGTCATCGGGGCGAATGTCGAAGGGGGACAACGCTGTCACCTCGATGTTGGTGACGATGTTGCGATGGGTGAGCATCGCCCCCTTGGGGCGGCCGGTGGTGCCGGAGGTGTACAGGATCGCGGCGATATCGTCCGGTGCACTGCCGAAATACCCGGCGACGGGGAGCGGGGGATTCGGTGGGTCGAGCGGGGTCCCGACCCGGTCGCGGGCGTCGGCGTCGGCATCGACATCGTCCGCGGCCGGGTCGTGGGCGCGACTCCGCACCTCACCCGGCCCGACCGTGAAGAGAGGAACTCCGGCCGCGGCCGCTGCCACCGAACCCTCGTCCAGAGTTGCCGCCGCGCACACGATCGCGCGCGCACCGCTGTCGCGCAGCACGAACTCGATCTCGGCCGCGCGCAGCTGTGTGTTCATCGGGACGACGGTCGCGCCCAGCGCGAGCGCGCCGTAGTAGGCAGCCGGGAACTGCGGGATGTTGGGCACCAGCAGGGCGACCCGATGACCCGGCTCGATGCCGTGCGTGTGCAGCACCGCCGCGAACCCGCGCGCCTGCTCCCACAACTGCCGGTAGGTGACCGAGACCGACTCGAAGATCAGCGCCGGGTGATCGGGCCGCCGCGCCGCCGTATCGGCGAGCACGGCGGCCAGTGGACGGGTCACACCAATTCCTTTGCCGCCGAGACCGATCCCCTTCGATCCGACGCGGTGCGGATCCCCAGATCGCGCCAGATCCCCGCCAGCGCCTCCGCGAATTTCTGCACATCGGCGACGGTGTGGGTGGCCGAGGGCGCGATGCGCAGCAGTTCCTCGCCCTCACGGACGCTGGGGGCGTTGATGGCCTGCACGTAGACGCGGTGTCGCTGCAGCAGCAGGGCGGAAGCCTGCTTGCACAGGGTGTCATCGCCCACCAGGGCCGAAACGATGTGCGAGTCAGGTGATTTGAACGGGATGTCCGCCTCGTCGAGGAGTCGGTGCAGCAGTCGCGCGTTCTCGGCCAGTCGGCTTCTTTCCACCTCGGAGGTGCGCAGATGCCGCACCGCCGCCAGCGCGCCCGCCGCCGTCGCCGGGGGCAGCGACGTGGTGAAAACGAAGGCGCGCGAGGCGGTCCGGACGTAGTCGATCAGATCCGCGGGACCGGCGATATAGCCTCCGGCGGTGCCGAGGCCCTTGGCCAAGGTGCCCATGATGACGTCGAATCGGTCGGCGATGCCCTCCCGGGCCGCGATGCCCGCGCCCTGCGGACCGTACATGCCGATCGCGTGCACCTCGTCGATGAAGGTGGTCGCGCCGAATCGTTCGGCCACCTCTGCGATTTCTGCCAGCGGCGCGACATCACCGGACATGGAGTACACCGATTCGGCGACGATCAGCTTCGGCAGTGCGGGATCGGTCTCGGCCAGCAGCTGGGTCAGGTGCGCGACATCGTTGTGCCGGAAGATGCGCTTGGTCGCACCGCTGCGGCGCAGACCGTCGATGATCGAAGCATGGTTCAGCTCGTCGGAGAAGACCACTGTGTTCTCCGGTGTTCCCGCGATCACCGTCAGCGCACCGTCATTGGCGGTGTAGCCGGAGGTGAACAGCAGCGCCGCGTCCTTGCCGTGCCAGTCGGCCAACTCTCGCTCGAGTTCCACATGGCGATGGTTGGTGCCGCCGATATTGCGCGAACCACCGGACCCCGCACCGAATTTCGCGACCGCGTCGTGGACGGCGGCCAGCACCAGGGGATGCTGGCCCATGCCCAGATAGTCATTGCTGCACCACACACTGACCTCGGTGTCCTCGCCCGCCGTACGGGCGATGGCGCTGGGGAAAAGCCCCGCGCGCCTGCCGATTTCGAGGAACTCACGGGTGCGGCGCTGCTCTTGCGTGATCTGGTGGGTGAAGTAGTCCAGATGAGTCGACATGAGGTGTCCTCTCGATGCTGCGGGGGCGAAATCGGTTGTCAGAGAGTGGCGGCGCTTTGCACGCGCAGCCGTGGTTTGTCGGGTTTCCCGGCGGCGTTCACCGGGACCTCGTCCAGCACCTGCACGCGCTCGGGTGCGTGCGCGGGGGAGAGGGTGACGCTCAGGTGCGCCCGGACGCGGTCCGGATCCACCGTCGCGCCGGGCCGGACGGTGATGGCGGCGAACAGATGCTCGACGCCGTCGTGGTCGCGTACGCCGTAGGCGACGGCCTGGGTGATGCCCTCGAGGGTCAGCGTCTCGCGCTCGACGACCGTGGGATACACCTTGACTCCGTCGATCTTGACCACATCGGCGACCCGATCCAGCAGGTGCAGATATCCGCGCTCGTCCCGATAGCCGATATCCCCGGTGTGATACCAGCCCTCGCGCAGGACTCGCGCGGTCAGCACGTCATCGAGATAGCCGTCCATCACATGCGGTGAGCGCACCCGGATTTCGCCGACCTGCCCGTCGCGCAGCGGCCCGCCGGAGTCGAGATCGGCGACGGCGATCTCGACCTCGGGGAAGGGCCGGCCGACCGTGGCGCACAGGCGCGGGTCCGCGTGCTCGGCCGGGAACAGGTAGCTGATCCTCGCGCTCTCGGAGGTGCCGTACTCCTGGAACAGGATGGGGCCGAACGTTTTCACCGCCGTGGCCAGCCGGGCGGGAGCCGCGGAGGATCCGGCGTACACCAGGCGGCGCAGGCTGCCGAGGCCCGCCCCGGCGGCATCGGGTGCACCGAGTTCGCCGAGGTGATCGAGAATGCGGTAGAGGTGGGTGGTCGCGGTGAAGGTGCGGGTCGCCGCGTGCTCGGCCGCCGCGCGGACCCAGCTGTGGGCGCCGAACTCCTCGAGCAGGATCAGCCTGCCGCCCTGGATCAGTGCCGCGTCGGCCATCGGGCCCACGGTCTGATTCAGCGGTGTGGCCACCAGCGCGGTGATCGACTCCGCCTCGCGTCCGAGCGCGATCGTGCCGTACACCAGACCATCCCAGGCGCGGCGAGACTTCTTGATGCCCTTGGGTTTTCCGGTACTGCCGCTGGTGAAGGCGACGACCGCGAGATCCTCCGGCGCGAACGGCCACGGTGCGCTCACCTGCTCGATCTCGGCGGTGGCGTCCTCGCCGTTCGGCGTTGCCACCAAAGGGATTCGAGCCAGTCTCGCGAGCTCACGCGCCCGCTCGGAGCTGTCCCGGTCGGAGTACAGCACCGAGGCGCCCGTGGTGCGCAGTATCGCGAGTTGATCCTCGATCGGCAGCATCGCCGCGCTGGTACCGGGATTCGTCGAGCGCACGTGCCCGACCGCCGCGCCGAGCAGATGCGCCGCGTGCCGCGCCCCGAGGATCTCCGGACTGTTCGACGCTGTCAGCACCGCGACCACCGCGCCGTGGCGTACTCCCGCCGCGCTCAGCGCTCGATAGATGCCGGTGACCGAGCGCAGGTACTCGCCGCCGCTGACCGCGGATCCGCGGTAGCGCAGCACCTCTCGCTCCGGTTCGCGCGCCAGCACCGACAGCAGTTCCGCCACATATCCGCCCGCTCCCGTCCACCAGGCTTCGTCCGCGCTCGCCACGCTGATCTCCCTTCGGCCGGGCCGCCGGAGTCGGCGACCTCGTGGGAAAAGTCTGTGAGCGACAACGGATTCGGAACAGCCGTATTCGGGCACCGCCATGGTGCGCCGGAGCGGGCGGCTCCCCGGGGGTACCCGATCGGGTACCCCCGCGGCGGGACCTCGGGGCACCCGCCCGGCGTCCCCGAACGCGCCTGTTTCGATCGCGGCGAAGCCCGAAGACTGTGTTCCTGAGCGGCTTCGGCTTGTCCGGTCCGGCATTCCGAACGCCACGGCCTTCGGACCAGGAACGACATCGACAATGCAGAAATCGCTTTCGTGGCCGGCCGCACTGTGCTGGCTCGCCGTCCTGCTCGACGGTTACGACGCCGTCGTCTTCGGCGCGGTCATCCCGACTCTCACCGAACAGCATCACCTCGGTTTCACCGTGGCCCGCGCGACCCTGGCGGTGACGATCTTCCTGATCGGCGTGGTCGTCGGCGCCGCGGCGTCGGGGCCGCTCGCGGATCGCTATGGGCGTCGCGAGGTCCTGGTGGGATCCATCGCCCTGTTCTCGATCTTCACCCTCGTGGTTCCGCTCGCCGGATCGGTCGCGGTGTTCAGCGCGTTGCGGGCGGTGGCCGGAATCGGTTTGGGCGCATGCGTTCCGGTCGCGTTGACCGTCATGGCCGAGCAGGTTCCCGCCACCCGCCGGGCGCTCGCGGGCACCGTCACCATGACCGGGTATCACGTGGGCGCGGTGATCACCTCCCTGCTCGCGCTGCGGCTGGTGCCGCACTGGCAGCCGCTGTTCTACGTGGGTGGTGTGGCCGGGCTGGTGCTGCTGCCGCTGCTGTGGGCGAAACTGCCTGAGTCCGAACGGATCACCGGCACAGGAACGGATCCGGTCGGGCCCACCGTGCTGCTGCGCCGCCCGTATCTACGGGTGACACTGGGCGTGTGGGCGGGGTCGTTCATGGGCCTGCTGCTGGTCTACGGCCTCAACACCTGGCTGCCCAAACTGATGCGCACCGCCGGGTACAGCATGTCGACCTCGCTGACGCTGCTGCTGGTGCTGAATACCGGAGCCGTTCTCGGTCTGCTGATCGGCGGCTTCCTCGCGGACCGGCGCGGCACCAAACAGACGGTCCTGGTGTGGTTCGGCGCGGCGGCGATACTGCTGGCCCTGCTGAGCGTCAAGGTGTCCAACAGCCTGCTGCTCGATGTGCTGGTGTTCGTGACCGGCGTGTTCGTGTTCTCGGCGCAGATCCTCATCTACGCCCACATCGCGCACGCCTACCCGGCCGAGTTGCGGGCCACGGCGATGGGTTTCGCCGCCTCCGTCGGCCGGTTCGGGTCGATCCTCGGACCGACCATCATCGGCTGGCTGCTCATCGTGGGTTCCGCGGATCCGTGGGGTTTCTACTTCTTCGCCGCGGTCGCGCTGCTCGGCCTGCTCGCCATGGCGATCGTTCCCCGCGTCGCGGTCGTGCGGGCCGGGCAGGCGGACCGCGTCGCGGAGGAACCCGAACCGCATGTGGTGAGCTGATTCGCCGGCAGGTAGTGGTGCGGCCCGCCGGTCGGCCGCCGCGGCAACGACCGGCCGAGCGGGAACCGTGGAGCAGGGCAATTCAGGGTCACGTGGCGCAGAGTCGTATGGGAGGTCGTGTCCGGTGACGCGCCGAGATACTGGACGTGGATGCGCCGTGATGGCGATCGAGGAATCGAACGCCGTGCACGCGAGGTTGTACGACGGGTGTGCGCCACGGCGCGACCTTCGACCAGGAGAAGCCCATGAACGCTCGTCCGGTTCTTCAGCCCGGTGCCGATCACCCCATCACCGTCGAACCCAACCCGAGCCGGATCACCGTCCGGGTGAACGGACGCGTGGTCGCCGACACCCGGCGTGCGCAGACGGTACGTGAGGCCAGTTATCCACCGGTGCACTACATTCCGCTCGCGGATGTCGATCAGCAGCTACTCGAGCGCACCGAGACGTCCACTTACTGTCCCTACAAGGGTGATGCGAGCTACTACTCCATCGTGGTGGACGGTGATCGCCGTGCCGATGCGATCTGGTCGTACGAGTCGCCGTATCCGGCGGTCGCGGAGATCGCGAATCATCTCGCGTTCTATCCCAGCCGGGTGGACGAGATCACCGAGCAAGCGGCGGTGAGCTGAGCGCCGCGTCCGCGCTCGACCAGCCGAGGCGAGGCCCAGACCGACGGCGACGAGGCGTCGGTCCGTCCCGCCGCCGCCTCGGTGTGATTGCTACGGTGAGTCGGTTAGACACTGTACGAACAGTGCCCCGCATCCTGTCCGCAAACGTAGCCGAGGACCAACCTTGACCAAGATCATCACCGCGCACCCGTTCGATACCGCCATCGAGCTGACTCCCCTCGGAGACGGTGAGTTCGAGGGTCGCACCACCGCTCCGTACGCGAACATGGTCGGCCCGTTCGGTGGGATCACCGCCGCGACCCTGGTCAGGGCGGTTCAGCTGGATCCTCGGGTCATCGGTGATCCGGTATCGATCACGGTCAACTATGCCGGTCCGATCGCCGAGGGCGCTTTCGTGATCTCCGTGCAACCCAGCCGGACGAACCGCAGCACCCAGCACTGGTCGATCACCATGACCCAGGGCGACGAGGTCACCACCACCGCCACGGCGGTCTTCGGTATCCGCCGCGGCACCTGGACCGATACCGAGATCGCCATGCCCGAGGTCCCGCCCGCGCCGGACGTCGCGGTCTCCGCGCTGCCGGACATGATCTCCTGGGTCGGCAACTACGAGATGCGGTTCGCCGAGGGCGCGGTGGACCTGGGTGCGGCCGCCGCACCCAGCTCGGCCTCCACCCTGTGGGTTCGCGACGAGCCCCCGCGCCCCCTGGATTTCCCATCGCTCACCGCGCTGAGCGACGTCTTCTTCCCGCGCGTCATGCTCCGGCTGGGACGCTTCGTGCCCGCGGGCACGATCACGCTCACCGTCTACTTCCACGCCACACCCGATACCCTTGCGGCCCAATCGGATCGGCCCGTGCTGGGCCGGGCTCGCGCGCAGCATTTCGGCAACGGTTTCTTCGACCAGTCCGCCGAGATCTGGTCGGACGCGGGCGTTCCCCTCGTCACCTCGCACCAGCTGGTGTATTTCAAGGCCTGAGATCGCGCTGGATTCAGATGATGGTCATCCCGCCGTCGACGACGAGGGTCGCGCCGGTGATGTAGCCCGCCGCCGGACTGGACAGGAACACCACGCAGGCGGCGAGCTCGGCGAGGTCGCCCGCGCGCCCCGCGGGCAGCAGCGGCATCCTCGTCTCCACGTAGCCGTCGGGGAACTGCTCTCCCATCTCGGTCGGAAAGTAGCCCGGCGCAAGGGCATTCACGCGAATGCCCTTGCGGCCGGTCCACTGCACGGCCAGATCCCGGGTGAGGCCCATCAGCCCGGCCTTGCTCGCGGAATACGCCGCCTGCGGCAACCCTCCGCTGACCAGACCCGCCACACTGGCGATGTTGAGGATCGAACTTCCGCGCGGCATGACCTTCCCGCACGCCTGCGCCATCCAATACGCGCCGTTCAGATTCACGTCGAGGATCTCCCGGAACTGATCCGGCGTCTCCCTCGAAGCCGGTACGGCAGAAGCGATTCCGGCATTGTTGATCAGCACGTCCACCCGGCCGAACGCCTCCACCGCCGCATCCGCGATCCGCTGCGCGTCCTGTGGCCGCGACACGTCCGCCTCCACCGTCACCGCCCGCCGCCCCTGTTCCTCGACCTGCGCGGCCGTCGCCTTCAACCGATCCCCCCGCCGCGCCGCCAGCACCACATCCGCCCCCGCCTCCGCACACGCCCGCGCGAACGCCACCCCCAACCCCGACGAGGCCCCCGTCACGACCACCACCTTGTCGTCCAGTCGAAACCGGTCCAGCACCGTCGGTTCGGTCATAGCGCGAATCCTTCCCTCGAACGTCCGGGCGCTGCTGCGATGCAGACCCGATTCGATGGTGGGGGAGAGCGAGCGCGCATGCAACGGATTCACGCGGAGGGCGGCGTCGGTTCGGCAGGCAGGTCACCGACGCCCCGAAAAGTGGGGGCGCGACTACTTTCAGAAAGCTTCAAATTTCACACTCTCCGGGCGCTAGCCTTCACCGACCTCGGTGGCCGGGGTGGGAACGGAGTGGGACGTGCGGTTCGTGGCGAAGGCGAGTATCGGGTGGGCGGCAAAGGGATTGGCGGTGGGCGTGTCGGTCGTGCCCGTCCTGTTCGCGCCGTCCGCGTCGGCGTCGATCAACGACATCATTGTCGGTGTGCCGGGGGTCGAGATTCCTCGCGCCTGTGACACGGCCGGTCGTACGTGCCACGTGATGGTGCGGATGTTCGGTGCGGACTACGAGCTGCCCGTCACGGTCACCGTGAACGGGAAGCCGCTCTCGCTCGAGCGGACGGACTACCCGAACTATGGGACCGCTGCGCTGCAGGGGGACTGGCGTCCACCTGCCAAGGGCACCTACACATTCGTCGCGACGCAGGGGACTTCGACGAAGTCCCTGGCTGTAACCGTGACCGAAGGACTCGATACCGGTTCACTGTCCGGGCTGCTGCCCAGCGGCTCCGGCAGTTGAATCGCCACCGACAGTTCCCCGTCGGTGGCGTGGGGTGTTCCCTCCGCGGCACCGAACCGGCTGCGCCAGTTCGGAACCCGATCGCCGCTCGCCCTTCGGGTGTTTGAGCACGATGCGGTTCGGGTATGAGTGAACCTGGCACTGTGTGCAGGTCACTCGGGCGAAGCGCCCCCGGCAGGAATCGAACCTGCGACCTAGGGATTAGAAGGCCCTTGCTCTATCCAACTGAGCTACGGAGGCATCGGTCGCGTCGCGGGCGATGCGGCCACCAAACACCATGGCCCAAATCGATCACGGTGTCCAGCGGGTTGAGTATAGCGAGCGTCCAGGTGGGGTATCGGCGCTTGGTGGGCGGCGGGTCGGCGTGGCGGGGCGGTTGTGCGTACTTCGGGACCGGAAACCCCAGGGGAGTCCGGATCGCCACTTAGAACTACGCTGGGTCGTATGTCGTCACCGCAGGACCCGCCCTCAACAAAGGATGTACAGGCGAACCGGACGGGTTCGGGAGTGACGTTCTCGGCGATGGCGGCGCTCGGGGTGGCCACGGCCGCGGTGGTGGCGGCGCTGGTCGTCGGACTGTCGGCATCGCAGGCGTTGAGTCTGCTCGGGATTCCCGATCCGGGACCGATGACGACCTATGGATTGCCCGCCGCGCGGGCCGTCGCCGATCTCGCCGCCGCGCTGACCGTGGGGTCGCTGGTGTTCGCGGCGTTCTTCGTACCGCCGCAGGCCGACGGGCTGCTCGATGTGGGCGGATTCCGGGCCCTGCGGCGCGCGGGAAACTTCGCACTGGTGTGGGCGGCGGCCGCCGCGCTGCTGGTGCCGCTGACGCTGTCCGATACGACGGGTCAACCGTTCAAGGATTCGCTGCGACCCGAAGCGGTCTGGCGCGCCGCGGACCAGGTCGAGGTGGCGGGGTCCTGGCGGACGACCGTGTTCTTCGTGCTGGTGCTCGCGATCGGATGCCGGATCGCGCTGCGCTGGGGATGGACGCCGGCGCTGCTGGTGCTGTCGGTGGTGTCACTGCTGCCGGTGGCGCTCACCGGCCACTCGTCCTCGGGCGGGGCGCACGATCTGGCCACCAACAGTTTGATTCTGCATCTGCTGGCCGCGTGTTTCTGGGTGGGCGGACTGTTCGCGGTGCTCGCGTACGCGCTACGTGACGGGAAGTACACGGCCCTGGCCGCCCGGCGATTCTCGAAGGTGGCGACCGTCTCCTTCGTGATGATCGCGATCAGCGGTGTGATCAATGCCTATGTGCGCGTGCCCTGGTCGGATCTGTTCGAGACCACGTACGGGCGATTGGTGCTGGCCAAGACCGCCGCGCTGGTCGCGCTCGGGGTGATCGGTTTCCTGCAGCGTCGGCGCGCGCTGCCGGCACTGGCGGAGGATCCGGAGGATCGCGGCGCGCTGATCCGGTTCGCGGGCGTGGAGGTATTGATCTTCGCCGCGACCATCGGCCTGGCGGTCGGCCTCGGCCGGACCCCGCCGCCGCCGACCGGCAAGGTCCCGACGCCCGCGGAGGTGGAGATCGGTTACAACCTCGCCGGACCGCCGACCGTCGCGCGGGTGCTGTTCGACTGGCGCTTCGATCTGATCTTCGGCACCCTCGCCCTCGTGCTCGCCGTCGTCTATCTGCTCGGCGTGTCGCGCCTGCGCAGGCGCGGAGACGCCTGGCCGATCGGGCGGACCATCGCGTGGGTCGCCGGGTGCGCGGTCCTGCTCTTCGCGACCAGTTCCGGCCTGGGCCGCTACGCACCGGCCGTGTTCAGCATGCACATGGGTCAGCACATGATGCTCTCCATGCTCGCGCCGATCCTCTTCGCGCTGGGCGGGCCGATCCTGCTGGCGCTGCGCGCGATCGCTCCGGCCGGCAAGGGCCAGCCGCCCGGCCCGCGCGAATGGATTCTGGCCGCGGTGCACAACCCGGTGTCGCGCTTCATGACTCAGCCGATCGTGGCCGCGGTCTTCTTCGTCTCCGGCTTCTACGCGCTGTACCTGGGCGGCATCTTCGATCAGTTCGTCGGATCGCACGGCGCGCACCTGCTCATGAACGTGCACTTCCTGCTCAGCGGCTACCTGTTCTACTGGGTGGTCATCGGCATCGACCCGAAGCCCCGCCAGGTGGAGCCGCTCACCAAGCTGGGCATGGTGTTCGGTTCACTGCCGTTCCACGCCTTCTTCGGCATCGCGTTGATGAGCATGGACACGGTGCTGGGCGGCTGGTTCTACCGCGCGCTCGGGCTCGGCTGGAACAGCAATCTGCTCGAGGACCAGCACACCGGCGGTAGCCTCGCGTGGGCCAGCGGTGAAGTTCCGCTGGTTGTGGTGATGCTCGCGCTGCTCATCCAGTGGTCGCGCAGCGACAAGCGCCTGCAGACCCGGATCGACCGCGCCGCGGACCGGGACGACGACGCGGAACTGACCGCGTACAACGCTATGTACGCCGAGTTGGCTCGGCGTGACCGAGAGGTACGCAAGTGAGTGACGTCGCCATGGCGACCCGGAACAACAAGCGGCTCTACCGATCCGACGTGCGCCAAGCCCGCCGGCTGCTGCGCGGGCACATCCGCAAGACACCGGTGTTCCACACCGAGATCCTGGGTCCGCGCGGACCGGTACCGGTCACCCTGAAGCTCGAACATCTGCAGCACGGCGGCACCTTCAAGGTGCGCGGCTGCCTCAACGCACTGCTGCAGGCGCCCGGCGACGGCACCGGCGTCGTGATCGCCTCGGGTGGGAACGCGGGCATCGCCGCGGCGCTGGCCTGCGCGCTGCGCGGCCTGTCGTGCACCGTGGTGGTGCCGGAATCGGCGCCGCACACCAAGGTCGCGGCCATGTGGTCGCACGGGGCCGAAGTGCTGTGGCGGGGAACGACTTACGCCGAGGCGCACCGGTACGCCACCGAGCTGGCCACCGAACGCGGCGCCATGCAGTTGCACGCCTACGACCTGCCCGCCATCGTCGCCGGTGCGGGTGTGGTCGGGCTGGAGATCGAAGAGCAGGTGCGCGGGCGGCCGCCGGTGCTGGTCGCGGTCGGCGGCGGCGGGCTGGTGGCCGGAATCGCGGTGGCGCTGGGGCTGCGCGGCCGGGTCATCGGCGTCGAACCCCAGGGCGCGCCGACCCTGCATTCGGCGCTGGCGGCCGGTCGGCCGGTGGACGTGCAGGTGCAGAGCGTCGCCTCGGATGCGCTGGGCGCGAACAGGATCGGCGATATCGCCATGGAGGTGTCCCAGCGCTATGCGGTGCGCTCGATCCTGGTGACCGACGACGCGATCGTGATGGCGCGCGAATATCTGTGGCGGGAGTTCCGGATAGTGGTGGAGCCCGCCGGAGCCACGGCGCTGGCCGCGATCCAGAGCGGTGCGTACGTGCCCGCCGCGGGGGAGCGGCCGGTGGTCGTGCTGTGCGGCGCGAACACCGATCTCGCGACCCTCTGACTCGAGGTATCGGCTGTTCACATTGCCGAAGTTATCCACATTCGCCGGGAGGGGTCTGTCGCATCCGAGCCGCCCGAGTCAGGCTGGAAGGCACTGACAGGGCTGGATTACCAAGGGGGACGGCGATGTACGAGGCGAATACGGCGGTGGTCGGACGGGTGCTCACGAGTCCGGTGCGACGGGGGCTCCCCAACGGAGACCATGTGCTGAGCTTCCGCATGGCGAGCAATACGCGCCGCTTCGATCAGGCCCGGGGCGACTGGGTGGACGGTGGCACGCTGTATCTCACTGTGACTTGCTGGCGGAAGCTGGTAGAAGGGGTGGAGGCATCGCTGCAGCGCGGGGATCCGATCCTCGCGTACGGGCAGCTGCGGTCGAACGAATACACCAGCCGGGACGGTACCGAGCGCACCGACCTCGAGATGCGCGCCATCGCGGTCGGCCCCGACCTGGGCCGTTGCACCGCCTCCGTACAGCGCAAACAGTTCGCCCGACCAGATCGCTCCGAGCCCGCGCCGGAGCCGATCACCGATACCGACGCTGCCGGAGAACCGGCAACTCAACACAGTTAGGCTTGCCCATATGGCTGAGTTCATTTATCAGATGATCAAGGTTCGAAAGGCGCATGGCGACAAGGTCGTGCTCGACAACGTCACCTTGAACTTCCTTCCCGGTGCCAAGATCGGTGTCGTCGGCCCGAACGGCGCGGGTAAGTCGAGCGTCCTGAAGATCATGGCCGGACTGGACCAGCCGAACAACGGTGATGCCTGGCTCGCGCCCGGCGCGACCGTCGGCATCCTCATGCAGGAACCGGAACTGAACGAGGAAAAGACGGTTCGCGGCAACGTCGAGGAGGGCCTCGGCGAGGTCAAGGTCAAGCTGGACCGCTACAACGAGGTCGCCGAACTCATGGGTGTCGAGTACACCGATGAGCTCATGGAGGAAATGGGCCAGCTGCAGGAGTACCTGGACCACGCCGACGCCTGGGATGTCGATTCCCAGCTCGAGCAGGCCATGGACGCACTGCGCTGCCCGCCGCCGGACGAACCGGTCACCAACCTCTCCGGTGGTGAGCGCCGCCGCGTCGCGCTGTGCAAGCTGCTGCTGAGCAAGCCCGACCTGCTGCTGCTCGACGAGCCCACCAACCACCTGGACGCCGAGTCCGTGCTGTGGCTCGAGCAGTACCTGGCCAACTACTCCGGCGCCGTCCTGGCCGTCACCCACGACCGGTACTTCCTCGACAATGTCGCCGAGTGGATCCTCGAGCTCGACCGCGGCCGCACCTTCCCGTACGAGGGCAACTACTCCACATACCTGGAGAAGAAGGCCGAGCGGCTCGAGGTCCAGGGCAAGAAGGACCAGAAGCTGCAGAAGCGCCTCAAGGACGAGCTCGCCTGGGTGCGCTCGGGCGCCAAGGCTCGTCAGGCCAAGAACAAGGCCCGCCTCGGCCGGTACGAGGAGATGGCCGCCGAGGCCGACAAGATGCGCAAGTTGGACTTCGAGGAGATCCAGATCCCGGCCGGCCCGCGCCTGGGCAGCGTGGTCGTCGAGGTCGAGCACCTGGACAAGGGCTTCGGCGATCGCATCCTCATCAAGGATCTGTCGTTCACCCTGCCGCGCAACGGCATCGTCGGCGTCATCGGCCCCAACGGCGTCGGTAAGTCGACGCTGTTCAAGACCATCGTCGGGCTGGAGCAGCCGGACAGCGGCACCGTGCGCGTCGGTGAGACGGTCAAGTTGAGCTACGTCGACCAGAACCGCTCGGGCATCGACCCCACCAAGAACGTGTGGCAGGTGGTATCGGAGGGGCTGGACTTCATCCAGGTCGGTAACCAGGAAATGCCTTCGCGCGCTTATGTTTCCGCGTTCGGCTTCAAGGGTCCGGATCAGCAGAAGCCGGCAGGCGTACTGTCGGGTGGTGAGCGCAACCGCCTGAACCTCGCGCTCACCCTCAAGCAGGGTGGCAACCTGATCCTGCTCGACGAGCCCACCAACGACCTGGACGTGGAGACCCTCGGCTCGCTCGAGAACGCCCTGGAGAACTTCGCGGGCTGCTCGGTGGTCATCTCCCACGACCGCTGGTTCCTGGACCGCACCTGCACCCACATCCTGGCGTGGGAGGGCGACAACGACAACGACGCCAAGTGGTTCTGGTTCGAGGGCAACTTCGAAGCCTACGAGGCCAACAAGATCGAGCGGATGGGCCAGGAGGCCGCACGCCCGCACCGCGTCACCCACCGCAAGCTCACCCGCGGATAGCCAGCTGTTCTCCGGGGGTCACCGATCCGTCGTATCGGTCCGGTTCGGTGACCCTCGAATGAACGGCAATCGAATAGCGAACTCGGCAGTATCGCGTACGCAATTGTGCGTGAAAACTGTTCAGGTGCAAGGTTTGTCGTAGACGACCTGGCGATACCACTCTGGGTGCCACGCTCGTCGTACCGTCCGGTTTGTCCGAACTGTACGACGCGGCGTCGCATTGGGAGGAAAGTAGCCCGGCGCATCCTGCGCCCAGCTACTCTCGCATCGGCGTCGCTTTGTTACGGAACCGAATCCGAGGAGTTGGCGAAATGACCGTCTCGTCCGAATTGTCCAGCGCGGCTTGGGCTGCGAGTTTGCCCGCGTCGTTGCGAGGCAATCTCGTATCCCTGGAGGAGGCGTATTTTCGACACGTCGACGCGGGTGACGCAGACTGTGCGATCCCCGCGACATCCACCCACATCTTCCGCTGCCATGTGGATCTCGCGATCGAGCGCACACCCGGCATCGCGAATGTGCGCGTCTACCACGCGGACGACGAAGCCGATCTCGGCGTCGCGGTGCAGTTGGTCACCAAGGACATGCCGCTGCTGGTGGAATCGGTCACCTCGTCGCTGAGCCGCATCGGCGTCAGCGTCAGCGAGGTGGTCCACCCCATCTTCGAGGTCACCCGCGATGCCGAGGGGCGGCTCGAAACCGCTGTCCCGCACGAGGTCGACGGCAACGGCGCGACCGGCCTGCGTGAATCCTGGATGCACATCCAGCTGCATCCGGCCACCACCGCGGAACAGTTGCGCCGGATCGAGAGCGCGCTGCCCGACGTGCTCACCGATGTGCGCCGCGTCATCGAGGACACCGAGGCCATGCGCGAGACGCAGGGCCGGGTCGCCACCGAACTCGACAATGCGGCCCAGGCGGGCAAATCTCCCTTCGACGCAACGGATCTCACCGATTGCGCGAACCTGCTGCGCTGGCTCGCCGACGGCAATTTCACCGTGCTGGGCTACGCGCGCTACCAACGCAGCACCGTCGACGGCCACCCCAGATCCACCGTGGTCTCCGAGACCGCGCTCGGCGTGCTGCGCCCCAATGTGGGCACCGATTTCCGGGTTCCGGACAACAGCGGCGATCAGACGCTGCTCATGCTCACCCAGGGTCTGGTCCCGGCCACCGTGCACCGTGCGGTCTACCCGTACTTCGTCGGCGTCGCCGAGATGGACGAATCAGGCACTGTCACAGGCGAACACCTGTTCATCGGCGTCTTCACCGTCAACGCCCTGCACGAGAACGTGCTCGACATTCCGGTCATCGAACGCCGGGTGCGCACCATCATCGAGACCAGCGGCTTCGACCTGGATTCCTTCTCCGGGCAGGAGATGCTCGAGGTCATCCAGTCGTTCCCGCGCTCGGAGCTGTTCTCCTCCGACGGCGACACGCTGCGGCGCACCGCGAGCGCGGTGCTGAATGTCGGTATGCGGCGCCAGGTTCGGCTGTTCATGCGGATGGACGGCTACGGCCGATTCGTCGCCTGCATGGTCTACCTGCCGCGCGACCGCTACACCACCGCCGTACGCCTGGAGATGCAGGACATCCTGGTTCGCGAACTGGGCGGCGAGTCCATCGACTACTCGGCCCGGGTATCCGAAAGTGATCTCGCCAGCGTGCATTTCACCGTGCGCCTGCCCGATCAGGGGTCGATCGCCGACACCAGCGAACCCAACCGCGTCCGCATCCAGCATCTGATCTCCGAGGCCAGCCACACCTGGGACGACCATCTCCGCAACGAGCTCACCACCTCCCCGGTGCTGGACCCGGCCCTGGTGCAGCGCTACGCCGACGCCCTGCCGGAGAGCTACAAGGAGGACTTCGGGCCCACCCGCGCACTGGCCGACATCGTCCGGCTCCAGGGCCTGCAGGAGGGCGGTATCGACCAATACCTGTACCGCCTCGCCGATTCCACGCCCGGCTCCTGGCGATTCACCCTCTATATCGGCGGTTGCGGCGTCTCGCTGAGCCAGGTGCTCCCGGTCCTGCAGAGCCTCGGCGTCGAGGTGGTGGACGAGCGTCCGCACGAGGTCGAGCTGGATCACGGTCCGGAACAATGGATCTACGATTTCGGCCTGCTCGCCCGGCCCGAACTGTTGCGCGGCTCGATGAACCGGAACCTGGACGCCGAACTCGCCGAGTCCTCCGGCCGCCGCCTGGACGCGCTGGACGCGCACGTGCGCGGCCTGCGCGAGCGCTTCACCGACGCGTTCGAGGCGCTCTGGTACGGCCACGCCGAGGCCGACGGGCTCAACGAACTGGTCCTGCGCGCCGGAATGCACTGGCGCACCGTGTCGATCCTGCGCGCCTACGCGAAATACCTGCAGCAGGCGGGATTCCCGTACAGCCAGGCCAACATCACGCGTGTGCTGCTCGCCTATCCCGAGGCGTCCAGCATGTTCGTGGACCTGTTCGCCGCGCTCTTCGATCCCGACTCCGCCAACCCCGCGCACGCCGCGGATCTCGAAGCCGCCATGCGGGTGCGCATCGACGACGTGGTCAGCCTGGACGCGGACCGCATCCTGCGCGCCATCCTCGGGCTGATCAAGGCCACGCTGCGCACCAACTACTACGTCGTCGACGCCGAGGGCAGCTCGCGGGACTACCTCTCGTTCAAGGTGGAACCGCAGGAGATCGCCGAATTGCCCAAGCCGCGGCCGCAATTCGAGATCTTCGTCTACTCGCCCCGGGTCGAAGGCGTGCACCTGCGCTTCGGTCCGGTCGCGCGCGGCGGTCTGCGATGGTCGGACCGGCTGGAGGATTTCCGCACCGAGATCCTGGGTCTGGTGAAGGCCCAGGCCGTGAAGAACGCGGTGATCGTGCCGGTCGGCGCCAAGGGCGGATTCGTGGTGAAGCAGCCACCCGTCGCGACCGAGGATCCGGTCACCGATCGTCAGGCACTGCAGTCCGAGGGCGTCGCCTGCTATCGCACCTTCATCTCCGGCCTGCTCGACGTCACCGACAATGTGGACCGCGCCACCGGTGAGGTCGTGCCCCCGGACCGGGTGCTGCGCCTGGACGGTGACGACACCTACCTGGTGGTCGCCGCCGACAAAGGCACAGCCACCTTCTCCGACATCGCCAACGATGTCGCGCAGCGGTACGGTTTCTGGCTCGGCGACGCCTTCGCCTCGGGCGGTTCGGTCGGCTACGACCACAAGGCGATGGGCATCACCGCGCGCGGAGCGTGGGAGAGCGTCAAGCGGCACTTCGCGGAAATGGACATCGACACCCAGACCCAGGACTTCACGGTCGTGGGCGTGGGCGATATGAGCGGTGACGTATTCGGCAACGGCATGCTGCTCTCGCGGCACATCCGCCTGGTCGCCGCGTTCGATCACCGGCACATCTTCCTGGATCCGGATCCGGACGCGGAGTCCTCGTTCGCGGAGCGCGAGCGCATGTTCGCGTTGCCGCGCTCCTCGTGGGCGGACTACGACCGATCACTGATCAGCGCGGGCGGCGGGGTTTTCGATCGCACCGTGAAGTCGATTCCGGTCAGCGAGCAGGCCCGCGAGGCCCTGGGTCTGGACGCCGGGATCACCGCGCTCTCACCGCCGGAAATGATGAAGGCGATCCTGCAGTCCCCGGCGCAGCTGCTGTGGAACGGCGGCATCGGCACCTACATCAAGGCCGCCTCCGAGACCAATGCCGAGGTGGGCGACAAGTCCAACGACGCGGTCCGGGTGAACGCGAACGACCTGCGCGTCAAGGTGATCGGCGAGGGCGGCAACCTGGGCGCCACCGCCCTGGGCCGGATCGAGTTCTGCCGGCACGGCGGCAAGATGAACACCGACGCGCTGGACAATTCGGCCGGTGTGGACTGCTCGGACCACGAGGTCAATATCAAGGTCCTGCTGGACGGCCTGGTCTCGGCCGGTCAGCTCCCCGAGACCGAGCGCAATCCGCTGCTGGCGTCGATGACCGACGAGGTCGCCGCACTCGTGCTGCGGGACAACGTCTCTCAGAACTACCTGATGGGCCTGTCCCGGGCCGAATCCCCGCGCATGCTGAACGTGCACAAGCGCGTCATCGAGGACCTGGAGACCCGTCGCGGCCTGGACCGGGAACTCGAAGCGCTGCCGAGTGACATCGAGATCAAGCAGCGCACCGAACACGGCGCGGGGCTGACCTCACCGGAACTGTCGAATCTCATGGCGCACGTGAAGCTTTCGCTCAAGGCCGACCTGCTCGCCAGCGATCTGCCCGACACCGTGTACTTCTCCGCGCGACTGCCCGAGTACTTCCCCACACCGCTGCGCAGCCGATTCGGCGCGGCCATCAAGAAGCATCGGCTGCGCCGGGAGATCACCACGACCACGCTCGTCAACGAGGTGGTCGATCTGGGCGGCATCACCTACGCGCATCGGCTCAACGAGGAGATCGGCGCCACCGCGTCGGACTCGGTGCGCGCCTTCACCGCCGCCACCCAGATCTTCGATCTGCATTCCATCTGGAGCCGGATCCGGGACGCCGATGTCTCCATCGCGATGAAGGACGCGCTGGAACTCGAGACCAAGCGCACGCTGGACCGGGCCTCGCGCTGGCTGCTCAACAACCGGCCACAGCCCATCGCGGTGGGCGCGGAGATCAATCGCTACTCCGCGAGCGTGCGCACGCTCTCGCCGAAGGTGCCGGGCTGGTTGCGCGGTCACCACATCGACACGCTCAACGAGCAGTCACAATCCCTGATCGAAAAGGGTGCGCCGTCGGAGTTGGCGAGCGAGGTGCTCGGCCTGCTGAATCTCTTCCCCCTGCTGGATGTGCACGATATCTCCGATATCACAGATCGCAGCGGCGACGAGGTGGGTGCGCTGTACTACGCGCTCAACGATCACCTGAAGATCGATTGGCTGTTGCAGGCGGTCAGCCACCTGGAACGCGGGGATCGGTGGCACGCGCTGGCGCGCCTCGCGCTGCGCGACGACATGTACGGTTCGCTGCGCTCGCTGACCCTCGATGTGCTCTCCGCCGGTGACCCGGAAGAGACGGCCGAGGAAAAAATTGCATACTGGGAGTCGAAAAATCAGTCTCGGTTGGGTCGCGCCCGTGCTGCCCTCTCGGAACTGTTCGAGTCCGGAACCCACGACCTGGCCACGCTGTCGGTTGCGGCGCGACAGGTGCGCAGCATGGTGAGCGGGGTGGGTGCGCAATCGGAGGTACCGCGTTGACGAGTGTCGGATCGCTGAACGGCCATGGGAAAGCACCCGCGGTGAGCGTGCAGGAGCAGCCCGCTCCCGCCGCGCCCGCGCGCTTCCACACCAAGGTCGAGGTGCGCTGGTCGGATATGGACGCCTTCCAGCACATCAACCATGCGCGCATGGTGACCTTGCTGGAGGAGGCCCGCATTCCCTGGCTGTTCCTCGACGACCGGCCGACGGTCAATCTGCGGGCCGGCTGCGTCCTGGCCGACCTGCGGGTGCAATACAAGGGGCAGCTGCGGCACGAGGATTCGCCGCTCGATGTCTCGATGTGGGTCGAGCGGCTGCGCGCGGTGGACTTCACCGTGTCCTACGAGGTGCGCGCCGCCGAGGCCGCACCCGATTCGCCGCCCGCGGTGATCGCGTCCACCCAGCTGGCCGCGTTCGATATCGACACCCAGCGACTACGCCGGCTCACCCCGGCCGAGCGCGACTACCTGGCTCAATGGCTGGACGACTGATCCGGATTCGCGCCGAGAGCACACGCCTGACATGTCGGGAGAACTGACTCTTCGCGTTCCGGATCCGGCGGAACGCGAAAACCTGGCCACCTTCCTCACCCACGCGCTGCGGCTGGACGCCGCCGCCCCGATCCGGTTGCGCCGACGCGGCGACCGCTACGTCTCCGCGTGGGCGGCGACCGGATTCGAGGCGCTCGCGGTGCGGACCGTGGTCGCGACCCTGGCCACCGATGACGTCACCGTGGGCGGCGACGTCATCCTGGCCGGATTGCACGGCCCGGACTCCGGCTCGGCGCTGGATCTGGGCTACCGAATGGACTCGGCGTGGCGAAACGCCCTGCCGCCGGAGACCGGCTTCGTGCACGTGGACGATGTCCCCGCGCGCATGCTCGTCGAATTGGCCGAGCGTGGTGCGCAATTGGCCCAGGAGCACGGCAGCGGCCACGGGCCGCCCGCCTCGCTCCTGGACCAGACCGTGCTCACCGTGTCGGCGCACGACGATCAGGTCGAGGTGCCCCTGCGCGTGGTCTTCGCACTCGCCGCCATGGATTTCATTCCGCACGGTGGCGAGAAGACCGACTCGCGCCGCATCTCCGCCGACGAGATCGTCCGGGTCCGCGCCGCACCCACCTGGGTGCGCTTGGACGCGCGGTACGGATCGGTGGCGCGCCGCCGGGGCGAGAGTCTGTCGCTGTTCACCAGCTAGAGCAATGCCGATGCCCGCCATAGGAATTCCTATGGCGGGCATTGTCGCGTCTATTGGTTCGCGCGCCGCACGCTCACTACGGTGGCGATATGAGTGAACCGAAGATCGTGACGGAGTGGATCGACCTCACGGTCGGCGAGACGACCATGTCCGCCTTCCTCGCCTACCCCGAGGCACCGGGCGACTATCCGGGAGTCGTTGTCGCACATGAGATCTACGGTCAGCACGAATCGGTCCGCGCCGCCACCGAGCGCCTCGCCGCACTCGGGGTCGTGGCCATCCTTCCGGACCTGTTCCACCGCGACGAATCTCGCGCCACCCTCGAATTCACCCCCGAGGGGCGCGAACGCGGACTGGCTCTGCTGCGCACGCTGACCCGAGAGGGCGTGGTGGCCGATGTCGCCGCCGCCCTGGCCGAACTCGACCGCCGCGCAACCACATCCGCCCACATTGTCGGCTTCAGCGCGGGCGGCCACGCGGCCTACTACGCCGCCTCCCGGCTCCCGCTGTCCAGCATCACCGCCTTCTACCCCGGCTGGCTCACCGACACCGACATTCCTCTGTCCACCCCCGTTCCCACCATCGAATCCACCCCGACCATCCAAGCCCGGGTCCTGCTCTTCTTCGGCGGCCAGGATCCCCTGATCGACCCCGAGGTGCGCGCCACCATCGAGAACACCCTGTCCGCCAACGACATCGACCACGAAATCGTCGTCTACGAGGACGCTCCCCACGGTTTTCTCTTCCCGGGTCGTGACTGGTACCGGAAGGCCACCGCCGAGGACGCCTGGTCTCGCGTCGCGCAAGTGCTGCGGCGCTGACGGTTTCGGGAGCAGCATCGGACCTGTGCGGACGGACTTGCCCGCTGGTCCGGCATCCGTGGCGGGTCGGTGCCCGTGATCGGCGGCCGGTGACGGCGGATGCTGAAGCCCGGGTGGGCCAGGTCGCTTCACCGGGGTTGGGGAGCAGCAGTGGGACGGCTGCAGTGAGCGCCGTCAGGAATGGCCCTCCCGACGGGGTGAGGGAACGCACTGCGGGGTGGTCCGATATGCCGCACCGGTCAGTGCACGCCCAGCAAGCGCAGGCCCGCGGTGAGCGCGGCGGCGGAGAGGATGACCACCAGTAGTGGGGCGCGCCGCCAGGCCAGGACGGTGGCGACGAGAACGCCTGCGGGGAGCGCGATTCCGAACTGGCCGCCGCGCGCGGGGAGCAGGGTGGTGACGGCCAGGGCGGTGAGCAGGACCACGGAGGCGATCTCGAGCAGGCGGATCACCCGCGGTGAGACCTGGACTCGGGTGCGAAGGACCGGGCCCGCGAAGCGGAATGCGAAGGTGCCCAGGGACAGTGCGAGGGCTCCCATGAGGAGGGCCTTGGTCATCGGACGGGCTCGGGGCTCGTGCGGAGAGTGGTTGTGGTCGTGCCGTTTTCGGGCTCGTCGGCGTCGTCTGCCGCATCGGTGTCGCCCGCGCGGTGTGCGACGAACACGATGGCGGTCAGTGCGAGCAGGACGGGCAGGCCGGCTCCGAGGAACGGGGTGGTCGCCGCGGCGACGGCGCCGCCGATGAGTGCGGCCGTGCGGGTGACGGGTTCGCGCAGGGCCGGCAGGACCAGGGAGATGAGCACGGCCGGGAAGATGGCGTCCAGGCCGAACGCGTTCGGGTCGGGGACGACCGAGCCCAGGGCCGCGCCGATCGCCGCGCCGAGCGGCCAGGCGGCGAGAACCGCCAGACCGCAGATCCAGTACGCCGCGCGGCGGCGGTCGCGGTCGGGTTGGGCCAGGGCCATGGCGACCGATTCGTCGTTCATGACGTGGGTGCCGACCAGGCGGCGCCAGCCGGTGCCGACCACGTCGGGAACGGACAGGCCGTAGGGAAGGTGGCGGGCGTTGACCAGCAGTCCGGCCAGGACGGCGGCGACCAGCCCACCGCCCGCGGTGAGGATGCCCAGGAACACGAATTCCGATCCGCCCGCCACCACGGCCACGCTGAGCAGCATGGGGAGCCAGATCGGGAAGCCGGCGGTGACGGCGGTCGCGCCGTAGGACACGCCGATCATGGCGACTGCCAGGCAGATCGCCGCTATACCGGTCAGCACACCCCGATCCAGTGTTCGCCATATCGAACGCATGGCTTCTATAATGAACACACCGGGGCAGGTTAGTCAAAGCATCCCGCGACAGCCCGGTAATCTGTGATCCGTCATGACCCAGCCGCCCGACAGTTCCGCACCCGCGTCCCCGCAAGAGACGATCGCCGCCGCCCTGCGCCGTGAGCGCACCGCCGCCGGGCTCTCGCTCACCGAGGTCGCCCGCCGGGCGGGCATCGCGAAATCGACTCTGTCCCAATTGGAATCGGGTTCGGGCAATCCGAGCATCGAAACCCTGTGGGCGTTGTGCACGGCGCTCGATGTGCCGTTCTCGCGGCTGCTGGATCCGCCGAGCCCGCAGGTTCAGGTTATCCGGGCTGGGGAAGGCGCGGTCCTCGCCTCCTCGCAGGCGGAATACCGGACCACCCTGCTGACCGCGTCCCCGCCCACCGCGCGGCGCGATATCTACCGCGTCACCGCCGAACCCGGGCATCCGCGCGATTCGGACCCACACAGCCATGGCGTGGTCGAACACGTCGTGATGGGCGCGGGCCGTGCCATGGTGGGCCCGGCCGAAGCCCCCGTGGAACTGCGGCCGGGCGACTACATCTGCTATCCGGGCGATATGCCGCACGTTTTCGACGCGCTCGAACCCGGCACGTGGGCTCTGCTCGTCAGTGAGTACCGGTAGGGGTCAGGCCGCGCCTTCGCCGAGGTACTGCAACCACGTCGGGTCCAGCTCGGAGCTGGCCGTCAGCAGCCGCCAGTGCGGGCCCTTGGGCGCCACCATCGGATGGTGCACCGTCCAGCCCAGTTCGCTCAGCAGTTTGTCGGCCTTGCGGTGGTTGCACGGCGCGCACGAGGCGACGCAGTTCTCCCACGAATGCGGCCCGCCTCGGCTGCGCGGGATCACGTGGTCGATGGTCTCGGCCTTGCCGCCGCAATACGCGCAGCGATAGCGGTCGCGATGCATGAGGGCGGCACGGGTCATCGGCACGCGAGCGCGGTAGGGGACACGCACATAATTTCGCAGCCGGATGACGGAGGGGAGTGCCACCGAGGTGCCGGCGGAATGAACGACCGGGCCTTCGGGACTGTCGTGGACCGTATCGGCCTTGTCGCAGATCAGCAGCACGATGGCGCGGCGCGCGGACAGGGCGGTGAGCGGTTCGAAGGTCGCGTTCAGAAGCAGGACGCGGCGCTTGGCCCAGGTAGAGCCCGGGGCGGGTTCGGGAGGATGATGCCCGGCATAATCGTGTGAGCCTGGATGGGAAGGCTCGGGGTGCGCACTCGCATGGGAGTGCTCGTGATGTTCGGTCAGTAAGTGCAGCGGAGTAGCCCCCGACCCACGATTGTGGACATCGGCGGGCTGGAGTTGTCGATGCGTGCGCCCCTCGTGCCTGGCGCCGTGCCGCTGCTTCATGGGTATACCCCGAATTCGTATTCGTCCGATGGTGTGGTATCTCGGCAGACTGCCACCCAGTTGACCATGGAATGCCGCACATTGCACGGTGATTTCGCACATTGTCGGGCACATTCGGATGAACGGGACGTGACGGTTCGGCACACCCCCCATTCGCCCCGGTGGAAGCCGTATTTCAGCCGCTCGACGGCTGGTTCCGGGACCCTGATGCCAGCCCGTGGAGCAACGGGCAAGTTCGGCACCGCACCGCGGTGTCGACTCACCGACGGCCCAGCTCCCGCCCCGGCGGAACCACCGACGAGTTCGGCCCCGTCCCGGCGAACTCCCCGCCGCCCCGCCGAAACTCCCCGCCGCTCTGTTGAACTCCCCCACACGGCCGACCCGCAAGTTCGGGGCCCGGCTTGATTCTGGACTGACGGAGCGGAGGAGCGAAGCGGGGGAGCGGAGGAGGGAAGAATCAAGCTTGCAGGGCCCCGAACCGGCCGTAGCGAAGCGAAGGCCAGACAATAGAGCCCCCGAACCGGCCGTAGCGAAGCGGAGGCCAGATAATGGAGCGCGTGACTTCGGGCGAGCAAGAAACGGCAACCTCCTTCTACGAGGCGGTGGGTGGCGCGGACACCTTCCATCGGATCGTGGCCTCGTTCTATCGGGAGGTGGCGCAGGACGAGGTGCTGCGCCCGCTGTATCCGGAGCAGGACCTCGGTCCCGCCGAACGACGGCTACGTCTGTTCCTGGAGCAGTACTGGGGTGGGCCGCGCACCTACGGCGAGGAGCGCGGGCATCCGCGTCTGCGCATGCGGCACCATCCGTTCAAGGTCGGACCGATCGAACGTGACGCGTGGCTGCGGGCCATGCACATCGCGGTGGCCGAGATCGAGCCCTCGGTGCTGGACGAGCCGCACCGCAAGCAGTTGCTCGACTACTTCGAGATGGCCGCCAATTCGCTCATGAACTCGCCCTTCTGAGTTATTTCGCAGAAATCCCAGGCCCCCCAGAGTGTTTCCGGCCGACCGTCTCGTCCGCTGATCATTTGCTGAAACTGGACAAGTGTGGCCGAGGGACCCCGCGCGGCGTCCGGCTTTGGCACTATTACTCGCTGTGACAGATACTTTCGCCGCGCAGCCACCCTCCGGGCCGGATCTGCCTGCGCCCGTGGCGCCCTGGTGGCGATCGGCCGTGTTCTACCAGGTGTACCCGCGCTCGTTCGCCGACTCCGACGGCGATGGCGTCGGTGATCTCGGGGGATTGCGCGAAAAGCTCGGCTACCTGGAGCTTCTCGGGATCGACGCACTGTGGATCTGCCCGGTGATGCGCTCGCCGATGGCGGACGGCGGTTACGACGTCTCCGATCCGCGCGATATCGATCCGCTCTTCGGCGGACTCGCCGCACTGGACGAGGTGGTCGCCGAGGCACACGACCGGGGCATGCGGGTGACCATGGATCTGGTCCCCAACCACACCAGCGAGCGGCATCCGTGGTTCGCGGCCGCGCTGGCGTCGGGGCCCGGGAGCGCGCAGCGGGCGCGGTACCACTTTCGCGACGGACGCGGGCCCGGTGGCGTTGAGCCGCCCAACAATTGGCGCAGCGTCTTCGGCGGTCCGGCCTGGACCCGCGTCGTCGAGGCCGATGGCGTTCCCGGACAGTGGTATCTGCACATCTTCGCCCCGGAACAGCCGGACCTGAATTGGGAAAACCCCGAGGTGGCCGCCGATTTCGAGCGGACCATGCGGTTCTGGCTGGATCGGGGAATCGACGGGTTCCGGATCGATGTCGCGCACGGAATGGCCAAACCCGAGGGCCTGCCCGATATGGCGAACTCCGATACCGGCATGCTCGTTCACGACGACGACGATCCGCGGTTCAACAATCCGGGTGTGCACGAAATCCACCGGCGGCTGCGGAAAGTCATGGACGACTATCCGCGCGCGGTCGCCATCGGTGAGGTCTGGGTGGATGACGACACTCGTTTCGGCGAGTACGTCAGACCCGATGAGCTACATCTGGCGTTCAACTTCCGATTAGCCGAAACACCGTTCCACCCCGACCGGATTCGCGATGCCGTCGACCATTCGCTGGGCGCGGTGGCGGCGGTGGGGGCGAGTCCCACCTGGACGCTCTCGAATCACGATATCGAGCGCGAGGTCACCCGCTATGGCGGCGGTGCGCTCGGGCAGGCGCGGGCGCGCGCCATGGCGCTGCTGGAACTCGCATTACCGGGCGCCGTATTCGTCTACAACGGCGCGGAATTGGGGCTGCCGAATGTGGACGACCTCCCCGAGAACGCATTGCGCGATCCGGTCTGGGAACGCTCCGGGCACACGCAGCGCGGCCGGGACGGCTGCCGGGTGCCGCTGCCGTGGGAGGGAAACCGGCCGCCGTTCTCGTTCACCGCGGGCGCGCCCTGGCTGCCGATGCCGGCGGAGTGGGCGCAGCTCACCGTCGAGACGCAATTGGAGCGGCTCGATTCCATGCTGTCGCTCTATCGGATGGCCATCGAATTGCGATCCACCCGTCCGGAATTCGGCGGGACCGGGTTTCAGTGGTTCGGAAGTCCGCCGGGCTGCCTGGCTTTTCGTCGTGACGGGGGATTGCTGTGTGTGTTGAACGCCACTGATTCGCCGATTCTCCTACCCGCCGGAGAAGTGCTGTTGTCGAGTGTTCCGATTGCCGCGAGAAAACTCCCGGCAAACTCGACTGCCTGGCTGGTTTGAGTAAATTTTGCGCGACACGTGCGCGTGCACGGTTACCGGTCGGTGGACCTGATCCGACCATCGACTACCGTTGTGCCGTGAGCATTCTCCAGACAGTGCTGATCTATGTCGGCATCCCGCTTGCGATCTATCTGGTGATCGCCGGATTGTCGTTCCTCGGTAAGCCGTACCCCGGCAAGAAGCCGGACCACTACGCGCTCGGCGCGAAGTGGACCCAGCCTCCGGTGCTGTGGAGCGCGACCGACGAGGTGACCGGATCCGGGCACCATGACACCGCTGATTCTTCGCATGGCAACCATGCGGCAATCGAATCCGCCGCGGCGGATCTGATCGGAGGCCGGGCAAGTGGCAAGTTCTAATTGGCCTGCGGTGAACGAGGCCGACCTACCCCACGGCTGGGTCGTCACCACCAACGGACGCGTCTCCGGCGTGCACGAGGCCGGCGCGGTCTTCGACGAGGTGCCCTTCAGCGACCGTGAGCGGCTGCTGATGGACAACGCCCTCACCGAGGCCACCCGCGCGACCAAGGTCCGCTTCAACGTCTACATCGGCGATCTCGGCGAGGACTCCGGCCGTGGCGTCGAGTCGGTCTTTCCGGCGACTCCGGAGGCCGCGCGTTCGGTCCTCATCGCGGTCGACCCGAACACCGAGTCCGTCGAGGTCCGCTCCGGTCGCGATGTGGCCGAGCGCGCCAATGACCGGGTCTGCCAGCTGGGCGCCACCGCCGCGCTGAGCTCCTTCCGTCAGGGCGAGCTCATCGACGGCCTGGTCTCGGCCGTGCGCGTGATGGCCGCCGCCATCGGTCGCGTCTGAGTTTCCCGGAACTCTCGGGGCTCCTCGGGGGCTCCAACCCCCGAAACCCCATCTCACGACCCCGTGCCGGATTCCGGCCGGGGTCGTCCTGTATCGCGGGACATTTGTACGCCCTGAGCGTAAGTGGAGCCGGTGCGGACGCCCGGACCTTAGGCTCGGGCCATGTCCGAGTACCCGCGGCTCACAGCGATTCCCGGCGGTCTTGACGAGCGGTCCCGCGACCGGCGGCGCCCGGTGGGCGATCCGCCGGTGGGTGAGGCGCCGGTGGGTGAGGGGACGAATGAGCAGCCGCGCGGGTCTCGGCAATCAACGGGCGAATCCGACATTTCGTCGCCCACTCGCGACGAGCGGACTACGCGGCCTCGCGCAATGCACGCCGTTCGTGAGCCGCTGTGGCGCGAAGTCCTCGGCGAACAGCTTCGTGCCATGCGTCGGGAACTGGGCGAGAAACTCTCCGACACCGCGGGCCGGGCGGGCATCTCACCCCAGTACCTCTCCGAGGTCGAGCGCGGCCGCAAGGAACCTTCCAGCGAGATGATCGCCGCCCTGGCCGGAGCGTTGGGTACCTCCCTCGGCGCACTCACCGGTCAGGTGGCGGGCGAACTGAACCGCCGCCACCTCGCCGCCGTCAGCCCCGCCCCGCGCCGCCACATCACCGGCCCCGTCCTGATGGCCGCCTGATCAAACTCGCCCGAAGTCGCGATGCCGGGCGGACGTGTCCCCGCAACCGCCTGAATCGGCGTGCCCGGCAGATCATCCGCGCGGGCTGCCCGCCGCGCGCTGGGCAAGACCTGGCGTGCGTGTGCCGCTGAGGAAGCTCGGGAGGTATCCGGCCACCCCCCATCGTGTCCGACGCCCGGTTCGCGCAGCGTGTTCGCGACCGGCACCCCGAATACCGACCCCACCCTCGCCCTCACCCGGTGCCCGGCGATGCCCGGAGTCTCGGGTCCGGGATCCGACATGCGCCTGGAATCAGTCCCTCGGGGCCAGGACCTGGTCCACGAGGCCGTAGGCCAATGCCGACTCGGGTGTGAATACGCGATCCCGATCGGTGTCGCGGCGCAGGGTTTCCAGGGTCTGGGAGGTGTGCTTGGCGAGGATGGCTTCGATCTCCGCGCGCATTCGGACCACCTCGTCCGCCTGCAGGATCAGATCGGGGATGGTGCCCCGCCCGCTGGCGGTGGGCTGGTGCAGGACCACACGGGCGTGCGGGAGCATCGTGCGCCGACCGGTCGCGCCGCCGGCCAGCAGCACCGCGCCGACCGAGATCGCTTGGCCGACACAGGTTGTCGCCACCGGCGAGGAGATGTGCTGCATGGTGTCGTAGACCGCGAGCATCGCAGACAGATCGCCGCCCTCGCAATTGATGTAGAGGTTGACCTCCTGGCCGGGGCTGTCCGCGTCCAGGTGCAGCAGCTGTGCGATCAGCGCGTTGGCCACCCCCGAATCGATGGGCGTGCCGAGGTAGACGATGCGCTCGGTCAGCAGATGGGAGTAGACGTCCATGATCCGCTCACCGCGCGGATGCTGGGCTATGACATTGGGAATCGTGTAGCTGCTCATCGGATGTCCTCTCCGCGGGAGTGCGGCTGATGGGTGAATGCGTTGCCGCGCGGGATCACTGGTTGATGCCGACCCGGTGGCGCTGCGGGACGACCTGCCAGAAGGATTCGACGATGCCGTCGATGAACCCGTACTCCTTGGCCTGCGCCGCGGTGAACCAGCGATCGTGCAGCGAGTCCTCGTAGATCTGGTCGTACGGCTGGCCGGTGTCCTGCGCGATCAGTCCGAGCACCACCTGCACGGTGTGCCGCAGATCGTCGGCCTGCACCTCGACCTCCACGGCGCTGCCGCCGATCCCGGCCGACCCCTGATGCATGAGGATGCGGGCGTGCGGGAGCGCGAACCGCTTTCCCGGAGTCCCGGAGGACAGCAGGAACTGTCCTGCGCTGCAGGCCAATCCGAGCGCCAGGGTGGAGACCTCGCACGGAATCAGCCGGATCACGTCACGGATGGCCAGCATGGCCGGGACCGATCCGCCGGGCGAATGGATCCACAGCGAGATCGGGGTGTCGGGGTCCTCGGCCGCGAGGGTGAGCAGCTGCGTCATCAGCAGCGTGCCGTTGTCGTCGTCGAGTCCGCCGTCCAGCACCAGAACACGACGGGTGAACAGTTGTTCTCGGGTGCGCCAGTTGAACATCGGCGTCTTGTCGTCGTTTGCCATGAGTCCACGGTGCACCGAGCGGACCCTCGATTTCGCCCCACGCTGCTGTGAGCGGATCCGCTCACAGCAGCGTGGATCTGGGAGCGGTGTGGATCTCACCTCGGTGTGGATGCCGAGCGCCGGATTCGGGGGTCATCTCTCGTGCGCGCCAGGCTGTCGACACCGGAGCGCGGTCTCGGCGTATGCGTCGCGCTCGGGGTCGCCGTATGCCGCCGTGCTTGCGGTAGCCGAGGTATCCGACCGGGGCGAGGTGTCGAAGACGACCGTGGCCCTTCCCGCCGAAACGGGAAGGGCCACAGGTGTTCTCGGCTATCGGGCGTCGAAGGCGCGGGCGCGCAGGGAGCGCTCGATGCCCGCCTTGCCCTCGACCACCAGGCGGCGCAGGGCCGGCGGGTGGTCGCCGTCGAGGAACCTGTCGGCGATGCTCACCGCGTCCTCGGTGATGGCCCAGTGCGGGTACAGGCCGATGACGACGGTCTGGGCCACCTCGCTGGAGCGCCGGTCCCACACCGCGGGGATGTCGGCGAAGTAGCGCTCGACGTACGAGCCGAGCAGCTCGTCCTGACCGGCCGGAGCGAAGCCGGTGACGATCGCCCGAGCGGTGATGTTGGCGACGGTGTCGTCGTTCATCACCGTGTTCCAGGCCGCTTCCTTGACCGCGCTCTGGGGCCGGGCGGTGGCGGCGGCAGCGGCGTGGCGGCGGCCCGCGGCGGTGGGGTCGCGCTCCAATTCGCTGTCGATGACCGGGGTTTCGACGCCGTCGGCATCGATGTCACCGGCCGCGGCCAGCGCCTGGACGAGCCGCCAGCGCAGATCGGTGTCCACCTCGAGGCCGGGCAGGCCCGCGGCGGGATCGGCCGCGAGGATCTGCCGCAGCACCTCGGTGTGCCGGGCCGAAGGACGCGCGCCGATGAGCGCGTTGACGAAGGCCAGTTGCTGGTCCGAACCCGCGGCGGCGGCCCGTGCCAGTTCCAGCAGGCGGTCGGCGAACGCGGGCCAGCCGCTGCGCTGTGCCCATTCCGGATCGGCGTACGCGCCCAGGGCGGTCTGGGCCTGCATGAGAAGCCTTTGCACCACGCCGATTTCGGTCTCCGCGCCGACGCCGCTCTGGATCAGGGCGACGAAATCGCGGGCCCGCATCTCGGCCTGGCGGGTCATCTCCCAGGCCGCGGACCAGGCGAGGGTACGCGGGAGCGGCTCGGCGATATCGGCGATGCGCGCCACCACGGTGTCGAGGGAGTCGCTGTCCAGGCGGACCGAGCAGTAGGTGAGGTCGTCGTCGTTGACCAGCACCAGCTTGCCGCGCGGGACGCCGACCAGTTCCGGCACCTCGGTGCGCTCGACGGCCTCGACATCGAGCTCGATGCGCTTGGTGCGCACCAGCTTTCCGTCCTGATCGTCGTAGATGCCGATGGCCAGGCGGTGCACGCGGCGCTCACCGGCGCCGGGCTGTGCGCCCTCCTGCACGACGGTGAACGAGCCGTAGTTGCCCTCGGCGTCCACGGTGAAGTCCGGGCGCAGGATGTTCAGGCCGGTGGTCTTGAGCCACTGCGCGCCCCAGTCGGACAGGTCGCGGCCCGAGGCCTTCTCCAGCGCTCCGACCAGATCACCGAAAGTGGCGTTGCCGTAGGCATGTTCGGCGAAGTAGTCGCGCAGACCCGCCATGAACGGCTCCTGGCCGACGTAGGCCACCAGCTGCTTGAGCACCGAAGCGCCCTTGGCATAGGTGATTCCGTCGAAGTTCACCTCGACCGCGGCCAGATCCGGGATGTCCGCGGCGATCGGATGCGTGGAGGGCAGCTGATCCTGCCGGTACGCCCAGGACTTCTCCACATTCGCGAAAGTGGTCCAGGCATTGGTGTATTCGGTCGCGTTCACCTGGCACAGCACCGAGGCGAAGGTCGCGAACGACTCGTTCAACCACAGGTCGTCCCACCACTTCATGGTGACCAGGTCGCCGAACCACATGTGCGCCATCTCGTGCAGCACGGTCTCGCAGCGGCGCTCGTAGGAGGCGCGGGTGACCTTGGAGCGGAAGACGTAATCCTCCAGGAAGGTGACCGCGCCCGCGTTCTCCATTGCGCCCGCGTTGAATTCGGGGACGAAGAGCTGGTCGTACTTGCCGAAGGCGTACGGAACGCCGAAATTCTCGTGGTAGAAACCGAAGCCCTGCTTCGTCTCGGTGAAAAGCCGCTCGGCGTCCATGAATTCGGCGAGCGAGGCGCGGCAGTAGATGCCCAGCGGGATCTCGCCGTGCGAATCGCTGTAGCTGTCGGTCCATTTCGCGTACGGTCCGGCGATCAGGGCCACCAGGTAGGTGCTCATGCGCGGCGTGGTCGCGAAGGTGTGCTCGAGCACGGTGCCGATCTTGCGACTGGCGGTGATCGCACCGTTGGAGATGACCTCCCAGTCCTCCGGCGCGGTGACCCGCACGTCGTAGGTCGCCTTGAGGTCGGGCTGGTCGAAGCAGGCGAACATGCGCTTGCAGTCGGCGGTTTCGAACTGCGAGTACAGGTAGACCTTGTTGTCGGTCGGGTCGACGAAACGGTGCAGGCCCTCGCCGGTGTTCGAGTACTCACCGTCGGCCTCGACCACGAGGGTGTTGTGCTCGGCCAGCCCGGGCAGGGTCAGCCCCTGGGACTCGTCGTAGCCGGTGACGTCGAGCGCCGTGCCGTTCAGCACCGCCGAGCGGATGCCCGCGCCGACGAAATCGATGAAGGTCTGCCCGCCGGGAGTCGCCGTGAACGTCACCGTCGAGCGCGTGAAGAAGCGATCGTTGCGCGGAGCGTCGGCGCTGGTGGGCTGCCCGGTCAGATCCAATTCGACGCGATAGTTCTCCACCTGGACCGTCGCTGCGCGTTCGATCGCCTGCTCGCGGGTGAGATTCGGTGCGGACAAGGGGGCTCCTTAGCTTCTAAAGAGAACTGATTGCCGTGCGGTGAAGCGACGTCGTGGGCGGCGCTGCCCGCTGTCGTTCGCTGCGCCTCCACCCGGACGTCGGTCCGGAACGATTCTCCACGCGATGTGCGGGCGGGGGCGCGCCGTTGCCCACAATGCCACGTCGCCGGATCCGGTGGCGCCCGCATTACCCGCCCGCTCGGTTCCGCCCGGGTGGCCGGGCGCGGGAAAAGAGCGGGTGCGGGCGGGTTCGCGGCCCTCGGTAGGCTGTGCGGCGGCGGTCGGTCGTGATCGTCGGGCCCAGTACGAGGAGGACCGTTGAAGCACATCCACGCCGGCAAGGTGCGCGATCTGTACGAGGACGGCGATTCGCTGATCCTGGTCGCCTCCGATCGGGTGTCGGTGTACGACGTGGTCCTGCCGACGCCGGTCCCGGACAAGGGCGCGCTGCTCACCCAGCTGTCCAACTGGTGGTTCGGCTTCTTCGCCGACGTGCCCAATCACATCCTGTCCACCACCGACGTGCCCGCGGAGTTCGCGGGCCGCGGTGTGCGGGTCAAGCCGCTGAAGATGCTGAAGGTGGAGTGCGTCGCGCGCGGCTACCTGACCGGCGGCGGGCTGCGCGAGTACCAGAGCACCGGCACGGTGTCCGGAATCGCGCTGCCGCCGGGCCTGCGTGACGGCGACAAGCTGCCCGAACCGATCTTCACCCCCAGCACCAAGGCCGACGAGGGGCACGACGAGCCCATCTCCTTCGCCGACGTGGTGAACCAGGAGGGTCGCGAGGTCGCCGAGCGGCTGCGCGATCTGACCCTGGACCTGTACGCGCGCGGCGCCGAGCACGCCGCGGCGCGCGGTGTCATCATCGCCGACACGAAGATCGAACTCGGCTGGGACGGAGACGTTCTCACCGTCGGCGACGAGGTCCTCACCTCCGATTCCTCCCGCTTCTGGCCCGCCGACAGCTATGAGCCCGGCCGCCCGCAGGCCTCGTTCGACAAGCAGTACGTGCGCGACTGGTCCACCGCCACCGGCTGGAACAAGGAGTACCCGGGCCCCGAGCTCCCCGCCGAGGTCGTCGAGGTGACGCGCCAGAAGTACGTCCAGGCCTACGAATTGATCACCGGCAACACCTGGAACGGCGTCGAGAAGTAGCGGCGGCTCGCTCCCTCGAACCCGCACCCGCCGTCCGTCCGCGCGCCTGAACCGGTGCGCGGACGGTGCGTGAGTGCTGCTCTGCCTCCGGCATATTCAGGCCGAAACCCGATCGCCGGCGAGGAAATCGTCGACGATCGTGCTCGCGCGAGCTTCCAGCGCGGAGTACTGGGCCTCGCGCTCCGCGCCGGTGACCGCGTCCCCGATCAGGAGCTGACCCTGGGCGTCGAGGCGCTGCGGGCGCTCTTCCGCGTCCGGCAGGATGCCGATCCGGGAGTCGGTGAAACCGCAGTAGTAGGCGACGCCCGCGCTGAGCTGGCCTTCCAGGGCGGTGTGCATCAGGGGGGTGATGGCGTCGTCCTCGGCGGCGCCGGCGAGGCCGAGCCAGAGCATGCGCTTGCCGGCCAGGCGGGGCTTGCTGCGGCCGTAGGCGAAGCCGTAGTTCCAGACGCGGTCGATCCAGCCCTTGAGCAGGGCGGGCGGGGCCACCCAGTAGATCGGGAAGACGGCGATCACGATGTCGGCGGCCAGGATTCGGCGCATGTGATCCTCGACCTCGGGGGAGTAGGTCTTCTCGCGGTCGTTCCAGTCGGGCTGATCGGCGAGGGTCATGCGCGGGTCGAAGCCTTCGGTGTGCAGATCGAGCAGATCGATCGCGTAACCCGACGCCTCCAGTTGCCGGACGGTGCGACGGGCGATGTGCGCGGTCAGCGAATCGGCGCGGTGGTGCGCGAGCACGACGAGGGCGGTGCGGGAGCGATCGGTGAGGTCGGATGTCATGACGCTGTCTCCTGGCTGGCGTGGTCCGTGTCGGTCGATATCCAGTAGACCGGGGATGTGGTGGACGATCCATGGGGGAAACCCTCCGATCGATAGGAGTTCGTCTACGCTGGATCGGGTGGACCCCTTGAGTCAGCTGCTGAGCGGTATCCGTGCCGAAGGGTCGGTCGTCAGCCACGCCGTGCTGGAAGCGCCCTGGACGATCCGATTCGCGGACCGCGCACCCATGACCATGGTGACCGTGTTGCGCGGCCGGGGCACGCTGGTGCTGTCGGACGGCTCGCGCACCCCGCTCTCCGCGGGCGATACCGCCATCGTGCGGGTACCCGAGCCGTTCCACTTCGCCGATGACGCCGACTCGATCGGCGGGCCGCACAACGAATACGAGATCGCCTGCTTCGGGCCCGACAGTGGCTGCGCCGCAGAGGATTTGAGCGGCATCCGCTGGGGCAGCGACTCGGCGGACACGACCGCCCTGCTCGTCGGTGCCTATCGCACCTGTGCGCTGCGGCACGAGCGGCTCATGCGTGTGCTGCCCCCGGTCCTGGTGGTCACCGACGATCCCGGTGAGGCCTGCGCCTGGATGGAAGCCGTTGCGATGCAGGCGGTATCGCGCAGCGCCGGTTCACAGGCGATGATGGACCGCCTCCTGGACTGGGGGCTGGTCTGCACCCTGCAGGCGTGGTTCGAACAAGCGGGCTCCGAAGCGCCGACCTGGTATCGCGGTATGAACGATCCGATCGTGGCCGCCGCCCTGCAGGCCATCCACTCCAAGCCGGCCGCGCCCTGGACGGTGGCGACCCTCGCCGCCGAATCCGGTGTCTCCCGAGCGCTTTTCGCCAAGCGCTTCGCCGTCCTGATGGGGAACCCGCCGCTGGCCTACCTCACCGAGATCCGCATGGACGAGGCCGAGGAACTGCTGTCCCGTTCCGATCTGACGGTCGCTCAGATCGCCAGATCCGTCGGCTACGCCGATGCTTTCGGCTTCAGCGCCGCCTTCAAACGCCATCGGGGCATGAGCCCCACCGTTTTCCGCGCCGCCTGAGGGCCGACCCCGCCCGACCCCGCCCGGCCCCGCCCGACCCCGTTCGAGCCCGCTCGAGTTCAGCTGCCCGACCCGCCGCCCGAGCCTGCTCGAGTCTCACCCGCCCGAGTTCGGGCCTGACCCGCCGTGGTCCGATCGTCGAGCGGTGTGGGTGAATTGTCCGGTAGGCGTTCGGCCGTGAGTTCCAGACGTGTCCCCCCGCTCGACTGTGTTCGCCGAACCGGGGCAGGGACAGCGGGTCAGGCGAGTTCGGGGTATTCCCCGGCTTCGCGGGCAGCACGCAACCGGGCGGCGCGCAGCATGAGGTAGTCGCGTTCGGGAGTGCTGCTGGTGCGACGGGCGGCGGCGATGTACGCGGCGATGGCGGCCTCGTGATCGCCCGCCATTTCGTGCAGGTGCCCGCGCACGGCATCGAGGCGATGGGTGCCGGTGAGCACCCCGTCGAGGCTGGCGGCGAGTTCGAGTCCCGCCTGCGGTCCCTGCACCTTCGCGGTGGCGACCGCGCGATTGAGGGTGACCATCGGGTTGTAGGCGACGCGTTCGAGAGCGTTGTACAGCAGCAGGATTCGCGGCCAGTCGGTCTCCTCGACACTGCGCGCCTGTGAGTGCAGGGCGGCGATCGCGGCCTGGATCTGGTACGGGCCGATGAGTCCGGCGGAGACCGAGGCGGTGGCCAGGCGCACCCCCTCGATGATCAGATCGCGATCCCAGAGGCCGCGGTCCTGTTCGGACAGCGGGATCAACTCGCCCTGTGGACCGCTGCGCGCCGCCCGCCGGGCATCGGTGATCAACAGCATGGCCAGCAGCCCGGTCACCTCGGGGTCCTCCGGCAGCACCCGATGCAGCGCCCGGGTCAGGCGGATGGCCTCCGCTGCCAGATCCCCGCGCTGCAAACGGTGTCCGGTCGAGGTGGTGTGGCCCTCGGTGAAGATGACGTAGAGCACGTGCAGCACCGCGCCGACCCGGGCCCGCCATTCCCCGCGATAGCCGTCGGCGTCCGAGTCCGAGGGCATGGCGAAGGGCCGGTCGAGAGTGGCGAGCTTCTTCTTGGCACGTGTGATGCGTTGCGCCATGGTGCTTTCCGGAAGCAGGAAGGCCCGAGCGATCTCCTCGGTGGTGAGCCCGCCGACCGAGCGCAGCGTCAGGGCGACCGCGCTCGCCGGCGGCAGCGCCGGGTGGCAGCACAGGAAGAAAAGGGTCAGCGAATCGTCCCGATCGGGGTCCTCGATACCCGGAATCCCGGACTCCGCGGGCGCGCGGACATCACGAACGGCGTCGGCGGCCTCCCGATGTCGCCGCGCCACCTCCGCGCGGATCTGATCGATCAGTCGTCGTCCGGCGACCTGGATCAGCCAGCCGCGCGGATTGTCCGGGACTCCGTCGTCAGGCCACTGGGTCGCGGCCGCGAGCATGGCCTCCTGGAGTGCGTCCTCGGCGGCGTCGAAATCCCCGTAGCGGCGGACCAGCGCACCGAGGACCTGCGGTGCGAGCTCGCGCAGCAGGGACTCGGTGTCGGGAGCGGACATCATGCGTCGGTGACCGATTCGGTTGTCGGCGCCCGGATTACGCGTCGCTCGCGGGGGCGCTCATGATCGCCCGGACCTCGATGCGCTCGCCGACCGGTTTCCCGCCGGGGCCCGGAGCGGCCGAGGCCTGGGCGGCGATCTCGTAGGCCCGCTCCGGGGAGTCCACGTCGATGATCCAGTATCCGGCCAGGAATTCCTTGGTCTCCGGGAACGGCCCGTCCGTGACGACCGGTGCGGACCGGCCGTCCGAGAACACGACGCGCGCCTCGTCCGGTCCGGCCAGCCCCTGTGCGTCGACGAGCTCACCGGCCCGTGCGAGTTCCGCGCCGAGCACGCGCTGGAAATCGATGTGCGCCCGGATCTCCTCCGGGGTCCACTCGGTGATCGCGGTATCGCAGTACGCGGCCGAGGAGTAGGTCTTGAGCAGCATGTATTTCACGGTCGGCTCCTTGCGGGGTGGATGGTGCGGCAGCTGTAGGTCGGAGCCGAGGCTCGTGATTCGACCGACTCTCGCGCCGAATCGAGGTGAGGTCGATCACCGGCGGCCTACAGCGGCGTCGCGGTATCCGCCAGCGCGGCCGGATCGACCGGTTCGCCGCCCAGGATCAGTTCCTTGATCCGGTCCGTCACGTCCCACACGTTCACGTTCATCCCGGCCAGCACCCGATTGCCGGAGTCCAGCCAGAACGCCACGAACTCCCGCTTGCCGAGATCGCCGCGCACCACGACGTGTGCGTCCTGCGGATTCGCCACGTATCCCGTGTACTCCATGCCGAGGTCGTACTGATCGGTGAAGAAGTAGGGCAGTCGGTCGTACACGGCGGATCTGCCGAGCATGGTGGCCGCGGCGACCTCGGGCTGATTGAGCGCGTTCGCCCAGTGCTCCACCCGAATTCGCCGCTCCAGCACCGGATGCTGCTGATCGGCGATGTCCCCGACCGCGACGATGTCGGGATCGCTGGTGGCCAGGCTCTCGTCCACCAGCACGCCCTCGGAGGTGGCGAGCCCGGCATCCACCGCGATCTCGATATTGGGTCGTGCGCCGATCGCCACCAGGACCGCGTCGGCCTCGATGCGGGTGTCGTCGGCCAGGCGCACGCCGGTGGCGCGGCCGTCGGCGACGGTGATCTCCGCGACCTTCGTCTCGACTCGCAGATCCACGCCGTGCTCGCGGTGCAGATCGGCGAACACCTGCCCCATCTCGGCGCCGAGCGCGGTCTGCAGCGGTGTGGGCAGCGACTCCAGGACGGTGACCTCCAGCCCGGCATTGCGGGCCGCGGCGGTCACCTCGAGACCGATCCATCCCGCCCCGATCACCACGAGTGTGCGTGCGGTGCGGAACATTTCGAGCAGCGCCTCGGTGTCCTGCGCCGTGCGCAGCGTGTACACGCCCGCGGCGTCGGCTCCGGGGATCGGGAGCTTGCGCGGGCGGGATCCGGTGGCCAGCGCCAGTTTGTCGTACGAGAGCGTCGTACCGTCCGGCAGCGCAATGGTTTTCGTCGCGCGGTCGATACCGGTGACGGTGGTGCCGAGCAGGACGTCGATGTGATGATCGCGATACCACTGCGCGGAGTCGACGGTGGCGTCCTCGGGCGTCTTCTTGCCCAGCAGCACCTCCTTGGACAGCGGCGGCCGCTCGTACGGCAGCCGCTCCTCCGCGCTGATCAGGTGCACCGTGCCGTCGAAATCATTGGCGCGCAATGCCTCGGCGAGCTTGGCTGCCGCGAGGCCGCCGCCCGCGATGACGAACCTGTTTGCCGTTGTCATGTCGCAGTGCTCCTTCGTGTACATCTCTGCGCCACGACGGGCGCAGCACTGACGTTGAGGACTGTGAAGGCCGAATACCCGACACTAACGTGATGCCGGAACCCGGGAGCGGAAATATCCGCGAGAATCCCGGTTGTTGCGCATGGAGTACGGCCGCACGCCCGGCCCGCGATGCTTTGCGAAAGGAACACGCTGTGAGTGACACCAAGAAGGACCGGGTCGATTTCTGGTTCGATCCGTTGTGCCCGTGGTGCTGGATCACTTCCCGCTGGATTCTCGAGGTCGAGCAGGTCCGCGATATCGAGGTGAACTTCCACGTCATGAGCCTGTCGGTGCTGAACGAGGGCCGCGACGGGCTGCCCGAGCAGTACAAGGAGCTGCTCGCGTCCGGCTGGGGTCCGGTGCGGGTCGCTATCGCCGCGGCGCAGAAGAACGGTGACGAGGTGCTGCCCGCGCTGTACACCGCGATGGGCACCCGGCTGCACGATCGCCGTGCCGAGTACGAGACGGACGGTCCGCGCGAGGACCTGCTGAACCGGGTGATCGCCGAATCGCTGGCCGAGGTCGGACTGCCGGCCGAGCTGGCCGAGGCCGCCTCGAGCACCGAGTACGACGAGGCGCTGCGGGTATCGCATCACGCCGGCATGGACAAGGTCGGCCAGGACGTCGGCACCCCGACCATCCACATCAACGGCGTCGCGTTCTTCGGTCCCGTGCTCTCGCGCATTCCGCGCGGTGAGGTCGCGGGCACGGTGTGGGACGGCGCGGTCGCGCTGGCGTCCTACCCGCACTTCTTCGAGCTCAAGCGCAGCCGCGACGAGGATCCGGTCTTCGACTGAGATCGGATCCTCGCCGGGATCGCCTCAGCCGAACTGGTTGTAGCCCTGTCCGCCGTGTCCGCCACCCTGTGGCGGGTACGGCGGGTACGCGCCGTACTGGACCATCGAGCCCTGCGGCGGATGCGCGGTCGGGCTGGGGCGCAGGAACAGTCGCCCGTGCTTGCTGCGATCACGCAGCGCCCACATGCGCCACGTCAGCACCGGATGGCTGGAGAGCGCGTTGACCAGCCACACGAAGAAACCGGTCTCGAGCGCGGCTCGATCGGCCATCTCGTCGAAGCCGACCAGGTTGTTGAGGTACTTGCCCGCCGCCAGGGTCTGCATGGCCGCCGGTGCGCCGAGTGGCCGATTGCAGTAGCCGTGATTGTCGGCCGTGAACTCCTGCGAGCGGATCAGCGAGTTGCCGATGATCGGCAGGAACGGTCCCAGGAACATGCCCAGCTGCCGCCAGTAGGAGACGTGGCCCGCGGCGATGTGCCCGACCTCGTGGCCGATGATGAACGCCAGGGCGTCGGGATTGCGTGCGGCGCCGCCGATTTCGAACAGATCGCTGTACACCGCGACATAGCGGCGGAAGCCGTGTCCGGAGGCGAAGGCGTTGATCTGCCCGTTCCCCAGCACCACATAGGCGTCCGGCACGGTCTTCATCCCGAAGCGGGCGGCGGCCTCCTGCACCATGCGATAGCCCTCGGGGAACTGCGTCGGTGACATCTTCACGCCGTTGACGCGCTGGGTCGCGAACGTCATGCCTCGGCCGATCCAGACCAGCAGCGGTGCGAAGGCGAAAAGCAGTACGTACTGATCGATGTTGCCGGTGATCAGCAGGAGCACCGCGAACGCGTAGGCGATCACGGTCAGCACGACCACGAGCACCAGCAGCCCGATCTCCCAGCTGTGCCGGGCGGGCATGCCGAACGGGGACAGCCCGCGGCCGTTCTGGTGCGGCGGCACCCGCGGTGGTGAATACGGTTGTTGCGGAGCCCATCCCGGTGGTCCGGCCTGCGGGTTCCAGCCGGTCATCCCCGTGACCGGATTCCAGGCCGGATGGCTCCCGGTGGGCGGTTGCCCCGGAAAGCTCTCGGCGTGCGTGCCCCCGTAGGCGTTCGGCGGTGGTGACTGATCGTCGGACGTCATGGAAAGCACTCTATTCAGTTCTGATGACAGTCAGCTGTGATCAGAGCTGTGAACCGCCCGGGGCGCCCGCGGCGGGCGGTTCATCGGGCTGACTCACCGGGCGGGCATCGGACTCCGTGCCGGATGCGGTTGCCGCGGTGCGGGTCGCAGGAAGAGTTTGCCGTGGCGGCTGCGGTCGCGCAGCGCCCACATGCGCCAGGTCTGCACCGGATGGCTGGCCTGAGCGTTGGTGAGCCATACGAAGAATCCGGTCTCGGTCGCGGCGCGATCGGCCATCTCGTCGTATCCGACCAGCGCGTTGAGGTACTTGCCCGCCGCCAGGGTGGACATCGCCCCGGCGGTTCCGGTGTGGCTGTAGGCGTAGCCGTGATTGTCGGCGGTGTACTCCTGCGCCCGGCTCAGGCCCGGACCCAGGATCGGGATGTAGTTCATCAGGATCGAGCCGAACTGCCGCCAGTACGAGGCGTGACCCGCCGCGATGTGCCCGACCTCATGGCCGAGGATGAACGCCAGCGCCTCGGGATCGCGTGCGGCGCCGCCGATTTCGAACAGATCGCTGTAGACGACCACGAACCGGCGGAAGCCGTGCCCCGCGGCGAAGGCGTTGATCTGCCCGTTGCCCAGCTGCACGTAGGCGTCGGGAGCCTTCTTCATGCCGAAGCGGGCGGCGGCCTCCTGCACCATGCGATGGCCCTCCGGGAATTGGGTCGGGGACATCTTGACCCCGTAGACCCGAGCCGAGGCCAAGGTCGAACCACGGAAGAACCACACCAGGACCGGGGCCAGCGCCAGCACCGAGAGGTACACGTTGTCGGTGCCGCGCACCAGCTCGAACACGGCGTACGGGTACACCAGCACGGTGCACACGATCACGATCACCAGCAGGGGGATCTCCCAGCTGTGCCGGGCGGGCAGACCGTAGGGCGACAGGCCGCGGGAGGGCTGGGCGGGGGGACTCTGCGGTGGCTGCGGGCGGTGCGGGGGGAAGCCCCAGCCGGGCGGGCCGTCGGCGGGGTTCCATCCGGTGGGGCCGACGATCTGGACGGTGTGCGCTGCGGGGGCTCGGTCGGCTGTTGGCGCGGGGACGGCGCTGGTCTGCATCACGGGAACCAGGCTGGTCTGTGTCGCGAGAACCGGAGCGGTCTGCATCGCGGGAACCGGGCCGGTCGGTGTGGGGACTGGGCAGGCTGTTGTCGCGGGGACCGCACTGGTCGGTGGTGTGTGGACCGGGCCGGTCGGTGAGGCGTGGACCGGGCTTGTCTGTGAGACGTGGACCGGGGTCGTCGCGGGGGACTGCGTGTCGAGTTCTTCTGGCGGCATGGCGCACCTTCGATCGTTTCCGGGGCGAGGGGTGTGCGCTCGTGGTCGCGGGTATGCGGTGGGAGGGGTCGCATGTGATGCGCGGTACGGGTGCACCCTGTTATTCGTGTTCGGAATCGGATCGCGTTAATGCCGCGACATCCCCCGGTGCGTCGCGGCGCGGCGGCCTGACAGAATCTCCGGCATGCGCGTATACCTGGGTGCCGACCATGCCGGCTTCGAACTGAAGAACATCGTCAAGGCCCACCTCGAGGGCCAGGGCCACGAGGTCACCGACTGTGGCGCTCTGGAATACGACGCCCTCGACGACTACCCGGCCTTCTGCATCGAGGCCGCTCGCCGCACCGTCGCCGATCCGGGCAGCCTCGGCCTGGTCTTCGGTGGTTCGGGCAACGGCGAGCAGATCGCTGCCAACAAGGTCCCCGGCGCGCGCTGCGCCCTGGCCTGGAGCGTGGAGACCGCCCAGCTCGCCCGTCAGCACAACAACGCGCAGCTGATCGGCATCGGCGGCCGCATGCACACCACCGAGCTGGCCCTCGAGATCGTCGACGCCTTCCTGGCCACCCCGTGGTCGGACGAGGAGCGTCACCAGCGCCGCATCGACATCCTCGCCGAGTACGAGAAGACCGGCATCGCCCCCGCGCTCCCGAACTGACCTGTGCCGGAAGGCCATACGCTGCACCGCCTGGCGAAGCTGCATCACTCGCGCTTCGCCGGGGGTCAGGTGCGCGTCTCCAGCCCGCAGGGCCGATTCGCCGACGGCGCGGCCCGCCTGGACGGTTCGGTGCTCACCCGTGCCGAGGCGTGGGGCAAACACCTGCTGCACCACTATGATTCGGGCCTGATCGTGCACGTCCACCTGGGTCTGTACGGCGCCTTCACCGAATCCCCGTTCCCCCTGGGTGAACCGGTCGGCCAGGTCCGCATGCGCCTGATCGGCGGCGGTCGAACCGGAGAATTGTTCGGTACCGATCTGCGTGGCCCGACGGCCTGCGAAATCCTGCTCGAACCCGAAGTCGACGCCCTGACCGACCGCCTCGGTCCCGACCCGCTGCGCCGTGACGCCGACCCCGATCGCGCCTGGCATCGCATCAGCCGCTCCGCGCGCCCGATCGGCGCCCTCCTGATGGACCAGAAGGTCCTGGCCGGAGTCGGCAACGTCTACCGCGCGGAAGTGCTGTTCCGGCACGGCATCTCACCGTACCGCCCCGGGAAATCCCTGACCCGCGACGAATGGGACGCCCTCTGGGTGGACATCGTCGCCCTCATGAAGGTCGGCGTCCGGCGCGGTCGCATGCACGTGGTCCGCCCCGAACACGACCACGGCGCCCCGTCCTACGCCGCCGACCGCCCCCGGACCTACGTCTATCGCCGGGCCGGAGACCCCTGCCGCCTCTGCGGCAGCACCGTCCTGCACTCGGTCATGGAGGGCCGAAACCTCTTCTGGTGCCCCACCTGCCAGCCGAGTTGAGTTCCGGCCCGCCCTGTTCACGCACCACGGCTCGACGCGGGCGGGAAAACGCCGAGATCGGTGGGGGGTGCGCGCATACCCGGACGCCGCTCCTCGCGCAGGCACTGTGGCTTGCCTGCCGATCATGTTGCGGTCCAGTCGTTTCCGCCATCTGCCGACTCCCGTTTCGGGGTGGGTCGATTCGCGGTCCGGTAGAGATTTACTCTGCGGGTTTTTTTCGATGGACCTCCGGGGACATGACTGTTTAGCTCTTGGTCACACGTCCAGGTGATCGCCGGGGCGGACCGTCTCCGATGCTCGAACCGCGTTGTTCCGCAACAAGAGTCGAGCAGCGGCACAGCGGCGGAGTGACGGCCGGGAGCCTGCCTCATCCGCCGGTGAGAATCACACGAGAGCGGCAACTGCATGCGAAACACTCTTCTGATCACCGCGTTCATCGGTATCGCACTCACGGTCGGGGCGGGAGCGGCCACCGCCGAACCGCTCACCGTGGAGACCCCGGCCGACACCGTCGACGCTCCGGCCCTGCCGCCGGGCGAGTCCTGCGCCCAGGGCTTCCTCAGCGGCTCGGCCAGATCCGGTGCCACCGGTTCGGTCACCGGTTCGGCATTCGGATACCTCGGCGGTTCCTCCGCCGGACCGCAGGCCGGATCCGCCGCCGGCCTGTCCAATGGGATCTTCAGCGCTCTGGCCAGCGGGTCCGGCGGCGGTCTCGCCACCTGTGCCCTGAACGAGTTGGCCAACGCCGCACCCGACACCCTCACCGGCTCGACCAGCGGTCCGGGAAAGGGATACCTGACAGGCTCCGCCAGCGGATTCAACTCCGGTTCGAAGGGCGGGCTGCCGAGCGGGCTCGGGATGAGCGTGCTGTCGGGTCTGTTCGGTGCGGCGACCAGCGGATCGGGTAGGTAGTCGGACTCGGCATCGATCCGCGAGCCGGGGCCGAGTCGCCTCGACTCCGGATCGACGCCGGGCGTTCGATCGTGGCCGGCTGCCCGAAAACTCTTCCGGTGCGCGAGTTCTCAGCCGAGACGAACCTCGGTCCGCGGGCGGGTGCGGTGGCGGATGAGGTGGGTCAGGCCGGTGATCAGCAGGGCTATGGCCGCGAGGATGTAGATGTCGCCGGGGATGTGCTGCCACCAGTGCCAGGCGAGTTCTCGGTGTTTGCCGTTGGGGACCAGGCCGGGCCCGATGAGGAAGAGTGCGGCGAAGGTGGCTATGGCCGCATAGGGGGCGGCGCCGGAGTGGGAGCTTTTCCAGGCGGCCGCGGTGACCAGGGCGGGGGCCGCCCAGACCCAGTGGTGGGTCCAGGAGACGGGCGAAACCAGCAGCAGGACCGCGGCGTTCACGAGCAGGGCCACCACGGGGAACGCGCTGGCCGGAGGGATGGCGGAGTCGGGGCGCGGGGTCTGCGCGGCGCTGACGAGGTGGTGCATCAGGGCCGCGCCCACGGCGACGACGGCCACGCTCAGAACGAGCCAGATCGCGGTCGCGGCCGAATGCGGCAGGCCCAGGCGGAAGATCATGCCCTTGATGGACTGGTTGCCGACGTAGTCGGGGGAACCGATGCGACTGGTGTCGGTGACCGCGTGCAACCAGTATTGTCGAGATTCGGTGGGGAACAACAGGAATCCGGACAGCACCACGCCCGCCGAGGTCGCCGCCGCGATGCCCGCCGCCTTCCAGTCCTTGCGGATCAGGAAGAACAGCACGAAGGCCGCCGGGGTCAGTTTCACCACCGCGGCCGCGCCGATCAGCAGGCCGCGGGGCCAGCGGGGCTTCTCGGTGAGACAGTCCAGGGCGACGGCCGCCATCAGCACTAGGTTGATCTGCCCGAACCACATGGTGATGCGCACGGGTTCGATCGCCAGCAGCAGCGCCAGCGCGGTGGCGGTGAACGTGGCCTTGCGGCTCGGATCCAGGTCCGGGCGGACCCGGGACAGGACGAGCCAAATGGTCAACCCGAGGCAGCCCAGCGAACTTGCCGTTACCAGGAATTCGGCCAGCCACAGCGGCACGACCGCCAGCGGAATCATCAGCAGCGCCGCGAACGGCGGATAGGTGAACGGCAGATCGGTGTGCCCGCGCACCGGCAGGGTCGGGCCGTACAGTTCGCCGCCGTGCAGCCACGCCTGGGTGACCACGCGGTACACCTGTAGGTCCAGGAACCCGTTCAGCTGCGAGAAGAGCAGAGTCAGGGCCACCGCGAGCAGGATTCCGACGGCGATCGGAATGCGGGGAAGCCTGGTCGGGCCATCGGTTTTCGTTCTGCGCGGCAAACTGCGCTGCCCCGTCCGCATCGTGATCATCAGGGCAGACACTAACCTCTCGGAATTCACATGGCTTGTTCGGATTGCGTTGTGAGAGTTACTGATCGATGGCGGCTTCGGTGCGCGCAGGCATACCACGACCGCCCGCGATCGCCAATCTACTGCCGGGTGGCGCGAACCACGTCGCGTGGAAAAGCAGGGAAACCGCAGCCAGCGAGCCCAGCACGGCGAGTCCGGCGGGCACCGGATAGGTGGCCATGGTGGTGGCCAGGAACCGGAACGACAACAGCAGCCCGGCGAACACCGCCGCGCCCGACGCCACCAGCCGCACCCGGTACCGATTCCAGCCACTGTCCGGATCGCGCAGCGCCGACTCCACCGTCATGCACAGCACCGCGCCCGCCACCAGATCGCAACCGTAGTGGTAGCCGAACCCCAGTGTCGCGAGCAAGGTGCACACCAGCCAGAACGCGCCCGCCCAGCGCAGCCAGCGCGGTGCCTTGCGCGTGTGGATGAACAGCGCTGTCGCCCAGGCGGTATGCATCGAGGGCATGCAGTTGCGGGCCGTGACGGTATCGAACAGCATCGGCCGCGGCGGGTGCGTGAGCGTGGGCAGTACATCGGGCCAGGAGCCGATCTGCAGGCCGTGACCGAGTGGACCGTAGGCGAAGACGGGTCCGACCACAGGGAAGAGCACATAGCCGAGCGGGCCGATCACGCCGAGCACGAGAAAGGTGCGCAGGAGCGTGTGCCGCGGCCACGGCCCTGTGGTGACATGGCGCAGCTGCCACACCGCGACCACCATCGCCGCCACCGGCAGCTGGATGTACACCACGTGCAGCACATGCGAGGGGATCGGGCCCAGGGCTTCGAGCAGCTGCCCGACGAGCCAGGCCGGCTCGCCCAGCGCTCGATCCGCGACCTGCACGTACTGGTCCAGCACCTCGGGCCCGGCCAGGATGCTCACCAGCAACCAGGTGTCCGCGAGTTTCGAGGCCATGATCAACAGCACACCGAACGCGATGGCGGACAGAGCGGTTCGGCGGCGCTGCCCGTCCCAGCGCGCCACCGTGATCGTCAGCGCCGTGAGGACCAGTGTGGGCCCGGTCCCGATCGACACGTGCCAGCCGCACGCCGCCTGCAGCCCCAGTACCAGCAGATCCAGCACCGCCGCCGCGGCCAGGCTCACGACCCTCGCGCGCGCGGGCACGCCGATGCACGCGAGCCCCAGACCTGCCCAGGAGACGCTGGCGGACTGCGGATCGGCCAGGTAGTCGGCCAGCAGACTGCGCAGCGGACCCATGGTCTCGTGCGTCGAGGCCCACACCTGCGCGGCGATCAGCAGGACCATCGCCACGATCAGCCCGGCGGCCGGTACGAACCGGAAACCGAGCCCACCGCCCGACGGCGACGGGCCGGAAACCTTCACATCGGGATCGACCAGCACCGTCAATCGATAACACAGGGGAAACGGAGCCACAACTTCCGGTTACCGCCAGGGGTGGACACGCGGCCTCGGGCACGACGGCACACCGGTCTCCCGCGCGTCGCGGCGAACACGCCAGAGGCATCGAGTGACTTTTCGAATAATGCGATCTCGCTACCGGATTGCTGCGGGGGTGAGAACCGGTGGGAGCACGCGTCCCCGAGGGGCATGCGAGAGGTGAAAGATGGTCGGGGTGACAGGATTTGAACCTGCGACCCTCCGCTCCCAAAGCGGATGCGCTACCAAGCTGCGCTACACCCCGTACCCGTCCGGCCGTGACGACCGGGGCTCCCCGACAGATGAGGGGAAGAGAGCGGGTGACGGGAATCGAACCCGCGCTATCAGCTTGGAAGGCTGAAGTTCTACCATTGAACTACACCCGCATGCACCGCTGTGTCGACGTTGCGTGCGTTCAGCACTGTACCGAACCTCACTCCCAGAATGCCAATCAGGGGGCGTTCGCGCACGTCGGAGCAGGTCGTGTCGGCCGCTCGGCGCGTCGCGCGGAACATGCCGAAATTGGGTGTAACGCGGCAGGGTTGCCAGCGATGAACCGTCCGATCGCCATTCGCGAGGCACGGGAACCTGTTCTGATTAAGGGGTTTTCGATGCCGGGTGGCTTGCTAGGATCCTTTTTGTCCGGACGGGGGTATCTGGAAAGGGGGCGGTGAGCGTGCATCGAATCAGGTGTGCTCGACCGCGTGGTAGTGAGCTCGAACCGAAGGGCCTGACCGGCACGGGTGCCGGCACAGACATCGCGTACGCAGACATCTCGTACGCAGGGTGAGCGACAATGCCCATCCGACTCGATACCCGAACCGCCGCGCTCGTCGCGGCCACCATCCGGGAATGGACGCGTGCGGTGCACCCCGGCGTGGGCGCCGGACCGGCCATCCCGGCGGACCAGGTGGAACGAATCTTCACCCGAGTGATCGATGAATTGCTGGAACTCGCCGGGGCCGAACCGTTTCCGGTGCCCGCGGCCCGTGCGATCGGCCGCCGGCTCGCGGAATCGCCGTTCGATCGGACCCGGATGCTCGCACCCGCCAGCCGCGCGCTGCTGGGTCTCGCGCCGGGCGAACCGGGCTCGCTGATCGCCACCCGCTGGGCCTTCGTGGCCAGCCAGGCCATCGACAGCTACGCCGAGGCTCTACAGCAGCGCGCGCTGATCCAGCAGGAGCGCAGCCTGACCGAGGCGGTATCGGTCCGCGTGCAGGAGATCGCGGCCCTGCAGACCCGCCTGCGGCACGAGGCGACGCACGATGCCCTGACGGATCTGGCGAATCGCTCACTGCTGCAGGAGCGAGTACGGATGATGGCGACGGATCCGGCGCGCGGCGTCGGCCTGCTGCTCATCGATCTCGACGATTTCAAGCAGATCAACGACGGCTACGGGCACAGCGTCGGGGATGAGGTCCTGGTCACCATCGCGCAGCGACTGCGCGCCACCTGCCCGCCGGAGACGGTGATCTCGCGGTACGGCGGCGACGAATTCGTGGTCGCGCTGCCCGCTCGCCGCAATACGCTGGGCGAGTTGGCGATGCGGGTGCTGGCCGCCCTGTGTGAACCGGTGCCGACGGCCGCGGGTGAAGTGCCCGCGTCGGCCAGTGTGGGCGCGGCGTTCTGCCCGCCCGGACGCGACTGCGATTTCTCGGATCTGCTGCGCAGCGCGGATCGTGCCATGTATTCGGCGAAGACCGCGGGCAAGCGCCAATTCGCGGTCTCGGAGTTGGATGTACAGGAGGTTGATCCAGACGTGCCGCGTTCGCGATACGCGGCCGTCGCTGGATAGGCGGGCACGATCAGCGCTGATCACGGGACGCGATTGCAGTCACCGGATCTGAGATTCACCGGAACGCGAGGTACCGGGATCACCGAAGGCGGGTGATGCCGATCGCGGTCCGGGAGCACGACAGGGAGGGAATCGGCGCCCGTTCCGCGGGTGCGGTGAGCACCGATCCGCGCCGGGGGTGAGTACGGCGGGATCGGCACGGGAGTCGAGCGCGACCCGGTCGTCGGGCCGCCGACCGCGGGGGACGGGTGGCCGCCCGGATGGGCGAGGCTCGGGCCAGGGCCGCACACACTTCTCGGCAATCGATCGGCTACTGGCCCCGCGTAGGCTGGTGCCGTGGCTACGGTAGTTGTTCTGCTCATCGTCCTGGCGGTCGTCGCGATCGGTGTCGTGGTCGTGAACCGCGCCCAGCGAGCGCGCGCGACCACCCGGCTCGCCGATGCGAAAGCCGATGCCCGGCGGCTCATCGAGCGGCTCGGCGGTCAGGTCTACAACCTCACCGGCACCGACGAACCATCCCGTCAGGCCCTGGCCGACGCGGGTGAGCGCTTCAATGCCGCCGGGGCACAGATCGAGCAGGCCACCACTCCCGCACAGGCGCGTCTCGCGAAAGAGACGGCGCTGGAAGGGCTCTACTACGTCGGGGCCGCGCGCACGGCCATGGGCATGGACCCCGGGCCCGCCGTCCCCGAACTCGACGGGCAGCGCAGCGCGGGCAAGGTCACCGAGGACCGCACCGTCGACTACGACGGCCGTCGCATCGAGGCCTCGCCCACCCCGTCCTCCGAAACCCCCAACTACTACCCCGGCGGCCGCGTGGCCGGACGTCCCGTTCCGGCCGGGTGGTACTCCGAACCCTGGTGGCGCACAGCACTTGTCGCGGGCGCGTGGGGCGTGGGATCGGTTCTGCTGTTCGACGCCCTCTTCACCGGGATGTCCGGCGTCGGCTACGACTCGGCGGCCTTCGAGAACGGTTACGGCGACGGCTACCAGGCGGGCCTCGACGCCGGAGGCGACGGCGGTGACCAGGGCGGTGACGGCGGTGACCAAGGCGGCTACGACTCGGGTGGCTACGACAACGGTGGCTACGCCGACTCTGGTTACGACACAGGCGGATACGGCGTCGGCGGTTACGACACAGGCGGATACGACGGCGGCGGATCCGATTCCAGTGGCGGTTTCGACGGCGGTGGCGGTTTCGACGGAGGCTTCTGACCTGTCCGAAGCACGTGAACCGGTGGCGGGCCGACGGCGTGGATCTCCGGCGGTGTGAACGCGCCGATCGCCGGTCCGCCACACACGGACCGGCGATCGCGGATGTTGCTGTGGGAGTAGCTGTTCGAGCGCGAACGACTACTTGGGCTGATCCGCCTGAGGTTCAGCGGCGGGCTGGGCGGGCTGGGTGGGCTGAGTGGTCTTGGGCTTGTCGGCCCACTTGGTGGTGCCGTCGGCGGACTGCAGGGTGGTGAGCAGGTCGATGCCGGCGGCGATCAGGGTGGGTCCGCCGACCGCGATGGAGCCGACGATGCCGCCCACGGCCGCACCGGTGGTGAGGCCGGGAATGCAGCCCGCCACCAGGGTGACCACGCAACCGATGGTGGCGCCGAGGGCGGTGCCGACGAAGGTCCCGATGGTGGTGGCCAGGCCGAACTGGGTGGAGAAGTCGTTGGTCGCGCGCTGGTTCTCCAGCGTGGAGGCCACCGGCTTCACCGAGATCGGCTGGCTGACCGGCACGGCGGCCGACCGGTCGGGGGTGAGGTTCAGGACGGTGCGGTCCCGGTCGAGCTCGGGCTTGATCGGGATGCTGATCCCGGCCAGCCGGAAATCGAGCGGGAGGGTCAGCAGGACGCGGCCGTCGCCGTCCTTCACGTCGACCACGTCCACTACATCGGCGGCGTCGGCGGGAGCGCCGTCGCGGCCGGTCAGCACGCCGTCGTGCTCGGTCAAACGGTCGTTACCCCCGGCGGCCAGTTCGGCGCCGAGCGCTTTCGACAACTCGAAGGTGCCACCCTTGAGTGTGGTGACGACCGTTTTGTCCACGAGCTTCGCCGAATAGGCGATGTGCTCCGGGGCAGCGGGCTCGGCATTCGCCGGTCCGGTTGCCGCGGTCAGTGCGCCGATCACCAAGGTGGCCGCCGCGGTGGCGCTGCGGAACTCCATGCGGTTTCCAATCCGTCATCAGGTGGGGCTTGTGCAACTCGGTGCTTGTTCAACTCGGAGAGCTTAGTGGAAGGCACACAGGGCGATACCGCTTCTTCACACACCGGTACCAGCGAATTCGGTGCCCCCGCGATCGGAAATAGAGTCCGTCCGACCAGTTTGCCAAAGTGTCGCCAAGATTAGCGCCCGGAGTGTGCGGACGTCAGGCGAACCGGCAGACTGCACCGATGAGCCTCAGATACAGCGCCGGAGTCCTGTTGTTTCGGCGAACCTCCGGCCTCGAAGTGCTGATCGGCCACATGGGCGGGCCGCTGTGGGCGAAGAAGGACGCGTCGGCGTGGTCGATCCCCAAGGGTGAACTCGATCCCGATGAGGACCACCGTGCCGCCGCCGCCCGAGAATTCGCCGAGGAGCTGGGGCTTCCCGTGCCCGACGGCGAATGGATCCCGCTGGGCGAGGTCGAATACGGCAGCGGGCGCGGCAAGAAACAGGTGACGGTCTGGGCCGTGGAAGGCGATCTGGATCCCGCACTCGTTGTTCCCGGCACCTTCGAGATGGAATGGCCGCCGCGGTCCGGCCGAATGGCAGAATTCCCTGAAATCGACCGAGCGGAATGGTTCGCTCCCGACATCGCCCGCGAGAAACTCGGCAAGGGCCAGCGGCCTTTCCTGGACCGCCTGATCGAACACGTCGACTCACGCGCGTAGGCGCCGCGGCGAGCAGGCAGGGAACGCGTACTCGGCCGCAGGCCTCAGGACATGGCCGCGACGTCGGCGTCACAGGTTCGCTCCGCGTACCTGTGACTCGTCGTCGGTGCTCGGCTCGTGAGACCCGTAGCGGCTCGTGAAGGAGCCGCCACGGGCGAACCGGCGGTCAGAGCCGGGGGTCGACGGGTTCGGTTTCCAGGGCGAGCACGGCGAACACGGCCTCGTGTACGCGCCACAGCGGTTCGGACGCGACGAACCGGTCGAGAGATTCCAGGCCCAGGGCGTATTCACGCAGGGCGAGGGAACGTTTGCCGCCCAGGCCGCGCGAGCGCAGCCGCGCGAGGTTGTCCGGGCGCAGGTACTCCGGGCCGTAGATGATCCGGAGGTATTCCCGGCCACGGCATTTCACGCCCGGCTGGACCGGACGGCCGCTGCGGGTGCCGGTTCCCGCCACGAGCGCACCGAGGGGTTTGACGACCATGCCCTCGCCTCCGGCCGCGGTGAGCTCGCTCCACCACGCGGTTGCGGCGGATTCGCCCGCCGCATCGGTGAGATCCACGAGCAGACGCTCGGTGACCCGGAAGAGTTCCGGATCGGCGGCGGTGAGCCGGTCGATCCGCTCCAGGTGCCAGTCATGTTCGCGCACAGCGTAATTGCCGCTTCGCGCGGCCAGGATCTGGAACGGGGCGAGTCGGATGCCGTCGAGACCGTCCACCGGCCAGCAGTAGCGCCCGTACGCGCGGGTGAAGGCCTCGGCGTCCGCCGCGCGCGTGGCGGTGCGCCCGGCGAGTGCGGTGACGTCCACACCCCGCGCGGCCGCGGCGGCGAGCACATCGGTGGCGGCGCCCAGGCAGGCGCGGGCCGCGGCGCCCACCGCCGCGTACTGGGTGCGCAGCAGGCCCATCGCCTTGGCCGACCAGGGCAGCAGTTCGGTGTCCAGCAGCAGCCAGTCGGTGTCGAGTTCCTCGAACAGTCCGGACTTCTCGGCCGCGACGCGCACCCGGGCCAGCAGCGCCTCGGTCTGCGCCGGATCGTCGAAGAACGGCCGTCCGGTGCGGGTGTAGATCGCGCCGGTGCTGCCGTCCTGGACACCGAATCGGTCCCGCGCGGCCGCGGCGGATCGTGAAAGTGCCACCACCGCACGCGAACCCATGTGCTTCTCCTCGCACACGACGGTGGCCACGCCCTCGGCCCGGTAGTACTCGAAAGCCTGCGCCGGGTGTTCGAGGTAGCCCTCCAGCGCGGAGGTGGCGCACGGGGACATGGTCGGCGGCAGGTAGAGCAGCCAGCGCGGATCCACGGCGAAGCGGCTCATGACCTCGAGCGCGGCCGCCGCGGCGTCCTCCCGCACGGTGACCCGGCCCAGGTGGCGGGTCTCCACCACACGCCGGCCGATCACGTCGTCCAGATCCAGGACGCCCGGATCGCGATGCACCACACCGGCATCGGTGCGGAATCCGGGTGCTTGCAGCGGCCGGGCCGGTGCGAACCAGACCTGTTCCGCCGGAACCGACACCGGTTCTCGCTCCGGATAGCGCAGCGCGGTGAGTTTGCCGCCGAACACCACGCCGGTGTCCAGGCACAGGGTGTTGTTCACCCACTGCAGCTCGGCCATCGGGGTGTGCCCGTAGAGCACCAGCGCCTTGCCGCGGTAGTCCTCGGCCCACGGGTATCGCACCGGCAGGCCGTAATCGTCGGTCTCCCCGGTGGATTCGCCGTACATGGCGAACTCGCGCACCCGCCCGGAGGTCCGGCCGTGGTACTCCTGCTTGAGACCGGCGTGCGCGACCACGAGATCGCCGCCGTCCAGCAGATAGTGGCTGACCAGCGCGCGCATGAATTCGTGTGCGGCCTTGCGGAATTCGGGGTCCTCGCCCTCGAACTGCGCGAGCGATTCGGCCAGCCCGTGCGCCACCTTGACCTTGCGGCCGTCCAGGGCGCGCACCAGCTTGAACTCGTGGTTTCCGGTGACGCACAGCGCGTTCGCCGAACCGACCATGCCCATGACGAGCCGCAGCACGCCGGGGGTGTCCGGGCCCCGGTCCACCAGATCGCCGACGAACACGGCCGTGCGCCCCTCCGGGTGCCTTCCGTCCACCGGGCGGCCGGCCTCGTCGCGCGTCAGGTCGTAGCCGAGCTCGCCGAGCAGTGTCTCGAGCTCGGAGCGGCAGCCGTGCACATCGCCGATCACGTCGAAAGGTCCGGTGAGCTCCCGCTTGTCGTTCCACAGCCGCTCGTCCACGAGGGTGGCTGCGGCGATCTCCTCGACCCCGCGCAGCACATGCACCTTCCGGAAGCCCTCGCGCTCCAGGAATTTCAGGCCGCGGCGCAGATCGCGCTGCTGACGGCCGACCACGTGCGATCCCAGTCCGGCGCGATCGGCGCGTGTCGTATTGCGCTGCACGCATACCGTTTCCGGTACATCCAGCACGATCGCCACCGGCAGCACATCGTGCGCCCGGGCCAGTTCGATCAGCGACTGCCGCGCCTTGGGCTGCACGTTGGTGGCGTCGATCACCGTCCGCAGCCCACGCCGCAACCGCACCCCCGCCACATGGTGCAGCAGCGCGAACGCCTCGGCGGTCGCGCTCTGATCGTTCTCGTCATCACTGACCAGCCCGCGATAGGCATCCGAGGACAGCACCGCCGTCGCCGGAAAGTGCTTGCGCGCGAACGTCGATTTCCCCGATCCGCTGCTCCCGATCAGCACGACCAGCGACAGCATCGGCACCGAATACTCACCCATCACAGACCCCCTTCCACTTCACTGTCGCCGACGAGCGTGCCGGTTCGGGCCTCGGCGCCGCGCGGGGCACTCCCGTCGCCGCCGATCTCGGTGCCCGCCGTCGGCTCGCTCATGATCGGTGCGCTGTCCACGTCCCGCGCGCCCGTGGCGCGGAGTTCGGTCGCCGGAGGTCGTGCCTCGCCGGTCGATTCGCGAACGGGAGTCGCGGACTCGCCGTGGGCGGTCGAACCCTCGTCGTGCGTCCGGCGAGTGAACACGGCCAACTGGGTGGACGCGCCCAGTGCCGCGTCGACCGGCCCGACCGGTTCGAATCGCACCGTGTAGCCGTACTTCTCGCTCACCCGCTGCGCCCAGTCCGCGAATTCCGCACGGCTCCACTCGAATCGGTGATCGGCGTGCCGGAACGCTCCCGGCTCCATCCCTTCGTACAGCACGTTGTACTCGCCGTTGGGCGTGGTCACGATCACGGCGCCCGGTGCGGCCGCGCCGAACACCGCGTGCTCGAGCGCGTCGAGCCGAGGCGGATCCACATGCTCGATCACCTCCATCAGCACCGCGGCGTCGTATCCCCGCAGCGAGGCATCGGTGTACGTCAGCGCTCCCTGCCGCAGCGTCACCCGCCGCGACTGCCACTGCGGGACCCGCGCCAGTCGCCGCTGCGCGATCCGCAACGTCAGCACCGAAACATCCACTCCCACAATCTCGGTGAACGCCCGATCATCGATCAACTCGCGCAGCAGCGCTCCCTGCCCGCATCCCAGATCCAGCACCCGGCTCGCACCCACCGCGCGCAGCGCCCGACGCACCGCCTCTCGCCGCTCCACGGCCAGCGACGGCCGCCGCGCCTCGCCCTCTCCGGTCGTGTTCGCGGTCGACGTCTCGGCAGCGTGATCACGCCCGCTCGCGGTGAGCCCGTCGGCGTTGTGCGCACTCCCATCGACGCGGGCGGAGGTGGGTGTGCCGTGAACGCCGTCCGCCAGGGCCGCGGCGGTGCTGTTCGGACCGCTGAATTCCGTTCCACCGCATACGGGTCCGGTGGAATCCGCGGTGCCCGCGCGCACCCCGAGGTCGCCGGTCGCATCGGCGCCCGCGCGCGCGTCGGCGGTGCCGGGGTGGTCCTCGTCGAAGGCGACCGCGCCGAACTCCTCCGGGTTCAGGTCGTCCAGTTCCGCGAGGCGGGCCAGGGCCTCCTGGACGAGGGAGTGGCGGCGGGTGAGATAGCGACGGGTGATCCAGGTGCGGTCCGGGTGGGTGGGGAGCCAGTGCTCGGCCACGCGCAGGAGCTTGTCGATCTCGTCGGTGGACTGGAAGTAGTGCTTGCTGCCGTCGAGAGCGGGGAGCAGCACGTAGAGGTGCGACAGCGCCTCGGACAGCCGCAGGGCGCCGGTCAGTTCGAGACGGATGTAATGCGAGTCGCCCCAGTCCGGGAAGGCCGGGTCGAGCGGCAGGGGAGTGGCCGCGACCGTCCAGCCCAGCGGCGCGAAGACGCGTTCGGCGGCCTCCGGGCCGGCCTTGCAGGGCACGGCGGGCAGGTCGATGCGCAGGGGCAGTGCGGTCTCGGCCAGTTCCGGGCGCTGCCGGCACCGGCCGTGCAGGGCGGAGCCGAAGACCCCGGCGATCGCCACGGCCAGCAGCGACGAGGCCGCGTACGGCCGGTCGTTCACGTACTGTCCGAGGCTGAACTCGCCTGCGCCCTTGGTCTTTCCGCGCACCAGCCGGACCGGATCGATCTCCAGCAGCAGCGCGGCCGTGCAGCGCTCGTCGGTGGCCTCGGGATAGAGCACGTGCGCGACCCCGTAGGACTGCTCGAAAGCCTGTACGTGCGCGGGATTCTTGTGCAGCAGGTAGCCGAGATCAGCGGCCGGCCAGGTGGCATCGTCGGGGCGCGTACAGGAAATGGTGAGCAGCACCCTGAGATGCTCTCGTATGCCGAACCCACCGGCAAAGCATTTAGCGTCCGAGGCGGTCGGCATTGCTCCCGCGGGCGTGCCTTGGACCTGGGCGGATGTGCCCGCTCCGGCACGCCCGGCCGCGGACGTGTAGGTTCGGCGCGGCCCCGGAAGCCCTTGTGACAGCCGGGCTTCGACCGTCCGGAAACCTGTCGAGAGGGAGTGCGAATGCGCGTGTTGGGGAAGATCGGCGTGGTCGCGGCCGCGGCGCTCGTATTGGCGGGCTGCGGAAGCGGCGACGACAACGAGGCGACGGCGACCTCGACGGCGAAGAGCACCGTCTCCAGCGCGCAGGCCAAGGCCGGCCAGCCGCAGAGCACCGGCCGCGAATGCACCGCCGACGACATCAAGGTCGACGGTGGTTTCGGAGTCGTTCCGAAGATCACCATCCCGGACGACTGCGATCCGCCCAAGGAACTCGTCGTCAAGGATCTGGTCGTGGGTGACGGCCCCGCGGCCGCCGCCGGTCAGCAGCTGACCATGAACTACAGCCTGATCACCTGGTCGGACAAGAAGAAGCTGGACAGCTCCTTCGATCGCGGCGAGACCTTCCCGCTGACGCTGGGCGGGGGACAGGTTATCCAGGGCTGGGATCAGGGCCTGGTCGGCGTGACACAGGGCAGCCGCCGCCTCCTCATCGTTCCGCCGAACCTGGGCTACGGTGCGAGCAGCCGCGGCGGCATGAAGCCGAACGAGACCCTGGTCTTCGTCACCGACGCCGTCAAGGTCGGTAGCTGAGGTCCGAGGGCTGGACCAGCGCGACCGGGGAGAGAACCGGTCGCGCACAGCCGTGTGCCGTGACCGGTTACACGAGCCTCGGACCCGTCAACTAACCTGGTCGCGATGCGTTCGGGGGGAACCGAGACGTCAACCATGAACAACGAACAAGGAGCATGTCCGTGAAGAGCACCGTCGAGCAGCTGAGCCCGACCCGGGTCCGGATTAACGTCGAGGTGCCCTTCGAGGAGCTGAAGCCGGACTTCGACAAGGCTTACAAGGCACTCGCGCAGCAGATCAAGATCCCCGGCTTCCGCCCGGGCAAGGCTCCGGCCAAGCTCATCGAAGCTCGTGTGGGTCGCGGCGCGGTCCTCGAGCAGGTCGTCAACGAAGTGCTCCCGAAGCGCTACAGCGATGCCGTGCAGTCCTCCGACGTGAAGGTCATCGGCCAGCCCGAGATCGAGATCACCAAGATCGAGGACGGCGAAGAGCTGGCCTTCACCGCCGAGGTGGACGTCCGCCCCGAGATCACCCTGCCGGACTTCTCGGCGATCGCGGTCACCGTCGATCCGATCGAGATCACCGATGCGGACATCGAGGAGCAGCTCACCTCGCTGCGTCAGCGCTTCGGCACCCTGAACGCGGTCGAGCGGGCGATCCAGGACGGCGACTTCGTCTCCATCGATCTGGCTGCCACCGTCGACGGCGTCGAGGTCGAAGAGGCCTCCACCACCGGCCTGTCGCACGAGGTCGGTTCGGGCCAGCTCATCGAGGGCCTCGACGAGACCCTGATCGGTCTCAAGGCCGAGGAGTCCAAGGACTTCACCTCCAAGCTGGTCGCGGGCGATCACTCGGGCAAGGACGCGGTCATCACCGTCACCGTGCAGTCGGTCAAGGAGCGCGAGCTGCCCGAGGCCGATGACGACTTCGCCCAGCTGGCAAGCGAATTCGACACCATCGACGAGCTGAAGACCGACCTCAAGGGTCGCGTCGAGCGCGTCAAGAAGGTCGAGCAGGCCGGCGAGATCCGCGACAAGGTGCTCGAGACCCTGCTCGAGACCGTCGAGATCCCGCTGCCGGAGAAGGTCGTCCAGGCCGAGATCGACGCCGTCGTCCACGACGCCGTGCACGGTTTCGACCACGACGAGGCGAAGCTGGCCGAGGCCCTCGAGGCCCAGGGCTCCTCCCGCGAGGAGTTCGACAAGGACACCAAGGAGTCCGCCGAGAAGTCGGTCAAGACCCAGCTGCTGCTGGACTCGATCGCCGAGGCGGAGAACACCCAGGTCGGCCAGGACGAGCTGTACGAGCGGATCATCTTCCAGGCGCAGCGCTACGGCATGTCGCCCGATCAGTTCATCCAGCAGATCCAGCAGGCCGGCCAGCTCGGCGCCGTCTTCGCGGACGTGCGTCGCGGTAAGGCCCTGGCGGGCGTGGTCGTCCAGGCCGCCGTGACCGACACCGCGGGCAACGCCGTGGACACCACCGAGATGTTCGGCAACCCGGCCGCCGAGGCCGAAGAGGTGTCGGCCGAGGAGCTGGCCGAGGTCGCCGACGCCACCGAGGCGGAGACCGCCGAGGTCGAGGCCGCGGAAGCCAAGTAGGTAACCCAGGCAGAGGCCGAGTTACCACGACGCCGAGCGTCGAGTAGTTTTGCGCTGTGAGCGAAGCAGGGCGGTACCGGGAGTTCGGTGCCGCCCTGCTTCGTTAGGGTCTGTGACAGCGCAGGAAGTTCCGAAGTGATCAGGTAGGGGCTTGGTGGGACCGAGCCGGTGAGAGAGGGCAGGTATCCGTGACAAACAATCAAGCAGGGGTGCAGATGACATCCGCGACTGCTGGTCTGAACCTCAGTGATTCGGTGTACGAGCGGCTGCTGCGTGAGCGCATCATCTTCCTGGGCAGCCAGGTCGACGACGACATCGCCAACAGGCTCTGCGCCCAGATCCTGCTGTTGTCGGCCGAGGATCCGAACAAGGACATCTCGCTCTACATCAACTCGCCGGGTGGTTCGGTGACCGCCGGTATGGCCATCTACGACACCATGCAGTTCGCGGAGTGCGACATCCGCACGGTGGGCATGGGTCTGGCCGCCTCGATGGGACAGTTCCTGCTCGCCGCCGGTGCCAAGGGCAAGCGTTTCGCGCTGCCGCACGCGCGGATCATGATGCATCAGCCGTCCGCGGGCCTGGGTGGTTCGGCCGCCGACATCGCCATTCAGGCCGAGCAGTTCGCCTACACCAAGCGCGAACTCAACGAGCTGCAGGCGCTGCACACCGGTCGCTCCCTCGAGCAGGTGACCGCCGACGCGGATCGCGACCGCTGGTTCACCGCCGCCGCCGCGCTGGAGTACGGGTTCATCGACCACGTGGTCGCCCACGCGCGCCAGGCGGATGGCGTCAACTAGTCCCGCTGCCCACCACAAAGACTTTTGGAGACCCATATGTCGAACATGATGGACCCGCGGGCCGCGGGCATCACCTTCGCCGCCGCCGGCTCGTCGATGCCGCAAGCGCGCTACATCCTGCCGTCCTTCGTCGAGCACTCGAGCTTCGGCGTCAAGGAGTCCAACCCGTACAACAAGCTGTTCGAGGAGCGCATCATCTTCCTCGGCGCGCAGGTGGACGACACCTCCGCGAACGACATCATGGCGCAGCTGCTGGTGCTGGAATCCCTTGACCCGGACCGCGACATCACGATGTACATCAACTCGCCCGGTGGTTCGTTCACCGCGCTGATGGCCATCTACGACACCATGCAGTACGTGCGCGCCGACGTCGCGACCGTCTGCCTGGGTCAGGCCGCCTCGGCCGCGGCCGTACTGCTCGCCGCGGGCGCCGCGGGCAAGCGTGCCGCCCTGCCGAACGCCCGCGTGCTGATCCACCAGCCGTCCACCTCGGGCGGCATCCAGGGCCAGGTCTCGGATCTGGAGATCCAGGCCGCGGAGATCGAGCGCATGCGCCGTCTCATGGAGACCACGCTGGCTCGCCACACCGGCAAGGACGCGGACACCATCCGCAAGGACACCGATCGCGACAAGATCCTGACCGCCGCCGAGGCCGCGGAGTACGGGATCATCGACACGGTGTTCGAGTACCGCAAGCTCAGCGCCCAGAAGTAGTCGCCTCGGGGGTGGTGGGGAAGGTGTGTCCCCACCACCCGGGCAGGGGTGAGTCCACGCACATGTCCGGCGAGAAACGTGCCCAAGTTATCGACCTCGGTCGCGAATAACGGGTACGGTCACTCTAGGGACCTTTGCTCGTGGTTGTCGGCTATGCAGTTGGGTAGCGCTGTAACTTTGAAGGCTCTGCAGTTGGGAAGCGCTGAACTTTGAGGGCTCTGCACTCGAGAAGGCTGCGGACTCGAGAAACCAGCATTTCCCAGCACAGCTGGATCGCCGTAGCCGCAAACTCAGGGGTCACGGCTTACGCTTGAAGAAGGCAGCTCGCCGGCAATCGAGATCAGACGGTTGCACGCGGACAAGGAAGTAGGGACCCAGGAGATGGCGCGCATCGGTGATGGCGGCGACCTGCTCAAGTGCTCGTTCTGCGGAAAGAGCCAGAAGCAGGTCAAGAAGCTCATTGCGGGACCGGGGGTGTACATCTGCGACGAGTGCATCGATCTGTGCAACGAGATCATCGAGGAGGAGCTGGCCGAGTCCAGCGAAGTCAAACTCGATGAACTGCCGAAGCCCCAGGAGATCCGTGATTTCCTGGAGCAGTACGTAATCGGGCAGGATTCTGCGAAGCGCAATCTGGCCGTCGCGGTGTACAACCACTACAAGCGAATTCAGGCCGGCGACAAGGGCCGCGACTCCCGTGGCGAAACGGTCGAGTTGGCCAAGTCGAACATCCTGATGCTGGGTCCGACGGGCTGCGGTAAGACGTACCTCGCGCAGACGCTGGCCAAGATGTTGAACGTGCCCTTCGCGATCGCCGATGCCACCGCGCTGACCGAAGCCGGTTATGTCGGTGAGGATGTCGAGAACATCCTGCTCAAGCTGATCCAGGCCGCCGACTACGACGTGAAGCGCGCCGAGACCGGCATCATCTACATCGACGAGGTCGACAAGATCGCCCGTAAGTCGGAGAATCCGTCGATCACGCGCGACGTCTCCGGTGAGGGTGTGCAGCAGGCGCTGCTGAAGATCCTCGAGGGCACCCAGGCCTCGGTGCCGCCGCAGGGTGGCCGCAAGCATCCGCACCAGGAATTCATCCAGATCGACACGACGAACGTGCTGTTCATCGTCGCGGGTGCGTTCGCGGGTCTGGAGCGCATCGTGCAGGACCGAGTCGGCAAGCGCGGCATCGGTTTCGGCGCGGAGGTCCGCTCCAAGGCCGAGATCGACACCGCCGATCACTTCGCGGACGTCATGCCCGAGGATCTGATCAAGTTCGGCCTCATCCCCGAGTTCATCGGCCGTCTCCCGGTCGTCGCCTCGGTGACCAACCTGGACAAGGAATCCCTCGTCCGGATTCTGGGCGAGCCGAAGAACGCGCTGGTCAAGCAGTACGTTCGCCTGTTCGAAATGGACGGCGTCGACCTGGAATTCACCCAGGACGCACTGGAAGCCGTTGCGGATCAAGCGATTCTGCGCGGCACCGGCGCTCGTGGCCTGCGGGCCATCATGGAGGAAGTGCTGCTTCCGACCATGTACGACATCCCCAGCCGCGACGATGTCGCCAAGGTCGTCGTCGACGCCGATACGGTGAACGACAACGTGCTGCCGACCATCGTGCCGCGCAAGCGTCAGTCCGGCCCCGAGCGCCGCGAGAAGTCGGCGTAATCAGCTGAAGAACAACGGCCCCGCGAGAATCTCTCGCGGGGCCGTTTTCGTTTCAGGGCTATTCGGACTTGCGGTTTTTCTCGCGACGCCGGAGCGCTCGCGTCTGCCATTGTTTCGGTGATTTCCGAGGGCTACCGATTTTCCGAGGGTACCGATTTTCGAGGGCTACGCCGCGGCGCGAGGTGCGAATTCGCGAGGGTTGATCGGTCGCTCGACCCGGCTGCGGCGCGGCGCCTGTGCCGCGGCCGAGGATGGCCGGGAATGTCAACGACCACCGCGTGTCGACCAGCCCCGTTGACAGGAGTTCGTCAGGCGTTGTACCGCTGTGCAGGACGCTCGAGGCGGACCAGCCGCGGTGGATGAGTCCGTCGGCTGGGTGCTCCCCGTCGAAGTCGGTGACGATCGATACCGCTGATCGTGCCCGGACCGGGAATCTCCGTTGATTCCCCTGGTTCGCCGTTGAACCTTTACTCCGATGTTATGGAAATCGGCGCGCTCGCTTCCCCTGTTACGACGGTGCGGCGGAGCGGAATTCATCGGCCGGTGGAGGTGCCCTTACGACGCGGGAAGCGGACGTTGATCGGTGCGGGTTCGGTGATCTGGGTGCGCTCTCGCGGGGCGAGGAGAATGATGGCCAGCCCGAGCGCGGGCAGGACGAGCGCGCCGATCAGGCTGAGGGTGAAGCTCGCGCCGCCGAGGTCCGCCGGGCGGTGCAGGGCGTGGTACAGAAAGTGCGGGACGCCGAAGACCAGCCAGCCCAGGCCGGCCAGCCGCCCGAGCATGCTGTCGCGGTACCACAGGGCCGCGGCCGTCATCACGCCCATGGCCAGGAAGAACGCGCCCACATCGGCCGCCAGGTGATGGTTGTACGGCCCGTCCACGCTGACCCAGTGCATCCCGAAGCCGGGGAAACTGTCGTAGAAGGACATCGGCGCGATGACGGCCCAGAGTCCGATGATCACCGCTTGGGCGGCCAGCACGCCCAGCATGATCTGCATCGCCAGCCAGCGTCGCCGGTTCACCTCCAGGTGCATGCGCACCTGGAATCCGTCGCCGTTGCCGCGCAGTGAGATTCGCACCGGGCCCCTCCATCCGTCGCCGAATCAGTGTGAGGTCACGGTAATTCGGCGGACGGACGGGAACAAGAGCTCCGTTAGATCTGCTCCATTTTCAGATCTTCCGGCCCCCAGTAGGCCTTCATGCTGACGATCTTTCCCTCGTCGTCGAACTCCATGATGTCGATCGGGGACAGCGTCATCTTCTGGTCGCCGAAGGTGCCGTACAGCGAGAACGATACGGCCGCGTGCGTGCCGCTGACCTTCACGGTGTGCAGTTCGGTCTCGCGCCGCATGCTCTCGAGCGCGGTGTACATCTCGCGGATCTTCTCGTGTCCGACGCGCGGCTCGCTGCCGATCGGATCCTCGACCACGGCGTCGGCGGCGTAGAGCGCCACGACGTCCTCGGTGGGGCCGGTGGCCACCAACTTCACATACTGTTCGACCACGTCACGAGGCTGCACTGCCATTGGATACTCCCGAGAAATTGGAACCTGTTCTAGATCGCAGACTAGCAGGACATCGGCGTCGGCAGCCGGATCCGGCTCACTCTGCGGAACCGCCGCCGGAACTCGGCGGACTGCTCACAGATCGATGCGTTCGGTGGCGGTGTAGACGTTCATGCTGTCCCCGCGCAGGAAGCCGATGAGCGTGAGACCGGAGTCCTCGGCCAGGTCGACGGCCAGGGAACTGGGAGCCGAGACCGCGCCGAGCACCGGAATACCCGCCATGGCCGCCTTCTGGACGAGCTCGAAGGAGGCGCGACTGCTCACCATGAGGATCAGATCGTGGGCGGGCAGCCGGTTCTCGCGCAGCGCCCAGCCGATCACCTTGTCCACCGCGTTGTGCCGGCCGACGTCCTCGCGCACGACGAGCGCGGTGCCGTCGGCGGTGAACAGCGCGGCCGCGTGCAGACCGCCGGTGGCGTCGAACACCTGCTGGCGAGAACGCAATTCGGCGGGCAGCCTCGACAGCGTCGCGACATCCACCATCGCAGGCAGGTCCGGCAGCGGGAACCGGAGCCGGGTGCGCACCTCGTCGAGTGCGGTCTTGCCGCAGAGGCCACAGGCGCTGTTGGTCAGGAAGTTGCGCGGCCGCACCGGAACCGGCGTGCGCAACTGGATGTCGAGCAGATTGTAGGTGTTCTGCCCGGCGTCGTCGGTGCCCGCGCAGTACCGCGCGGTGACGATGTCCTCGACGGTGTCGATGATTCCCTCGCTGAACAGGAAACCGTGCACCAGATCGATATCCGCGCCGGGGGTGCGCATGGTGATCGCGAGAGATTCACCGCCGGTGCGGATTTCCAGCGGCTCCTCCACGGCCAGGGTGTCGGGGCGCCGCACGGTTCCGGCGGGGGAGATGCGCAGCGTCTTGCGGCGGGCGGTGACTCGGCTCATGCGGTGTGGGTGTGCCGTTCCAGTCGGATGGTGACCGCCTTGGAGACGGGTGTATTGGACCGGCGCGCAACGTGATCCAGCGGCACCAGCGGATTGGTCTCCGGGTAGTAGGCGGCGGCGTTGCCGCGCGGCGTCGCGTAGCCGACCAGCCGGAAGCCTTGCACACGGCGCTCGGTGCCGTCCGTCCACTCCGAGACGATGTCCACCAGATCGTCTTCGGCGAAACCGAATTCGGTGATGTCCCGCGGATGCACCAGCACCACCCGGCGGCCGTTGTGGATACCGCGGTAGCGGTCGTCCAGGCCGTAGATGGTGGTGTTGTACTGATCGTGGCTGCGCAGGGTCTGCAGGATCAACCGGCCCTCGGGCACCGGCAGCCAGTGCAGCTCGTTGGTCGCGAAATTCGCCTTACCGGTGGCGGTCCGGAACTCGCGGGCATCACGCGGCGGATGCGGGAGCTGGAAGCCGTTGCGGCCCCGGACCTTCGCGTTGTAGTCGGTGCAGCCGGGCACGACATCGGCGATGGCGTCCCGGATCCTGTCGTAGTCGCGCTGGAAGTCCGCCCACGGCACGGTGTGCTCGGGACCGAACAGTTCCCGGCCCAGCTCGCACACGATGCCCACCTCGCTGCGCAGCTCGGAGCTGACCGGCTTCAGCCGTCCGGTGGACAGGTGCACCATCGACATCGAGTCCTCGACCGATACCTGCTGGCGCGCCCCGTCCTGCACGTCCTCGTCGGTGCGTCCCAGGGTCGGCAGGATGAGCGCGGTGCCACCGTGCACGACATGGCTGCGATTGAGTTTGGTCGACACCTGCACGGTGAGCTCGCAGGCGCGCAGCGCGGCCTCGGTGACCTCGGTGTCGGGGGTGGCGGACACGAAATTGCCGCCCATGCCGAAGAACACCCGGGCGCGGCCGTCGCGCATGGCGCGAATGGAATCGACGGTGTCCCACCCGTGTTCGCGGGGACTGGTGATGCCGAAGCGGCGATCCAGGGCGTCCAGGAAGGCATCGGGCATCTTCTCCCAGACGCCCATGGTGCGGTCGCCCTGCACGTTCGAATGCCCGCGCACCGGGCACACACCCGCGCCGGGCTTGCCGATCATGCCGCGCAGCAGCAGCAGATTGGTGGCCTCCTCGATGGTGGCCACACCGTGCAGCTGCTGGGTCAGGCCCATCGCCCAGCAGATGATGACCGAGCCGGACTCGGCCAGGAGGCGGGCGGTGCGGTCCAGATCCTCGCGGGTCAGGCCGGTGGCCTCCTGCACCACGTCGAGATCGACCGCGCGCATGTGCTTTTCGTATTCGGCGAAGCCGGCGGTGTGGGTGTTCACGAACTCGTGGTCCACGACCGTGCCCGGCGCGCGGTCCTCGGCCTCGAACAGCAGCTTGGCCAGGCCCTGGAACAGCGCCATATCGCCGCCGAGCCGGATCTGCAGGAAATCGTCGGCGATGCTGATGCCGCCGGTGAGGCCGCGAACGGTCTGCGGATCGCTGAATCCGATCAGGCCGGTCTCCGGCAGCGGATTCACCGCGATCACCTTGGCGCCGTGGGCTTTCGCCTCACCGAGCGCGGACAGCATGCGCGGATGGTTGGTGCCCGGGTTCTGCCCGGCCACGATGATCAGATCGGCCTTCGAGAAATCGTCGATCGTGACCGAACCCTTGCCGATGCCGATCGAGCCGGTCAGAGCGGTGCCCGAGGATTCGTGGCACATGTTCGAGCAGTCCGGCAGATTGTTGGTGCCGAAACTGCGCACCAGCAGCTGATACAGGAACGCGGTCTCGTTGGCGGTGCGGCCGGAGGTGTAGAACAGCGCCTCGTCCGGGGAGCCCAGGCCGCGCAGCGTCTCGGCGATCAAGCGGTAGGCGTCGGCCCAGTCGATCCGGGAGTAGTGCGTGTCGCCGGGCCGCAGCACCATCGGATGGGTGAGGCGGCCCTGCTGGCCGAGCCAATAGCCGGATTTGCCGGCCAGGTCCCGGACGGAGTGCTCGGCGAAGAATTCGGGCGTCACCGTGCGCAGGGTCGCCTCCTCGGCGACGGCCTTCGCGCCGTTCTCGCAGAACTCGGCGGGACGGCGGGTACCGCTGGGCTCGGGCCAGGCGCAGCCCGGGCAGTCGAAGCCGTGGCGTTGATTGACCCGCGCCAGCGTGCGGGCGGTGCGGACCACGCCCATCTCCTCGACCGCCCGCTCGAGCGCGACGGTGACGGCTTTCACCCCGGCGGCCTGGGTCTTCGGTGCGGTGACCGACAGGTCGGACTCGTCGATATCGTGTTTCGGCGCGGCACGATGCATGACTCCAGTGTCCTCTCCTGCCGCGGGAGTGTCCCAGTCGGTGTCCCGATCGTAGGTCCGAGCCGCCGCAACCGCCCGCCGCCGGCTCGGGAAACGCAGTCGCTGTGCGGCCGCATCGCGATCGCGCGAAAATCCGAGGGAACCCCCGCGGACTGTCACATTCGGCACGGGTGCGCTCGATATACCGGGGGGCTCACCGGCGCTGGCCGGTGGACGCGAAAGGGAGGGCGCGCGATGGTGGGGCAGCCGTGGATAGAAATCCGGGAGTGGGGGCGGCCGATTCGGCGGCGAATGCTCGACGGCCCGGTAATTTTCGGCCGCGAGGGCGCGACCGAGGTGCTCTCGGACGGCGGCGTGTCGCGCCGTCATCTGCGCCTGGTGCCGACGCCGACCGCGCTGTCGGTGGTCGACCTCGACAGTCGCAACGGCACGACCGTCAATGGCGTGCGAGTGTCCGGACGCCGCGCGCTCGAGACCGGAGATGTGGTGCGGCTCGGGCGAACCGAGATCATCGTGCTGCACACTCCCGGCCGTGAGCCCGCCGAACTCGAGGTCTCCGATACACAGCTGGGTGCGATGGTGGGGCTCGCGCCACCCCCGCCGCCACGCGCGGATCGGCCGCCGTCGCGCGCGGTGGCGCTGGCGAGCCGGGTATTGGCCATCGACCCGACGGGGGAGCGGAATCTGTTCCCCGCCTTCACCGAACTGCCGTCCCGGGTGCCGCTGCGGGTATGGCAGGGTGTGCGATTCGCGAGCATCACCGCGTACCTGGTGGTGATAGTGACCCTGTTCGTACGCCCCGCGGCCGGACTCTTCGTGTTCTTCGGTCTGATCGTGCCGGTGCTGCCGGGTCTGTTCCTCATCGCACCGGGCCTGTGGCGCAACACCTGTCCGCTGGCCGCCGCCAATCAGCTACCGCGACTGTTCCGATTCAGCCGTGCCGGGACACCGCCCCGATGGTTGCAGGAGCGTGGATATCTCATCGCCGTCGCGCTGTTCTTCGGGATCGCCGGATCGCGGCTGGCCGGACTGGACCGCAGTGGTCTCGCCACCGGCGCGGTGCTGCTGGGCGTGCTCACCGCGGCATTCGCCGGAGGTGTGGCGCTCAAGGGCAAAAGCGGGTGGTGCAGCAGCATCTGCCCGCTGTTCCCGCTGCAGCGCGCGTACGGGCAGACGCCGTTCGTGACCGTGGCCAACAACCACTGCCGGCCGTGTGTCGGCTGCTCCAAGAACTGCTACGACTTCAAGCCCCGCGCCGCCTACCAGGCCGATCTCGCCGAGGAGTCGAGCTGGACCGTATCGCGCAAGTTGTTCGCCGCGGCTCTGCCCGGGTTCGTGCTCGGCTTCTTCGTGCTGGCCGGACAGGTGAATCTGGCTGTGCCGCAGCGGTATGCGCTGCTGATTCTGTTTCTGCTGGCCGCGGTCGGGGTGTTCTTCGCGCTGGAAGCCACCACCTCGCTGAGTCCCGCCATGCTGGCCGCCGGATACATCGCGGTGGCGTTGAACGTCTTCTACTGGTTCGCCGGCGCCATTCTCGCCTCGTCGTTCACGACGATCACCGGGCTCGGCGCGGCGTGGTTGCGGTGGCCGATCAGTCTGGCCGTACTGTCGGCGACCGCATTGTGGCTGGCGCGCACCAGGATCACCGAGCTCCAGTACGCGGTGCACACCGGGCGGCGCACCGAGCCCGTGCTGCTGCCGATGCCGAGCCTGCGAGCCGCTGCGGCGCCCGAGCCGGTGTCCGCGGCCTCGGTCGCGTTCGAGCCCGGTGGCGCGCTGGTGCCCGCCGACCTCGGCATGAGCGTGCTGGACGTCGCCGAGCGCGGGAATCTGGCACTGGAGGCCGGCTGCCGGATGGGTGTGTGCGGGGCGGATCCGATCGCCGTGCTGGAGGGCGGCGATCAACTGTGCGAGCCTACCGCCGACGAACGGAACACGTTGCGGCGGCTCGGGTTCGCGGACAACACCCGGATGGCCTGCTGCGCACGCCTCACCGGTGGAGGGGTCCGCGTCTCCCTCACCCCCGAGCCCGGAACCGGAAACGGCCGCACCCCGGCACATTTCGACCGCTCCATCGTGAGTGTCGTGGTGATCGGCAACGGGATCGCGGGCGTCACCGCCGCGGACTTCCTGCGACGCGGGCACCCGGATTGCGAGATCCATCTCGTCGGGCGGGAAACGCACGGGTTCTACAACCGCATGGGTATCTCCCGCCTCGTCTACGGCCGCTCCGCCATGCAGGGCCTGCATCTGCTGCCCGACCAGTGGTACGAGGACCATCAGGTGACGGCGTGGCTCAATACCATTGCCACCCGGGTGGATCCGCGCACCCAGCGGGTTCACCTGGGCACCGGCGACGTCCTGCCCTACGACAGGCTGGTCCTGGCCATGGGTGCCTCCGCGGCCCTGCCGGAGATCGAAGACCTGCACCGCCCGGGCAGTTTCGTGCTGCGTGAAGCCGCAGACGCGTTCCGCATCCGCGCGTACGCCCAGCAGCATTCGTGCACGCGGGCGGTCGTCGCGGGCGGGGGACTGCTCGGGCTCGAAGCCGCCTACGCCCTGCACCAGCTGGGTTTGCGCGTCACCGTCCTCGAACGCGGCGATCGCCTGCTGAGCAAACAGCTCGACCCGCGCTGTTCCAGCCTGGTCCTGGGGCACTTCGTCCGGGCCGGAATCGCGGTGCGGCACCGTGCCGAAACCGCCCGGCTCCTGGGCGATCCCGCCGTGCGCACCGTCGTGCTGAAGGACGGCGGCACACTTCCCTGCGAAGTGTTCCTCACCGCCACCGGTATTCGGCCCAACGCCGAGCTGGCCCGGCGCGCGGGGCTACCGGTGGGCCGGGGCATTCTGGTCGACGACCGCATGCGCACCCCGGTTCCGCACGTCTACGCCGCCGGCGACGTCGCCGAACATCGTGATCGAGTCCTCGGGCTGTGGCCCATCGCGGCCGAACAAGCCCAGGCCGCCGCGGTCAACGCGCTCGGCGGAGATCAGGTGCTCGCCTTCGAGACTCCCGCGACCATCCTCAAAGGCGTAGGGCTGGAACTGTTCTCGATCGGCAAGATCGACCCGGCCCCGGGCGATGAGGTGATCGTCACCGAACCTCCCGGCGGCCGCTCCTATCGACGACTCCTCATCTCCCACGACCGTGCGGTCGGCGCCACCGTCCTGGGCCACCACCCCGCCGACGTAGCCGCCGCCCAGCACGCCGTTCGACACCGCACCCAAATCCCGCCCCTGGTCCGAGCGGCCCTGCGCTCCGGCGATTGGTCGGCCCTGCACTAGTCCCGGACCTCGGCGAACATGCTCGGCCCACTCGTGCGGCCGGGTCCGCGCGGGAACACCGAACCGGGCGTCGATCCGGCCACGTCCACGGTGGAACGGGCGTGGACTTCGCCTCCGGTGGCGGGCGGCGATGGCGCGCACACCGGGGATCGATCCTGCCGATCAGGAGAGCTCGGGCCGGGGGTGCGGCGGGAGCCGATCACCGACGAGCGCGCCGCGAACTTCGGGTACGCACCGGCAGAACATGCTCGGGCTCAGTGTCTTCCGTGGTCGGGGCGGTAGGTGAGGATGCGCTCGCCGATGCGCAGGCTCCAGTCGGGTTTCAGCTCGACGGGGCGCTGGCCGATCCGCACCCAGTCCGCCGCGCCCGGCGCGGCGATGAAGGTGCCGCCCGGGGTGCCCGCGTCGCGGATGAACACGACTCTGTTCTCGGCGAACACGTGCGCGTGGATGCGCGAGACGTGGCGGTCGCGCGGGATGACGATGGGCGAAGCGATTGCGCGCCTGACCGATTCGTCGCCCATCGGATCGCGGCCGATGACGTAGGGCCGGTCCAATGGGTAGACCGCGCCGTCGGAGGTGGTGAGCGCACCGAGGAACGCGGCCACGGTCGCGGTCGGCGGCGGAGGCTCCACCGGCCGGGCGAGATGGGGCGCGGACTTGCGGTCGGCCCCGACATCCTCGAAGGCCGCGGCTTCCGAATCGTATGTCGCCGTGGGTGGTTGGTCGTCCGGGTCGGGACGGCTCCCCGGGACGGGCTCGGGTGTGCCTGCCGCCGGGGCGTGTGCGGGCCGTCCGCCGCGCGGGTCGGTCCGGGGTCGCTCACCGCGCAGGTCCGGCTTTCCGCTGCCCGGGGTGGGGTCGGACCAGCCGACCGGCGGCGTCTTGCCGAGGTTCGGGTCCGAGGAGCCCGGCTCGGGACGTCTGCCGCGGCGGTCGTCCGGAGATTCGGCTCCGCTCGGGGCCGCATCCCCTGCGACCGGAGCCGAATCGCGCTGCGCCGCTCCGGAGTTGCGTTGTGCCGGTCCGGAGTCGCGCTGTACCGGTCCGGAGTTGCGTTGTGCCGGTCCGGAGTCGCGCTGTACCGCGCCGGAGTCGCGCCGTGCCGGTCCGGAGTCGGGCCGCGCCGGTTCGGAATCGGGGCTGCTGCGACGCGGCGGAACGTCCGGTCTTGCGTCGCGAGACTCGGCGTCGGTACCGAGCTGCTTCGACAGTCGCGGTGCGGCGTCCTGCTGGTTGCGAGGGTTGCGCGTGGTCGCATCGGGAACCGGGATCGGGCCGGACCCGGACCTGTTCGGAGCCGCCGGATCGGCGAGCGGCGCGCCGGGTGGTGACTGGTGCTCGGGTCCGGTGGCAGGCGCCGCGTTCTCGGGAGACTTGCGAGGTGGCGGCGCGGCGGCGGTCGTGGTGGGGGTCAGGGCGTCGCCCGTGCGGGAGCGCTCGCCGGACCGGCTCGCGGGGATGTCGGGAATGCGGGGGATCGGCTCGGACGGGGTGCCGGAGGCCGGGAAGCGGGTGTGCGACGGGGTGGGCAGGGACGCTCGGCGGGTCGCGGCCTCCGAAAATTCGGGCGCTGGGGATTCGGGCGCCGGGGATTGGGGCGCCGAGGGCTCGGGCGCCGGGGATTCGGGCGCTGGGGGTTTCGGTATCGCGGCGGAGGAGGTGCGCGGTCGATCCGAGCCGGTGCGCGGGGCGTGGATGACGAAACCCGAGGCGGGGACCACACCCGACCGCAGATCGGTGTGCGCGATCTCCGGGTCGGTGGCGCCGTCCAGGCCCACGGTGAGGCGGCGTACCGGATCACGGACTATCTCATCGGCCCAGGTCATGGCCCGATCGCCGAACAGGTGCCGCGAGCCCTCCGCGGTGTCGACGATGGCGCGCACCGGACCGCGCAGCAGCACCAGAATGCCGCCCGTCGTCGGCGCGACCACCCCGAACGCGGGCGGCTGCGCGGATGCGCTGCTGAACACCGTCGCGGCCAGCCGCTGCGCGATCGCCACCCCGGGATCGGACGATCCCGAGGCGGTCTCGGCCGCGCCGAGTATCCGTTCGGTGGACGGGCTCTCACCCGTCACGAAAATCACCACACTGCCGAACCGCGCGACCAGCCCATTTCCGCGCGTCAAACCGACTGTGGTGGGAATCCTGCCCATTCGCGCCTCCTTCCCCCGGCGCTACTACATCGTCGCCAAGCATAGGACCGTTCACACGCCTACGGATATGCGTCGAAAATCGCGGAAACCCGGCACCCGAGAGCGCGACACGGAATGCACGAACTTGCCGTAATGCGGCCCGCGGCGGCTGCTCGCGAGCGAGGATCGACACACAGTGCCGGTCGCACTCGGCTCCGGCTGCACGACGAGGACCGAACCATGATGCTGGACATCAGGAACTGCCCCGCCGCCACCGCGCGTGGGATCCACCCGCTCACCGCCGCCTTCGGACTCGGTACAGCGGCCGTCGCCGCGCTGTCGGCGGCCG
>NZ_BDBU01000040.1 GCF_001613145.1 Nocardia jejuensis NBRC 103114
GTTTCGGCTCGGCCACCAACTACGGCAGCGGCTGCACCTACGCCGTGAACGGATACGTCGACGATCCCTCGACCCCGGTCGTGTTCTACGACAACGGCGTTCCCTTCACCTGGGCCGAGCCCTCGGGATCGATCGCCATCGGCCACTGGACCCCCGCCACCCCGGGCGTGCACCGCCTGCAGATCGTGCAGCACAGCGCCCCGGGCCCGGACGTCTTCCCCTACGTGGACATCACCGTCGCGGTGGGGATGAGCTCGGGATCCGGCTGCTTCGTCCTCCCTCGCTGAGGAGTGCTCTCCCCGCGCCCCGAGCTGTCGGCCGCCCGGCCGGGAACTGTGGGTCGCGGGTAACCGGTCCGGAGATCAGCCACCGCTCCGCCGCGTGGACAGGTCCCCTCGTGGCCCGCCGATAATCGGGAGCCGGGCCGCGTGACCCACGCTCAGGCGAGCCAGTTCACCGGTGAGGCCTCGCGGATGTGGACGAGGACGTCGAAGGCGTCGGCGGGCGCGGCGACCAGCATGTGCTCGGCCGCGTCCCGTGCCGGGTCGTAGACGCCGCTGATCACTCGCAGTTTGGCGGGCTCGAAAGCGGGGCCGCTGGCGTCCTCGGCACGGAAATCCACCCACAGGACGGGCAGGTCGAACTCGCCGAGTCGGGCATCGAGGAAATCGGCGGCCGGAGCCGGAACGTCGGCGACACCGAGGTCGCCATGGTGGAAGCCGACCGCCACGGAACCGTAGCCGGACCCGAAGTGCGTCCGCAGCGCGCTGCCGACGGTGGCCCGGGACATCGTCGCGGATTCGACACCGTACCCGGCTCGGGACGCGGCGGTGTGCGCCATGCCGTCCCAGTAGACCGCGCGCTGCCCGGTCCGCTCCACTGCGTCGATGACGGACCTCGCCCACAGCTCGTCGTCACCCACGTAACTGCCGCGTCCCGCGACGCTGTTCTCGTGGAAGTCGACGATCGATTCCATGCGCGTGCGCACGTCGTCGGGCAGGGCCGCAATGCTTTCCACCAGCACGGCGGCATCGCGGGCGTGCTCGGCGAACGGACGGCCCGGATGCACCCCCCGGGCGCGCTGCACGTGTTCGTCGGCGACGGTGTGCACCGTGCGGATCGGATCCAGGTGTGCGGTCAGCTGATTCAGCCGATCCGGCGCGTGCACCCGCACCGCCTCGACCACCGCGTCGTAGTCGGCGGCATTGGCCCGCAACGGCTTCACCCCGATGATCCGCACCGGATCGTGCGCGTGCTCCTGATTGAACGCCCGGACCCACTCCAGCGCCGCGGCCATCTCCCGGGTGCGCCAGGGCCGCCACGCGGTGTCGAGCGCGTCCTCGGCCGATCCCGGGCCGCCGTTCACGAACTCGTCCTGGCGCGCCGCCACGTCCACGCCGTCCTGCACCGCCAGCAGCCGGAACCCGTGCTGTCGCACCAACTCCCGGAACAGCTGATCACGCACCTCGAACGTCTCCCACGCGAACCGCGTCGACTCCCCGATGCCGACAACCCTCGCGGCACTCAGACTTCGGGCGATCTCCTCGATCGCGGCATCGTCCAGCGGCCGAGCGTCCAGCCGCCGGGTCGAAGCGGAATCCTGCGCGATGTGCTTGCCGGTGATGTTCATACCGCCACTCTTGTACCTCAACAATGGTTCAGGTCAAGCCTTGTGATCATGGCAGCCGAAGGGGCTGGTTACCACGCCTCGGCAGGGGTGCCCACCTGTCGACCTCCGCGCCGCGGGTGAGCTGGAGACCCGTGTGCGCGAACGGGGTCGCTGCTCACGGTCGAGTCGGGGGTACGGCCCCGCAGGTCCGACCATCACGAGCAGGGCTGGGGGCGAGTGCCCGAATGCTCGGCCCCGCACCGCGTCCGGCTACTCGAACGCCGCCTCGGCGGCGGGCTGAGCGGCGACGCGGTCGTCGGTGACGAGGCCGATGCGGGTGCGGCGGTCCAGGAGGTCGTCGGCGTCCAGGGCGCCCTCGTATCGAGTCGAGAACGCGAATTCGGCGGCGATGACGTCGATTCCGGGAGCCACGGGCGTTGCGAGGGCCGGATCCCGCCGGGCGAGTTCAAGGACGGTGGTGGCCTCGCTGCCGTAGCGCTCGACCAGGCGGGTGGGTGCCTGGATCCGGTCGCGCGCGGCTCCGGACACCGCGCCCACCAGGGGGAGGTCGCGGGTGCGGCAGGGGGCGGCGGCGAGTCCGGCGTGGGCGACCGCCGCGTCGACGGTGTCCTGGGCCATCTTCCGATAGGTGGTGAGTTTCCCGCCCACCACGGTGATGACACCGGTGGGGGAGGTCAGGACGGCGTGCTCGCGGGAGATGTCGGCCGTGCTGTCGTCACCGGTGCGCAGCAGTGGCCGCAGTCCCGCGTAGGAGCCGCGAATATCGGCCCGCGTCAACGGTTCTCGCAGCACGGTGTTGACGGTGTCGAGCAGGAAGTCGATCTCGAAGTCGGTGGCGTGCGGAACATCCGGCACCGGACCGGGAGCCTCCTCGTCGGTGAGCCCGAGGTACACCCGATCGTGGGCGGCGGGGAAGGCGAAGACGAACCGGCTCGTGCTGCCGGGAATCGGGACCGTCAGCGAGGCGGACAGGCCGCCGAACGCGGCGGCGTCGAACACCAGATGGGTGCCGCGCGAGGGCCGCAGTTCGATGCTGGAGTCCACCTGATCCGCCCACACGCCGGTGGCGTTCACCACGGAACGAGCTGTGACGGTGATGGTTTCGCCGGTCAGCCGATCACGCAGGGTCGCCGAGGTGCCGGTGACGTCCGTCGCCTCGACCCGGGTCAGCACACACGCGCCGTGCAGCGCCGCGGTCCGGGCGATGCCCACCACCAGGCGGGCGTCGTCCACCAGCTGA
>NZ_BDBU01000041.1 GCF_001613145.1 Nocardia jejuensis NBRC 103114
CCGGCACGCACCAGGAGCTTCTGCGCCGCACCGATATTCGGCAGCAGCGGCACCACCTGCGGAAGCGCCCGGGTCAGATGCGGTGCCGTGCGGGTGAGCAGGATGTCCCGCTCCACCGCGCTCTCGTGCGCGATCCCGACCCCGCCACTGGCCAGATACCGCAGCCCGCCGTGCACGAGCTTCGAACTCCACCGGCTGGTTCCGAACGCGAGGTCGTGCTTGTCCACCAGAACGGTTCGCAATCCGCGTGCGGCGGCGTCCAGCGCCACTCCGGTCCCGGTGACCCCGCCGCCGATCACCAGCACATCGATCACGCCGCCGTCGCCCAGCGCCGCGAGCTCCCGCTCGCGCCGCGCGGCATTGAGCGCGGAGTCTGCCCGAGTCGAATTCCTGGTCATAGCTGGACCTTTCGATACCGATCGAATGGGAGGAGTGGTGTGACGCGCCGCCGTGCGAGGTGCGCCCGTCGTGTCCTGTCCGGCCGTGGCGCCCGCATCCGGTGTCTCGGCGGTCATCGAGACCCGGCAGCGGGGGCGAGGTACGCGTCGATGGCCGCGGAGAGTTCGATGTCGAGGTGGTCCGCGGCCAGGACGGGGGCGAAGGTGCCCGCGGACTGGACGGCGGACTGGGCGATGAGCAGCAGCATGGCGGCCTGATGCTCCGGGTTGCCCGGGCGAATCGACCCGTCCCCCTGGCCTTCTCGGATGGCGTCGGCGAACAGCGCGATGAGCGCGCGCTGGTTGCGGCCGAGGCGCTCGAAGACATAGGTGAGCATGACATCGGCGTCGGTGCGGAAGATCTTGGCGAACAGCGGGTTCCGGCGAATTGTCGCGCCGCCGTCGACGATGGCGGCGGTGAGCCGTTCGCGGGCGTTGCCGCTGTCCGGGATCGCTCCGGCGATGATCTCGCGGAGTTCGCGCACCAGCAGGTCCGCGACCAGTGAGCCGGTGTCGGGCCACCGGCGATAGACGGTGGGGCGGCTGACTCCGGCCCGGCGGGCCACCTCGGTGAGGGTGGTGCGGCGGACGCCGAACTCGGCCACGCAGGCACGCGCCGCGTCGAGGATTGCCCGATCGACGGCTGTGGACGGTTCTGTCGACGTCATGTCTGCCACCATCGCCTAGGAGTCGTTACTGCTTGACATTCTATGTCAGACTGTAACGCATGGTTGAGACACGAGCAGCCTCCACGTCCGCGTCGGGGTCCGAAAGCGCGCAGTTCGAGCACGGGAACTCGGGCGAGCCGCAGGCCCGAACGAGTATGGTGTGGGACGCCTGGGGCGCCCCATCCGGCCACAAGCCGTTGCCGGAACAGATCCGGGGGCTGCTCGCACAGGTTTTCGGGGTGTCCGGGGAACCGGTGACCCGTCGCGATGAGGGCGACGTGCCACTGCGGGACTCGGCGCTGACCCCCGAACAGCACGCCGGGCTGAGCGCGGTGGTCGGTACCGAGCACGTCCGCACCGATCATCGCGATCGGCTGCGGCACGCGGGCGGCAAGAGCACCCCCGACCTGCTGCGCCGTCGCGTGCACACCCCGCAGGACGCCCCCGACGCCATCGTCTTCCCCGCCGACCACGACGAGGTCCTGGCGCTGCTGCGGCACTGCGCCGAGCAGTCGATCGCCGTCGTCCCGTTCGGCGGCGGCACCAGCGTCGTCGGCGGCCTCGATCCGGCGCGCGGGGAATTCGCCACCGTCATCGCCGTGGACCTGGGCCGCCTGGACACCCTCACCGACGTCGACCCGATCAGCGGTCTCGCCACCCTCGGAGCGGGTTTGTCCGGCCCGCAGGCCGAGGAACTGCTCGGGCGGCACGGTCTCTCGCTCGGGCACTACCCGCAGAGCTTCGAATACGCGACCATCGGCGGTTTCGCCGCCACCCGCTCCTCGGGGCAGGCTTCGGCCGGCTACGGCCGCTTCGACGATATGATCCAGCGTCTCCGAATCGCCACACCCACCGGCGATCTCGATCTCGGACGCGCGCCCGCCTCGGCCGCCGGACCGGACCTGCGCGAGCTGTTCTCCGGCTCGGAAGGCACCCTCGGCATCATCACCGGCGTCACCGTGCGCGTGCACCCGGTGCCGGAAACCACCGCGTACCAGGCCTGGTCGTTCCCCGACTTCGCCACCGGCGCGGCCGCCCTGCGCACCGTCATCCAGGCCGGCGCCGCGCCGACGGTCATGCGCCTGTCCGACGAGGCCGAGACCGGGCTGAACCTGGCCCGCGCCGGTGACATCGGCGGCGCGGCGGTCGGCGGCTGCCTGTCCGTCACCACCTTCGAGGGCAGCGCCGCGCACGTCGCGTCCCGCAGCGCGGAGGCCGGTGAGCTGTTCACCGCCGCCGGCGGCACCGCCCTGGGCGAAGCTCCCGCGCGCGAGTGGGAGCACGGTCGCTTCCAAGCGCCCTATCTGCGGGACGCGCTACTGGACGTCGGCGTCCTGTGCGAAACCCTCGAAACCGCCACCACCTGGGCGAATCTCGACAACCTCAAGGCGAAAGTCACTGCGGCCCTGACCGAGTCGCTCACCGCCGGGGGTGCGCCCGCCCTGGTCATGTGCCACATCTCGCACACCTACGCCACCGGCGCCTCGCTGTACTTCACCATCGTCGGCAAGCAGGCATCCGATCCGATCGCCCAGTGGGCGCAGGCCAAACGCGCCGCCGGGGACGCCATCGTCGCCGCGGGCGGCACCATCACCCACCACCACGCGGTCGGCGCGGACCATCGCCCGTGGATGACCGCCGAGATCGGCGACCTCGGCGTGCGGGTGCTGCGCGCGGTCAAACAGGCCGTGGACCCCACCGGAATCCTCAACCCTGGGAAGCTCATTCCGTGACGAAGATCAGTTCCATCGCACTCGTGACCAATCCGCTCTCGGGTCACGGCAAAGGCGCACACGTCGCAGTGGCGGCCGCGAACCTGTTCGCGCAGAGGGGCGTTCGGGTCCTGGAATTGCGCGGTGAGTCCGCGGCCGACACCGAACGCCTCGTCCGGGAGACCCTCGCCGACCCGGCGACCCGCCCGGACGCGGTGGTCGCGGCCGGCGGCGACGGCCTGACCTGCGTCGTACTGCAGGGCCTCGTCGGCACCGGCGTCCCGCTGGGCCTGGTGCCCGGCGGCACGGGCAACGATCTCGCCCGCGAGGTCGGCGTTCCCGAGGACACCGCCGCCGCCATCGACGTCGTCCTGGCCGGCAAGACCCGCGGCATCGATCTGGGCACCGTGCAGGCCGAGGGCGCCGCCACCCCGATGTGGTTCGCGACCGTCACCGGCACCGGCTTCGATGCCCGAGTCACCCTGCGCGCCAACGCACTCCGCTGGCCGAGTGGGCCGATGCGCTACACCGTGGCCGCGCTGCTGGAACTCACCGGCAAGCTCGCGGTCCCGTACCGCATCGAACTGCACGGTTCCCCCGATCACGCGGACGGCACCGTCGTCGAGGTGCCCGCCATCATGGTCGCCGTCGGCAACACCCGCACCTACGGCGGCGGCATGCTCATCGCCCCCGACGCGATCATCGACGACGGCCTGCTGGATCTGACGGTCGTCGGCGCGATGTCCCGCCTGGACCTGCTGCGCCTGCTGCCCGCCCTCTCCTCGGGCAAGCGCATCGACCATCCCGCCGCGGTCCAGTACCGCGCGGCCTCGGTCACCCTGAGCGCCCCCAACGCCCCGGCCACGGCCGACGGCGACCCCGCGGGCTTCCTACCCGCCACCTTTCGGGCGCACTCCAACGCTGTGCGGGTCCTCGTCCCCTGACCCGGTTCACCGAAACGACCGTGCCCCTTGCCGGTGAGCAAGGGGCACAGTCATTTCCGGATCTCGGAACACTTCGGTCCCGAAGACCATCCGGGACTCGACCTCATCGACCGGGCGTGAACGACACCGCCCGCAGTCCGCTGATCGAGGTCCGGTCCATCACCACGACGGACGTCGGTGCGGGGCGGGGCTTCGTGCCCGCGTCGACCTCCTCGATCAGCCGCTGCCAGCGCCGGCAGTGCAGCCGGAAACTCAACGGTTTCACCTGCCGGCCGCGAGTGACCTGACCCGCCAGTGCCATCTCGGCAGGAGTGTCGATCATGATCAGATGCAGTGGCCGTCCGGCCCTCGCCGCCCAGAACGCGATCAGTCGCCGCACCCACCCGCGCGTGCCGCAATCGTGAATGATCACCGGCCCCCGTGTGTTTCGCAGCGCCGCGCGAATCCGCCGATAGTGCGTGACGTGCACGATCGGCCGCCACAGCGGATACGGGATGGCGTTCAACGGCGCGGGCAGCGCACCGAACCGCCGCTCCCACCACTTGCGCGACTGCTGCGAATCCACCAGCAGCGTCCCGCTCCGGCCGAACGCGGGCTCGATCGCATCGGCGGCGAGTCCGAACAGACGACGCAGCGCCGTGCTCTTGCCCGCACCCGGAATCCCGCCGACGACCACGACCGCCCCTGCGGGATAACGCAATTCGCGCACCTGCTCGCCGCGCAGGTCGTGCAGCGCGTGCGGGGTCATGACGAGCGGCTCGCGCGCGTCGATCAGCAGGGGCGGCAGGACCTGCGGATCAGCGGCGAGCAGTGGAGCGGGGTCGAGCGGAGGGTTCATCTATACAGGGTGTTGTGTTCCAATCCGTTCGGCAACCGGGATTTCCCTGATTCCGGTCCTGATTTCCAGACGGCGGACCCCTAGAAGGGGCGGCCGATCAGCAGATGTCCCGAGATCGGCTTGTGTTCCAGGACACGATGTTCCACCGTCAGGCCCGCCTGTTCCAGGGCCGCGATCACCTCCGCGACCGGACGCAGCCGAAATCCATACCGGGTGAACGGCATCGCCGCCATCGCGTCGGGATCGCCGAGGCCGACCACCAGTCGTCCCTTCGGTCGCAGCACCCGCGCCAGCTCCGTGCAGGCGCGTTCCAGCTCGGGCACGAAATAGAAGGTGTTGGCGGTGATCACCGCATCGAGTTCGGCATTGCCCAGCGGCAGTTCGGTGAGCGAACCGTCCAGCACCCGCAGCCGGCCCGCGGTGATCTCGCCCGCGAAGCGAGAGCGCGCCCGCGTCAACATGTCCCGGGAGAGCTCGACGCCGGTGACGGCGCCGTCGGAGCCGGTCCGATCCAGCAGCAGGCGCAGTCCGATGCCGCCGCCGAACCCGATGTCGGCGGCCGCTTCACCGGGTGCAACCCGGGCGGCGTCCACCGCGGCATCGATCATGTAGCGGTTCGCGCGATCGAGCATTCGCGCGACACCCTTGCCCAGCACACCGCTGGGGTTTCCGAGCTGACCGGCAATCGTGGACATCACACGTGCGGCAACGGGATTCATTCACACGAGGTTACCGGGAAGCGTCCTGCCGCAGTCCGGTTGTGGACGCGTGACAACGATGCGGTGGACGCAACGCAGTTGCAACGAATTGTGGCTTACCCTGGCCGATTTGGGCGAAACCTGAGAATTGCTTATGGATTCGGAGTAAGCGGCCGAAACGGCGGTAGGCTGAGTCACGAAGGCGGGGCTTTCGATGTCCCTCATCCGTCGAAAGCCCCGCCCTTCGGCTAGACCCTCTCCGTGGCCCCTCGCGTCACGCATCCGCGGCTTCGAACCCGGAACCTCTCCCGCCCGATTCGTGCGGTACCCCATCGGTCATCCGCACAACACATCGGCACCGCGCGTTCGGCGCGGATCCCAGCATCTAGAATCGCACGGTGACCAGCACAGCCTCTGAGAACCCACGTAATCGTGCCGATGCCCTCCCCAAGAGCTGGAACCCCAGCGATGTAGAGGCCGACCTGTACGAGCGCTGGGTAGCCGCTGGTTACTTCGAGGCCGACGCGACCAGCGACAAGCCCCCGTACTCGATCGTGCTGCCCCCGCCGAACGTGACCGGCACCCTGCACATGGGCCACGCGCTGGACCACACCCTCATGGACCTGCTCACCCGCCGCAAGCGGATGCAGGGGTACGAGGTGCTGTGGCTGCCGGGCATGGACCACGCCGGCATCGCCACCCAGTCCGTGGTGGAGAAGCAGCTGGCCGTCGACGGCAAGACCAAGGAAGACTTCGGCCGCGAGCTGTTCATCGACAAGGTCTGGGACTGGAAGCGCGAATCCGGCGGCGCCATCCAGGGTCAGATGCGCCGGCTCGGCGACGGGGTCGATTGGAACCGCGACCGCTTCACCATGGACGACGGCCTCTCGCGCGCCGTGCAGACGATCTTCAAGCGCCTCTACGACGCGGGCCTGATCTACCGCGCCGAGCGCCTGGTCAACTGGTCGCCGGTGCTGAAGACCGGCATCTCCGATCTCGAGGTCAACTACAAGGACGTCGAGGGTGAGCTCGTCTCGCTGCGCTACGGCTCCCTGAACGACGACGAACCGCATGTGATCGTGGCCACCACCCGCGTGGAGACCATGCTCGGCGATACCGCGGTCGCGGTGCACCCGGAGGACGAGCGGTACAAAGCGCTCATCGGCACCACCCTCTACCACCCGATCACCGGCCGCCAGATCCCGATCGTCGCCGATGACTACGTCGACCCCGAATTCGGTTCCGGTGCGGTCAAGATCACCCCCGCGCACGACCCCAACGACTTCGAGCTCGGCCTGCGGCACAACCTGCCGATGCCCACCATCATGGACATCACCGGCAAGATCGCCGACACCGGAACCGAATTCGACGGCATGGACCGCTTCGAGGCCCGCGTCAAGATCCGCGAGCGGCTCGCGCAAGAGGGTCGCATCGCCGCGGAGAAGCGTCCCTACCTGCACAGCGTCGGCCACTCCGAGCGCTCGGGCGAACCCATCGAACCGCGCCTGTCCATGCAGTGGTGGGTCAAGGTCGAGACCATCGCCAAGGCCGCCGGTGACGCGGTCCGCAACGGCGAGGTCAAGATTCACCCCGCGAGCCAGGAACCGCGCTGGTTCGACTGGGTCGACAACATGCACGACTGGAACATCTCCCGGCAGCTGTGGTGGGGTCACCGCATCCCGATCTGGTACGGCCCCGCCGGCGAGGTCGTGTGCGTCGGACCGGACGAGCAGGCTCCCGAGGGCTACGTCCAGGATCCGGACGTGCTCGACACCTGGTTCTCCTCGGGTCTGTGGCCCTTCTCCACCATGGGCTGGCCCGACGCCACCGCCGAGCTCGAGAAGTTCTATCCCACAAGCGTTCTCGTCACCGGGTACGACATCCTGTTCTTCTGGGTGGCCCGGATGATGATGTTCGGCATGTTCGTCTCCGAGGACGAGGTCCTCACCGCGGGCAAGGACGCGAAGCAGGTCCCGTTCCAGGATGTGTTCCTGCACGGCCTGATTCGCGACGAGCACGGCCGCAAGATGTCCAAGTCGCGCGGCAACGGCATCGACCCGCTGGACTGGATCAACGAATACGGCGCGGACGCAACCCGATTCACCCTCGCCCGGGGCGCGCAGCCCGGCGGCGACCTGTCCGTGGGCACCTCGCACGTGACCGCCTCGCGCAGCTTCGTCACGAAGCTGTTCAACGCCACCAAGTTCGCGCTCATGAACGGCGCGGTCCCCGGTGAACTGCCCGCTCGCGAGAGCCTCACCGACACCGACCGCTGGATCCTGGACCGCCTCGACGAGGTGCGCGCCGAAGTGGATTCGAGCTTCGACCGCTACGAGTTCGGCAAGGCCTGCGAGGCGCTCTACCACTTCGCCTGGGACGAATTCTGCAGCTGGTATCTGGAATTGGCCAAGGTGCAGTTCGCGCAATCGCAGGAGCGCGCCGAGAGCACCCGGATCGTGCTGGGCAATGTGCTCGATTCGGTGCTCCGGCTGCTGCATCCGGCCATCCCGTACGTCACCGAGGAGCTGTGGCAGGCCCTCACCACCGACGCGGACGGCGCGCGCAGCGGCGGCGAATCCATCGTGATCGCGGCCTGGCCGCAGGCGACGGGTGTGGCCGCGGATGCGGTTGCCGCCCAGCGTGTCTCGGACACCCAGGACCTGATCACCGAGATCCGCCGCTTTCGCAGCGATCAGGGCCTGGCCGACAGCCAGAAGGTCAGCGCCACGCTGATCGGCATCGACGCCGCGGGCCTCACCGACCAGGTCGCCGCCATCACCAACCTGGCCCGCCTCACCGAACCGGGCGAGGACTTCGCCGCCACCGCCTCGGTCGAGGTGCGCCTGTCCGGCGGCACCGTGACCGTCGAGATCGACACCTCCGGCACCGTCGACCTCGAGGCCGAGGCGCGCCGCCTCGAGAAGGATCTCGCCGCGGCGCAGAAGGAATTGGCGGGCACCACGGGCAAACTCGGCAACGAGGGCTTCCTGGCCAAGGCGCCCGATGACGTCGTGGCCAAGATCCGGGCCCGTCAGGAGATCGCCACGTCCGAGGTCGAGCGCATCGGCGCCCGGCTGGCCGAGATCGCGAAACTGGCGGAGCGCAAATGAACGACGAACCCGAACGCCGGTACTCCGAGGCCCCGCTGACGGGCACCTCCCCGGTCGATCTCGCCGAAATGGCGCTCGTGGAGGCCGAACTCGACCTGCGCTGGCCGGAAACCAAGATCGAGCCGTCGCTGACCCGCATCGCGACGCTCATGGATGTGCTGGGTTCGCCCGAGAAGAACTACCCGGCCATCCAGATCGCGGGAACCAACGGCAAGACCTCGGTCACCCGCATGATCGACTCGCTGCTCACGGCCCTGCACCGGCGCACCGGCCGCATCACCAGCCCGCATCTGCAGCTGGCCACCGAGCGCATCGCCATCGACAACGCGCCCATCACACCCGGTCGCTACGTCGAGCTCTACCGCGAACTGCAGCCGTACCTGGAGATGATCGACAAGCAGTCCGACGCGGCGGGCGGCCCGGCCATGAGCAAGTTCGAGGTGCTCACCGGCATGGCGTACGCGGCCTTCGCCGAGGCGCCCGTCGATGTCGCGATCGTCGAGACCGGTATGGGCGGCACCTGGGACGCCACCAACGTGATCGACGGGCAGGTCGCGGTCATCACCCCGATCGGCCTGGACCACATGGACTATCTGGGCCCGGACCTCACCTCCATCGCGGGGGAGAAGGCCGGAATCATCAAGAAGGCCCCCGCCGACGATCTCGTGCCGCGCGACACCGTCGCGGTGATCGCGCAGCAGGAGCCCGAGGTGATGGACGTGCTGCTGCGCCGCGCGGTCGAGATGGACGCGGCCGTGGCCCGTGAGGGCTCGGAGTTCCGGGTGCTCTCGCGCCGGGTCGCGGTCGGCGGTCAGGTCCTGGAACTGCAGGGCCTGGGCGGGGTCTACGACGACATCTTCCTGCCATTGCACGGTGAGCATCAGGCCCGCAACGCGGTGCTGGCGCTGGCCGCGGTCGAGGCCTTCTTCGGCGCGGGCGCGGATCGCAAGCTCGACATCGACGCCGTGCGCGCCGGTTTCGCCGGTGCGATCAGCCCGGGGCGGATGGAACGGGCGCGCAGCGCGCCGACCATTTTCCTGGACGCCGCGCACAACCCGCAGGGCGCGCAGGCGCTCGCGGCCACGCTGAGCAGCGAGTTCGACTTCCGTAAACTGGTCGGCGTGATCGCGGTGCTGGCCGACAAGGACGCCGCCGGCATTCTCGACGCCCTCGAACCGATCTTCGACGAGATCGTCGTCACCGAGAACGGTTCCCCCCGCGCGCTGCCCGTGGACGATCTGGCCAACCTGGCCGTGCAGCGTTTCGGCGACGAGCGGGTCGCGGTGGCCCACGATCTGACCGATGCTATCGAGACCGCCATCGCCCTCGCCGAGGACGGTGAAGACCTCGAACTGGTCTCGGGCGCGGGCATCGTCATCACCGGATCGGTCGTCACGGCAGGGGCGGCCCGATCGCTGTTCGGAAAGGACCCGGCGTGAGCCAGGACGACGTGAACCAGGACCAGAGCGCTACGCCCGGGGACGACGGCGTCCCCGCGCCCGCGACCGACCCGTGGAAGGGTCTGCGCGGCGTCATGGCCGGCACGCTGGTCCTGGAGGCCATCACCGTACTGCTCGCGCTACCCGTGGTGAGCTCGGTCGGCGGCGGCCTGCGCTGGTGGTCGGTGCTGTACCTGGTCGGCCTGGCCATCGTGATGATCGTCGGCGCGGGCATGCAGCGTCGCCCGTGGGCCATCCAGTTCAATCTGGGCCTGCAGGTGCTGCTGCTCGCGGGTGGTTTCGTGCACCTGTCGATCCTGATCATCGGCGTGGTGTTCGCGGCCGTGTGGCTGTTCGTCCTGTTCCTGCGCGCCGATGTGAAGAAGCGCATGGACGCGGGCCTGCTACCCAGCCAGCGGATGTCCGGGGCCTGAACGAAGCGGTGTAATCGGACAGCCGGGGGTGTGAGCTTCGACCTGCGTTTTTCCCCTCGGCTACCGGCCGTTAGGGTGAGGGCTGTGACTGAGCAGACGTTGGTACTCATCAAGCCGGACGGCGTGGCCCGTGGCCTGGTCGGGGAGATCATCACCCGGATCGAGCGCAAGGGTCTGAAGATCGCGGCGCTGAAGCTCGTGGACGTATCCGAGGACCTGGCCGGCCAGCACTACGCCGAGCACGCCGAGAAGCCCTTCTTCGGTTCGCTCATCGAATTCATCACCTCCGGCCCGGTCGTCGCGGCCGTACTCGAAGGCCCGCGCGCCATCGCCGCGTTCCGTCAGATCGCGGGCGGCACCGACCCGGTCGAGAAGGCCGTGCCCGGCAGCATCCGCGGCGACTACGCCCTCGAGACCCAGTTCAACCTCGTGCACGGCTCCGACGCGCCCGAGTCCGCCAAGCGTGAGATTTCGCTCTGGTTCCCCGAATTCACCCTCTGACGCACAACTTTCGGCTATTGAACACCGGGTGGCGACCTCGCCCCCGAGCTCGAAGATAGAGGTCCGGGGGCTCAGCTCCCGGACCCCCTACGGGGTGCAGACGGTCCCACCAGCCCGGTGACAGGTCCGCCCCGACCGCGTCCGATGCGCGACTCGCGACAGCCTACGGAGGGTTCGCGAGCACGACGCTTCCGCGTGGTGTGGGATACTGGCTCTGGAAGTAGCCGACGCTCGCCGATTGCGGCAGGTGAGGGTTATCTCCGAAATGACACCGCGGCACGACGGACGATCATCGCTGCCGCCGACGGCTTCTTAGACTCGGCTGTCAGGCGGCACGCTGGATGAACGCTCGTGACGCGGAGTCGAGCCAAACGCCAGGTGCCGCGTGACCAGTTAGCCCGAACGACGAAGACATATGTGATAACGGGCCACGCGGCGCGGAGACCATACGATCTCGTGCCCCGGTGGGGTGCGAGGCGAAACAGACAGCGCCCCCGCGTCGGCCGCGTCACTCCACGGAGGGACGCGCCCGGGGGCCTCCCGAGGAGATTTCGTGGCCGATCAAGAGCCGCTGGAAGCATCGCAAGTGAACGGTGATGGGGGGATCGCCGGTAGCGAACACGCACCAGCGAACACCAGTCCCGGCGCCGACCAATTGCCGGAACGGATCCGAGTGCACGCACTGGCGAAGCTGCTGGGAACGACCAGCAAACGTATTCTGGCCCACCTGACCGAGATGGGCGCGCAGGCCAGGAGCCCGCAGTCGAGTCTGGACCGCTCGGTCGCCGAAACCGTCCGGGACGCCTTCGGGCCGCGTGAGGTCGAGCCGTCCGCTCCGGTCTCGCCCGCCCCGATCGCCGAGACGACGGTCGAGGAGGCCATCGCCGCCGGTGACGACCGCGCCGCCGACGAACTGGCCGCCCTGGAAGTCGAGGCGGCCGAGATCGCCTCCCGCCAGCCGAGCCTGTTCACCAACCCGTTCCAGGCCCCGCCGCGGATCGAGGAACCGGTCACCTACCAGGCCTCCGCCGCTGTCGCGCAGCCGCTGTTCCTGCCGCCGGACGCCACCGCGGCCGAGGAGGCTCGCCGCAAGCTGCGTGCCGACCGCAAGACCAAGGCGCAGGACAAGCCGGTCCAGGACAAGCCCGCTCAGGACAAGCCGGTCCAGGAGAAGGTCGTTCCCGAGAAGGTCGCCCAGGAGAAGGCGGTCGTCGAGGAGATCGCACCCGAGGCCGTCGAGGACGAGAGTGACTGGGACGGCGACGACAATGCCGAGCAGCGCGACGACAGCGGCTCGCGCCGGCGTCGTCGTGGCCGCCGCGGCCGTGGTCGTGGTCGTGGCGAACAGCAGAACGAGAACGACGACGAGTCCGATGCCGAGGGCGACGAGTCCGGCGCGCACGACTCCGACGAGTCCGCCGAATCGGCCGACACCGAGTCCGCCGAGGACGACGACGAGGATTCCTCGGTCGTGCCGGAGGGCGCGAGCAGTCGCCGTCGTCGGCGCCGTCGTCGCCGCAAGGGCGGCGAGGAGGCCGAGACCGAGGCCGTCTCCGAGGACGATCCGCCCAACACCGTCGTGCACGAGCGGGAGCCGCGCAGCAAGCGCCGCGCCGCCGCTGCCGCCGCGAACGTCGACGAGGTGCAGGGCATCAGCGGGTCCACCCGCCTCGAGGCCAAGCGTCAGCGTCGCCGGGACGGTCGCGAGGCCGGTCGTCGCCGCCCGCCGATCCTGACCGAGTCGGAGTTCCTGGCTCGCCGCGAATCGGTGGATCGGGTCATGGTGGTGCGCGAGAAGCACTTCCCCGAACACCCCACGAACACCATCCAGGTCGCCGTGCTCGAGGACAGTGTCCTGGTCGAGCACTTCGTCACCAGCACCGGTTCCGCGTCCATGGTCGGCAATGTCTACCTGGGCAAGGTCCAGAACGTGCTGCCCTCGATGGAGGCCGCGTTCGTCGATATCGGCCGTGGCCGCAACGGCGTGCTCTACGCGGGCGAGGTGAACTGGGAGGCCGCCGGTCTCGGTGGCCGCGAGCGCAAGATCGAGCAGGCGCTCCGCCCCGGTGACACCGTGCTGGTGCAGGTGTCCAAGGATCCGGTGGGCCACAAGGGCGCTCGCCTGACCACGCAGATCAGCCTGGCCGGCCGCTTCCTGGTGTACGTGCCCGGCGGCAGCTCGACCGGTATCAGCCGCAAGCTGCCCGATACCGAGCGCAAGCGTCTCAAGGAGATCCTGCGCGACATCGTGCCGCAGGACGCGGGCGTCATCATCCGCACCGCGTCCGAGGGCGTCGAGGAGTCCGAGCTGGCTCGCGACGTCGAGCGGCTGCAGGCGACCTGGCGAACCATCGAGGAGCAGGCCAAGCACGGGTCGGGCACGCCCAAGACCCTGTACGAGGAGCCCGACCTGCTGGTCAAGGTCGTTCGCGATCTGTTCAACGAGGACTTCTCGAAACTCGTCATCGAGGGCGATCGCTCCTGGACGACCGTGGAGAACTACGTGCGCACGGTCGCGCCGGACATGCTGTCCCGCGTCGAGCGCCACGAGAACACCGGCGTCGACGTGTTCGGCAGCTTGCGCATCGACGAGCAGCTGGCCAAGGCCCTGGATCGCAAGGTGTGGCTGCCCTCCGGCGGCACCCTGGTGATCGATCGCACCGAGGCCATGACGGTCGTGGACGTCAACACCGGCAAGTTCACCGGTGCCGGCGGCTCGAACCTGGAAGAGACCGTCACCCGCAACAACCTGGAGGCGGCCGAGGAGATCGTCCGCCAGATGCGCCTGCGCGATATCGGCGGCATGATCGTCGTCGACTTCATCGACATGGTGCTCGAGTCCAACCGGGATCTGGTGCTGCGCCGCCTGACCGAGGCGCTGGGCCGTGACCGCACGCGTCATCAGGTCTCCGAGGTCACCTCGCTGGGCCTGGTTCAGATGACCCGCAAGAAGCTGGGCACCGGCCTGGTCGAGGCGTTCTCCACCACCTGTGACCACTGCCACGGCCGCGGCATCATCGTGCACAACTACCCGGTGGAGGCCACCGCGGCTCCGGCGGGCGAGGAGGGCGCGGGCCGTCGCGAGGGCCGCAGCCGTCGCCGTAAGGACCGCAACGCCAACGCCGAGACCCCCGCTGCCGCCGAGACTCCGGTCGAGGAGCACAGGGAGACCGGCGAGACCAAGGAGAAGGCCGCCGCCCGGCGCGCTCATCCGGTCGCGCTCGCCATGGCCTCGCACCATGACGAGGACCACGATGTCGAATCGGTCGCCGATCAGGCGGTCGCCGATGTCGAGGCCGCCGACAACGCGCAGAGCTGGGCCGCCAAGGCCTCGACGAACGGAACCGGCCGCCACACAGCCGAATCCGAGGTCGCCGAGGCGCAGCCGGACGAGGCCGTGAGCGCTGTCGAGGACGAGGTCGTCGCCGAGGAGTCGGTCGCGGCAGCCGCGGAAGCCGCGGTCACCGTGGCTGAAGCCCAGGCCGCCGAGAAGGTGCAGACCGCTACCACCGCCGCGGCGCCCGAGGTTCCGGCAACGGCCGCGGCCGTTCCGGCAGAGGCCCCGGCCCCGCGTCGTCGCCGTC
>NZ_BDBU01000042.1 GCF_001613145.1 Nocardia jejuensis NBRC 103114
CCGCCGACTCCGGCGGTGGCCGCGGCCTGCATGGCGGCGGCGGTGACCCGCGCCGCGTCGGCCAGCGCGACGATGTCGTCACCGGCGGAGACCCAGCGCTCGGCGACCTGATGCCGTTCGCCCTCGCCCAGCAGATCGATATCGCCGAGCAGCGCGGCCGGATCCTCGGCGACCGCGCGCAGAATGCGCACCAGACGCTCGGCGAAGGTGGCCACGGTCTCGGGATCGAACAGATCGGTGGCGTAGTTCCAGGACAGGCCCAGCGAGCCGTCGGCGCGCTCGCCCACGGTCAGCTGCACATCGAACTTGGCTGTGCCGGGATCGAATTCGACGGCCTCGACGTCCAGACCGGGCAGCGAGACCGCGCCCGCGTCCTTCGCTCCGGCAGCCTCGAAAGTCAGCGCGACCTGGAACAGCGGGTGATGCGCCTGCGAGCGGACCGGGCTCAGCACGTCCACGAGCCGCTCGAACGGCACGTCGGCGTGCGCGAAGGCGGCCAGGTCGGTGCGCCGGATCTGCGAGAGCAGCTCGCGGAACGCCGCCTGCGGGGCCACCTCGGTGCGCAGCACCAGGGTGTTGACGAACATGCCGACCAGATCGTCCAGCGCCCGCTCGCCACGGCCCGCGATCGGGGTGCCGATCGCGATATCGGTGGCGCGCGACAGACGCGCGGCCCAGGTGGCCAGCGCGGCGTGCACGACCATGAACAGCGTGACGTCGTGCTCGCGGGCCAGCGAGTTCAGCGCCCGGTGCAGCTCGGCGTCGATCGAGAAGTCGTACGTGCCACCGGCATTGGTGGCGATCTCGGGCCGCGGCCGGTCGGCCGGCAGCTCGATCTGCTCGGGCAGATCGCGCAGCTGCTCGCGCCAGTAGGACACCTGCTGTGCCGCGGTGGATTCCGGATCGCTCTCGGAACCGAGCACCTCGCGCTGCCACAGCGCGTAGTCGCCGTACTGCACCGGCAGCGGCTCCCAGCTCGGCGCCTCGCCGCGGCTGCGGTCCAGGTAGGCCGCCACCACGTCGCGCAGCAGCGGGCGCAGCGAGAAGCCGTCCGCGCTGATGTGATGCAGCACCAGCACGACCACGTGCTCGTTCGCACCGAGACTCAGCACGCCCGCGCGGAACGGCAGTTCCTGCGTGACGTCGAAGAAGACCGTCGCGAGCTGCGTGATGCGCGCGGGAAGCTCAGCGGCGGTGACGCTTTCGGCGCGCACGTCGAACTCGATGTCCGAGAGCGGCACCACGCGCTGGTAGCCGTCGCCCTCGACCTCCGGGTAGACGGTGCGCAGCGCCTCGTGCCGGGCCAGCACATCGCCCAGGGCCGCGGTGAAGGCCTCGAGGTCGATCTCGCCGGTGAGCTTCAGCGCGACGGGGATGTTGTTGACGGCGGTGCGGTTGTCGAAGCGGTTCAGGAACCACATGCGCTGCTGCGCGGGCGAGAGCGGCGTCAGATCGCCGCGCTCGCGAGCGGTCAGGGGGGCTCGGCCGCCGGTGCCGACGCGCGATTCCAGTTGCGCGGCAAGGGCGATGACGGTCGTCGCCTCGAAGAGCGCGCGCAGCGGAACGTCCGCGTCGAGCGCGGTGGACAGGCGGGCCACCACCTGGGTGGCGATCAGCGAGTTGCCGCCCAGCTCGAAGAAGTCGTCGTCCAGCCCGACCCGCTCGACGCCGATGACATCGGCGAAGACGCCGGCGACGGTCTGCTGCACCGGGGTGGCCGGGGCGCGGTACACCTTGGCGGCGAAGGTCGGCGCGGGCAGCGCCTTGCGATCCAGCTTGCCCGAGGCATTGAGCGGGAAGGCGTCGAGCACCATGAAGGCGGTGGGCACCATGTACGACGGAAGCTGCTGGGACAGAGCGTCTTTCACCGCGTCGAGATCCAGCTCGGCGTCCGCCGCCACCAGGTAGCCGACCAGCTGGTCGCCGGTCCGCTCGTCGCGCCTGACCACGACCACCGACTGCGCGATCGCGGGCAGCGCGGTGAGCGCCGACTCGATCTCGCCCAGTTCGATGCGCAGACCGCGCAGCTTCACCTGGAAGTCGGTGCGGCCCAGGTACTCCAGCTCGCCGTCCACGCTCCAGACCACGAGGTCACCGGTGCGGTACATGCGCTCGCCGACCGCGAACGGGTTGGCCACGAAGCGATCCGAGGTCAGGTCCGGGCGCGTGACATAGCCGGTGGCAAGCTGATCGCCCGCCAGGTACAGCTCACCCGCGACACCGACCGGAACCGGTCGCAGCCGCGAATCCAGCACGTAGACCTGGGTATTGAAGACCGGCGCACCGATCGGCACCGAGGTCACGTCCGCGTCGGTGACCTCGTGATAGGTCACGTCGACGGCGGCCTCGGTGGGCCCGTACAGGTTGTGCAGGCGCGCACCGGTCAGCTGCCGCAGCGCCTGCGCGGTGGTGCCGGGCAGGCCCTCACCGGAGGCGAAGACATTGCGCAGGCCCAGCGCGGCGGCGGCGCTCGGGCGGCCCGCCAGCTCGGCCACGAAGACCGCCAGCATGGACGGCACGAAGTGCACCGTGCTGACCTGTTCGGCGGCGATGATTTCCGTCAGATACGCCGGATCGCGGTGGCCGTCCGGCTTGGCGATCACCAGGCGCGCGCCGACCTGCAGCGGCCAGAAGAACTCCCACACCGACACGTCGAAGGTGGCGGGGGTCTTCTGCAGCACCACGTCGTCGGCGGCCAGGCCGTACTGCGCGTGCATCCACACCAGGCGGTTGACGATCGCGGCGTGCGAGACGGCGACGCCCTTGGGGCGGCCGGTGGAGCCGGAGGTGAAGATGACGTACGCGGTGCTGCGCGGGCGCAGCGGCGTGCGGCGCTCGGCATCGGTGATCGGTGTCGTGGCGAAGCCCGACAGGTCCAGCTGATCGATCCGGACCTGGCTCGCCGCAACACCTTCCAGGTTGTCGCCGGAGGTCAGCACGCACACCGGGTCGGCGGTGTCGAGGATGTACTCGATGCGCTCGGCCGGATGATCGGGATCCAGCGGCACGTACGCGCCACCGGCCACGGTGACGGCGTACATGCCGACCACCAGGTCGATGGAGCGGCGCATACCCAGCGCCACATACGATTCCGGGCCGACGCCCTCGGCGATCAGCCAGCGGGCGAGCCGGCGGACCCGGCCGGCGAACTCGGCGTAGGACAGAGCCGTCCCCTCGAAGGTGACGGCGTTCGCGGCGGGAGTCAGCGCGACCTGGGCCTCGAACAGCGACGCCAGCGTCGCCGCCGCGCCCTCCGAGACGTCCGGCAGGGCCGCGTCCAGTTCGAAGGTGGTGTCGTTCCAGCCGCGCAGCACGCGTGAGCGCTCGGCGTCGGCCAGCAGTTCGATATCCCCGACCGTGACCGACGGATCGGCCACGACGGCGGTCAGCATGCGCACGAAGCGCTGCGCGAACACCTCGGCGAACTCGGGACCGAACAGATCGGTCGCGAAGACCAGTTCGGCGTCCATCGCCGCCGACTCGGCGTCGGCGGCCGCGCTCGCGTCGAACACCTCGCTCAGGGTCAACTGCAGATCGAACTTGGCCGACTGCTGGTCGATGCCGAGCTCGGCGACGGACAGGCCCGGCAGTTCCAGCGCTGTGCGGCCCAGGTTCTGGAACGAGAGCATGACCTGGAACAGCGGATGGCGCGACTGCGAACGCGCCGGGTTGAGCACGTCCACGAGCCGCTCGAACGGAACGTCGGCGTGCGCGAAGGCCTGCAGGTCGCGCTCGCGCACCTTCTTCAGCAGATCGGCGAAGCTCGCACCGGTGTCGACCGGTGAACGCAGCACCAGAGTGTTGACGAACATGCCGACCAGATCGTCCAGCGCCTGCTCGCCGCGGCCCGCGACCGGGATACCCACGGCGATGTCGTCGGTGCCCGACAACCGCGCCAACAATGCGGCGAATGCACTGTGCACCACCATGAACAGGGTGGTGCCGTGCTGCTGCGCGACCCGGTTCAGGCCGGTGATCAGTTCACCCGACACCTCGAAGCGGTGCGTGCCCGCCTCGTAGGAGGCCACGGCGGGACGCGGGCGGGTGGACAGGCGCAGCTCGTCCGGCAGGCTCGCGAGCGTCGCGCGCCAGTAGTCCAGCTGCTCGGTGATGAGCGAGCGCGGATCGTCCTCGGAGCCGAGGGTTTCGCGCTGCCACAGCGCGAAATCCGCGTACTGCACCGGCAGGTCCCGCCAGCTCGGCGACTCGCCGCTGCTGCGCGCCACGTAGGCGGTCATCAGATCGCGCAACAGCGGGTTCATCGAGAAACCGTCGCCCGCGATGTGGTGCGTCACCAGCACGAGCACGTGCTCGTCCGCCGCGAGGCGGAACGCCCGCAGCCGCACCGGCGGTTCGGCGGTGACATCGAAACCGCGCCCGGCGAAGTCGTAGACCGCCGCGTAGAGCTCGGCATCGGTCACCTCGACGACGTCCAGCGGCGGCACCGCGCGGGAGGTCGGGAGCACCTTCTGGAAGGCGACGCCCTCGTGCGACGGGTAGACCGTCCGCAACGATTCGTGGCGCGCCACCACATCGGCGACCGCACCGCGCAACGAGGCGAGATCCAGTGCGCCGGTGAGCCTTACGGCAGCCGGGATATTGTTCGCGGCCGATTCGGTGTCGAAGCGGTTCAGGAACCACATGCGCTGCTGCGCCAGCGACAGCGGCGGGTGCTCCGGACGGGTGCGCACCGTGAGCGCTTGGCGCACACCGGTTCCCGCGTGCGACTCCACCCGTGCGGCCAGCGCCGCGACGGTCGGCGCCTCGAACAGCACGCGCACGCCGATCTCGGCGTTCAACGCCGCCGACAGGCGCGCCACGACCTGGGTGGCGACCAGCGAGTTGCCGCCCAGCTCGAAGAAGTCGTCGTCGACGCCGACGCGCGGAACGCCGAGCAGATCGGCGAAGATCTGCGCGGTGATCTCCTCGATCGGAGTCGAGGCGGCGCGGAAGCGCTTGGCCTCGAACACCGGCGCGGGCAACGCCTTTCGATCCAGCTTGCCCGAGGCGTTGACCGGGAAGGCGTCCAGCACCACGATCGCGGCGGGGACCATGTAGGCGGGCAGCGAGCGGCCGAGGGCCGCCTTGACCGATTCCACGTCGACCACGGCGTCCGGCTCGCGGACCACATAGCCGACCAGCTGATCACCGGCGTGCGCGTCCGCGCGCACCACGACGACGGACTGGGCGATGGAGCGCTCGGCCAGCAGCGCGGCCTCGATCTCGCCCAGCTCGATGCGCAGACCGCGCAGCTTCACCTGGAAGTCGGTGCGGCCCAGGTAGTTCAGTTCCCCGGCGGCGGTCCAGGTGACGAGGTCACCGGTGCGGTACATGCGGGAGCCGGGCGCGCCGAAGGGGTTCGCCACGAAGCGATCGGCCGACAGGTCGGGACGGCCGAGGTAGCCACGAGCCAGCTGATCGCCGGCCAGGTAGAGCTCACCCGCGACACCGGGCGCGACCGCGTTCAAACGGGCGTCCAGCACGTAGGTGCGGGTGTTCCAGACCGGACGGCCGATCGGCACGAACGTCGAATCGGAGTCGGTGACCTCGTGATAGGTCACGTCGACAGCGGCCTCGGTAGGGCCGTACAGGTTGTGCAGGCGCGCACCGGTCAGCTCGCGCAGCTTCTGCGCGGTCGGAGCGGGCAGGGCCTCACCGGAGGCGAACACCTGACGCAGGCGCGGCGCGGGTCCCTCGGTGGCATCCCACTCCCCCAAGCCCGTGGTCACGAAGACCGACAGCATGGACGGCACGAAATGCGCTGTGGTGATGCCCTCTTCGGCGATGACCTGAGCCAGGTACACCGGATCGCGATGGCCGTCCGGCTTCGCCACGACCAGGCGCGCACCGGTCTGCAGCGGCCAGAAGAACTCCCACACCGACACGTCGAAGGTGGCGGGGGTCTTCTGCAGGACCGCGTCCTGCGAGCCGATCGGGTACTCGTGCTGCATCCAGAGCAGACGGTTCACGATGGCGCCGTGCTCCACGGCGACGCCCTTGGGGCGGCCGGTGGAGCCGGAGGTGAAGATGACGTACGCGGTGTGCGCGGGCGAAATCGCCCCGCCGCGTTCGGCATCGGTGATCGGGGCGTCCGACAGCTCGTCCAGGCGGATGTCGTCGACCTCGAGCAGCGGGACATTGCGGCCGGTGACGAAGTCGTCGCGGCCGGTGGTCAGGATGGCGACCGGGCGAGCGGTGTCGAGCACGTAGTCGATGCGCTCGCCGGGCTGATCGGGATCCAGCGGCACGTACGCGCCACCGGCCTCGAGCACCGCGTACATGGCGACCACGAGGTCGATCGAGCGGCGGATGGCAAGGGCCACATGCGTTTCCGCGCCCACACCCTGCGAGAGGAGCTTGCGGGCCAGGCGATTGACCCGGCCACCGAACTCCGCATAGGACAGAGTCGTCCCTTCGAAGCTGATCGCGGGCGCGTCGGGGCTGCTCAGCGCCTGTGCCTCGAAGAGCGAAACCAGGGTCGGGGCAACGCCTTGCGGCAGCTCCGGGAGCACCTTCGCCAGCTCGAACTCGGTGGCGTTCCACCCGGTGAGCACCTGCGAGCGCTCGTCGCCGACCAGCAGATCGATATCGCCGATGGCCTGCTCCGGATCGGCCACCACGGCGGCCAGGATCAGATCCAGTCGCTGCGCGAAGGCGGCGACGGTCGGCTCGTCGAAAAGGTCCAGGGCGTAGGAGAACTCGGCGGACATGCCCGCGTGCTCGCCGTGCGCGTCCTGGATCTCCTGCAGGGTCAGCTGCAGATCGAACTTGGCCAGACCGGCGTCGTAGTCGATGCCGTTGACCGAGAGGCCGGGCAGCTCCAGGCTGGCCTGGCGGGTGTTCTGGAAGGTCAGCATGACCTGGAACAGCGGGTGCCGGGACTGCGAGCGGGCCGGGTTGAGCACCTCGACCAGGCGCTCGAACGGCACATCGGCATGCGCGAAGGCGTGCAGATCGCTCTCGCGGGCCTTGGCCAGCAGTTCGGCGAAGGACGTGTCGGCCTCCACCTCGCTGCGCAGCACCAGGGTGTTGACGAACATGCCGATCAGGTCGTCGAGGGCGGCCTCACCGCGGCCGTGCACCGGGGTGCCGATCGCGATGTCGGCCGTGCCCGACAGCCGCGCCAGCAGAACCGCCAGCGCGCTGTGCAGCACCATGAACAGCGAGGCATTGTGCCTGCGGCCCAATTCGACCAGACGCTGCTGGGTTTCGGCGGAAATGGCGAACGGGTAGGTGCCGCCCCGGTAGGTGGCGACCGGCGGACGCGGACGGTCCGACGGGAGCACCAGCTCGTCCGGCAGATCGGCGAGAGTCTCGGCCCAGTAACCGATCTGCTTGGAGATCAGCGAGGCCGGGTCGTCCTCCGCGCCGAGCACCTCGCGCTGCCACAGCGCGTAATCGGCGTACTGCACCGGCAATTCGGCCCAGGCGGGCGCCTCCCACGAGGTGCGGGCGGCGTAGGCGACCATCACATCCCGGGCCAGCGGGCCCATGGACCAGCCGTCGGCGGAGATGTGGTGCACCACCATGCCGAGCACGTACTCGGACTCACTGATCTCGAAAAGCGCCGCGTGCAAAGGCACTTCGTCGGTGACGTCGAAGGCCATCGACGCCAGTTCGATCAGGTGGTCGAGCAGGTTGGCCTGGGTGACCGGGACCGGGGTCAGGTCGGGCACGATCTGCGCGGCGTCCAGGACCTGCTGCACCGGGCCGTGCACGGTCTCGGGGAAGACGGTGCGCAGCGACTCGTGCCGGTCGATCACGTCGATGACGGCGACCTGCAGGGCCGCCACGTCGAGTTCGCCGGAGAGGCGAATGGCGACCGGGATGTTGTTCACCGCCGACGCGGTGTCGAAGCGGTTCAGGAACCACATGCGCTGCTGCGCAAGGGAAAGCGGGATGTCGGTGGGACGCTCGCGGGCCACCAGGGCCTTGCGCGCTCCGTCACCGGCGTGCGATTCGACGCGGGCGGCGAGCGCCTCGACGGTGGCGGCCTCGAACAGCATGCGGACCGGGACGCGGGTGTCCAGGGCGGTGCCGAGGCGGGTGGCCACCTGGGTGGCGATCAGCGAGTTGCCGCCGAGTTCGAAGAAGTCGTCGTCGACGCCGACCCGGGCGATGCCGAGGACCTCGCCGAAGATCTGGGCGACGATCTCCTCGATCGGGGTTGTCGGAGCACGGAATTCGCGCACCTCGAACTGCGGGGAGGGCAGCGCCTTGCGGTCGAGCTTGCCCGAGGCGTTGAGCGGGAACTCCTCGAGCACCATGATCGAGCCCGGCACCATGTACGCGGGCAGGGTGCGCTGCAGCCAGGTCTTGACGCTGTCGAGATCGACGGGGCGGCCGGTCACTATGTACGCGACCAGCTGATCGCCCGCGACGGTGTCGATGACCAGCACCACGGCCTGGTTGACCGCGGGGTGATCCAGCAGCGCGGTCTCGATCTCGCCGAGCTCGATGCGCTGACCGCGGAACTTCACCTGGAAGTCGGTGCGGCCGATGTAATCGATGACACCGGCGGTATTGGCGTTCCAGCGCACCAGGTCACCGGTGCGGTACAGGCGTGAGCCGGGTTCGCCGAAGGGGTTGGCGACGAAGCGTTCCGCGCTCAGGTCGGGGCGGCCGTGGTAGCCGCGCGCCACCTGGGCGCCACCGAGATACAGCTCGCCGGGTACGCCCGCGGCGACCGGTCGCAGGCCGCCGTCCAGGACATAGGCCTGCGCGTTCCACACGGGGCGGCCGATCGGCACCGAGGTGACCGTGGGCGCGTCGATGGGCGCGTAGGTGGCGTGCACGGTGAATTCGGTCGGGCCGTAGAGATTGTGCACCGCGGCGGTGGAGAACTTGCGGAACGCGGTGACCGTGGCCGGGGGCAGCGCTTCACCGGCGACGAGAACCGCACGCAGGGACAGGCATTCCGCGGCCGAGGCGCTCGAGGCGAACACCGAGAGCATCGAGGGCACGAACGAGGTCATGGTGACGCGGTGGTTGCCGATGACCTCGGACAGGTACATCGGATCGCGGTGCCCGTCGGGCGCGGCGATCACCAATTGCGCACCGACAGCGAGGGATCCGAACAGTTCCCACACCGACACGTCGAAGGTGACGGGGGTCTTCTGCAGAATGACGTCGGTGTCGTCGATCTCGTATTCGCCGGTGATCCAGGCGATCTGGTTCAGGACCGCGGAGTGCCGCACGGCCACGCCCTTGGGGCGGCCGGTGGAACCGGAGGTGTAGAGCACGTAGGCGGCGTTCGAAGGGCGCAGTTCACCGCGGCGTTCGGACGGCGCTATCGGCGCGTCGTCGAACTCGCTCAGGTCCAGCTCGTCCAGGCGCAGGACCGGGCAGTCCTGGCTGTCCACGGCGTCGTCGCGGGTGGTGAGCAGCACCACCGGCTCCGAGCTGCGCAGCACGTAGTCGGTGCGCTCGGCGGGGTGGTCGGGGTCGATCGGCACGTAGCCGCCGCCGGCCGCCAGCGTGGCGTAGATGGCGACCATCATGTCCACCGAGCGCCGAATACCGACCGCCACCAAAGACTCCGGGCCGACGCCCTCGGCGATCAACTTGCGGGCCAGCCGGTTCACCCGCACGGAGAACTCGGCATAGCTGAGTTCGGTTGTGGGACCGAACATTCCGCCGCGCTCACCCGGATCGAAGATCAGGGCCGTGGCGTTCGGGCGGATCCGGACCTGCTCCTGGAACAAGTCCAGCACGGTCACCGCGGACGGCAGCGCGTGCTCGGTGCGATTCCACTCGTGCAGGACCACCGCGCGCTCGCCGGCGTCCAGGATGTCGATATCGCGCACCACGGTGCCCGGATCGGCGACGGCCGATTCCAGAACGCGCAGGTAGCGGTCGCCGAATTCGGTGACGGTGCGGGCGTCGAACAGATCGGTGGCGTAGGACAGCACCACCGAGAGTCCGGCGGGCGCGCCGGCGAGGTCGCGCTGTTCGGTCAGCGTCCACTGCAGATCGAACTTGGCGATGTCGACCTCGAGCTCGTCCGCGGAGACGGTGAGCTCGGGCAGCTCCATGGAGCCGTGCGACATCTCCTGGAACGACAGCATGACCTGGAACAGCGGGTGCCGCGCCTGCGAGCGGGTCGGGTTGATGACCTCGACCAGGCGCTCGAACGGCACATCGGTGTTGGCGAACGCGGCCAGGTCGGTGTCGCGGGTGCGGGCCAGGAAGTCGGTGAAGCGTTCGGCGCCGTCGACGTGCGAGCGCAGCACCAGGGTGTTGACGAACATGCCGATCAGGTCGTCCAGGGCCTGCTCACCACGACCGGCGACCGGGGTGCCGATGGAGATGTCGGTGGTGCCGGACAGGCGTGCGAGCAGCACGGCCAGCGCCGAGTGCATGACCATGAACAGCGACACGCCCTGCGCGCGAGCCAGAGCCGTGAGGCGGGTGTGCAGCTCGACCGGGACCTCGAAGGTGACGCGGCTGCCGTGGAAGCTCTGCACCGGCGGGCGCGGGCGGTCCGCGGGCAGGTCGAGCTGATCGGGCAGACCCGCGAGAGCACCACGCCAGTAGTCGATCTCGCGCGCGGCCATGGACTCGGGATCCGATTCCGAGCCGAGCACCTCGCGCTGCCAGATACCGAAGTCCTGGTACTGCACCGGTAGCGGAGCCCACGCGGGCTCCTGTCCGGCGGCGCGGGCGAGGTAGGCGGCGGTCATATCGCGCGAGAGCGGACCGAAGGAGAAACCGTCCGCGGCGATGTGGTGCACGACGAACGCGACGGCGAGATCGATATCGCCGGAGGCATCGGAATCGTCCTCGGAAACACCTTCCGGGGCAGCGGCATTCGCGGGCGCGGCGTGACGTCCCACGGTGGGCGCGACCTTGAACAGCCGCACGCGGATCGGCAGCTCGTGTGAGACGTCGAAGCCGGTGGAGGCGAATTGCGCCAGGGCGCTCTGCAGTTCGGCTTCGTCGATGTCGTGGATGGCGATGCCCAGGTCGACCTCGTCGATCGGGACCACCTGCTGGAAACCGCCGTCCCCGGACTCGGGGAAGATGGTGCGCAGCGATTCCTGACGCTCCACCACATCGGTCAGCGCCAGCTGCAGGGCCGCGAGATCGACCTGTCCGCGCAACCGGACCACGAACGGCAGGTTGTAGGTCGGCACGGTCGGATCGAACTGGTTCAGGAACCACATGCGCTGCTGCGCCAGCGACAGCGGCACCCGCTCGGGGCGCGGCTGCGCCGTCAGCGGCGGACGCGAAACATCGGAGGGGGCAGCCGATTCCACGCGCGCGGCCAAGCCCGCGACGGTCGGGGTCTCGAACAGCGCGCGCACGCCCAGCCGGGTGCTGAAGGCCGCCGAGATGCGCGCCACCACCTGGGTCGCGACCAGGGAGTTACCACCCAGATCGAAGAAGTTGTCATCGACGCCGACCCGCGCGTGGCCGAGCACATCGGCGAACACGCCCGCCACGATCTCCTCGGCGGCGGTGCGCGGAGCGCGGTACCCGGCGGCGTCCGCGCTGAACACCGGATCCGGCAGGGCCTTGCGGTCCAGCTTGCCGGAGGTGTTGAGCGGGAAGGCCTCCAGCACCATGATCGAGGCCGGGACCATGTAGGTCGGCAGCTTCTCGGCGACGAAGCGGGTCAGCTCCGTGGGATCCACGCTCTGCCCGGGGACGGGGACCACGTACGCGACCAGCTGCTGGCCGGTGGCGGTGTCCATGACCAGCACGGCGGCCTGGGAGACGGCGGGGTGCGCGAGCAGGTCGGTCTCGATCTCGCCGAGCTCGATGCGCTGGCCGCGGAACTTCACCTGGAAGTCGGTGCGGCCGATGTACTCGAGGACTCCGGTCGCCCCGGACCCGTTCCAGCGCACCAGGTCACCGGTGCGGTACATGCGTTCGCCGTGGGTGGAGAGCGGGTTCGCGACGAAGCGGTCCGAGGTCAGATCCGGACGGCCCTTGTAGCCGCGCGCGAGCTGGCGTCCGGCCAGGTAGAGCTCACCGGGCGCACCGATCGCGACGGGGCGAAGGCGCGAATCCAGTACGTAGACTTCGACATTCCACTCGGGCGCGCCGATCGGCACCGTGGTGATGTCGGCGGCGGTGTTCTCCCAGTAGGTCACCGAGACCGCGGCCTCGGTGGGACCGTAGAGGTTCTGCAGACCCGCCGAGCTGATCGCGCGGAAGCCCGCGCCGGTCTCGGGCGGCAGCGCCTCACCGATCACGAAAACGTGTCGCAGCGTGGCACATTGGGCCGCGGTGGCATGCGCGACGAACACCGTCAGCATGGACGGCACGAAGTCGGTGATCGTGACGCCGTGGCGCTCGATCATGTCCGCGACGTACAGCGGATCGCGGTGCCCGTCCGGGGTGGCGATGAGCAGCTTCGCGCCGACCATCAGCGGCAGGAAGTAACCCCACAGCGACACGTCGAACGTGGTGGCCGTCTTCTGCAGGTACACATCGTCGGCGGTGAGCTGGTACTCGTCCAGCATCCACAGCTCTTGGTTGACGATCGCGTGGTGGGTGACCGCGACGCCCTTGGGGCGACCGGTGGAACCGGAGGTGTAGATGACGTACGCGGTGTTGTCCGGGCGCAGCGGGGCCAGGCGGTCCGCATCGGTGACCGGTTCGGCGGAGTGACCGGACACATCGAGCGTGTCGATCTCCACACGGTCCACGGACTCCGGGAGTTCGAGCTGGTCACGGGCGGTGGTCAGGACGCAGACCGGTGCCGCGGACTCGAGGATGTAGGCGGTGCGGTCGGCCGGGTGATCGGGGTCGATCGGCACGTACGCGCCACCGGCGCGCAGCACCGCGTGCATGCCGATCACCAGGTCCAGGGACCGCCGCATGCCCAGGGCGACAAGCGATTCGGCACCGACGCCGTCGGCGATCAGGAACCGGGCGAGGCGGTTGACGCGCTCGCCGAACTCGGCGTAGGTGAGCTGCTCACCCTCGAACTCGAGCGCGACGTTGTCCGGGGTCAGCGGGATCTGCGCGTCGAGCAGAGCCGGCAGGGTGGTGACCGGAACCTCGTGGGCGGAGTCGTTCCAGTCCAGCAGGGTTCGGGTGCGCTCGGCGTCGGTGGTGATCGGCAGACTCCACACCGGCTCGCTCGCGCCGCCGGCCAGGAAGCGATCGAAGAACTCCAGGAAGCGAGCGTGGTGACCGCGAGTCTCGTCCTGCGAGTACAGGTTCGGGTTGGTCTCGAAGTCGATGTGATTCCGGGTGCCCTTGACCGACTGGTAGAAGTTGACGCCCAGATCCTCGATGGAACCGGTGGACAGCACGCTGAATTCACCGGTGATGTCGCCCAGGACCAGCTCGTTGTGGAACAACATGATGTTGACCCACGGACCGAAGAACTGTGCGCCGATATCGCCGCCGCTGAACTCGCCGCTCGAATCGCGGCGGATGTCCTCGGCGCGGTACCGCTGGTGCCGCAGTGCGCCGGACACCTCGATCGTCACCTGCTTGAGCAGCTCGGTGACGGTGGTGTCGTGCGCGACGCGCAGGCGCAGCGGCACGATGTTGGACACCGCGCCGCCGGAGCGGCGCATGGCCGCGGTGGTGCGCGCGGTCACCGGGAGGCTGAGGATGACGTCCTCGCTGCCGGTCCACTGCGCGAGGTAGGCGGCGAAGCCGGCGATGAGCAGTCCGGCGGGCGAGGACTCGTGCCGGGCCACGGCCCGCTCGAGCAGGCTGCTCTGCTCGTCGCTGAGCGCACCGGTGGCGATCGAGTTGATCGCGGCGGGCGGGGCCGACCGGCCGACCAGGCTGGTCCCGTCCTCGAGGCCCGCGACCCGCTCGGCCCAATAGTCCTTGTCGGACTTGAAGCGGCTGGTCTCGCGGTAGGCGAATTCCTGCTCGACCAGGGTGGGCAGATCCGTGATCTTGGCGGGCGCGGGGTCGACACCGTAGACGGCGGCGGTGTACAGCTCCGCCACGCGGGCCAGGTAGGTCATCGCGCCGAAGCCGTCCAGCACGATGTGGTGGATGCGGGCGTACCAGTAGTAATGGCCGTCGCCCAGCTGCAGCATGCACGAGCGGATCAGGCGGTCGTTGACCAGATCGAGCGGGGCGCTGTACTCCGCGCGCATCCACTCCATGGCGGCAGCCGCCGGATCCTGCTCATCACGCAGATCGACGTGGTAGATGGTGCGATCCAGGGTCGGGTCCACCATCTGCATGGGTTCACCGTCGCGTTCGACGATGCGCAGGAAGCCCGAGCCGAACTCCAGCGAGCCGTCGACCATGGCCTGCTCGAGCAGTTCGATGTCCAGTTCGCCGCGAAGCTCGACGTACTGGGCGATATTGATCGGCACCTGCGGGTCGAGATGCTGGGAGTACCAGATGCCCAGCTGCGCAGGAGACAGCGGGAAAAGCTCGCCCGATACCGGTGCGATTTCGCCCCCAGCTTCGCCGTTGCCGCCGAAATCCAGCCGGTTCAACCCAAACCTCGCTTCCGGAACACCACAGCGCTCCCCGCCGAAAACCCGAACGGGACGCCACGCCGGTCTGGCGTGGCGTCCGACGCTCGGGGCTCACTCACATCACAATCAGGCAAAAAAGTTCTCTAGGCTAAGCGTCCAGCCGGCCGGTGTCGTTACATGGGCGCGGCCACACCCCTCGGCCGCATCAGGGCCATTCTCGCGACTTGCTGCTCAACACCCGAACCAATCTACCGGCAGGCAGCAACCCCGGACGAAGAAGGACCATAGCCCCCGACTATCACCGCTTCTCGGCGTGGTTCGCCGGGTGCGAAGCCGTTTCAGCGTGTGAGATGCGACCTATCGCGGGCCGGGTCGTACAGGTGCGATTGCGCGCAATCGAGCGAATCGGCCAGTGCGCGACCGACCAGAATCACCGCGGCCTGGCGCAGTCCGGCGGCCTCCACGCGGTCCGCGATATCGGCGAGAGTGCCGCGCAGGACCTGTTGTTCGGGTTGGCTGGCGCGATACACGACCGCCACCGGGCAGTCCGCGCCGTATTCGAGGCTCAACTCCGCCGCCAGGGTCCGGACCCGGGTGATGGCCAGATGCAGGATCAGGGTGGCGCGAGTGCGGGCGAAGTTCGCGAGGGACTCCGATTCGGGCATCGCGGTCGAGCGGGCCCGAGTCCGCGTCAGGACGACCGACTGGGTCAACTCGGGAACCGTGAGCTCCGCGCCCAGCAGGGCCGCGGCCGCCGCGTACGCGGGCACTCCCGGCGTGACGTCCCACGGGATGCCCCGGGCGTCCAGCCGCCGCTTCTGTTCGGTGAGGGCTGAATATATGGACGGATCACCCGAGCAGAGCCGGGCGACATCCGCGCCCCGCGCGTGCGCCCGGGCGCAGTGCTCGACGATCTCGTCCAGATCCAGACCCTGGGTGTCGAGGAGCTCCGCCTCGGGGGCGCAGTACCCGAGCACCTCGGGATCGAGATAGGTGCCCGCGTACAGGCACACCGGCGACTTCCGCAGCAGCTCGACGGCCCGCACGGTCAGCAGATCCGCCGCGCCCGGGCCGGCCCCGATGAAGTGCACAGTCATCCGGCGAGTCTCGCACACCCGGTCAGGCGAATCGCCCGACCGCCACCAGGACCGCCACCACGAAGAACACGACGTTCGAGAGCGAGCGGGCGTACTCGTCGCGGCGCAGATGGGTGCGGAATCCGCCGACCATCACCAGCGCCAGACCGACCGCCGCGATCGGCGTCAGCACGGTCGCGATACCGGTCGCCCACGGCAGCACCACTCCGGCCCCGCCGGCCAGCTCGACCGCACCGATCCCCCGCACCGCCGAGGCCGACAGATCGTCCACCCACGGCATGCCGCCGCGCAGTGCGTCCTTGTCCAGTGCCAGCTTCATGATGCCGCCGAGCACGAACGACACCGCGAGCACGATCTGCCCGACCCACAACCACGTATTCATGACCTGTCCTTCTCCCGGGACGGCCCGGTGTAGAGCCACGCGGCGGCAACCGAATCCGCCACTCGATCGATCAGCTCCCGCTCGTCGTCACCGCCGAGCAGATGCAGCCAGAGGAAAACGGGTCCCGCGAATTGCGCATGCGCCCAGCGCAAATCGGGAATCCGGTCGAGTTCGCCACGGTCCACCGCGCGCGCGGCGACGGCCCGGATGAGTTCGCGTTCGGGGAGCAGGCAGACCTGTTCGAACACCGTCTGCAGCGAGGGGTCGTGCAGCAGGTCGCCCATCATCTCCGGCACGACCGCGCGCACTCGCGGATGTGCCATGCGGGTGACGAAATCCGTTGCCACCCGGTGCAGATCGCCGTGCAGGGTGCCGGTGTCGATGTACTCGCGAGGGCGCAGGTCGCCGATCAGATGATGCAGCGCCAGTGCGGCTTTGGAGGGCCAGCGCCGATACAGCGCGGCCTTGCCGACTCCCGCTCGCTCGGCCACGTCCCGCATGCGCAGGCCCGAGTACCCGGCCTCGGCCAACAGCGCGAGCGTCGCCACCCGGACCGCCTCGTCGGTCTCGGCCGACATCGGCCGCCCGGGGCGCGCGCCGGGAGATTCGGAACTCATGGTTCCGAAAGTAACACACTTACGAAACCTGCGGTTCCGTAACTCGGCGAGAAGAACGCGCCCGGGGTTTCGCCGGGCGCGGGTGATCGGGGCGGTGCGGGTGACCTAGGCGGTGGCGTCGAAGTGCGCGATGACCTTGGTCGGGCGCAGCCGGACCACGAGTTCACCGGGCACGCCGTTGCGCTTGCCGAACTCCTCGGCGCGATCCGCGCCCATGTAGCGCCCGCCGAGCGCGGTGGCGGTGCGCAACAAATCCTCGGGATCCTCGGACACCTCGGCGATGCCCTGCACCTGTACCGAGGCGTACGGCAGGGCCTCCAGGTCCACGCACAGGCTCAACCGCGGGTCGCGGGCGATCGCCTTGCCCTTGGCGGTGGTCTTCCCGGTGTTGAAGACGAGCACATCGTCCTCGACGAGGAACCACACCGGGGTCACCACCGGTCGCCCGTCCGATGCGACGAAGGCGAGTTTGCCCGTGCGGGTTCCCTCGGACAGGAATTCGCGAACCTGAGGATCGGAGAGTGAGGCCATGAACCAACCGTAAGGTCCGAACCGTCACGGGTCCCCGCTCGACACCCCGGCGGCTCAGATCGCGCCGCGCTCCCGGGCCCGGGCGACGGCGGAGGTGCGGGATTTGACGCCCAGCTTCGAATAGATGTGCACGAGGTGGGATTTGACGGTGGTCTCGCTCAGGAACAGGCGCTTGCCGATCTCCCGGTTGGAGTGCCCGTCGGCCACCAGGTGCAGGACCTCGATCTCCCGGGGACTGAGCGTGGTGTCCGGCTTGCGCACGCGGGTCATCAGACGGGAGGCGACCGAGGGTGACAGCACCGATTCACCGGCGGCGGCCGAGCGGACCGCGGCCAGCAGTTCCGCGGGCGGGGTGTCCTTGAGGATGTAGCCGCTCGCTCCCGCCTCGATCGCGCCGAGAATGTCCGCGTCGGTGTCGTAGTTGGTGACCACCAGAACATTGGGCGGAGCGGGGAGTTCGCGCAGGGCGGCGGTGGCGTCGGCTCCGGACTTGCCGGGGCCGAAGCGCAGGTCCATCAGGACCAGATCCACCGCGGTGGTGGCGCAGAACGCGATCGCTTCCTCGGCGGTCGCGGCCTCGCCGATGACCTCGACGGCCTCACCGGAATCGCTTTCGGCCACACCGGAATCCAGCAGCGCGCGCAGACCGGCCCGGACGATGGCGTGATCGTCGGCGAGCAGGATGCGGATCATTGCTCCTCCAGGGGGAACGAGACGGCGACCGCGGTGTGCCCGGGTTCGGATTCCACGTCCATGGTGCCGCCCTGATGCTGGACGCGGCTGCGCATGGCGGTGAGACCGAAACTGCCGGAGGGGTTGTGGGCCAGCACCTCGGGATCGATGCCTATGCCATCGTCCACCACGTCCAGGTGAACGGCGTCATCGGCGTAGGTGAGGGTGACCCGCATGCGGTGAGCCCGGGCGTGACGGACCACGTTCGAGACGGCGCTCTGCGTGATGCGGACCAGGGCGGCTTCGACCGGCATGGGCAGGCGCTGGGGCTCGCCCTCCACCAGCATCTCCGCGTCCAGGCCCGGGGTCGCGACCCGCTGTGTGATGCGAGTCAGCGCCTCGGTCAGGGACTGCCCCTCCAGGGCCGCCGGGGTGAGTTCGGCGATCAGATGGCGGGTTTCCAGGAGGCTGTCGGCGGCGGTCTCGCGGGCCAGCCGAATCTTCTCCAGCGCAGGATGATCCGGGGCGGCGCGCTCCACCGCGTGCAGCAGCAGTTGAATGCTGCTGAGGCCCTGGGCAACCGTGTCGTGGATCTCCTGGGCGAGGCGCTCACGTTCGGACAGCTTGCCGGCGGTGCGCTCCCGCTCCGCGAGAGTCGTTCTGGTGGCGAGCAATTCGTCGATGAGCCGCTGACGTTCCCCGGCCTCGCGGAACAGCGCCTCGTACCCGAGGCCGATCGCGACGGCGACCAGCGCGCCCAACAGCGGACCGATCACGCCGCCGACCGACCAACCGCCGTGCGCCGCGTACCCGAAGACCGAGACCAGGGTCGTGACGATCACGGCCAGCAGGCCCCAATAGCGCGGCAGCAGATGCAGATACAGAAAGAAAAGGCCGAAAACCAGGTACACCGCGTACGGGCCGAAGAACACCAGGCCGAGCCACAGCAGCGTCAGCAGGCCCAGCCAGACCCGCGCCGCGGTCAGATCGCGGCGGAAGCGGCCGCCCGCGAAATAGACGCCGAGGAAGATCCCCGCCAGCACCACCACCACGACCGGATACGCGTCGGACACGATGGCCCGCACCACGACCACCGAGGTGAGCGCCACCACCAGCACATGCAGACCCCACTGCAGGCCGGAGAAGACAGGGGTCAGGGCGGATCGATGCACGTCGACCAGCTTATGCCGGGCAACCGCCGCGGCATCCATCGAAAGGAGGAAACGCGCCACCACCATCCGCTGGTGCGGGATTCGTACCGCGGCGCGATGGATTCGGCGCGGTTCGGCGACACAGTGGAGTCATGTTCGTCGCACTCCGGGATCTGCGAGCCGCCCGCGGCCGCTTCCTCCTCATCTCCCTGGTAGTCACGCTGGTGGCCCTGCTGGTCAGTTTCCTGAGCGGGCTGACCGCCGGGCTCGCACACCAGAACATCTCGGCGCTCGAATCGATGAAGGCCGATTCGGTGGTGTTCTCCGACTCCGGGTCGTCCCCGTCGTTCGACGCGTCCTCGCTGAGCGAGGAGCAGGTGCAGGCCTGGCAGCGGGCGGGCGGGACCGTCGATCCGATCGGCATCAGTCGTGCGCGGGCCACGCTGAACGGCTCCTCCCCCGCCCAGGTCGCGCTGTTCGGGGTCAGCGGCACACCATTCGGCAATCGAACAGCAACCGAGCTGGGCAAGGTCGTGCTGAGCAGCGCCGCGGCAGAGGACCTGAAGGCGAAACCCGGCGATACCGTCGCGCTCGGCGCGGGCAACTTCACCGTGCAGGGTGTCACCGAGGACGACTGGTACGCGCACACGCCCGTGGTCTGGATGACGCTCACCGACTGGCAGGCGCTGAATCCGCGCTCGGGAGCGGCCACGATTCTCGCGGTATCGGGCGTGAGTGACACCGCCACAGTGAATTTCGCGGCGCACACCACGAGCACCTCGGCGAAGGATTCGCTCTCGGCCATGAGTTCCTATCAGGCCGAGAACGGTTCGCTGACGCTGATGACGGTCATGCTCTTCGCCATCTCGGCGCTGGTGATCGGCGCGTTCTTCACGGTGTGGACGGTGCAGCGGCAACCCGATATCGCGACGCTGAAAGCGCTCGGCGCGACGACCGGTTCGCTGGTACGCGACGCACTGAGCCAGGCGCTGGTGGTCCTGCTGCTCGGCGTCGGTCTGGGCGTGGGTGCGACGGCGCTGGCCGGGCTGTTCATCGGTGACGCGGTGCCGTTCGTGCTCAGCGTGAGCACGACCCTGTTCCCCGCCGCGGCGCTGGTCCTGCTCGGGCTGCTGGGTGCGGCGTTCGCACTGCGCTTCCTGGCCACCACCGATCCACTGATCGCACTCAATCAGGCTCGCTGACAATCCTTTCCGCTGTCACACCACTCTTTCCGCTGTCGCACCATCAGGAGTTCCGCGATGAGCACCACCCTTACGGTCACCGATCTGACCCTCACCTTCCCCGACGGCAGTGACCGCATCACGGCACTGGACCGGGTGAACCTGCGCGTGCGGGGCGGCCAGATCGCCGCGATCACCGGGCCGTCCGGGTCGGGCAAGTCCACCCTGCTGGCGGCCGTCTCCACCCTGCTGCGCCCCGATTCCGGCCGGATAGAGCTCGACACCAGCAGTGGCACAGCAGATCTGGCCACATTGAGCCGACGCGAGGCAGCGACGCTGCGTCGCGAATCGATCGGCATCGTGTTCCAGCAATCCAACCTGGTGCCCGCCCTCACCGCCATCGAACAACTCGAAGCCATGGTCCATCTCGGTCAGACCTGGTTCGTCTCCCCCGCCCGGCGTCGCGAAACCCGCACGCGCGCACGAGATCTACTCGACGCCGTGGGACTATCCGGTCATGAGGACAAGCGCCCCGCCCAACTCTCCGGCGGCCAGCGGCAACGCGTGAACATCGCCCGCGCTCTGATGAACGAGCCGTCCCTGCTGGTCATCGACGAGCCCACCAGCGCCCTCGACCAGGAACGCGGGGCCGCCATCATCACCCTGATCATGAACATCGTCCGCGACCACCGCGCCGCCACCCTCCTGGTCACTCATGACCGCGCCCACCTGCACCGCATGGACTCGGTCCACCACATGGTCGACGGCGTCCTCACCCCGGAGACCACGGTCGTGATGAGCTGACAGGAGCGGTGTGACCGCCGGCGGTCAGCGGTCGGGACCGAGCGCTCGGTCGACGCGCAGGCGAACCGCGCGGAGCTCGGCGAGCAACTGCGGCGGTGAGTGGACTTCGAAGTCCACGCCGAGCTCGAGCAACCGATATGCGATCCACGCGGGTGAATCCTCCCCGGTCATGCCCAGGCGGCAGGAGCCTTCGTCCAGAGCGACTGTCTCGCCGGGCTTTTCACCGAGCTTGCCGGTGACTCGTTCGGCGGGAGCGTGGATGGTGATGTCGTAGCGCAGGGACGGTGTGCCCCAGTTGCTTCGGTTGCCGATGACGTAGGCGGCGGGATCGGCGGCGGGGAGGGTGCGTGGGGTGAAGCGGGCGCCGGTGGGCTGGGGATGCAGGATGCGGTCGATTCGGAAGACTCGCCAGTCGTTTCGGTCGATGTCGAATGCGACCAGGTACCAGCGGCGGCGGTGGGGTACGACGCCGATCGGTTCGACATTGCGGCGGGTCTCGGCGCCGGATTCGGCGCGGTAGGCGAAGCGGGCGCGTTCGGTATTGGTGATGGCGGCGGCGAGAGTGGTCAGGACCTCGGGGTCGACGGGGACGCCGCCCGCAGTGGGGGCGACGGTCGCGGCGCCCAGGACTCGAACCCGGCGGCGCAGCTTGGCGGGCAGGACCTGTTCGATTTTGGTCAGGGCACGCACCGCGGCCTCCTCGATACCCGCCACGGCCGAGCCCGCGGCGGCGCGCAGGCCCAGCGCGATGGCCACCGCCTCCTCGTCGTCCACCAGCAGCGGCGGCATGGCGGCCCCGGCGACCAGGCGATAGCCGCCGGTCACGCCGAGCGTCGCTTCGACCGGATAGCCCAGATCGCGCAGCCGGTCGATATCGCGGCGGACGGTGCGGTCCGAGACGCCGAGCCGATCGGCCAGCTCGCTCCCGGGCCATTCACGCGGAGTCTGCAGCAGGGACAGCAGGCGCAGCAGCCGCGCCGGGGTATCGGTCATACCGATAACTCTCCTCTCCAACTAGGACCAGAATGGTCCTAGTTAATTTCTACCGTGATGGGCATGACAAGCACCGAGATCTGCCCGTTCCGCATCGCCGTCCCGCAGTCCGATCTCGCCGAACGGGAGCTCATGGGCAAGTGGCAGAAACTCGTACCGGTCGGTGTGTATTCGGGCGGCGCGGCGCTCATGAAGCGATCGGCCGAGCGCGACAACGTCATTGCGCACCGGCCCGCGGGCAATACCGGAAATCACTTCGTCGCAATGGAACTGCCGCGGGCGCACACCGCCGACATCCGGACGTTCTTCGCCGCGCTCCGGGACTGAGATTCGGCAATAGCCCGGCGATCGCGCGCAATCCCCGGACGTCCTCACAGACAGGAATTCGGGGGTGCGCGCAGAACGGCAGCGGGCTGTTGAGGCGATGGACACGTTCCCGTCATGTGAGCTGATTAATGTCCACGGGAATTAGCACTTCGCGGTCGAGGAGTAGACGCGATGAGGGATACGCTGCCACCCAAGAATCAAGTCCTGCAGGCGTGCCGGGGGATCAGTTTTCCAGAACATCCGATGTTGTGCGCCGCTCACGATCTGGCCGCGCTACACGAACGCCGACTTGCCGCCTCGCCGCAGGCGCTCGCCGAACTCGACACCATTCGAACGGATTTGGTGCATCGCATCGATTGCTGGGTGACGACGCAATTACCGCCGTCGCACGGTGCTGCCCGGGTGCACACCGAAACACTGGGCGCGGTCGTCGACCGATTGGCCCGGCTGACCGCCACCGCGTACGCCGCGCTGGCGCACGCCTCCGGCCACGAACTCGCCATCGTGTGGGAGAACCTGGCCGAATTGGCGGTCGGCTACGAGGATTTGGCGTCCGAGGTGTGCACGGGGCGCAGACGGCTACCGGGGACTCACTGAAAGCTACCGGGCCTTCGGCGGCTTGCGGGCCGCGTACCAGTCCAGCAACTCGGGGAAGTCCACGGCGGTGGGCGCCACCACGGTGGCGACCTCCGCGCCCTGGAAGAGTTTCTTGATCGGGACTTCGAGTTTCTTACCGGTGCGCGTGTGCGGAATACCCGGCGCCTCGATGATCTCGTCGGGAACGTGACGCGGTGACACCTCGGTGCGGATGACGGAATTGATGCGCAGTATCAGGTCGTCCGTCAATTCCGCGCCGGGAGTCAGCACCACGAACAGCGGCATCCAATAGCCGCCGTTCGGCTGTTCCGAACCGATCACCAGCGCCTCGGCGATCTCCGGAATGCCTTCCACCGCTTGATAGATATCGGCGCTGCCCATCCGAATGCCGTGCCGATTGAGGGTGGAATCGGAACGGCCGTGCACGATGATGCTCTCGTGGTCGGTGAGGGTGATCCAGTCACCGTGCCGCCACACGCCGGGGAACATGTCGAAATAGGCGTCGTGGTAGCGGGATCCGTCCGGGTCGTTCCAGAATCGCACCGGCATGGAGGGCATGGGCTTGGTGATGACCAACTCCCCCACCTCGTTGCGCACCGGCTGCCCGGATTCGTCCCAGGCGTCCAGGGCCACACCGAGATAGGGCGCGGACAGTTCACCCGGCCACACCGGGACCGTGCGCACGCCGCCGATGAACGCCGAGACCACATCGGTGCCGCCGCTGATCGAGGCCACGGGGACCCGCTCACCGACATTGTCGCGCAACCACATCGACGACGACGGTGGCAGCGACGAGCCGGTGATGCCGACCAGCCGCAGCGCCGACAGATCGTGGTCGCGGCGCGGGACCGACCCCGCCTTGATGCAGCCCAGCACGTAACCGGGACTGGTGCCGACCACGGTGGCGCGGGTGCGGGCGGCCAGCGCCCACAGCGCATCCGGCGTCGGCGCGGCCGGACTGCCGTCGTAGCAGACGATGGTGGCCCCGGCCAGCAGCCCGGCGACCTGGAAGTTCCACATCATCCAGCTCGGGCTGGTGTACCAGAAGAAGGTGTCCTCGGGTCCGATATCCGATTGCAGGGCAACGGCTTTGAGGTGCTCGAGCAACACGCCGCCGTGGCCGTGCACGATCCCCTTGGGCTTACCGGTGGTACCGGAGGAGTACAGCACCCACAGGGGGTGCTCGAAATCGACTGCCACGGTGTCGATTTCGGTCACTTCCGGGTCGATCCGCAGGTCGTCCCAGGAGATCACGCCGGGCAGGGTGCGCCCGATGCGGGAGATCAGCACGGTTCCCGCCAGCGAGGGCAGCCCGGCCCGCAGCGCCTCGATATCGGCGCTCTTGTCGTGGACCTTGCCGCCGAAGCGGTACCCGTCGGCGGTGACCAGGACCGTGGGCTCGAGCTGGCCGAGCCGATCGAGCGCGGCCTGCGCGGAGTAGTCCTGCCCACACGCGCTCCAGACGGCGCCGAGGCTCGCGGTGGCCAGGAAGGCGATCACCGCCTCGGCGATGTTCGGGAGGTATCCGGCCACCCGGTCACCGGGGCCGACGCCCAGTTCGCGCAGGGTGTTCGCGAAGGCGGCGGTAGTGGCGACGAGTGTGGCCCAGGAGATCTCGGTGAGTTCGCCGTCCTCGCCGAGCGCGAGCACGGCGGGGCGATCGGTGCGGGCCTGCCGGACGATCCGATCCACGTAGTTCAGGCGGGTGCCGGGAAACCATCGGGCGCCGGGCATGCGCACCTCGTCGAGCACGGTCTCGGATCGCTCGCCCAGATCGAAGTAGTCCCACAGCGCGCCCCAGAACTCGGGGAGCTCGTCCACCGACCACTGCCACAGCGCCGGGTAATCCGGCGCGGACACCCCGGTCCGCTTCTCGACGAAGCGCGCGAAATCGGTGACCCGGGCGTCGGCGATATCCGCGTCGGCCGGAACCCACTGTGGTTGCGCCGCAGTGCCGTTCGCAGCGCTGTCCGCCGCAGTGCCGTTCGCAGCGCCGCTGTTTGCCGTGCTGTCGTCAGCAGCGCCCTCGTTCACCGTGCCGTCGTTCACCGAACTGCCCTCCACCGCGCTGCTCTCCACCGCACTACCGTCCCTACGACGCGAAGCCCGCGCCGGCGTTGTCCGCCCGCTGCACGATTCGCTCGGCCTGACGGATGACGGGCATGTCCACCATCCGGTTCTCGAAGGTGAACACCCCTCGATGATTCGGCACTTCGGCCAGCAGCCGTTGCGCCCATTCGACTTGCGCCCGCGGGGGCGCGTAGGCGCGACGGATGACCGGCACCTGACTCGGATGAATGGCGACCTTGGCGTCGAAGCCGATCGCGACCGCGTCCTGTGATTCGGCGGCCAGGCCGTCGAGATCCGGAATGTTCAGGAACACCGAATCCAGCGCGAACTTGCCGTAAGCCTTTGCGGCCAGCAGGGATTGGGATCGCACGTGCAGCGCCACGTCCCGGTAGCCGCCGTCCGCGTGCCTGCTGGAATTGCCGCCGAGGGCCGCGAGCAGATCCTCCGCGCCCCACATGACGCCGATCGCGTTGCGCACCATGACCGCCCGACCGACCGCGAGCGCGCCGAGCGGGGATTCGACGAGCGCGATGACCTCGTACTCGGCCAGACGCGTGATCTGTTCCGCCGATTCGCATTTGGGCAGCATGATGCGCCGGTACTCGGTGCGCACCAGGGCGTCGAGATCGAGCATGTGCTCGAGTGTCCCCGCGGCGTTCACCCGGATCACGGTGCGTTCGGGATCCAGCGGCGTCTCGATGAGGGCGGTGCGGGCCGCGGCCTTGTCCGCCTCGGCGACGCCGTCCTCCAGGTCGATGATCACCACATCGGCGGCGGCGAGCGCCTTGCCGTAGCGCTCGGGGCGATCCGCGGGGCAGAACAGCCAGCCCGGCCCCGGGATCTCCCAGCTCATGCGGGCTCCCCGGCGTCGGGTTGCGCGGGGCGCAGCCGGACCAGGGTCTTGCGGACCGCGGTGGCGACCACGTCGCCGTTCTGGTTGCGGCCGGTGTGCGCGAACGTCACGATGCCCTCCCCGGGGCGGCTCTTGGATTCCCGCAGGTCGGTCACCACGGTCTCGGCGTAGAGCGTGTCGCCGTGGAACATCGGCTTGGGGAACGCGATGTCGGAGAAACCCAGATTGGCCACGATGGTCCCCTGGGTCAGCTGCGCCACCGACAACCCGACCAGGGTGGAGAGGGTGAACATGGAGTTCACCAGCACCCGATGGAACGGCGGCTGGGTCTGCGCGAACGCGGCATCCAGGTGCATGGCCTGGGTGTTCATGGTCAGCGTCGTGAACAGCACATTGTCGGCCTCGGTGATGGTGCGCCCGGGCCGGTGCTCGTACAGGACCCCCGTCTCGAATTCCTCGAACCACAGGCCGCGCTGGACCACTCGACGTGGCGTGACGTCCGCACTCACAATCCGAGCTCCCGCCCGATCAGCATCAACTGCACCTCCGTGGTGCCCTCACCGATTTCCAGGATCTTGCTGTCGCGATAGTGCCGCGCCACAGCATATTCGTTCATGAAGCCGTAGCCGCCGAAAATCTGGGTGGCGTCCCGCGCATTGTCCATCGCGGCCTCACTGGCGACGAGTTTCGCGATGGAGGCCTCCTTCTTGAACGGCTTGCCCGACAGCATGAGCGCGGCCGCGTCGTAGTAGGCGGTGCGGGCCATGTGCGCGCGCACCTCCATGCGAGCGATCTTGAAAGCGATGGACTGGTTGGCGCCGATCGGGCGCCCGAACGCCTCGCGCTCCTTGGCGTAGCGCACGCATTCGTCCACACAACCCTGCGCCGCACCGACCGACAGCGCCGCGATGGCGATCCGGCCCTCGTCCAGGATGCGCAGGAAGTTGGCGTACCCGCGGCCGGATTCGCCGAGCAGGTTCTCCGTCGGCACCCGGACGTCGGTGAAACTGAGCGGGTGGGTGTCCGAGGCGTTCCAGCCGACCTTGTTGTACGCGGGCCCGGCGACGAAGCCGGGGGTGTCCGTCGGCACCAGGATGGTCGAGATCTGCTTCTTGCCGTCGGACGTGCCGGTGACGGCGGTGACGGTGACCAGCCGGGTGATGTCGGTGCCGGAGTTGGTGATGAACTGCTTGCTGCCGTTGATGATCCAGCTGTCCCCGTCCCGCACGGCCGTGGTGCGGGTGCCGCCCGCGTCACTGCCCGCGCCGGGTTCGGTCAGGCCGAAGGCGGCGAGCGCGCGACCGCTGGTGAGCTGCGGCAGCCACTCCTGCTTCTGCTTGTCGTCGCCGAAGCGGAAGATCGGCATCGCGCCGAGCGAGACGCCGGCCTCGAGGGTGACGGCCACGCTCTGATCGATCTTGCCGAGTTCCTCGAGCGCGAGACACAGGGCGAAGTAGTCGCCGCCCATGCCGCCGAACTCCTCCGGGAACGGCAGACCGAACAGGCCCATATCGGCCATGCCCGCGACGACCTCGTACGGGAAGGAGTGCTCGGCGTCGTGCTTGGCGGCGACGGGCGCGACCACCTGGTTCGCGAAATCGCGGACGGTGAGGGCGAGTTCGCGGTACTCGTCCGGAAGGGTGCCGGTGGACAGGAAGTCGGTCATGAGTTGTTCCCGTTGTGGTCGGTGGTCGGGGGGTGCCCGAGCGGAGCGGATTCGATGTCACCGAGCGGAGCGGATTCGGTGTCGCCGAGCGGAGCGGATTCGATGTCACCGAGCGGAGCGGATTCGGTGTCTGTCTGTGCCGGGGGTTCGGCGATGATGCGGGCCAGGACCTGTTCGAGTTTCACCTGGGTGCCGGGTGTGACCAGCAGTTCCACCCGTCCGGCGATGGGGGCGGTGAGGGCGTGCTCCATCTTCATGGCCTCGACCACCACGATCGCCGCACCGGCGGCGACGGTGTCACCCGACGCGATCGGGGTCGCGATGACCGAACCCGGCATGGGGCTGACGATGTCGGCGTCGCCGACATGCTCACCGGCGCTGCGGATATCGGCCTCGGCGACCTCGCGGAACTGGGTGACACCGGTGGCGTCGGCGACCCAGACCTGCCCGGGAGCGACAGCCGTGCGGTAGCGGGCGCGCAGGCCGTCGAGCGTGAGACTCAGTGTTGTTCCGTCGGATGCCGTGCCGTCGGATGCCGTGCCGTCCGATACCGCTGTGAGCGTGAGCTTGTCGCCGTCCCCGATTCGGGCCGTGGCGTGCTCGGGGGTGCCGGAGAGGTGAACGTGCGCGGTCCGCTCCCCCGCCGTGAGCCGGAAGACGGTGGGCAGATGCTCACCGACCCGCCAGCCGCTGGGGGTGGCCCACGGGTCGGCTGCCGCGGCGGGCCAGGATCGCAGCCACAGTTCGGTTGCGGCGGCGATGAATTGGGCGTCGGTCGCGACGGCAGGAGCGAAATCCACCGCCCGGCGGTCCAGCAGACCGGTGTCCAGGCGGCCCGCCCGCACATCCTGGTCGGCGAGCAGGAAGCGCAGGAAGTCGGTGTTGGTGCGCACCCCGAGCACTCGGGTGTCGCGCAGTGCCGCATCGAGTTTCGCGATGGCCGCGCCCCGCTCGGGAGCGTGGGTGATCACCTTCGAGAGCATCGGGTCGTAGTCGGTGCCGACCACGGTGCCCGCCCGCAGGCCCGAATCGACGCGAATACCGTTGCCCTGCGGCTCTTGCAGGGCCAGCACGGTGCCGCCGGTGGGCAGGAAATCCCGGCCCGGGTCCTCGGCGTACACGCGCGCCTCGATGGCGTGGCCGGTGAGCCGGATGTCCTCCTGGTTCACCGCGAGCTTCTGCCCGGCGGCGATGCGCACCTGGCATTCGACCAGGTCGACGCCGGTGACCAGTTCGGTGACCGGATGTTCCACCTGCAGACGGGTGTTCATCTCCATGAAGAAGAACTCGTCGGGCTGATCGGCCGAGACGATGAATTCCACGGTGCCCGCGCCGACATAGTCCACGCTGCGCGCGGTACTGCACGCCGCCGCGCCGATCCGGGCGCGGGTCTTCGCGTCCAGCAGCGGCGACGGCGCTTCCTCGATCACCTTCTGGTGGCGGCGCTGCAGACTGCATTCGCGCTCACCCAGATGCAGCACCTGACCGAAGCCGTCGGCGAGGATCTGCACCTCGATGTGCCGTGGGCGGCTGACGAAGCGCTCCAGGAACAGGGTGTCGTCGCCGAACGCGGAGGCCGCCTCGCGGCGCGCGCTGACGAGCGCGTCCGGCAGCAGGGCCGGATCCTCCACCCGGCGCATACCCTTGCCGCCACCACCGGCGGACGGTTTCACCAGCACCGGGTAGCCGATATCGACTGCGGCGGCGATCAATTCGGCGTCCGTGAGTCCCGGGCGGGCGATGCCCGGCACCACCGGCACTCCGTAGGCCGCGACCGCGGTCTTGGCCGCGATCTTGTCGCCCATGACCTCGATGGCGCGGGTCGGCGGCCCCAGGAAGATGATGCCCGCGTCCTCCAGAGCGGCGGCGAAGGCCGAATTCTCGGACAGGAAGCCGTATCCGGGGTGCACCGCCTGCGCGCCGGAACGCACGGCCGCGTCCACCACCTTGTCGATGTCCAGGTAGGACTCGCGCGCCGGCGCCGGGCCGAGCCGCACCGCGAGATCGGCCTCGTGCACGTGGCGGGCATCGACATCGGCGTCGCTGTACACCGCGACGGAGCGAATTCCCATGGCGCGCAGCGTGCGAATCACGCGGACCGCGATCTCGCCGCGGTTCGCGATCAGCACGGTGTCGAAGGCGACCGGCTGAGTTTTGTTCATCAAGGTCATCACATCCGGAAGACGCCGTAGGAGACGGGCTCGAGGGGTGCCTGCGCGCAGGCCGAAAGTGCGAGGCCGACAACAGTTCTGGTGTCGGCCGGGTCGATCACGCCGTCGTCCCAGAGCCGCGCCGTGGAGTAGTAGGGGTTGCCCTGGGCCTCGTACTGGTCGCGGATCGGGGCCTTGAACGCCTCCTGGTCCTCGTGCGACCAGGGCTTGCCGTTTCCGTCGAGCTGATCGCCGCGCACGGTGGCCAGCACCGAGGCCGCCTGCTCACCGCCCATCACCGAGATGCGGGCATTGGGCCACATCCACAGGAAGCGTGGGGAATACGCGCGCCCGCACATGGAGTAGTTGCCCGCGCCGTAGGAGCCGCCGATCACCACGGTCAGCTTGGGCACCCGGGCGCAGGCCACCGCGGTGACCATCTTCGCGCCGTGCTTGGCGATGCCGCCGGCCTCGTAGTCGCGCCCGACCATGAAGCCGGTGATGTTCTGCAGGAAGAGCAGCGGAATGCTGCGTTTGTCGCACAGCTCGATGAAATGCGCACCCTTCATGGCGGATTCGGCGAAGAGCACGCCGTTGTTGGCCACGATCCCGACCGGATGGCCGTGAACGCGGGCGAAACCGGTGACCAGGGTGCGACCGTATTCGGCTTTGAATTCCTGGAATTCGCCGCCGTCGACCATCCGGGTGATGACCTCGCGGACGTCGTACGGCGTGCGCAGATCGACCGGGACCACGTCGTAGAGCTCGTCCTGCGGCGCGATCGGATCGACCGTGGGCCGGACCTCCCACGGCGTGGACGTCTTCGGCCCCAGCGTGGCGATGATATTGCGCACGATGCGCAACGCGTCCTGATCGCTCTGTGCCAGATGGTCGGTGACGCCGGAGGTGCGCGAGTGCAGGTCGCCGCCGCCGAGTTCCTCGGCCGTGACCACCTCACCGGTGGCGGCCTTCACCAGCGGCGGGCCGCCCAGGAAGATGGTGCCCTGATTGCGCACGATCACGGTCTCGTCGCTCATGGCCGGGACGTACGCGCCGCCCGCCGTGCACGAACCCATGACCGCCGAGATCTGCGCGATGCCCTTGGCGCTCATGTTCGCCTGGTTGAAGAAGATCCGGCCGAAGTGCTCCCGGTCGGGGAAGACCTCGTCCTGATGCGGCAGGTACGCGCCGCCGGAGTCGACCAGGTAGACGCACGGCAGGTTGTTCTGCAGCGCCACCTCCTGCGCGCGCAGATGCTTCTTCACCGACATCGGGTAGTAGGTGCCGCCCTTGACCGTGGCGTCGTTCGCCACGATCACGCATTCACGACCCGACACCCGCCCGATGCCGCCGATGACGCCCGCGCCCGGGCATTCGTCCCCGTACATGCCCGTGGCCGCCAGCGGCGACAGTTCGAGGAAGGGACTGCCCGGATCGAGCAGCTGGTCGACCCGCTGCCTGGGCAGCAGTTTGCCGCGCGCGAGGTGCCGTTCCCGGGCCTTGGCCGGCCCGCCCAGCGCGTTGACCGCCAATCGGCCGCGCAGCTCCTCGACCAGCGCGAGGTGGGCCGCCCGGTTTCCGGTGCGCACATCCTCGGTGACCGTCATTCGCTCCGCCTCTCAACGCTCGCCATCCGGCGCTCGGTTAATCACCAATAACTGGAATTTAAGATAATCTTCACTAACTGAGTTGTCCAGGACCGGCGAAGGGAGAATCCGGTGAACAGCACCGAAACGGTCCCCCAAACCCGGCGTGAGCAGCTCAAAGCCGAGCGCAGGCAGCAACTGCTGACCGCGGGCGCGCGTCTGATCGCCGATCGGGGGTTCCTGGGCGTGCGACTCGACGATCTCGGCGCGGCGGTCGGCATCAGCGGACCCGCGGTCTACCGCCACTTCCCCAACAAGGAAGCGCTGCTGGTGGAGTTGCTGGTCGAGGTGAGTCAGCGGCTGCTGGACGGCGGCCGGTCCGTCATCGCCGCCGCCCCCTCCCCCGCCTCGGCGCTCACCGAACTCGTCGACTTCCACCTCGACTTCGCACTGGGCGAGCCGGAACTGATCCGCATCCAGGACCGCGATCTCGAGAACCTGCCCGAGTCGGCCCGACGCCAGGTCCGCCGCACCCAGCGGCAGTACGTCGAACTCTGGGTCGGGGTGCTGCGTGAGCTGCATCCCGATCTGCCCGAACCCGCCGCCCGGGTCCAAGCGCACGCCACCTTCGGTCTGATCAACTCCACCCCGCACAGCGCGCCCGCGGCCACCACCACCCGCGCCCGCCCGGTCTTGCGCGCCATGGCTTTGGCCGCGCTGCACTAGCGCGGGGCAACTCCCGAAACACCTCGGCCACACCCGGATTGCCTGCGGTCAGCATCCGATTCGCAAACCTCTGTGACGCAGGACACCGAAACATTCGAGCGGTCGCCACCGACATCGTTCTTTACCCGAAAACCGCGATGTGATCCACAGCTCACCCCCGCCGCATCGTTTGACATGCCCATATGAACGCGGATGTACTGCGCAGTGAATCGCTTTCCGAGCGCGGTGGATCCGCGCGCCGAGGGCGAGCGCCCGGGTGGGGCAATCAGACGAAGTTCGTCCGAGGTGGGGGTTACCGCACGGCAATTGTCGCGTGCGGTCATGTCCGCGGGTCGGGCATGAAGGCAAGAGAGGCCGGGGGATTCGCATGGCGAGACACCGCAGACAGACAACGATGCAGCGCTTCGCCGCGCATGCCGCGCTGGGCGCGATTCCACTCACCGCCGCGGTCACCGGCACCGCGATCGCGCAGGCGGCGCCGCCGCAGTTCATCGCACCGCCGCAGTTCATCGCACCGCCGCAGTTCATCGCACCTCAGCCCGGAGTCACGACTCCGGCCACTCCGGGCGGCGCGCAGCCGGGCGTCACCACGCCGCCCGCTCCGGCGGCCGTGCGCACGCCGCCGCCCGCGACTTATGTTCCGCCGCAGGACGATGCACGCGGTGTGGCCCCGGAGTCGGACTACGCCCCGATCCGCCAGGTGCCCAACCGCGACTACGTCACGCCGTTGACGCCGGAGACGCTGCACGCTCCCGAGCCGACGCCGCCGGTCGCCGAGATCGTGCCCGAGCCCCGGATCGTGCGCGCCGGCGATCTGTCGGTCTCGGCACCCGATTTCCTGAACGCCGAGCAGATCGACCAGGTCAACGCGACGTTCGCGCGCCCCGAATCGGATATCTCCCAGTACGTTCGGTCGCTGGGCGTGGCTCCCAGCCGTGCCGACAGCGTCGCCGCCTCGGCCGTGGCGGGCGTGGTGACCGGCGCGCTGATCGGATGCGCGCTCGGCAGCACCATCCAGATCGTCACCGCCCCGGTCACTTTGGGTCTCACCGCCCTGCTGACCCCGGTCACCTGCGTCACCTGGGGCGCGACCGGTGCGATCACCGGCGGCTTGATCGGCGCCGGAATGGGAGGACTGCGTTGACGCGCAACAGGATTCGCACCGCCGCACGCACCGCGACGGTATCGGCGATCGCGATCGGCGTCACCTGCGCGGCGGTGGGGACCGCGCAGGCCGCGCCCGACGCGGCCGCCACCGAGTTCACCTCGGCGGTGCACGGAATCGACAGCGGCATGGCCTATTCCGCCGCGGTCACCGAGGATGGTGACGGCGTGGTCACCACCCTCGAAGCCGGAACCTTCCGCTTCGCGCCGGGTTCCGCGCGGGTCGAGGTCGTGAACGAGGACGGAGCGACCGTCGCGGCCGTGCCGCTGGCCTTCCGCGGCGCGGGGCGTGAGATCGCGGTGACTCCGACGATTTCGGGCGGCGGCACCGCCCTGACGCTCCGTCCCGCCGTGGCCGCGGTGCGGGAGGTGTCCGCCACACAGGACCGCTGGAACGAGCAGGTGCAGCGCGGCGCTTTCGGCGCGCTCATCGGTGCGGCCATCGGCGGCGTCATCACGATTCCGTTCTGGATCTTCGTCCTGCCGCCCCTGCTCGGCATCGCCATCGGCGCGAGCATCGGCTTTCTCGCCGCGGGCGGCCAGCCGCTGATCGACGCGGGCATCGCCTACTTCTCCGGGCAGCCCTGACCGACGGCGCGAAACCCCCTGTGGCGCGGCCGGACCGGGTCTCCGGCCGCGCCACAGTCATGCCGCGCCACAGTCACGCCGCGCCCCCGATCCTCAGCGCCAAGCGATTCGACGCCTCGTTCATCAGCGGGTTCGGCGGAACTCGTGGGATCGATCGCGCCCTCGGGTGTCGGCGCGGCGTTGATCCCATCGGCGGGCATGTCGCCGCTGCCGACCCTGTTCGCCCGCGAGGACAGGCCGTTCACCCGGCAAGCCGCCCGGCGGCGAGGATGGCCGTCAGCGCCGGATCGTCGGCCTCCGCTTCGGCCAGCGCCTCGGTGAGCGTGGTGTCGTAGGTGGCCCGCGCCTGCTGGTAGCGCGTGCGTCCCGCCGGAGTGAGGACCGTGTAGACGCCGCGCTTGTCGTCGGGGCAGAGGTCTCGATAGGTGAGGTCGGCGACGTTCAGCCGCGAGACCAAGCGGGTCACCGAGCTCTGATTCAGTCCCACCTTGGCCGCGAGATCCTGCATGCGCAGTTCGTTGTCGGGCGCTTCGTCGAGGAAGACCAGCGCCCGGTATTCGGACAGGCCCAGACCGTGCCGCCGCTGCAGGGCCGTGGCCAGGCGCGTTTCCACGTGCGCGTGCAGGGTCAGCATGCGATTCCACATGCGGACGTCGGTGACCGCTTCGGAGGTGGTGCCCGGCGACGACATCGGTTGACTCCCAGGGGTTCTCGGTATGTCTGATCGGTCACCCGATTCGACTCTTGACAACAGTTTACTTGTACATGCATGCTTCTGCAGGTACGGATTTACTTGCACATACATGCAACTACTTGTCAGGAGTCTCCGATGGCATGGGTCTATCTGCTGATCGCATCCGTTTTCGAGATCGTCTTCGCGCTCGCCACCAATGCCACACACGGATTCACCGTGCTGGGGCCGTCGCTGCTGACCGCGGCCGCCGCCGCGGGCGGGATCTTCTTCCTGAGCCTGGCGCTGAAATCACTCGACGTCGGCGTGGGCTACACCGTCTGGACCGGTATCGGGTCGGTCGGGACCGTCGTGTTCGGGTCCGTGGTGTTCCACGAGGAGATCACCGTGGCCAAGGTCGCCGCCTTCGTGCTGATCATCGGCGGGGTACTGGGGCTGAAACTGGCGGACACCCTCGCCAAGCGCGCCGACGACGCCCGCGTTCCGGCCCCCGAGCAGTCCGCGGCATTCGCCTGATTCACCGAACCTCTCATCCGAACCGTCGAAATCCTTCGTACACACCCTTTTCCGAGGAGCACCGAAATGTCCTGGGTATATCTGATGATCGCCGCCGTATTCGAGATCGCGTTCGCACTGGGCACCAATGCGACGAAGGGCTTCACCCGGTTGTGGCCGTCGGTGTTCACGCTGCTGGCCGCGGCGGCCGGGATCTTCACCCTGAGCCTGGCGTTGCGCACGCTCGATGTCGGGGTCGGCTACACGGTCTGGACCGGGGTCGGCGCGATCGGCACGGTCGTGCTGGGAGCGCTGATCTACAAGGAGAAAATCACTGTGCCGAAACTGATTTCGTTCCTCGCCATCATCGCGGGCGTCATCACACTGCGCCTGGCCGCCGGAGCCTGAGCCGCGGCCGGTCCGGCGCACGGCGCGAATTGCCCTCACGCACCGCGGAGTTCACGCTCCGCGGTGCTGAGCACGAGATGGAAGCCGCCCGCGACGACCGGCAGGAACAACCGCGTGCACAGGCCCGAGAACAGCGGCGAGTCGATCTCGAAGGTGGAGGACCAGCGCACCCGAGTGCCCTCGGGCACCTCCTCGAAGGAGATGAACCCCTCCTGATGCCGCAGTGGCGGAGCGCTTTTCAGCAAGCGGTAGCGCACCAGGGTGGGTGGGGAGTACTCGACGATCTCCTCGGTGAGCCGGATCAGCGGCGTGACGATCAGCCGGACCGCGCCGACGCCGTGACTGCGCGTGGTGCCCGGGCGCACCAGGGTGACGCGGCGGACGAACGGAACCCGCTGAAAGTTCGAGGCATCGGTGAGCCATTCGAAGACATCGGGCACCGGAGCGGGAACGATGCGCTCGACATCCACTGTGCGCACACCGGCTCCGTTCTGATCAGGCTCGAACGTTGGCAGCCTACGAGATCGGCACTTCGGCGTCGATGAGAACGCGAGGGCCGTGTCGAATTAGTGATCTAGAATTGCGTCGATCCCGAATCGAATGAGCGCCTTGCGCTTTCGGCAACCGCTCCGCACGATCTCGGTCGAGCGACCGGGAACCCGCTCCCCCTCGGCGCACCGGCGGCCGATCCGCACCACCGAACCCGGCATGGCGACAAAACACCTGGTGGCTACCATTACCGACATGACTGTCGAGGAGCCGCCGCGTGTGATCCGCAGACGGCCGAAGAACCGTCGCGCCCAGATCGCGGCCACCTCGGCCGCCGCGTTCGGCTCGCTCGGGTATCACGGTGTCAGCATGGAGGACATCGCCACCCGGCTCGGCATCTCCTCGGCCGCGCTGTACCGGCACTATCCGAGCAAGTACGCGCTGTTCCGCGAGGAACTGCTGCGACTGGGTCAGCTGACCGCGAGCTCGGCCACGCCGCCGCCGGAAGCGGAGGGCGGTACGCCGATCGAGCGCCTGGACCGGGTGCTGGACAAGCTGATCGCCGAGACCATCGCCAATCGCGCCACCGTCACGCTGGTGCGCTGGGAGCAGCGCTACCTCGACGAGGCCGACCGCGAGACGCTCGCGGAGCAGTTCGCCACCGCGCTGGGCACTCTGCGGCACCTGATCAAAGCGGTGCGACCGGAACTGGACCGGGACGACCGCGCGGTGCGAGCGGTCACCCTGCTCAGCGTGATCAGCAGCATCGGCGATCACCATGCCGCACTGCCGGTGAAACCCCTGACCGCGCTGCTGCACTCGGCCTGCCGCGCGATCATCGCGACCGAGCTGCCGCCGGCGCGCGCACCGGAGAACGAGACGCGGACGGTGGAGATTCCGCTCTCGTTCAAACACGAGTTGCTGCTGCGGAAGGCCGTGGAACTGTTCCACGAGCGCGGCTATCCCAATGTGAGCGTGGAGGACATCGCGGCCGCGGCGGATCTGTCCGCCGCGTCCGCGGTGTACCGGTACTACCGCAGCAAGAGCGATCTGCTGGCGGCGGCGTTCCGCCGAGCCGCGGATCGGGTGTCGGGGGCGATCGGCCCGGCGGTGTCCTCCTCGTCGAGTCCCGCCGAAGCCCTGACCAAGCTGGTCGACCAGTATGTCGCCGGCTCGTTCGCCGAACGTGAATTGACGTACGTGTACTACGCCGAGTTCGGGCACGTGTCGCCCGAGGAACGCACCATGCTGCGCAACGTGCAGCGGCTCATCGTCGCCGAATGGGTGCGATTGCTGGTGGCGGTCCGCCCGGAACTCTCCGACGGAGAGGCCCGAATACTGGTGCAGGCCGCCTTCGGTCTGGTGGTCGATATGGGCCGCGCGTTCGGCACGGACCAGCGCATCTGCCCACAGGACAGGGTGATTCGACTCATGGAGGTCACCCTTTTCGGCGCCGTGCCACCCGGGGAAGAGGCGGCATCGGCGTCCTGAGCCGGACGCCGATGTTCGGGCGTCCGGACCTGGGGACGGTCGGGCCGACTATTCGTCGGCGGCCAAAGCGGATACCGGGGTGAAGGGCGCGTAATCACGCACGTGCCCGTTCTCCCAGTCCCACAACGAAATCGGATCGACAGAGACGCCGCTCTGCAGGATCAGACGCCAACCGGCGTCCTCACGCTGCCAGATGTCACCGTCGCGATCCCAATAGAGACCGACGATTCGCGGTTCCACCACCTGAGTCCGAGTCCGAGTCTGCATGGTATTCCTCTCCACCGCCACCATTGGAGATCCCGTCCCTGCGTCGGTATTCATACCTATTCGCGACTACACATCGGGGAATCTTTCGGGTCGATCGGGGCATGTCCTCACCCCTCAATATATTTGCCAATCATTCGCCCACGTACGAAGCGAAGGGGGTGAGTTGAATTCGCGCTGCGACTCGGCCCGGGGCGCCCGCCTCCGGACAGCACACGGCCGCCAGGGCGCGAAGCCCTGGCGGCCGGAAGTTTCGGTCGAGCTATGCCGACGGGAGACCGATCGGCGGGAAGGCGAACGAGGAGCCGGTGCCCAGCATCTTCGCGAGAATTCCCAGAAAGTTGTCGACGGCGCTGCCGCTTTGCATGGCCGGCCTACGCGCCCGGGGTGCCCGGAGTACCGGGGGTGACGGACAGGCCCGAGCCCGAGCCGATGAGGTGGGCGAAAGCCTGCAGGAGGCTGGTGAAACCGGCGCTACCGAGATCCATGGGGATTGTTCCTTTACAGCACAGAGGGTTCGAGGGTGATCAGGCGAGCTTGTTGGGGTTGTAATTGATAGACGAGCCACTGCCGAGGAAGGCGAGAACCTGGGTCAGAATGGCGGTGATTGCTCCGGCGTCCATGTGTGTTCCTTTCGGGGGGTTATTCGGATTCCGACATCGCTTCGACCAGCGAAGCGGGCCGCATGTCGGTCCAGTGCGACTCCACATAGTCGAGGCAGTCGGCGCGCCGATCCGGGCCGAAGGCGACAGTCCAGCCACCGGGAATGGCGGCGAATACCGGCCACAACGAGTGCTGCGCCTCTTCATTGACCAGTACGTAGAACTGAGCGTCTTCGTCATCGAAGGGATTGCTCATCGAATTGCCTTTCTTCACCGACACAGCACACCCACAGCGCATGTTCTTGCCGTCGGCATCGCACTGTGAAAACACTGCATTTCAGAATGTACCTCAGGCGCCGCTCGGACGCATCGCATTCCTGCGAAAAACGAACGGCTACCTGTTATCCGTCCTTCTGCGCGTGGCATTGAGAACCCGGGTGACCTGAGCCAGGGAATCCGGGGACGCCATCTGCCAGTGCGTGGCCTGGACCGCGAAGCTCAGCACGCGGCCGTCGATCACATCGGTCCAGCCGGACACGCCGATCGATCCACTCGGATCATCATGGGCCGCAGCGAAATAGAGCAGCGTGCCCTTGAAGCGGCGCGGCCGGTACCGGGCGATCAGACCCAGCGAGGCGACACCGGAGTCGATGATCCGCGCCACCTGCTCCGCACTCACCGACGCGAACGGCTCCGGCAGCGCCGACAGGCGTTCGGCCAGCGCCGCCGGTTCCAGATCCGCGTCCGTCAGCTCGACGTCGCCGAGCAGGCCGCCCAGCAGCTCGGCCACCGGAATGCGCACCGGCGCTGCGTCATCCACGTCCTCGGCGTCCAGCGAGCTGTCCAGCATGGCCAGGGTCTCGATCTCCTGCCCCTGCTCCTGCAGCAGCACCGCCACCGCGTGCGCGATCACGCCGCCGAGCGACCAGCCCAGCAGATGGTACGGCCCCTCGGGCTGCACCGCGCGGATCTCCTCGACGTAGCGGCGTGCCCAGTCCTCGATCGAATCCGGCAGCGGCACATCCGATCCCAGTGTCGGGGACTGCAGACCGTAGATCGGCCGGTCCTCGTCGAGACCGGCGGCCAAGCCCGCGAACGACCACGCCACACCACCGACGGGATGGATGCAGAACAGCGGCGCACCGGAACCGTGCGGGCGCAGCGGCAGCAGCACCTCGAACGCGGCGCTCATATCGAGCGCACCCGCGGCCCTCGTCAATTCGACCACGATCGCGGCCGGGCTCGGTGCGGTGAACAGCAGCACCACCGGCACCCGCTGCCCGAGTTCGGCACTCAGTTCCGCGGCCAGCCGCACCGCGATCAGCGAGTTGCCGCCGAGCTCGAAGAAATTGTCGTCCAGGCCGACCGCTTCCCGTTCCAGCACCGTCTCGAAGGCACGGCAGACCGTGGACTCCAGTTCGGTTGCCGGGGAGCGGAATTCACGCGGGGCGAACTCCGGCTCCGGCAGCGCCTCGCGATCGAGCTTGCCGTTGGCGTTCAGAGGCAGCTCGTCGAGCACCACGAACGCCGAGGGCACCATGTACGAGGGCAGGCGGTCCGACAGGGCCGCGCGCACCAGGGCCGGATCCAGCTCGGTCCCGACGAGGTAGGCGACCAGGCGATCGGACTTGGCCAGCACCGCGACCCGGTCGAGGCCGGGCTGGGCCAGCAGCGCCGCCTCGATCTCGCCGAGCTCGATCCGGAAACCACGGATCTTCACCTGGAAGTCGGTGCGGCCCCGGTATTCCAGCTCCCCGGAGGTGTTCCAGGCCACCAGGTCACCGGTGCGGTACATCCGCTCCCCCGGCTCGAACGGGTTGGCCACGAAGCGATCCGAGGTCAGGTCGGCACGACCGAAGTAGCCGCGCGCGAGCTGCGCACCGGACAGATACAGCTCACCGGAGACCCCGGCGGGCACCGGGCGCAACCGCGCGTCGAGTACGTACACCCGGCTGTTCCACTCCGGCGCGCCGATCGGCACGGACAGCTGATCCGCCGCGGTGACATGGTGATTCGTGATCGACACCGCGGCCTCGGTCGGGCCGTACAGGTTGAACAGCGCCGCACGCGGATGGCTGCGGCGGAACCGCTGCGCCACCGCCGCGGGCAGTGCCTCGCCGATGGCCAGCACGCGGCGCAGCGGCGGGGCGGGCATATCCGCTCCGGCGGTGAGCAGCGCGTCCAGCATGGACGGGACGGCGTGCAGGGTGGTGACGGCCTCGCGGACCATCAGGTCGTTGAGATAGTCGGGATCGCGATGCCCGTCGGGAGTCGCGATGATCAGCCGGCCGCCCGAGACCGCGGCGGACCAGAACTCCCAGACCGAGAGGTCGAAGGTCGCCGGGGTCTTGAGCAACGCCGCGTCGTTCGCGCCGAGCCCGAATTCCGCCGTCTTCCACTGCAATTGGTTGGCGATGGCGCCGTGCGGGACGGTCACGCCCTTGGGGCGGCCGGTCGAGCCGGAGGTGAAGATCACGTACGCGGCGTGGTCCGGACGCAGCGGGACGCGGCGTTCGGCATCGGTGACCGGCGCGGACGAGTAGCCCGACAGCACGCCGCCCTGAGCCTGCAGCAGGTCCACGCGGACCTGTGCGGTGTCGAGCGGCAGATCGGCGCCGGCGGTCAGGACCGTCACCGGATCGGCCGCGCCCAGGATGTATTCGATGCGATCGGCGGGCTGATCCGGATCGATGGGCAGGTACACCCCGCCCGCGGCCGAGACCGCGTACATGGCGACCACCAGGTCCACCGAGCGGCGCACCGCGAGACCGACCCGGTCCTCCGGGCCGACACCCATCGAGATGAGATGCCGGGCCAGGCGGTTCACCCGGGCCCCGAGTTCGCCGTAGGTCAGCTGCACGCGCTCCGCGCCATCGCTCACCAGCGCGATCCGGCCCGGGGCGGCGGCGACCGCCCGGTCCAGCAGCGCGGGCAGGGTGGCCGCGACGTCGACCGCGTGCCCGGTGTCGTTCCAGGAGTGCAGGATTCGCTTGCGCTCCGAGACCGAGAGCAGCTCGTAATCGCCCACCGGGACCTCGGGGGTCAGCGCCGCGATATTGAGGATCTGCCGCAGGCGGCCGACGAACCCGGCGGCGGTGGCCTCGTCGTACAGGGCCGTCGAGTAGGTCAGCGAGGCGGTGAGCCCGTCCGGGGCGCCGTCGGCGGTGTAGCGATCCGCGATCACCAGGTGCAGGTCGAACTGCGAGATGGTGGTCTCGAAATCGGCTGCGCCGATGCGCAATCCGGCCAGCTCCAGTTCGGGCGTCTCGGTGTTGTTGAAGGAGAAGCCGACCTGGAACAGCGCGTGGCGCGCGGTCGAGCGCACCGGGTCCAGCGCCTCCACGAGGCGTTCGAACGGCACGTCGGCGTGCGAGAGCGCGGCCAGATCGGCCTCGCGCACCCCGGCCAGCAGCCCGGCGAAATCGGCCGCCGAATCCACCCGGGTGCGCAGCACCAGCGTGTTGACGAACATGCCGACCAGATCGTCCAGAGCGTCCTCGCCCCGGCCCGCGACCGGCGTGCCGACCGCGATGTCGGTGGTGCCGGAGAGCCGGGCCAACAGCAGTGCCCAGGCCGCGTGCACCACCATGAAAAGCGTTGCGCCATTGGCGCGTCCGAGCTTGACCAGTCGATCGTGCAGATCCGGGTCGAGGTCGAACTCCACCGAGCCGCCCTCGGTCGAGAGCACCGGCGGGCGCGGGCGATCGGACGGCAGTTCCAGCTGATCGGGCAGTCCGGCCAGCGCCTCGCTCCAGAAGGCCAGCTGCCGCGAGAGCAGCGAATGCGGATCGTCCTGGGTGCCCAGGCGAGCCCGCTGCCACACCGCGTAGTCGGCGTACTGGACCGGCAGCGGCGTCCACGCCGGAGCGACTCCGGCCTGACGGGCGGCGTAGGCGGTCATGACGTCGCGGGCCAGCGGGGCCATCGACGCACCGTCGCCGGCGATGTGATGCACGACCACGACCAGCACGTATTCGTCCGTGGTGTCCGCGACCGCGAACAACCGCCCGCGCAGCGGCACGGCGGTGGTCACGTCGAAACCGGCCGAGACGAATTCGGTGACGACGCCGTACAGGTCGGCGGTCTCGACCGGAACCGGGGTGAGCGAGGGCAGCTCCACCTCCCCGGCGGGCAGGATCACCTGCACCGGACCGGAATCGGTGAGCGGGTAGACCGTGCGCAGGACCTCGTGTCGCGCAACGAGATCCGCCATGGCGGCCTCGAGCGCGGGGATGTCCAGCGCGCCGGTGAGGCGGATCGCCATCGGCATGTTGTAGGCCGAGGAATCCCCGTCGAAGCGGTTCAGGAACCACATGCGCTGCTGCGACAGCGACAGCGGCACCGGACCGTCCCCGGTGCGCGGCAGCAGCGGCGGCGAGATGTACAGCTGCGCGGCCTCCGCGTCCACGGTCGCGGACAGGGCCGCCACCGTCGGGTGCTCGAAGACGGTGCGCATGGCGACCTCGACGCCCAACCGGCCGGTGAGCCGGGCCGAGAGTTTCACCGCGCTGAGCGAATTGCCGCCGAGGGCGAAGAAGTCGTCGTCCAGGCCGACGCGTTCCGCGCCGAGCAGCTCGGCGATGGTCTCGGCCACGGCCAGTTCCACCTCCGACTCCGGTGCGCGGAACGCCGCGGTGCGGAAGACCGGCTCCGGCAGGGCCTTTCGGTCCAGCTTCGCCATCGGGGTGAGCGGGACCGCGTCGATCACCATGATCACGGCCGGGACCATGTAGGAGATCAGCGAGCGACCCGCGAAGGCCCGCAGCTCCTCCGGGTCCACGACCCGGCCGGGAGCGGGCACCACGTAGGAGACCAGCGAGACATCCCCGCTGCGCCCGGTGTGGCCGATGGTGACCGCGAAATCGACGTTCTCGTGCGCGATCAGCGCCGAGTCGATCTCGCCGAGCTCGATGCGCAGGCCGCGCACCTTGACCTGATCGTCGGAGCGGCCCAGGTACTCCAGGGTCGGCTCGCTCTGCCCTTCGATCGGGTTGCGCACCCAGCGCACCAGGTCGCCGGTGCGGTACAGCCGGCCGCCGGGCTCGCCGTACGGATCGGCGACGAAGCGGTCGGCGGACAGCGCCGCGCGGCCGTGGTAACCGCGGGCCAGGCCCGGGCCGCGCAGGTACAGCTCGCCCGCGGCGCCGTCCGGCACCGGCCGCAGCCGGGTGTCGAGCACGACGGCGGACTGGCCGTTCACCAGATCGCCGAGCACCACGCGCCCGTTGGGGCGCAACGGGAAACTCTGGTGGCTGATGATGGTGATCTCGGTCGGGCCGTAGCCGTTGTACAGCTCACGGGTGCCGCCCCAGCGATCCACCAGGTCCTGACCGAAGCCCTCGCCGCCGACGATCAGATACGGCATGCCGCGCAGGGTGTCGGGGTCGAGGGTGTTGATCACGGCCGGGGTGAAGACGCCGTGCGTGACGCCCTCGGACTCGATCAGTTCCTTGAGCTCCACGCCGCCGATGATCTCGACCGGCGAGACCACCAGCGCCGCGCCGACCGGCAGCGCCATCAGCAGCTCCAGGATATTGGCGTCGAAGCTGGGCGAGGTGCGGTGCAGCACACGGGAACTGGACGTGGTCGGCGAGTGATCGTGATGCACGGCCGCGATGCCGATGATGCCGGCGTTGCCGACCACCACGCCCTTGGGGCGACCGGTCGAGCCGGAGGTGTAGACCATCCACGCCGCGTTGTCGGTGTGCACGGGGCGCACCAGTTCCCCGGCGGCGATCCGGTCGCCGGGCAGCGCGGCCAGGCGCGCGCCGATCTCGGGATCGTCCAGCACCACCCACATGTCGCCGGGCAGCCGGTCGGCGTACTCGGCGATCGTGATGCCGATGGCCGCACCGGAATCGGACAGCATGAAGCCGATCCGGTCGGCGGGATAGGTCGGGTCCACCGGCAGGAAGGCCGCACCGGTCTTGGCGACCGCGAACAGCGCCACCACCGATTCCACCGAGCGCGGCACCGACAGGGCCACGAAATCCTCCGCGCCGACGCCGTATTCGATGAGCAGGCGGGCCAGTCGCGAGGACCGCTCGTCCAGCTCCCGGTAGCTCACGTGCTCACCGCGATGGATGAGCGCGGGCGCGGCGGGATCCAGATCCACCGCGGCGTGCAGGATCTCGGCCAGACTCCGCGGACGCAGCGCGGCCGGACCGCGGCGGGCCAGGATGGCGGCCTGCTCACCCGGGGACAGCACGTCGATGCTGCCGACGGTGCGATTCGGATCCTCGGTCACGGTGCCCAGCACGCGGCCGAAGCGGCGCAGCAGATCCCGGGCCGTCGACTCGTCGTACAGGTCGGTGGCGTAGACGATCTCGACCATCAGGTTGCCGTCGGAGTCGAGCTCCTCCCCGACCGAGAAGGTCAGATCGAACTTGGCGACGGTGTCGTCGAATTCGACGGGCTCGAGCACCAGGCCGGGTACGGCGTGGGTGCCCGAATCCAGGTCGAGGTAGTTCAGCGTCACCGTGAACAGCGGATGCCGGGACTGATCGGCGGTCACCCCGAGGGCGTTGACCACCTGCTCGAACGGCACCGTGGCATGCGCGAACGCGGCCAGGTCCACCGCGCGGCTCTCGGTCAGCAGTTCCGCGAAAGTCCGGTCCAGCGACGGGCGGGTCCGCAGCGCCAGGGTGTTGACGAACATGCCGACCAGACCGTCCAGGACCGGTTCGTCACGACCGACCACGGGGGTGCCGATCGCGATGTCGTCGGTGCCCGACAACCGGGCCAGCAGCGTCGCGAGCGCGGCGTGCAGCACCATGAACGGCGTCGCGTGATGCCGGGTGGCGATCTCGCGCAGGCGTTCTCCGACGCCGCCGCCGATCCGGCCGCGCACCACCGCGCCTCGGTAGGAGGGCACCGGCGGGCGCACCCGGTCGACCGGCAGGGTCAGCTCGTCCGGCAGTCCGGTGAGCGTTTCACGCCAGTAGTCCAGTTCGGACTCCCCGACGGCGTCGAGCACCTCGCGCTTCCACAGCGCGTAGTCGGCGTACTGCACCGGCAGCGGTTCCCAGCCCGGGGCGACGCCCGCGGCGCGGGACAGGTAGGCCACGATCACGTCGCGCAGCAGCGGATCGGTCGACGCGCCGTCTCCGGCGATGTGGTGCAGGACCGCGACGAGCACGTGACTGGACTCGGACTCGCGCAGCAGCATCGCGCGCAGCGGCAGTTCGCCGGTGACGTCGAACCCGGCGGCGGCGAACTCGTAGAAGCGCGAGACCACCGAACCGTCCACCGTTTCGGTGGGCAGGTCGATGACGGTCTCGGGCGGCAGGATCACCTGGTGCCCTTCGCCTTCGGCGTCCATCGGGTAGATGGTGCGCAGCACCTCGTGCCGGGCCGTCACGTCGGCCAGGGCCGCGCGCAGGGCGTCGTGATCGAGGTCGCCGAGCAGGCGCACCGCGAACGGGATGTTGTAGGCGGGCGAGGCCGGATCCAGGCGGTTCAGCAGCCAGATCCGAGTCTGGGCCGCGGACAACGGGATTCGCTCCGGCCGCTCCCCCGCGATCAGCGCGGGCAGCGTGCGGCTCGCGGCTCCGGTGATGTGGCGGGCCAGTTCCGCGACGGTCGGGGCCTCGAACACCGCCCGGACGCCGAGCTCACGGCCGAAGGCCGCGTTGATCCGGGCCACCAGCCGCATGGCCAGCAGCGAGTTGCCGCCGCGCTCGAAGAAGTCGTCGTCCGCGCCGATCGGCGCACCGCCGAGCAGCTCGCTCACGATCTCGGCCAGCATGGCCTCCGCACCCTCCCGAGGTGCGCGGAAAGCCGTTGCGGCGGCAGTGAACTCGACCTTCGGCAGCGCCGCGCGGTCGAGCTTGCCGACGCTGGTGCGCGGCATGTCCGCGAGCACCACCAGGTGCGCGGGGACCATGTAGGCGGGCAGCATGGCGCGGGCGTGCGTCAGCAGCGCATCCGCGGAAAGGTCGGTGCCCGAGACATATCCGACCAGGCATTCGGTGCCCGCGGTATCGCGATCGAGCAGGACGGCGGCGTTGGCGACGCCGCCGCCGGCCAGCAGGGCCGCCTCGATCTCGCCCAGCTCGATCCGCTGACCGCGCAGTTTCACCTGGAAGTCGTTGCGGCCCAAGTAGACCAGGTTGCCGTCACGATTCCATCGGACCAGGTCGCCGGTGCGGTACATGCGGGCGCCGGGGACCCCGAACGGGTCGGCGACGAAGCGTTCGGCGGTGAGCGCGCCGCGATCCTGGTAGCCGCGGGCCAGCTGATCACCGGCCAGGTACAGCTCGCCGATCACGCCGGTCGGCACCGGATGCATCCGCGCGTCCAGCACGTAGGACCGGGTGTTCCAGTTCGGCAGGCCGATGGCGACCTCGTAATCCGGGTCGGCGTCGGTGAATTCGTGATAGATCGCCGAGATCGCGGCCTCGGTCGGACCGTAGGCGTTGTGCACCGCGCCGCCGACGTGCGTGCGCAGCGCGCCGAGCAGCTCCGCGGGCAGCGCCTCACCACCGGTGTGCAGATGCCGGAACGAGCGCAGCGAGTCGCCGTGTCCCTCGGCCACCAGGGCCGCGAGCACCGACGGCACGTGCTCGGCGATGGTGACGCCGTGCTCGCGCATGCGATGGGCCAGGTAGTTCAGGTCCAGGTGCCCGCCCGGGCGCAGCAGCGCCAGCGGCGCACCGGTCAGCGCGGGCAGGAAGCACTCCCACACCGAGACGTCGAAGGCCAGCGGCGCGCGCTGCATGATGCGGTCCGCGCCGGTCACCTCGTAGCGATTCTCGAGCCAGCGCAGCTGATTCATGATGGCGCGGTGGCTGGTGCCGACGCCCTTGGGCTTACCGGTCGAGCCGGAGGTGAACAGCACATAGGCCAGGTTGTCCGGGCGCACGGGGCACACGCGTTCCCCGGCCGCGATGGGCTCGGCCGAGAACTCCGAGGTGTCGAGCGCGGCGATGTCCACGGTGTGCACGCCGTAGAGCTCCGGCACGGTGGCCCCGCCGACCGCGAGCACCAGCCAGGCGTCGGAGGTGGTCAGCACGTGCGCGATGCGGTCGGCCGGATGCGCCGGATCGACCGGGACGTAGGCCGCGCCCGCATTGGCGACGGCGTAGAGGGCGACCATCATGTCCAGGCTGCGCTCGGCGGTGATGCCGACGATGTCGTCCGGGCCGATGCCCTCGCGAATCAACCAGCGCGCCAGGCGATTCGCCCGCTCGGCCAGCTGGGACCAGGTCATGGTCGCGCCGTCGAGTTCCACGGCGACGGCGACGCCGTCGGTCGCGGCCCGGCGATCGAGCAGATCGGCCAGGGTCTCCTCGGGCAGGGCCATGGCGGTGGCATTGCGATCGGACAGCAGCCGGCCGCGTTCGGCCACCGACATCAGCTCCAGTTCGCCGACGGTCAGGCGCGGATCGGCGATCAGCGCCCGCAGCACCCGCTCGTACCAGGCCAGGAAGTCGGCGATGGTCTCGGCGTCGAAGAGATCGGTGGCGTAGTGCAGATGGACGTCGATCCCGGCGGGCTCACCGTCCTCGTGCCGATCGCTGAGGGTCCAGTCCTGATCGAACTGGATCGGCAGCACCCCGGCGTCCAGACTGGCGATGGACAGCCCGCGCAGCTCGAACTGCGGCTGCGCCATGTTCTGCATGGTGAAACCGACCTGGTAGATCGGCGAATGCGACTGGGAGCGCACCGGATTCAGCGCGTCCACCAGGGTCTCGAACGGCACGGCGGCGTGGTCGAAGGCCGCCAGGTCCGCATCGCGCACCCGGTCCAGCACCTCCGAGAGCCGGGCCCCGGCGGGCACCGGGGTGCGCAGCGCCAGGGTGTTGACGAACATGCCGACCAGCTCGTCGAGCGCCTGATCACCGCGTCCGGCCACCGGGGTGCCGACCACGATGTCCTCGGTTCCGGACACCCGGGCCAGCAGTACGGCCAGCGCGGTGTGCAGCACCATGAACGGGGTCACCCGGTTGGCGGCCGCGAATTCGACCACGGCGGCGTGCAATCGGGCATCGAGCACCGCGGTGCCCGCTCCCGCGCGGTTGGAGTGCACGGCCGGGCGCGGCCGGTCGGTGGGCAGGGCCAGCACGTCCGGAGCACCGGCCAGTCCGCGCTCCCAGAAGCGCAGCTGACGGGCCAGCACCGAGGTCAGCTCGTCGGGCGAACCCAGCGAATCACGCTGCCAGATGGCGTAATCGGCGTACTGCACCGGCAGGTCGGTCCAGCGCGGCGCGGTATCGGCGCAGCGCGAGACGTAGGCCTGGGCCAGATCCCGGGTCAGCGGGGCCAGCGACCAGCCGTCCGCGGCGATGTGATGGATGACGATCAGCAGCACGTGGGTGCTGGGCTCGTCCGCGACGCGCAGCAGTCGCACCCGCAGCGGCACCTCGGCGGTGACGTCGAAGACCGTGCGGGCCAAGCTTTCCGCCAGGGCGGGCAGCTCGGCGGCATCCACCGGCTGCGGCTCCAGGTCCACCAGGCGGGTGCCCGCGGGCAGCACCACCTGACGGGCCACGCCGTCGTGTTCGGGGTACAGCGTGCGCAGGGTCTCGTGCCGGTCGATCAGGTCGCCGACCGCGGCGCGCATGGCGTCCACGTTCAGGGTTCCGGTCAGCCGCAGGGCGAAGGGCAGGTTGTATCCGCCACCGGCGGCGTCGAAGCGGTTCAGGAACCACATGCGCTGCTGGGAAATGGACAGCGGGACGACATCGCCGCGCTCCTGCGGAACGACCGGCGGCAGTGCCGCGCCGGTGTCTCCGGCATCGGCCAGGGCGATCAGGCGCGCGGCCAGCTCCCGCACCGTCGAGGCGTCGAAGACGGCGCTCAGCGGCACCGCCAGGCCGGTGGCCTTGGACAGGCGCGCGACCAACTGGGTGGCGATGAGCGAATTGCCGCCGCGGGCGAAGAAGTCGTCCCCCGCGCCGACCTGTTCCAGGCCCAGCAGTTCCGCCACGACGGTGGCGACCAGAATCTCCGAATCCCCGGTGGGCTCGGCGAATTCGGCGGCCTCGAAGGTCGGTTCGGGCAGCGCCCGGCGATCGAGTTTGCCGTTCGAGGTGACCGGCATGGCGGGCAGCACCAGGAAGATGGCGGGCACCATGTACGCGGGCAGTCGCTCGGACAGCCCGGCGCGCAGCGCCTCGGTATCGATGCCGGTGGACGGCCCGGCCACCAGGTAGGCGACCAGCACCTCGCCCGCGTGCGGAACCGAGCGCACCAGCACCGCGGCCTGCGCGACGGACTCGTGCGCGGTGAGCGCGGCCTCGATCTCGCCGAGCTCGATCCGCAGCCCGCGCAGCTTCACCTGGAAGTCGGTGCGGCCCAGGTATTCCAGCTCGCCGTCCGCGGTCCACTTGACCAGGTCGCCGGTGCGGTACATGCGCGCGCCGGTCTCGAAGGGGTTGGCCACGAACCGATCCGCGGACAGGTCGGGGCGCGCGACATAGCCGCGAGCCAGCTGCGCGCCCGCCAGGTAGAGCTCGCCCGGCACGCCCGCGGGGACCGGGCGAAGGTTCGAATCCAGCACGTAGACAGCGGTGTTGAAGACCGGACGTCCGATCGGGACGGTCACCGTGTCGGCCTCGGTCACCCGGTGGTGGGTGACGTCCACGGCGGCTTCGGTCGGGCCGTACAGGTTGTGCACCTCGGCTCCGGTCAGCGCGCGCAGGCGCTGCGCGGGAGCGGCGCCCAGCGCCTCACCCGAGGCGAAGACCATGCGCAGACTCGTCTCCTGGTCCGTGGGCGCGGAGCCGGACTCCAGCTCGCTCACGTACACCTCGAGCATGGAGGGCACGAAGTGCGCGACCGTCACGCCCTCGCGGGCGACGATCGCGGCGAGGTACGCCGGATCGCGGTGTCCCTCCGGACGGGCGATGGCCAGGCGCGCGCCGACCCGAGCGGGCCAGAAGAACTCCCACACCGAGACGTCGAAGGTCGAGGGCGTCTTCTGCAGGACCACATCGGCCGGGCTCAGGCCGTACTCGGCCTGCATCCAGACCAGACGGTTGACGATGGCGGCGTGCGAAACCGCGACACCCTTCGGGCGGCCGGTCGAACCGGAGGTGAAGATGATGTACGCGGTGTGGGACGGGTGCAGCGCGGCGCGCCGATCCGCGTCGGTGAGCGGAGCCGGTGAGTAGCCGGACAGGTCCACGCCCGCGTCCGCGTCGATGCGCAGCTCCCGCACGCCGAGGGTTCTCACGTCCAGCTCTCCGGCCGGGCCGGTCTCGCCGGAGGTGAGAACGCAGGCGGGAGAAGCGGTGTCGAGGATGTAGCGGATGCGCTCGATCGGGTGATCCAGGTCCAGCGGTACGTACGCGCCGCCCGCCGCGACCACGGCGTACATGCCGATCACCAGATCCAGCGAGCGCCGCATGCCCAGGGCCACCGGCACATCGGGGCCGACGCCCTGCTCGACGAGGTGGCGGGCCAGTCGGTGCACCCGGTCGGCGAACTCGCCGTAAGTCAGACTCGTCCCCTCGAAGCTGAGCGCGACCGCGTCGGGGGTGGCGGCGACGGTCTGCTCGAACTGCGACAGCAGGGTGTGCGAGGCGTCCACCTCGGCGGCGGTCTCGTTCCAGGTGCGCAGCACCAGTTCCCGTTCCGCCGCGTCGAACAGGTCGACATCGCCGACCCGGATCGCGGCGTCACCGGCGACCGCCCGCAGCAGTCGCTGCCAGCGGGCCAGGAAGGAGGTGACGGTGTTCTCCCCGAACAGCTCGGTCGCGAAGCGCAGGGCTCCGCCCAGCTCGCCGTCCCGCCCGTCCTCGATCACCAGTTGCAGGTCGAACTTGGCGGTCGGATCGGTGAGCGGAATCGGATTCAGGGTCAGGCCCGGGAGCGCCAATTCCGTGATCGCACCGGCACTTTCGCCGTAGCTGAGCATTACCTGGAAGAGCGGATGCGCACCGGTGTCGCGATCGGTGACCAACTCGTCGACGATCTGCTCGAACGGCAGATCGGCATTGGCGAAGGCGGCCAGATCGGCCGCGCGCACGGCGGCCAGCAGCTCCGCGAAGGTGTCGCCCGTGTCCACGCGGGTGCGCAGCGCCAGGGTGTTGACGAACATGCCGATCAGATCGTCGAGTTCGCGTTCGCCGCGACCGCCGACCGGGGTGCCGATGACGATGTCATCGGTACCCGTGAGCCGGGCCAGGGTGGCGGCGAAGCTCGCGTGCACGACCATGAACAGGGACGAGCCGTGCTCGCGGGCCAGGGCGCGCAGTCCGGCGGCCACCTCGGCCGGAACGGTGAAATCGACCGCGCCGCCGGTGTTCCGGGGCTGAGCGGGGCGCTGGCGGTCGGCCGGCAGGGCCAGCTGGGCGGGGGCGCCCGCGAGCGTATCGCGCCAGAACTCGAGCTGCTGATGGGCGAGATCGCCCGGGGTCGTCGCGGATCCGAGCACCTCGCGCTGCCAGAGGCTGTAGTCGGCGTACTGGACCGCGAGCGGCGCCCAGCCGGGCTCGTCTCCGGTCAGGCGAGCGTGATAGGCGGACATCAGATCGGTGATCAGCGGCCGCAGCGAGAGCGCGTCCGCGGCGATGTGGTGCACGACCACCACCAGCACGTACTCGTCGGCCGCAGGCTCGTCCGCATCCTGGTCGAGCACCAGAAGCGCTATGCGCGACGGCAATTCGGAGGTCACGTCGAACGGAGCCTGCGCGATGCCGGTGACCGCCGCGATCACCTCGTCCTGACGCACCGGCACCGGGCTCAGGCTCAGGCCGACCTCGGCGGCGTCCAGCAGGTGCTGGTACGGGCCGGTCTCGTCCGACGGGTAGGAGGTGCGCAGGGAGTCGTGACGGGCCAGCACATCCAGGACCGCCGCCTCGAGCGCGGTGACGTCCAGCGTGCCGGTCAGTCGCAGCACCAGCGGCATGTTGTAGAGGCTCGGGCCGTCCTGCTCGTTCTCCAGCCGGTTCAGGAACCAGAGCCGCTGCTGGGCGGGCGAGAGCGGCACCCGGTCCGGCCGCGGGAGGGCGAGCAGCGCCGGACGCGGCGCGGCGCTCTCGAGCAGACCGACCGCGGCGGCGAAGCCCGCCACGGTGCCCGCCTCGAACAGCACCCGGACCGGAACGCGCACGCCCAGTTCGGCTCCCGTGCGCGCGGTCACCTGGGTGGCGAGCAGCGAGCTGCCGCCCAGGGCGAAGAAATCGTCGTCCAGGCCGACCCGGGGCAGTCCGAGCACCTCGCCGAAGACCCGGGCGACCACGCGCTGCGCGGCATCCACCGGAGCGCGGAATCGCTTGGCGGCCAACACCGGAACCGGCAGGGCCCCGCGATCCAGCTTCCCGCTGGTGCCGATGGGGAACTCGGTCAGCTCGACCACGGCGGTCGGGACCATATAGGACGGCAGCAGGCGGGTGAGCCGCTCGCGCAGGCCCGCGGCATCGAGTTCGGTTCCCTCGCCGCGGATCACGTAACCGGCCAGATAGTCGCCGGTGTCGGCGGTGATCAGCCGCACGGCCGCCTGCGCCACCTCGGGCAGGCTCAGCAGGGCGCTCTCGATCTCGGCCAGTTCGATGCGCTGACCCCGGAACTTGATCTGGAAATCGATGCGGCCGAGATAGGCCAGCTCGCCGTCCGCGGTCCACTTCACCAGGTCACCGGTGCGGTACATGCGCGCACCCGCGCGGGCGGCGAAGGGGTTCGCCACGAAGCGATCGGAGGTGAGGTCGGCGCGACGGTAGTAGCCGCGCGCCAGTTGCACACCGGCCAGGTACAGCTCACCCGGCACCCCGATCGGGGCCGGGCGCAGCCGCGAATCCAGCACGTAGACCTGGGTGTTCCACTCCGGTTCGCCCATCGGCACGGCGGGGGTCAGATCGTCGGCCTCGCGGTAGGTGACGGTGACGGCGGCCTCGGTCGGGCCGTAGAGGTTGTGCAGGGTGGCGTCGCAGACCGCTCGGAAGGCGGTGACCGTCTCCACCGGGAACGCCTCACCGGCGACGAAAACCTCACGCAGCGAGTCGAGTTCGCCCGCCTCGGCGTGCGCGGCGAACACCGAGAGCATGGACGGCACGAAGTCGGTGAGCGTGACGCTGTGCGCGGCGATGGTTTCCGCCAGATAGCGGGCGTCGCGATGGCCGTCGGGGGTGGCCAGCACCATGATCGCGCCGACTCGCAGCGGCAGGAAGTATCCCCACAGCGAGACGTCGAAGGTGCTGGGCGTCTTCTGCAGGTAGACATCGGTGCGGCCGATGCCGTATTCGGCCTGCATCCAGGCCATCTGGTTGGCGATGGCGCGGTGACTCACGGCCACGCCCTTGGGCGTGCCGGTGGAGCCGGAGGTGAACAGCACGTACGCGGGATGCTCGGGCTGCAGGGTCGCCCGGCGTTCCCGATCGGTGATCTTGCTCGCGGCGTACTCCGACAGATCCAGATCGTCCAGGCGCAGCAGCGGGGCGATCTCGGTGCCGAAACCGTCGGACGCCGTGGTGAGCACCAGCTTCGGGGCCGCGGTGTCCAGCACGGTGGCGATGCGCTCGGCCGGATGGCTCGGGTCGACCGGCACGTAGGCGCCGCCGGCACGCAGCACCGCGTACATGGCCACGACCAGGTCCACCGAACGCGCCATGGCGAGCACGACCAGCGATTCCGGGCCGACGCCCTCGGCGATCAGCCGGCGGGCCAGGCGGTTGGAACGCTCGGACAGCTCCAGGTAGGTCAGGGACAGCTCGCCCGAGATCAGCGCGGTGGCGTTCGGGGTGCGCTGGACCTGTGCGTCGAATCCCGCGTGCAGCAGGGTGTCCGAGACCTTCGCGCCGGTGGCGTTCCAGCTCTCGAGCACGTAGTCCAGCTCACCCGCGTCCAGCAGCGCGATATCGCCGACCGCGCGATCGGCGTCCGCGGTGGCGGCGCTGAGCAGGCGCAGGAACTTGGCCGCGAACTCGCGGACCGTGGCTTCGTCGAACAGATCTGTGGCGTAGGTGAATTCGACGCGATAGGCCGAATCCTGCTCGATCACGGTGAGGTTCAGATCGAACTTGGCGAACGCCAGGTCGAAGTCGACCAGTTCGGCGTTCATGCCCGGCAGCGCGAGCGAACTCGCGCCGAGGTTCTGCATGAACAGGGCCACCTGGAACAGCGGGTGCCGGTTGCGGGCGCGGACCGGATTGAGCACCTCCACCAGGCGCTCGAAGGGGACGTCGCGGTGCGCGAAGGCGCGCAGATCCCGTTCGCGGGCATGGCTCACCAGCTCGGCGAAGGACTGCTCGCCGCGCACCTGGGTGCGCAGCACCAGGGTGTTGACGAACATGCCGATCAGATCGTCCAGGGCCGCCTCGCCGCGACCCGCGACGGGCGTGCCGATCGCGATATCGGCGGTGCCGGACAGGCGGGCCAGCAGGGCGGCCAGCGCGGCGTGCAGCACCATGAAGGGCGTGGCCCCGCAGCGCACGGCGACCGCGTCGACGGCGGCGCGCAGCTCGGTCGGGATCGACGCCTCGAAGGTCGCGCCCCGGTAGCTCGCGTCCGCCGGGCGGGGACGGTCGGCGGGCAGATCCAGCTGTGCGGGTAGGTCGGCGAGTTCGGCTGTCCAGAAAGCGATCTCGCGAGCCGAGAGCGATTCCGGATCGGATTCGGCGCCGAGCAGTTCGCGCTGCCACAGCGCGTAGTCGGCGTACTGCACCGCGAGGGGCTGCCAGCCGGGGGCGGAGCCGGACTGGCGGGCGGCGTAGGCCAGCACCAGATCACGCAGCAGCGGGTTGATCGAGAAGCCGTCCGCGGCGATGTGATGCACCACCAGCACCAGCGCGTGGTCATCGGCGCCCAGGCGTAGCAGTTGTAGTCGTAGCGGAACCTGTTCGGCCACATCGAAACCGCGACCGGCCGCAGCGAAGACCGTCTGCGGCAGCGCCCGCTCGTCCACCTCGACGGGAGTGAGGTCGAATTCCTTGGCGGCGTCGAAATCTCCGGTGGCGCGGATGATCTGGACCGGGCCGTCGGGGGTCTGCGGGTAGTAGGTGCGCAGGATCTCGTGCCGGTCGATCAGATCGGCGACCGCGGCGGCCAGGGCATCGATGTCGAGCGCGCCGCGCAGCCGCAACGCCGCGACCACGTTGTCGACCGCGGACGGGTCGAAGCCGTCCGTCGTTGACTCGATTTCGTTGTGCGCCAAGCGATTGAGGAACCACATGCGCTGCTGCGCGGGTGAGAGCGGGATGGCCTCGGGCCGGGGACCGGCGAGCAACGCGGGGGCGGAACCCGCTGCGACGACGCCGTTCTCGGCCAGCGCGGCCAGGGCCGCGACCCTCGGGCTGTCGAAGAAGTCGCGCACGTCCAGGGCGACGCCGAGCGCCTCTCGGATCCGGGAGATGGCGCGGGTGGCCACCAGCGAGTTGCCGCCCAGGGCGAAGAAGTCGTCGTGCGCGCCGACGCGCTCGACGCCGAGCAGATCGGCGAAGATCGCCGCGACGGCTTCCTCCGCGGGTGTGGCGGGCGCCTGGTAGGCGGTGCTCACCTCGGGGAACACCGGCTCGGGCAGGGCACGCCGCTCCAGCTTCCCGTTGACGCTCAACGGCATCGTCGGCAATTCGACCAGGAGCGCGGGCACCATGTACGCGGGCACGTGCTCACGCACCGCGGCCAGGACCGCGTCGGTGTCGATCCGCTCGCCACGTGCGGGCACCACGTAGCCGACCAGAGCCTGTTCACCGTTGGCGCGGGTGTGCAGCACCACGACCGCCTGCGACACGGCACTGTCGCTCAGCAGCGCGGTCTCGACCTCGCCGAGTTCGATGCGCTGACCGCGCAGCTTGACCTGGAAATCACTGCGGCCCACGAACTCCAGTTCGGCCGCGCCGCCGTCCACACCGGCGACCCAGCGCACCAGATCACCGGTGCGGTACATGCGGTCCCCGGCGGGACCTTCGAGATTGGCCACGAAACGGTCCGCGGTCAGGCCCGGGCGGCCGAAGTAGCCGCGGGACAGCTGCATTCCGGCCAGGTAGAGCTCGCCGACCACACCGGCGGGAACGGGACGCAGATCCTCGTCGAGCACCAGCAGCTCGACGTCGTCGCCGGCGGGACCCAGCGGGATGGAGCCGGTGTCGGCGGCGGTGACCTCGTGGTTGGTGACAGTGACCGCGACCTCGGTGGGGCCGTAGATGTTGTACATCGTCGCGCCGCTGACGCTGCGGAAGTCAGCGGCGGTCGCGGCGGGAAGGACCTCGCCGCCGACATGCACGAAACGGAGCGAATCGGACAGACCCTCGTCCTCCGGGCCGACCTCGGCCATCAGCACCGACAGCATGGACGGCACGAAGAACGCACAGGTGACCTGTGATTCGCGCATCAGGCGCAGCAGGTACTGCGGGTCGCGGTGGCCGTCGGGTCCGGCGATCACCACACGCGCGCCGGACTGCAGCGGCCAGAAGACCTCCCACAGCACCGGGTCGAAGGTGATCGGCGACTTGAACAGCATCACGTCCGAGCTCGAGAGCTGCAGGACCCGCTGCTGCCAGCGGTGCAGGGCCATGATGGCCCGGTGCGGGATGGCCGCGCCCTTGGGGCGGCCGGTGGAGCCGGAGGTGAACAGCACGCACGCGAGGTTGTCCGCACCCGGCTGGAACAGCTCGGGATCCTCGGCCGGGGACAGCAGTCGAGCCGGATCCGCGGCGAGTTCCTTTGCGGTGCGCTCGAATTCGTCGACGCGCAGCACCTGCACCGACGAATCGAACTCGGGCTCGTCGGCGATGGTGGTGAGCACCAGCGCGGGCTGGGACACCTCGAGCACGTAGGCGGTGCGATCGGCCGGGTGATCGGGATCGATCGGCAGGAACGCGCCGCCCGCCTCGAGGACGGCGTACATGCCGACCACCACTTCGACGCACCGGCGCATCGCCACGCCGACCAGCACGTCCGGGCCGACACCCAGCGTGCGCAGGTGCCGCGCGAGAACCGTTGCGCGGGCGGCGAGTTCGGCGTACGTGAACTCGGCGCCCTCGAACTCGAGCGCCACCGCGTCCGGGGTGCGCCGCACCTGGGCGCGGAACTTCGAGGTGAGCGTCTCGACCGGAGCCAGCTTCGGATCGAGCACGTCGGCCGCGGCCTGCACCGCATCGTCGACCAGCGCCTCGAGCACGGCGGTCAGCTCGCCCTCCGCGCCGTCCATGAGCGCGGGCAACTGGCCCGACACCACGACCTGCACCAGCGCCTCGGGCTCCAGCGCGCCGCCCATGGCCTCGCTCAGCACAGCGAGTTCGGCGGCCAGCGCACCGTAGACGATGCTCGCGCCGCCGTGCCGCAGCGCGACCCGCTCGGCGTCCAACTCCGCCACCAGTGGAATCAGACCGGGTAGATCCCCCACCCCGTAAGCGCGTCGCAAGGCCGTGGCGCGGCCGGTTCGGCTGGTAGTGATCGACTCCGCGTAGTGCATCAGAGGATTCCTTCCGACGTGCTTTCCGAGCGAAGAACCAGGGCCTGTGCCTGCTCCGAGAGCGTGCTCAGGACTCGGGCCAGACCCGCCCCGCCGAGGGCGGTCATGATGCCGGGCACCAGCCCGGCGAGTGCGACGTTCACCAGTGCGTCCGGCTTGGCCGCGGCACCCATGGCGCGAGCGGTGACGCCGATCTTGTCGGCGAGCGCGCGGTAGGTGACGGTGTGGTCGCCGTGTGCCAGCGCGACCGAATCGGGATCGATCGCCGCGGCGGCGGCGATCAGGGTCGGCAGGTCGGGCAGGTCCGCGGGCGCGTCCTGACGACGGGTGCGCTCCTGCTCGGTCCGGATGTCGATGGCCCGCAGGGGCGCCGCCGGATCCGCGAGAGCCGCGCGCAGGACCAGCAGCAGTCGCCGAGCCAGCAGGCCGATGGTCTCGGCGCCGAAAATGTCCGTGGCATAACCGAATCGCATGTTCAAGCCCACGACGCGACCGAGCTCGTCACGCCGCTCGATACCGGTGAGCTGCAGATCGAACTTGGCCTCGGACAGCTCCGGTTCGATCGCCTCGATCGCGAGACCGGGCAGTTCGACCGTGCCCGCCGGGATGTTCTGGAAGGCGAGCGCCACCTGGAACAGCGGGGAGACCGAACCGGACCGCGGCCGGCCGTTGGCGGCCAGCACGGCCTCCACCACCCGCTCGAACGGCACGTCGGCCTGAGCGAACGCGGCCAGATCCCGGTCGCGCACCTGCCGCAGCAGATCCAGGAACGAGAGCTTGCCGTCCACCTCGGTGCGCAGCACCACGGTGTTGACGAACATGCCGATCAACTCGTCCAGTGCCCGCTCGCCGCGACCCGCGATCGGCACGCCGATCGAAATGTCGCGCTGGCCCGAGAGTTTGGACAGCAGCACCGCGAACGCCGAGTGCACGACGCCGAACAGGGTGGTGCCGTGCGCGCTCGCGAGCGCCGAGAGCTGCCCGGTGGTGTCGTCGTCGATCTCGAAATCGAGTTCGGCGCCGCGCATCTCGCGCCGCGTGGGACGGGGGCGATCGGTGGGCAGGGCCAGATGATCCGGCGCGGTGGCCAATTCGTCGACCCAGAAGCTCAACTGCCGCGAGAGCAGGCTGGCCGGATCGGTGTCCGAACCCAGCACCGTGCGCTGCCAGGCGGCGAAGTCGCCGTACTGGATCTCCAGCGGGGCCCAGCCGGGCTCCTGTCCGCCGAGCCGGGACAGATAGGCCTGCACCAGATCCCGGGTCATCGGGACCACCGAGTAGCCGTCGGCGCTGATGTGGTGCATGACCACGATCAGCACGTGCTCCTCGGGGGCGAGCTCGAAGAGCCGGATGCGCATCGGCGGGGCCGCCGTGACGTCGAAACCGGCGGTGGCGATCTCGATCAGGCGCTGCTCGATCTCCTCCGGGGACGCCGGGGTCACCGCGAGTTCGGCATTGAGCTCGTCGATACCGAGCACCAATTGCACCGGCTCGCCGTCCTTCTCGGGATAGCGGGTGCGCAGGATCTCGTGGCGGTTCAGCACGTCCCGCAGGGCCGCGGTGAGCGCGGGCACGTCCAGCGTGCCGGACAGGCGGATGGCGGCGGGCACGTTGTAGGCGCCGGAATCGGGATGCAGCCGGTTCACCACCCACATGCGCTGCTGAGCCAGCGACAGCGGAGCCGGGCCGGTATCGGTCCGGCGCGCCAGGGCGGGCAGCAGATCCGCGCGATCGGCGGTGGCCAGCCATTCGGCCAGCTCACCCACGGTCGGGGACTCGAACAGTGCCGCGACCGGAACCCGCACGCCCAGATCCGAACCCAGGCGGGCGGCCAGGCGGGTCGCCATGAGCGAATTGCCGCCCAGTGCGAAGAAGTCCGAGTCCAGGCCGACGAGCTGCGCCTCCGCGCCGCCGATCACCTCGGTGAAGCCCGCGGCGACCGCGCGCTGCAGATCGGTGACCGGTTCCCGGTACACCGCCGCGGCGAAAACCGGCTCGGGCAGCCGGGCCCGGTCCACCTTGCCGTTGGCATTGAGCGGCAGCGCGGGCAGCACCGTGATCGCCGAGGGGACCATGTACTTCGGCAGCGCCGCGGCCAGGGCGGCCCGCAGGGTGACCGAAAGCGCCTCGTGCTGTGCGGAAGTGGCCTCCGGCACGGCGGCATAGGCGACCAGTCGCGCGCCCGCCGCGCCTTCGTGGGCCACCGCGACCGCGGCGCTCACCCCGGACTGCCGCAGCAGCGCGGTCTCGACCTCGCCGAGCTCGATGCGGAAGCCGCCGATCTTGACCTGGAAGTCGGCCCGCTCGACGTATTCGAGGGTGCCGTCGGCGCGCCAGCGCACGATATCGCCGGTGCGGTACATCCGGCCCGGGACGAACGGGTCGGCCACGAAGCGGTCCGAGGTCAGCGCCGGACGGCCGTGATAGCCGCGCGCCAGCTGCTCACCGGACAGGTACAGCTCACCCGGCACGCCGACCGGAACCGGCAGCAGCCGGGAGTCGAGTACGTAGACCCGGCTGTTCCAGGCCGGCGCGCCGATCGGCACGGCCTGCTGGTGCCGGGCGCGCACCTCGAAGGAGGTGATGGACACCGCGGCCTCGGTGGGGCCGTAGAGGTTGAAAAGCCGTGTGTCGCCGTGGCTCCGGTCCAGGAACTCCGCCGCCGTGGTGGCGGGCAGGGCCTCGCCGATGGCGAGGACCGCGCGCACCGAGGCCGGCAGCGCGCCGCCGGTCAGCATCATGCCCAGCAGCGAGGGCACCGGATGCAGGACCGTGACGCCGTGCGCCTCGATCACCGCGCGCAGGCGGTCCGGATCGCGCTCGTCACCGGCGGCGGTCACCACCAGGCTGCCGCCGGAGGTCAGCGGCGACCAGAACTCCCACACCGACAGATCGAAGGTGGCGGGCGTCTTGAGCATCGCGCGATCCGCCGAGCCCAACTCGAAAGTGTCTCGCAGCCAGTGCAACTGATTGACGATGGCGGTGTGCGGGACGGTCACGCCCTTGGGGAGGCCGGTGGACCCCGAGGTGAAGATGACGTACGCCGGATGCTGCGGGCGCAGCGGGCGAATCCGCTCGGCGTCGGAGATCGGCGCGGCGGGCAGGGCGTCCAGGTCGAGCCGGTCCACCTCGAGCACCGGTGCGTCGGTGGCGAAGGAGACGCCGTCGACAAAGGTGCTCAGCACCACGGCCGGAGCGGCCGTGTCCAGGATGTGGGCGATGCGCTCGGCCGGGTGATCCGGATCGATCGGCACATACGCGCCGCCCGCCTTGACCACCGCGTGCATGGCCACCACCAGGTCGATGCCGCGGCGCATGGCCAGCACCACACCTGTCTCCGGGCCGACGCCCTCGGCGATCAGCCGCCGGGCCAGACGATTGACCCGCGCGTCGAATTCCGCGTAGGTGAGCAGGGTTTCATCCGCCGCGTCCAGGACGGCGACCGCGTGCGGCGAGGCCGCCACCTGGGCGTCGATCAGATCCGCGAGGGTGACCGGTGCGAGCGGGTGATCGGTGTCGTTCCAGTCCCGCACGATCCGCCGGCGCAGGTCCGCGCCCAGTAGATCGATATCGCCGACCAACGTTTCCGGCTGCGTCGCAACGGTTTCCAGGACCCGGACCAGGGCCTCGAGCACGTGCTGCGCGGTGGCCTCGGTGAACAGATCGGTCGCGTAGCCCAGCGCGAGCTGCAGGCCGTCGGGTGCACCGGATTCGGCGTAGCGGTCCATCGCGAACAGGTGCAGATCGAATTGCGCGATGTGAGTGTCGAATTCGAGCTCGGACACGGTCAGATCCGGTAGTCGTAGCTCGGCGTGCTCGTAGTTCTGGAAGGACAGGCCGACCTGGAACAGCGGGTGCCTGGCCTGCGAACGGACCGGGTTGAGCACCTCCACCAGACGCTCGAACGGCACGTCCGCGTGCGAGAAGGCGGAGATGTCGCCGGTCCGCACCCGCGCCAGCAGCGCGGTGAACGGCTCGGCGGGCTCGACCTGGGTCCGCAGCGCCAGCGTATTGACGAACATGCCGATCACGTCGTCCAGCGCACTGTCGCCGCGACCCGCGATCGGGGTGCCGACGGCGATGTCGGTGCTGCCCGACAGGCGCGCGAGCAGGGCACTGAAGGCGGCGTGCACCACCATGAACAGGGTCGCGCCGTGGCGGCGGCCCAGTTCGGTGAGTCCGGCGTGCAGTCCGGCATCCAGGGGCAATTCGATCTGCTTGCCGCGCAACGTCTGTCGCGCCGGGCGCGGGTGATCGGTGGGCAGATCCAGCTGATCGGGCAGACCGGCCAGCGCCTCGCGCCAGTAGGTGAGCTGCTGGGCCGCGACGGAGGTCTCGTCCTGCTCGGAGCCGAGCAGGGCGTGCTGCCACAGGGCGTAATCGGCGTACTGCACGGTCAGCGGAGCCCAGGACGGCGCACCGCCCGACAGCCGGGCGCCGTAGGCGAGCATCAGGTCGCGCACGAACGGCACCACCGAGGAGCCGTCGGCCGAAATATGGTGCAGCACACCGGCGAGCACGTGCTCACCGCTGAACTCACCGGCGGCGTCCAGCACCCGCAGCAGTTCCACCCGGATCGGCACCTCGGCGGTCACGTCGAAGGTGGTGGTGAGGATCTCGGGGACCCGCACCGCCAGTTCGGCTTCGGTGACCGAGGTGGTGAGCAGGCCCGAGAACGCCTGTGCGACAGGCAGGATCACCTGGCTCGCGACACCGTCGATCTCGGGGTACAGGGTGCGCAGCGTCTCGTGCCGCTCGAGCACGTCGGTGAAGGCGTCGGCCAGGGCCGCGGTGTCCAGCGCACCGGACAGGCGCAGCGCGATCGGCAGGTTGTACGCCGTGGACTCGCGATCGAAGCGGTTGATGAACCACATGCGCTGCTGAGCGGGCGAGAGCGGCAGGCGTTCGGGCCGCTCCCGGGCCACCAGCGCCGGGCGGCGGGCCTCGCCGAGTCCCGATTCCACCAGTGCGGCAAGGCCGCCCACGGTGGGCGCCTCGAAAAGCGCGCGGACGCCGACGGTGGTATCCATCAGCGCGCCGACCCGGGCGACGGCCTTCGCGGCCAGCAGCGAGCTGCCGCCGAGTGCGAAGAAGTCGTCGTCGATACCGACCCGCTCGGCGCCGAGCAACTCCGCGTACACACCCGCGACGAGTTCCTCGGCCACCGTGCTCGGGCGGCGGTAGAGCGCACCCTCGAACACCGGCTCGGGCAGGGCCCGGCGGTCCAGCTTGCCGTTGGCGGTGAAGGGGATCTCCTGCAGCACCATGAAGGCCGCCGGAACCATGTAGGAGGCGAGGCGTCCGGTGAGACTCGCCCGCACCGCCGCCACATCGAGGTCCGCGTCGTCGGAGACCAGGTAGGCGACCAGCTGATCACCGCGGGTGGCGTGCGCGTGCTTGATCACCACGGCGCGGCGGATCTGCGGCTGCTCGGTCAGCACCGATTCGATCTCGCCGATCTCGATGCGATAGCCGCGCAGTTTGACCTGGAAGTCGTTGCGGCCCAGGCACTGCATGGAACCCGTCTCGGTCCAGCGCATGAGATCGCCGGTGCGGTACATGAGTTCGCCCGGCGACCAGGGGCAGGCGACGAAACGACCGGCGGTCAGGCCGGGCTGACCGCGGTAGCCGCGGGCCAGCTGCGGACCGCCGACGTACAGCTCACCGATCGAACCGACCGGCACCGGACGCAGGCGCTCGTCCAGCACCCACTCCCGCACGCCGGCGAACGGCGGGCCGATGTGCAGTTCCTCGGTCACCGACCACGGGTGCGCCGCCTGCGTCACGCAGGTGGTCTCGGTCGGGCCGTAGACGTTCACGAAGGAACGACCGGCCTCGGCCCAGCGGCGCGCCAGCTCCAGCGGGCACGGCTCGCCGCCGACGATGGCGACCTGGACATCGGGGGTGTCGTGCGGGTCGACCGTACCGAGCGCCGACGGGGTCATGAACACGTGCGTGACCCGGTGCGTGCGGAGCACCTCGGTCAGCTCCGCGCCCATGGTGGCGTCCGGGGGCGCGACGACCAGGGTGGCGGCGGCGTCGATGGCCATGGCCAGCTCGCCCACCGAGATGTCGAAGGCCGGGGACGCGACGTGCAGCACCCGCGCCGCCGGGGTGAGGAAGAAGTGCTCGGTCTGCCCCGCGGCGAAGGAGGGCAGGCCCTCGTGGGTGACCATGACGCCCTTCGGCACGCCGGTCGAACCCGAGGTGTAGATGACGTACGCGACATCGGCCGGGCGCAACGGGCGAACCCGCTCCGCGTCGTCCACCGCATCGGCGGCGAATTGTCCTACTTCACTGAGGAATCCCGCATCGTCGAGCACCAGCCAGTCCACCTGCGCGGGCAGTCCGGCGTGCGACGCCGACACCGTGAGCCCGTACGACGCACCGGAATCGGAGACCATGCGCTCGATGCGATCAGCCGGGTACGCCGGATCGACCGGAGCCCAGCCCGCGCCCGTCTTGGTGATCGCCCAGGTGGCCAGCACCGACTCCAGCGAACGCGGCATGCCCAGGGACACCAGGTCGCCCGGTCCGACCCCGCGTCCGATCAGCAAACGCGCCAAGCGATTCGACCGCTCGTCCAGTTCGCGGTAGGTGAGTTCACGGTCGCCGTCGACGAGCGCGATGCCGTCCGGCTGTGCCGCGACCGCCGTGGCCAGCATGTCCGGCAGCACCCGGCCGGTCACGACCGCACCGCCGGAACGCGTGGTGAGATCGGCGTATTCGTCCTCGGACAGCAGCGGCAGCGCGTCCACGACTACCGTCGGGTCTGCGGTGATGGCCGTCAGCAACTGGACGAAACGGTCGGCGAAGATCTCAATTGTCGAGGGGTCGAAGAGATCTGCCGCGAATTCGAACTCCGCGTTGATCCCCGTCGGTGCCGGACCTTCCCCGGGACCGGCACCGACGAAGCTTTCGGTGACCGCGACCGACAGGTCGAATTTGGTCACTCCGGTGTCCAGCGTACCCGCCGTGGCAAGCAATCCGGGCAGTTCGACACTGATGTCGCCGGATGCGGTGAAGGACAGCACCACTTGGAACAGTGGGTGCCGCGATTGTGAGCGAGGCGGATTCAGCGCCTCGACGAGTTGCTCGAAGGGCACGTCGGCGTGGGCGAATGCCGCGAGATCGATGTCCCGAACCCGCTGCACGAGTTCACGGAACGCGAGCGTGCCGTCGATCTCGGTGCGCAGCGGAAGCGTGTTGACGAACATGCCGATCAGGTCGTCGAGTTCGCGCGCGCCGCGCCCGCCGACCGGCGTGCCGATCACGATGTCGGACTCACCGGACAAACGGGACAGCAACACCGCCAGCGCGGCGTGCATCAGCATGAACGTCGAAACACCCTCCGCCCGGGCGGTTTCGACGATGCGCGCGTGCAGGGCGGCCGAGAGCTCGACCGAGCTCTTGCCGCCGCGGCCGGTGGCCGTCACCGGGCGCGGGCGATCCGAGGGCAGCTCCAGCAGATCCGGTGCGCCCGCGAGGGTCTGCTTCCAGAAGTCCAGCTGCCGGGCCAGCAGGGACTCCGCGTCGTCGGCCGAACCCAGGCGATCCCGCTGCCACAGTGTGTAATCCGCGTACTGCACCGGCAGCTCCGCCCACATGGGCGGCTGACCGGCAAGGCGCGCGGCGTAGGCGAGCATGAGATCGCGGGCCAGGATGGGCAGCGAAAGACCGTCGGCGGCAACGTGATGCAGCACCATCGCCAGCGCGTAGCGCGGAGCGGGTGCCGAAGAGCTCTCGTCGAGATCGGTTGACGAGGTCAGGTCAATGAAAGAACCGCCCAGTCCGCAATCGGAATCGGACACCTCGACCACCGTGAAAACCTGCGCGCGGAACGGGATCTCCCGCTCCAGGTCGAAACCGCGACTCGCGATCACGCTCAGCGCGTCGTCGAGATCGGGCCCGCCGATCACCACCTCGTGCGCGACCAGCTCCGCGGGCTCGGGCAACTGGGCGATCGGCAGCACCCGCTGGTACGCCTGACCATCGCTCGTCACGGGGAAGACGGTGCGCAGGGCCTCGTGCCGCGCCAGCACATCGGCGACGGCGGCACGCAGCGCGGACAGGTCCGCCTCGCCGCTGAGCCGGACCACGAACGGCATGTTGTAGTTCGCGCCGCCGGTGTCGAAGTGATTGAGGAACCAGATGCGCTGCTGCGCCGGGGAGAGCGGCACCTGCGCGGGGCGCTCGGCCCCGGTGCGCGGAACCAGCCCCACCGATGTGCCGAAGGACGCGTCCTCGTCCAGGAACTGCGCGTCGATGACCTCGGCCAGCTCGGCGACATTGGTGGCCGAGAACATCTCGCGCACGGTCAGGCGGCAGCCCAGCTCGGCGTTCAGCCGCGCCGCCACCTGCGTGGCGATCAGGCTGTTGCCACCCAGGGCGAAGAAGTCGTCGGTCCGCCCGACCCGCTCCGAACCGAGGGTCTCGGCGAACACCCGCGCCACGGTCTGCTCGACCACCGAGACCGGAGCCTCGTAGCGCGCGACCACCCGCACCGGGGCGGGCAACGCGGCCCGGTCGAGCTTGCCGGAGGCGTTGACCGGCAACGCGTCCAGCACCATGTAGGCGCTGGGCACCATGTACGACGGCAGCGCACGCGCGGCCGTGGCCCGCAGCCGGGTCTCCTCGATCGGGAGGTCGGCGACCACGTACGCGACCAACTGCTCCTCGCGCACGATGACCACCGCGCGGACGACCTCGTCCAGTTCGCCCAGCACCGACTCGATCTCGCCGAGCTCGATGCGCAGACCGCGCAGCTTCACCTGGAAGTCGGTGCGGCCGAGGTACTCGAGCTCGCCGTCCTCGGTCCAGCTCACCAGATCGCCGGTGCGATACATCGATTCGCCGGGCGTGCCGTGTCCCTCGGCGCCCGCGAACGGGTCGGCCACGAAACGCTCGGCGGTCAGCCCGGAATTTCCCACGTAGCCCCGGGCGAGCTGTACCCCCGACAGATACAGCTCACCCGGAGTCCCTACGGGAACCGGCCGCAGACGTGCGTCGAGCACGTACAGCCGGGTATTGGACACCGGCGCGCCGATCGGCACGAACACGGTGTCAGCGGCCGTCACCTCGTGGAAGGTGACATCGACCGCGGCTTCGGTGGGGCCGTAGAGATTGTGCAGGCTGGTCCCGATCGCCGCACGCAGGCGCTGCGCCGTGGCGGCGGGCAACGCCTCGCCCGAGGCGAACACCTGACGCAGCGAGGACACTCGCGCGGCCTGCTCGTCGTCCAGCCCGGCCAGGAACGCCTCCAGCATGGAGGGCACGAAGTGCGCGACCGTCACGCCGTAGTCGGCGATGACCGTGCGCAGGTAGGCCGGATCACGGTGCCCGTCCGGTTGCGCCAGCACGAGCGTCGCGCCGATCTGCAACGGCCAGAAGAACTCCCAGACCGAGACGTCGAAGGTGGCGGGCGTCTTCTGCAGCACCACATCGGGCGTGGCCAGTGCGTAGGTCTGCTGCATCCACACCAGGCGGTTCACGATCGCGGCGTGGCTGATCGCCACACCCTTCGGGCGCCCGGTGGAACCGGAGGTGAAGATGACGTAGGCGGTGTTCGCCGGGCGCAGCGCCGCGAGGCGCTCGGTGTCGGCGATCGGCTCGGCGGAGTAGGCCGAGAGCTCCAGCTCGTCCAGGATCAGCGTCGCGACATCGGTCGCGGGGCGATCCGCCACGGATCCGAGTACCAGTGCGGGAGAAGCTGTTTCGAGAATGTGAGTGGTGCGCTCCACCGGGTTGTCCGGATCCAGCGGCACGTAGGCCGCACCCGCGGCCTGCACCGCGTACATGGCGATCACCAGCTCCGGCGACCGGCGCAGGTGCAGCGCGACCAGCTTCTCCGGGCCGACTCCGAGCGAGATGAGGTGCCGCGCAAGGCGATTGACGCGGCCGGCGAAGGAGGCATAGTCCAGGTCCCGGGCCGGCTCGCCCGCGAGACGCACGGCCGTGGCCCCCGGGGTCCGCCGAGCCTGCGCCTCGAACATCGACACCAGCGTCGCGCCGGGCTCCGTCGCACGCGTGGTGCTGTTCCAGAGTCGCAGCACCACTTCGCGTTCCAGCTCGGTGCTGACATCCACGCCCGCGATCGGCGCGGCCGGATCCAGTTCCACCAGACGCTCCAGGAAGCGCAGGAACCGCGAGTGGTGCCGGGCGATCTCGCTGGCGGAGTAGAGGTTCGGGTTCACCTCGAAATCGAGGTGGATGCGATCGTTGTCGCCGTAGAAGACGTTGAGGCTCATGTCCTCGATCGGGCCGGTCGACATCAGGTGCAGCCGCCCGCTGATATCGCCGAAGTCCAGGCGATTGTGGAACAGCATGATGTTGACCATCGGGCCGAACAGCGCACGGGTGGCCGGGCTGCCCTCGCGCTCGGCATCGCGGCGGATGTCCTCGTGCCGGTAGCGCTGATGGCGCAGCGCGCCGGAGACCTCGACCCGCATGGCGGTCAGCAGATCCGCCCAGGTGACCTCCGCGCCGAGCCCGATCCGCAGCGGCACGATATTGGACAGCATGCCCACCGAGCGCCGCATCACGGCGGTGGTGCGCGCGGTGACCGGAAGGCTCAGTACCACTTCGGGTTTGCCGGTCATCAGGCCCAGGTATGCGGCGAACGCGGCGAGCACCACCACGGGGAGTCCCGAATCATGCTGTGCGCCAATGGCTTCGATTCGTTCTTGCAGATGCACGGGCAGCGCCGCGCCGAACACCCGGTTGCCCGCGCTGCGGGGGGCGGTGCGGCTGTTGAGGGTGGTCGCGCCGTCGAGGTCGCGGGTGCGTTCGGCCCAGTGCGCGCGGTCCGAGACGAAACGGCTGCTCTCGCGGTAGGCGAACTCGCCCGCGACCAGCTCGGGCAGGGAACCGACCTTGACCGTCTCGGGCTCCACACCCTGCTGACGCGCGGTGAAGCGCTTGGCGGTCCACTGCATGACGCTCATCGCGGCGTAGCCGTCGCCCACGATGTGGTGGGCGCGCACGAACCAGAAGTAGCGCTGGTCGGCGACCCGGATGAGGGTGGGCGCGAAGAGCAGATCGGTCAGCAGCTGTACGGGGCGAACCAGCTCGGCGCGCATCCACTCGTGCGCGGTGGCGATGGGATCGGCCTCGTCGCGCAGGTCGAGGTACGTGGTGTGGGACTTGTCGTCGGTCAGATCCAGGTACTGGCACGGCTGACCGTCGATCTCGATGAAGCGCAGCTGCGAGGAACGCCAGACCTGCACGCCCTCCTCGGAGACCCGAAGCAGCAGGTCGGCGTCGAAATCACCCTGGATGTCGACGTACTGCGCCATGTTGACCGGGACGTCCGGCTCGAGCAGCTGGGCGTACCAGAGCCCGACCTGCGCGGGTCCGAGAGGGAAGGGTTCCGAGGCACCCGGCGGCAGCTGCGTGGTTCTGCTGTCCAGGCCCGCGGTGACGTTTTCCGGACCGAACTTCCCCAACTCCGTACCCTGCACCAGAGCCTCCCTCTAAGAACGAATTGCTAAGCGGCCGAACGATTTTCGGGCATCACGAAATAGGCTTTCGGTACCCCGCCGTTCGGGGACCCGAAGCCTCGATATCGCACTGCTCATGGGTGGAAAGACGAATGCGCGGCGTCCGTGACGCCCTGCGCGTGATTCGACTGGTACTCGGGGCCGGCGAAGTTCTCCCGTAGTCCTTCAGCCGGGATGCGGTTGCCTCGGGGCCATCCGCATCTGGGTTGTGTTGCTGCCGATCTCCTCCAACGTCACCAACGAACGCTCGAACGTCGCCCTGTTGTCTGCATCACATGGAGTGCCGTCCATGCATTGCGAAGACTAGGCGGAAACGTAATAAAACGGAACTTTTTCCTGAAAAAAAGTTGGACGAGCGTCTAGTTGGTTCGGGTAATCCCGGTAAATGTGCGTACGACCACACAACAAGGTGGCGGTGTGACCGACCACACTTTCGGATGCGAAGACTATGAGTCGAAACGTTGCATCTGCGTTGCATCGGCGCCCATGCGCCGATCGAGCACGCGAATCTTCGCTTCGATCTGCGCGTACAGCGGAGATTCGCGATCGACCGTGGCCCGATAGGCCGCCCACGCGGCCGCATCGTCGCGTCCTTCCGCACCCGCGGTCCACCGACTCAAAACAGAGGTATCGCCGGAACGCAAAACGGCGGTGCGCAAACGAACTCGCAATTCATTGCGAATGTCTATAACTCCCGGAGCATTCGAGCGGGGCATCACCGGACCCGAGTACAGCCGGACGGCGCTGTCGGCATCCCCGGAATCCAGGGCGGCGCGCAGGGCCTCCACATCGGTCGCCACCGGAACGCGCAAACGATAAGGGCGCGAACCGAAGGCGCTGGGGCCGACCACCGACCGCAAACGCGACATGGCCGCGCGAATGGTGGCATTGTCGAGGTCCGCGTCGTCCAGCAGCAGAGCCAGATGATCCGCGGACAGGCCCTCGGGATGCTCGGCGAGCAACAGCAGAATCTCGGCGTGCCGCTGCGACAGCGGAACTCGCTCACCCGCCACCGTCAACTGCGGCTGCCCCAGCCCGATCACCTCGAGCCCGAGACGCTCCGGCAACGGCGCGTCGGCGGTGCGGCGATCCTGACCGGACCGCACCGCGGCCAGCAGCAGATCCATCTCCGCGGCGGTCGCCGCCGCTTTCACCAGGGCCAGTATCTCCGGACGCGCCACCCGCACCCCGCCCGCGATCATCAGGACACTGACCAGTCGGCCGTCCGGATCGTGAACGGGCGCCGCGGCGCCGGTGATCTGATGCATGCGATGCAGGAAGTGCTCGGGGCCGTGGATCCAGGCCGCCCGGCCGGTCCGCACCACCAGGCCGATCGCATTGGTGCCGACCCGGCGTTCGCTCAGGTCGTTACCCTCGCGCAGACCCGCCTCGGCGGCGGCCTGCACCCGATCGGGATTGCCGTGCACCGACAGCACACGACCGAACTGATCCGCGATCACCACGATGAGTCCGGTGCTCGTGGCATCACGCAGCAGCAGCTTGTCCACCAGGGGCATGACCGCCGCGGTCGGATGCGCGTCGCGGTAGCGCTGCAAATCGGTGCCGCGAAGACCGCGACCGTCGTTGTCGTCCATGGGATCGACGCCGCCGCGCACACTGCGAAGCCACGATTCGAGAACCATGGGTCGCAGTAAACCGGGCAGCTGACCGAGCTGTTCGCCACCCACACTGAGGTATCCGTGGGCTTGCGCGGCATAGGCCTCGAGCGCGCCAAGCTGCGTGCCCGGCTCGGCACCGTGCTGCGGATTGCTCCCACCTGTGATGTTGCTGACCATTTGCCTTTCTTTCCGTCCCAAAGGGTACCGGCGCGCATTACTCCGTAAGGTGGAAGCCCGGTGTTTGTCCCGCAGGTCACACCGCGAACACGACCTCGCGAAATGTGAGCTACGCAGCACTTTGTTAAACGGAACGTGTTCAGTCCGGTGATGGTCCGCACCGGTGATCAGCCGTGATACCCAGTTCGTTGCCAAAGCCAAAGATTCGCGGGCCCGGCCGTTTCCGGGCCGGACCCGCAGAACTCAGTTGGGCGGCAGGGTGGGCCGCAACGCATCGGCGTTGCGGGCCCGAATCGCACCGAGCCACAAACCACTGCCGTAGGCGATATCGTCCACGCGTTTGCAGGCGACATAGCGAACCGGATCCAGACTGCCCGGCTCCCGATGAATGAACCAGTCGGCCAGACCGTCCGCCACCGCGATGGTCACCGCGATATGCCGAATCCGGCGCGAGCACAGCATGCCCAGCAGGGTCACCGGCCAATAGTGCCGGCACAGCGCCGACGCCAGACGCCAGACGCCGCCGGAGAATCCGCGCGCCATATATATGGCGGCCACCCGCGTCGGATTCTCCAGACCGGAGAAGACACGGCGCAGCCGGAACAGCGCGCCCACGAGAGTCAGCACCGCGCCGACCGTGCCCCAGCGCGTCAAGGTCGCGAAGAGCACCGCGGCCACGGCGGTCCAGATCGGCAGGGACAGCGGTGCGGCCATCCCCGCGTGCCGCTGACTCAGCGGCGCGGCGCCGGTGCCATGGGTCAGTTTGTGAGCGAACCACTTTCGCAACGACACCGGATTGCTGTGCGCGACCCGGGCGGCCGGCTCGTAGCGCAATCGCCAGCCGGCGCGGTCCAGCCGCCAGCACAGGTCGATATCGCCGCCCGCGGGCATGGACTCGTCGAAGCCGCCCTCGGCCAGCAGCGCCAGCCTGCGGACCAGCAGCGCGGTGCTCGGCACGTACGGCACCGGGCCGTGCGCCTGCACCGCGGACTCCCGGCGACCGCGATGCAGCGAGCCGCGGGTGTGCTCGTAGCGGGCCAGCACGGTGGAATCGGGATCCATGGCCAGGATCCGCGGCGCCACCAGGGCGACCTTCGGATCACTGAAGTGCCCGAGCATCACCTCGAGCCAGCCGGTGCGTGGGGCGACGTCCGGATCCAGGAAGGCGACGAATTCGGTTGCGGCGGCGCGCAGCCCGAAATTGCGGGCCTCGGCGGTGCCGCGCCGGCGATCCCAGCGCAGTACCGTCACCCGGCGGCGGGTGCCGCTCGGGGCCGGAATCCGAACGGGCTGGTCCGAGCCGTTGTCCACCACGATCACGGTGTGCCCGCGCAGTGCCGAGAGCAGCCGCGTCAACTCCGATCCGTGGTTGTGCACCGGCACGATTACGGTCACATCCTCCAGCGACGGCAGCAATCGCGGTCGTGGATTTGCCACTCCGGAATCCAGCAGGCGTCTGGCAACTCGTGCCGACGTAGGGTCGGTCACCTCGAGGTACCCGTCACCGATCAGGGCCGCAGCCTCCGGTGCTAAACGAAGCAGCCGGGTTGGCGTACCGCCGACCAGGAGTCGTCCACCGGAGTAAGTGCGCACCCTGGGATCGATTCGCACCCCGAAACCATCGGGAAGGCGATCATGGCGCATTCCTGAAATGCTAGGTCAGCACATAGTCAGCAATCATGATTGGCGCGCCGCTCGGTACCGGGATACTCCATTCCGTCATCAACGGCCGACCCGCAGCAGGACCGTCACCACACTCGGCGCTCTACACTGCGTGAGGAATTTTCCGCAGTTGAACAGGCAGGGGACGGCTATCCGTACCCACAGTGTCGAGGTGGTATGGGAGCCGGGCGAATGCAGACAAGCGGGAGCGGCAACACCCTGTCCGAAGCCGAGATCGTCGAGGCCGCCTTGCGGGTGGTCCGCCAGGACGGCGTGGAGAAACTCTCCATGCGCCGACTCTCCCGCGAACTCGGTGTTTCTCCGATGGCTCCCTATTACTACGTCGCGGACAAGCGGGAGCTGCTGGATCTGGTCGCGACCGCCGCGCTGACCGGGGTTCGCAAGCCGCCGCCGGAATTCGGGACGTGGCAAATGCGGCTGCGCGAGATCGTCGACCAGATCGACGAGAAATTGCGCAAACACCCTGGTCTGGGCGATGTTCTGATCGAACAGATGCTCGGCAAACAGCTGGATCTGATCGCCTCGGTGATGGAAATCCTGTTCGACGCCGGATTCGACGACCGCAATGTGCTGGCCTCGTACGCCACCATCCACACGTATCTCTTCGGGCGCGGCAAGGTGAATCCGCGCGATCGCGGCGCGCTGAACGATCGGGTGCTGCCCGAGGCGGTGGAGCGCGCCATGAAACATATCGGCGACCTGCGCGGGAAGTACTCTTACGACTTCTCGATGGATGTGCTCATCGCGGGCCTCGAGGCTCAGCTTGTCCGGCAGCTGGAACGCCCCGTATAGTTAAACTAGAACACGTTCTAGTTTGGTTCGAGAGGACACTATGACCACCGTCGACGTACCGCACAGCTCGCGATCGGCCGTGCTGCGGGTCTCCGCGGTAATCAATGAGACGGCCGACTCCTGCTCGCTGGTATTCGACGTTCCCGAAGAACTACGCGAACGTTTCACCTACCAGCCGGGCCAATTCCTCACCCTGCGCATCCCGAGTGATCTCACCGGATCGGTGGCGCGCTGCTACTCCCTCGCCAGCTCACCGCACACCGACGACAAGCCGAAGGTGACCGTCAAGCGGACCGTCGACGGCTACGCCTCGAACTGGGTGTGCGACAACGTCAAAGCCGGCGACACCCTCGAGGTGTTGCCGCCGTCGGGCGTGTTCACCCCCAAGAACCTGGACGAGGATCTGCTGCTCTTCGCGGCGGGCAGCGGCATCACGCCCGTCATGGCGATCCTGAAGTCCGCGCTCGCCCGGGGCAACGGCAAGATCGTCGTCGTCTACGCCAATCGCGACCACGAATCGGTCATCTTCGCCTCGGAGCTGCGCGAACTCGCCGACAAGCATCCGCAGCGCCTGGTCGTCGTGCACTGGCTCGAGCACCTGCAGGGCCTGCCCACCGTCGACGGCCTCGCCACCCTGACCCAGCCGTACGCCGGGTACGAGGCGTTCATGTGCGGCCCCAAGCCGTTCATGGATCGCGTGCACGACGCGCTCGGCTCGATCGGCATGCCGCGCAACCGGACTCACGCCGAGGTCTTCAACTCGCTCTCGGGTGATCCGTTCGCCGATGTCGCCCCCACCGAGATCAGCGACGAGGAAGCCGCCGACGCCGCCAGCGTGCAGGTCGAACTCGACGGCGAGACACACGAACTCACCTGGCCGCGCAGCCAGACCCTGGTGGACATCATGCTGTCCAAGGGACTGGACGTGCCCTACTCCTGCCTCGAGGGCGAATGCGGCTCCTGCGCCTGCACCGTCCTGGAGGGCACCGTCGAGATGGAGAACGCCGAAATCCTCGACCCCGAGGACATCGCCAACGGCTACATCCTGGGCTGCCAGGCCCGGCCCGTGACGGACACGCTCAAGATCCAGTTCTGAGCGGTCCGGCGCCCGGGACGGGACGCTCCGGCCCGGGAGTTCGCAGCGATCAGTAGGCCGAGAAGACGTTGTCGATCGACCCGTAGCGGTGCGCGGCGTAATTGCACGCGGCGGCGATGTTGGACACCGGGTTCCAGATGTCGAACGGGGTGCCCTCGACGTGGTACGCGTTGAAGGTCGGGTCGATCACCTGCAGCAGCCCCTTGGAGGGGATGCCCGCGGCGGCGTTCGAGTCGTAGAGATTGATGGCGGCGGGGTTGCCGCCGGACTCGCGCATGATGTTGCGGAAGATGCCGTCGTAGCTGCCGGGGATGCCGCGCTGGTTCATCACGAACAGCGCGTTGCGGATCCAGCCGTCGAGATCATCGGCGAACTTGGGCGGCAGGGTCAGCATCTGAGCGAACGGCTGCGGCAGCCCCTGCACGGCCTGCTGAACCTGCCCCTGCTGATCCTGGGGAAGGCCCTGCTGCCACTGCTCGGCGGTCTGCTGGAACTGCTGGGCCGGGGCCTGCAGCTCGTTGGGCACACCCGCGATCGGGTCCTGGGCCGCGGCCTGGGCGGCGGGCGCGGCCACGACGGCGGCGAGAACGGCGAGGGGAATGAGTCTCTTCAGAGGCATGCGCTGCTGTTTTCCGACAGCACGGGACCACCGCGGCAGGTCGCTCCCCGAACGGAGACGACCGTGACTCGTGGTTCGTGCTGTCTGCTGTTGTGAATCGGATTGCGGGAGAACGGAATTCGGAGATCCGTCGCTCCCGGACCACTACTCGGGACACACCGGGCCGCGGGCGATTCCGCATGATGGTCGAGTACTTCGCGCCATAAGCGGGCGCTAGGTCTGTTTTCTGGACAAGTCACAGAATGATTGCGGTGAATGAACGTAAACCCAATGGAAGATGAACAAAAGATGAATCCGATTCGGGCGCACGCCGACTACCATTGGTTTCCCGGCACTGACCGGGGGCTTCCCCGCGATTGACCGAATCGGCCGACCATGTCACAGGGTCCGTCGAGCGGGGTCGCGGCGGCCGTCGGACGGTCAGCGTTGCGCGCGGTAGTGGATCCGCTGTTCGGGGGTCAATCGCTCGGTGGCATAGCTCAGGGCGGTGCGGCCCATCCGCGCGGCATGAGCGTCCAGGAACGCGATCAGCTGCGCCTCCTCGACGCGCTTGCCGACCTCCCGGAGCATCCAGCCCACGGCCTTCTGGATCAGATCGCGGCGGTCGGGCAGCAGGCGCTCGCACAGGTCCAGGGTCGTGGCGGTGTCACCGGCCTTGATGAAGGCGAAGGTGCTCAGCAGGGCCACCCGCCGCTCCCACAGCGACTCGCGCCGGGACAGCTCGTAGACCAGTTCCCGGGGGCGCTCCAGCAGCCAGGGGCCCAGCACGAATTCCGCCGACGCGTCCACCAGATCCCAGTTGTTCACCCGGCCGCGCTCCACCGCGGCGAGGTACAACTCGACGATCCGTTCCTGCGCGCCGACATCGGCCGCGCGGGCGCGCGAGGCTTTGGCCATCGCGCCGTTCAGAATCACCAGCCCGGCCAGCCGATGCTCGTGCACCGGGCTGTCGAGCAGCGCATCGATCTCCGGAAGTGGCAGCGCCGCAAACTGTTTCACGACCTGGCGGGTCTTCGGCACCCGGACGCCGATGAAGACGTCACCCTCCCCGTACTCCCCCGGCCCGGTCTTGAAGAAGCGTTGCAGATGGACCGCGTCCGAGGGATCGGCCACCTTCGCCAATTCCGCGCGCACCGCGGCCGCTGTCATCTCGGGCTTGCTCACCGCCCCATGATCCGGCACCGCACCGACACCCGAGCCGATCGACACGAAAGCGCCGGAGCGCGGCGGGATATCGTCAAGCGGTTTCAGCCGCGGCCTCTAACAGCACCTCGCCGAATCGTCGCATGTGATCCGGGCCGCCGTACCAGGCCGACACCAGTTCCACAGCGGCCGAACGGGTTCGGCGCGCGATGCTCGCCAACTCCGAGACGGTGATCTCGCCCGATTCGGCGCGGCCCGCGGCCAGGTCCAGATCGTGACTGGCCACCAGCAGTCGCATGATGTGGTGCAGGTCGATGGTGGGCGCATCGGGGGCGCGGAACTCCGCGGCCCGCGGATCGGTGCGCTGCGGCACCGCGGACGCGGGCTCCACCGGCGCGGACTCCGATTCCCTTGCCAGACGGGCGTTTTCGGCCTCGCGGGCCGCTCGGCGACCGGTGTGCTCCGGCTCGGCGGAGGCGTGCCGGTTGGCGGATTCGGTATCGAACGCGGGCAGGCGCGGGACCGGCTCGGGCTCCGCGGCGGCCCGGCGGGGGCCGGAACCGTTCTCCGAGACACGACGCGAGATCGACGAGGTGTCCACCTCGGGATGACGCAGGGCGGTGTCCACCTCGGGATGGCGTAGGGCGGTGTCCACCTCGGGGTGACGTGGCGCGGTGTCCACCTCCGGATGACGTGGCGCGGTGTCCACCTCCGGATGACGCGGCAAGGAGACCGGGACCGACACCTCCGCGGCCCGGCGGGCGGCGGCGTCGGCCTCCGCGGCGGCCCGGCGCGAGGCGAGCTCGTTCTCCAGTGTGGCGCGCAGGGAGGCGGGATCGGTGGCCTGTTCCCGATTGGCGCGCAGGGAGACCGGATCCGCGGTGGCCTCGTGGGCGGCGCGCAGCGAGAGCGGATCGACCTCGGAGACCTGTCGCACCGGAGCGGGATCGTCCATCACCGAACGCACGGGCGCGTGATCATCCATCACGGAGCGGAACGTCGCCGGTTCGGAATCCGTTCGGAAGAACGAGGACTCCGATTCCAGCGGCGCCCGGCGCGGGGTGACGTCCAGATCCTGTGTGGTGCGGCGCGGGCTCGACCATTGCACCGGCTGTTCGGTCTGGTCCAGGCCGGTGCGGCCGAGGGTGGCGTGGTTGCCGTTGTCGAATCCGGTCAGCACCGGATTCGGCGACGTGCCCGGCTCGGGGTTGTCCGGATTGGTCAGGCGGTAGTTGCCCTGACGGCTGGCGCGGGTCTCCCCGAGACTGGTGGAAAAGTCGGCATCCATGGCCGACATTCTTACCGTTCCAGGGGTTCCGGTGCGAGTCGGGCCGGATCGAAAGCTATTCACAAGCAACGGTATTGGGGGATTGACCGAATTCAGCAGTTCGAGGGAGCGGGTTCACCCCGCAATCGGGCATCGACCCAGGCCAGGGCGCTGGGCAGGCCGAAAACGGCGGCCGTCAGATGCTCCGGCGATATGTTCTTGTCCATCTGCAATCGCACCCCCGCCGCACAGTAACGGCGATCGGTGTTGTCGATCGCGTCCACCGGAATCAGCGGATCGCTGGGCGAATGCCATTCGAAGATCGGCGTATTCGGCACACCGTCGAACAGCTCCAAACTGTTCTCCTGCAGTACCGCCAGGACGTCCGGATCATTGATCAGCGATGTGCTGGCGGCGAATTCGCGCGCACTGTGACCTGCGCCGATCGCCATGATCTCGTTCGTGCAGCCGTTCACCATGGCATCGCGCGCGGCCAGACCTCGCGCGTTCATCTGCGCGCTGATCGGCAGGCGATCGGGGTACTCGCGCTCGAGCCCGAGCGCCGCCGCCATCGCGAGTCCGAACGCCGGATGCGGTTGCATCCCCAGGGACTTCACCATGGTGACGAGATTCATCGGCACGCCGCCCGTCGCCGCGCCCGCGATCCGCAGTTCCGGGGCGTATGTCGGGGCCAGTGCGGCCGCCCATGCGGTCGCCATCCCGCCGCCGGAGTAGCCGGCCATCGCGACCCGGCTGTTGGCCAGCGCCAATTTCGGCGCCCGCTGCGCGGCGCGAATTCCGTCGAGGGTGATCTGCCCACCCAATTTGGCCGCGCCGTAGGCGAAGTTCGGGCCCAGGTGATCCGGCAACGCGACGGACCAGCCGCGCCGCAGCGCGACGTTCAGCGCGACCGCCTCCTTGACCGCCAGATTCGGGTCGGAGGTGTAAAGCACCCGCGACACCGCACAGGCGGCGCCGAGGCCGTTGATGATGTGCTGATAGGACAGCAGCGGGCCGTCCGGCGCGTGCTCACGCGGGGTCAGCACGGTGGTCACGGCGGCGATCGGCGCGCCGCGGGAATTGGTGGAGCGGAATTTGACCAGCGTGACAGTGGTCTCGGGGAAGATCGCCAGCGGCGGCATCGCACGCACATCCAGCACGTCGCCGGGAGCGTGCCGATCCAGATCGGCGGGCTGGGCGTAGAACGGGTCGGGGTCGGGGCGCGGATACGCGGGTTCCGCGCCGGCAGGGGGAGCCGAGGTCACGATCGCGATGCCGACCGTCACCGCTCCCAAGAGTTTGAGTCTGTGCAGCAACCTTCGAGCCCTCATCAGAACCTCCAGGACAATCGGCTGTGCATGCGAAAACATGCACGACATCGAGTGTCTTAGTGATTCCGAGCGGATCGTTACAGTGACACGCCAGCAAACTTTTTATGCAGAAAATTCCGCCGAACACCGGGCCGATGTGCATCACCGCGAGTTCGCTCAGCCGAGCTGGGTCATGCCCGCCGCGACCACCTGCGCGACGTGGAAGATCTCGTCGCTGGTCCGCAGCGACAGACCATCGAGGGCGTGCAGGCGATCGGTGCTCGCGATGGCGAACATCGCGGACACCCACGCGGCCGCGCACGCCCGCAGGGTGCCGGGCTGCACCGGACCGGGCGCGCTGGCCTGCAGCACCCGCACGGTGACCTCCAGCAGCTGATCGCGCATGCGGCGCAGTTGCCTGCGGACATCGGGATGGGTGTCGGCCTCGCGCCACATGATGACGCGCAGCACCGAGGAGTGGTGATCGCGCAGATTCACCGCGGCGTCCAGATTGACCAGGCTCTTGACCGGATCACCCGGCGAGATCAGCGACTCGATGTCCTCGATCGGCGCCGCGGGGACGCGCTCGGCCATCAGCGCCGACAGAATCGCGTCCTTGGTGGGGAAGTAGTAGAAGACGAGACCTTTGGGAACGCCGGCCGCCGTCGCCAGGGCGGCGGTCGGCGTCGCATCGAAACCCTGTGCCGCGAAGAGGGTTTCCGCGGCATCGAGGATGAGCTGACGGGCGTCACCGTCGACCTTGCGGCTGCGGCGGCGCCCCGCTCGATGGGGTCTCGGCATCTGCATCAGTGATGCGTCACCCCGTGCAGCCGCCCCGACACCGCCGGGAGCGCGGCGACGGCGACCGCCACCGACAGCGCTCCGACGATCCACGCGGTCCAGGAGGCGCCGCTGTAGGCGGAACGGAAGTCCATCACCCAGGGGGAGATGAACATCAGGACGCCGAGAACACCCAGCGCGTAGTCGGCGGTGGTGCCTGCCAGCGTCTTGGCCATATGGCCCAGACCGACGAGAGCGATGAGCACGCCCAGGACCACGAGGGTCCACATGGCTCGGTCATTGTGCGCGACCCAGATGGGCGACAACGCGGCGACGGCTCCGAGAACGACAGCCACCGCGTCCTGTGCGCGGCCTTCGGTGAACATGGGGGGCCTCCTTATAAAGGCTGAGGGTATGTCCTGCCTCCAGTAGATTCCTGATTGACCGCCCGATCAATAAAACCCCGGCTACATTTCGGCACCAGCTCGGGTGTGGTGCGTGACACATCGGTACCGGACCCGGCGAACGGATATCCTCTTCCCTATGTCGGAGTCGGTAGAACACGTTCTAATTGTTGGTGCGGGGCTGGCGGGTCTGCGAACCGCCGAGGAACTTCGACGTGCCGGTTACGACGGCGAACTCACCCTCGTCGGCGACGAGAACCGGGCGCCCTACGACCGGCCGCCGCTGTCCAAACAGTTCATGCGCGGCGACACCGACGACACCGCGCTGCGGCCCGCGGAATTCTTCGCCGACGAGCGCATCACGCTGCGGCTCGGCGTCTCGGCCACCGGCGTCCACACCGCCGATCGGCAGGTCACGCTCGGTGACGGGACCTCGATCGGGTACGACCGGTTGATCATCGCCACCGGACTGCGCCCGCGCCGGATCCCGGACTTCCCCGACGTGCGCGGGGTGCACGTGCTGCGCACCCACGCGGACGCGCTCGGCATGCGCGAGGAGCTCGCGAACGCTCGCAACGCGGTGATCGTCGGGGCCGGATTCATCGGCTGCGAACTCACGGCAAGCTTCCGCGCCCAGGGCGTGCCGGTGGTGCTGATCGAACCGCAATCCACTCCCCTGGCCGCCGCCCTCGGACCGCAGGTGGGCGCGCTCGTGGCCCGCATGCACGGCGAGGAAGGCGTGGACGTGCGCTGCGGAGTCGGCGTGGAAGCTCTTGTGACCGAAGGTGATTCGGTCCGCGGCGTGCGGCTGACCGACGGGAGCGCGCTCGAGGCCGACCTGGTGGTGATCGGCGTCGGCTCGGTGCCCGCCACCGACTGGCTCACCGAATCCGGGATCCCGCTGGCCGCGCCCATCGACGGCGGCGGCGTCCTCACCGACGAGGTCGGCCGGACCACCGTGCCGGATGTCTGGGCCGTCGGCGACGTGGCCGCCTGGCTGCTGGACACCGGCCGCAACAAGCGCATCGAACACTGGACCAACGCCGGGGAACAGGCCGCACTGCTCGCGGCCGCGCTGCTGGGCACCGAACCGCCTGCCGCCGTACGCGTTCCCTACGTCTGGAGCGACCAGTACGACGTGAAGATCCAGGTGCTGGGCGCACCCGCGCTGGCGGACGAGGTCCAGGTCGTGGAGGACAAGGGACGCAAGTTCCTGGCCCACTACTTCCGGGGCGGGACGCTCGTCGCCGTCGTCGGTGCGGGCATGACCGGCAAGGTGATGAAGATGCGCGGACAGTTGGCGGCCACCGCCGAAGCCGCGGCCCTCTGAGGCGGTGAACGCCCGCGTCCGAGGCTGGTCGAGCACAGCCGGGCTCGCCGGGCGTCCGCGATAGGCTCGCCGGGCGTCCGCGATAGGACTGCGTCAGGTGGCGGCGCGGAGTTTGGCGGCCCGCTCGCGCGGGTCGTACCCGGGGCCGACGCCCTCGATCAGCAACAGGTCGCCGTCGATGTGGTCGGTGCGCAGATGTGCGATCTCCTGGTAGGCGGGCGAGTGGTACCAGCCCCGGGCCTGGTCCATGTCCCGGAACTCCAGCAGCACCATGCTGCCCGGCCACTCCCCTTCCACCACCTCGGCCGGCGGGCCGTGAATGACGAAGCGGCCCCCGAACGGATCCAGGGTGGCCTGGATCCGCTCCAGGTACTCCAGGATCTCCGGATGCGGGCGGCGGGCACGCAGATGCGCGAAACCATAGGCGGACAAGAAGACTCCTTCGAAGCGAGGACAGCGCCCTCGCGGACGGGACCGGGTCACCGGCCGAACGACCACCGTCGAGAACGACCCCTCGACCGTAGGACGGGACGCCGGGACAACCAATTACCTCGCAGGTAATGCACGCCCCGGGTTCGACGAGTTCCGATCCGGCCGCGGTCGCCACGCGCGGGGGCGGCTACCGGCGTTCGCGCCGACCCAGGTCCGGGCGCTGTTCCAGGCGGTGGGGCGACCGCGGTTCGCGGTGTGGGGGTGCGATTCACTACCGTGACTGGTGTGATCGTCGCGCTCATCGATTCCGGACTGGGAATGCTGCCCACCGGTGCATGGCTGCGGAAGCTCCGGCCCGATATCGATCTGCTGCTGCAGACCGATCCCGACGGCGCGCCGTGGGGGCCGAAACCGGAACCGTGGGTCATCGACCGCGTGGTCGGCACGGCCCGCACCTCCCTGCGCGAGGGCGCGGAAGTCATTGTGCTGCCCTGCAATACCGCGAGCGTCATCGCGCTGGAGCACGTCCGCGCCGAAGTCGGGCCCGGCGTCCCCGTGATCGGCACCGTCCCGGCCATCAAACCCGCGGCCGCGGCCTGCGGGAAGGTGGCGGTCTGGGCGACCGCCGCCACCACCGCCAGCGCCTACCAGGCCGACCTGATCGCCCGCTTCGCCGGCGACGCCGAGGTCGCCGGGGTGGCCTGCCACGGACTCGCCGACGCCATCGATCGCGGCGACCTGCCCGCCATCGGCGCGGCGATCGCCGGCGCCGCCGACCGCACCCCCGCCGACACCGAGGGCATCGTCCTGGGCTGCACCCACTACCCCCTCGTCATCGACCAGATCCTCGCGGCCCTGCCGGCCGGGATCCGCATCTTCGACAGCGCCGAAGCCGTTGCCGCCCAGACTCTGCGGCGGATGGACGCACTCGGCCGCCCCACCACCGGCACCGCCGCCACCCGGGTGCTGAACTCCGGCCGGCCGGGCCGTCTGCCCGCCGCCGCGGCCGCCTTCGACTCCGGCCGCCGACTCGGAGCGTCCCCCTCCGACACCGGGGAGATCCGGGCCGTCCCGACCGCCTGAGCGCTTTTCCTTCAGCCGCGCGGTCCCGATGCTCCGGGACTCGATAACGAGAAGGTATCCACGAACTGCGGATATGTTTCGAACACATCGGTGCGGGCACGACCGGAGAATGAGTACTCAGGAACAGGAAGAACACGGGGAACAGGCCGCCGCGGAGATCATTCCCGAGCCGGAGATCCAGGAGCGGCACCGGCGCCTGGCGCACGAGATGTCCGAGTCCTATCGCGACGATCGGCCGAACACCGTGCTGCCCGGCAGCGACGGGATGGTCGCCGGAACCGCCGTCGCGGACTGGGTGGACGAGAACGGCGACACCGTATTCGACAAACCCGGCGATCACGCGGAGCCCGGACAGGCGATCCGGTCCGATCTCGACTCAGACCGACAGGACGGCGGTCACGAAACCCGGTGACTCCGGGCCGATCTGGGCCACCAGCGAACCATCGGGTCGCCAGACACCACTGCCGCCGGTGGCGGGCACACCGTCCACCGGCGTGCTGTAGGCGGAAAGTACCGTCCAGCAACCGTTCTCGACGGACCGGCTGACCATGTGCCCATCACGGCGGCCCTCCTTACCCGCCAGATACAGCGCACTGGCGACATACACCTGTGCGCCGGCCGCGACGGTCGCCGCCGCATGCCCCGGATCGTTCACATCGGCGCAGACAGCCAGGCCGAGCCGCGTCCCGTCCACCTCGACAACGGTGAATTCCGTTCCGGCGACGAACATCTCGGCCTCCACCCCGTGCAGATGGTGCTTCGTGTAGACCGCGATGGGCGTACCGGAATCGTCGAACACGAGCGAGGCGATCGCATGACCGCCCGGCACCGCGACGACCGCGCCGACCACGGCGAACATCGAATACGCCGCACAGGCAGCTCGCAGTGGCTCCAGGCGGGGATCGTCCGGCAGTACGGCATAGTTCGCGAGATCGGCCGCGAGCAAGGGCAATTCGTAGCCGGTCAGCGAGAGCTCGGTGAAAACTACTACGCGGGAACCGGTTTCGGCGATATCGGCCAGCAGGCTCACGTGCCGCGCGACGTTCTTCTCGATGTCACCGGGGATGCAGGTGAGCTGGGCGGCGGTCACGGTGAGCGGGGCGCGCATGCGGGGAGTCTGTCAGAAGCCCGGGAATGGCGAAAGGGCCGCTCCCCCTAGGGGAACGGCCCTTTCAGTAAGAACTGAGTCTCAGGGAGACGGTCTTACTTGACGATCTTGGTGACGCGACCGGCACCGACGGTGCGGCCACCCTCACGGATCGCGAAACGCAGGCCCTCGTCCATGGCGACCGGCTGGATGAGCTTGACGCTCATCTCGGTGTTGTCGCCGGGCATGACCATCTCGGTGCCCTCGGGGAGGGTGACGACGCCGGTCACGTCCGTGGTACGGAAGTAGAACTGCGGGCGGTAGTTGTTGAAGAACGGGGTGTGGCGGCCGCCCTCGTCCTTCGACAGGATGTAGGCCTGGCCCTCGAACTCCGTGTGGGGAGTCGTGGTGCCCGGCTTGACGACGACCTGGCCGCGCTCGACATCTTCACGCTTGATGCCACGAACCAGCAGACCGACGTTGTCGCCCGCCTGGCCGTTGTCGAGCAGCTTGCGGAACATCTCGATACCGGTGATGGTGGTCTTCGTGGTCTTCTCGCGGATGCCGACGATCTCGACTTCCTCGTTCACGTTGACGATGCCACGCTCGATACGACCGGTGACGACGGTGCCACGACCGGTGATCGTGAAGACGTCCTCGATCGGCATCAGGAACGGCTTCTCGGTCTCACGAACCGGCTCCGGGATCGACTCGTCGACCGCGTTCATGAGCTCGACGATGGACTCGGTCCACTTCGGGTCGCCCTCGAGCGCCTTCAGGCCGGAGACGCGCACGACGGGGGCATCCTCGTCGAATTCCTGCGAAGCCAGCAGCTCGCGGACCTCCATCTCGACGAGCTCGAGGATTTCCTCGTCGTCGACCATGTCCGACTTGTTCAGCGCGACCAGGATGTAGGGCACGCCGACCTGACGGGCGAGCAGCACGTGCTCACGGGTCTGCGGCATCGGGCCGTCGGTGGCGGCCACGACCAGGATCGCGCCGTCCATCTGGGCGGCACCGGTGATCATGTTCTTGATGTAGTCGGCGTGGCCGGGGGCGTCGACGTGCGCGTAGTGACGCTTCTCGGTCTGGTACTCGACGTGGGAGATGTTGATCGTGATACCACGAGCCTTCTCCTCCGGCGCCTTGTCGATCTGGTCGAACGCGAACGCCGCGTTCAGCGACGGGTACTTGTCAGCCAGCACCTTGGTGATCGCAGCGGTCAGCGTCGTCTTACCGTGGTCGACGTGACCGATGGTGCCGATGTTGACGTGGGGCTTCGTCCGCTCGAACTTCGCCTTCGCCACTTGTGTCCTCCTGGACTTGTTGTTGCGTGCTTTGCATGCAGCAGTGCGGTTACTTACAGGGGTCGTGCACAACTCCCGGCCGGGGCAGGCTGCGAATCATCGAGATTCGCAGCGCGCCCCGAGAGTTATTACTCGCCGGTCGCCTTGGCGATGATCTCCTTCGACACGTTGGCCGGAACCTCCGCGTACGAATTGAAGACCATCGAGAAGTTCGCTCGGCCCTGGGTCTTCGACCGCAGGTCACCGATGTAACCGAACATCTCCGAGAGCGGAACCAGCGCCTTGACGACACGGGCACCACTGCGTTCCTCCATGGCCTGGATCTGGCCACGGCGGGAGTTCAGGTCGCCGATCACTTCACCCATGTAGTCCTCGGGCGTGGTGACCTCGACCGCCATGAGCGGTTCCAGGATCACCGGACCGGCCTTGCGGGCCGCTTCCTTGAAAGCCTGCGAGCCTGCGACCTTGAACGCCATTTCCGAGGAGTCGACCTCGTGGTAGGCGCCGTCGATCAGCGAGGCACGCACGTTGACCAGCGGGTAACCGGCGAGGACACCGTACTGCATGGCGTCCTGGATGCCGGCGTCGACCGAAGGGATGTACTCGCGCGGGACGCGGCCACCGGTCACCTTGTTGACGAACTCGTAGGACGCACCGTCCTCGCCCACGAAGGGCTCGAGGCCAATGATCACGCGAGCGTACTGGCCCGAGCCACCCGTCTGCTTCTTGTGGGTGTACTCGTGCTTGTCGACCGTCTTGGTGATGGTCTCGCGGTACGCGACCTGCGGCTTACCGATGTTGGCCTCGACCTTGAACTCGCGCTTCATGCGGTCCACGTAGATGTCGAGCTGGAGCTCGCCCATGCCACCGATGATGGTCTGGCCGGTCTCGGCGTCCAGCTTCACGTTGAAGGTCGGATCCTCCTCCGCGAACTTCTGGATCGACAGGCCCAGCTTCTCCTGGTCGGCCTTGGTCTTCGGCTCGATGGCCACCTGGATCACGGGATCCGGGAAGGTCATCGACTCGAGCACGATCTGGTTCTGCGGATCGCACAGGGTGTCGCCGGTGGTGGTGTCCTTCAGGCCGATGACCGCGTAGATGTGGCCGGCCTGGGCCTCGGCAACCGGGTTCTCCTTGTTGGAGTGCATCTGGAACAGCTTGCCCAGACGCTCCTTCTTGCCCTTGGTCGAGTTGATGACCTGGGCGCCGGAGTCGACCTTGCCCGAGTAGACGCGCACGTAGGTCAGCTTGCCGAAGAACGGGTGGGTCGCGACCTTGAACGCCAGCGCGGAGAACGGAGCTTCGACGCTCGCGTCCCGGTGGATGATCTCGTCTTCCTTGTTGGGGACGTGACCATCGGTGCCGCCGTCGTCCAGCGGGTTCGGCAGGTACGCGATGACGGCGTCGAGCATGGGCTGAACGCCCTTGTTCTTGAACGCCGAACCGCACAGCACCGGGTAGAGCTCCGAGTTGACGGTCATCTTGCGAATCGCGCCCTGGACCTCTTCGATGGTGAGTTCCTCGCCGCCGAAGAACTTCTCCAGCAGCGCCTCGTCGGACTCGGCGACGGTCTCGAGCAGCTCCTGGCGGTACTGCTCGGCGCGCTCCTTGAGGTCCTCCGGGATCTCGATGACCTCGTACTGCTCACCGAGCTTGGTCTCGCCACGCCAGATCTTCGCGTTCATCTCGACCAGGTCGACGATGCCCTCGAAGTTGTCCTCGGCGCCGATCGGCAGCTGGATGACCAGCGGCTTGGCACCCAGGCGGTCCTTGATGGTCTGGACGGTGAAGTAGAAGTCCGCGCCCAGCTTGTCCATCTTGTTCACGAAGCAGATGCGCGGCACGTCGTACTTATCGGCCTGACGCCACACCTGCTCGGACTGCGGCTCGACGCCTTCCTTGCCATCGAACACCGCGACCGCGCCATCGAGCACGCGCAGCGACCGCTCCACCTCGACGGTGAAGTCGACGTGCCCGGGGGTGTCGATGATGTTGATCTGGTTGTCTTTCCAGTAACAGGTCGTCGCGGCGGACGTGATCGTGATGCCGCGTTCCTGCTCCTGCGCCATCCAGTCCATGGTGGCTGCGCCGTCGTGGACCTCACCGATCTTGTACGTGATACCGGTGTAGAAGAGGATGCGTTCGGTGGTGGTGGTCTTGCCCGCATCGATGTGGGCCATGATGCCGATGTTGCGGACCTTGTTCAGGTCGGTGAGCACTTCCTGTGCCACGGAAATCTTCCCCGCTCGTTTTTTAGATGGGTTGTTCGGGAGCGACCCGCCGCCGCTCGATCTCGAGAACTCGGTTCAGCGGGTCAACACTGTGTCAATGTCCGGCGCGACGCCTTCGACGGCACGCCGGACCATGACTCACTTCCCGGCGCATCCGAACGGAGGGGCCGGGCAGCGAATCACCAGCGGTAGTGCGCGAACGCCCGGTTGGACTCAGCCATCTTGTGGGTGTCCTCGCGACGCTTCACCGAAGCGCCCAGACCGTTGCTCGCGTCCAGCAGCTCGTTGGCGAGACGCTCGATCATGGTCTTCTCACGACGAGCGCGGGAGTAGCTGACCAGCCAGCGCATCGCGAGGGTGTTGGCGCGGCCCGGACGGACCTCGATCGGCACCTGGTAGGTGGCGCCACCGACGCGGCGGGGCTTCACCTCGAGGGCGGGCTTGACGTTGTCCAGCGCACGCTTGAGAGTGACGACCGGATCGGTGCCGGTCTTCTCGCGTGCCTGCTCCATGGCGCCGTAGACGATGCGCTCGGCGGTGGACTTCTTGCCGTCCAGCAGGATCTTGTTGACCAGCTGGGTGACCAGCGGGGACCCGTAGACCGGGTCGTTGATCAGCGGACGCTTGGGTGCGGGGCCCTTGCGTGGCATATCAGCTCTTCTCCTTCTTGGCGCCGTAGCGGCTGCGAGCCTGCTTGCGGTTCTTCACACCCTGGGTATCGAGCGAACCACGGATGATCTTGTAACGGACACCCGGAAGGTCCTTCACACGACCGCCACGCACGAGCACCATCGAGTGCTCCTGAAGGTTGTGACCCTCACCGGGGATGTACGCCGTGACCTCGACCGCGCTGGTCAGGCGAACACGCGCGACCTTACGCAGCGCGGAGTTCGGCTTCTTCGGGGTCGTGGTGTACACGCGGGTGCACACGCCACGACGCTGCGGGCTCCCCTTGAGGGCCGCAGTCTTGGTCTTGGAGACCTTGTCGCGACGACCCTTGCGGACCAGCTGGTTGATGGTTGGCATAGACCGGCTTTCCTTATTAGTAACCAGATGTCTGGAACTTCATGTCTGTGTTCACTTGCGGCATTACCGGGGCACCTGGCGGTTCCGCAGGCTCTCGCCTCCGGCCCCGACGTTAACGCCGCGGTCATTCGAGCTTTCTGCCCTGTTCTCGCGGTGTTTCTTCCCCACGAGGTCGGGTGTGTCGCGCTCAGTATGCGGACCGGAATCCGGGCACGCTGGGACGGTCGGCCGCTTTCGCTGGCCTACGTACTGAGCACAAACCTGCCCGTACGCTTCCGGGCACAGCGGTCCACGATACCCGTCGGCGATTCGGCGGGCAAAAAGGGGTCCCTCGAGCGCACCTGGTAGATGGGTTATCGCGCCAGATTGAGGGTCAATTCGACCAGTTTCCGGGCCCCTTCACAGGGATCCGAATGCTGGGAACCGGCCCGATAGTTGATCCACCAGCCCACGATCCCGGTGTCGGCGGCGGGTGCGCTGACACCGCAGGAGTCCGGATCGTTGGGCCGCCGAGTCTCCAGGGAACGACGCCCCTGCACGGTTATGTCGTTGGTCACATAGCCCAGTCGATCGTTGTTCTGCTTCTCGTTGCTGAGCGATCCGAGCTCGTACCAGCTCAGCGTCACCATGCCGCTGCCGGTCGATCCGCCGTCCAGATCCCACATGCAGACCGCGCCGTTGAAGGACGGCGTCGGATACGTGCCCTCGCCGACCACCTTGCCGATGTCCTCGAGCGAGACCACGTCGCATTCGCGCAGCAGCTTGTCGAAGTTCGTATTGATCTTGCCGCTGCCGCCGGTGGTGCCGCCGGCGGGCAGGGCGGTGCCCGGCACGGTCTCGCCGCAACCGCCGACCGAGGCGGTCACCGCGAGTACCGCGAGGATCACCGCGGCTTTGCTCCGGCCTCGCATGCGCATGCCTCTCATCCGAGTCGCTGCACTGTCAGTTCCGCCATCTTGCGGGTGCGGTCACAGGGGTTGCCGAGATTCCCGGCCCCGAACAGCCCGTAGGACATGGACCATTCGAAGAAGTCGTCGTCGAGCTGGATCGCGAGATCGCAGACGCTGCCGCGCGGATCGAGCGCCTGGAAGCCCTTGCGGCCGCCCACCTCGATGGTCTCCGGGCTGCGACCGACGCTGGCCACCCACGCCTTCTCGCGATCGATCGGGCTGCCGCGATAGGAGGCGAAGGTGACGCTCGCCGAGCTCACTCCGCCCGCCTGCCAGTTGCAGCCGACGGCGTTCTTGAAGACCCGGGACACACTGCCCAGACCGCCGATGTCGCGCACCTCGTCGTCGGTGAGGTGCCCGCACTCGCCGACGAAGGGTCCGAGCGAGGCCACCGTCGGCGGCGGCTTCAGCGGCCCGGACGGCATGTCCGAATCGTCGCCGCCCCCGCATGCGGACAGGAGCAGCGCGAGGGTCATCCCGGTGACGATCGCCGTGCCGGCCCTGCCCGTGCGCTTCGCGCTGGGGCGGGTTCGCGGCCTTCCGGTCTCGATGCCTGCCCCCTCGGCTCCTCCGCTTCGCTCCCCCGCCCCGTCGGTCCAGAATCGAGACGGCCGCGAACCATCTGCGTACATGCTCTGGACCGTACCGGAATTGCCCGATCGGGTGGCGGCGGGCGGAGTCGTGCCAGATCGGTATTCGGCCGGAGGATCGGTATTCGGCCGGAGGAATTCCTTCGGAGGTATCGCTCAGAGGTTTCCGCGGGACTCCTGTTCGCGCTCGATGGCCTGGAACAGGGCCTTGAAGTTGCCCTTGCCGAAGCCGAGCGAGCCGTGGCGTTCGATCAGTTCGAAGAAGACGGTGGGGCGGTCGGTGATGGGCTTGCAGAAGATCTGCAGGAGATAACCGTCCTCGTCGCGATCGACCAGGATGCCGCGGCGCTGCAGTTCCTCGACGGGCGCGCGGACGTGCCCGATGCGGGCGCGCAACTCCGGGTCCTCGTAGTAGGAGTCGGGGGTGTCCAGGAATTCGATGCCCTCGCCGCGCAGTGTGTCGACGGCGGTGAGGATGTCGGAGGTGGCCAGCGCGATGTGCTGCACGCCGGGCCCGCGATAGAACTCGAGGTACTCGTCGATCTGGGAGCGCTTGCGGCTCGGGGCCGGTTCGTTGAGCGGGAACTTGACCCGGTGATTGCCGCTGGCGACGACCTTGCTCATCAGCGCGGAGTAGTCGGTGGCGATGTCGTCGCCGACGAATTCGGCCATGTTCTCGAATCCCATGACGCGGCGGTAGAACTCGACCCAGTGGTCCATCCGGCCGAGCTCGACATTGCCGACGACGTGATCGATGGCCTGGAAGATGCGCACGGGTGATCCCGGGCGCGGTTCGAAGCGGGAGCGGCGGGCCACGAAACCGGGCAGGTACGGACCGTCGTAGCGGGAGCGGTCCACCAGGGTGTGCCGGGTGTCTCCGTAGGTGGCGATGGCGGCGGAGCGCACGGTGCCGAATTCGTCGGTCTCGTCGTGGGGTTCGGTCAGGACCTGCGCGCCGTGGGTGCGAGCCCAGTCGATGCAGCGGTCGACGTCCGGCACCTCGAGCGCGATGTCGACGATCCCGTCGCCGTGCAGATCATGGTGTGCCACAAGCGGACTCGCGGGATCCACGGCCCCGCGCACCACGAAGCGGACGCCGCCGCTGCGCAGCACGAACGCCTTGTGGTCACGATTGCCGGTCTCGGGACCGGAGTACGCCTCGAGCCGCAGGCCGAACGCGGACTCGAGGAAATGCGCGGTCTGGGTGGCGTTGCCGACCGTCCAGACCAGCGCGTCCCAGCCGGTGACGGGGAAGGGATCGGCCGCGGCGTCGTGCTCGACCAGGCCGATGAGCCGGCGTAGATCCTCGGTTTCGGGGGTGGCTGCGGCAGGGGTGCTGGTAACGCCGACCTCGGTACTCATGACCCAAGGAAATCGCCGCGCGTCTCGATGAGCAATATCGCCGATCCGGAGTAGACATCGTGGTGAATTGCGTCACCGACATCGGCCTGGTGCTGGACAATTTGAATAGCAGCACCGGCACACACTCGACACCGAGCGGAGGTCCCGCCATGGCACGCACACCCGCCAAGCTGGACGAACTGGACCTGGCGATTCTGACCGCCATGCACGATTACCAGAAGGCGGGGATTCTGGAACTGTCCCGCCGCACCCGGGTCGCCCGGGCCACGGTGCAATCGCGCATCGCGCGCATGGAGGAGGCGGGGGTGATCGCCTCCTACGATCCCCAGATCGATGTCACCGCAGCGGGTTTCGATGTACAGGCGTTCGTCACCCTGGAGATCTCGCAGGGTGCGCTGGACGCGGTGGCCGCGGATCTGGAGCGGATTCCGGGAGTGCTGGAGGCGTACGCGACCACCGGATCGCAGGACGTGCTGTGCCGGATCGGGGCGGACTCGCACGCCGGCCTGCAGCATGTGCTGCTGAGCATCGACCGCAGCACCTGCGTGGCGCGGTCGCACAGCGTCATCGTCCTGTCGACGGTGGTGCCGCCGCGCACGCTGCCGCTGCTGCGCACCCTGGATCCGGCCGGGTCGAGTAAAGCGCCCGCGTACCGCGCGGTGCATCAGTAGCTGCGCCCGGCCCCGGGAGCGGTCGTTCCGCCGGGCGGTCACCTCGCCGGGCAGTCATCTCTCCGGACTCGGAGACCGGCTGCCCGGCGGAATCCCAGCGGGTGTCAGATTCGGTCCATTCGGGTGATCAGGCCGCAGACGTGAGCTTCCGCCGCGGCGCGAGCGTCCCCCGGGTGTCCCGATTCCAGGGTCTCCAGGATGCGGCGGTGTTCCCGCACGGCGGTGCGGCGATTGCGCGGATGCCGCCACAGATCCCCGCGGTAGAGGTGGGCCTGGGCCTCGAGGCGCGCGAGTTCGTCTGCGAGCGTGCGGTTTCCGGAGCGGTCCCGGATGAAGGTGTGGAATTCCAGGTCGAGATCGGTGTCGCGCGCGGGGTCCACGTTGTCGCGCAGGTTCTCCTCCTGGGTGTTGAGCATGGCGCTGAGTTTGCCCAGATCCGATTCGGTGACCCGGGTGGCGGCGCTCGCTGCGGCGAGACCGTCCAGCACGGCCCGGACCGCGAGAACCTCGCGGATCCGATCGTCGTCCACGACCGCCACCCGGGCGCCCGCGTGCGGAACGTTCACGGCCAGACCCTCGTAGATGAGCTGCTGCACCGCTTCTCGGACCGGGCTGCGGCTCACCCCCAGCCGGGCGGACAGCGCCAGCACGCTCAGTGGCGTGCCCGATGGCAGCTCCCCGGACAGGACGAGCTCGCGCAGCTGCCGGTGCACGGACGGGCCGAGTAGCTCGCTGTCCGGTTCGGTCATCGGTGGTGGGTCCTTCCGGGGTGGTCGAGATCGGGTGCCGGGGTTCGAAATTTACCTTTGCGGCCGGTAGTTGGCCCGCACGCGCTCGTCCAGGAAGTCCGCGGCGGTGACCGGCGGATACGCGCCGCGCGGGCCCGCGATGACGGCGTCGCGGTCGGCCTGGGCGAAGTAGGCGATGCTGTATCGATCACCCTGGTACTCGTCCGCGCCGGGGCTGCGCACCCGGTGGAAGTTCGACGGCAGCAGATCATCGCTCCAGCGGGTGAGCATGTCACCGATGTTGCAGGTGATCAGCGCCGAGGACGGGGTGATGGAGGTCCACTGCTGCTCCTGCATCTCCTTGCCCGGGCAGACCTGCAGGCCGCCCTGGCCGTCGCGCTGGAAAAGCAATGTGAGGCAGTCGAAGTCGGTGTGCGCTCCTGCGCGCCAACGGCCCGGGACGTCGCGCAGTTCCGGTGGGACGGCGAAGTAGTGCAGCAGCCGCAGGGTGCTCTGATACCGCGGAGAGGCCGGATCGTGCGCCTGGGTGAAATGGTCGCGAGGCAGTCCGAGGCGATCGGCGAAGCAGGACAGCACCCGCATGGCGACCGTCCAGGAGGCGTGTTCGAAATCCATTATCGCCGTGGCGAATTCGGGGAGCTCCGTGGCGGACGGCCAGAGACCGTCCATATGCGGGCGGGTGATCTGGTACGACTCCTTCTGGTCCGGTACGCCGATGGAGGGGCGCACCTGACTCAGGCTCTCCCAGCCCGCGTTGTTCGCCTTGACCAGCGGGTACTGCGCCTTGACCGGTTCGGGCAGAGCGAAAAAGCCCGCGGTGAGCGCGAATACGGCGTCGATCTGTTCCTGAGGGATGCCGTGGCCGGACAGCTGGAAGAAGCCGATCTCGACGGCGGCGGTCCAGAGTTGATCGGTGATCTCGGCGCGGCGGTTCTCGAAATCGGTGAGGTCGATGATCCGGATATCGCGGGCGGTCTCGGCGCCGAGCCCGCCCATCCGCTTCTCACGGGCGACTTCGGCGGTGTCGTGACTGGTGGTCATGGCGGCCTTTCAGCTGGCGGTGATGGAGGTGTCGAGGAATTCCTTGGTGACCAGGTCGCGGGCGGTCAGATGGTCGGGCACCTTCGCGCCGCCGCGCCGCAGGATGGGACCGAAATCGTCGATCAGGCGCTGCACCCGGGCCTCGTCGAAACTGCCGAGCACACCGTCGGTGTCGTTGCCGATCAGGCCGTTGTCGATGAGCACCTTCGAACCGAAGGCCGCCAGATCCGCGCTGTACGGGGAGAAGTTGGCGCTCTTGGCGACCACGTCCACGACCGTCGCGTTCACCGGAGCGGGGTTCGACCGGAATTGCGCTGTGGCCCTTTGGATCATCGGGACCAGGCGTTGCAGGCAGGGGCGCAGCTCGTTCAGTTTGTCGGCGCGGACGTTGACGGTGCGGGCGTAGCCCTCGTAGCCGACGTCCCGCAACAGTTGGTAGGCGACCGGCTTGTTCCAGGCGCGCACCTCGTGCTCGTAGACGTACGGTTCGGAATTGGCGAAACCCTGCTGGGCGAGTGCGGGATCCGCGACGAAGCGGGAGGGGCCGTTGTCGAAGGAGTTGTCGATCTGTTTCGCGTTCAGCAGACCTCGCGAGACGAGCCAGTCGGGATACAGCTGTCCCTGCGACACCACCACGGGCGCACCGGATTTGCCGATATCGCCGATGGTGTGCCAGTCGGGGTGGGTGGCCGGATCCCACATGAGCATCTGCGGGCTCGAACGCAGCAGGGTGGTGACTGCGATCAGGGGCTGCTGGGCCGCCGCGGCGATGGCGTGCTCGGAGTGGGTGAGCCCCAGGGTGATCGAGGAGTCGACGTACATCTGCGACGGCACGGTCTGGTAGCCGATGGCGGGGCCGCCGGCGCGGATCTCCAGCCGCACGCCGGTGTCCTTGCCGTCGACCACGAGCGGGCCGGTCACCTTGTTGTCGTCGGAGTCGACCCGGTAGCCGGGTCCGAGCAGACCGAAGATCGGCCCGGAATCGGTCTCCGGTTCCCATTGCAGCTGCACCACGACGGTTGCCGGGCAGCGGCCGGAAAGTTGCTGGTCCTCGGGGGCGGCGGGCAGCTGTACCGCGACGGAATCGGGGTCGGAGCCGGAACAGGCCGCGCCGGTCGCGACCACGAGTGTGGTCAGCGCGGCCGCGCCGAGGCGGCGGAGGTAGGTGTGCATGAGTTCTCCACAGGTGTGCACAGGACGAGCGGGATCCTGCTGTCGGTGAACGAGATTCGAGCGGGCGAGTGCAGCCGCGGATTCAGCGGCCGGAGGCGTGCCAGCGACCGACCGTGAGTTTCTGCACGGCGGTGAACACCGCGAAGACCGTCACGCCGAACACGGCGGCCAGCAGCAGAGCGGCCAGCAGATCCTCCGATTGCAGCCGCGCCCGATAGGTGTCGAGCAGGGTGCCGATGCCGGGCTGCCCCTTGGCGAAGAACATGTCGCCGATGACGGCGCCCGTCACCGAGAGGCCCGCGGCGGTGCGCAGGCTCGCCATGATGGACGGGAGTGCGGCGGGCAGTTCCAGGGAGATCAAGCGGCGCAGGCGATTCGCACGGCCGAGGTCGAACAGTTCACGCAGATTCCGGTCCACGGACTGGATGCCGAACAGGGTCATGGCGATGATCGGATGCACCGCGATGAGCACGCACACGATAGTGCGGGCGGCGGTGCCGTACCCGAACCAGAGGCCGATGAGCGGGACCACCGCGAGCACCGGAATCGCCTGCAGCACAACCGCGTACGGGTATATGACTCGTTCGACCACCTTGGCCTGACTCATGAGCACGCCGATCGCGATACCCACCACCGCGGCCACCGCGAGGCCGGTGATCGCCACGCGGGCCGTGACAGCCAGCGCGCGCAGCATGGTCTCCAGTTTCGCCGGGTCGGAGAGGGATTCGGCGAAGACGGCGTGCGGCGGCGGCAGCAGGAAGCGACGATCCGGGGCGAGGATCACCAGCGAGACCAGGTACCACGCGCCCAGCGCGAGCCCGGTGCAGACGAGGGGTACGGCGAGCTTGCCGAGCAGGAGGCGAACGAGCGCGCCGGCGCGGGCCGTGGACGAGGTCGAGTGCACCGCGACTCGGTCGGCCGCGGCGTTCTGATCCGCGACCGCGGACGGGGTCCGCCCGGCAGCACTCGGCTTCGGTCCGGCAGCGGCCGGTTTGGGTTCGGTGGCGGCCGGTTTGGGTTCGGTGGCGGCCGGTTTGGGTTCGGTGGCGGCCGGTTTGGGTCCGGTGGCGGCGGAAACGGCGAGACCGGCCATCAGCAGGCTTCTTTCAGAGAGCGGGAGACCCGCGAGACCAGTTCGGTGTACGCGGGATCGAAACGCAGCTCACGGGTGCGGGCTGCGGGCAGGTCGATGTCGATGACCTCGTGTGCGCGGCCGGGGCGGGCGGACATGACGACCACCCGGCCCGCGAGGAACACCGCCTCCGATACCGAGTGCGTGATGAACAGGGCGGTGAAGACGTTGTCGCGGTAGAGCCGCAGCAGTTCCTCCTGCATGCTCAGCCGGGTGATCTCGTCGAGCGCGCCGAACGGTTCGTCGAGCAGCATGAGGCGCGGTTCCAGAGCCAGCGCACGGGCCAGCGAAACCCGCATGCGCATACCGCCGGAGAGCTGACCGGGGAGTTTGCCCGCGAAATCGGTGAGGCCCACCGCATCCAGCGCGCGGGTGGCCCGGGCCCGGCGGGTGCCACGGTCGATGCCGCGCAACTCGGCGCTCAGCTCGACATTGCGCAGCACTTTCCGCCACGGCAGCAGCGTGGCCTCCTGGAAGATGAAGCCGACCGAATCGGTCCGCACCGCAACGGTTCCCGAGCTCGGCCGCTCCAGCCCCGAGGCCAGGCGCAGCAGGGTCGACTTCCCGCAGCCGGAAGGCCCCACCACCGCGACGAATTCACCCTCCCGCACCTGCAGATCGATCCCGGTCAACGCGACGACATCACCGGACCCCTTGCCGTCGTAGCGCTTACCGACCCCGGCAAAGGAGATCTCCGGATGCGGGCGATCCACGTCCACCGGGTGCGCATCGGGCCCGATCCGTGCTGCGGACGTTCCGGACAGAGTGTCGGACAGCACCACCGCACTCACCTTCTCTCACTCGAATTGCGTGCATCTTGTTCGTGAGATCAGTGTTGTCGATTTCGATTACATGCAGTCGAGTTACTGTTTCGAGGTAGTTAACTATGACTGCATGCCATCACTCAGGCGAGCGCGCTGAGTCGGGCGATCAGGTCCGCTTCGTCTGTCCGGGTGCTGCGGCCGTCGCGGATCACGGCCTCACCGTCGACCCAGACCGTGTCCACCACCCGCGGGGAGGCGGTGGTCAGCAGGATGGCTCCGGGATCTCGGGCCGGGAGGCAGGCGAAATCACGGTCGAAGCGGATCAGGGACAGGTCCGCGCGGTCGCCCACCGCGACGCCGTCGCGGGCGCCCGGCTCACCCAGCGCGCGGGCCGCGCCACGGGTGGCCATGCGCATCATGTCGTGGAAGTCCAGCAGGTCGGCGCGCTGATGCGTGACTCGTTGCAGGTACGCGCCCATCCGCAGGGCGAGCAGCATGTCCTGGGTGTCGTTGCTGGCCGCGCCGTCCACGCCGAGACCGACAGCGATTCCGGCGGCGAGCATGTCGGGAATCGGGGCGACGCCACTGCCGAGCCGCATATTGCTCAGCGGGTTGTAGGACACCGCGACGCCGCGCTCGGCGAACAGGGCCCGGCCGTACTCGTCCAGTCGCACGCAGTGCACCGCGAGGGTGCGTTCACCGAGCAGCCCGCCGCGATCGAGGTAGTCCACCGCGGAGGTCGCTGCATGCAATCGGCACATGTCTTCGTCGGTGCCGGTCTCGAGCAGGTGGATGGAGATGGTTTTGCCGGTGCGCGTGGCGTATTCGCGCACGGCCGCCATGCCTTCGGGGGTGAGGCAGCGCGGATTCGGCACCGCCAGTGCGGTCGTGATGCGCGGAGAACCGTTGCGCGCCGGAGCATTCGCCGGATTCGCGCGGGCAGCCTCGTTCGCGGGCCCATGCCCGAGGCGTTCGTCGAGTTCGTCGATGTGCGCGAATGTCTCCGGAAGTGCTTGCAGCAAGCGCGGATCCATACCCCAGCGACGCGAAGCGTCCGCACGATCCGCGACGCCGCGCCCGAAGACGACCCGGATGCCGAGCTCGTGCAGTGCCCGCAGCGCCGCCTGGTGCACGGCGTCGGAGGGATTGGGCCACATGTGCTCGACCACCGTGGTCACGCCGCTGCGCAGCAACTCCAAGCCGCCCGCGAGCGCGGCGAGATAGGTCTGCTCGGGCGTCGCGGCCACCGTGAATTCCCCCACGCAGTGCAACCATTCGAGCAGCGGCAGCCCCTCCCCCGCTCCGCGCAGGATCGACTGCTGCAGATGCGTGTGGGTATTGACGAAACCGGGAATCAGATGACCGCCACTCCCGTCGACATACGGCCAGACCCCCGCGGTCCCGGAGCCTCCGGCGGCGCGGATCGCGGTGATCCGCCCCTGCTCGACCACGACATCCCGGCCCGTGACCCATTGCGGCCCGGAATCGGTTGCGGCATAGACGGTGACGTCACCGATGACGGTGGAAAACGATTCAGCGCGCAGCACAGCGGCATTCCTCCACGGAAATGCGGCTGGTTCGCCCACCGGAGCCGGTGGTGCCCGACGCCCGTTGCAGCCGGTGAACGCCGTGCCGCCGAGCCTAACCACCTCGTGTTTCGCCGCCGTAAATCCACACCACCCGCGTCGGAGGGGCCCACCGCACCCGCGCCGGAACCGCCGAGATCGGCGCGGCCGGGTCAGGGGCGCAGGTCGGCTCCGATGCCGAGGATCTCCACCCTCGGGGTGCGGGCGGGTTCCAGGAAGGTGAGCAGGGCGTGCGCTTCGGCCTCCACCGCGTCGCGTTCGGCGGGTGTCCACTCGCGGTTGGGGGCGATGCGCAGGCGGGCGGACTCGCCCTTGGCGAAGACCTTGTAGACGCCCGCGGCGAAGCCGTCGACCAGGACGATGGAGACCTGGGTGGCGAAGTTGCGCAGCAGCGGGGCCGAGCCGTCGGCGATGACGCGGGTCCGATCCTGGTGCGAGAGAACGACATTGTCGTACCAGCCGAGCAGACGGACCGGGGCGGGCAGATCCGGATCGGCGAGTTCGGCGTCGGCGGCGTCGTACAGCGTGCGGCCGCGCTCGTCGGTATAGGTGCGGACGCGATCGCCGAGGGCGGTGACGGCCGGCTTCATACCGGTGAGCTTGGACCAGGTCTGCATGTCCATGGTGGTGGCGGGGCCGAAGGCGCGCAGGTACCGCAGCAGCAGTTCCGCCAGCGGGTAGCCGGGATCCAGGGGCGCGCCGAGCCAGGGTTGCACCCGGGACCAGACCGGACGACTGCTGTCGCCCCACCGCCCACGCGGCGGGGTCTGCAGGACCGGGAGCTGATACAGCCAGGCCTGCAGGACCGCACCGGGATCGCGGTCCGGGTACAGCTCCGCGGCCCGGGCGCGCATCTGCGCCGCGGACATCGGTTGCTCGCCGAGGACGGCCTCACCGTGGATGCGGACCTGCTCCGGATCCAGGCCGATCATCGCACCGAAGTTGAATCCCTTTCGGAACGGGATCTTTTCGAGCTCGGGCTGGATGTGCGGTGCGATGCGCAGGGCATCGGGCGGGGTGACCAGGTGAATGGTCCCGCGCATCAGCGTGATTCGGACCAGCGCGCGTTCCTCGAGCCCCGCAGAGATCGTCTCGGGATCGAAATCCGCTATGCGACTCCATGATGCGACGAACGGCGGCAGCATGTCCTGCGCCTGCAGGCCGATCAGGTGGTCGCACAGCTGCGGCACCGTGAGGGTCGATCGCTCCAGCAGATGCTGGCGAGCGAGCAGGGTCCGGTTCAGAATCCGGTTGGACAGCTTCACCATTCACCCCCGCTACTCGTTTCGCCCGCGACGGCGAGTCACCGGCTCGCTCACCGCCGGCCGGACCCGTTCGGCCGGCGGTCCGGTTCCGGACATCGACTCAGCGCAGCGTGACGACGACTTTGCCGGTGGCGGTGCGCTTGTCGAGCGCGGACACGGCCTCGGCGGTGTGCGCGAGCGCGTAGATGATCGGGTCCGGCGGGTTGATCTTGCCGTTGGCCAGCAGCGGCTCCACCTCGGCCCACTGTTCCTGCAGATAGCCGGGGTGGGACATCACCCATTCGCCCCAGGCCGCGCCGATCACCTCGACGTTCTTGAGCAGTAGGCGGTTCACCTTGACGGTGGGGATGTCACCGGCGGTGAAGCCGACGACCAGTACGCGACCGCCCGAGGCGAGCGAGCGGATGCTGTCGGTGAAGCGATCACCGCCGACCGGATCCAGCACGATGTCGACGCCGCGGCCGCCGGTGAGTTCCTTCACCGCGGCCAGCCAGCCGTCGGTCAGCACCACATCGGTCGCGCCGTTGGCGCGGGCCACCTCGGCCTTCTCCTCGGTGCTCACCACGGCGATGACGCGGCCCGCGCCCAGAGCCTGGGCGATGCGCAGCGTGGAGGTGCCGATACCGCCGGCGGCGCCGTGCACCAGCACGGTCTCGCCCTCGGCCAGGCGGCCGCGATTGCGCAGGCAGAAATGCACGGTCAGATCGTTGAACAGCACGCCCGCGCCGGCTTCGAGCGAGACGTTGTCCGGCAGCCTGAACACCATGCCGACGGGCGCGACCGCGACCTCGGCGGCGGCGTTGCCGAGCAGGGTCAGCGCGACCACGCGATCGCCGGGCCGCACGTGCGCGTCCTCGGGGGCCTCGCGCACGATGCCGGCCACCTCGCAGCCCACGACATAGGGCAGCGGCGGCTTCATCTGGTAGAGACCGCGGGTCATGAGCACGTCGGGGAAGGCGATACCGGCCGCGTGGACGTCGATCAGGACGCCGCCGGGGTAGATCGCGGGCTCCGGAACATCGAGGACCTCGATGGCTTCCGGGCCTTCCAGCTTGCTCAGCACGGCTGCGCGCATACTCGATCAACTCCGATCAATCCCAGTGCTGCTGTGAGAATCAGCGACATTTCCGAACTTAGTCCATGCCCGATCGAATTGTCCCGGTCGACCGCTTTTCCATGGTTTTCGAAGGATGTGCCGGATCGAAGGATGTGCCGGATCACCGGTAGGCGTACTCGATCATCGATTCGTTCGCCTTGACATCGCCACCGTTCACGATGGTCAACGAGGTGGCGGTGATCAGGTAGCGGGTCCCGTCCTTCGGATTGGTCGCGGTGTACGAGCCGGAACCGCTGGGCACCGGATCGTCGAGTTCGATGCCCGCGCCGTCGCTGATCCGCACGCCCTTGTAGTAGTAGCGACCCACCCCGGTGCGGCAGATCACCACCTGGGAGGCGGAGGTGCGGCCGATCGCCACGGCGGGGTTGTCGGCATTGCAGCGGGCGCCGCTCTCGCCCACGAAACCCTGTGTGTCCGTACCGGATACGCTGCCGTTGAGCGGGGGCAACGTGGTGGTCACGGGCGCTGTGGTCACGGGCGCTGTGGTCACGGGCGCGGTGGTCGCGGGCGTGGATCCCCGCACCGGGCCGGTCGTGCTCGCGGGCTGGGTGATCGGCGCGGTGGTTCCGCCGCCCCGGGTGTCGCCGTTCCCGTTGTCCGCCAACAGGATCCAGCCGAGCAGGCCGCCGAGCACCACGACCGATCCGACCAGCGCGCCGAGCAGGATCGGCAGCGAACCGCGCCGCGGGGGCGGCAGTGGGAGCGGCGCGGACGGATGCTCTCGCTGTGGCTGCGGTGCGGTGTAGTACATCGGCTGCGGCGCGGACGGGTGCGAGGGCTGCGGTCCCGAATAGTGCTGTGGCCCCGAATAGTGCTGAGGCCCCGAGTACTGCTGTGGCCCCGAATACTGCTGGGGATCGGAGTACTGCTGCGGTCCCGACATCTGTTGCGGCCCCGAATAACCGCGCTGATCGGCCTGCCCCGAGGTGTGCTCGCGGGTCGGCGGATAGGCGATGGGCGAAACCGGCTGGGAGAGCTTTCGATTCACCATGGTCGGAGCCGGCGCGGAGGCGCGGGTCGTGTCGCCCTGGGCGGCACGGGCGAGGGCGGCCCGCGCGCCCCGGGCCAGCTGACCGGCGGAGGCGTAGCGGCGGGCCGGATCCTTCGCCATGCCGATGGCGATCACCTCGTCGAAGGTGGCGGGCACGCCGGTCCGGGCACTGGGTCGCGGAGGCGGGGTCATCATGTGGGCCCGGATGGTTCCGAGATTGCTGTCGGTCTTGAACGGCACCTCACCGGTGAGGCATTCGTACAGGACACAGGCCAGCGCGTAGATATCGGCGGACGGCGAGACCGCGGCGTCCTGCTCGAACCGCTCCGGCGCCATATAGGCGAACGACCCGATGGCACTGCCCATGCTGGTCAGCTGCGCGTCGGATTCGGTGTGCGCGATTCCGAAATCGACAAGGTACGCGAACAATTCGCCGGTGAGCAGGATATTGGCGGGCTTGATATCGCGATGCACCAGCCCGGACTCGTGCGCGGCGTCCAGCGCCGCCGCCATCTGGTCCACCACCGCGATGGCCTGAGCGGGCGGCATCGGTCCTTCGTCCCGCAGGTAATTCTTCAGGTCCTGGCCGCGCACCAGGCGCATGTCGATGAACAGGACACCCTCGACCTCACCCCAATCGTGCACCGGGATGACATGGGGTTCCTGCAATCGAGCGGCCGTGCGGGATTCGCGGCGGAAACGCTCCACGTAGGTCGGCGATTTCGCCAATTCCACGTCGAGCAGCTTCACCGCGACCACGCGGTCCCGGACGGTGTCGTAGGCCTCGTACACCTCACCCATACCGCCGACCCCGAGCAACTGCCGCAGTTCGTATTGCCCGAACCGCGACCCAGCCCTGTCACCTGCCCCCACGCGCGCCGCCTCCCCTGCCGTGGATCTACACGCAAAAGGCTACGGCCCCACCCCCGCACTGTCATGCCCCTCGCCCCTTTCACACCCGGGGAAATCGAATCGGCGGCACCGGCTGGGCGGTGTCATAGGTCGCTGGGCGGTGTCATAGGTCGCTGGGCGGTGTCATAGTCACGACGCCGGTGTCATAGTCGAAGGAAGTCGGGTGCCCCGAAAGATGAGGGGGCCACTCGACGCGAGGGTGTGAGGCACGACCCGTAAAGTCATGTCACAGCAAGCACCACAGTAAGCACGCAAGAAGCGCGGCGAACAATGCAGCGCGAGGAGCACCAGTGTCACTCGATCAGCCACTCGCCCCGCTTCCCGAGGAGGGCATGGGTTTCGCTTCGGCGTGGCCCGTCCGGGCTGGCGATGTCGATCCCTATCAGCGGGTGCGCTTCGATGCCGTCGCCCGCTATCTGCAGGACATCGCCTGGGAGGAAATGCAATCCGGGGCGTTCCAGCACAGTGACCCGGCCTGGATCGTACGCCGCACGGTGGTGGATGTGATCCGGCCGATCCACTGGCCCGACCGGGTGGAATTGCGGCGCTGGTGTTCGGCGGTGTCCACCCGCTGGACGAATATGCGGGTGCGGATCACCAGCGAGAACGGCGGTCTCATCGAGACCGAGGGATTCTGGATCAATATCAACGAATTCACCAATATGCCGACCCGGATCAGCGACGACATGCTGGCGCACCTGTCCAGCACCACCGACGAGCACCGTTTGCGCTGGCGGCCCTGGCTCACCGATCAGACCCCGCCGGAGTCCGACACCGACAATCCGTTCCCGGTGCGCGCCACCGATATCGACCAGTACAACCACGTCAACAATGCCGCGTACTGGCAGGCCGTGGAGCAGTACCTGGTCGATTATCCGAAGCTGGTGGCCGGGCCGCATCGCGCGGTCATCGAGTACATCGCGCCGGTGCTGGCGCGGCAGCACGTGAGCGTGCGCAGCCGCTACGAACCGGGTGATCGCACCGGCCATCCGCTGCTGCGGCTCTGGTTCGCGGTCGGCGGCCTGACCACCACCGCGGTGCGCATCGGCCCGCTGCCGAGCTGATCGACGGCCCACCGCGACGCTGACGGGAACGGCCCCACCGACTCATCGGTGGGGCCGTTCCCGTCACAGCGGGGTGCGCCTAGCCCTTGGCCGCCTTGAGCAGATCCTCGAGGCTGGTGAACTTGACGCGCGGGCGGCCCGCGGCCTTGCCCGCCGTGCGCTCGGCCTGGTCGATGGCCTTCCAGCCGTCGCGCCCGACCATGTCCGGCTGACGCTCGGCCAGCAGGGCCTCGAGGGCCGCGCGACCGGCCGTCGGAGCGGCCAGCTTGCCCGCCACGAAATCCGCGATCAAGCGATCGACGGTTTCCTGCGAGTCGACCCGGTTGGAGCCGATGACGCCGCGCGGGCCGCGCTTGATCCAGCCCGAGACGTACACGCCCTGAACGGGTTCGCCGTCGGCGAGCACCTGGCCGTGCTCGTTCGGGATGACGCCGCTCTCCTCGTCGAAGGGGACGTCGGCGACGGGCTCACCGCGGTAGCCGATGGAGCGCAGCACCAGCGACGCGCCCAGCGAGTCGGTGCGATCCGACGCGATGGCCACGGTCCGGCCGTTCTCCTGCACGAGCTCGTTGTGCACGAACTCGATGCCCTCGACCTTGCCCTCGCCGGTGACGGCGGTGGGAGAGACCAGGTAGCGGAACACGATTCGCTTGTTGCCCGGGGTCGGCGTCTTGGCCGCGTACTCCTGCGCCAGGGTGTACTTGAGCTTCAGCGACGGTTCGATCTCCGGGTCGTCCAGCAGGGCCTGGGACGCGTGGTCCAGTTCCAGATCCGCCGGGTCGACGATCACGTCGATGCCCTTCAGATGCGCGAGCGCCAGGAACTCCGACGAGGTGTACGCCGCCTGCAGCGGACCGCGCCGGCCGAGCACGACGACCTCCTGGATGTTGCTGCGGCGCAGCGCGTCCAGGGCGTGGTCGGCGATATCGGTCTTGCCCAGCTCGTCCGGGTGCACGGTGAGCACGCGCGCCACGTCGAGCGCGACATTGCCGTTGCCGACGATGACGGCCCGCTCACCCGAGAGGTCGAACTCGCGGTTCGCGAAGTCCGGGTGACCGTTGTACCAGGCGACGAACTCGGTGGCCGAGTGGCTGCCGGGCAGGTCCTCGCCGGGCACGTTCAGGCGGCGGTCGGTGGCCGCGCCGACGGCGTACACCACCGCGTGGTGGTGATCGAGCAGTTCCTGATGCGAGAGGTGCTTGCCCACTTCGACATTCAGCCGGAACTGCAGGGCCTCGCGCCGGAACGCGGACTCGAACAGGCTCGACACCGCCTTGGTGCCCGGGTGGTCGGGGGCGACGCCCGCGCGCACCAGGCCGTACGGGGTGGGCAGCCGGTCGAAAAGCTCCACCTCCACATCGGCACGGCGTAGCAGTTCCTCGGCCGCGTAACAGGCGGCCGGGCCCGCGCCGATGACGGCGACGCGCAATGTGCCCAATTCCTTGGGCGCGCGGCTCGGCGCGACCAGCGGCTCGAAATTCGACTCCAGGGGATGCCGCTCGAAGTAGGCGGCATTGATGTCCTTGAACCGCGCCAGCGAAGCGAGCAGGTCGTCTTCGGAGGCGATGGCATCGACGGGGCAGGCATCCACGCAGGCGCCGCAGTCGATACAGGTGTCGGGGTCGATGTAGAGCTGCTCGGTCGTTGCGAACTCGCGTTGCTCAGGAGTGGGACGAATGCAATCGACCGGACACTCAGGTACGCAGCTGGCGTCGTTGCAACAACGCTGCGTGATCACATAGGCCATATCTCGCAGATCCTCGAAACAGTCGCGTGGTGCTACTCAGCTCGGGTTCGAGCGGGGTCGGTAGAACACGTTCTAATATATGCGTCGTCCCCGGCACCGGTCGGTCCCAGGTATGACGCCCCCTTCAGTGTGCCTCGAGTGTGAGGCCCGTCTCCTGCCGGGACCGGAGAGACGCCTACCGTAGTACGTATGGCGCGGACCCTCATCTTGATGCGACACGGCAAATCCGGCTACCCGGACGGCGTGGCGGACCATGAGCGGCCGCTCGCACCCCGCGGCCTGCGCGAGGCCGGACTGGCCGGGGACTGGTTGCGCGCCACGCAACCGGCCATCGACGCCGTGCTGTGTTCCACCTCGACCCGCACCCGCGAGACGCTCGCGGCCACCGGCATCACCGCCCCCGTGTCGTTCGAGAAGGCGATCTACGACGCCTCACCGCACACGCTGATGGAACTCGTGCACCTCGCCGACGACGCCGTGCGGACCCTGCTCATGATCGGGCACTCCCCCGGAATGCCCTGGACCGCTTGGGAATTGGCCTCCAATCGGAGCACCCCCGCCGCGGCGCGGCTCAGCACCAAGTTCCCGACCTCGGCGCTGGCGGTCATCGAATTCGACCGGCCGTGGGCCGACGCCGACCCGGGCACGGGTGACCTGGTCACCTTCCACGTACCCCGCTAGCGGATCAGCCGGCCCCGCCACACGAGGATGCCGCCGCCCACGAGCAGCAAAAGCAGCGCCGGGACGAACCCCGCCACCGCCCACACGACCCCGAGCACGACCAGCACCGGCAGGGCGGCAATGGCCGCGATGACCGGCTGTTCCTTCACGGTCTCCAGCGCCGATCGCGCCCGATTCCGATCGATCTCTTTCGCCATGAATCCCAGAGTAGGCGCGAAAGGGGCGAAAAGAACCCGGCAGCCGGGGATGCGGGCCGCCGCCGAGTCGGTCAGAATGGACTTGCCTGGAGTGCACTCCAGGCGGTTAGCGTCGATGGCGGACCTAGTCGATGGTCGACCGAACGGAAGGCGGGACCGTGAGCGTGACGACAGCGCCGGTACAGACGGCACCGGAACAGCCGCAGCAGGACCTGGACTACGAGCGGCCGCGCTACTCGATCGGCGAGGTGTCCGAGCGGTGCGGGCTGACCCGGGACACGCTGCGCTGGTACGAGCGGATCGGGTTGATGACCTACGTCGGCCGCGATCACGCCGGGCAGCGGCGGTTCTGCGACCGGGACCTGGACTGGCTGGAGCTGATCGGCAAGCTGCGGCGCACCGGGATGTCGGTCGCGGACATGGTCCGGTACGCGGAACTCGTCCGGGCCGGGGACCATACGTTCCCGGAGCGACTCGAGATGTTCCGGCGGACCCGCTCGGAGGTGCTCGCGCAGATCGCGGAGTTGCAGAACACGGTCGCCGTCCTGGACTGCAAGATCGCGCACTACGAGGGCAATCCGACCGTCGACTGGCGGACCGTGTCGAAAAGAATTGTCAGCGAGGCACAGTAGGGCTCGTGGAGCCACGCCCGCACGAATCTGCCTGGCACTCGGGCGAATTCACTCGGTCTACCCGGGAAACCGCTGGGCCACAAGCGAATCCACCGACGATGCACTCGAGCCCCGCACGATCGTCCGTGCGGGGCTCGACGTGTCGGCACACCGTTGTACCGGGACCTCCGTTCAACCGGCGAGGCTGATGGTGTGCCCGGTGTGCTCGGCCTTGGCGCGCAGGTAGCGCAGGTTCGAGGGGGTGGCGTGCACCTCGGTGGGGAGGGTGTCGCGCACGGTCACGCCGAGCGCGGTGAGCTGCTGCCCCTTGTCGGGATTGTTGGTGAGCAGATCCAGTTCGGTGATGCCGAGGGCGGCCAGCATCTGGGCGGCGGCGGTGTAGTCGCGGGCATCCTCGGGCAGGCCGAGCGCGGCGTTCGCCTGATAGGTGTCCAGGCCCGAATCCTGCAGGGCGTACGCGTCGAGCTTGTTGTAGAGCCCGATGTCGCGGCCCTCCTGACGCAGGTACAGCAGCACTCCACCGGCCTCGGTGATGCGCTCGGCGGCCTCGCGCAACTGCGGGCCGCAGTCGCAGCGGGCGGAGCCGAAGACGTCGCCGGTGAGGCATTCCGAGTGCAGGCGGACCAGCGGCGTCGCGCCGGGCTCGAAGGGAAGGGTCGGCGCCAGGTCTCCCAGCGCCGGGTTTCCCAGGATGAAGGCGACGTGCTCCCGGCCGTCGGCCAGGCCGTCGAAGGTGACCGCCTGCGCCAGGGTCGAATACCCGTCGCCGAAGGTCAGCGGAATCTGCACGCGGGTGCGCACGCTCGCGCTGACGGTAGTGCTGCTCATGCCTGCTCCGGACTTCTCAGGGACCATTCGATCGATGATCAACAGCAGCGACCCGATGGTTATGCCCCTGGGCGCAATCGGAGCGAAACCCTTGCCCCGCGCGCGACCTCGTGCCTATCCGCGATCAGGTCCGCCAATGCCGACTGCGTGGAGCTCCCGGGCGGGCATGCGGCGAGGGGCGAGCAGCCCGCGCCATGACCCCGCGCCATGTCACTGAACACCGCTGAAATTCCCGACTCACGCGCCGGTCGGGTAATTCAACAGACCGGAAGGCACGGTTCAACTTCTCGGCTTACGATGCCTGCACTATGCAGTCGTCTGTAGCTCACGAACGGGTCTGGCTGGACAAGCAGACACCCGAGATCTATCACGCACTCAACAGTGTGGCCCTGGCGGTACGCGGGGCCGCCGAGGCGGCCGGGCTGGGGCGGGCGGTGATGGAATTGGTGAACGTGCGGGTATCGCAACTCAATGGCTGCGCCTATTGCCTCGATGTGCACGCCAGGGCCGCCCGCGAGGCCGGGGTGACCATTCAGCAACTCGATGTGCTGCCGGCCTGGCGGCGCAGCGCAACCCTGTATTCGGACCAGGAGCAAGCGGCCCTCACGCTCGCGGAATCGGTCACCGAGATGCCCGACGAGAACACCATGGCGAATGCGTATGCTGCTGCGCGGCAACATTTGTCGGACGATCAATTGTCCGTGCTCGTCTGGGCTGCGACCACGATCGGCGCGTTCAATCGCGTATCGATCTTCAGCAAACATCCGGTGCGGGTGCGGAAGGAGAACTGAAAAATGAGCGAACAGGCTGTGGCGGCCGCCGTCGTCCGGAACGACTCGCAACACCGATACGAGGTGTGGTTCGGCAACTCGCTCGCGGGTTTCACCGAATACCGCGAGCATGAGAACGACGACACCACCTTTATTCACACCGAGGTGGACAGCGCGTTCAGCGGAAAGGGGCTCGGCAGTGCGCTGGCCCGCAGTGCCGTCGAAGACGTGATCGCGCGCGGGCGGGCCATCGTGCCGCGCTGCCCGTTCATCAAGGCCTGGCTGGACAAGCACCCCGAATTCGACGAGCACGTGGTGGGCAAGGGCATCAAACGATGAGCGACCTGGAGCCGCACCCGGAGGAAGCCGCATGTGAATCCTCCGGAAAGCCCGGGCCCCGTGCGGAATTCTTTCCCTCCCGCGAGGTGCCGCTGGGCGGGGTGCGCGGGGTGACCGTATTCCGGTCGCTGCCGCAGCGGGATCTGCCCACCGTCGGGGCGTGGTGTTTCCTGGACCATTTCGGTTCCGATTCCGTCGCCCGGCCCCAGGGGCACGATATCGACCCGCATCCGCACATCGGATTGCAAACGGTCACCTGGCCCGTGAACGGGCGCATTCGGCACCGCGACAGCGTCGGGTCGGATGTGCAGATCCGGCCGGGGCAGTTGAACATCATGACCTCCGGTCGTGGGATCGCGCATTCGGAATATCGGGTCGAGGGTCACGAGTCCGGAGCCGGAATCCAGCTGTGGATCGCGCTGCCCGGCGACAAGGTTTCTGTCGCACCGCATTTCGAGCAGCACCGCGATCTGCCCGAGGTCGAGCTGCCGGGGCTGCACGCGGTCGTGCTGATCGGCACCCTCGGCGCGGCCACCTCGCCGGCCAAGGCGTACACCCCGATCGTGGGCGCGGATCTGCGCCTCGACGCGGGAGCCACCGCGGCGCTGCCGTTGAATCCGGACTTCGAACACGCGCTGCTGGTGATCGAGGGCGAACTCACCGCCGACGGGACCACCGTCGCGCCCGGCAGCCTGTTCTATCTGGGCAGCGATCGAAACGAACTGCCGCTCGGCAGCGTTCAGGGCGCGCACGCGATTCTCGTCGGCGGTGAACCGTTCGGCGAGGACCTGGTGATGTGGTGGAACTTCGTGGCGCGCAGTCACGATCAGATCGTGGACGCCCGAAATGCTTGGGAGAGCCACGATCTGGAACGGTTCCCGGATATCGCCGGGCACAAGCCGGAGGAACGCATTCCCGCGCCACCCCTTCCCGGACTGCATCTGAAGCCGCGCAAGCGCAGGTGCGGGGTAGCGCACGACTGACATTCGCTCCTCGCACCGTGCTTCCACCGCACCGTGCTTCCGGCCCCGGACCAGGCAGGTTCGGGGCCGGACCGCGCACGTGGGCGTGGGCGTGCGTCATCGCCGCCGTTGTCTCGGGGAAAGCCGATCCGGAACCTCGCGGCTGGATGCGGTCACCGAGAGTCTGCCCGGGCATCACCGCGGCCCCGGCCCGGAGGCACGGCCGGTCCGGAACCTCGCGCTCAGGTGCGGTCGCTGAGAGTCTGCGTGCCGATGACGCGAAGCAGGTCGAGTTTGTCCTGGGTGTCGGTGCCGGGTGCGGGGTAGTAGACCAGCACCTGGCGGGTGGCGCTCGGGGTGAGCAGGGGTTCGCAGACCAGCTCGAACATGCCGATCTGCGGATGGATCATGCGTTTCGTCAGACCCAGGCCGGTGCCCACCTCGTGCTCGTCCCAGATCCGCCGGAACTCGGCGCTCGTCTCGCGCAGGCGGGCGACCAACTCGGTGACGTCGGAGTCGCCCGCTCGGCGGGCGGCGGTGACGCGCAGGTCCGCCACGTGCTTATGGCTCATGGCCTCCGCGTCCTCGGCGGGAAAGCGATCCCGGGTCGAGGGATCGGTGAACCACAGCCACGGAACGCACCGATCCAGGCCCCGGCGCTGGGAGAAATCCCCGGACAGCAGCGCGTGCATGCGGTTCTGCACCAGCACCTCGCCCAGATCCGAGATGACGCAGGCCGGGGTGTCGTCCAACTTCGCGAGCACGTGCATGATGCCCGGACCCACGTGGGTGTCACCACCGCGCGCGGGCGGCTGCTGGCCGGCCAGGTGGTACAGGTGATCGCGCTCGGTGTCGGTGAAGCGCAGCGCCCGGGCCAGCGCCGCCAGCACCTGCACCGACGGACGCGGGCCGCGGGCCTGCTCCAGCCGGGTGTAGTAGTCGGTGGACATGCCCGCCAGCAGCGCCACCTCGTCGCGCCGCAGGCCGGGAGTGCGTCGCCGCACACCCGGGGGCAGCCCGACGGCAGCGGGCTGGAGGCCCTCCCTGCGGCGGCGGAGAAAATCTGCCAGTTCGGCGCGGTTCATTCCACCACTCTCCCCCGCCTCGCACTCCGCATCCAGGTACAACCGGTCCCCCGATAAGCGGTCCTCTCCCGGGATCGGTGCGCGCGGGTCAGTGTTGTTCTCATGACGACGAACAAGCTCGACAGCGTCCGGCTCGGCGAGAGCGGACCCAGCGTTTCCCGCATCGGCCTCGGAGCCATGGGGATGTCCGGTATGTACGGGGAGTCGGATGAGGCCACGTCGATCGCGACCATCCATGCCGCCCTGGACTCCGGCGCGAACCTCATCGACACCGGTGACTTCTACGGTGCCGGGCACAACGAACTGCTCATTCGCCGCGCACTCGCGCAAGCCCCGCGCGAGGACGTGCTGCTCAGCGTCAAATACGGCGCGCTGCGCGGTCCGGACGGCAGCTTCGGCGGCGTCGACACCCGGCCCGCGGCCACCCGCAACTTCCTGACCTACTCGCTGCAGCGGCTCGGGGTGGAGTACATCGACATCTACCGGCCCGCGCGGCTGGACCCGAACGTTCCGATCGAGGAGACCATCGGTGGTCTCGCCGAGCTGGTGAAAGCCGGGTACATCCGGCACATCGGGCTCTCCGAGGTCGGCGCGGACACGCTGCGCCGGGCGGCGGCCGTGCACCCGATCGCGGACCTGCAGATCGAGTACTCGCTCATCTCGCGCGGCATCGAGGCCGAAATCCTGCCCACCGCAAGGGAACTCGGGATCGGGATCACCGCGTACGGGGTGCTCTCCCGCGGCTTGCTCAGCGATTCGCTGCGCGGCGCCACCCAGTTCGCGGCCGGAGACTTCCGCGCGCACTCGCCCCGCTTCCAGGGCGAGAACCTCACCGCCAACCTGCGATTGGTCGATGCGCTCGCACAGATCGCCGCCACGCACGAGGTGAGCGTCGCGCAACTGGCCATCGCGTGGGTGCTCTCACGTGGCCAGGACATCGTGCCGGTCATCGGCGCGCGCCGACCGGAGCGCTGGACCGAAGCCGTCGGCGCACTGTCGATCCAGCTGTCGCCGCAGGAGCTCGCCGCCATCGAGGAGGCCGTCCCCGCCGACCGGATCGCGGGCGAGCGCTACGCCGCCGCACAAATGGCGATGCTCGACAGCGAGCGCTGAGCACTTCACGCCACACCGCCCCGGGGCGAGCGAAACCTCGGACCGTCGGTCCCGTTCGCGACACCCTGGGCAGCAGGGCCGCCGGGTCTCACCGAATACGAAGCAGGCCCGATGTTTTCGCATCGGGCCTGCTCTCTTCGGTCTGCCGGGCCGGTCCCTCGGGGCCTATTGGCGGCGCGGGCGGATCACCGCCGTGAAGGCCGCCGAGGCGACGGATTTGCCGGTGCTGTCGGTGATCAGCACCGGCACCTCGAGTTCGATTTCGACGCGGGCGTCGATATCCGCGCGAGTCTGCGCGATGGTCTCGGCGGAGAGCTCCGAGGTCGCCAGGAACGGGCCCGCCTCGCCCTTGGCGCGGGCCAGGTACTCGATGCGGCCGTCGCGGGCGACGATGAAGGTGGCCCCCATCAGATCGACGATGCCGGAGATGGACGCGCCCATGGCGGCGGTCTCGGCGAGGCCGAACAGCAGTGCGGCGTGCACGTCCCCGTTGTGGTTGAGATGTTCCGGCTTGGGCGCCATGCTCACCACATTGCGCCCGCTGGCGTATTCGACCGCCTCGATGCCGGTGAACTGGATGAAGCCCAGCTTCTTGAAGCCCTCCATCACCAGATCACCCATGGTGGCGCTGTCCATCGCATCTCCTATAGAACACCCAAAATGAAACGTGTTCTATTTTCATACCGGGCGGGCGCGGGCTTGTCCATGCCACCTTCCTGCCTGAACCCGGCGATGGGGCCACGGGCTGGGACTCAACCGATCGACCGCGCCTGCAAGCCGAGCACCTCGGCGGTGCGGGCCATGGTCTGGCGGGCCAGGCGCGCGTCGTGCGCCAGGCTCACCCCGAGGGTCGGCATGAGCTCGCGCAGCCGCGGCTCCCAGATCCGCCGATAGCGCGGGAAACACTGGTGCAGCACGTCGAGCACGATCGAGGGCGCGGTCGAGGCGCCCGGCGACGCACCGAGCACCGCAGCGATCGAACCATCATGGGAGGCAACGACTTCGGTACCGAACTGGAGCACGCCGCCGTGCTCGGGATCGGCCTTCACGATCTGCGCGCGCTGCCCGGCGGTGATCATGGTCCAGTCCTCGGCATTCGCACTGGGCGCGAATTCGCGCAGCACCGCCATTTTCTTCTTGCGAGTGGCGGTCACCTGCGACACCAGCAACCGAATCAACGGCAGGTTGTCCTTGAGCATCGCGGTGAGCGGCGCGATATTGTGCCGCCGCACCGACGCCGGGGCATCCAGAATCGAACCCTTCTTCAGGAATTTCGGATTCACGCCCGCATAGGGTCCGAACAACAGGGCACGCCGGCCGTCCACGACCCGAGTATCCAAGTGCGGCATGGACATCGGAGGCGTTCCGGCCGGAGCCTTCCCGTACACCTTGGCCTCGTGCCGCTCCACCACCGCCGGATTGTCACAACGCAGGAATCGGCCGCTCACCGGAAGCAGGCCGTAACCGCGCACCTCCGGAATTCCGGCTTTCTGCAACACTTTCAGCGCCCAGCCGCCCGCACCGGCGAAAACGAAACGGGCATCGACCTTTCGGGTCAGGCGATCCCCGTCGGTGCGCCAGTCGACGCGCAATTGCCATGTCCCGTCGTTGTTCCGGCGCAGACCGCGCACCTCGCAACTACGGTGAATCTCGACGTCCTGCCAGCGCAGGTGATGGAACATCTGCTCGGTGAGCTCACCGAAATCGACGTCGCTGCCGGTGATATCGCGGGTCGCGGCGATCGGCTCGCCCGCCGCGCGATCCCGGGTGAGCAGCGGAGCCCACTGGCCGATGGTGTCGAGGTCGTCACTGAATCGCATGTTCTCGAACAGATGATGCCCGGACATGACCTCATGGCGGCGACGCAGGAAATCGACCTCCTCGCGACCGTGCACCAGCGTCATATGCGGCATCGGATTGATGAAAGTCTCCGGCTTGCCGAGGATTCCGGCTTCCACCAGCGCGGCCCACAACTGCCGGGTCAACTGGAACTGTTCGTTGACCGCGACGGCCTTGTCGATATCGATGGTGCCGTCGGGATTCTCGCTCGTGTAGTTGAGCTCACACAGTCCGGCGTGACCGGTCCCGGCATTGTGCCAAGCCGCCGACGCCTCCGCACCGACTTCGGGCAATCTCTCGAACACCGCGATCGTCCAGGTGGGTTCCAGATGCTTGAGCAGGATCGCAAGCGTGGCGCTCATGATTCCGCCACCTATCAGCACCACGTCGTAAGGACGCAGGCCCGCTTGCGTTTTCATCGGCATGGTGTGGAAACCCCCATAGGACGGTACGAACTCAAGGCACGCTAACACCGAACCCACCGCCTTGCCGAGGTGCTCTGCACGCGGAGAAATCACGATGAATTCCCCTCGACATTCCCGGGCGGTCTGGCGTGCCGCGATATCGGCGCCGGGCGCCGCCCACTAGCGTCGGGCGGGTGACGACTTTTTCGAATGCGGCGGGATCCTGGACCGGAACGAACGGATTCCGGTTGATGCCGGACGACGCGATGGCGGAATTCCCCTCGACCGCGACCGTGACGAGCGCCGCCGGCGGGCATCTGACCGCGGTGGCGTACGGCTGGCGGCATCCCGAGGACGGACCGCAGGAGGGGCTGCTCACGATCGGGTCGACCGGCGACGGCTCACCCGTGGTGCTGTGGGGCGACTCGTGGCATCAGCAACCCGCGGCCATGACGCTGACCGGACAACCCGGCGCGGACGAGACCGTCGTGGTGGAGGGCAATTACGGGGAGGGCTGGCGGTGGCTGATCGGACTCGACGCGACCGATCCCGAGCAACTGCGGCTGTGGATGAAGAACGCGGTGCCGGGTGATCTGGTGCCGGAGGGGAAATCCTCCGAGCCGTACCCGGTCATGGAGATGACGCTGCGCCGCGCCTGAGCGGTGGTGACGTCGAGGGCGGTCGCGGCGAACGCCTACTTCTGGCGGGCGCGGTAGGCGGCCACGGCATTGCGATTGCCGCAGGCGGTGCTGCAGTAGCGGCGAGAACGGTTGCGGGACAGGTCCAGAACTATGCCTTCGCAGGTGTCGTCGGCGCAGATGGACAGGCGGGTCAGTTCGTCGGCGCGGATGAGGTCGATCATGGCCATGGCGGTCTCGACGGCGATGCGGACATCGAGCGGGGCGTTCGAGGGAACCGCGTGCACGTGGTAGTCGAGGTTGTCGTGGCGGACCAGGCGCGGGACGGCCCGGTGCGCGGCCAGGATGTCGTTGACCAGGCCCACGGCGGTGTCGCGGTCGGCGGTGAGCAGGCGGCGCAGCGGCGCGCGCTGAGCGCGGACGGCGGTGAGTTCGCCGGCGTCGCGGGTGCGATCACCCGAATAGCGATGCCGATCGAAAAACTCGTCCAGCTGGGCGATCTCGGTCATCGTATCCGGGACTTCGGCCGAATTGACCAGTTCGACCGCCGCGGCCATCGACGCCACCGTGTCATCAGCGAAAAGCATGTTGACATATTACACACCCGGTCCTTACCGTCATTAGTCATGACGACGTTGACTGATGACACGGTGGCGAGCGGCCGACTGCGATCGGGGTTGCTCATCGCCGCCCTGTCGGCGGCGTCGTTCGGATTGTCGGGGCCGCTGGCCCGCGGACTGCTGGACTCGGGCTGGAGTCCGGCCTCGGTCGTGATCGTGCGGGTACTGCTCGGGGCGCTCGTGCTGCTGCCGGTGGCGCTGGTGCAATTGCACGGCGAATGGAATCTGCTGCGGCGCAACGCCTCACTGCTCGGCGGATACGGACTCCTCGCGGTCGCGGGTGCGCAGCTGTGCTACTTCAACGCCGTGGCGCACATGGAGGTCGGGGCGGCGCTGCTGATCGAATACACCGCACCGATCGCGGTGGTGGTGTGGCTGTGGCTGCACCACAGCCAACGACCTAATCGCGCAACGGTTTTCGGGGCGATCATCGGCATCGCCGGACTGATTCTGGTACTCGATCTGCGCTCGGGGGTGGACACCAGCTGGGTCGGCATCGCCTGGGCGCTGGGCGCGATGATCGGCGCGGCAGGGTATTTCATCCTCTCCGCGCACAGCGGCGACACCGTGCCCGGAACCGTGCTGGCCACCGGCGGACTGCTCATCGGCGGGCTCGGCATTCTGCTGGCCGGACTGATCGGCATAGTGCCGTTGCACGCGAACACGACTCGGGTCGAGTTCCAGGGATCGACAGTCGGCTGGTGGGTGCCGATCCTCGCGCTCGGGGTGGTCACCGCCGCCATCTCGTACGTGTCCGGCATCGCCGCGACCCGACTGCTCGGCTCCCGGCTGGCCTCGTTCGCCGCACTGTCGGAGGTGCTGGCGGCCATCCTGTTCGCCTGGGCGCTGCTCGGCGAAACACCGCATCCCATCCAATTGCTGGGCGGCGCACTGATCCTCACCGGCGTCGTGGTGGTGCGGCTCGGCGAACCGTGAGCGGCGCATCTGGGACGCGGGTCTACCTAACCCGACGCGATGACGGTAGGTTCTTCGGCAGATACGGGGGACCGGCCAGCAATCTCGAGAGAAGCCACATGCGTATCACCAAAACCATTGCACCAGCACTGCTTTGCCTCGCTGCGACCACGATCGCGGCCACTGTCACCGCGGGCCCGGCGACCGCCGACGACGCCGCCGCACAGCCCGGCCTGCGCGTGCAGGGGACCGATCACAACATCGGGTACGAGGTCGCTGTGACCCAGGACAACCGCGCCACCGTCAGCACCCTGAACGCGGGCCGCTTCCTGGCCACCTGGGACGGCCAGGCCGTCATCGTCACCGACGACGCGGGCATCTCGGTCGCCACCGTCCCGCTGAAGTACGACGTCGCGGGCAAGACCCTCGAGCTCACCCCGAAGATCGAGGACGGCAACCGCCGCCTCACCCTCACCCCCGTCGCCGAATCACCGGTGGCGCTGCGTGACATCAACGCCCAGCAGCACTTCTTCGACGTCGTGCAGGCCAACCTGCCCGCCGTCGCCACCGGCGCGGCCATCGGCGGAGCCATCGGCTTCCTGCTCGGCTTCCCCGCCGGCCTGTTCATCCTGGACTTCATCACCATTCCGATCACCACCGTCGTGGGCGCCCTCATCGGCGGAGCCATCGGCTTGCAGCAGGCCGGCGGCCAACCCGCCGTCGAGGCCGCCCTCGCCTACGCCGACAGCCTCGTCCCGGGCGCGGCCCAGGCCGCCCGCCCCCTCTTCGACGCACTCCCGGCACCACAGCCCGGCAACTGACACACAGGCACACCGCACGGCGGGGGCAGCGCACGGCGGGCAGCTCGCGACGAGACACCGTGCACCTCACCACAAGTCGCCCCGCACCGATCCCACGCGTGACGGCAGTCGCCCCACACCGAATCCGGTGCGGGGCGACTGCCGTTGCGGCACATCGGCCTAACTGACGAATGTCACGCCGAGGATGGCCATGGCGTTGTCGGTGTAGTACCAGTCACCGTTCATCTCGCTGACGAGATCGAAGCGCAGGACGTGGCCCTCAGCCGGTCCGGCGGTGATCTGCCAGAGCGTATTGGGAAGTCCGGCAACGGTACTGACGCTGCCGTCCGACCACTCGAACGCGCCGGATGTCACCGTCCCGAAGCTCAGCCACGGAAGTTCCGCGCGGAAACGGCCCGAAACCACCCCGGGCAGCAGCGAACTCGCGCACTCCCACACCTCGCCCCGGCGCCGCACGGTCTGCCCGGCGCTCCCGGTCCCCGGAACCCGCTCCCCCGTCAGCACACTCCCCTGATGGCAACCGCCGAACCGGCCACCCGCGGGCGCGGCTTCCGCGGGCACGCCCACACTTAGCGCCACCCCGCACAGCACCGCCACGACCGAACCTCGCCGAACAACACCGCCCCGAACAGCTGTCATAGCCGAACCCTACCGCCGGTCCGTCGCGAGATCAGCCGCTTCACACCCTCGAACCCGATTCGTCACCGGTCCCGGCGACGCCACCGCTCGACGCGGCTCACCCGGTGCCGGAGGTCGCGCCCGGCGGAACCCACGCACGCACTCCGATCGATCACCGGAGCGACCCGGTCAGCCGAGCGCGCCCACCTGGAGCCTCGACGCGGTGGGCTCTGAACCTGTCGCCTCGCGCATGACCAGCGCGGCCGCCATGTGCATCGGAACGCTCGGCCCCGTGACGCGAAACGACCCCCGCTCCGAAAGGAGCGGGGGCCGAATGCGTTTGGCCTGACCAGCGGATCAGCGGTAGTCGCTGAAGCCGTAGTCGTCGAGCGGCACAGCGGCGCCGGTCGAGGTGCCGAAGCCGTCCGGGCTGTAGTAGCTGTCGTCGTAGGACGGGACAGCGTACGCGGCCTGGCGGGCCTCCTCGGTGGGCTGAACCTGGATGTTGCGGTAGCGGTTGATACCGGTACCGGCAGGGATCAGCTTGCCGATGATGACGTTTTCCTTCAGGCCGATCAGCTTGTCGGAACGGCAGTTGATGGCCGCGTCCGTCAGCACTCGGGTGGTCTCCTGGAAAGAGGCCGCCGAGAGCCACGAATCGGTGGCCAGCGACGCCTTGGTGATACCCATCAGGACCGGGCGACCCGACGCGGGCTCGGCCGCCTCGGACACCACGCGACGGTTCGAGTTCTCGAACTCCGAGCGCTCCACCAGCGAACCGGGGAGGAACTCGGTGGCACCCGAATCGATGATGGTGACGCGGCGCAGCATCTGACGGACGATGACCTCGATGTGCTTGTCGTGGATGGACACACCCTGCGACCGGTACACCTCCTGGACCTCGTGCACCAGGTGGATCTGCACCTGACGGGGACCCATCACGCGCAGCACCTCGTGCGGATCCGCCGAGCCCTCCAGCAGCTGCTGGCCGACCTCGACATGATCGCCGTCGGCGAGCAGGCGTTCGGAGCCGTCCTCGTGCTTGAACACACGCAGACGCTGACGCTTGGACAGCTTGTCGTAGACCACTTCGTCCGAACCGTCGTCCGGAATGATGGTGATCTTGTAGAAGCGGTCGTCGTCCTCCATGCGCACCCGGCCGGAGACCTCCGCGATGGGGGCCTTGCCCTTGGGCACACGAGCCTCGAAGAGCTCCTGCACGCGGGGCAGACCGCCGGTGATGTCATCGCCCGCGACACCACCCTGGTGGAAGGTACGCATCGTCAGCTGGGTACCGGGCTCACCGATGGACTGCGCGGCGACGATACCGACGGCCTCACCGATGTCGACCAGCTTGCCGGTCGCCATCGAGCGGCCGTAGCAGGTCGCACACACGCCGGTGCCGGTGGTGCAGGTCAGCACGGAGCGAACCTTCACCTCGGTGATACCGGCCTCGAGCAGCGTCTCGATGGTCGGGTCGCCGAGATCGTGACCCTTCTCCACCACGACGTTGCCCTTGGCGTCGAGCGCGTTCGAGGCCAGCGTACGAGCGTAGGTGCTGGTCTCCACGTGCGCGTCGCGGATCAGCGTGCCATCGGCCTGCTTCTCGGCGATCGCGACGATGATGCCGCGTTCGGTGCCACAGTCGGTCTCGCGCACGATGACGTCCTGCGACACGTCCACCAGACGACGGGTCAGGTAACCCGAGTCGGCGGTACGAAGCGCGGTGTCGGCCAGACCCTTACGAGCGCCGTGCGTGTTGATGAAGTACTCGAGAACGGTCAGGCCCTCACGGAACGAGGACTTGATCGGACGCGGGATGAACTCACCCTTCGGGTTCGTCACCAGGCCCTTCATACCGGCGAGGGTACGAGTCTGGGTGAAGTTACCCGTGGCGCCCGACTCGACGATCGTGATGATCGGGTTGTCCGGCGGGTAGTGCGCCCGCAGAGCCGTACCGACCTCTTCGGTCGCTTCCTGCCAGATCTTGACCAGGGCGTTGTTGCGCTCCTGGTGATCGAGGGCACCACGCTGGTACTTCTTCTCGATCGCGTCGGCCAGCGCCTCGTAGCGCTCCATGATCTCGGGCTTCTCTGGCGGAACCAGAACGTCCGACATGGAGACGGTGACGCCCGAACGCGTGGCCCAGTAGAAGCCGGCGTCCTTGAGCTTGTCGACCGTCTGCGCGACCACGATCATCGGGTAGCGCTCGGCGAGATCGTTGATGATCGTCGCCTGACGCTTCTTCGGCATCTGCTCGTTGATGAACGCGTAGTCCGCGGGCAGCAACTCGTTGAACAGCACGCGACCCAGGGTGGTCTCGGCGGTCCAGGCATCGCCTCGACGCCAGCCGTCCGGGAAGCGCTCCGCCTCGATGTCCTTCGGCGGACGCTGCTCGGTCAGCCGCACCTTGATGAGCGAACGCACGGTCAGCTCGTCGCGGTCGACGGCCATCTGCGCCTCGGAAGGCGAAGAGTAGACACCGAATTCGGCCGAATCCTTGGTGGAGGGACGGTACTCGCCCTTGGCGCCGTCCACGAGACGGGTCAGGTAGTACAGACCCGTCACCATGTCCAGACGCGGCATGGCCAGCGGTCGACCCGAGGCCGGCGACAGGATGTTGTTCGAGGACAGCATCAGGATGCGGGCCTCGGCCTGCGCCTCCGCGGACAGCGGAAGGTGCACGGCCATCTGGTCACCGTCGAAGTCGGCGTTGAACGCCTCACACACGAGCGGGTGCAGCTGGATGGCCTTGCCTTCGACCAGCAGCGGCTCGAAGGCCTGGATACCCAGGCGGTGCAGGGTGGGCGCGCGGTTCAGCAGCACCGGGTGCTCGGAGATGACCTCTTCCAGGACATCCCACACCTGAGCGCGCTGACGCTCGACCATCCGCTTGGCGGACTTGATGTTCTGCGCGTGGTTGAGATCCACCAGACGCTTCATGACGAACGGCTTGAACAGCTCGAGCGCCATCAGCTTCGGCAGACCACACTGGTGCAGCTTGAGCTGCGGACCGACCACGATGACCGAACGGCCCGAGTAGTCCACGCGCTTGCCGAGCAGGTTCTGACGGAAACGACCCTGCTTGCCCTTGAGCAGATCGCTCAGGGACTTCAGCGGGCGGTTACCCGGACCGGTGACCGGACGGCCACGACGACCGTTGTCGAACAGCGCGTCGACCGACTCCTGAAGCATGCGCTTCTCGTTGTTCACGATGATCTCGGGCGCACCCAGGTCGATCAGTCGCTTCAAACGGTTGTTGCGGTTGATCACGCGGCGGTACAGGTCGTTCAGGTCGGAGGTCGCGAAGCGGCCACCGTCGAGCTGAACCATCGGGCGCAGCTCCGGCGGGATCACCGGGACGGCGTCCAGCACCATGCCCATGGGCGAGTTGCCGTTCATCTGGAACGCGGCGACGACCTTGAGACGCTTCAGCGCGCGAAGCTTCTTCTGGCCCTTGCCCGACCGGATGGTCTCGCGCAGGTTCTCGGCCTCGGCCGGGATGTCGAAGGTCTCCATCAGCTTCTGGATCGCTTCCGCGCCCATGGCACCGGTGAAGTACTCGCCGTAGCGGTCCTGCAGCTCGCGGTAGATCAGCTCGTCGATGATCAGCTGCTTCTTGGACAGCTTGACGAACGTGGTCCAGATCTCGTCGAGACGATCCAGCTCACGCTGCGCACGGTCGCGCAGCTGACGCATCTCGCGCTCGCCGCCGTCCTTCACCTTGCGGCGGACGTCGGACTTGGCGCCCTCGGCCTCCAGCTCGGCGATATCGGCTTCGAGCTTCTGCGCGCGAGCCTCGAGGTCGGCGTCGCGGGTATCGGCGACCTGCTTCTTCTCGACCTCCATCTCGGCCTCGAGGGTGGACAGCTCGTTGTGACGGAGCTCCTCGTCCACCGAGGTGATGACGTAGGCGGCGAAGTAGATGATCTTCTCGAGATCCTTCGGCGCCAGGTCGAGCAGGTAGCCCAAACGCGACGGAACGCCCTTGAAGTACCAGATGTGCGTGACCGGAGCGGCCAGCTCGATGTGGCCCATCCGCTCACGACGCACCTTGGCGCGAGTGACCTCGACGCCACAGCGCTCACAGATGATGCCCTTGAAGCGCACGCGCTTGTACTTGCCGCAGTAGCACTCCCAGTCCCGGGTGGGACCGAAGATCTTCTCGCAGAACAAGCCATCCTTCTCCGGCTTGAGCGTGCGGTAGTTGATGGTCTCCGGCTTCTTCACCTCACCGAAAGACCAGTTCCGGATGTCTTCAGCGGAGGCCAGGCCGATCCGGAGTTCATCGAAGAAGTTTACGTCTAGCACGTAACTTCCTTTCCCCTGTTCGGGTTGAGTATGAGCAAAAGTTCGCTATATCCGTCTCGTAGCGACTGCTTACGGGTCGCTCGAAAAGGTCCGCCCGGGTGCGTGATTCGGTGACTACCGGATCACGCACCCGGACCGATCGCTCTTACTGCGCCAGGTCGTCGACCGTCGCAGCCTCGTTGCGGGACAGGTTGATGCCCAGGTTCGCCGCAGCGCGCTCCAGGTCCTCATCATCGCCATCGCGCATTTCGATCGCGGCGCCGTCCGAGGACAGCACCTCGACGTTCAGGCAGAGCGACTGAAGTTCCTTGAGCAGAACCTTGAACGACTCCGGAATGCCCGGCTCCGGGATGTTCTCGCCCTTGACGATGGCCTCGTAGACCTTCACGCGGCCGACCACGTCGTCGGACTTGATGGTGAGCAGTTCCTGCAGGGTGTAGGCGGCGCCGTAGGCCTGCATGGCCCAGCACTCCATTTCACCGAAGCGCTGACCACCGAACTGGGCCTTACCACCGAGGGGCTGCTGCGTGATCATCGAGTACGGACCCGTCGAACGCGCGTGGATCTTGTCGTCCACCAGGTGGTGCAGCTTCAGGATGTACATGTAGCCGACCGAGACCGGGTACGGGAACGGCTCGCCGGAGCGGCCGTCGAGCAGCACCGCCTTGCCGTTGTCGTCGATCATCTTCTCGCCGTCGCGGTTCGGAATCGTCGAACCGAGCAGGCCGGTCAGCTCTTCCTCGCGGGCACCGTCGAACACCGGGGTGGCGATGTTCGTATCAGCGGGCTGACCGAGCATCTCCTCCGGCAGGTTCTTGGCCCACTCGGGCGAACCCTCGACCTGCCAGCCGGTCTTGGCGATGTAACCCAGATGGGTTTCCAGCACCTGACCGATGTTCATACGACGCGGCACACCGTGGGTGTTCAGGATGATGTCGACCGGGGTGCCGTCCGGGAGGAACGGCATGTCTTCCTGCGGAAGGATCTTGCCGATGACACCCTTGTTGCCGTGCCGGCCGGCGAGCTTGTCGCCGTCCTGGATCTTGCGCTTCTGCGCCACGTAGACGCGCACCAGCTCGTTCACGCCGGGAGGCAGATCGTCGTCGTCGTCACGCGAGAACACGCGCACGCCGATGACCTTGCCGGACTCACCGTGGGGCACCTTGAGCGAGGTGTCGCGAACTTCGCGAGCCTTCTCACCGAAGATGGCGCGCAGCAGGCGCTCCTCGGGGGTCAGCTCGGTCTCGCCCTTCGGGGTGACCTTGCCGACCAGGATGTCGCCGTCACGGACCTCGGCGCCGATGCGGACGATGCCGCGCTCGTCGAGATCGGCCAGGACCTCGTCGGAGACGTTCGGGATGTCCCGGGTGATCTCCTCCGCGCCCAGCTTGGTGTCGCGCGCGTCGATTTCGTGCTCCTCGATGTGAATCGAGGTGAGCACGTCATCCTCCACGAGGCGCTGCGACAGGATGATCGCGTCCTCGTAGTTGTGGCCCTCCCACGGCATGATCGCCACGAGCAGGTTCTTGCCCAGGGCCATCTCACCGTTCTGGGTGCAGGGGCCGTCGGCGAGCACGTGACCGGTCTCCACGCGCATGCCCTCGTCCACGATCGGACGCTGGTTGGCGCAGGTGCCCTGGTTCGAGCGCTCGAACTTGCGCATGCGGTACGAGCGGCGGGTGCCGTCGTCGTGCATGACGGTGATGAAGTCGGCCGAAACCTCTTCCACCACACCGGGCTTCTGGTTGACCACGACGTCACCGGCATCGACGGCGGCGCGCAGCTCCATACCGGTGCCGACCAGCGGCGACTCGGAACGGACCAGCGGCACGGCCTGACGCTGCATGTTCGCGCCCATCAGGGCGCGGTTGGCGTCGTCGTGCTCGAGGAACGGAATCATGGCGGTCGCGACCGACACCATCTGGCGCGGGGAGACGTCCATGTAGTCGACCTCTTGCGCGTCGACGTATTCCATTTCCTCGTTGCCCTTGCGAGCGAGGACCTTCGGCTCGAGGAAGTTGCCGTCCGCGTCGACCGGCGAGTTCGCCTGGGCGCGGATGTGGCGGTCTTCCTCGTCAGCGGTGAGGTACTTGACCTCGTCGGTGACCTGGCCGTTGGCGACCCTGCGGTACGGGGTCTCGATGAAGCCGAACGGGTTGACCCGCGCGTACACCGACAGCGAACCGATCAGGCCGATGTTCGGGCCTTCCGGGGTCTCGATCGGGCACATGCGGCCGTAGTGCGACGGGTGGACGTCGCGAACTTCCAGACCGGCGCGCTCACGGGACAGACCACCCGGGCCCAGCGCCGACAGACGGCGCTTGTGGGTCAGACCCGAGAGCGGGTTGTTCTGGTCCATGAACTGCGACAGCTGCGAGGTTCCGAAGAACTCCTTGATCGCGGCCACGACGGGACGGATGTTGATCAGCGTCTGCGGCGTGATGGCCTCGACGTCCTGAGTGGTCATGCGCTCACGCACGACACGCTCCATACGCGAGAGACCGACCCGGATCTGGTTCTGGATCAGCTCGCCGACGGTACGCAGGCGACGGTTGCCGAAGTGGTCGATATCGTCCACGCCGACCGGCACCTCGGAGCCGCCGGGGGCGGTCATGGTGCGATCGCCCTGGTGCAGGCGCACCAGGTACTCGATGGTGGAGACGATGTCCTCGCGGGTGAGCACCGAATTGGTGATCGGCTCGCCGAGGTTCAGGCCCAGCTTCTTATTGACCTTGTAGCGGCCGACGCGGGCCAGGTCGTAGCGCTTCTCCTTGAAGAACAGGTTCTCCAGCAGGGTCTGCGCCGACTCCTTGGTCGGCGGCTCGCCCGGACGCAGCTTGCGGTAGATGTCCAGCAGGGCCTCGTCCTGGCCCGGAGTGCTGTCCTTCTCCAGGGTCGACATCATGATCTCGGAGAAGCCGAAGCGCTCCACGATCTCTTCCGACGTCAGGCCCAGAGCCTTCAGCAGCACGGTGACCGGCTGGCGGCGCTTGCGGTCGATGCGCACACCGACGGTGTCGCGCTTGTCGACGTCGAACTCGAGCCACGCGCCACGCGACGGGATCACCCGGACGCTGTGCAGCGTCTTCTCGGTGCTCTTGTCGATGGTGTCATCGAAGTACACGCCCGGCGAACGGACCAGCTGCGATACGACGACGCGCTCGGTGCCGTTGATGATGAACGTGCCCTTGTCGGTCATCATCGGGAAATCACCCATGAAGACCGTCTGAGACTTGATCTCACCGGTGTTGTTGTTGATGAATTCCGCGGTGACGAAGAGCGGCGCCGCGTAGGTCATGTCCTTGTCCTTGCACTCCTCGATGGAGGCCTTGACCTCTTCGAAGCGCGGGTCGGAGAAGGACAACGACATGGAACCGGAGAAGTCCTCGATCGGCGAGAGCTCCTCGAGCACCTCCTCGAGGCCACCCACCGGGCTGACGTCGCCGCGCGAAGACGCGAGCTCCCGCCATCCCGATGAACCGATCAGCCAGTTGAATGAATCGGTTTGTAGATCGAGAAGACCCGGGACCTCGAGAGGCTCCCTGATCTTCGCGAAAGACACCCGCTTCGGGGCTCCGGGGATACCGGCCTTGGTCTGGGTGGAGACTGCCAAGATGCGTCCTTCCAGCACCTCACGCGCGTCGCGTGGTGGTCCGCGACCGTCGCTTGTCTGCTACGAATTCCGCTGGTTACAGCCCGAACGAAACCCGAACAGCAAGCAACGGAAGTAACACCGGAAGGGTGAACTTTCGTGATGCGATCAAGGTATGGACAGGAGGCAGCCAGCGCAACGTCCAAAACTACACCCAAACCTACGGGGGTGTCAAAGTACCACCCGTGGCATGCCCGGGAGGGCTAACGCGCCGAAGCGTGTCCGCGGCGATGTCATCACCGTCCACCGACCGGTCTCTCGGCATTCGCTGGCTGCGTTCCGTAGAGCCCGCATCGGCGTCTGATCCCCTGTGACAGCCGCCGCTGTTGTGAATAGCGTGACGGGTCGGACGAAAGTCGTCAAGTGGCGGCACGAGTTGACAAACGCGAGATCGCCTGCCCCAGTACAAGATCACCGTACCGACTGGCCCTTATACGCGGTCCGGGCCGGTCACAGGTCACTTATCGGTGATCTCCGAGGCCAGCCAGCGACCGTCGACCTTCTCCATGTGCAGCAGGATCGGGCCCGAAACCAGCGGGGTCGGCTTGCCGTCCTGGACGGTGGCCACGTTGAGATTGACCAGCAGTTCGGCGCGGTCGTCGGTGAGCAGCGTCACCCCGATCGGATCGGTCTTCACCTGCGTATCGGTCTGGGCCTGCTTGATGCTGCTGACCACGGTGCCGATGTACTTGTCGAGGTCCTTGCGCATCTGCGTGGTCAGGACCGAGCCGACCTCGTCCTTCCACTTGTCGATGTCCTTGGCCTTGTAGCCGTAGAGCATCGTCAGCGCGTTGTCGCCGGCGGCCTTCACCTCGTCGGTGGCCTTGTTGTCGACGTAGGCGGCGTTGCCGTCGTCGACGCCCGGACCGAAGGCCGCGACCACGGCGAACACCGCGAGCAGCAGGGCCGCGACGCCGCACACGATGGCGGTCCGCCAGGTACGCCAGAACCGGCCGGGCGTGCGGGGTTCGACACCCGGCGCCTTCGCGGCGCCCTTGGTCGAGCTGGGGCCGCGCTGGGCGGTCGTACCGGGCCGCTGAGCCCGGGTGGTGGTCTCGGTGGTGCGGGTGCTGTCACCGGTGCGGAGGTCCGCGGCCGTGGTGCGCGACGCGGAACCGCGCGCGGCAGCCGGACGGCGCTTCGAGGTGACGCGATTGACGGGTGGGCGTCGGTTGGCCATGATCGCTCCCCTCCTAGTTGCCGGGCTGCTGGGTCTGCGGGGCGCCGGTCTGGGGCGCTCCGGTCTGGGGCGCCGTGCCCGAGCCGAGTTCGACCGGTTCGCCCAGGTTCTGGGCCTTCTCGGCCTTCCAGGTGCCGTCCTGTTTGACCAGGTCCAGCGTCCAGAGCTGCCGGAAGCTGGCGGGCTGGCCGCCGGGCCAGGTGCGGTTGATCTTCAGCACCGCGAAGGCGGAGGCGTGATCGAGCTCGCTGTTGAGCCCGGTCAGCGTGATGCCCTCGACCGAGGCGTCGATCCGGGTCTTGGAGTCCTGTGCGGTCTGCCGCAGCTGATCCTGGCCCGCGACCTGGTCTTTGAGCAGGTCACCGGTCATGGATGACCGGATGTTCGCCAGTGAGCCGTCGATATCGTCCGGATTGATGGACATCAGATTCACCGCGGCCTGACGGGCATCGGTGATCGCGGCGTCGCGAGCCTGGGCGCGCGGGCGGTCGTTCATCAGACCGCCGACGATCCAGGTGCCGCCGAACCAGGCGGCGGCCACCGCGGCGATGGCCAGCAGGGCGATCGAGCCCGCGGTCACCGCCTTACGGGTCTGCGATTCCGGCGAAACCGGTTCGCCCGCAGCAGCTTTCGCGGAGCGATCGGTTCCGGTCGACTTACCGGAGTCGGCGTCGTCACCGGATTTCTTCCGGCGCCCATCCGAATTCTTCGTAATCGCGACGGGTTTTTCACCGGTCGGGACATCGGAGACGGCGTCGGCGTCGCGCTCGACGGCGTCGGCGACACCCTCGGCGGCGCTCGCGGAACCAGTGGTGGGATCCGATGCAGGGGTCGTCTCGGGTGCCGGCTCACCGGCCGGTTGCCCGAGGCTCGCCCCCTGTTCGCTGTCCTTTTGCTGGCTCACGCCGCCACCATACTTTCCTCTCCGCGCGAGCTCACTTGGTGGTGACGCCCATGAGCGTCGCCAGCTGAGTCGCGACCGGGTTCAGATTGAGCTTCTCGGGATCCCGCTTCGGGGTGCTGTCCCACGGCTGCACGACGCTGGGATCGGCCAGTTCGGCGCGTTCACCACCGCGCACCGACGACTCACTGCCTTGCGGGGCAAGGCATTTCGCGTCGGTGTTGAACGGGAAGTCGTCGCGGGTGTCGTCGAAATTCGGGTTCTGCGCCTTCATCTGATCGATGATGCGCTGGGTGCCCTCGTAACCGATGGTGCAGGCGGGCGGGTTGTTGGTCTCGAGCACCAGGCCGAAGTGGGTGGTGCCGTCGCCGGGCGCGGTGGCCGAGCCACCGATGGACAGCAGCGGCAGCATCTGCAGCACCGGGCCGAGCGCGTAGAACTTCGGCGAGATGGTGTGCAGCAGCAGACGCAGGTTGGTCAGGTCCTGGGTCAGGGCCGGACCGCTCTCGTTCAGCAGGCGCTGCAGCTGATCGCCCGCCTCGGTGCCGGTGCCGATGAGCCGGCGGATATCCGGATCACTCGACTTGAGCTGAGCGGTCAGCTTGTCCAGGCCGTCGCTGAAGTTCCGGATCGCGGGGCCCTGCTCGGACTGGGTGCCCAGCACCGTGCGCGCCTGTTTGATCAGGGCGATGGTCTGCGGCAGCGCGTCCACGCCGGTGGCGGTGAACTTGTTCAGCGAGTCCAGCAGCACCTGCAGATCACCGCCGCGACCGTCCAGCGCCTTGCCCAGTTCGGTGACCGTGGTGCTCAGCGCCGCCAGATCGGTGGTGCTCGCGAAGTGATCGACGCTGCCGAGCAGATCCTCGACATGGATCGGCACCTGCGCGCCGTCGATGACCGAGCCGTCCTTCAGGTACGGCGAACCCGCGGCCGAGGGCTGCAGATCCATGTACTGCTCACCGATGGCCGAACGGTTGGCCACCACGGCCTTGGCGTTCGCGGGCACCTTCGGCGCACCGGAGTCCATGTCCAGGGTGACGATCACGCCGTCGGAGGTGATGTCCAGATCGCTGACCCGTCCGACCGGGACGCCGCGGTAGGTGACCTCGGCGCCCTTGGACAGATTGCCGGTCTCGGCCATCGTCACCTTGACCCGGTACAGGCCGAAGCCGAGCATATTGTCCACGCGCACGTACTTGGCGCCGACGAACGCGACGCCGAGCACGGCGATGATCACGAAGAAGATCAGCTGGTTGCGTACCAGACGGCTCATCGCGGACCACCCACTCCCAGCTGTTCGAGGATGGTTCCCAGGGGATCGGTCGGTCCGGGCTGCCCGGTCGGGCGCACCACGGTCGGCGGCAGCGGCAGCAGCGAGACGGTGGGCCAGCCACCGCGCGGGCCGTTGCCGTTGTAGTACGGGTTACTCGGATCGACCGGCACCTGATGGCCCGCGGGCGGCAGATACACCGGATCCGGTTTGCCCACACCGAGATTCGACAGCAGCGTGCCGACCTCGAGGTCCACCGCCAGCCAGGTGTTCACCTGACCGCCGAACGCGGACTTGATCGCCTCGTCCGGGAACGGGTACGTCGGGATCAGCGGGAACGCGGTCACCAGATCGTCCGCGGACTTGCCCAGTTCCTGCAGGGTCGGCCGCAGCGAGCTGAGGTCGGTGATCAGGTTGTCCTTGGAGTGGTTCAGCACGTCGAAACCGGCCTGGCCCACGCGATCCAGCTGCGCGAGCAGCGCGATCAGTTGCGGCCGTTGCTCGTTCAGGATCTTGATGCCCTGCGGCAGCTCGTCGAGCACCTTGCCGATCTGCTCGGTCTGCTGACCGACCCGGCTGCTGAGCTTGTCCAATCCGTCCAGGGCGCGGGTGATGTCGTTCACCTGGTCGTCGAGGCCACCGATCAGCGTGTTCGCCTGCTCGAGCAGTGAACGCACCTTGTTGTCGCGACCGTCCAGGGCCTTGTTCAGCTCCACCACGATGGGCTGCAACTGAGCCACGCCGCCGCCGTTGAGCAGCAGCGACAGGGCCCCGAGCACCTGCTCCACCTCGGTGGCGGTGCGGGTGTTCTCGACCCTGATCGTCGCGCCGTCTTTCAGGCGCGCCGCATCGGCATCGTTTGCGGGAGCGGACAATTGGATGAACTTCTCGCCGAGCAGGTTGGTCTGCTTCACCTCGGCCCGCGCGTTGGCGGGGAGGTCGACGTCGGAGTTCAGCACGGTCTCGACGCTGGCGGTCCAGCCGTCGGGGGTGAGCTTGATCTTGTCGACCCGCCCGACCGAGACGCCGTCCACCTTCACCGCCGACTGCGGGACCAGGTCCAGCACATCGGCGAACTGGATGTCGACCTTCATCGGGTGCGAGCCCACGTCGGGGCCGCCCGGCAGCGGGATGTCGGTCGCGCTGAATCCACAGCCCGAGGCGAGCACCACCACGGTCAGAGACGTGGCGGCGGCCGCGATTCGGATGATCCTCATCGCTGTCCACCCTCCTGCTGCGACGGCGGCTGCTGATCGGACGGCACGCCCGGGACGGTGCCCGGTGCGACATTGCGCTGTTCGTTCTCACCGCTGAGGATGCCGAACGGCAGCACCAGCGACGGCGTCTTCACGCCCGCGGTGAGCTGATCGGTGATGATCTTGCAGTTGTTCAGGATCGGCCCGAGCTGACGCGAGATGGCCTCGAACTTCTCATCACCCGGCCGCAGCTTGCCCAGGTCCAGCATCTTGCAGATGGCACCGAACGGGTCCTGCAGCTCGGTGATGTTGGGACGCATGTCCAGCGTGCCGGTCTCACCGTTGTGCACGTTGATCAGATTGCTCAGCGCGGTCGGGATGAGCGGCAGCGCCTTGGCCAGATCGTCGCGCTGATCGGCGAGGGTCTGGGTCAGCGAGGTCAGCGCTTCGGCGTTGGACTGCACCAGTTCCCGGTTGTTGTCCACGAACCGGGCCACGTCGCCGAGCGCGACCGACAGCAGGTTCAGCGCGTCGCCGAGGTTCTGCCGCTCACCGGACAGGAAGCCCGCGAGCGAGGACAGCTGGGAGTTGAATTCCCTTACCTGCGAGTCGTTCTCGGCCAGCATCTGCACGAACGCCTGCAGGTTCTTCACCGTGTCGAAGATGTCCGTGCGCGAATCCGACAGGGCCTTGGCCGCTTTGGACAGCTGTGTGAAGCTGTTGCCCAGCGCCTCGCCGTTGCCGGACAGGTTGTCCGAGGTGGTGCGCACGAGTTCGTTGAGCGCGCCGTCCTTGTTGGCTCCGTTGGGGCCCAGCGAATCGGCGAGTTCGGTGATGCTCTTGTACAGCCGGTCCACCTCGACCGGGGTGGCCGTGCGGTCCTTCGGGATGGTGGCCTCGCGCCCCATCTTCGGGCCGCCCCGGTAGGCCGGGGCCAGCTGGATGTACCGGTCCGACACCACGGACGGGGTGATCTGCGCGGCCTTGGCGTCGGCGGGGATGTCGTAGCGGCGGTCGACGGACATGACGACCTTGACCTGCTCGCCCTCCGGCGTCACCGAGTCCACATGTCCCACGGGCACGCCCAGGATGCGGACGTCCGAACCCTCGTAGATGCCGACGGACCTGTCGAAGTACGCGGTGATCGTGGTGGTGTTGAGCTTGCCCAACCCCCACCAGCCGAGCCCGGCGAGTACGACCGCCAGGACGACCACTGTCGCGATGATCTTGCTCTTGGGGCTGGAAGCCCGCAGAGCGGTGAGCGGATTCTTCGCCACAGTCAGCCTCCCATCTTTCGGATCGGCGGACGGTCACCCGGGATGTCCGGCAGGGCCGGCGGGATCAGGTTGGTGATCACCGCGTCGAACCAGCGGCCGTTGCCCAGCACGTTGGAGTACAGACCGTAGAAGGGCGCGGCCAGGGTCAGCGTCTTGGAGATGTCGGCCTGATGCGAGTTCAGGATGTCGATCGTCTTGTTCAGATCGGTCAGCGCCGGACCGATCTGCGCCTCGTTGTCCTGCACCAGCGCGGTCAGTTCCGCCGCAACGGTTTTCGCGCCCGAGAGCAGCTGCGAGATCGCGGTCTGGCGCACGTTCAGTTCGGCGAGCAGTTGCCCGCCGTTGCCGAGCAGCCGTTCGAATTCGGCATTGCGATCGGCCAGCACCTGCGAGGTCTTCTTGGTCGCGGCGAACAGCTTGACCAGCTGATCGTCCCGCTTGGCCAGCGACTCCGACAGGCGGCTCACGCCGTCGATGGAATTGCGGATCTCCGGCGCGGTGCCCGAGAACGCTTGCGAGAGCACCCGCATGCTCTGCGCGAGCTGATCGGTGTTGGTGTCCTCGACGCTCTTGGCGGCATCGCTGAAGGCGTCCACCACGTCGTACGGGGACACGGTGCGCGAGAGCGGGATCACCTTGTCCGGATTCGCGGGCTCGCTGCCCTTGGGATCCAGCGCCAGGTACTTCTGCCCGAGCAGCGTCTTGATCTGGATGGACGCGCTGGTCTCGTTGCCGATCCAGGCGTCCTTGGTGCGGAAGTCGACGAGCACCTTGTCACCGTCGAGCCGAACATCCTGCACCGCACCGACTTTCACGCCGGCGATGCGGACCTCGTTGCCCTTCTTCAGGCCGGCGGCCTCGGAGAATTCGGCGGTGTACTTGGTGCCGGCCCCGAGGATGGGCAGCTTGTCCAGGCTGAACGCGGACATGGTGATGAGCAGGACCATGAGCAGTCCCAGACCGCCCATGAACGCGGGACTGCGCTTGCCGAGCACTACGCGGTCGTCCATCAGCGGCCTCCCTTCCCATGGCAGCGCGGGGCCGGATTGGTGTAGATCGGCTGATTCACCGTCGGCATGTTCTGGATGGCCGGGGGCAGGTTCAGCTGCGGTGCGTCCGCGGTGCCCGGTCCGGCGATGATGTCGATGCCGCAGAGGTAGAACTGGAACCAAGAGCCGTACGAGGCGGCGCGGCCCAGCTTGTCCATCTTGATAGGCAGATTGGTCAGGCCCTCGTCGACCTCGTCCTTGCGGGCGTTGAGCGAGCCGGTCAGCTGGTTCAGGCCCGCGATGGCGCCCTGCAGGTTCGGCCGGACCGGAACCAGCAGGTCCGCGGTGGCCGAGGCCAGATCGCCCAGCGAGGAGACCGCCTGGCCGATGGTGCCGCGCTCGGCGTTCAGGCCGCTCACCAGCGCCTCGGTATTGACGATGAGCTGATCGAGCTGCCCGTCGCGCGCGTTCACCGCGTCCAGCACCGCATTGAGGTTCTTGACGACCTCACCGATCACGGCGTCCTTGTCGGCGATCTTGTTCGTCAGCGACGCGGTGTTCGACACCAGGTCCTTGATCGTGCCCGCCTCGCCCTGGAACACCTGAATGATGTTGTAGGACAGCTTGTTCACGTCATCGGGAGTCAATGTCTGGAACAGCGGCCGGAAGCCGTTGAACAGCTCGTTCAGATTCAGCGCCGGCTTGGTGCGCTCGAGCGGAATCGTCGCGCCCTTGTTCATCTTGCGACCCTGCTGACCGGTGCCCTGATCGAGCGCGATGTACCGCTGCCCCACCAGGTTCCGGTACTTGATGGTCGCGGTGGTCGACGCGGGCAGCGAATTGCGGTCCGTCAGTTCGAATTCCACGTTGGCCAGGTTCCGGTCCACGATGGACACCTTGGTCACCTTGCCGACGCGCACACCCGCGATGCGGACCTCGTCACCGTTGTTCAGCGAGGTCACATCGGAGAAACGGGCATTGAACTTGGTGCCGCCGCCGCCGTAGTTCGCGATCGTCAGCGCCAGCATGCCGGTCAGGAAGACCGTCACCACGATGAAGACGATCAGTTTGGTCAGCGTGCCGCCGAGGCCGCGCAGCAGATCCTTCATCGGATGCTCACCTCGCTGCCGCGGTAGGCCGGGGCCGCGATGCGGGTGACCCAGCTGGGCACGTCGTCGGGTGAAACGCCATAGGCCGCACCGTAGATGGCACCCAAAGCCTGCTGCTCCTGTGGGGATCCGGCGGTCGTGGACGGGTAGGGCCCGTACACCTTGTACTGCGGTTCGGGCTGCAGGCCGATGGCCTGATCACCCGGATTCCGGCTGGGCGGCTGGTAGGAGCCGTCGTTCCCGGAACCGTTCGTGTACTGGCCCGGGTCCACGGTCAGCGGGTACTCCGGGACGCACATCGCCCCGCGGGAATCGAACCAGCGCGGCTCGTCCTGGTTCGGGACGTAGCGGCCGCGCGGGTTCACGATCTCGACAGTCACGCGCGAACCCGGCAGATCGGTGCCCTTGCCGAAGATGTCGTCGATGCGCGGCTTGAGCTGCGCGAAGTTCTTCAGCGCGCAGGTGTAGCCGGGCGAGTACTTCGCCAGCGCCTCGAGCGCCGGACGCGAATCCGCGGCCACGTCGATGATGTTGTCGCGGTTGGCGAGCAGGAAGTCCGCGGTGGTCGAGGCGCTCGGGGTCAGCACCGCGAGCATGGTGTCGATCTGCGAACGCTTCTGCACGATGGTGGCGTTGGTGGTGCGCAGGTTGTCCAGCGCGTCCACCAGCTGCGGCGCGGCATCGCTGTAGATGTCGGCGAAATCGGCGAAGGTGCGCAGATCCTCCTGCAGCGTCGGCATTTCCGCGTTCACCTGCGTGAAGATGGTGTCGAGCCGGTCGATCGTCTTGCCGAGTTCCTCGCCCTGGCCCTGCAGCGCCTGCGAGACCGCGCCCAGCGTGGAGGCCAGATACTGCGGCGGGATCGCCTGCAGCAGCGGCATGATGTGATCGAGCAGCTGGCTGACCTCGATGGCGTGCCCGCTGGTGTCCTGATGCAGGGTGATGCCCTCGGTCAGGTGCCCGCTGGGCTGCTCCGGCCAGGTGAGATCGACGTAGCGCTCACCGAACAGGGTCTTGGGCAGCAGTCGCGCGGTGACGTTCGACGGAATCTTGTCCGCCTTGGCCGGGTCGATGGCCAGATCCAAGGTGACGTTCTTGCCGTCGTAGGTGCTCGAGCGCACCTCGCCGACATTGACCCCGCGCACCTTCACGTCGGCATTGCGGGTGAGCGCGTTGCCGACGGTATCGGTGATCAGATTGACCCGGACCGTATCGGTGAACTGCTTGTTGTAGATGGCGATGGTCGTATAGAGGAACAGCGCGACCAACACGAAAAAGAGCAGGCCGAGGGTGCGGTTCCGCAGTTTCTCGGTAGATCGCCAAAACTGCACCCGCTGCGTATTGCTCATCCGGCCACCCGCACCGTCGTCGTAGTGCCCCAGATCGCGAGGCTCAGGAAGAAGTCCAAGACGTTGATCAGCACGATCGCCGCACGCACGGCGCGACCCACGGCCACGCCGACACCGGCCGGACCGCCGGTGGCGTTATAGCCGTAATAGCAGTGCACGAGAATGATCACGAACGCGAAGACGAGCACTTTCACGAACGAATAGAGCACGTCTTCAGGTGGTAGGAAAAGACTGAAATAGTGGTCGTAGGAACCACTCGATTGTCCGTTGAAATAGATGCTGATCAATCGAGACGCGCCGTAGGTGCCCAGCAGGCCGACCACGTACAGCGGGATCACCGCGAGGAATCCGGCGATGACGCGGCTGCTCACCAGGAACGGCACCGACGGAATGGCCATCACCTCGAGCGCGTCGATCTCCTCGGAGATCCGCATCGCGCCGAGCTGGGCCGTGAATCCACAGCCGACCGTGGCCGAAAGCGCCAGCGCCGCAACGAGGGGCGCGAGTTCACGAGTGTTGATGTACCCGGTCAGGAAGCCGGTGAGCACACCGGAACCGAGGGCGTCCAGGGCCTTGAAGCCCTGCAGACCGACGACCACACCCACGGACGCCGACATGAACACGATGACGCCGATGGTGCCGCCGATGACGGCCAGCGCGCCCGAGCCGAAGGTCACCTCGGCCAGCAGCCGCATGACCTCCTTGCGGTAGTGCAGGAAGGTCCGCGGAATCCAGCCGATGGCCCGCGAATAGAAGGACATCTGGTCCCCGGCCTTGTCGACCAGGCTCACCGGGGCTCTGAACGCGCCGGTCACCCGGCGCGCCGACCGGGAGAGAACGGTGGAGCGCTGTGAAACGACCATGAATCACGCGCCCTTGGCCGGGATGACCTGAAGATAGATCAGGGTCAACACCAAGTTCAGGAAGAACAACACCAGGAACGTGATCACCACGGACTGGTTCACCGCTTCACCTACTCCTTTCGGGCCCCCCTTGGGATGCAGACCCTTGTAGGCGGCGATGACGCCTGCCACGAGTCCGAATATCAAGGCCTTGATCTCGCCGATCACCAGGTCCGCGGTTTGCGCGAGAGCGGAGAAGGAAGCGAGGTAGGCACCGGGGGTACCGCCCTGCAGTCCCACGTTGAAGAAATATCCACCGGCGATGCCGACGACCGACACCAGGCCGTTGAGCAGCAGCGCCACCAACATCATGCCGAGCACCCGGGGCACCACCAGGCGCTGGATCGGATCGATGCCGAGGACCTCCATGGCGTCGATCTCTTCACGGATGGTCCGGGAGCCGAGGTCGGCCGCTACGGCCGATCCGGCGGCGCCGGCGATGATCAACGCGGTCACCACCGGGGCCGCTTGCTGGACGGTCGCCAGCACACTGGTCGCGCCGGTGAAGTTCTCCGCGCCGAGCTGCTTGATGAGCGAGCCGGTCTGCAGGGCCACCACGGCGCCGAACGGGATTGCCACCAGAGCGGCGGGAAGGATCGAGACACTCGCGATGAACCACGACTGCTCGATGAATTCCCGCCACTGGAACGGTTTGCGGAACGTCTTGCGAATCACGTCCAGGAGGAGTGCGAAGATGTTGCCCGCCTGGGCAAGTCCCGACTCGACCGGGGTGCGCAGCCGCGTCAGGGTTTGATTCACGCCGCGTATGTTACCCGTTAGTTAGGTTCTGTCGAACCGTCGTGTCATAGGTGCCCTGGTAGGCGGGAATCACCTGCGTGTCGGCGTCGCCATTGGACTCCAGAGACTCGCGGATGGCCTCCTGCGCGGCGGGCGGCAGCGTGTGCAAAACCTGACGCACGCGCTCGCGGCGACGGAACACCGCCTGGCGCACCGGCATACCCGGCTGCGCCTTCATCTGCGGGATGATGCCCTCGACCTCTTCGGCGCCGCCGTCGGAGTGACCGGAGTCGAACATGGCCTGCTCGCGGGCCATCTGGGCTTCGTCCTTCTCCTCGGACATGCCGATCGGACCCTGCATGCGGCCGTTGAGGAACTGCTTGACCACCGGCTCCTCCGAGGTGAGCAGCACCTCGCGCGGGCCGAACATGACCAGCTGACGGCGGAAAAGCATGCCGATGTTGTCCGGCACGATACGAGCCAGGTTGATGTTGTGCGTGACGATCAGGATCGTCGCGTCGATCTGCGCGTTGATGTCGATCAGCAGCTGCGACAGGTACGTGGTGCGGACGGGGTCCAGACCGGAGTCCGGCTCGTCGACGAGGATGATCTGCGGGTCGAGCACCAGGGCGCGGGCCAGGCCGGCGCGCTTGCGCATACCGCCGGAGATCTCACCCGGGAGCTTGCCTTCCGCACCGAGCAGACCGGTCAGCTCGAGCTTCTCCATGACGATCTTCTTGATGTCGGATTCGCTCTTCTTGGTGTGCTCGCGCAACGGGAACGCCACGTTGTCGTACAGGTTCATCGAGCCGAACAGCGCGCCGTCCTGGAACAAGACGCCGAACAGCTTGCGAATCTCGTAGAGCTCCTTGTTGGAGCAGGTGGTGATATCGGTGCCATCGATATAGATGGAGCCGCGCTCGGGACGCAGCAGACCGATCAGGGACTTCAGAAAGACCGACTTACCGGTACCCGAGGGGCCGAGCAACGCGCTGACTTCCCCGGGAGGCAGAGTCAGGCTGACATCCTGCCAAATTCGTTGCGAACCGAACGACTTGGTGATGCTTTCGGTCCTGACCTCGACGCCCACGCCAACCTCCACAATTTTTCCGACGAGCGTCCTACCGCAGCGCGCCTTCATTTCGGCAAAACAGCACCGATTACGCGCGGTGTGGCGCGTCACAGTAGGTTGGGCCACTGTATCGCATGAAACCCGTCTCGGACACCGGGACCTGACTGGTCGGTAGAAAGTGTTTCGCGCGTCCTTCGATCACGGGAATATCACAAGATTCGGAAATGCGAAAAGGGCGGTCCCCCAACGGGAACCGCCCTTTTCGTAGATCATCTCCGCGGGTCCGGAGACCCTCGGATCAGCCGGGGAATCCCCCGGCGTCAGATCACTTGATGCTGATCTTGGCGCCGGCCTCTTCGAGCTTGGCCTTGGCAGCCTCGGCCGCGTCCTTGGCGACCTTCTCCAGGATGGCCTTCGGAGCGCTCTCGACGAGGTCCTTGGCTTCCTTCAGGCCCAGGCCGGAGACGATCTCGCGAACGACCTTGATGACCTGGATCTTCTTGTCGCCGGCGCCCTCGAGGACGACGTCGAACTCGTCCTGCTCTTCGGCGGCCTCGACCGGGGCAGCGCCCGCGGCGGCGACGGCGACCGGAGCGGCAGCGGTGACCTCGAACTTGTCCTCGAACGCCTTCACGAACTCGGAGAGCTCGAGCAGGGTCATGCCGGAGAAGGTTTCGAGCAGCTCGTCAACGTTAGCCATTGATGTTTCCTTTCGATGGTTTCATCGCCGCGCGAGCGGCGACGAAGAGGTTTGGGGTAGTGACTTATTCGGCGTCGGCCGCGGGAGCCTCGGCGGCGGGAGCGGCAGCGCCACCCTCGTTCGCCTTCTTCTCCTCGAGGGCCGCGAACAGCCGAGCGACCTGGTTGCCGGGGGCTGCGAACAGCGCCGCGGCCTTCGACAGGTTGCCCTTCATGGCGCCGGCCAGCTTGGCCAGCAGGACCTCGCGGGACTCCAGGTCGGCGATCCGCTCAACTTCGGCCACGGACAGCGCAACGCCGTCCATGTAGCCGCCCTTGATGATCAGCGCCTTGTTGTCCTTGGCGAAAGCCTTGAGCGCCTTCGCGGCGTCGACCGGCTCACCCTTGATGAAGGTGATGGCGGTCGGACCGACGAACAAGTCATCCAGGCCTTCCACGCCCGCCTCAGCGGCGGCACGCTTGACCAGGGTGTTCTTGGCGACGGAGTAAGTGGTGCCCGCGCCGAGCGCACGACGCAGCTCGGTGATCTTGGTGACCGACAGGCCACGGTATTCCGTGACAACAGTGGCCGTCGAGGTCTTGAACTGCTCCGTGATCTCCGCTACCGCGGTGACCTTCTCGGGGTTTGCCATACTTCGCCTCCTCTCTGGATGGTCGGTTCTGAAATGAACTACCGATCGCGCCAGGGGCCAGCGATAAAGCAAACGCCCCGGACCGCAGAGTGGTCCCGGGGCGTGAAGGAAACACGAGCGAAACTCGCATACTCTTCCCGACTCGGCTCTCCCTGCGTGGGTCGCCAGCAATATTGCTGGACCTTCGACTGCCTCGCGGCAGCGACCAACGGTCTTCGGTAGATCGATTGGGTGATCCTCGAACGCAAGCGTCGATGACCGTTGTCCACCATAGCCGAACACCCGCCCATCTGCCAAAACGGGGTGCGGGAAGTGAACGCGGGCACAGCCGGACGCCCGCGAGAGGCAGCGCGCCGGCGACGAGACATGACGAAGGGCCGGCACGAAATCCGTACCGGCCCTTCGGGCTTCATGCGTTGCTACGCAAGTCAGCGAAGAAGACTCAGTCCTCTTCGGTGAAGTTGCGGGTGCGGTTCGGATCCACCGGGATGCCCGGTCCGGTGTTCGTCGAGAACGTCACCTTCTTGACGTAGCGGCCCTTCGCAGTGGAGGGCTTGACACGCAGGATCTCGTCCAGCGCGGCGCCGTAGTTCTCCGCCAGCTTCTTGTCGTCGAAGGAGGCCTTGCCGATCACGAAGTGAAGGTTGGCCTGCTTGTCGACGCGGAAGTTGATCTTGCCGCCCTTGATGTCGTTGACGGCCTTGGTCACATCGGGGGTGACGGTGCCGGTCTTCGGGTTCGGCATCAGGCCGCGCGGGCCCAGCACACGAGCGATACGACCGACCTTGGCCATCTGATCCGGGGTCGCGATGGCGGCGTCGAAGTCCAGCCACCCGCCCTGGATGCGCTCGATCAGGTCCTCGGCGCCCACGGCGTCGGCGCCGGCGGCCTCGGCCTCGGCGGCCTTGTCGCCGACGGCGAACACGATGACGCGGGCGGTCTTACCGGTGCCGTGCGGCAGGTTGACCGTGCCGCGAACCATCTGGTCCGCCTTGCGGGGATCCACGCCGAGACGAACGGCGACCTCGACGGTCGCGTCGGTCTTGGTGGTGGCGGTCGTCTGGGCGAGCTTCGCCGCGGCGAGCGGGGAGTACAGCGCATCGCGATCGACCTTGGCGGCCTGCTCGAGATAAGCCTTGCTTCGTTTTGCCATGATTCTCTGTCCTGTTCGTAAGTTCAGAAGTGGTTACAGGGACTGGCCGTCCCTCCCACTGATCGGATGTCGGCACCGCCGTCGGCGGCTACTCGACCCTCTCGATCACTCAGACGACGGTGATACCCATCGAACGAGCAGTACCAGCGATGATCTTCGCCGCGGCGTCGATGTCGTTGGCGTTCAGATCTTCCTGCTTGGTCTTGGCGATCTCACGGACCTGGTCCATGGTGACCTGCGCGACCTTGAGGCGGTGCGGCTCGGCGGAGCCCTTCTGCACACCGGCGGCCTTCAGCAGCAGACGCGCGGCGGGCGGCGTCTTGAGCTTGAAGTCGAACGAGCGGTCTTCGTAGACCGTGATCTCGACCGGGATGACGTTGCCGCGCTGCGACTCGGTCGCCGCGTTGTACGCCTTGCAGAATTCCATGATGTTCACGCCGTGCTGACCCAGCGCGGGGCCGACCGGCGGGGCCGGGTTAGCGGCACCGGCCTGGATCTGGAGCTTGATAAGCCCAGAGACCTTCTTCTTCTTCGGGGGCATCTTTTTTCCTTGGTTAGGTTCCTTACGGATTCCCGTAAGCACTTATCCGGGATGTGCGCCCGGAATGCTCGGCAGGTGCATTCGAGGTGAAAACACGGCCGAAGCGCAGGCGCAACCCGGCAAGTCTACGCGGACACGAAAAAGGCGGTGACACCGGCCCATTGGCCGACGTCACCGCCTCGATCCGCTCAAATCTTGGCGACCTGGGTGAAGCCCAGCTCGACGGGAGTCTCACGACCGAAGATCGAGACCAGCACCTTGAGCTTCTGCTGCTCGGCGTTGACCTCGGAAATGCTGGCCGGGAGGGTGGCGAACGGGCCGTCCATGACGGTGACCGACTCGCCGACCTCGAAGTCGACCTCGATGGTCGGCTTGGCGACGGTGGACTCGCCGGTGGAGTCGCCCGAGCCCGAGGCAGCGGCGGCCGGAGCCTTCTTCTGCTGCGCGGCCGGAACCAGGAACTTCACCACATCGGCGATGGACAGCGGCGACGGACGCGAGGTCGCGCCGACGAAGCCGGTGACGCCGGGAGTATTGCGAACGGCGCCCCAGGACTCGTCGTTCAGCTCCATGCGGACCAGGATGTAACCCGGCAGCACCTTGCGATTGACGTTCTTGCGCTGGCCGTTCTTGATCTCGGTGACCTCTTCGGTCGGAACCTCGACCTGGAAGATGTAGTCCTCGAGACCGAGGTTCTGCACGCGGGTCTCGAGATTGGTCTTCACCTTGTTCTCGTACCCGGCGTAGGAGTGGATGACGTACCAGTCACCGGGGGCGCGGCGCAGGGCCGCGGTCATCTCGGCGACCGGGTCCAGCGGCTCGGCGGCGATATCGGTGAGCTCGGCGGCCGGCTGCACGGGATCGGACTCTTCGGTGTCGGCCGCGGCGTCGGTGTCCACGGAGACCTCGACGGCCTCGGTATCCACGGAGTCCTCAGCGTCCACGGATTCGGCGTCCACCGAGTCCTCGACCTCCACGGCGGCTTCGTCCGCTGTGTCGTCGATCTGGATTTCGTCGGTGATGCCGTTCTCCGGGGTGCTCACTGGGGCACTCGCTTCCTTAGTCGTCACGTAATCCTTTGCGCTAGCCGAACAGCCAGTTGACACCCTTGATGAACGCCAGATCCAACCCGCTGATGAACGCGACCATGAAGATCACGAACACCAGGACAACGGTCGTATAGGTGATCATCTGCTTGCGGTTCGGCCAGATCACCTTGCGAAGTTCCGCGATTACTTCTTTGAGGAACTTCATCAGGCGCTTGAACGGGTTTCCCGTTCCGCTCTTCTTACCGGACTGTTTCGTCGCCTTGGCCGATGCCGCGGGCCGATCGATCGTCGCGACGGATGCCGCGGACGACGATGCGGCTCGAGATCGCCGGGCGGAACGCTTACCGCTCGGACGAGCCACTGCGGCGGTGTCATCGCCATCTTCGTGGCGAGGGTCCCGCTCGTCGCTCACGTCGATCCTCTCTCGTCGCTGGCATTGGGGCAGGGGCGACAGGACTTGAACCTGCAACCTGCGGTTTTGGAGACCGCTGCTCTGCCAGTTGAGCTACGCCCCTTCGGCTGAACAGAGAAAACAGATCCAGCCACTATGCATTCAGTTATACAACCTGGTCTTCACAAACGCGCGCGCCGCTCCTGTGAGCAGCGCGCATCGGCTGGTGACCCCAGATTGACGAGTCTACGGTACTGGACGCGGCAATCGCCAATCGGGGGTCGAGCCCTGCACGTGCGAAGGAAAGGGCCGGAAACTCAGGCCAGCTGCACCGTTGCGGTCGCGCGACCGAAGATCTTGCGACCCTCCGACTTCGCCACGATGGCCACCACGGCGGTGCGGGTGTCCGGATCGACCGACTTCACCTTGCCGGTGTATTCGATCTCCGCGGGCTTGTCGACGGGGACGTAGACGGGGCTGGTGAAGCGCACGTTGTACTCCTTCACCGCACCCGGATCGCCGAGCCAGGAGGTGACGAAGCCGCCACCCAGGCCCATGGTCAGCATGCCGTGCGCGACAACGTTTTCCAGGCCGACCATCTTCACGACGTCGTCGCTCCAGTGGATCGGGTTGGCATCGCCGGAGACGCCGGCGTAGTTCACCAGATCACCGCGGGTGAGGCGCACGACCCGAGTGGGGAGCACATCGCCGACGGTGACGTCCTCGAAACCGATGGCGTGCTTGCTCGGGCGGATCGCGCCGTTGGTGGCGGCCACGGCCACCGGTTGCGGGGTCAGGACGGCCTGGGCCTCCTGCACGGTGCGCGGTCGGTGATCGGGGGTCTCCTCCGGGCCGACGCCGTGCATGAGCACATTGCGCACAGCGTCACCGATATTGGGATCGATGTCACCGCCGCTGCGGCCGATGAGGGTGGTGTAGGTGGTGAGCACCAGCTCGTCGTTCTGCGCGACCACGTCGTTCCTGGTGACGATGATGTCGCCGCCGAAGGCCTGGCGGAACGAGTGCAGGTAGACGATGCAGGTGAGCTGATCGCCGGCCTTGATCGGCCGATGGAACTCCAGGATCTGATCAGTCTGCATGATCTGGCTGAGGTCGTAGCCGGTGACGATCTGCTCGAAGAGCTTGCGCTGGGCCAGAATTCCGACCAGGGAGATGAAACTGAGCGGGGCCAGGAGACCGTCGTAGCCGTACTCCTGGGCGACGTCCTCGTCCCAGTGCACGGGGTGGTAGTCCTGCACGGCGCGGGCGTACTCACGCACCTTCTCGCGTCCGACCTCGTAATAGTCTTCGACGCGGTAGTGATGGCCGACCATGGCCGCGGCGTGGGCGGCGGGGTCGAAGGCCTCAGCCGAGCTCGTGAGCTCGTCCGATTCGAGAGAAATGTCGGTGTTGATCGTCACGGCAGGACATCACCTATCTGACTCCGTATCCGGAAGTCCGAGGAGCGCTAACCACCGCTTAATACACCAAGTGCCGGTTCGGAGGCCACTGTCCCTAGCAAGTGGGGACGAAGTGGCCGGCCGTTCCGGCACTTCTTCCACGCGGCAGATCGCGCGGGGTCAAGTTAGCGAGATTCGCGGTGCGCCCGGTGGGTGCCGCAGTTCGGGCAGAACTTCTTCAGTTCCAGCCGATCCGGGTCGTTACGCCGGTTCTTCTTGGTGATGTAGTTACGATGCTTGCACTGTTCACAGGCCAAGGTGATCTTCGGCCGGACATCGGTGGACTTCGCGGCCACGATTTTCCTTCTTTCCGGTAAACCAGAGGGTCAATCAGTATGGGTAGCGATGGCCGGACTTGAACCGGCGACACAACGATTATGAGTCGTTTGCTCTACCAGCTGAGCTACACCGCCATATGGTAGCGAGATCGACGGTGTAACCGGCCCGGTCATTCATGGAGTGCCGAGGCGTTCACCACCGGCAATCCGGCGAGCCCCCTAACGGAATCGAACCGTTGACCTTTTCCTTACCATGGAAACGCTCTACCGACTGAGCTAAGGGGGCGTGTCTGTCTCGCACCGGACCAGGCCGGAGCGCTGAAGACTTGAACGAGATTACACAACATGTCGCCCACTCTCCAAACCGGCTGGTCAGAACCAGTTTTGGGCCCACTTCTCCCAATCCCCCACACCCCCCACCTCAACGCTGAGCACCCGCGGTCGCCCAGCCCCTCAGCCACTGAACCAACGCCCGTCCGCGCAGCTGCTCGACCGCGTGCATTCCACTGAACCCCCTCCCCCAAGTTCGTGGCCCGGCTCGCTTCTGGACTGAGCGGAGCGGGGGAGCGAAGCGGAGGAGCGGAGGGAGGGAAGAAGCGAGCTGACAGGGCCACGAACCCGCCGCAGCGAAGCGGAGGCAAACAAGAAGAGCCCCGTGGACAGTTGGTCCACAGGGCTCTTCGGTGTGGCAGATGTAGGATTCGAACCTACGTAGGCTTTCGCCGACGGATTTACAGTCCGCTCCCATTGGCCGCTCGGGCAATCTGCCGTGCGCCGCATTCGGTGCTGGACGAGAATACAACGAACCCATGCCCTGAACGCAAACCGGCTGGCTATCGCGGTTGCGGACCGGCTAGCGTCGTCGCGGGAAAGCACCGGAATCTTCCGATCTTGGACAGGAGCACAAGCGTGGCCGATTCGTCGTTCGATGTCGTCAGCAAGGTCGATCGCCAGGAGGTCGACAACGCCCTCAACCAGGCCGCCAAGGAGTTGAGCACCCGCTACGACTTCCGCGGCATGAACGCGAGCATCGACTGGTCGGGCGAGGAGAAGATCGTTCTCACCGCCGATGCCGAGGATCGCGTCAAGGCCGCGCTGGAGGTGTTCAAGGAGAAGCTGATTCGCCGCGACATCTCGCTCAAGGCCTTCGACGCCGGCGAACCGGTCGCCTCGGGCAAGGTGTACAAGATCACAGGCGAGTTGGTGCAGGGCATCTCCTCGGAGAACGCCAAGAAGATCGCCAAGAAGATCCGCGACGAGGGCCCCAAGTCGGTCAAGGCGCAGATCCAGGGCGAGGAACTGCGCGTCACCAGCAAGAACCGCGACGACCTGCAGGCCGTCATCTCGCTGCTGAAGAACGCCGATCTGGACTTGGCCCTGCAGTTCGTCAACTACCGCTGAGCAACTGATTTCGTGAGATGCGGGTAACTCACCGGGTACATCCAGCATTCGGGATGTACCCGACCGCGGGCACGCGACGGGACCTGCGACGGCTCTCGGCCGGGCGCTACATTCCCGGGGAGGCGGGTGGGCCCGCCATCTCTTCGAGGCGGGCGATGCGATCGGCCATCGGGGGGTGCGTGGAGAACCAGCGCGCCATCTTGTCACCGGCCCGGAACGGGTTGGCGATCATGAGATGCGACTGCGCGGTCAATTGCGGCTCAGCGGGCAGCGGAGCGGCCTGTACGCCGCGTTCCAGTTTGCGCAGGGCCGAGGCGAGCGCCAGCGGGTCGCCGGTGAGGGCCGCGCCGTCCTGATCCGCCTGATACTCGCGAGAGCGCGAGACGGACAGCTTGATCAGCGAGGCCGCGATCGGTCCGAGTAGCGAAACCAGCAGCACGCCAATGATATTCGGCCCTTCGCCATTGCCGCGCCCACCGAAGGCGCTCGCGAAGAAGGCCAGGTTGGCCAGGCCCGAGATCACCGCGGCGAGTGTGCCCGCCACCGACGAGATCAGAATGTCGCGGTTGTAGACGTGTGAGAGCTCGTGGCCCAGGACCGCGCGCAGTTCGCGCTCGTCCAGGATCGACAGGATGCCGGTGGTGCAGCAGACCGCGGCATGGCGGGGACTGCGGCCGGTGGCGAAGGCATTGGGCGCGTTGGTCGGGCTGATGTACAGCCGCGGCATGGGTTGTCTTGCGGCCGTGGCCAATTCACGCACGATGCGGTACATGGCCGGCGCCTCGAGTTCGGTCACCGGTTGCGCGTGCATGGCCTTGAGGGCCAGTTTGTCGCTGTTGAAGTAGGCGTAGGCGTTCATGCCCACCGCCAGCACGATCGACAGAATCAGGATCGTCGGGCTGCGGAACATGGCTCCGGCGAACACGATCAACGCCGACATTCCCACCAGGAGTCCGAACGTCTTGAGGCCGTTCGCATATCCGTGCGTGTGCACTTTTCCGCCTCTCCGCGACTTCAGCGCCGGGCTGAGAGCCGCTGCCTGTCCGATTCGCGTGTGGTGCGGACGAATACGCCCCGAAAACGGGACGGACCCGGCGTTTCTACCTGTTGTCACGGCAGATCGGCCGGGCCGCCGGGCACCGCTCGCCGATCACCTTCACACCGGATCAACGATAGAGACGGGGGTGGAAGTTCCCCGCTAACCAACTCGTTCGATCGTGTAACGAACCAGCTGCTCGAGCGCCTCGTTCGCGGGACCGCCCGGCAGCGCGGCCAGTTCCGCGTGCGCGATATCGGCGTAACCCCGCAGCTTCTCCTTGGCCAGGACCATGCCGGGCGAGCGGGACAGCAGCTCCAGGGCCTCGGCGACTTCGGCGTCCGTCTCCAGCGGGCGGGCCAGCAGCTTGCGCAGGCGGTCGCCCTCGGCGCCCTCCTCGCGCAGCGCGTAGAGCACCGGCAGGGTGTGCACGCCCTCGCGCAGATCGGTGCCCGGGGTCTTGCCCGACTGCTCGGACACCGAGGAGATGTCGATGATGTCGTCGGAGATCTGGAAGGCGGTGCCGACCGCGTCGCCGAGGCGGGCCAGCCGCTCCACGTGGTCCAGGTCCGCGCCGGAGAAGGTGCCGCCGAATCGGCCCGCCGCGGCGATCAGCGACCCGGTCTTCTCCCACACCACGCGCAGGTAGTGCTCGACCGGATCCTGAGACTGCCTGGCGCCGATGGTTTCCCGCATCTGGCCGGTGACCAGCTCGGCGAAGGTTTCGGCGATGATCCGCACCGCGTCGGGGCCGAGGGTGGAGACCAGGCGCGAGGCGTGCGCGAAAAGGTAGTCGCCGGCCAGGATCGCGACGCTGTTGCCCCAGCGCGAGTTCACGCTGGGTGCGCCGCGGCGCATGGAGGCCTCGTCCATGACGTCGTCGTGATAGAGGGTGGCCAGATGCACCAGCTCCACCACGGTGCCCGCGATGATCAGATCCGGACTGGTGGGCTGCGGGCCCAGCTGACCGGTGAGAATGGTGAACAGCGGACGGAAACGCTTGCCGCCGGCCTTGGCCAGATGCAGCGCAGCCTCCTGCAGGAACTCCTCGCCGTCGGACAGCTCCTTGATCAGCAGGTCCTCGACCTCGACCAGACCCTTACGCACGGTTGCCGCAAGCTCGGGATCGCCGAGATCCACCCCCGCCACCACGGTGCTCTCATCGCTCACTGCCGATGCGTTCATTTCGTCTCCCAGTGCCGCGTCCGACCCCACGCCAAAGAACCTAGCGTGTGAGCCGGTGACCCCCTATGCACACCACCGTAGTGCGACGCAACGAACAGTATTTTCTGCCCTCCGCTTCGCTCCGGGCGGTTCGTGGCCCTGCAAGCTCGCTTCTTCCCTCCCTCCGCTCCTCCGCTTCGCTCCCCCGCTCCACTCAGTCCAGAAGCGA
>NZ_BDBU01000043.1 GCF_001613145.1 Nocardia jejuensis NBRC 103114
TCGCCGACCGCCCTCACCGTCGGGCAAGGTTGGCCGGGCAGGGTCGATGGGCCCGAACGAATCGGCCCGCGTCGGTGTCACCCGGCGCGCGCTGAAAGACTTACCGCGCCGGTGTGATCCGGCGCGGACGGTACTGCACTCCCGCGACGGGCTGATATGACGCGGGACGTGGACGTGCGGCTGTGCGAAGTCTGACCGCGCTCGGGGACACCGAGCGCGGGCTGACGGATTTCCTTATCGGAGACTGCGCCCTACGCGGCGCAGTCCATGCAGATCAACTGGCCGCCATGCTCATTGGCCAGTCGGCTGCGGTGGTGCACCAGGAAGCAGCTGGAACACGTGAACTCGTCGGCCTGCTTCGGGATGACCCGAACCGAGAGCACCTCCTCCGAAAGGTCCGCGCCGGGAAGCTCGAACGACTCCGCGGTATCGGATTCGTCGATATCCACGACGGCGGACGCGGCCTCGTTGCGACGAGCCTTCAGCTCCTCGAGCGAGTCCTCCGACACTTCGTCGGTTTCACTGCGCCGCGGTGCGTCATAGTCGGTTGCCATGTCGTCTTCCCCTCGTCCTTACTCCATAGATCCCGGACCGACGTCCCCTCCCGATCCCTGAGGAATCGGTCCGGTTCGCCGCCCCGCCCGTGGTGTACGTCACGTGTACACCGGTCACCGATCGGGCCGGATGCTCCTGATCCGCACCGGATCGCGCTGGGTCAACGCAGGACATGCCCTTGTTGTTCCCGAAATCGAACCCCCGATTCACCCCGGCGATTCGATCTGGGCCGCCAGACAATAGCGGACCCTAGAGCAAAAGTCGCAATCAAAACACACGTGATTCGAAACTGAGGGTCAATCGTCACCCGGCCGGGGACGCACCGAGACCTTGGGCGGACTTGCCGAGACCTTGCACGCGAGCTTCGCAACGTTTTCGTAGAGTATGGGCGTGGTTTCACTGATCACCCAAGGCTCACCGATCGACCCCAAGGGTCGTCCCTTCATTCGCCGACGCTGGGAACCGTGGGCTGCCATGGTGGGAATCGTCGCTCTGATCTGCGTCGGAGTGTGGTTCAAAGCACTCACCACCACCGAGAACGACCAGGGCGCCATGGCGTGCAACTCGCCGAGTCCGGCGGCTGCCAACTCCACGGTCAAGCCGACGTCGCTGGGCGAGCGGGTCTCACCCTCACGTCTGCGCGACGTGGAACCCGCGGCCCTGGCCGCGTCCAAGGTGCGCGTGTTCAACGCCAACGGCCAGCGTGGTCAGGCCGCCCATGTGGCCTCTCAGCTGGGCGATCTGGGTTTCGCCAGCGCACCGGACGTGCAGGCCGCCAACGACACGGTCTATGTGAACGGCGATCTCGAGTGCGCCGGGCAGATCCGGTTCGGCGTCAGCGGACGGCCCGCCGCCGCGGCGGTGCAGTTGGTCGCGCCGTGCGCGGAGCTGATCGAGGACCAGCGCACGGACGACACCGTCGACCTGGCACTGGGTTCGCTGTTCCGCGATCTGCGGCCGAGCACCGATGCCGAGGAGGTGTTGCGGTCGCTGAAGAATCCGGCGCCCGGCAGCGGCCCGGCCATCGATCCCAAGCTGCTCGACGCGGCCCGGCACGCCAAGTGCTGAATCGGAGGCGCCCGCCGCACTGCTGAGACGCGGTCCCGAGAAACACACCGGCCGAAGCACTTCCGTGAATCGCCGCGCCCGCCCGGGCGCGGCGATCGCCGTCTCAGGGGCGTATAGCCCGCTGTCAGGGGTTCGGGATAGGGGTGGTGACACCGATCCGCTCGAGCAGACCGGTCAGTTCCTCGCCGATGCCGGGCGCGGCGGCCATCACCAGCTCACCCGCGGCGCCGGTGGTTCCGGGCGCGGGCAGGATCACCCGTGCGCCCGCCTCGGCCGCGATGAGCGCGCCCGCGGCCCAGTCCCAGAGGTTGAGCCCGTGCTCGTAGTGCGCGTCCACCCGGCCCTCGGCCACCATGCACAGATCCAGTGCCGCGGAACCGATCCGGCGGATGTCGCGCACGTGCGGCAGCACCTGCGCGACCAGTTCGCCCTGCCGGGTGCGCCGCGCGGTGCCGTAGGCGAAGCCGGTGGCAACCAGCGCCATGCCCACCGAGTCGACCTCGTTGCAGCGCAACGGGATCAGCGAGTCGGCGGCCTCGGTGCGATCCGGGTCGGTGGCGACGCTCGGTTCGCCGGTGCCCACCGCGTCAGGGCCCACCGCGCCAGGCGCGTCCGTGCCCACCGTGCGATGCGCTCCCTGCCCGAGTCCCGCGCTGTAGGTCACGCCGTGCGCGACATCCGCGACCGCTCCCGCGACCGATCGCCCGCCGCGCACCGCAGCGACCGACACCGAGTAGGCCGGGATGCCGTAGACGAAGTTGACGGTCCCGTCGATCGGGTCGACCACCCAGTGCACGGTGTCCGGATCGTCCGCCAGACTGCCGCCGTCCTCCTCCCCCACCACGAGGTCACCCGGACGGATTTCGGCCAGCAGCTTGCGAATCAGCTGCTCCGTTTCGGTGTCCACGATCGTGACCGGGTCGGTCGGCGTGCTCTTGGACTGCACGGCGTCCGGCTGGGAGGCGCCGGGTCCGAAGACCTGCGGGCGGCGTTCGCGCACATGGGCTGCCGCGGTCTCGGCCAGCAGCACGGCCACTCGCCGGAGTTCGGCGATATCCGCCCGATTCTCGGAAGTGGTGTCGGGGTTCGTCGTCGGGGTCTGCGTCGAGGAGGTCACTCTGAATTCGGATTCCGGCACGAAGTCCATCGCAGCACAGATCCCGTGTCGCGCGCATTAGGCTTGTCGTGCACGACACAGCCCGCGCGAGTGCGGATACGGCTCGCGCAGGTGCGGATACGCCCCGGCGCGGGTGCCGGTACTCGGGTCGGCGTGGCGGGCCACGGAGCGCGGTTTCGGCACGGGTACTGTGCCGCGCACCGGATCCGTACTGTGCGCGCACCGCATCGGCACTGTGCCACGCACGGCATCGGCACTGTGCCACGCACCGCATCGGCACTGTGCCGCGCACCGCATCGGCACTGTGCCGCGCACCGCATCGGCACTGTGCCGCGCACCGCATCGGCACTGTGCCGCGCACCGCATCGGCACTGTGCCGCGCACCGGATCCAACGGCAGCATCGATGCGTCAGCATCCACCCACACGGCAGCACTGGGAGAACGAGGAGTCGTCATGTCCGCTCGGGGGCACGCGTTCGGTATCGACATCGGTGGCAGTGGCGTCAAGGGCGCCGAAGTGGATCTGTCCACCGGTGAATTGGTTCACGAGCGGATCAAGGTCGCCACACCGCATCCCTCCACACCGAACGCGGTGGCGGAAGCCGTCGCGAAAGTCGTCGCACAGGCCGGCTGGGACGGGCCGGTCGGCATCACCATGCCCAGCGTGGTGATCGGCGGGGTGATCCGCACGGCGGCCAATATCGACAAGTCCTGGATCGGGACCGATGCCCGCGCGCTGTTCGCCACGGCGCTCGGGGGTCGCGAGGTGACCGTCCTGAACGACGCCGACGCCGCCGGCATGGCCGAGGACCGCTACGGCGCGGCCAAGGATCTCGACGGCTTGGTCATGCTGCTCACCTTCGGGACCGGCATCGGGTCGGCGATCATGTACAACGGTGTCCTGATGCCCAACAGCGAGCTCGGGCACATGGAGATCGGCGGCAAGGAGGCCGAGCACCGCGCGGCGGCCTCGATCAAGGATCGCGACGGCCTGTCTTACCAGGAGTGGGCCGCGGAGGTCAGTACCGTGCTGATCGCGTTGGAAAATCTGTTCTGGCCGAACGTGTTCGTCGCGGGCGGTGGCATCAGTCGCGACTACCGTGAGTGGATTCCGTTGCTCACCAACAGAACCCCGGTGGTCGCGGCCGATTTGAGGAACTCGGCGGGCATCGTCGGAGCCGCCATGGCGGTCTCTAGCGGTATCGCACCGTGAGCACGCTGGTTCGATCGTTACAATGGAACAGTCCGGCGGTGAGCCGGTGAAACCAACCCGGCACTTGCGCCGGTAACCCCCGACAAACCGCTCCGCCGGATCACCCGTCTGGCGTGACGCCGCACGAGACCGTCACGAAAGGGCGTACGTGGTAGCCACGAATACCCAGGAGACCGCCGAATCGGCTGAACCGGCCGACTCCGCAGACACTGCCGCACGACCGGTCAAGAAGGCTGCCGCCAAGAAGGCTCCGGCCAAGAAGGCTGTAGCGAAGAAGGCCCCGGCGAAGAAAGCCGCAGCGAAGAAAGCCCCCGCCAAGAAGGCGGCGGGCAAGAAGGCCACCGGCCCCGACGGCGAAGTCGTCGAGGGCGGCGACGACGAGTCGGTGGAACTCGACGATCTCGGTGATATCGAGGTCGACGAGGTCGAACTGGTCGACGAGGAAGAGATCGTCGACGAGGTCGAGGACGAGGAGGAGGGCGCGCCCGCCGCCGAGGCGGAGGAGGCCGAAGAGGCCGAGGAGCCCACCGCCAAGGACAAGGCCTCCGGCGACTTCGTCTGGGACGAGGAGGAATCCGAGGCCCTGCGTCAGGCCCGCAAGGACGCCGAGCTCACCGCTTCGGCCGACTCGGTGCGCGCCTACCTCAAGCAGATCGGCAAGGTCGCGCTGCTGAACGCGGAGGAGGAGGTCGAACTCGCCAAGCGAATCGAGGCCGGCCTCTACGCCACCGAGAAGATGCGCGAGTTCGCCGAGAAGGGCGAGAAGCTACCGGTGCAGTCGCGCCGCGACTTCCAGTGGATCATGCGCGACGGCAACCGCGCCAAGAACCACCTGCTCGAGGCCAACCTGCGACTCGTCGTCTCGCTGGCCAAGCGCTACACCGGCCGCGGCATGGCGTTCCTGGACCTGATCCAGGAGGGCAACCTCGGTCTGATCCGCGCGGTCGAGAAGTTCGACTACACCAAGGGCTACAAGTTCTCCACGTACGCCACCTGGTGGATCCGTCAGGCGATCACCCGCGCGATGGCCGATCAGGCGCGCACCATCCGCATTCCGGTGCACATGGTCGAGGTCATCAACAAGCTGGGCCGTATCCAGCGTGAGCTGCTGCAGGACCTGGGCCGTGAGCCCACGCCCGAAGAGCTCGCCAAGGAAATGGACATCACTCCGGAGAAGGTCCTCGAGATCCAGCAGTACGCCCGCGAGCCGATCTCGCTGGATCAGACGATCGGTGACGAGGGCGATTCGCAACTCGGTGATTTCATCGAGGATTCCGAGGCCGTCGTCGCGGTCGACGCGGTGAGCTTCACCCTGCTGCAGGATCAGCTGCAGTCGGTGCTGGAAACGCTGTCCGAGCGCGAAGCCGGCGTGGTGCGCCTGCGCTTCGGCCTCACCGACGGCCAGCCCCGCACCCTGGACGAGATCGGTCAGGTCTACGGCGTGACGCGTGAGCGCATCCGTCAGATCGAGTCCAAGACCATGAGCAAGTTGCGGCACCCGAGCCGCTCGCAGGTCCTGCGGGATTACCTGGATTAGTCCGCCTTCGCGAACAGCCCTCGCGACTCGCGAAGCAGCCCTCGCGACAAGGCACACGACGAGCGCCGCCGAGATTTCTCGGCGGCGCTCGTCGTTTCTGGTTTCCGGGTGTGCATTGCACCGTTTGCCCGGATGTGACCGAGCACCGAATTCGAGTGAGTCGTGCATGACGGAAGACCCAATGTCATTGCACCGGAATCGAACCAGCCGCAGAGAAATTGTCGGCAAGATCATCCTTTCAATTTCCCAATCGGACAACTGCCCGGTACTGTTCGCTCGTCGCGGACCCAGAAGAGGTGTCCACGACCACGAAACCCCCCTTCTGGCAATGGAGTTCGAGTGCTGGAAATTCATCACTTTCAATACGGTTGGGTCACTCCGGTAGTGGCCTACACGATGTCCGTCGTCGGATCGCTGCTCGGTCTGCGCTGCACCGCTCGCGCCCGCTCGGGGGAAGGGCGCGAGGGCTGGCTGATCGCTGCGGCCGTCGCCATCGGCGGCACCGGCATCTGGGTCATGCATTTCGTTGCGATGCTCGGTTTCTCGATTCACGGCGCGAGCATTCGCTACAACGTGCCCTACACCCTGTTCAGTGCCGCCGTCGCCATCGTGGTGGTGTGGGCGGGCCTGTCCATCGTGGCGCGGGCGCACTGGGGCGGCTGGGAGCTGATCGCCGGTGGCACGGTCACCGGACTCGGTGTCGGCTCGATGCACTACGTCGGCATGTACGCCATGAAATCCGATGCGTCCATCGGCTATTCGTCCGGACTGGTGGCGCTGTCCATGGTGATCGCGGTGGTCGCTTCGATCGTGGCGCTGTGGTTCACGCTCAATATCGACCGGATCTTCGCCACCATCGGTGCGGCGTTGATCATGGGCGTGGCGGTGTGCGGCATGCATTACACCGGCATGGCCTCGATGAGCGCGCATCAGATGGATCACGCGAGCATGCCCGCGGGTGCGGGGGCGATGCAGTTGCTCGCGCCCCTGATGATCAGCGTGAGCATGGTGACCATGGTGCTGCTGATCCACGTCGGGCTCACCGAGGTGGACGACCGCAGCCGGGTCGCGGAGCCACAGCGTCCGACGGCGCCGCCGCAGCCGGAGGCCACCTGGTCGTTGCAGGCGAGTTCGGCAGCGGCACAGGACAATCACGCGCCGGCCAAGCATCCGGGTGGCCGGATGGGCAGCGCGCCGAGTGTGCCGAACAAACCTCAGAGCATCCTGGGCGCACCTGAGAACAATTACGGCTACGGCTCACCCGAGCGCGGAGCGCCCGATGCCGGCAACGGCTACAGCGACGGGCAATCGAGCAGTTCACCCGGGAATTTCGGGATGCCATCCGGCGGTCGCACCGCGTACTGAGTTCTGCCGAGGTTCTCCCGAACCGGCTGAGAAACCGGTTCGGGAGTTCGACTTTCCGGCACATCCACAGCAAACTGACTGATGTGGCGCACCACCAGTTCGAATTGATCTTCCTGGTCCTCTTCGCGACGATCCTGGCCCAACCGCTCGGCAAGCGGCTGGGCCAGGCTCCGGCGGTGCTCATGACCGCCTTCGGCGTGGTGCTGGCCTTGATACCGCAGGTCCCGGAGATTCGCCTGGACCCGCAGCTGATCCTGCCGCTGGTGCTGCCGCCGCTGCTCTACGCCTCGGCCCGGCGCACCTCGTGGCGGCAGTTCGCCGACAACTGGGGTGCGATCGTACTGCGGGCGGTGGTGCTGGTCATCGTGACGATCGCGGCCGTCGCCTGGGCCTTCCACGCCTGGTACCCGGCCGTTCCGATCGGTGCGGCGGTGGTGCTGGGGGCGGTGGTCGCCCCACCCGATCCGGTGGCGTTCTCGGCCCTGGCCGGGAAGCTCGGCCTGCCGCGCCGGCTGGTGTCGGTGATGGAGGGCGAGGGTCTGTTCAACGATGTGACCGCCATCGTGATCTATTCGGTCGCGGTGCAGGCGGTGGTGTCCGGACGGTTCTCCACGCTCGACGCGTTCGGGGAGTTCGCGCTCTCCGCGGTGGTCGGCGTGGCGGTGGGCCTGGTGCTCGGCTGGGCCGGCAGCAAGCTGATGGGGTGGCTGGACGAAGCGCCCTGGAAGGTCGCCCTGGGTTTGCTGCTGCCGTTCGCCGCGTACGGGATATCCGAATCTCGCGGCGGATCGGCCGTATTGGCGGTGCTGGTGTGCTCGCTGTACCTGACCGACGCCACCACCGATTTCAGCGACAGCGATTACCGGCTGGTCGGGGATTCCTTCTGGGAGATCACCGAAATGCTGGTCACCGGTTTCGCTTTCGGCCTGATCGGACTGGAACTGAGCACGGTGCTGCGCGACGCCGGGCCCGATTGGCCGCGCTACGTCGGCGGCGCGCTGATGGTGATCGCGGTCGTGGTGGGGCTGCGACTGATCTGGCTGCTCGCCACCACCTTGATCTTTCAGGGCTGGTGGCGACAGCGCGACGCGGACGAGCCGTACACCTGGCGCGAGACCATCGTCACCTGGTGGGCCGGTATGCGCGGCGTGGCGACCGTCGCGCTGGCCTTGGCCGTCCCGTTCACCACCGACTCCGGCGCGGAGTTCCCCGGCCGCACCGAAATCCTGTTCACCGCGTTCGCGGTCGTGCTGTTCACCCTGCTGCTGCAGGGCCCGACCCTGCCCGCGGTCGTGCGCGCCACCGGCGTGCACGCGGACACCGAACTCGAGCGCGCCATGGAGCGCCGGCTCTGGACCCGCGTTCTGCAGGCCGAACTCACCCAGCTCAAGACGATCGCCGACACCCAGCAACTTCCCGACGACGTCTACGAGCGCCTGCGCGACAACTTCGAACGCCGACTCGCCCAGGCGGACCCCGATGCCGCCGACCGCAATGCCCGCCTGTCCACCGATCGCACCCTGGCCTTCACCAAGAAGATGCGCGCCATCACCAACGAGGTGCTGGAAGCCGGTCGCGCCGAGGCCCTTTCGGCCCGCCGCGAACCCGGCATCGCGCCCGACGTGGTCGACCGGGTGATGCGCCGCCTGGACCTGCGCGCGAATTCGGGCCCGCCGTAAGAGATCCCGGCCCTACCGCGGGCGGGATTCCCCCGTCCACAGTCATTGCAGCAGTGCGAGTCCGACGGGCAGGTAAGCCGAGAGGCTGACCGTCACGACCGCCGTGAGCAGTACCGCGGCCGCCACGAGATTCGCTCTGCGGTGCCGCACCAGGATCGCGACGAACTCGCGCACGAACGCCGGGCGCACGAAGTAGCGCACGGTGCGGGCACCGGTGACCTGTGCGTCCAGGCCGAACCGGCGAGCCAGAGCGGCGGTGCGCAGGACGTGGAAGTCACTGGTCACCACCGTCATCGGCAGTCCGAGCGGGTCGAGGCCGCGGGCGCGCAACTCCTCGATGGTGAGGCGCAGGTTCTCCTCGGTATTGCGAGATCGGTTCTCGCGCACCAGCACATCGCCCGGTATTCCGGCGGCCTCGAGGTAGTCCGCCATGGCGTCGGCCTCGGCCACCACCTCCCCCGGACCCTGCCCGCCGGAGGTCACCAGCAGCGGCGTGCCGCCGTGCGCCACCTCGCCGCGATACACCTCCGCGGCTCGATTCAGCCGTTTGGCCAGCAGCTGCCCCACCTCGTGACCACGCAATCCGCAGCCGAGCACCACGATCACCTCGGCCCCGGGCCGCTGCGGCGCACGGGCGCACAGCACCGTGTATCCGACGAACGAGACCAGCTGTATCAGCACGAGCACTCCGAGCAGCGTCGCGACCGCGACCACCACGCGCACCCACACGGGCGTACCCGGATGCGGATCGATCACCTGAAACGCGATGAGCGGCAGCGTGATCACCCCGACCCCGATCACCGGAGCCACCGCGATCGACACCCGCAGTCCCTCCCGCCGGGTGAGCGCCACCCCGTTCGCGAGCAACCCGAGCCCGGCCGCGAGCAGTGACAGCGGTGGCAGCAGCAGGAACAGCAGCACCCCCGCCACAACCGAGGCCGCCGGAGCGAAGCGATGCAGCACCAGCACCGCCCACAGCGCCAGCGATCCCGTCGCACCCAGCAGGATCAGGCCCGTCAGGAGCCGCCGCCGACCCCGGATCACCCGCACCGTCCCCCACCCGGCCAACCCCGCACCGATCGCCAGAAGCACGTGCACCGCCGACATCACCACCGCCGTCCCTCTCCCTCGAGCCGAACAGTCGCCCGCCGCCACGCACGACCACACCACCGCCCGTCACATCACGGTCATCACCCGGCACCTACCCACTATGCCCGCGCTCACCCCCGTAACCCCTCGGCGAACCTCGGCCACCCCCGCTCGGACCCGTCCTCTGCCGCCCTCGACCACGCCCCGCCCACCGAACAGACGCCTTCGTGACCTCGCCCACTCGGCTCGGTCTCACCCTCCGAACCGGGGACGACACCGCGGCATCGCCTGACCACGCCCAACCGGGATCCCGTTCCACTCGGGCGCTGGCTGACGACCGGCAGACGCGAGAACTGGGTTGATCGCCGCGCCCACGAACACCAGGGGCGGTAGTTCTGGTCCTCGTTTCACCTCGACAGTCCGAGAAATGCCGACGGCCTCACCCGAATCCGGGTCGACCCAAGGCCGGAGTGTCCGCCGCCGCCAGGACCGGCGCGGAGGTGGCGCGGGTCTGATGGGTCGAGGTGTCCTCGACGTCGACAACCGAGCGGCCAGGCTGCGCTCGTCTAGGTGGCCGAGGTGACTTGGGCGTGGGTTCGTCCGCGCGCCCACGAAGGGCCTGGCAGGTAGCTCTGGTCCGGGCACTCCACCGCGACAATCCGAGGGGCGCGGTGGCCCACTCGCCGATGGCCGCACCCGAATCGGGGTCGATGCCTAGGCCGGGATATCCGCCGCTTCCAGAACCGGCGCGGAGGTCGTGAGGGTCTGGTGGGTCGAGGTGTCCTTGACGTCGACGCCCGAGCGGCCCAGGCGGCGCGCTCCTTCGAGGAGACCGAGGGTGACCTGGGCGGCGCGGGCGTAGGTGAGGCCCTCGGGTGGGTGGATGTTGGAGACGCAGTTGCGTTCTGAGTCGGCGCGGCCGGGGCGCGGGAGGTGGGTGAGGTAGATGCCCAGGCTGTCGGCCACCGACAGGCCGGGGCGTTCGCCGATGAGGACCAGGACCGTGCCGACGCCGAGGGCCTGGCCGATGTGGTCGCCCAGGGCGACACGGGCCTGCGTGGCGATGACCGGCGGAGCCAGCGTGTAGCGGTCCCCGAGCAGGTCGGACAGCGCGGCGAGCATGGGAACAGCGTGATCGGTCAGGGCTCGCGGGGAGAGACCGTCGGCCAGCACGACACCGATGTCCGCGCCCGCGGTGATCCCTTCGGCCAGGGATGAGAACTGCTGTGCGGCACCGTGTTCCCCCTCGCTCTCGGTCTGGATGTCCGCCGAGGCTCGCGGAGAAGACCGCGCGGTGGAGGTCTCCGATCCGGCGGGGAGTCTGCCCAGATCGGGGCGGCGCAGGTACTCGGCGCGGTCGGCGGCGCGGCTGCGTACGTGCACGGGGTGCCCGAGGCCGAGGTCGGCGACTCGACGGGCCAGCGCGTCGACGTCGAGTGGAGTGTGGACCGCGTCCCGGGCGGCGGCGTGCGCGGCCCGGAATCGAAGCACCTCGCGGGTGGGGAGCGCGTCACCGGTGCGTCCCAACCCGATCCGCGACTGGGTCGTACGCCGCAGCTCGGACCAGAAGTCCTCTGCCGCAGTGTTTTCCGTGCGATCGACGTCAGCGGCGAATTCGGCGGGGTGGTCGGCGCCGTTCAGCATCGGGGTTCCCTTTCCGGTAGCGCGCTGTTCACAGCGCATCTCTCACGCAGGTCACGGCGCACTCGTCAGGGCACGCAGCGGGGAGGACCGGGGTTCCACGGGCAGGACACGCCCGTCGGCGCCCATCATGCCCAGGCGGTCGAGCCAGGCCTCGAATTCGGGAGCAGGCCTGAGCCCCAGCACTTTTCGCACGTACAGCGCGTCGTGGTAGGCGAGGCTCTGATACCCGAGCATGACGTCGTCGGCTCCGGGCACCGCTATCACGAAGGCACATCCCGCCGCGCCCAGCAGGGTCAGCAGCGTGTCCATATCGTCCTGGTCGGCCTCGGCGTGATTGGTGTAGCAGACATCCACACCCATCGGCAGTCCGAGCAACTTGCCACAGAAGTGGTCCTCGAGCCCGGCGCGGACGATCTGCTTACCGTCGTACAGGTATTCGGGCCCGATGAATCCGACGACCGTATTGACCAGCAGCGGATCGAGGTCGCGCGCGACGGCGTAGGCGCGGGCCTCCAGCGTCTGCTGATCGACGGGCTTACCGCCCGCGCCCAGGTGCGCGCCCGCCGAAAGCGCCGATCCCTGACCGGTTTCCAGGTACATCACATTGTCCCCGACGGTCCCGCGCCGCAGCGACCGTCCGGCCTCATCGGCCTCGCGCAACAGCGAGATGTTCACCCCGAAACCACTGTTCGCGCCCTCGGTGCCCGCGATCGACTGGAACACCAGGTCCACCGGCGCACCGGCCTCGATCAATCCGATGGTCGTGGTGACATGCGAGAGCACGCACGACTGGGTCGGGATGTCGAAGCGCCGGCGCACCTCGTCGAGCAGTTTCAGCAGATCCCCTGTGGCGCGCGGCGAGTCGGTGGCCGGATTGATGCCGATCACCGCATCCCCGCATCCCAGCAGCAGCCCGTCGAGCACCGCGGCCGCGATTCCGCGCGGATCGTCGGTGGGATGGTTGGGCTGCAATCGGGTCGCCAGCGTGCCGGGCAGTCCGATGGTGCTGCGGAATCCGGCCCGCACCCGGACCGCCTTCGCCACCGCGATCAGATCCTGATTGCGCATGAGTTTGCTGACGGCGGCTACCATTTCGGGTGTCAGCCCGCGTGACACCGCCGCCAGAACGCCCGCGGCCGTGTCGGTGGCCGCGACCGCGAGCAGCCAGTCTCGCAGACCACCGACGGTGAGATGCGAAACCCGCTGGAACGCAACGCGATCGTGGGTGTCGATGATCAGCCGGGTGACCTCGTCGGTCTCGTACGGCACCACCGGGTCGTTCAGGAACGTGGTGAGCGGCACGTCGGCCAGCGCCCACTGGGCGGCGGCGCGTTCGGCGTCCGAATGGGCCGCGCATCCGGCGAGCTCGTCGCCGCTGCGCAGCGGTGTGGCCTTGGCCAGCAGGTCCACCAGCCCGTCGAAGGTGTAGCCGGTCCCGCCGATGCGCTGGTGATACAGGGTCGTCATGGGATGTCCGGTGCTCCTCGGGTGCTCGGGCCCGGCAGCTGTCCGGGGCACACCTCCGATCCTCCGGACCCATGTTGCTGCGGTGTAACCGATGGTTTCCGTGGACATTAATGCGCATCGAGCGCACCGGGACACCGCCGGATACCATGACCGGGACGCCCCGATGGGACGTCGGTTCACACGGCGACATCACACGCACGCGAGAACGGACACCATCACATGTCACTGGCCACCTATGAGCCGCCCTGGCTCCGCTCGATCGATCTCGGGGACGAGATCCGGGGTCTGGCGTCCTGGTGGCAACAACCGCATCGGGCGCGCCGGGCGATCGCCGCCTACCGTGATCTGCTGGCCGTCACGCCCGCGTCCATCGCGTACGCCTTCACCCTCTTCGTGACGTGGTGGACGCTGCGCGGCGCGAGCGATATGGTCGGCCGCCGCCTGATCCTGTCCGCGTCCACGAATCTCCGCAATATGCAACGAGATCCGATCCAGGTGCTGCTGGCCTCCGCGTTCTGGACCGATGGCGGCTTCCCGTGGCCGGACATCCTGATCCTGCTGACCCTGATGGCGCTCGCGGAGCGCTGGCTCGGTTCACTGCGCTGGATCGTGGTGGTGGCGTTCGGGCATATCGGCGCGACGCTGATCACCGTGGTCGGCATCGCGCACAAGGTGGATCAGGAGTTGATTCCGCTGCGGGTGACGATCGCCGCGGATGTGGGCCCCAGCTACGGCATCTCGGCCATGCTGGCGGTGCTGACCTACCGTCTGCGCGGCGTCCCGCGCCTGCTGTGGGCCCTGGGCCTGCTGCTCTGGTACGGCTGGAGCGTCTGGCAGAACCGCACCTTCACCGATTACGGCCACTTCTTCGCCCTGCTGATCGGATTCGCCATCGGCGGGCTCGCGCTGGTGCTGTCCCGGCGCTTCGTCGAGCGACGCGCTCGCAAGGCGCTCGCCGACCCCGAAAAGGCCTATTCCGCAGTCGAATCGGAGCCCGGCGACACCCCCGCACCGTTCTCCGGAGCGACCGGAACACCGGTTTCCGAGGGAATCGACGCGTCGGCTCAGGACCGGAAAGTCTGATCGCGCCCGGACCGCACCCGGCTCACCGCCCGATCGGATCGACCGCACCCCGATCGCGCTGCGCGAGCCGCACCGCCGGTTCCACGAGCCGGGCGGCGATCGGCCCCAGCACCGCCATCATCAGCACGTAGGCCGAGGCCAGCGCGGCCAGCCGCGGATCCACCCCGCCGACCGACACCGCGAGTCCCGCGATGACGATCGAGAACTCCCCGCGCGCCACCAGCGCCGCTCCCGCCCGCGCACGACCCATCCGGCGGATCCCCTGCCGGCGCGCCGCCCACCAGCCGGTGCCGATCTTGGTCAGCGCCGTGACGATCGCCAGCAGCACCGCCCAGCCCAGCACCGGCGGGATCGCCCGCGGATCGGTATTGAGACCGAACGCCACGAAGAAGATCGCCGCGAACAGATCCCGCAGCGGTTCCAGCAGTTTCGCGGCCTCCTGTGCGGTGGATCCCGAGATCGCGATGCCGAGCAGGAACGCGCCCACCGCCGCGGACACATTGAGCGCCGAGGCCGCACCGGCCACCAGCAGCGCCGCCCCGAGCAGCTTGAGCAGGAACACCTCCGGGTCGCTGCTGTCCACGAGCGCGGACACGTACCGGCCGTAGCGCAGCGCCACCACCAGCACGACGGTGATCGCGACGAGCGCGATCGCGAGCGATTCGAGCCCGGCCAGGAAGCTCATGCCCGCGAGCATCATGGTCAGGATCGGCAGGTACACCGCCATCGCCAGATCCTCGAATACCAGGATGGACAGGATGACCGGTGTCTCGCGGTTACCCAGCCGTCCGAGATCGTTGAGCACCTTGGCGACGATCCCGGACGAGGAGATGTAGGTGACGCCGGCCATGGTGACCGCGCCGACCGGACCCCACCCCAGCAGCAGGGCGACCAGAGCGCCCGGCGTGGCGTTGGCGACGATATCGAGCAGACCGGCCAGCCAGTCGCGACGCAGTCCGGTCACCAATTCCGCTGCGGTGTACTCCAATCCGAGCAGCAACAGCAGCAGCACCACGCCGATCTCACCGGCGAGGTGGCCGAATTCCGCAGCTGCCTTCATCTGCACGATGCCGCCCTCACCGAAGGCGAGCCCGCCGAGCAGATACAGCGGAATCGGTGACATGCCGAATCGACCGGCCACACGTCCCATCATTCCCAGCGCGAACAAGATCACGCCGAGCTGAAGCAGAGCTAGGCCGGTCGAGTCCACCGGCTCAGCCGTCGGCCAGGATGCGAGTGGCCGCGTCCAGCCCGTGCGGCGTTCCGACGACTACCAGCAGGTCACCGGAGTCCAGGACGAAGTCCGGGCCCGGCGACGGGTGCAACTGCCCGGCGCGCATGACCGCGACGATGGAGGACTTGGTGCGCGTGCGCATCCCGGTCTCGCCGAGCATCCGCCCGTGATACGGGGAATTGGTGCCGATCGGCAGCTGCCTGGTGGTGATCCCGGGTAGGTCGGCGTGCTCCTCCTTGAGCTGCTGTACCAGCTGTGGAGCACCCAGCAGATTGGCGAGCACGGCCGCCTCGTCCGTGGTCAGCGGCACCTGTGCCAGGCAGGCGTCCGGGTCGTCACGCTGCGAGACGATCAGGTCGATCCCGCCGTCCCGGTGTGCGACCACACCGATCCGACGGCCCGATCGGGCCTCGAAATCCTTCCGCACACCGATACCTGGCAAGGCAGTAACGTCGACGTTCACGCGTTCACAGTAGGCCAGATCGGCGCGATCACACCGCAACGGGCAAACCCGATCGAACAGCGTCTTTGCGACACGGCGGACGCGCGGGCTCGGCTCGTTCGGGGTGCGGTTCCACGGGCCGTATCGGCCCGGGTGGCTCTCACCCCTCCACGAGCGGGGCGAACACCCCGTCCGGCCCGGGAGCGAACTCGCGCACCTCGACGACCGCGGCCAACGGCAGCGGCCCGAAAAGGTGCGGAAACAGCATCGAGTCCGGATCGGTCGGCACGCCCGGCTCCCATTTCACGGGCGATCCGAGCCGCGCCGGGTCCAGCCACAGCAGCACCAGATCGGTCCTCCCCGCGAAGATCCGATTGGCGGGCAGATGCGCCTGATACGGCGCCGACAGATGAATGAACCCCGCCTCGTCCAGCGACGCCGCCCGATACTCCCCCGCCGCGCGCGCGTCCTCCCATTCCGCGCGCCCGCAGATGTGCACCAGCGCTTCGGAAGTCGCCCCGCTCTCGGTTCCCATATCGCCCACACCCTTCACCGTCGGATTCCACCTGAGCACCAAGTGTCGCGCAGAAAACGGTGCGGCCCCAGCCGTCCCGGCCCGCGTGGTCCGCCGCACGGCACCTGCCGACCGTGGATTCGCCGAGCAGAGCGGAACACGAGCGGGCCGGTCAGCCCGTGAGCCGAACAGCCCGTGACCGGGAACGAGGCACCGCGAGGTCGTGACCACCGGCGCGTTCGACCTCGAGCGAGCGACCGGGTGTGCTCAGTACGGGCGGGGCCGATCCAGGTGCACCGCAACATCATTGACGCCAACCCGAGCCGGCGCGAAGCGGCCCATCGCGCGTGCGCCCACCGAGGCGTCGGTCGTCCACACACTCACGCTGGGCCCGAGCGGGGTCTTCAGGGCGAGTTCGAACGCCTCCCCCGCGTCCGCGGCGCGCACGACCGGCAGTACCGGGCCGAGCGTCTGATGATTGAGCACCGCCATCGACGGATCCACGTCACCGAGCACCGTCGGCTCGAACAGGTGCCCGGCGCCGGTCCCGCCGCAGCGCAGCGTCGCCCCCTTCAACAGCGCGTCGCGCACCTGTTCACGCACGAGCTCGACCTGCGCGGCCGAGGTCATGACCCCGGTGTCCTCCTCGTCGCCGAGCATGGGCCCGAAGGCGGCCGTCTCGGCGGCCAGCTTCGTGAGAAAGGCGTCGTACACCGAACTTTCGACGTAGACGCGCTCGATGCTGTTGCAGCTCTGCCCGCCGTTCGCGAGTCCGCCGAGTGCGATGCAGGCGGCCGCCTGATCCAGATCGGCATCGGCCAGCACCACCGCCGCGGACTTCCCGCCCAGGTCCAGACAGCAGGGGATCAGCCGCGCGGCCGCGCGCAGCGCCACGATCTTGCCGGTTGCCACGCTCCCGGTGAAGCGGATGTGGTCGACGCTGTCGAGCAGCGCCGGGCCCGCCTCGGGTCCGGCGACCGACTCGAAAACGGCGGGCGCGCCGAGGCTCGTCCAGCCCGCGGTGACGGCGCGCATGGTCAGCGGCGTCTGCGAGGACGACTTCACGATCACCGCCGCACCCGACACCAGGGCGGGCACGGCGTCGAACATGGCCAGCGCCAACGGATATGTCCACGGTCCGATCACCCCGACCACCGCGCAGGCGTGATTGGCGACGGCGACCCGCAGCGTGGTCGTCGGGCGCACGAAGTCCTGTGCGTGCCGGCTGCCGAGGAATCCGGCGGCGTGCGCGCGGTGATAGTCGAGCGCTTCCACGGCCAGGGCGAATTCGGCGTCGGCCTCGGATTCGGTCTTGCCGGTTTCGCGCCGCAGCAGTCCGGCGATCGGATCGCGGTTGTCCAGCAACCAGTTCCGGAACTGGGTCAGCCAGTGCACGCGTCCGACGACGCCGAGCGAGCGCCACAGTGCGCCGTTGTCCCGGAGTCGATCGACGCGCTCGCGCACCTGCTCGGGCGACTTCGTCGAAATGGTGTCGATCACGTGGCCGTCGGCGGGCGCGATCACGGTCAGCATCGGCGGTCGGGCCTTTCCGGCTTCCGGCACCTGGGTCTGGGTTACCAGCGCTGTGCGCATGAAAACCACCGTAGGGCCGGTGATTTCGAGCGACCAGCTGGCAATCGGCCAGGAATCAGCGAATATAGGCCGGAACAGGCAACTTACCGGCCGGTATCGGCCCGCGAACGCCGAAAGTTTGCGAGTATGCCTGAGTGACGGAAGAGTTGGGTCAACTACGTTCCATCACCAGCACGGCCCTCTTGGCCGATTTCGCGCTGGGCCGGGGCCTGACCGTACGGTCGGTTCTGGAGGGAAGCGGTCTCCGCGAAGTCGATCTTCGTGATCCGTCCACGGAAATCACTCTGAGCCAAGAGTTCTCGGTGATGAGCAATGTGGTCACCGGCATCGAGGACGAGCCGGGCCTGGGCCTGCTCGCCGGCCTGCTGTGTCATCCCCCCGCCATGGGCGTGCTCGGTTTCGCGTTGATGAGCAGTGCCACGCTGCGCCACGCCATGGACATCGCGCTGCGCTACACCGACCTCTCGTTCACCGCCGCCTCGCATTCCATCGAGGAGAACGGTGACCAGGTCTGGGTGCTGCGCGACGACAGCATGCTGCCCGAGCACCTCCGCCGCTTCGCCCTCGAGCGCGACCTGGCCGCCATCGCTACCATGCAGCAGGACCTGCTGCCCATGCGCATCCCCGCCATCCGCGTCGAGTTGTTCGTGGAGGCGCATCCGATCTACGAGATGTTCGGCGCGGTGTTCGGGGTCGAGGACGTCGTCTTCTCCGCACCCAAGTCCCGGATCGCCTTCAAGGCCAGCACGCTGGAAACCCCGCTCCCCCAGTCGAACATCTCCACCGCCCGGTTCTACGAGCAGCAGTGCAACGATCTGATGGAGAGCAGGCACAGCCGCGGCGGCCTCAGCGGCCGCGTCCGTCAACTCTTGATCCGGCACGGCGGCTCGGCGGATCAGACCCGCATCGCCGCGGATCTGGACGTCAGCGTCCGCACCCTGCGCCGTCGCCTGGCGGAGGAGGGCACCACCTTCCGCGAGCTCAGCACCGAGACCGTCGGCCTGCTCGCGGAGGAGCTGCTGATCGCCGGCCTCACCGTCGAACAGGCCGCCGAGCGCCTCGGCTACTCCAGCGTGTCGGCGTTCGCCTCGGCCTTCCGGACCTGGAAGGGCCAGTCGCCCGGGCACTTCGGCCGCCTGCATCGCGGTCGCGCCACCGTGCGTTCCTGACTCGGCAGCCGCACCCGGCACGCCCGCGATCCACCCATGCCCGTGCCCCCTACCAGCGGCGCGGGGGCATCTGGTAGACCGACTGGGGTAGCCGAGAAGCCCCCGACGTTCGAGGAACCATGAACCCCTCCGTGATCATGTCCGCCCGCGATATCGAGTTCCTGCTGTACGACTGGCTCGATGTGGAGTCCCTGACCGGGCGCGACCGCTTCTCGGACCATTCGCGCGACACCTTCGATCAGGTGCTGCGCCTGTGCCAGGACCTGGCCACCACCTACTTCGCGCCGCACAATCGCGAGAACGATCTGCACGAGCCCACCTTCGACGGCGAGCGGGTGAGCATCATCCCCGCCGTCGGCAAGGCTCTACGCGCCTTCGCCGATTCCGGAATGATGGGCGCGGCAATGGATTACGAGGTCGGCGGCATGCAGCTGCCGTTCACCGTCTACAGCGCCTGCATGTCGTGGTTCCACGCCGCGAACCCCGGCACCGCCGCCTACGCCATGCTCACCACCGCGAACGCGAATCTGCTTGCCACACACGGCAGTCCGGAGCAGATCGCGCGCTACGTGCAGCCCATGCTGGAGGGCCGCGACTTCGGCACCATGGCGCTGTCGGAACCGCAGGCCGGTTCCAGTCTCGCCGACATCACCACCCGCGCGGTGCCGCAGGACGACGGAACCTATCGGGTGTTCGGCCGCAAGATGTGGATTTCCGGTGGGGACCACGACCTTTCGGAGAACATCAACCATCTGGTGCTGGCCCGCATCCCGGGCGCACCCGAGGGCACCCGCGGCATCTCGCTGTTCGTGGTGCCCAAGTTCCTGCCCGACGCGCAGGGTGCGCCGACCGTACGCAACGACGTGGTGCTGGCCGGGATCAACCACAAGATGGGCTGGCGCGGAACCGTCAACACCGCACCGGTTTTCGGAGACGGCAACTTCACTCCGGGCGATGCCCCGGGTGCGATCGGATATCTGGTCGGCGAGCCGAATCACGGTCTGGCGCAGATGTTCACGATGATGAACGAGGCCCGCATCGGGGTCGGACTGGCGGCCACGGCGCTCGGCTACACCGGTTTCCTCAAATCCACCGACTACGCGCGCACCCGCCCGCAGGGCCGTGAGATCGGCGCGCGCGGCGGCGCGCAGGTCCCGATCATCGATCACCCGGACGTGCGGCGCATGCTGCTGGCCCAGAAGTCCTACGCCGAAGGCGCTTTGGGACTGCTGCTGTACTGCGGCAAGCTGGTCGACGAGCAGCGCACCGCCCCCGACGCCGCCGCCCGTGAGCGCACCGCCACCCTGCTGCGCATCCTGACGCCCATCGCCAAGAGCTGGCCGAGCCAGTGGTGCCTGGCCGCCAACGATCTGGCGATTCAGGTGCACGGCGGCGCGGGGTACACCCGCGACTACGACGTCGAGCAGCACTACCGCGACAATCGCCTCAATCCGATCCACGAGGGCACCCACGGCATCCAGAGCCTCGACCTGCTGGGCCGGCAGGTGACCCTGGATCAGGGCGCCGCCCTCGCTGCCCTGCTCGAGGTGGTGTCCGCCACCGTCGTCGCGGCGGGCGCCGCGGGCGATGCCGAGCTCACCGAGTTCGCGGACGCTCTGCGGGCCGCAGCGGGCCGCCTGGGGGCCACCACGGCCCTGCTGTGGCGCGACGGCGACCCGGCCTCGGCACTGGCGAACTCTGCCGTCTACCTCGAGGCGTTCGGCCATGTGGTGCTGTCCTGGATCTGGCTGCAGCAGGCGCTGGCCGCGACCCCGCGCGCGAACGCCGGCGACGCCTTCGCGCTCGGCAAGCGCGCCGCGGCCCGGTACTTCTTCCGATGGGAATTACCGCGCACCGGACCGATGTTCGATCTCCTGGATTCGGGAGACCGCACCACGACCGACGCGGACCCGTCTTGGCTGTGAGCTTGCTACCCGTGTTCGGACGGTTATCGAATCGGAGTGTGGGTGTCGGGGCTCGCGGGTAGTCTCCCGGTAGACAACTCGATCAGCGTGTTCGGCGGGGTGCTTCGACTCCTCCACGGGTGGCGACCCGGCCTTGTTCGCTTTAAGCGAAACCCCAGGTCGTGTTAGGCAAAACACACGGGAAACTACACGGGAACAAAGACCGCCCCCCGAACGTCTGACAGAGTAGTCATCAACCACTGCTGGGAAGTAGCGGTAGCGAGCCCACAGAGTGGACTGTGGGCCCCACACCAGGCGAACGGCGCGCGAGCTCCGGGAGCCAGGACGGAGGAGTCATGCCAGGAACCCTGACAAGCACCCCACTGACCGCGGTCGATCGTTGTGACCGTTGCGGGGCGGCCGCGCGCGTGCGCGCCACCCTTCCCGCGGGTGGTGAGTTGCTCTTCTGCCAGCATCACGCCAACGAGCACATGGATCGTCTCCGTGCACTCGAGGCCGTGATCGAATCGGAGTCGGCACCGGCGCTGTAAAAGCTCCTCCACCTCGGAGGCTGGTCCACCAGCCGCACGAATTCCGAGGGGTCCGCTCGACAATTTCATCTTCCCAACAGAAAACCCGCAGCGGGCGACCATTCGGTCGCCCGCTGTGTTCGTCCCAGGGCTTTCGTACCGACCGCTCCGGACGTGAACCGCCCGGTCAGGGACGGCGTGCCCGGAACCGGAACATGGTTGGGCCGGTGCCGATTTCGATATCGGTGAAGCCGAGCCGGGCGAGCCGGTCGGTGAGTGTGCCGGGCGGTACCGGCACACAGGTGTCCCCGAGGTGCATGAGCCGGAACGCGAACGAGTCGAGCCCGTCGCTGCCGGCGAACATGCCGCCGGGCCGCAGTACCCGGAAGGCCTCGGCGAACAGCTCGTCCTGCCGCGCCGGTGCGGGCACGTGATGCAGCATGGTGAAGCAGAGCACCGAGCTGAATTCCCTGTCCGGCAAGGGCATCGCGGTGCCGTCGCCCTCGATCACCCGAACCTGTCCGCCCTGTTTCTCGCGCAGGCGGGTTGCCAGGGCCGGATCGATCTCCAGACCGGTGAGCGCGCCGGCTCGTTCACGCAGGGTGCGGACGTTCGCGCCGTAGCCGGGTCCGATCTCCAGGGCGTTGTCCCCCAGCGGAATCGACTCGACGGCCCACGGCACGATTCGGGTGGCGCTCGCGCGTTCCCAGGCGCTGGAACGGCAGAGGTATCGGTGAAAGATGTTCATGCCCATGACGGTCGAGACTAGGGAGCCCGCCGGGCGATCACGAGCGGCTAAGGTGACACCTCATGTCGCCGAACGGCCAATCTCTGGTCATCTCCGCACCGGCGGGGCCGACCGCCATGGTGTTCGGGGCGGGCGCGATTCCGGCCGGGCTGTGGTTCGACGAGCACGCGCATCCGCAGCATCAGATCGCCTGGGCCACACGCGGAGTCATCACGGTGGAGGTCGGCGAGGGGCACTGGGTGCTGCCACCCACGCGCGCGCTGTGGATTCCGGGGAACGTGCCGCACCGCACCGGCACCCTCGACGGCGCCACGCTGAGCGGCATCTTCCTCGATCCGCAGCGCTCGCCCGTGGCCTTCGCCGTGCCGACCATGTTGCGGGTCACGCCCCTGCTGCACGAGTTGTTCGTGCACCTCATCGCCGAGGACACCGCGCCTGGGCAGCGCCGGCACGCGGAGGCGGTGGTCTTCGACCTGCTGGATCCGGTCGAGGTCGTGCCGATCGGAGCACGCATGCCCGAGCTGGCGCCCGCGCGACCGGTCGCCGACCTGCTCACCGCCAATCCCGCCGACACGCGCACCCTGGCGGAACTCGCGACCACCGTCGCGGTCAGCCCGCGCACCCTGGCCCGGGCATTCCAAGCCGAAACCGGAATCACCTTCGGCCAGTGGCGAACCCAGGTCCGCCTGGCCGCCTCTCTGCCGCTGCTGGCCACCGGCCTCCCCCTCGCCGGAATCGCCACCCGGATCGGCTACACCACCCCCAGCGCCTATGTCGCCGCCTTCCGCCGCGAGGTCGGCGTCTCCCCCGGCCGCTACTTCACCCGCTGAACCCGGCCACCCCGCCAACCGTTCCGGCCACTCCTGCTCCCGCGAGCGGGTCGGGGGACGGTACGAAACGTACCGACCGCCAGAGCCTGACGAATCGTGCCGAGTTCCCCGAATCGTGTGTGCCGAAACATTTTCCCTGGCAGCGTTCTGCCCGCGCGGCCGGTGGCAAACACGGGGCACCATCCCGGCGGCGGCCGCACCAACTCTCGAACCGGGGACTCGCATGACAGCACGGCATCGCACCTTCACCAGCACTTTCCTGTTCGCGGGCGCCTGCCTGCTGACCACCGCCCTACTATCGGGATGCGGCTCGAGCACCTCGTCCGAGCGCTCGACCACCACTGCGGCAACCACATCGACGGCCAACCCGATGCGGGCCGCCACCACCACGTCCGCGGCGGCGACCACCACCACGTCCGCGATCCCGACCGCGCCCGCGCCGACCACCGAGGCTCCCGCTCCAGCGCCCGAGATCGTGCTGCCGACCACCACGGTCCGCGTCACCGTCCCGCCCGCGGCCATCCCACCGCCCGCCGCCGTCGCCCCGGCCCCCGCCCCCGCGACCACCCCCGCTGCCAGCGCCTACTACGGCAGCTGCGCCCAGGCGCGAGCCGCCGGGGCCGCGCCGCTGCACCGCGGCGACCCCGGCTACCGAGCCGGGCTGGACCGCGACAACGACGGCACGGCATGCGAATGACGACCACCCCGCAGTCCGCGACCCACCACCCCGCCGGACATCACCCCCGAGCGAGATATCCGCACCCGACAGGCGAGCAAGGGCAAGGGGGACAGCGCGTTTCGGCAGGACAGCACGGCCCGGCTGCCGAGCGCGGTTCGGCGGCAGAGCGCGGTTCGGCCGGACAGCATGGTCGAGCGGCAGATCGGGGCCCGGCGGGGCGGCTCGATCCGGAAGCAGATCGCTGCTCGGCGGGAACGCGTGGCCGAGCGGGAGGGCCGCTCCTCGTCGCGCTCACCGCACTGCTCACCATCGCCGTCCTGACCGGCTGTGGCGTCAGCACCCAATCGCCCGGGACGACCAGCACGAAACCGGCTGTCACGACAGTGAATTCGCCGCTCACGACGCAGGTGCCGACCGCGGCACCGGCACCGCAGACGAATCCGCCGCTCACCTCGGCGCCGCCCGCCACGACAACGGCTACCGCCGCGCCCGCGGCGATCATGCCGGATGTCGTCTGCGCGAACCTGCAGGACGCCCAGAACACCATCCAGAAGGCGGGCGTCTTCTACTCCCGCTCCAAGGACGCGACCGGCGCGGGTCGCATGCAGGTCATGGACCGCAACTGGATCGTCGTCGCCCAGTCCCCCGCTCCCGGAACACCTTTCACCGAGGGCGAGGCGGTCCTGTCGGTCGTCAAATACGGCGAACCCAACCAGTGCCGCTAGCCCCGGCCGGTGCATCCGGCGACGCCTCGACCGCACCCGGGATCGAGGCGCCGCCACCACGCGGTCAGTGATGGCCGCGGCGCGAGCCTCGGCTGTCGAGTCGAGGCCGTGCGGGCGTCGCGGCGTCCACGATCCACCGCGTACGGCAGCCGCTGCCGAGTCGGCTCGACCGGTTCGCCGGCGGTCGTCGAATGCGCTGCTCCCATCCCTGGGCGCGGCGTCCCGTGCGCGCGCTGTCTCGAACCCGGGTCTGCGTCCGAGGTTCGCTGCGCGGGTCCGTGGCGCGAAGGCCGTAGGCGAGGCGGTCACCCGGCCTCGTGGGATATCGAGCCCTGCGGCTGTCGGTCCTGTTCGCTACGGTCGGCGGATGGCTATGTCTCGGTACTCGTTCTCCGCCGAACTGTGGGTGTGGGAGGCACAGGCGGCGTGGCATTTCGTGAGCTTGCCCGAGGAGATCGCGGACGAGATCGAGGAGAGGTACGGGCAGCTCGCCGGTGGGTTCGGGTCCGTGCGCGTGCAGGTCGAGGTGGGCGGGAGCCGGTGGGCGACCTCGCTCTTTCCCGCGAAGAAGGAGGGTACCTACATCCTTCCGATGAAGAAGCCGGTGCGCGTCGCGGAAGGACTCGAAGCGGGAGACTCGGTGCGGATCGATCTGACGGTCGCGTGAGCCGGAGTGCTCGGTGCTGCCGCGGTCACGCGGCGCGAGAGGGGCCACGACCGAATGCGCGAGGAGGGCACGGGCACCGCCCCGGACGTTCGCAGCGGGGATGACGAATGCCCGGACGTTTCCGACACAACTCGCGACCGGATATCCCGATGCGGCTCGGCCATCGGGTATCCCCGGCCCGACTTACTGATCAGGGCAGCCGTCGACACCTCGCCCAGCCGGTTGGCGACCCGCTGCTGAGCTAGATCGTGCTGCTGATCTGCCACCGATCGTGGTCGGACCGGTAACCGACTCGGCGGCGGCGAGCGCCGCGCCGAGTTCTCCGGTGTCGGATCACATGCGGCGCAGGGCCGCGATCCGCTGGGATAGTTGGTCCGCCGTCGCGAGAGCGGTTGGCGGGCCGCCGCATTCGCGGCGTAGATCCCCGTGGATGACGCCGTGCGCCTTGCCGGTGCGGTGGTGGTGCATGGCGACCAGGCTGTTGAGTTCACGGCGCAGTTCACCGAGCCGATCGGCGGTGGCGGCGCGCTCGACGGCCATGGCCGCGACCGGATGATGACTCGCCTCGACCGCGGCGGTGCGATCCTGCAGCTGACGGGTCTGGCGATCGTGCAGCAGCGCGCGCATCTGCGCGGCGTCGAGCAGGCCCGGAATACCGAGATAGTCCGCTTCCTCGTCACTGCCGGAGAAAGTGGCGGTGCCGAACGAGTCACCGTCGTAGATGACCTGATCGAGTTCGGCGTCCGCGGCCAGGGCGATGAACTTCTTCTCCTCCTCGCCCGGCTCGTCCTTCTGCTTGTTGGCCTCGATCAGGAGTTCGTCGTCCAGGTCGTTCTGCTCGCGATGCGGCTTGCCGATCACGTGATCGCGCTGCAGTTCCAGCTGCGCGGCCAGATCCAGCAGCACCGGCACCGAGGGCACGAACACGCTCGCGGTCTCCCCGGCCTTGCGGGCACGCACGAACCGCCCGATGGCCTGCGCGAAATACAGCGGCGTCGAGGCGCTGGTGGCGTACACGCCCACCGCCAGGCGCGGCACGTCGACGCCCTCGGACACCATGCGCACGGCCACCATCCACGGATCGGTGCTGTTGCTGAATTCGGTGATGCGGTCCGAGGAGGACGGGTCGTCCGACAACACGATCGACGGCTTGGTGCCCGAGATGTGTTGCAGCAGTTCGGCGTAATCGCGCGCCTTGTCCTGATCGGTGGCGATCACCAGCCCGCCCGCGTCCGGCATACCGGTGGCCCGCAGCTGCCGCAGCCGGGTGTCGGCGGCGGTCAGCACCTTGGACATCCAGTCGCCGGCCGGGTCCAGGGCGGTGCGCCAGGCACGCGCGGTCTGCTCGGCGTTCAGCGGCTCACCCAGACGGGCGGAATACTCCTCGCCCGCGCTGTCGCGCCAGTGCGCCTCACCCGAGTACGCCAGGAACACGACCGGCCGGACCACGCCGTCGGCGAGCGCCTCTGAGTACCCGTAGGTGTGATCGGCGCGGGACTTCTCGAAACCCGATTCGTCCCGCTCGTAGGTGATGAAGGGGATCTTCGAATCGTCCGAGCGGAACGGCGTACCGGTCAGCGCCAGGCGGCGGGTGGCGGGCCCGAATGCCTCCTCGGTCGCCTCGCCCCAGCTCTTGGCATCGCCCGCGTGGTGGATCTCGTCGAGAATCACCAGCGTGCGTCTGTTCTCGGTGCGGACCCGATGCTTGAACGGATGCGACGCCACCTGCGCGTACGTGACCACCACACCGTGATAGTCCGAGGAGGTGGAACCGGTGGAGTTGGAGAAGTTGGAGTCGAGCTGCAGGCCGATGCGCTGCGCCGAACCCGCCCACTGATGCTTGAGGTGCTCGGTCGGGGCCACCACCGTCACCTGATCGACCGTGCGATCACGCAGCAGTTCCGCCGCCACCCGGAGCGCGAAAGTGGTCTTACCCGCACCTGGCGTGGCTACGGCGAGGAAGTCTCGAGGCTTGGTCGCCAAGTACTTGGTGAGAGCCCTGCGCTGCCATGCACGTAATGAACCGCCACCACCCGAAGTCACTCGGAAGAGATTAGCGCGGTTGACCGACTCCTAACCAATCCGACACAGCCTCGGATAGTGCGGCAGGACACATCGCGGGTCAGCGCACATCCGAAACCCTCGTGCGCGATGCTGTAGCCACGATGAACGAGCACGACGATCCACCGCAACGCTCCGGCGCATCCGCGCTGGACCGGACCGTTGCGGACGAGTCACGGCCGGTCGCGGCCGAGGATTCGCGAGCAAGCCCGGCGCGGGACCCGCGAGCCGATGCGGGTGATAGGTCCCTTTCCGCCGAGAGTGATGATTCACAACTCGCCGAAACGACACCCGAGCCGGAGCACGCCGCCACGCGACTGGGCCGCGCGCGGGAACTGATCGTGCACGTGGCGGTCAAGGCGTGGAACGATTCCATCTTCGCCAAATCCGCGGCCGCGGCGTTCTGGCAGACCCTGTCCCTGGCTCCGCTGCTGCTGGGACTGCTCGGCAGCCTCGGCTATGTCGGGCACTGGTTCGGTCCCGACACGGTCGAGATCGTGGAGAACAAGATCATTGCGTTCGCGCGGAAGCTGTTCAGCCCCAGCGTGGTCGACGACCTGGTCACACCCACGGTCACCGATGTGCTGCAGCGCGGTCACGGCGGCGTCGTGTCGGTGGGTTTCGTGCTGTCGCTGTGGGCCGGTTCCTCCGCCATGGCGACCTTCGTGGACGCCATCACCGCCGCGCACGGACAGGGCTCGGCCCGTCACCCCGTGTGGCAGCGGATCTTCGCCCTGCTGCTGTACGTCGGCTTCCTGATCGTGTCGGTCATGATCCTGCCCGTGGTGGCCCTGGGACCGTCGCTGATCGGACGGGTCCTGCCGCACGGATGGCGCGAACCCGGTCTGCGCCTGATCGACGCCTTCTATTACCCCGGCGCGGGCCTGCTGCTCATCGTCGGGCTGACCACCCTCTACAAACTGGCGCTGCACCGCACCCTGCCGTGGCATCGACTGTTCGGCGGGGCACTGGTCGCGGGCGTCTTCTTCATGGGAGCGAGCGAGGGCCTGCGCCGCTATCTGTCCTGGGTCACCCGCACCGGCATCAGCTACGGCGCGCTGGCCACCCCGATCGCCTTCCTGCTCTTCACGTTCTTCCTGGGCTTCGCGGTCATCCTCGGGGCCGAGTTCAATGCCAGCGTCCAGGAATTCTGGCCCGCCCGGGCGACCCGGCTGTCCCAGATCCACCGGTGGTGGGACCGCCGCAAGAAGCGGCACGCCACCGAACCTGCTGACGCCGAACCCGCTGACGCCAAACCGGCTGACACGGAACCGAATCCGCCCTCTCCCCCACCGGCGAGCGGACAGTCGCTGCCCATCGTCTCCTGAGCGCGGTGACGCGCCGCCGAACCCCGCGAACAAGTTCCGTCCACGCTGTCGATCGGCGCCGAGCTCGCGCGTCGTTCCAGGAGACGGCCCACAGCAGTGAGCCGCGTTCATCCAGCGAAGGACACGCCATGACCTCTACCCGAACAGACGACTCCGCCGCTATCTCGAAGGTCTTCGCCGACCAGTACGAGGCGTGGGCGGCGGGCGACGCGGACCGGTTCGTCGCGGATTATTGCGAGCACGCCACCGTGATCATGCCCGGCGCCTATCGGCGCAGCCGGGAGGAGATCCGCCAGGGTATGGCCGCCGGTTTCGCCGGGCCCCTGAAGGATTCGTCGGTCATCGACACGATCGAAGACCTGCGCTTCCTCGACGCCGATCACGCGATCGCGGTGAGCAAGGCCGGTATTCGCTTCGCGGGTGAAACCGATGTGCCCGCCGATCGTCTCGTCCACGCGACCTGGGTGTTGCAGCGGCAGAACGACAGGTGGCTGGTCGCCGCCTACCACAACAGCCCCGCCACTTCGCACTAGCGGACGTCGCGGTGTCGTCGGGCGTACTGCCCGGCGACCCCGCCGAGATTTCACACGGTGTCGCGCTTGCGGGCGAGGAACTCGCGTTCGATGTCGTTGCCGGTCAACAAGATCGCCTCGTCGTAGGCGGCGCGGGCCTCGTCGACGCGGCCGAGTTCGGCGAGGAAATGGGCGCGGGCGGCGGGGAGGTATTCGTAGGTCGCGAGTTGCGGGTGCGCCGCCAGATCGTCCAGCGCCGCCAGGGCGGGAGCGGGGCCGTCCGCGTAACCGAGGGCCACCGCACGATTGAGGGCGACCACGGGCGACGGCCAGCGACGGCCCAATTCGTCGTAGAGGCCGACGATTTGATGCCAGTCGGTGGCGTCGTAGTCCAGGGCCTCCGCGTGCACGGCCGCGATCGCGGCCTGTAGCGCGTACTTCCCGGGCTGTCGCAGCGAATCCTTCACCAGGGCAAGCCCTTCGGTGATCTGCGGGCGATTCCACCGGGTCCGGTCCTGTCGTTCCAGTGGAACCATCGCGCCCTCGGCGTCCACCCGCGCGTCCCGGCGCGCCTCGGTGAGCAGCATGAGCGCCAGCAGCCCGGACACCTCGGCGTGCTCGCGCACCAGCGTGCACAGCATCCGGGCGATGTCGACGGCGCGTTCGGTGAGCTCGCGCCGCACCAGTTCGGCGCCGTAGGGCGCGGTGTGCCCGGTCGTGAAGAGCAGATGCACCACGGTCAGGACGGCGTCGACGCGGTCGGGCAGTTCCGCGGGCGCGGGCACCCGGTAGGGAATGCGCGCGGCGGCGATCTTCTTCTTGGCGCGGGTGATTCGGGCCGCCATGGTGGACTCCGACACCAGGAACGCCCGCGCGACCTCCGCGGTGGTCAGCCCGCACACCAGCCGCAAAGTGAGCGCGACCTGGGCCTCGAGCGACAGGGCCGGGTGGCAGCAGGTACAGATCAGCCGCAACCGGTCGTCGTCGAAATGCGGATCCGCGGCGTCCACCGCCTGGTCCGCGACGTCGGCGTCGTACTCGTCGGAGACCAGCATCGGCAGGGCCCGTTTCCGAGTGGCATTGCGCCGCAACAGATCCAGCGCGCGATTGCGTGCCACCGTGGTGAGCCAGGCTCCCGGTCGCGCGGGCACTCCCTGCCTCGCCCACACCGTGAGCGCCTGGGCGTACGCCTCCTGCACGCACTCCTCACCCAGGTCGATATCGCGCGTGACGCGCACCGTCGCGGCGAGCACGAAGGCCCACTCGCTGCGATGCGCGTCCTCGACCGCCGAGGCGATATCAGCCGACAGCACCCGGCACCGCCCAGATCGGCCGGACCTCCACCCCACCGGCGGGCATCGGCACCTGCTTGGCCACCGCGATAGCCGCGTCCAGATCGGCCGCCTCGATCAGGTAGTAGCCGCCCAACTGCTCCTTGGTCTCCGCGAACGGCCCATCGGTGATCACGAACCCGTCCGCGCCGTCGGGCCGCACGGTGGTGGCGGTTCCGGACCGCTCCAGTGCGTTCCCACCCCGCAGCGCCTCCCCGTTCGCCCCGATGAACACCTGATGCGCGGCCCCCATCTCGGCACTGGCCGCCTCGTCGACCTGCTGCTCGTCCTGATAGATCAACACCAGATACTGCGTCATGATCCCTGTCCCTTCAGGTGGTGGACCCGTCTATCGGACCCCTCGATACCTTCGACGCGCAACCCCGACCCGAATCGACAGTCGCGGCGACATTCTTTTCGGCGGACGCCGCACCCCCTCTGAGAGGCCGGGTGAGCGGCCCGTGCGCTGAGGATTCGCCGCGCGGTGGCACAGTGGACCGGGGGCAGGGCGAACGAGGAGGAGAGACCGTGGGCGCACGCATTCCGAGCCAGTGGGAAGAACTCACCGCTGCCGATCCGGCGCATTCGACGTGGTACGTGGAGCGGTTTCGCGCGCTGGCGGCCGAGGGAACCGATATCGTCGGCGAGGCGCGGCTGATCGACGCGATGCTGGGGCGGGGTGGCCGGGTGCTGGACGCGGGCTGCGGACCGGGGCGAGTGGGTGGCTATCTGCACCGCGCCGGACATGCCGTGGTGGGGGTGGATGTGGATCCGGTGCTCATCGCGGCCGCGGAGCAGGACCATCCGGGGCCGACGTGGCTGGTGGGAGATCTCGCGGAGCTGGATCTGCCCGGACGGGGTGTTGCCGCGGACTTCGATGCGATCGTGTGCGCCGGGAACGTGGTGACCTTCCTGGCCCCGTCGACCCGCGCGGCCGTGCTGGCCGGATTCGCGCGGCATCTGGCTCCCACGGGACGGCTGGTCGTCGGCTTCGGCGCCGATCGGGGGTACGAGTTCTCGGAGTTCTTCTCCGACGCCGAAAAGGCCGGTCTCACAGTGGATCTGCGCCTCTCGACATGGGATCTGCGCCCCTTCGCCGACGGCTCCGACTTCCTGGTCGCGGTGTTCTCGCGTGCGGGTCACCGCGAATGAGGTAGCGCCCGGGACACGCGAGCTCGGCACCATCTCGGCCGTCGCCCCGCCCTCGGCGACGACACAGCCGAAAGCGCCCGCACACAACGCTGTGCGGGCGCTTTCGGGTCGCGTCGACGGGCCCGCTAGGTCACCGAATCGAGCGAGGAGAACACGACCACGTTCGACAGATAGCTCTTGGCGTTCTGGTCGAACTGCCCGCCGCAGGTGACCACCTGCAGTGTCGCGCCGCCACGTGAGCCGTAGACGAGCTGGTCGGGGAACTCGGATTTGGAGTACATCCGGACGTCGGTGACCTTGAAGTGCGCGGTCTTTCCGTCCGCCCGGGCCACGTCGATCATGTCGCCGGGCTTGACCTTCTTGAGCGAGAAGAAGATTCCCTCGCCCTGATAGGAGTCCACGTGGCCGAGGATGACCGCCGACCCCTGCTCACCGGGCGCCGGACCCTGCTGGTACCAGCCGGCCTGGCGATAGTCCGCCGGGACCTGGACCGTGCCATCGGCATTGAGCCCCAGCGAGATCAGCGATCCCGAGGCGTTGATCGAGGAGATAGTGAATGCCGTCGGCGTCGATCTGGCCACCCCCGGGGCTGTCTTCACCGCCGAGGTCGACGACGCCGCGGCATTCGATGCGGCCGGGGCGTCGGACGAACACCCGGACAGCAGAACCGACACCAGCGCTGCCACGACGACGAGGACCGTGACGACGGTGCGCCGGATTCCACCTACCCCCAGCGCACTTCGGCTGCCGATCGTCACTGCGCGCTCACCTGTGCCGCCATGCCACCCGCCCCGGTCTCGGGGGCGCCCTTGGGAATCACGTACCCGCCCTGCGGAACTCGGTCCGTGACCGTCGGCCCACCGGCCATGCCGACCGTCGCGGCGGCCGGAATCGCCATACCCATCACCGTGTCCGGACCTGCCGCTCCGGCTCCCGCGGCCACCAGATCGACGCCGCCGAGACCGCCGCCCTGCGCCGCGCCTCCGGCAGTCACGCCACCACCGACGGCGCCACCGCCACCGGCGTTCCCACCGACCTGCACGCCACCACCGACAGTGCCACCGCCACCGGCATTTCCACCGACCTGCACGCCACCGCCGACAGTGCCACCGCCACCGAGGTTCCCGCCGGTCTGCACATCACCACCGACGGTGCCGCCACCGCCGACAGCGCCTCCGGTCTGCGCATCACCGCCGACCTGCACACCGCCACCGAGGTTCCCGCCGGTCTGCACATCACCACCGACGGTGCCGCCACCGCCGACAGCGCCTCCGGTCTGCGCATCACCGCCGACCTGCACACCACCGCCGAGGTTCCCGCCGGTCTGCACATCACCACCGACCGTGCCACCACCCCCGGCATTACCGCCCGTCTGCGCGCCGCCGCCGCCGGTCCCGCCGCCACCGGCATTCCCACCGGCCTGCGCACCGCCACCGACCTGCACGCCCCCACCGGCATTTCCACCGGCCTGCACGCCGCCCCCACCGACCTGAACGCCGCCTCCGGCATTCGCCCCGCCGCCACCGGCGCCGGCATTCGCATCGACGCCGACCTTGACCCCTCCGGGCCCGACGCCCACGTCCACACCCAGTCCGACCCCGGGTTCGGGACTCGTGGTCGTGGCGGGATCCGCCGCGGCCGTTGCCGCGCTGAGAACCATCGCGGTCGCAACGGCCACCGCAGCCGAAAATGTTCTTGCCGACATTGTCCAACCGCTTCCAGAAGATGTATCCCGACACCCTTCCGTCGATCGAACGTGCTCGAGCGTTAGCCGGTTTCGCCCCTATTCCGAAAACTCCCAGCAAATTGGGAGTAAAAGAAACCGGACGCCCGTAAAGTTCCCCAGAGGTCCGCCGCCACTCCCGCCCAGGCAGGCGTCTCCCAAGTTCGCGGCGATCGATTCACCGGATGGTTTCGTCGGCGAGGCGTTGCAGGTAGCCGGCGAATCGGCGCCGGTCGCGCTCGCTCCACGCCGCGGTGAGCTGGTCGAAGCACTGGCGTTGCCAGTCGTGCGACGCGATCAGCAGATCGTGTCCGCTGTCGGTGAGTCGAACGACGACGCGGCGACGATCGCGAACGGAGTCGCCACGGACCAGGTAACCGGCATCGACGGCGTCACGCACCATGCGGCTGGCGCCGGAGTGGTCGAGACCGAGCTGCTCGGCGACATCGGTGACAGCTGCCTGCTCACCCGTCCGCAGCGCGGCGGCAACGGCCTCTACGACCTGAATGTGCTGCACCCGCCGCTGATCCGTGTCCGGTTCCTGGACGACTCGGGTGAGTGCCTGGATGCTCCAGCGACGCGACCAGAAACGGACCAGCCGGAACAGGGCCGGTCCACCATCGACCGTGTCGGCCATGGCCGAAGTGTTTCGAGCCTCGTGCGTATCCACCCTCGACATCGTATGCGATACGCATCTATATTTTTATGCGTATCGCATACAAATACTTTTTCGGGACCCACGAAACAGGAGGAAGCGATGTCTATCGTTCTCAATCACACGATCGTCCCGGCGGCCGACAAGCTCGCCGCGGCAACGTTTTTCGCCGAACTGATGGGGCTGACGGTGTCCGCTGTCGCCGGACCGTTCGCGCCCGTGCCGGTCAACGGCGATCTGACACTCGACTTCGACGACCGCCGGCGAGTCGAGCCCGGCCATTACGCCTTCCTCGTCGATGACGACACCTTCGACGCCGTACTGGGGAGGCTGGCGACCTGGCCTGCCGTGGAGTACGGCTCCGGCCCGGAACACGGGTGGGACCGGCAGGTCAACCACCTGGCCGGCGGGCGCGGGGTCTACGTGCACGCCCCCGACGGTCACAGCTACGAGCTGTTCACCGCCGTTCCCTGAGCCACAGGGTCGACGCCGGGCCGCTCCCGGCGCCGGTCATCGACCATCGGGAGACACTCCCTGGCAAGGTATTGCCGGCACCTGAGCAGCGCAGACCCCTGGTCATTCGTTCAGTTCACATCCCGGGCCGTCGCTTCGTCGCGAATTCCGCTGGCAACTAATTGCCAACGCACCTCTGTTGCCCAAACTTCTTGTGCCCCTTACGTTCTCCAGACCCGGCGACGTCAGATCCGCTGGGAGAGGAAAGGGATCCACATGAAGTCGAGAATTCTGCTCGCGGCCGCACTGACCTTCGGTTCGACCGGCCTGTCGCTGCTCACCGGCACGCCCGCCGCCCAGGCACAGCAGGCGTGCAACTGGTATCCGAGCACTTCGGGGCACGCGACCTGGGGTGACGCGACCATGGACGGCCCGTACAACTCGTACAACCTCTACACCGGAAACGCCTCGACCTGCGACAGAACCGGATACACCGTCGCCGAGGGCGCGGCCGTCAAGGTGATCTGCCACGAGAAGAACAACGCGGGCAACGAGTGGGCCTACATCCAGAACGGTGCGGGCCACCGCGGCTGGGTCTCGCGATCGAACATCAGCTCCTGGTGGCCGACCGTTTCCAACTGCTGACCCCGCCGCGCACCGCTGAGCCGGAGCCTTCCGGTACCGGCTGAACCTTCTTCATCGTGTCGCCGACGTGTGTGAACTCCGGAGTGCACGGGCGAGCCGGGCTCGGCGCACCTCACCGAGCCCGGCGAACCAGCGGCACGCGGAGTCGGCGGCGAGTGCCGCGCGGCGGCCGCGGTGCGCGGCGCGGGCGGGCGTAGCGCAGGACCTCCATCACTCGGTCCTCTGCGATGCGGAACTGTTGAAGATCGACCCGCAGACGCCAGGCGATCTCCGGATCACCGGCCTCGAGGACCGTCGCGCGCACCGGCAGGACGTAGCCCGCGATCCGCGCGTCCGAGAGCGCGAAAAGCACGCGGTAGACCTGTGATTCGTCCAGGTCCGCGAGCACTCCCCAGGTGCGGGCATCGAGCCCGTTACTCAAGCCGCGAGACGGAATCCACTGCGGAGCGACGCGTCGGCGCGCCCACGGATCGGGGACTTCCTGCGTTATCTCGAACTGGTCTCTCACAGTCCCCACATCCCATCCGGACCGGTCTACACGGCACCGGACCGAGTCCGGTGCCTGTCCCAGCGCGAGAACCTGCCGTCTCGAGCTAGTCCTTCTTCATCGTCTCGTAGATGCGTTTGCAGTCCGGGCATACCGGCGAGCCGGGCTTGGCCGACTTCGTCACAGGGAAGACCTCGCCGCAGAGGGCCACGACATGGGTGCCCATGACGGCGCTCTCGGCGATCTTGTTCTTCTTGACGTAGTGGAAGACCTTGGGGGCGTCGTCGTCGGTCTTCTCGTCGGAGGTGATTTCCGGACGTACCAGGGTGTCTGCGCTCACCCGATCCATGATGCCAGGATCGTGGCCGACAGGATGCGGGGAGGTGGGTTCGGAGCGTCGAGCGATACCGGCCAGATCAGGGCATGTGCATTAGACCGGCGTGAGTGCAAGACTCGAGGTATGCAGCGTGACGGCGAATCCCAGGCCGAGTCGAGTGCCGGCGGTGATCGCCCCGACGTCGAGATCCACCCCGCCGGCTCGATTCCGATGCCGCCGCGGCCGTCGGCGGGCTGCTTCCCCGGTGAGCAGGACCATCCCGCGCTGATCACCGAGGCCGCGACGTCGCTGGATCAGCAGCATCGCAACCGGGTGCGCCGGTACACGATCATCATGGCCTTCCGCATTCCGTGCCTGGTGCTCTCGGCGGTGGCCTACAGCCTGTGGGGCAACTGGGTGATCTCGCTGCTGATCATCGGAGTCTCGATTCCGCTACCGTGGGTCGCGGTGCTGATCGCCAACGACCGCCCGCCGCGCAGCAAGGAGGAGCCCAGTCGCTGGGACGGCCGCGAGGACGATCGCAAGGCACTCGAGTCACGCCCGCACAACTCCATCGACGGCTGAGGGCATCCGCCGGATACTCGCCGACAGCAATGCCGCGATCGCGCACAGCCCGCCCGCGATGAACCAGGCCGTGGTGTAGCTGCCCTGCACATCGCGGATCACGCCCGCGCCGAACGCGGCCAGCGCCGCACCGATCTGATGCGAGGCGAACACCCAGCCGAACGCGACCGGGCCGTCCGCACCGAAATGCTCGCGGCACAGCGCGACGGTCGGCGGCACGGTGGCGATCCAGTCCAGGCCGTAGAAGACGATGAACGCCCACATGCTCGGCTCCACATCCGGCGCGAAAAGCAGCGGCAACACCAGCAGCGACAGCCCACGCAGCGAGTAGTAGCCGACCAGCAGGTAGCGCGAATCCATCCGGTCGGTGAGCCAGCCCGAGGCGATGGTGCCCGCCACATCGAAGATTCCCACCAGCGCCAGCAGTCCGGCCGCCGTGGTCGCGGGCATGCCGTGATCGTGCGCGGCACTGACGAAGTGCGTGCCGATGAGCCCGTTGGTCGATGCGCCGCAGATCGCGAAACCGCCTGCCAACAGCCAGAACACGGGCTTGCGGACGATGGTGGCCAGCACGGTGAGCGCCCGCGACGCCCCGCCCGCGGCCTCGGTCCGAACCCCGACGGTGCTGCCGGGTTCGGCGCCGTACGCGGTGACGCCGATATCGCTCGGGAAGTCCCGGATGAACAGCAGCACCAGCGGCACGACGGCCAGGGCGGCTCCCGCGACCAGCAGCGCGGGCACCCGCCAGCCGTGATCGATGGCGAGCCGGGCGATCAGCGGCAGGAAGATCAGCTGACCGGTCGCTCCCGCCGCGGTGAGCACACCGGTGACGAGCCCGCGCTGCCCGACGAACCAGCGACCGGTGATGGTGGCCACGAACGGCATGGACATCGAGCCCACGCCGACGCCGACCAGCAGCCCCCAGGTCGCCATCAACTGCCACGGCTGGGTCATGAACACCGTCAGCCCACTGCCCGCCGCGATCAGCAGCAACGCGCAGGCGACCACCCGCCGGATGCCGAACCGATCCATCAGCGCCGCCGCGAACGGCGAAATCAGGCCGTACAGCAGCACATTCACCGATACGGCCGCACCGATCGTGCCGTGTGACCACCCGAACTCGGTGTGCAGCGGATCCATCAGCACGCCCGGCACCGACCGGAACGCGGCCGCACCCAGCAGCGCCACGAATCCGACCGCCGCCACGATCCACGCCGGATGCAGCTTGCGCGCCCGGCGCCCGGGACCGGGTATCCCGGTGCGCGGCAGGCCCGATTCCGACAGCGGCGCGGAGAGCACCGAGGCGGAGGCATCCGATGCCGCATCTCGCGGCGCGGATGCGGCTGTCGCCTCCGAGTGCTGCGGGGAACCCGTTGCGTCGGGCCGTGATCCGGAGATCGGATCGCTCGTCAGTTCGCTCACCGATCGAGCGTGACGGAAATCCGGCTCGCGTACGAGTGGCCTGAATGACACAATGCGTAAAGATCAAGCCAATCTTGGAGAGACCCATGCCCGTACCGGAGCAGACCATGCCGATCGAGAACTCCGACATATCGGGACAGCGCACCCGGCAGGACCGGACAGCCGCGCCCGGACCACATCTGGTGGCCGTCCTCGCGCTCGCCCCGCTCGTCGGGTTCGATATGACGATTCCGCCGACCGTGCTGGGCTCGGCCCGCGACGAGGACGGGAATCGGCTGTACGACGTGCGGGTGTGCGGGCTGAGCACCGAGGGGATCGCGACCACCAACGGGTACACGATCGTGCCGGAGTTCGGACCGGAGTTGCTTTCTCGGGCGGACACCGTGATCGTGCCGGGCACCCAGATTCCCGGACCGCGTACCCAGGGCGTCCTGCCCCGGGAGGTGGCCGCCGCCATGGCGAGTATCCGGCCCGATGCCCGGATCGTCTCGATCTGCACCGGTGCGTTCGTGCTCGCCGCGGCGGGAATGCTGGATGGCCGCAGAGCGACCACGCACTGGAACTTCGCGGACGCCTTCCGCGCCCTGTACCCCCGGGTCCGGCTCGACGAGAATCTGCTGTTCGTGAACGACGGAAACATCTGGAGCGCAGCGGGTCTCGCCGCGGGCATCGATCTGTGCCTGCACATCATCCGCACCGATCACGGCAGTGCGGCCGCCAACGGGGCCGCCCGGTACTGCGTGGTGCCGCCGTGGCGCGAAGGCGGGCAATCGCAGTTCATCGAACGGAACATCCCCGAGCCGGGCGCGGACGGCACCGCGCCCACCCGACTGTGGGCGCTGCGCCACCTCGGCCACGAGCTGGACCTCAATTCCCTTGCCGCCCACGCGCGGATGAGCGTGCGCACGTTCACCCGGCGGTTCAAGGCCGAGACCGGAATGGCGCCGGGCGCGTGGATCCTGCAGCAGCGGCTGCGGCACGCGCGGCACCTGCTCGAGACCACCGATCTGCCGATCGACGAGGTCGCGCGCGCGGCGGGCATGGGCACCGCCGCCTCGCTGCGCCACCACATGCGGACGGAGCTCGGCGTGCCGCCGCTGACCTACCGCAAGACTTTTCGCGCGAGTCCGGGTCGGCGAACGGGAGCGCTCACCGCGGCGCGCCCCGGGCTCGACGACTGACCTCGCGCAGCGTCCACGACCGCCCTCGACCCGCCCTCCACGACCGACCTCGACCGCGCTGCACGACCGATCACACGCGGCGTCCACGACAAACCTCCACACTGAACCCACGGGTGAGTACCGCGAGGAACAGTGTGTCCGCGAATGATGGGAGACAGCATGACGATTCGATGGATCTGGGCGTTCCTGGACCGTCCCACGGCGCAGTTCGAGCGATGCCTCGAGTTCTGGACGGCGGTCACCGGCACCACACCCTCGCCCCGGCGCGGTGAATTCGACGAATTCCTCACGCTGCTACCGGAATCGGGCGATCCGACTGTCAAGATGCAGGCGATCGGCGGCCCGCCGCGCGTTCATCTGGACCTGGACGTGGACGATGTGACGGCCGCGACCGAGCAGGCGGTGCGATTCGGGGCGACGATCGTGTTCGATCACCCCGACTACACCGTGCTCCGATCGCCGCACGGACTGATCTTCTGCTTCACCCCCGCGGGCGAGCACGGCACGCTCTCGCCCGTCATCACCGGCCCCGAAGGCGACCGGAGCCGACTCGACCAGATCTGCCTCGACATCGGCGCGGCGGATCACGAGAGCGAGGTCCGGTTCTGGACCGCCCTGACCGGGTGGACCTGGCGTCCCGGCACACTGCCGGAATACTCACGGCTGCAGCCGAATTCGCCACTGCCGATCAGCCTGCTACTGCAACGCCTGCGGGAGGATCGACCGACCTCGGCGCATATCGACCTGGCCTGCACGGATATCGAGGCGACGGCCGCATGGCACGAGAAGCTCGGTGCGCGCCGTCTCACCCGCGGCCAGGAGTGGCTGGTCATGGCTGATCCGACCGGTCAGCCATACTGCCTGACCGGCCGGATCCCGGCCTGAATTCAGTTCACCGCCACTGGTTTCCAGCGAGGCCTCACGGCCACTTCTGCTTCGGCTGCGGCCGAGCCTCCGAGGAGGAGTTGGCCAGCGCCTCGAGGTCCGCGAGGAACTTCTCGATGCTGTCCGAGCGCGCCTCGGGCGTGCTGACGTGCTCGCGCAGCTTTTCCTCGGTGAGGGCGAGCATGGCCGCGGACAGGTCGTTCTCCAGATCGCGAATCATCTGCCTGCGGTACTGCAGGATCTGATCGCGGCCCTGTTTACGGACCCGCTCGACCTCCATGGCGGCGGCCTCACGCATCTGCGCGATGATGCGGTCGGCATCCTCCCGGGCCTCCTCGCGCATGCGCTGGAGTTCGGCCTGGGCCTCGGCAACCGCACTGTCGTAGGAGGCCTTGGCTTCGCTGAGCCGGTCGGCGGCCAGCTCGCTCTCCTCCAATTGCCGCCGGACGGTGTCCTGCGCCTTGGTCATGATCTTCTTCACCGGGGGCACAACGTATTTGACGATGAACCAGACGATGACAGCGAAGCCGAACAGCTGGCTGAAGAACACCGGCCAATCGAAGGTGATGTCGTAGACGCCCTCGGCCAGAATGCTGTCGGTGAGGATCATTCGGACCCCCGTCCTCTCTGCTGGCCGGCACTGGACCGGGGTCGATCTTTCACACCGAGCATTCGATCCGCCAGATCTTGCGCGAGCGGTTCGACGGATTCCCGGAGTTCGGCGGATACCTGGTCGGCTTCGGCGCGAAGGTGTGCCGTGGATTCGGCCACTATGTGGTCGGCTTCGCTCTGCGCCTGACCGCGCATCTGTTCGAGAATGGTCCGACCTTCCGCGCGTGCCTCATTGCGGATTTCGGCCGCTTCCGCGCGTGCCTTCTCCATCGCCGACTCGTACCGCGATTTGGCCTCGGCGAATACCTCGCCTGCCTGCTTCGCGGTCGCGGTCGTCTCGTCGACCCGCGCTTCGCGTTCCGCCAGCACCTGCCGGATCGGCGGAACGACGAAGAACCAGATGACTCCGAGCACGATCAGGAAGATCGATAGCTCGACGAAGAAGGTTCCGTTGGGAATCAGGAAATTCCCAGCGGCCTCCACATCAGTTCTCGGAGACATGATCTCGTCACTGACCGGGAGTGGCGAATACGAAAAGCGCCATGAACGCTAGATTGATGAAGTACGCGGCCTCGACCAAACCGACGGTGAGGAAGAAGCTACCGCGCAGACGACCTTCCGCCTCGGGCTGCCGCGTGATGCCTTCGATCAGCGCGGCGCCGGCGAGACCGTCACCGATTCCCGCGCCGATCGCACCGCCCGCCATAATGATGCCGCCGCCGATGAGGGCGCCCTGGACGATACTCGGATCTGCTGCCATTATTTCACTTCCTCTTGAAGAGATATCCCCGAACGGCAGTGCCGATCAGTGCTTTTCATGCTCCAGCGACATCGACTGGCTGAAGTACAGGACGGTCAGCAGAGAGAAGATGAATGCCTGAATTCCACCGACGAAGAGGTCGAACAGTTTCCAGATGGCATTCGGACCCCAGCTGATCCAGAACGGGAACAATGTGATCACCGCGATCATGACGCCGCCGGCGAACATGTTGCCGAAGAGTCGCAACGCGAGGGAGAGCGGTTTCGCGATTTCCTCGATCACATTGATGAAAACCATGGGGCCCCAACCGGTGTGACCCTTGAGTAATTGCTTGACGTGTCCCAGCGGGCCGCGCCGCCAGACACCCGCGGCCTGATAGGCGAACAATACGAACAACGCCAGCGCGAAGGTGAAGTTGACGTCCGAGGCGGGCGGTGCGATCAATTCCCCGGAGCCGTATTGCACCGGCAGGATGGACAGCCAGTTCGACAGCAGGATGAAGGTGAAGAGCGTCACCGCCAGCGGCAGCGCGAACGGCGCGACCTTCATGCCGATCGCCGTCTCCACCTGGGTGCGCATCTGCACGGTGACGGCCTCGAAGAACAGCTGAACACCGTTGGGCACCCCGGAGGTGATCTTTATCCGCAGGTAGAAGGCCAGTCCGAGGACGATGAGCGCCGCGACGGTCGTCGAGACGATGGTGTCGACGTTGAAGTCGAGACCCCACAGGTGTGCGACCGCGTGATCACCGACGTGGATCTTCGGTTCCGACTTCTCCTCCGCGAGCAGGGAAATCGGTCCGGACATCGGCGGAAGCGAAGTGATGGGAATGCTCATGATTGTTGGCGGAGCCCTTTCACTTCGGGCAGCACGGTCAAGAGAACGATAATGACTTGGAACATGGCCAGTCCGAAGAAGATCCCGATGCCATCGGGTCGGGTGAGGATGGCCACGACAATCGACAGACCCGTCAGGATGCCCAATCGACCCGCCGAGGAAAGAGCCAGTTTTTGTTTGCTGGGAGTTTCCGAATCGGTGATGTGGACGATGTACATCCACGTGAGTCGGGCGTTGCCCCAACCGAGTACGAGACCGGCGTCGATGAAAACACCCAGTAACAATCGATCGAGCGCCCCGGTGGTCATCAGAGCCAGTACACCGAACACGGTGGCAATTGCCGCCGCACGGCGCATTTGGAGCCTGTTGACGTCCACTTGCGACACCGCCTTGCAGTCATCCCACCTCGTAGTGGGGCCTAACATGATCAATAGCATACACAGACGACTCTCGTTGCATGACAACAATTCTGATCTTCAAAATCTTTGATCTTGATGCTCCGAAACGTCTTTCAGCGACATTTCAGCGACGGCGATTCGATGCGGTTGCCGCACAGTCCTTTCCGCTCCAGCGCCGGTCAGGGCACATGCGGTATAGTTGATCTTGTGCGAGAGCGAACAATCCGCACCCCTGGACAGCGCAGAGCGAACGTTAGCGGGCATCGACACACTATTCGTAAGTCGCGCACCGAATTTCGCTTATGGATGTCCCATTGGATGTTAATGGCATTGCAAGCCAAAGTAATTCGCAGGTAAAAGTAGTAATTGTTCGGTAAAGATAGGCTTCGCGTTGGACCATGAGTCCCGGTGCCTCGAGGGTCCGTCCCACACCGGCGAACCGGTCACTGGAGCGAGCTCCCCCGCGGCACCGGAGCCCGTCGGCCACACCGCAGTGACCGACCTCGGGAACCGAGCCCGCCGACGAACGCCCGAGAGTTGCGGTGGCAGAGTTCCGGTCCATGCCGACGAATCAAAGGACCGCCTCGTCCCTGCTCGCCGACCTCGCACCGGACCTGCGCGCCGCTCTGATCCGTGTCGGATACGACGCCGACACCCTGTTGGAAGCACTCGGCGATCCGGCCCACAGCGCGCTGGGCCGCTCGGAACCGGTTCCGGTCCGCCGCGCCGCCGCCGACCTGGGAGAGCTGGGCACCCTGGTTCGGCTGCTGCTGCTGGGCGACCCGCTCCCCGAACCCGACGTGGCCGCCGCACTCGCCCCCGTGGACCCGGAACGAGCGATCGCGGCCGGGCTGCTCCACCGAGACGGCGAACTGCTGCGCGCCGCACTCGATCTGCGCCCGCTGGATCTGGGGCACGGCGCGCGCTGGGTGCTGTCGGATCTCGACGACTCGATGCGGCGTCGCGCACTGGACGCCGATCACGTACTCGGCGTGGGCCAGGCATCGCTGTCACTGCTGCGTGCCACCCCGACCCGGCACACCGGCTCCGTGCTCGACCTCGGCACCGGCTGCGGCATCCAGGCCGTACATGCGGCGGGCTACGCCGACACGATCACCGGCACCGACGTGAACGCGCGAGCGCTGTGGCTGGCCGAGGCCACCGCCGCACTCAACGAACTCGAGTTCGAACTACTGGAGGGGTCCTGGTTCGAACCGGTCGCGGGCAGGCGCTTCGATCAGATCGTGGCCAATCCCCCGTTCGTGGTCGGGCCCGCCCGCGTGGAGCACACCTATCGGGACTCCGGACTGGCGCTGGACGGCGCCAGCGAACTCGTCGTCTCCCGCATTCCGGAACTGCTGAACCCCGGCGGCACCGCGGCCATGCTGGCGTCCTGGGTGCACGTGGTGGGCGAGGACTGGCGCGCCCGGGTGTCGAGCTGGCTTCCGGACCACGGTGTGGACGCCTGGATCGTGCAGCGTGATGTCGCCGATCCCGCCCTCTATGTCGGAACCTGGCTGCGGGACGCAGGATTGGATCCGCGCGAGGACGACGCCCAGGCCAAGGCGCAGCGATGGCTGGAGGCCTTCGAGGCGGCCGAGGTCACCGGCATCGGCTTCGGTTTCGTCTATCTCCGTGCGATCGACGGACCGACCGAATTGCTGGCCGAAGATCTCACCCACGGTTTCGACGATCCGCTGGGTGAGGAGGCGCTGCGCTACTTCGAGCGCTCCGCGTGGCTGCGGGCCGCGGCCGCGGATCCTTCGAGCATCCGGTCCGCGCGGTTCGAGGTCGATCCGGCGACCGCGCTCGAGCGCGTGTACCTGCCGGGGCACGAGGGCTGGGATCAGCGCGTGGCCCGGCTGCATCGCGGGGACGGACCGCGCTGGCAGCACGAGGTGGACGACACCACCGCCGCGCTGCTGGCCGGCATGCGGCCCGACGGACTGCCGCTGAGCGAACTGGTGGAACTGCTCGCCTACAGCGAGACGGGGGATGCGGCGACGCCGGAGTTCGAGAGCGCGGTGCTCGGCGTCGTGGTGGGACTGGTCCGGCACGGGTTGATTCATCCGCGCTGAGGTCCTCCGCTCCGACTTTCTCCGCACCCACTTTCTGCGCGCCGACCTTCTCCGCGGCGGCACATTTCCCTCTCGATCACATCGGCCGCCGGATGATCCGCTCATCCGGCGGCCGGTTGTCTGTCCGGTCACATCCCGATAGCGATCATGCATGATCCACATCACAATCGGCGTGGTGCGGTGTTTCCCCGGGGAATGCCTACGACCTGCGCATCGTTGCACCGAACGCTCCGAAAAACCGCCTTCGCGCCTGGCCCGTTCGCTCGTATTCGATTGCCGCGCTCGGAAGTTCGAGTTATAGACGGCAACCAATGGGAAACCGGACGTCAGCCCGCCGGAGACATGCGTTCCCCGGAGCGCGCCCTTCTCAGGAACTTCTCAGACGGATGCCGTGAAAACCGCAGCTCAGATACGGTTTACGAACGGCACGGCGGGGAACTTTCTTGATGTCGGGTCCGTTGAACGGAGCGAGACACCACCGACAGGAGGCAAGTCATGACCAGCCCCGCCACCACTTACGTGCGCCCCAGCGAACAGGACCTCGACGCCCAGAGCCCCGCCGCCGACCTGGTACGCGTGTACCTGAACGGAATCGGCAAGACTGCACTGCTCACGGCCGCCGACGAGGTCGAGCTGGCCAAGCGCATCGAGGCGGGCCTCTACGCGCAGCACCTGCTGGAAACGGGTAAGCGGTTGTCCGCACCCAAGAAGAAGGATCTCGCGATCCTGATTCGTGAGGGCCAAGCGGCCCGCCAGCACCTGCTCGAAGCGAACCTGCGCCTCGTGGTCTCTCTGGCAAAGCGTTATACCGGCCGCGGCATGCCGCTGCTGGACCTGATCCAGGAGGGCAACCTGGGTCTCATCCGCGCGATGGAGAAGTTCGACTACACCAAGGGCTTCAAGTTCTCGACCTACGCCACGTGGTGGATCCGTCAGGCCATCACCCGCGGCATGGCCGATCAGAGCCGCACGATCCGCCTCCCCGTCCATCTGGTGGAGCAGGTCAACAAGCTGGCCCGGATCAAGCGGGAACTGCATCAGCAGCTGGGTCGCGAGGCCACCGACGCCGAACTCGCCAATGAATCCGGCATTCCGGTCGAGAAGATCGCCGATCTGCTCGATCACAGCCGCGATCCGGTGAGCCTGGACATGCCGGTCGGCAACGACGAAGAGGCGCCGCTGGGCGACTTCATCGAGGACTCCGAGGCCACCTCCGCCGAGAGCGCGGTCATCGCCGGTCTGCTGCACCGCGACGTCCGCGTCGTACTGGCCACCCTCGACGAGCGGGAACAGCAGGTCATCCGCCTGCGCTACGGCCTGGACGACGGCCAGCCCCGCACTCTCGATCAGATCGGCAAGCTGTTCGGCCTCTCGCGCGAACGCGTCCGCCAGATCGAGCGCGAGGTCATGACCAAGCTCCGCAAGGGTGAGCGCGCGGACCGCCTCCGCGCCTACGCCAGCTGATCCGACTCCCGGCCGCACGCTTGTCGCGCGCGATCGGGCTGAAGACCCCTGAGTTCCCGCCGGAACTTCGGGCCGTCCCTCGAGGCGCCGGCCCGATACGCGCCGGTCGGTTCCGCTACCCGTACGTCCCCCTCCGGGTAGCTCGGACCGGCCGGCGTTCTTGCGCGCCAAGCACTCTCGCGCCAGTAACCTCGGCCCTCCCCCGAGAACCACGGCCCTCTCACGACAGTACGCTCGCGGGAGCGCTCTCGCATTCGTGCGGGCACCGTCCGGAAGACGTTGCGCGACTTCGAGAATCGAAAGCCCTGCGCTCTAGGCCGCGCAGAACTCGTTGCCCTCCGGATCCTTCATGACCCACCAGTGCCCGGCCGGGCCGTTGTCGAACTCCTCGACACGCGTCGCCCCCAGCCCCTCGAGCCGCGCGACCAACTCCGCGAGATCCGCTGTCCCCCGGTGGATATCGATGTGCAGGCGGTTCTTCACCGTCTTGCCCTCCGGCACATCTTGAAACAGCAGCCGCCGCCCCTGCCCGACTCCGCTGACGGGATCGAACGGATCTTCCGGATGCCGGACCCCGGCATAGCCTCGGAAGATCGTGCGCCCACCGTGCTCGGTGACCGCGTCCGCCGGAAGATGCCCAGCGGCGAGCAGCTGCTCGATGAGTGCGCTCGGATCCTCCACCTCGTACTCCAGCGCCGCCGCCCAGAAATCCGCGAGCGCTGCCGCGTTACGGCTGTCGATAACCAGCTTCCAGTTCAATGCCACACCCGGAACCTATACCCCGGCACCGGTGTCGGTCGATCAGCAACACCGGTCAGGAGCGACTGCGGGTCCCACAGGCCGCCGGGGTCTTGCGCACACTCGAAAAGGGTCGAAGTGCCTGCGGGTCCGTCCGCCCGCACGGTGCGGCAGCGGGGCGGCACCCTCGCGTCGAGCAGAGCCGCATCGGCTGTGCTGGACGAGGGCCGGGTGAACGCCGCCGGGAAACCCGACAATCCACGGCTGCGCATGATCGACGACCCGGTCGCCGCGTGGCCGCGCGCGTCCGCGATCGCCGAGCCCCCCCCGGGGGGGGAGTGGTTCGGCGACGACACTCTCGGCGAGGTGGGCCGTCGGGGTGAATACGCCGTCGACCGCGCCTACGATCGAAGAGGTGGAGGCGACCGGCGGGGCGGGTGCGATCAGCGGATGGGAGATCGCGCGGCCGGGCGCGGGCCGGGGGCTACCGGGAATCGATATGGCGGGGTTCATGATTCGTGCGGGTGCGGCCACCGAGATTCGGGCTGTTCCGCATCCGGCGGTGACGGTGATCGTGGAGTTCGGGGGACACGCGTTTTCGGTGGACGATGGGCGTGGCGGCGGCATGTCGGAGAGTCTCGCGCTCGGATTGGCGTCGAGCTCGTTTCACGCGCGGGCCGACGGGATCGGGTGTGTGCAGATTCGGTTGTCGCCGATCGCGACTCGGGCGGTGCTCGGGGTGCCTGCCGGGGAGTTGGGCGGCGGGCTCGTCGCGCTGGAGGATTTGTGGGGCGGGGAGGCGGCAGCGCTGCGCGAGCGACTTCATCACGCGCGCACCTGGTCCGCCCGGTTCGCGGTCATGGACGACGTCCTGCGCGGGAGGATGCGGGTCGAGTCCGCTGTCGATCCGGAGGTGGCGTGGGTGTGGCGGCAGATCCTTCGCGGCCGGGGGCGTGCACGCATCGCCGAGCTGGCCGCCGAGACCGGGTGGAGCCGGCAGCGCCTCTGGTCCCGGTTCGATGCGCAGATCGGGCTCACGCCCAAGCGCGCGGCCATGCTGATCCGCTTCGATCACGCGGTCCACCGGTTGGCACGCGGTCAGTCGCCCGCGCGGGTGGCGGCGGACAGCGGTTACGCCGACCAGTCACATCTGCACCGTGACATCCGCGCGTTCACGGGTACGTCACCGGCCGCCTCGGCGCGGGAGCCTTGGTTGGCCGCCGATGACACCGCATGGCCCGCAGGCACTTCGGCGCGGCTCTAGGCGTTCCCGTAGACGCGCTCCGGGTGAACGAACACCACAGCCCGGCGATCCTCGGCCATGACGCGGTCGTATTCGTCCCAGTCGTCGTGGGTTCCCCCGGCCGCGGTGAACACCTCGCGCAGCAGCAGCCGTAGGCGTTCGGCGTCGATGCCGGGAACCTCGTCATCGGGACCGGCGATCCACACCGTCCCCTCCACGGTCACCCAGTGCCAGCCGGCCCGGCCGACAACGGTCATGCGGGGCCGCGCGCGCAGGTTGGCCAGTTTGCGCGTGCCGCCGCGAATCACCATGCACACGACGTCCGCACCGGTCTCGGGGTGTTTCATCACACCCGCATTGACCACGGAGGATTGGATCGTGCCGTCCGCCCGCTGGGTCGACACGACACAGAGCCCATGATCACCGGCGATCAGCCGGGCGAAATCCGCGAGTTCACTCACCGCTGAAGTCTATGACCCGCGGCCACCATCGGGCACCCACGAGGAGGACTCGCACGGACCGTGGGGCGCCCGGCTCCCCGACACCCCGGCCGGCCATCCGGATCTGCCGACGACGACCGCGATGTCGCGTCATCGACACACCGCGCCGAGCGATGTGTAACCACACCGGATCTATCCCGAAGCGAGGCAACGGGTTTCACACCTACCCGGGAAACTCGCTCAGTGGGGCGCATGGGGTGGGGACGGGCAGGTGTCCCTTGACGAAGCCCGCGGGCGGCACGCCCATGAGGGAGCGAAAGTCCGAGGTCAGGTGGGATTGGTCGAAATAGCCTGTTGCCACGGCTATATCGGACCATGGGGTGTTGCCCGCGGCGGCCAGAACGCGGCGCAGGCGCAGGATGCGGGCGTAGTGCTTGGGCGAGAGGCCGGTGCCCACGGTGAAGAGCGCGCGGAGTTGGCGTTCGCTGACGGCGAGGGTCGCGGCCAGGGTGGTCAGCGAAGCGGAGCCGGTCGCCATGGCGTCAACGGCGGCGGTCAGCAGGCGACGGTGCGCGAGGCGCGTGGCGTTCTCCGTAAGACGCTGCGGGAGTGCGGATTCCAGGAATGGAACGATCTCGTGCGGAGCCAGTTCCGCCAGGGTGTCGGCCAGATCGGCGGCGGGACCGGGTACCTCGCGCAGCCGGAAGGCGCGGTCGGTGAGGTCCGCGGCGGAAAGTCCGAGCAGCGGGCGGGCGGCGCCGGGAGCCAAGCGCAGCCGAGTACACCCGGCCGGTTTGTCGGCGTCGGCATAAACAGCCTTCGTGCGCGAGCCGAGCACGAAGGCATCGCGACGGCCGGATTCCTGCGTGCGGAGCACCAGCGTGATCGCGGTCTGGGGAACGTGCGCGAGCGGGCCGATCGGTTCCCGCACGGTCGGGATGTGGCCGATCTCGGAGATCCAGGGGCGCAACGATTCCGGAGTCACGACGGCTCGCTCGAATCCCTCTGCCGTCACGACGGGGCTCGGGTGCAGCATCGTGGTCACGTGATCGACTCTAGACGGGCTCGATGCCGCAGATCGTGCCGATTTTTCCTATAGCGCGGCACGGTCGCCGGGGCACCGTTGTTGCCATGATCGTGATTACCGGTGCCACGGGCACCATCGGCAGTGAGATCGTCCGACAGCTGATCGAGCGGGGCGTGAAAGTACGTGCGGTGACTCGCGATCCGGACCGGGCACGGTTTCCCGGCGGCGTGGAGGTGGTGCGCGGCGACTATGCGGACACCGCCTCGATGGCCGCCGCCATGACCGGCGCGGAGGCGGCGTTCCTGGTCGGGCTGCTCGGCCCGGACTATGTCGAGCTCGATCGCGCTCTGGTCGCGGCGGCCCGGGACGCGGGCGTACGGCGCGTGGTGAAGTTGTCGGCGATCGGCACCGGCGACGCCGCGCTCGGCCGGGTCGGCACCTGGCATCTACCGGGCGAGCAGGCGGTCCGGGACAGCGGTGTGGCGTGGACGATCCTGCGGCCCAGCAGTTTCGCCTCGAACACCTTCAGCTGGATCGACCCCGTCCGCGCGGGCGGGCCGGTGCCGAACCTCACCGGTTCGGGTGCGCAGGGGGTGATCGATCCGCGCGATGTGGCGGCGGTGGCGGTCGCGGCGCTGCTGTCGCCGGACCACGACGGACGCGTCTACACCCTCACCGGTCCGCGGGCGCTCACCGCGCACGAGCAGGCCGCCGCCCTGTCCGAGGCGCTCGGCCGACCGATCGAGGTGATCGACGTCCCGCTCGAGACCGCACGCGAACACATGCTCGCGGCCGGTATGTCCGCGGAGTTCGCCGACGGGGCGATGGCGGGGCAGGCGTATGTGCGCGAGGGCGGGAACGCGCGCGTCACCGGCGATGTGGAAGCGGTGCTCGGCCGTCCCCCGCGCGGTTACGCGGAGTGGGCTCGCGACCACGCGGCGGCGTTCACCGGGTGAGCGCCGCACCCCAGCCGTTCTCGAGAAGATCGAAGATCCGCTCGAGGTCTCCGGCGGGGTCCGCGCTGCGGCGGGACACCTCCACGGCGCCGAGGACGAAGTGGGCCAGTGCGATCAGTGCGATGTCGTCCGGATCGCGCCCGACGTCCTCGGCGATCGCCCGCGCGAAGGCGCCCTCGTGGCGCTGCCACATGCGCCGGAAGTAGTCCGCGAGCACCGGGGTGTCCCGGATGAGCCGCATGAACGCGTGCATCTGCTCGGTATCGGCGGGCCTGGGCCGGGACAGGAACGCGTCGCGCAATCCCTGCAGCACGGTTCGCCCGGGTGCGCGATCGCGGACGGCCGCGACCAGTTCCGCCTCACGATCGGCGTCGAGGTCGAACACGAGCGATTCCTTGCCGTCCGGGAAGTGCGCGAACAGCGTCGGCACCGAGACGTCGGCGGCCTCGGCGATCTCCTTCACACTCACCGCGTCGTAGCCGCGGTCCAGGAACAGCCGCAGGGCGGCATCGGCCAGCGCCTGCCGGGTCAGGGCCTTCTTTCGCTCGCGGAGTCCACTCATGAACCCACCTTAGCGGGGTTGTCTTAGTCATACAATTTTTTAATTGGTTGAATTTCTTTAGTCGTTATGGTTTTCTGAAATCGGATGCCGACCGGCGTCACGGAGAACTCGAACGAATGAAGGGAGGGACCGCTATGACCGGATTTCCCGCCGCTGTGGCGGCCCCGCGCAATGCGCGCTGGATCCTGCTCGGCGTCATGCTCGCGATGCTGCTGGGCATGCTCGACAACATGATCATCGGCACGGCCATGCCGACGATCGTCGGCGAACTGGGCGGCCTCGAACACCTGTCCTGGGTGGTCTCGGCGTACGCGCTGGCCACCGCCGCATCCACGCCCATCTGGGCCAAACTCGGCGACATCTTCGGCCGCAAGCCGAACTTCCTGACCTCGATCGTGGTCTTCCTGATCGGCTCGGGACTGTCCGGCGCGGCCCAGACCATGGAGCAGCTCATCGGCTTCCGCGTGCTGCAGGGCATCGGCGCGGGCGGGCTGGCCGCGGGCGCGTTCGCCATCATCGGCGAACTGATCCCGCCGCGCGAACGCGCCAGGTACATGGGCATGACCGCCTCGGTGATGGCCCTGGCCACCATCGGCGGGCCACTGGTGGGCGGATTCGTCACCGACCACCTCGGCTGGCGCTGGGCGTTCTACCTGAACCTGCCGCTGGGGCTGATCGCCCTGGTGTGGTGCCACGCCATGCTGCACCTGAACGCGAAGCGCCCCAACGTCAGAATCGACTATCTCGGCGCCGCACTGCTGACCGTCACCATCTCCGCGATCGTGCTGGTGACCACGTGGGGCGGCACCCAATACGCCTGGGGCTCACCGCAGGTGCTCGCCGCCCTCACCGTCGCGCTGCTCGGAATTCCCGCGTTCATCTGGTCCCAGCGACGCGCGAGTGAGCCGATCATCCCGCTGAGCCTGTTCGCCAGCCGCAATTTCGTTCTGACATCGGTGCTTTCGGTGGTCGCCGGGGTGGCCATGTTCGGCGCGGTCAGTTTCCTGCCGCTGTTCCAGCAGACCGTGCAGGGCGCGTCGGCCTCCAACTCGGGACTGTTGCTGCTGCCGATGATGGTGCCGATCATCGTGGTCTCGCAGATCGCGGGCCGAGTCATGGGCAAGACCGGGCGATACAAGGTGTTCCCGATACTGGGCGGCGTGTTCCTGACCGCGGGCAGCATCGCGCTGGCCACCATGGGAACCGACACCAGCCGCCTGATGTCCGGAATCTACATGGCGCTGCTGGGCGCGGGCATGGGCTTCCTCATGCAGATGACCGTGCTGATCGCGCAGAACAGCGTGGAGATGAAGGACATCGGCGCGGCCTCGGGCACCTCGACGCTGTTCCGGACGCTCGGCGGTTCCTTCGGTGTGGCGCTGTTCGGCGCCCTGTTCAACCGACAGGTGAACGCGGCGATGTCCGGACAGGCCGGGGGCGAGGCGGTGCACGGATCGCAGTTGGATCCGACAATGCTCGCAAAGCTGCCCGCCACCGTGCGCGACGCGTATCTGCACGGCGTGGCCTCGGGGATGCACAGCATCTTCCTCTGGGCGGCCGTGCTGTGCGGGCTCGGACTGGTGGCCGCGCTGTTCATCGTGGAGGTACCGCTGCGACAGGCCGGTCCGCCACAGTCGGCCGCACCGGCGAAGGAGCCGGTCAGCCAGGCATGACCGCTCCGTGAACGACTGCCGCACCGGCGTTTTCGGCCCGCACCCGCGAGGTGCGGGCCGATGTCGGCTCCGCACACCCCACCGGTTCCGGTCGGACGGCCCGAGCGCCACGAGGGCGGCCGACGGGTTCCGGTGCGGTGACAGCGCGTGGGGTCTCGGCCTACCCGGAGTTGCGCAGGGCCGTGGCCAGACCGTTCATGGTCAGCAGGATCCCACGTTCGACGAGCTCGGACGCGTCTCCCGCGCGGCGGCGGCGCAGCAGTTCGACCTGGAGCTGATTGAGCGGCTCGAGGTAGGGGAAGCGGTTGTGGATGGATTCCGCCAGCGCCGGATTGTCCGCGAGCAGTTCGTCGGAACCGGTGATGGCGGCGTATACCCGCCGGGTGCGGGCGAACTCGTCGCAGATCATGCCGAAGACGTTGTGGCGCAACGCTTCATCGGGCACCAGTTCGGAGTAGATGGCCGCGATGTCCATATCGGCCTTCGCCATGACCTGAGCCAGATTCGACAGCACGGTCTGGAAGAACGGCCAGCGCTGATACAGATCGCGCAGCGTGGCCAGCCGGGCCGGGTCCTCGCCGATCCATTCCTCGAACGCCGAACCGGTGCCGTACCAGCCGGGCAGCATGACGCGGGACTGGCTCCACGCCATCACCCAGGGAATCGCCCGCAGATCCGATACCGAACTGGTGGGCTTGCGCGAGGCGGGGCGGCTGCCCAGATTGAGATCGGCCACCTCGGCGATCGGGGTCGAGGCCCGGAAGTAGTCGACGAAACCGGGAGTGTCGTGCACCAGCCGCGCATAAGCCCGGCGAGCCAGCTCGGCGAGCTCGTCCAGCACCTCGTAGGCGGGCTCGGCCTCGTCGCCCAGCCCCTCGACGTCGAGCAGCGTGGATTCGAGCGTGCCCGCGACCAGCGCCTCGAGATTGCGGTAGGCGGTGCCGGATTCGGCGTACTTGGTGGAGATGACCTCACCCTGCTCGGTCAATCGCAGCGAACCGCGCACCGCACCGGCGGGTTGGGCCAGGATGGCGTCGTAGCTGCGGCCGCCACCGCGACCGACGGTGCCGCCGCGACCGTGGAAGAGCCGCAACCGGATTCCGGTCTTGCGCGCGGTATCGACCAGATCCAGTTCGGCCCGGTACAGGGCCCAGTTCGCGGCCAGATACCCGCCGTCCTTGTTGGAATCGGAATAACCCAGCATCACCTCCTGCCGCATCCCGCGCGCCGCCACCAGGCGCGCATAGGCGGGCACCTCCAGTGCGGCGGAAAGGATTTCGGCGCCGTGCCGCAGATCCTCGATGGTCTCGAACAGCGGCACCACACCGACCGGGCTCACCGGCCCGGAGTCGGCGTCGCCCGGGTCGAGGATGCCGGCCTCCTTCAGCAGCAGCGCCGCCTCAAGCATGTCGCTGACCGAGGTGCACATGCTGATGATGTAGTTGGGCACCGTATCCGGGCCCAGATCCTCGAGCGCGGTCCGGGCGGCGCGCACCACCGCCAGTTCCTTGGTCGCCAGCTCACTGAGTTCGGCGTGCGGCCCGACCAGCGGACGGCGGGTGGTCAATTCGGCGGCGAGCAGTTCCACCCGCTGCGCCTCGTCCAGCGACGCATAGTCCGAATGCACTCCGGCCCAGGCGAACAGCTCCGCGACCACCTGCTCGTGCATCTCGGAGTTCTGCCGCATGTCCAGGCCCTGCAGATGAAAACCGAAGGTCTGCACGGCGGCTCGCAGCGCGGCGAGCTGATCGTCGGCCAGCAGACCGTCGCCCGAGGCGCGCATGGCGGTATCGACCGTGTCCAGATCGGCCAGGAGCCCCTCCGGTCCGGCGTAGGGTTCGGCGGCGACATCTATTCCGTCGGCGGGGATTTCGCCCAGGGACCGGCGGGCCGAGGAGCTCAGCCGCGCCCGGATCGCGCGTATGGCACGGCGGTACGGCTCGTCCGCGCGCTGGGGGGAATCGTCGAAATCGGCGTCCGCGAGTGCGGCGAGCTCCGGGGTCACCGGCACCAGCCGGGCCGACTGCGACAGCGACTTCTCCAGCTCCACCAGCGAGGTCAGGTATCGCTCGAAGACGACCGTACCCGCGCGATGGGTGGCGCGGTGCACCACGTCGGCGGTGACGTTCGGATTGCCGTCGCGGTCGCCGCCGATCCAGGAGCCGGGCCGCAGGATCGGCCGGGACAGCAGCTCGTGCTCGGGGTAGCGGGCGCGCAGCGCGTCGCGCACCTGCTCGTTGATGCGCGGGATGACCTCGAACAGAGTCAGGTCGTAGTATCGCAGCCCGACCTCGATCTCGTCCTGAATCCGCAAGCGTGCCAAGCGAATCAGCGCAGCACGCCACAGTTGCAGCACCTGGCGGCGGATATCGGTCTCGATCAGCGCGTACTGCGGCTCGTGCTCGCTGTAGCGCTGGCGGCGGCGCATCAGCTCGGTGATGCGGGCCTGCACGTCGAAGATGGTGCGCCGCCGGGTCTCGGTCGGATGCGCGGTGATGACCGGGGACACCAGGGCATCGGTCAGCAGGTCGGCGACCGTGTCGCCGTCCGGTGCGGCCGCGTCCAGCTTGTCGTAGGTGGCGGCCAGGCTGGAATCCTGCGGCCGCTCCCCCGCGCCGACGTGCACCGCGCGCCGCCGATCGCGCTGCAGGTCCTCGGCGAGATTGGCCAGCAGCAAAAAGTGGCTGAAGGCGCGGATCACCGGGATGGCGGTGGTGATCTCCACATCGCGCAGCATGTCCGCGACCGCGTCGCGGTCCACCTCCGAACGCCGGATCTTGAAGGCCTCCACCCGGACCCGCTCGATGAGGTCGAACACCTCGGCGCCCTCGTGGTCGCGAATGATGTCGCCGAGGATCCCGCCCAGGAACCGGATATCGTCGCGCAGTGGCGCGGTGGCGGTCTCGATCTGGTCTTCCCGCACAGTGATCACCTCTCCATACCTTCGAATCCCTACCTGTGAATCTTGGGGTGTACGTGGGCCGTTCGGCCCGGCGTGTGTCCCACACCATTCGATACCGTGTGTCTCACACCATTCGGCGCGGCCCGATGTCGAACCGATTGGGTTCGGGCCCGATTCGCACCCGGCCGTAGAGCACCGCCGCCCCCTCCGGAGAGGCCAGCACCGGTTCGCACTGCAGCTCCCGCACCTCCGGCAGGTCGTCGCACAGCGCCGAAATCCGTTGCGCCAGTTCGGCCAGCGCGCCGCGGTCCACCGGTTTGCCGATATCCCGGCCGCGCACGGTGCCCGAGAGCAGCGGGGCCGCGCGGGGCGCGTCGATGAGCTCGGCCGATTCGGCCTCGGTCAGCGGCAGTGCCCGGTACACGCGATCACCGAGCAGATCGATGATGGTGCCGGACAGGCCGAATCCGATCACCGAGCCGAAGGACGGGTCGTCCTGCACCCGGAAGGTGCATCCGACGCCCTTGGTGGCCATGCGCTGAATGTGCACCGGATTGCCGGAGATCTCGGCCAGATCGGTGTACGCGCGCCGCACCGCGTCCGGGCGCCACAGGTCCAGGCGCACCCCGGTCAGATCCGGCCGATTGCGCCACATCTCCCCGGTGGCCTTCGCCGCGACCGGGAATCCGAGTTCCTCGGCGGCGGCCACGGCGGATTCGGCGTCCTTGACCTCCCGGAACTCCTCGATGCGAATTCCGTAGCAGCCCAGCAGTTCCGCTGCCTGCAGATCGCTGAGCCAGTGATCCACCTCCGGGGACATCCACTCGGCCACCAGTTCCCGGGCCCGCGCGGTCCCGAGGCCCTCGGGCCGCGAGATCGGTGAGATCGGGCGGGTGCGCCAGTCGGCGTAGCGGCGCACCCGCGCCAGCGCCCGGGCGGCGCGCTCGGGATCGCCGAACGACGGGATGGAGCCGCGCTCCAGAATGCCGCCGGGACCACGGGTGGCGAGCAGGTTGGGCATGCCCTGATCGGCGACGAAGGTGGTGAGAACCGGTGTCTCGGGTCCGGATCGAGCTCCGGAGAGAATCGCCTCGGCGAACGAGGCGACCGCCATGGGGACCGGCGGCGAGTAGATCACGATCACCGCGTCGACGATCGGATCGATGACCGCGGCCGCCACCGCGGCCAGGTAGTCCGACGGACTCGCCTGCGGTCCCAGATCGATGGGTTCGCCGACCTCGAGCCCCTCGCCGCGCGCCGCGTCCACGGCCAGCCAGCTCAGCGCGGCGCTGTTGCCGATCACCGCGAGCCGGGGCCCGGCCGGGAGCGGCTGATAGGCCAGCAGCATGGCGCAGTCGAACAGCTCGGTGATCGAGTCGACCTGGATGATGCCCGCCTGCGCGAACAGGTTGCGCACCAGCGAGCGGTCCAGATCCGGTTCGCCCTCCACGCGTGCGCTGTTGCGGCCGCTGTTCACGGCCACAATGGGTTTCGTGCGCGCCACCCGGCGGGCGATGCGGGAGAACTTGCGCGGATTGCCGAAGGTCTCCAGGTACAGCAGCACCACATCGGTGTCGGGATCGTTGTCCCAGTACTGCAGCAGATCGTTGCCCGACACGTCGGCGCGATTACCGGCCGACACGAAGGTGGACAGGCCCAGCTGGCGGGCGGCGGCCTCCCCGAGAATGGCCGCGCCCAAAGGTCCGGACTGACAGAAGAATCCGATCCGCCCGCGCCCCGGCAGCACCGGAGCGAGCGTGGCGTTCAACGCGACCGCCGGATCGGTGTTCGCGATACCCAGCGCGCTCGGCCCGACCACCCGCATACCGTGCGCGCGAGCGGCGTTCACCAGATCGCGTTCGGCGGCGTAGCCGCGCGGGCCGGTCTCGGAGAAGCCGGCCGTCAGCACGACCAGGCCCTTGACGCCCTTGGCCATGCAATCGTCGAGCACGGAGCCGATCTCGGCGGCGGGCACCGCGATCACCGCGAGATCCACCTCGTCCGGGATGTCGCGCACGGTCGGGTAGGCGCGCACGCCGCGCACGGCGGTGCGAGTGCGGTTCACCGGGAACACCGGCCCCTGGTACGCCCCGGACAGCAGATTGGCCAGCACCGCACCGCCGACCCGGCTGGTGGCCGGGGTCGCGCCGATGACGGCCACCGAGCGCGGCGCGAGCAGGTTCCCGACGCTGCGCGCCTCCGAGGCGCGCTCGCGGGAATCACGCACGGACTGCAGCGCTTCGGTCGGGTCGATGGCGAATTCCAGGTGCAGCACCGAGCCGTCACGGCTGCGCTGCACCTGATATCCGGCATCGCGGAACACGGTCACCATGCCGTTGTTCTCCGCCAGCACCTCGGCGACGAAGCTCTCGATGTCGTTCTCCGCCGCCGCGCCGTTGAGGTGCTCGAGCAGAATCGATCCGAGTCCGCGACCCTGATGCTCGTCGGCGACCACGAAGGCCACCTCGGCGGCGCGCGGACCAGGTCGATCGGCCAGGAACTCGTACCGCCCGACCGCGAGGATGTCCTCGCCCAGTTCGATGACCAGCCCGACCCGGTCGACGTAGTCCACGTGGGTGGTGCGGTACAGATCCTTGGGCGTCATGCGCGGGTACGGCCCGAAGTACCTCAGGTAGCGGGTGCGGTCGGAGAGGCGTTCGTGGAACCGCTCGAGTTGTTCGGCATCGTCGGGGGTGATCGGCCGCAGCCGCACCACCCGGCCGTCCGAGGCGAGCACGTCGGCGAACCAGTGTTGCGGTGGCGGAGGCGGATTCAGCGGCGTGCCCGGGGTGTCCGGAGGCAGCGGCGGTGGGGGTACCGGCACGGAATCGCTGGAGTCAGTCACGGGGATCCTCCGGATCCAGGCCGAGCAGGCCGAAAGAGGCCCGGCGGGTTGCCAATACGGATACATCGAGAGCGCGGCGCGCGCGATCGGTGCGGTCGTCACCGGTTTCGCGGCCACCGCCGGGGCCGTCCCACGGGTCGAAGGCGGTGTCCGCGCCGTCGCTCATGGTTTCGGGCACCGCGACCGTGGGCGCGTACGCGCCCACGAGCTCCCGCCAGGCCGCCGGGGTGGGCGTGCTCGGCTCGACGGTGCGGTCCAGCGCGGTGGCCAGCAGATGGGTCCAGGCGCGCGGCACCACCCGGATCAGGCCGTAGCCACCACCGCCGACGGCCAGCCAGCGGCCCTCGGCGTAGCGGTCGGCCAGGTCCCGCATGGCGATGAACGCCGCACGCTGACCGTCCACGCTCAGGTCCAGGTCCGCGAGCGGGTCCTCGCGATGAGTGTCGACGCCGCACTGGCTGATCACGATCTGCGGGCGGAACGCCGCGAGCGCACCAGGCACCACCGCGTGGAAACCGCGCAGCCACAGCGGGTCCCGGGTGCCGGGCATGATCGGCAGGTTGACCGCGGAGCCCTCGCCCGCTCCGGATCCGGTCTCCTCGGGCCACCCGGTGTTGGGCCACAGCGTCGCCGGATGCTGATGAAGCGAGATGGTCAATACCCGCGGGTCACCGTAGAACACCCGCTGCACGCCGTCCCCGTGATGCACGTCCACGTCGAGGTAGGCGATCCGATCGAATCCGTTCTCCAATAGCCACGAAATCGCCACCGCCACATCGTTGTACACGCAGAACCCGGCCGCTGCGGCGGGCATGGCGTGATGCATACCGCCGCCGATGCTGACCGCGCGACGGGTACGACCCGCCGCGATCTCCTGCGCCGCGGCGAGGGTGCCGCCGACGATCACCGACGCCGCCTCGTGCATGTGCGGGAACACCGGGTTGTCGGCGGAGCCCAGCCCGTACGGCGGTGCGTCCGGGGTCGGGCCGAGCGGCGGCCGGGCGTGCTTGACCGCCTCTATGTAGTCGTGGGTGTGCACCCGCAGCAGTTCGGAATCCCCGGCGGCTGCCGGGGTGAGCGATTCGACGCCCTCCAGCAGGCCCAATCCCCGCGCCAGGGCCATGGTGAACTGCAGCCGCACCGGCCGCATCGGGTGCTCGGGCGTCCAGGAGTAGTCCAGGAACCTGTCGGTCCAGACAACGGTTCCGTCTCCGTGCGCTCCGCCAGACATACCTGCCACGCTAGTGCGTCGCGGCGGTTCGTAGGCTGTGGGACACCGCGGGGCTGTCATACCGGTGCGGCTCGGCTGTGACCGGCGAAACTGCCTGGGAACACGCGCCCCGTCCTGGATGTTCCTCCAGCATTCGCGAAATAAGCTGGCGCCCGGTTCAGCCGCCGTGCATGGGTAGAATTCGTGCCGACGAAGGGGTTAACAGGTGAAGGATCTGGTCGACACCACGGAGATGTATCTCCGTACCATCTACGACCTCGAGGAGGAGGGTGTCACGCCCCTGCGTGCTCGCATCGCCGAGCGTCTCGAGCAGAGCGGGCCCACGGTCAGCCAGACGGTCGCGCGGATGGAGCGCGACGGTTTGCTGAGCGTTGCCGGTGATCGCCATCTCGAACTGACCGACAAGGGCCGCGCCATGGCGGTCGCGGTCATGCGCAAGCACCGGCTGGCCGAGCGCCTGCTGGTCGACATCATCGGGCTGGACTGGCAGAACGTGCACGCCGAGGCCTGCCGCTGGGAGCACGTGATGAGCGAGGAGGTCGAGCGCCGCCTGGTCGAGGTGCTCAATCACCCCACCACCTCGCCCTACGGCAATCCGATTCCGGGCCTGGACGAGCTGGGTGTGCAGCCGGACGCGAACGCGGACGAGAAACTGGTGCGCCTGTCGGACATTCCGTCCGGGCAGTCGCAGGCGGTGGTCGTGCGCCGGCTCTCGGAGCACATCCAGACCGATCCGGAGGTGATCAACCAACTGCGTGAGGCCGGTGTCGTGCCGGACGCACGCGTGACGGTGGAGACCAAGCCGGGTGCGGTCATCATCTCGGTACCCGGGCACGGTGGCTACGAACTGTCGGACGAGATGGCCCACGCCGTCCAGGTGAAGCTGGTCTGACACGTGAAACTTCTGGTTACCGGAGGCGCGGGTTACGTCGGCGGCGTCTGCGCACAGGTTCTGCTCGAGGACGGGCACGAGGTCGTCGTCGTCGATGACCTGTCCACCGGCAACGCCGAGGGTGTTCCGGCGGGGGCGAAGTTCGTCGAGGGCGATATCGCGACCGTCGGGGCCGAGCTCATCGCCTCCGAGTCCTTCGACGGCGTACTGCATTTCGCGGCGCAGTCGCTGGTGGGCGAATCGGTGCAGCAGCCGCAGAAGTACTGGCACGGCAACGTGGTCAAGACGCTGACGCTGCTCGAGGCGATCCGCGCCGCGGGGACACCGCGCCTGGTGTTCTCCTCCACCGCGGCCGTCTACGGCGAACCCGAGCAGGTGCCGATCGTCGAGACCGCCCCCAAGCAGCCGACGAATCCCTATGGCGCGTCCAAGCTCTCGATCGACTACGCCATCACCTCGTACGCGGCGGCGTACGGACTGGGGGCGACCAGTCTGCGGTACTTCAATGTGGCGGGCGCGTACGCCGGGCTCGGTGAGAACCGAATGGTGGAAACGCATCTCATCCCCCTGGTGTTGCAGACGGCGCTGGGCCATCGCCGGTCGATCTCGGTCTTCGGCACGGACTACCCGACGCCGGACGGCACCGCGGTGCGCGATTACATCCACATCCGCGATCTGGCGAACGCGCATCTGCTGGCGCTGGCGCAGTCGCAGCCGGGTCGGCATCGGATCGTCAATCTCGGTAGCGGCACCGGTTTCTCGGTGCGCGAGGTGATCTCGGCCTGCCGGCGGGTCACCGGTCTGCCGATCGAGTCGGTGGACGAACCTCGCCGCGCGGGCGACCCGGCCGTGCTCATCGCGTCGAGCGAGCGTGCCGTCACCGAACTCGGCTGGCGGCCCGAGCACACCGATCTCGACGAGATCGTCTCCGATGCCTGGGATTTCCTGCGCTCGCTCGGCGATCGCGCGCACAGCGCACGCTGACACCCTCGCGGGGCTCGCCACTGCCCGCGCGGACTGAAACCGGTACCCGGGTATCGCGCTCATTCCGGCTCCGATCGTCTCCGACGCTGCTCCGGTCCACATCGGGGCAGCGTCGGCTGCTTTCGCTCGGGGGCCGAGGAGTTCCGCGGCCACGCCGGCGTCATGCCGTAGCGCGTCGAGCGGCAGCGCGGCAGACCGTATCGCGGTGTCCGCTCACTCATTTCGGCTCCGATTCCAGGTCGATGCCCAGGTCGGTCGCGGTCATCCGACCGGATTCGCCCAGGCGGCTCAGGCGCTGTGGGCGCATGCCGGTCTGTAAGCCGATATCCAGCAGCACGGCCATGCGGTGCTCGGGATCGGATGTCAGGGCGGCCTCGAGCGCGACACCTGCGAACGGACCGTCGCCGCGGGTGTACGCGCAATAGCCCAGCAGCGCTGCCGCTTCGGCTCGATCCGGATCCGGCAGCGCCCTGGTGAGTTGGAGCCAGAGCGCTTCGGCGGCATCGGCGTGTGTACCAGGCGCCAAGGCGAACATGACATCGCGCACGCAGGGATCACGCAGGGCGACAGCGATGTCCGCGAGGTCGAGCGGATCCAATCGCGCGCCCTCTCGGACCTGCGTGATCTGCCGCAGCACATTGCGCAGTGTCACCCGGGTGTAGGAATCGGGCTCGCCCCGGCGCACCGCCTGCGCGAGGTGTGTCGCCGCCGCGGTGGTCGCCACCTCCAGTGCCGCGGTCACCGCCGCGCGCAATGCCTCGTCCACCGCGATCGCCTCGGTCAGTTCGGCCCGTGACGCGCGCAGCGGCCTGCCGTCCAGCACGTGCCGCAGCGTCACCATCGAACTGCTCGGATCCGGTTGCACCCCATGCCGGATCGGCCCGGTGAGACTCCACCACTCCAGCTCCGGCCCGATCGCACGCACCGCCCACGCGCCCGCGAGCGGCACCGCGTCGACCTCGAGGCGATGTTCGAGCGCCGCGAGAAGATCTCGATGCCGCCGGGCCCGCACGCCCCGATGCTGTGAGGTCGGCGCGGTGGCGCGGTCGTCCACGATCAATGCCAGTGCGGCGGTCGCGTGCTGGCGCAGGCAGATTCCCGCGACCCGATCGATCAGCGCGCCGGTGGCCGAACGCCCCGGATTGTCGAGATCCATGCGCGCCACCACATCCACCGACGCGGGCGCCGGCCCGCCCCCGGCTCGCAACACCGTCACCACCAGCGACCGCGCGGGCATGAACCCCAGCATGGCGGGGACCGCCGCGATGAAATCCCCGGGATCCCGGAGATGGGACTCGTGCCCGCCGGGCGGGTCGCTCCCGGCGGTATCGGCGCTCGTCTCGAACCCCGTGCCCGAGAAATCGCCCTCGAGGGTGACCGAACGGTCCCCCTCGACCGGGCCCGGGTCGTCGCCCTCGGCGATGGCCGAGGCGAATTCGGTTGCCGCCATCGACCACTCGGCATCGCACGGGCTCGCGGCGGGGCCGTCCGCCGGATCGGCGATACCCGCGGTACCGGTGCGGGGGACGCGGGGCATGCGCGGAGAGGCGGTGTCGGGAGGTTCGGCCACGTCGTGCGGATCGGGTGGGATGGGTTCCGTGGGGTTCGTCATGACACGAGCGTGCGCTGATCCACTCCGCCACCATCGGCCTCCACCTGGGGTTTTCGCCGCCCTGTGGAGACTCCGGCGTGCCGTGGACAGTTCGGCGTGGCGCGGAGTCGGTCTCACCCGAACCTGTCGGTGCCCGCTGTTACCGTGCGCCCGAATCGAACCCGCCGATCGCTCTGCGGCCACCGCCGCGGCGCGACGCGATCGGCCACTCGTCGCCACCTGGCAGCGCGCCGGGCGTGCGCTGTCCGCGCACGCCCCGAATGCCCTGCCGGGCACGGCTACTCGGCCCGGAACGTGCCGAGAATCTCCAGATAGTGCGGGTTGGACATGATGCCGAGCACGTTGCCGAACGGATCCACCACCGCGGCGGTGACGAATCCGGTCCCCTGGCCACGCTCGGTGATCGGCTCGTATTCCTTCGCCCCCATCGACAGCAGCCGGTCGAAGGTGGCCGCGATGTCATCGACGTGCCAGTTCACGATCTGCCCGCCCGGCTGATCCGGCGTGGTCCGCGCGAACTTCCGATTGATCAGGCCGAGTTCGTGCTGGTAGTCGCCGATCCGGAATTCGTAGTACCCGCCCGGCACCGTGAAATACGGCTGCACGCCGAGCAATTGGGCGTACCAGTCCTTGGCGGCCTCCAGATCGTCGGCGAAATACGTGACGGTGGCCATTCCTCGCAACATTCGGTGTCTCCTTCGTCGTTCTCGATCGGTATGAATCCATCATCCAACCCAAAGTGCTCACCGAATGAGCACTTTTACGGGCACAATTCCCCTCATGCGAGCCGATCGATTGGTGGCGACCCTGCTGTACATGCAGACGCGAGGACGAGTGACCGCCGCCGAGGTGGCGACCGAACTCGAGATTTCGGTGGCGACCGCCCGGCGCGATCTTCAGGCGCTGTCCACGGCCGGAATCCCCGTCTACCCGCAGCCGGGCCGAGGTGGCGGATGGTCGCTGGTGGGCGGCGCGCGGACCGATCTGAGCGGCCTGACCGGCCCGGAAGCACAGGCCCTTTTCCTGCTGCTCGGCCCGATGGCCACGGCCACCCCCGCCACCCGCTCGGCGCTGCGCAAGCTCCTGCGCGCCCTGCCGCAGTCCTTCCGCACCGAGGCCGAGGCCGCGGCGGGCGCGATCGTGGTCGATCCCGCCCGCTGGGGTGAGCGCGACGAGCGGCCGCCCGCCGTGGTGACCGAACTGCAGCAGGCGGTCGTACGCCGCCGCAAGGTCGCCTTCCACTACGACCGCGCGGGCACGCGCACCCATCGCGTCGTGGATCCGTGGGGCCTGGTCGACAAGGACGGCATCTGGTACCTCGTCGCGGGCACCGACCGTGGTCAGCGCACTTTTCGGGTGGATCGAATCGCCGACACCGAACTCCTGGACGACGCCTCGCACCGCCCGGACGATTTCGACCTCTCGACCGCCTGGTCCGAGGTGGTCGAGGAGGTCGAGCGCCACCGTTCCACCCTCGAGGCAGCGGTGCTGGTGCCCGACCGCCTGCTCCCGGTCCTGCGCCATCAACAGGGCCGGCACTGCGTCGTGGACGGTCCCGCCGATGACGGCCGGACCCGCGTGCGCATCACCGCCCCGACCCCGCTGATGATCGCTCAGCAACTGGCCGGCTGGGGCACCGCGCTCGAGGTCCTGCGGCCGCAGTCCGTCCGCGACGAGCTCGCCCGCCTGGGCGCCGAACTTCTCGCTCGCTATCAGAACTGACACCGGCAAACCCTTGAATATTAACCGATAACGTTTCACATTCATGTGCAAATCGAATAACGTTGCAGCACTTTCAATTTCGCCATTTCTCGGGTTCACACGCTGCTACAGTCCGCCCCGGCGCCCCCTTCACGCGCCGGAAGGAATTACGCAATGACAAGAAACCTCTTCACAACCGGCGCGACCCTGGCGCTCACGGCCCTGGCCGCATCCCTCTCGGTCACCGGCACGGCCTCGGCGGACATCGACGACGTCATGGTCACCGGCCCCACCGACAACAGCCAGTGCGATATCGACACCGGCTGCCTGATCCGCACCACCCTGGTCGGCGCCAACAAGCTCGCGCCCGTCGAATTCCTCGTCGACGGCACGGTGATCGGCTCGGCGACCCCGACCCCGGTCCCCTTCAGCACCAACGCACAGGCCTCGTTCGCCTGGCATCCGCCGGAATACCGCTCGTACACGGTGGGAATCCGCCAGAGCGGTTCACTCTCGACCATCCTCTACAACGTCCACAAGCCGGGCACCTGCGCCTGGCTGCCCTCCGGGTCGGGCACCGGTTCGGCCGGAACGGGTTCGTTCGGAAGCGGCTCGGCCGGAACAGGTTCCGCGGGCACCGGGTCGTCCAACACCGGCTCCGGCGGTACCGGCTCCTGCTGATCGAGCCCAGGGGAGCCGAATACAGGCAGGGGTCGGCTCCCTCGCCCGATCAGCCCTTGCGGACCTTGGTGACCGCGGTGGTGAAGAGGCTGTCCAGCGCCTCGGTATCGGAGCGGGTGTCGGTGAACGTCATGTAGGTGACATTGATTCGGATGTCGCCGACCTGCCCGAGCAGCGTCTGCATGGTGCGGGCCTGAGTCGGGGATTCGGAGCGGACCACGCGGCGCAGGGCGAGAGCGTCGTCCACGTCCAGGGGCGGGGGCGGATCCAGTTCCGTGGTGACGGTGGCCGTCGTGCCCGAGTGCGTGACCTTGACGGTTCCGCACTGCTGCAATTGATTTCGCAGTGTGGCCAGGGGCTGGTCCACCCGGGTGAGTTCCACGGTGAGGGTGGCACGGGTGGTGTCGTCGGTGCCGACCGAGACGACCGGGCCCGCGGTGGGCGCGGTCGGGCCGCAGGTGCTCGGATCGATCTGCGCGTCGGGCAGTACCCCGTCGAGATCGGCGGCCGCCTGGCCGGCCACGTCCGGGGGCAGCGCGACCGCGGCATAGCGCGAGGGAAACTGCGACGGGTCCGGCAGCAATGCGGCCAGACCGGCGTCGCTGCGCGTGGTGCCGGCCGGATTGCGCGAGGGGTTCGGGTGACCCGATACCGTGGTTCCACAGGCCGCGAGCACGCAGCCCAGGACCGCGACCCCCACGGCGCGTAAGGGCATGCGGTACAAGCCACGAGCGGGCGCGCGGAAGTGCCCCGGTGCACGCACAGGGGACGTTCGCGGACCCGGAGAATCCGGCACGGTCACCGCGTCCACTATGCCGAATTTCTGCTGTTCACACGGAATGCCACGCCGCGTGGCGAGCCGTCGGGAATGCGTGTCACGGTTCGGCGTGTTGCAAGAGCGGTGCGGGCAGTGCACGGTCGGCAAGCGCATGAGGGACAATGAGGATGGTCGCGCAAGTGGGCCACGCAGGAAGGAGCACGCGATGGACTACGAGTCGCGCATGTACGAACTCGAGTTTCCGGCTCCGCAGCTGTCGTCCGTAGACGGTGCGGGACCGGTCCTGGTGCACGGTCTGGAAGGCTTCACCGACGCGGGTCATGCCGTGCGTCTGGCCACCACGCACCTGCGGGAGAGCCTCGAATCCGAACTGGTCGCCTCGTTCGATATGGACGAGTTGCTCGACTATCGGTCACGTCGGCCCCTCATGATGTTCAAGACCGATCACTTCTCCGATTACACCGAGCCCGAGCTGAACCTGTGGGCGCTCAAGGACACCGCGGGCACCCCGTTCCTGCTGCTCTCGGGCCTGGAACCGGATCTGCGCTGGGAGAAGTTCGCCACCGCGGTGCGGCTGCTGTCCGAACAGCTGGGCGTACGGCGGACCATCGGCCTGAGCGCCATTCCCATGGCCATCCCGCACACCCGTCCGCTTGGCGTCACCGCGCACGCGAGCGACAGCGACCTGATCGGCGAGCATCAGCGCTGGCCGGGCGAGCTGCAGGTGCCGGGAAGCGCGTCCTCGCTGCTGGAATACCGGATGGCTCAGCACGGTCACGAGTCGGTCGGTTTCTCGGTCCACGTCCCGCACTACCTGACGCAGACCGCGTACCCCGAGGCCGCGCAGACGCTGCTGGAGAACGTGGCCGAGAACGCCGGGCTGGAACTTCCGCTCGCCGCGCTCACCGACGCCGCCGCGCGCACCCGGGAACAGGTGAACGAGCACATCGCCGGCAACTCCGAGGTGGAGACCGTCGTGCAGGCCCTCGAGCGTCAGTACGACAGCTTCGTCACCGCCCAGGAACGCCAGTCCAGTCTGCTGGCGAGCGAGAGCGAACTTCCCACCGGTGACGAACTGGGCGCGGAGTTCGAGCGTTTCCTGGCCGAACAGGCCGGCCTCGGCGACGAAGGCGGCGAAGAGGGCGGGTCGCTGCGCTAGCGGTTCGCCGGGCGGGGCGCGGGGCGAGGTGTTCGCCACCCGCTCGGGTGCCTCCGGCCCGCCGCTACCGGCTACCGATCGGCGGACCGGTAACGTTGGGCGTCGTGCAGCTGTCCGAATTGGTTCCCGATCAAGCCGTTTCCGACGTGGACCCGGACTGGCTCTACGAGACGTTCGCCGAATGGGCCGAGGGTGAGGGGTTATCCCTCTATCCCGCGCAGGAGGAGGCCCTGCTCGAACTGGTGACGGGCGCGAACGTCATCCTCAACACCCCGACCGGCTCGGGTAAGTCGCTGGTCGCGATCGGCGCGCACTTCGCGGCCTTGAACAAGGGCGAGCGCAGCTACTACACCGCACCCATCAAGGCCCTGGTGAGCGAGAAGTTCTTCGCCCTGTGCGAGATCTTCGGCGCGGACCGGGTGGGCATGGTGACCGGTGACGCCGCGGTGAACCCGAACGCGCCGATCATCTGCGCGACCGCCGAGATCCTGGCGAACCTGGCACTGCGCGAGGGCGCGGACGCGAATGTCGGGCAGGTCATCATGGACGAGTTCCACTACTACGCCGACCCCGATCGCGGCTGGGCCTGGCAGACGCCGCTGATCGAGCTGCCGAACGCGCAGTTCCTGCTCATGTCGGCCACTCTCGGCGAGGTCGACTTCTTCGCCGAGGATCTGAGCACGCGCACCGGCCGTCATACCGCCGTCGTGTCGGGCGCCGAACGTCCTGTGCCGCTGAGCTTTTCGTACGTCCGCACGCCGATCGTGGAGACGCTCGAGGATCTGGTCACCACCAGCCTCGCGCCGGTGTACGTCGTGCACTTCACCCAGGCCTCGGCCATGGAACGCGCGCAGGCGCTGATGAGCGTCAACATGTCCTCCAAGGCAGAGAAGGACGCGATCGCCGCGGCCATCGGCGAGTTCCGCTTCGCCACCGGCTTCGGCAAGACCCTCTCGAAGTTCATCCGGCACGGGGTGGGCGTGCATCACGCGGGCATGCTGCCCAAGTACCGGCGACTGGTCGAGAAGCTCGCGCAGGACGGACTGCTCAAAGTGGTCTGCGGTACGGACACTTTGGGTGTCGGCATCAATGTGCCCATCCGCACGGTGCTGCTGACCGGCCTCACCAAGTACGACGGTGTGCGCACCCGCCGCCTCAATGCCCGTGAGTTCCACCAGATTTCGGGCCGCGCGGGCCGCGCGGGCTTCGACACCATGGGCACGGTGGTCGTGCAGGCGCCCGAACACGAGGTGGAGAACGCCCGCCTGATCGCCAAGGCCGGCGACGATCCCAAGAAGCTCAAGAAGGTCGTGAAGCGCAAGCCCCCCGAGGGTTTCGTCTCCTGGTCCGAGGAGACCTTCGAACGGCTGGTCGGGGCCTCGCCGGAGCCGATGCAGTCGCGCTTCAACGTGACCAACTCCATGCTGCTCAATGTGATTGCGCGCAAGGGCAATTGCTTCGATGCCATGCGACATCTGCTGGAGGAGAACCACGAACCGCGCGCGGCGCAGCGCCGGCACATCCTCAAGGCGATCCGCCTGTATCGCGCGCTGCGCGACGCGGGTGTGGTGCAGCAACTGGACGAACCCGACCAGTACGGACGCCGAGCCCGGCTCATGGTGGATCTGCAGCGCGACTTCGCGCTGGATCAGCCGCTCTCCCCGTTCGCGCTGGCCGCGTTCGAACTGCTCGACAAGGAGTCGCTCACCTACACCGTCGATGTCATCTCGCTCATCGAGTCCACGCTCGAGGACCCGCGCCAGCTGCTCATGGCCCAGCAGCACAAGGCGCGCGGTGTCGCGGTCGCGCAGATGAAGGCCGACGGCATCGAGTACGAGGAGCGGATGGAGCTCCTGGAAGAGGTCACCTGGCCCAAGCCCCTCGCCGAGGAGTTGATCCTGCCCGCCTACGAGACCTACAAGGCCGGGCATCCCTGGGTGTCGGAGTTCGAACCCTCCCCCAAGGCCGTGGTCCGGGAGATGGTCGAGCGCTCGATGACCTTCGCCGAACTGGTGTCGGTGTACGAGCTGGCGCGGTCGGAGGGCGTGGTGCTGCGCTATCTGGCCGACGCGTATCGCGCGCTGCGCCGCACGGTGCCCGAGCAGGCCCGCACCGAGGAACTCGACGACATCACCGAATGGCTGGGCGAGTTGATCCGCCAGGTCGACTCCAGCCTGCTCGACGAATGGGAGCAGCTCACCAATCCGGGCGCGGAGTCCGACACCGAGCAGGTCGCCTTCGGCGCGGAGACGGTCCGGCCGATCTCGGCCAACGAGCGCGCCTTCCGAGTACTGGTGCGCAATGCCATGTTCCGCCGGGTGGAGCTGGCGGCGCTGCACCGCTGGGCGGCGCTCGAGGAGCTGGGCGACGAGCTGGACTGGGAAGCCGAGTTCGAGCCGTTCTACGCCGAGTACGACGCGATCGGGACCGGCCCGAATGCGCGCGGCCCGAAGCTGTTCCAGGTGCGGCAGGGACCCGAGTTCTGGCACGTGCGCCAGGTTCTGGACGATCCCGACGGCGATCACGGCTGGTCGTTGAATGCCGTAGTGGACCTCGCGGAATCGGACGCCGCGGGGGAAGTGGTATTCGACGAGGTCAGCGTTACCGCAGGCTGACCTGCGGGCTCGGAGATCCGGACATGTCACCCATTGTTGGTGTAGGGGTGATGTAACCGAGCACACGCTGGTTCGTTTTCCGAGGCCAACCGCTGCTATTCTCGCGCACTGTTGCCCAAAATCCGTCGCTGGGCCCGGACCGAGAAGAGTTCCCTTAGATTGACCGATCGAAACCTGCCCGAGTCGCCCTGTCTGGTCATCGACCTGGACCGGGTCCGCGCGAACTACCGCGCGCTGCAAGCCGCACTCCCCGCGGCGCGAATTCGCTTCGCCGTCAAGGCGAGTCCGCTACCTTCGATCATCCGGCTACTGAACGACGAGGGCGCGGAATTCGACGTCGCCTCCGTCGGTGAGATCGAACTCTGCCTGGCGCAGGGCGTCGATCCGGCCGTGATGTGCTACGGCAATCCGATCAAGAAATCCGCCCACATCGCCGCCGCCTATGCGGCCGGAGTGCGCCGATTCGCCTTCGACACCGAGGAGGATGTCGAGCGGATCGCCCAGCATGCTCCGGGTTCGGAGGTGGAGTGCCGGTTCCTGGCCTCGGCTCCGGCGTCGCAGACGCCGTTCGGCGCGAAGTTCGGCTGTGCGCCCGGTGAGGCCGTGCACCTACTCGTGCGGGCCCGGGATCTGGGCCTGCGGATCGTCGGACCGTACTTCCACGTGGGGTCGCAGCAACTGGATCCGATCGCATGGCAGATCGGGATCGAGCAGGCCGCCGCCATCGCGGAAGCGTTGGCAGTCAAGGACATTTCGGTCAAAGCGGTGAATATCGGTGGGGGACTGCCGATTTCGTACGCCGATCCGGCGCCCGGCGTGAGTGAGCTGGGCGCGGTGATCGCCGACGCCGCCGCCCGCCTGCTGCCGGAGCACACCGAGATCGTCGTGGAACCCGGTCGCGCCCTGGTGGGCAACAGCGGAGTGATCCACGCCGAGGTGGTCAATGTTCGCCAGGCGCCCGACGGGCGACGCTGGGTATACCTCGACATCGGCCGCTACAACGGCATGGCCGAGACCGAGAACGAGTACATCGCGTACCGATTCCAGACCGATCGCGACAGCGATCCCCGGGATGAGGCCGTGGTCGCCGGTCCGACCTGCGACGGAGACGATGTACTCTATCAACGCACGCGCGTCCTACTTCCGACCACGTTGCGAGCCGGTGATCCCATTCGGATCCTCGAAACCGGCGCCTATACGGCGAGCTATTCGTCGGTGTCCTTCAACGGTTTTCCGCCTTTGACTGTTCATGTCATCGGCGCTGAGCGAGAGTGAGTTTAGCCATGACGGCAGAATTCACCGGCTGGCACGTGCTGGCCGAGTTCGGTGGAGTCGACGCAGCCCTCTGCGACGACCTCGAACGACTCGAAGCCGCACTTCGAAAATCGCTGGTCGCCGCGGGGGTGACGATTTGCGATGTCGTGCGCAAGCAGTTCGAGCCGCAGGGTGTCACCATCCTGGCCCTACTGGCCGAATCGCACGCCTCGATTCACACCTACCCCGAGTCGGGCGACATCTTCGTCGACGTGTTCACCTGCGGCAGCATCGGCGCCGGGGCCACCAAGGCCGTGGAGCTGCTGCAGCAGGAGCTGGCGCCGAAGTCGGTCAATATGGAGGTCATCCAGCGCGGCCACGCCTCGCGCCGGATCCACGAGCCGGTCGGCGAAGGCCTGACCCGCGTCTGGAACATGACCGACGTCATCGTCGACACCAACACCCCGTTCCAGCACATGGTGATCGCGGAGACCGAGCAGGGCCGGTCCCTGTTCTCCGACGACGATCGCCAGTCCACCGAGTTCTCGCAGCTCACCTACCACGAGGCCATGCTGGTCCCGGGGTACGCGCTGGCCGAGAAGCTCGAGAAGGTGCTGATCATCGGTTCCGGTGAGGGCGTCGCCTCGCAGATGTCGGCCGCGGCGGGCGCCACGCTCGTCGACCACGTCGACATCGACCAGCTCGAGGTGGAGCTGTGCGCCGAGCACCTCCCCTACGGCTACTCCACCGCGGATCTGGCCGAGGCGGTCGCACAGACCGGCCCGATCAAGATGCACTACGCGGACGGCTGGGACTTCCTGGCCAATGCCGAGGCCACGGGCGTGCGCTACGACATGATCTGTATCGACCTTCCGGACGAGCGGGTCGAGGACGCGCAGCACAATCGCCTGTACGAGGACGACTTCCTCCAGCGCTGCAAGGCGATTCTGGCCGAGGGCGGCGTGCTGGCCGCACAGGCCGGCTGTCAGACCATGTGGCGCAACGAGACCCTGAAGCGGTCGTGGACCCGGTTCCACAACCTGTTCGAGACGGTCGTGCCGTACGTGAGCGACGAGCACGAGTGGACCTTCATCTTCGGCACGCCGAAGGCCATCGAGGATCCGGTCGCCAAGATGACCGCCACCCTCTCGACCCTGCCCTACAAGGCCGAGACCATCGACGAGCGGGCCCTGGTCCGCGGCGCGATCGAGCCGCACGCCCTGCGCGTCGGCGCGACCGTCGGGTGAGTCTCACCCACGGCCGATAGCTTCATCGCACCCGCCCCCGCACGGTTCGACCGTGCGGGGGCGGGTGCGGTCATGGGCACGATCGCCGGGGCTGAATGCGCGGGAGCGCCGACTGGGCGGGTCACCGCGAGGAGCGAAGAGATCGCTCGGCTTCGTCCATAGGTCGGTGAGTCCATCGGTCGGTGGGTCCACCGGTCAGCGAGCCGGGAACCGGACAATGCGATCGTCGCCGGTGCGGATGTCACCGCGGCCGTCGGTATTCGAGGTGGTCACCCACAGCGCGCCGTCCGGGGCGACGGCAACCGTGCGCAGTCGGCCGAGACCGGTCACCGCCGCCGAGGGTGCACCGAGCGACCCGTCGCGAAGGGGAACGGTCCACAGCCTCTCGCCGCGCAGGGCCGCCACGTACAGCGTGTCTGCGGTGATCGCGATTCCCGAAGGCGAGGCGTCCGAGGGCGCCCAGGTGAGCAGCGGGTCGGTGAAGCGTCCGTCGCGCGTGTCCGCGACGCCCTCCACCTCCGGCCACCCGTAGTCGCGGCCCGGTTCGATCCGATTGATCTCGTCGAAGGTGTTCTGTCCGAATTCGGCGGCGAACAGGCGACCCGCCGAATCCCACGCCAGCCCTTGCACATTGCGATGACCGAGGCTGTACACCGGCGAGCCGGGTGTCGGATTGCCCGGTGCCGGTTGACCTTCGGGCGTCAACCGTAGGATCTTGCCGTTCGGACTCGCCGGATCCTGTGCGGCCGTGCGGATACCGGCATCACCCGTCCCGGCGTACAGCATGCCGTCGGGCCCGAACGCGATCCGCCCGCCATTGTGGTTGCCGGCCTTGGCGATGCCCGAGAACACCACCTCCGGCGGTCCGTCGAGCCGGAATCGCACGATCCGATTGTCTTCGGCCGCAGTGAAATACGCGTAGATATAGCCGTTGTCGCGGTACGAGGGCGAGACGGCGAGCCCGAGCAGCCCGCCCTCCCCCGCCGCGGAGACCCCCGGCACCTGATACACCCGCTCGGCATCGGCTCCCGGTGTCACACGCAGAACCGCGCCGGAATCGCGCTCGGCCACCAGCGCACCACCGTCCGGCAGAAACGCCACACCCCACGGCACGTCGATCCCGTGCACCAGATCCTGTCCGGCGGCGAGATCGATCACCCCGGACGGCGAACTCGGCGCGGCGGACGTCGCGACCGCCACCGGCTCCTCGGAACGCGCCGGCTCCCGATCCGAACACGCCGACAACGCACCGGCCGCGAGAGCGGCGACGGCGAGTACCGCTCCAGAATGTCTGGCGCGCCAACCGATGTGACGTCGCGCCCCGGCCGAACGACTCCGTATGACGCTCATACCCCCATCTTGCCCCGAACCTCTCCGAACTGGGCCCGCTCACATATGCAGCAGATCCACCAGTCGGATCTACCCGAGGACTCACGCCGCCCCGAGGCCCGAGTGCACTGTTCGGTCCCCGGCAACCGATCCGTATCGCGCACCGGGGCGCCTACCTCGGAGCCGACGGTTCGGACTGCCTCGGCGTGCGGCCGTGCCGATCTCCGCACACCACCGATCCTCGCATCATTCGGGCGCACTCATCGGCCAGAGCGGGTCGCACGCCGAGCGCCGCCGCGGCATACCCGCGCCCTTGGGGAGGCTGGACGTGACAGGCAAGTGATTACTTGCCTATAGTCAGGGCGTGGGCGACGGGACCGACTCGAGCGAGGTGTTCAAGGCGCTGGCCGAGAGCACTCGGCGGGTGATTCTGGACGAGCTCGCCGAGCGGGACGGACAGACCCTGTTCGAATTGTGCGGCAGGTTGACGATGCGGCACGGGATGTCCTCGTCACGACAGGCGATCTCCCAGCATCTGGAGGTGCTGGCCGCCGCCGGGCTGGTGCACACGCGCCGGGACGGCCGGTACAAGTTCCACTATCTGAATCGGGAACCGTTGCGAAAACTCACCGATCGCTGGCTGAAGGAGTAGGACATGCGTATCACCGTGACCAGTGTGTTCGTCGATGATCAAGCGAAGGCGCTGCGGTTTTACACCGAAGTGCTCGGCTTCGAGAAGAAGACCGACGTGCCGACCGGCGAGTACCGGTGGCTCACCGTCGTCTCGCCGCAGTCACCCGACGGCGTCGAGCTGCTGCTGGAGCCGGACGCGCATCCCGCGGCCGGACCGTTCAAGCAGGCATTGGTGGAGGATGGAATTCCGTTCACCCAGTTCGCCGTCGACGACGTGCACGCGGAGTACGAGCGGCTGCGGGGCCTGGGGGTGCGATTCACCCAGCCGCCGGTGGATCACGGCCCCGTCACCACGGCGGTGCTGGACGACACCTGCGGCAATCTCATTCAGATCGCCCAGTTCGCGAGCTGATCGCATCCGATCGCGGTCCCGCAGAGTCGATTCTCCTCGCGCGTGCGAGGGAATCGGCTCGGCACTCAGCTCTCGTCCGCGAGGATCGCCTGATCGAAGAACAGTGGGTCGAGCGCGAATTCGCGGTAGTCGACGCGCCCGCCGGTGTCCGGGTTCTCCTCGATCGCCGAGAGACGGCCGACCAGGTCGAAGAACCGGGCCTCGACCGTACGCAGATCCTCGATCACGCCGGACAGCTCGACATCTCGGGAGAACGCGGCCCCTGCCGATCCGACCGAGAGCGTCGAGAGCCAGCCGTCCCAGGACGGTTCCCGCAGTGCGCCACTGGTTTCGGCCCAGAACAGCACGGTGGCGGGGCCGGGTTCGGAGCTGAGCCGCCCGGCCGCGGTGAACAGCAACAGCCCGGTATAGAAGTCAGCCTCGCAGAATCCGAACTGCATGAGATACGCCTCGAGCGCGCCCTCGCGGTATACGCAGATCAAGAAACTGCGATCCCCGTATTCGACAGCACCGGAGAAGTACTCGCGTGGCGTGGTGCCGATGTCGGCGTGCTGCCAGTCGGCCGGTTTGCCGTCCCAGTACCACCCGTCGAACACGGCGTCCGGATTGGTGATCGCACTCGGATCCGGGGCCGGAGTATCGAGCCACTGCTCGAACTCACTGCGGCTCATTCGAATTCGAGTGGCCAGCATGAAGCTGTCCGACACGGTTCTGCTCCTCATCACGCTCGCGACGGCGACGGTTCCCCGCGATACTAGAGCCTCGCGTGCACGAAGTGCGATCCGGAAGTCGTTGAACGAGCGCCGGTTTCGACACCGTAGGCGGTCAGCAGCTCCGGCGCGGATCGGTCCTGGATCTCGGTGAAGCCCAGCGGCCGCAGGATCGCGCGGATTTCCTCGGCGGTGTGGTAGCTCAACCACGGCTCCCCCGCCGAGGCCACCCGATTCGCCCGCGCCCGAAGCTCGTGCTCCGGCACGCCGGTCGTCGCCTCGGCCGGGTAGCGATAGTCGAACACCACCTCCGCCGTCTGGCCCTGCTCGGCGATGTAGCGGAGCGTCTTGTCCACGGACGGACCGGTGAGATACATCAGGACCCCCAGCCACACGAACAGCGCACCCCGGGCGCGGTCGAGCCCCGCGTCGGCCAATCCGTCCGCCAGCGTGGACTTTTCGAAGTCCACCGGCGCGAAGGTGAGAGTCTCCGGTATCTCGATACCGGTCTCCGTGAGCCGCTTGCGCTTCCACTCCTGGGTTTCGGGATGGTCGACCTCGAAGTAGCGCACGTCCGCGCGAGTGTTGCGATAGGCGCTGGTGTCCAGGCCCGCGCCGAGGATCACCACCTGCCGGATCCCGCGATCGAGCGCCGCCGCGATGACGTCGTCGGCGAGGCGACTGCGCGCCGCGATCAGCAGACGTCGCTCCCGCACCACGGCCGGATCGAGCCCCTGATCGAATTCGTTCGCCCGCATCGCCTCCGCGCCGACGATCCGTGCGGCGAACGGATCGGTGAACACTCTCGGCTCGTCCGCACTCTGATGTACCGCCCGTGCCCGCGCGACGGCCATCGCTGTTCTACTCGGCTGCCCTGCCTGCATGCCGCCAGCGTATCGACGCGACGCGAGCACGCCCAGGGTTGCCTGGTGTGCGAGCGCCTGATTCGTATAGGTTGGCTGCCGTGGGGATGACCAAAGGTTCCAACGTTCCGGTTCCGGCCAGTGTGGTTCGGATCGAGCTCGGATGGCAGGCAGGACCGGACGCGGATGCGTCCGCGCTGTTGCTCGTCGGCGGAAAGGTCCGCTCCGACAGCGACTTCGTGTTCTACAACCAGCCCGGGCATCCGTCCGGCGCGGTGCGGTACGAGGGTAAGCAGCAGGGTCCCACCGTGCTCGATGCCCTATCGGTGAATTTCGCGCAGGTCGAACCGCAGATCGAGACGATCGTGATCGCGGCCTCCACCTCCGGCGGCACGTTCCGTCAGTTCCAGGGCTTGTTCGTGCGGGTGCTGGATGCCGCGAACGGCGCGGAGATCGCGCGCTTCGACAGCGCCGACGCCAGCACCGAGACCGCGTTCGTGCTCGGCGAGCTGTATCGGCGGCAGGGCAGCTGGAAGTTCCGTGCGGTCGGCCAGGGGTACGACTCGGGTCTGGCCGGACTGGCGACCGATTTCGGTATCTCGGTCGACGACGAGCCCGCCCCCGCGCAGCAGTACGCGCCGCCGGTATCTCCGCCCCAGCAGCAGTACGCGCCGCCCCCACAGCAGCAGTACGCACCTCCGCCGCAGCAGCAATATGCACCGCCCCCTCCGCCGCAGCAGTACGCACCGCCGCCCCCTCAGCAGCAGTACGCACCTCCGCCGCAGCAGCAGTACGCACCTCCGCCTCCGCCGCAGCAGCCGTATCCCGCTCCCCTGCAACAGCAGTACGCCCCGCCCCCGCAGCAGCAGTTCGCGCCGCCCGCGGCCCCGGTCAGTCTGACCAAGATCTCCCTGACCAAGGAAGCCCCGACCGTCTCGCTGACGAAGTCCGGCGCGACCGGCGGCACCATGCGGTTCAACCTGAACTGGACCAGTGACAAGGGCGGTGGTCTGTTCGGTCGCAAGCGCACCGTCGATCTCGACCTGTGCTGCTTCTACGAATTGACCAACGGCTCGATCGGTTCCGTGCGCGCCCTGGACCGCCGGTTCGGCGATCTGCAGAACCCGCCGTTCATCCGCCTCGATCAGGACGACCGCACCGGCGCCAGCGTCAACGGTGAAAACCTGGACATCAACCTGGATTTCACCAAGTTCTTCCGCCGCATCCTGATCTTCACCTCGATCTACGAAGGCGCGCAGGATTTCCGGGGCGTCCAGGCGACCGCGACCCTGCACCCGCTGAACAGCCCGCCGATCGAGATGACGCTCAACGGCTGCACCGACGATTCCCGGGACGCGGTGCTGGCGGTCATCGAGAACATCAACGGCGAGTTGGTGGTTCGCCGCGAGTGCACCTTCATCCGCCCGCCGGCGGGCCGGCCCGGCGCGGGCATCGCCGAGATCGTCCGCCTCTACAACTGGCAGTTCGACATTCGCGCCGGGCGCGGTAAGGACTGACGGGTCCCCGCTCGTCCCTACCCGATCGGCAGCGCGCTGAAGATCGGGTCGTAGGCCCAGTTCAGCATTCGCTCGGCGTCTTCCTTGGCGGCCATGCCGCTGCCGGGTGAGCTGTGCAGGACCACACCGATCAGCGGAATGCCCGCGCGGACTGTTTCGAACAGCAGGCAGGCGCCGGCGGCGTCGGTCGATCCGGTCTTGATGCCGAGCGTGCCGGGATACGCGCGCAGCAGGTGATTCGTCGTCTCCCAGACGTGTTCGCGATTCGCCGGGCCCGCGGGCAGGTGATAGGTGTGCGTTCCGGCGATCTCACGGAACACCGGCGAACTCATCGCGCGCAGACCGAGGGCGATCAGGTCCGCGGGCGTGGAGTAGGTGGAGTAGTCGGTGGGGACGGGAAGTCCGCTGGGATCGGTGAAATTGGTTGCGCCCAAGCCAAGTTGGCGTGCGGAGTCGTTCATCCGGCCGATGAATCCGTCCTGGCCCGGCCCGTAGGCCTCGGCGATCGTGTAGGCGGCGTCGCAGCCCGAGGGCAGCAGCAGGGCGTACAGCAGCTGACGGGTGGTGAGCACCTCGCCGGCTGCGAGATCCGCGGTGCTGCCGTCGTTGCGGACGCAGTACGAGACGGCCTCCGACGGCACGGTGACTGCGCGTTCGAGGTCGTTCGCGGTGATCGCGATCAACGCCGTCATCACCTTGGCGATGCTGGCGATCGGAAGCGGGGTGTTCGCTTCCCGCGACCACAGCAGGGTGCCGGTGACCCCGTCCGCCAGCGCCGCGCCCGGGGCGCGGACCCCGTCGGGTTCGGCATCGAGCCAGGGCAACTGGATCTGAGGGGCGCTCGCGGCGGGAGTAGCCGCGACGCCCTGACACGCCATGATCACCATCGCACCGACGACGACGGTCCGGCCCCATCGGGCATATGTCCGCATGGCGGTATTCTGCCTCCGGAACCTCCCTACCAGCGGTATTGACCGACCCGGTGCGTCAGGACGCGGGTACCTTCACCGCGATCTCGCCGCCGAGGTCGTACCCGTCGGCCAGTCGCAGATTGTCGCCACTCCAGAACCGGCCCGGGTCGTACCAATTCGGCCGCCGCTCCGGAAGCAACCCCATGGCCTGATAGGTCAGGGCGACGACCTCGGCGCAGTACGCGTTCTCCAGATTGGCGTCGGTGTCGCGCGAGCGCTTCTTCGGCAGCGGCACCCGGCCGCGCAGCCAACGCCCCGCCAGCGCACTGGTCGAGGGAAACGGCATGCCGTCCAGCCGCGCCACCATGCGCAGCGCGGCATCCTCCATCTCGCGAGTGACCGGCAGATTCAGCTGGCGGACCCACGCCTGCTGCCCGTAGTCGTTGGCCCAGCGCATGACCGCGGCCCGCATATCGTGCAACTGGGCACCGCGATGATTGTTGCCCGACCAGACATCCGGCAGCGATCGCCCCAACTCCGCATGCCAGATCAGCGGAGGCAGATCATCGATGACCACCGCCATTCCGACGTGATTGACCGGGCTGTTCGTCAGCCCCCGAATCGCGCGATCGGCCCCCGAATGTCCCCGGAACAGCCACAGATCACCCGTCCGGGTGAACTCCACCGCTTCATCCATACCGATACTCGACAGCGCATCACCAGGCACGGCGACTAGCCTATGCGTATGCGCTGGTGGAAGGTACTCGGTTTGGCAGGAGCAGCAGGCGTAGCCGCGACCGGAGTGGTCGTGATCCGTTCCGAACGCCAACGCCGCGCCTATACCCCCGATCAGGTCAGAGACCGCCTACACGCCCGCCTCACCGAACCCCCCACCCCCGAACCCGACAACTGATCCCCAGTCGAACACGTGCCCCCGCAACGCTTTCCGGTGCGGGGGCACCTCTGACCGATCGGATACCGAGACGATCGCCGGCCCGATCCACCCTCAGGTGGAGGCGGGGCGGCCGGTGCTCTGACGGATGAGACGCTGTGCGCGTTCACGATCGGCGCGCAATCGGGCGCGGCGGTGGATCATCGCCTCGGCGGGTGACTCGCCGCGGGTGATGGCCTGATACACCGCGTGCGCGTCTTCGAGAGCGTCTCGGGCGCCGACGCCGGCCGCCGGGGTGATGGCGTGATCGGCGTCGCCGATCAAGAGGATCGAAGGGTTCGGTGGGGTGGCGTTGTCGAGGGGGAGGCTGCGAGCGTTGGAGACATGCACCGAATCGGTTCGAGCCAGCAGGGTTTCCAGCAGGGACGTGTTGGACGGCGTGGCGGCCTGAATCTCCCCGGCCCATTCACCGACCGGACGCACTCCAAGGTCGTCGCTGGGCAGCGGGTCGCGGGGCAGGCGCAGAAACCACAGCGCCGCGGAGTCCCCGCTCCAGATGTGCCCGAAAGTGGAACCCTTGCCCCGCGATGTGATTTCGTCGTAGAAGTGCAATACCTCTGAGGGAGAATGTAATTCGACCGGCACCGTCGTCATGCCGTAGACGACCACGTCGCCCGAGTACACCGGGACCCTGCCGGGTTCGAGATGGGCGCGGACCACGGAGTCGATGCCATCGGCCGCGATGATCAACTCATCGACGACGGCCACGACCGGGTGGTCGTCGACATGCAGGGTGGCCACTCCCGATTCGACTTCGAGCCCGGCGATGCGGGCGCCGTGACGGGCATCGACGCCGGACTCGGCCAGGAACTCGCGCAGGACCGCGATCAGGTTGGCGCGCAACCAGACTCGGTGCCCGCTATTCGGGCGGGAGGAGTTCACCCCGGCGCTGTTCGTGTAATCCATACCGAGAGTCGAACGGGAGGCGGCATTCAACGCGTCCGCGTTCACACCCAGTCCGGTGAGCGCATCGTGACCGCGATCGTCCATGAACAGGAATGCACCGCCGGCACTCCCGGTGTGTTGCTGCTCGTACAGGGTGACCTTGTCACCTGTGCGGGCCAGCGCTCCCGCCAGAGCAGTACCGGCGATACCTCCGCCGAGAATTGTCGTCGCCACGAACGTCCTCCCATGTTGTGCTCGATCGCGCACAGCCATCGGAACCAATGGACCGTCTCCCCCACACCGCGAGGACTGGAATCGATACCGGCGCAAGAACCTGTACAACAGCCTGCCGCTACCACCGTACGGTGCGCCGCAACCCCTATGCGCGGGTACGACTATCGCTCGTTCCCGAGAACACTTCAGGTCGAGTCTTGCCGGATACTGAAAACGGGGGTCGCGCACGGACTCTTTCGAGTAGTTTCGCAACACGTTCCAGTTTTGCCGACGACTCGTGGCGGGGCTGGGTGGGGAGAAGGATTTGATCGTGGCGGATTACATCATCGTCGGCTCCGGGAGCGCCGGGGCCATCATCGCTCGGCGCTTGGCCGATACCGGGACCGAGGTCACGCTGATCGAGGCGGGACGGCGGGACAACACCCGGCTGGTGCGTAAGCCCGGGATGATCGGGCCGCTGCACAGCGTTCCGCAATTGAAGAAGAAGATCGACTGGGGGCATTACACGGTCGAGCAGAAACACGCACTGGGCCGCACCATTCCGCAGACGCACGGGAAGGTGGTCGGCGGATCGAGCTCGGTGAACGGCATGGTGTTCGTGCGCGGAAACCGGCAGAACTTCGATGATTGGGCCGCGGAAGGCAATTCGGGGTGGGCGTACGACGAGGTGCTGCCCAGCTTCAAGAAGTTCGAGTCGTTCGAGGACGGCGCCGATCGATTCCGTGGGGACTCCGGGCCGATCAAGGTGATCCGATCGCGTGATCTGACGCCCGCCTCCGAGTCCTTCATCCAGGCGCTGACCGAAACCACCGGCGCGGCACGCAATCCCGACTACAACGGGGCCGAGCAGGAAGGCGTGTCGCTCTTCCAGCAGAGCAACAGCAACGGATTGCGCTCGAGTACGTCGGTCGGATATCTCGATGATCGGCCGAAAAACCTGACCGTGCTGGCGAATACGCATGTGCTGCGTGTCGTGATCGAGAACGGCCGCGCCACGGGCGTGGAGTGCCGAACCGAGCGCGGCACCGAAATACTGCGCGCCGAACGCGAAGTGATCGTCAGCGCGGGCACATTCGGCTCCGCGCAGCTGCTCATGCTCTCGGGCATCGGCCCGGCCGATCATCTACGCGCCTTCGACATCGACGTCGTCGCCGATCTCCCCGTCGGCGACAACCTGCACGATCACCTGTTCGTCCCGATGAGCTTCGCGATGCCGACCGCCGTGAACCGTTCCGCGCCGGGATATTTCGCACGCGCCCTGCTCCGGGAGTCGTTGCGCAACAACAGCACCTGGCTCGCACGCAGCGTGTTCGAGGTCGTCGCGTTCCTACGCACCCCGCACGCGGCGGGCATTCCCGACCTGCAACTGCACGTGCTGCCGTGGGGGTACCCCGGCCCCAATCAGGATGCCCCGATCCGCCACACCCCCGATCCGCGCCGGTCGCTGACCATCCTGGTGACCATGATCTACCCGCAGAGCCGCGGCACCCTGCGACTGACCTCCTCCGACCCCACCGCGGCGCCCGCCATCGACCCCGATTACCTGGCCGAGCAGCGGGACCTGGACACCCTCGCGTACGGAATGGAGCTGACCCGAGAGATCATGGCCGCCAAGTCGATCGGCGATCTGGTGGACGCGGAGATCTCCCCCGGCCCGCAGTACCCGGGCCGCACGGAACTGGCCGCCGAGATCCCGAACCGGGCGACCACCGTCTACCACCCCGTCGGCACCTGCCGCATGGGCGTGGACGAGCGCGCGGTCGTCGATCCGATGCTGCGGGTGCGCGGCGTGGAAGGTCTCCGAGTCGCCGACGCGTCGATCATGCCCAGCATCGTCGGCGGCAACACCAATGCCGCCACCATGATGATCGGCGAACACGCGGCCTCGATCATCCTGGGCTGAAACGACTTCGGGAAATCACGCGCTCCTGAGCGACGGGGCCGGTCGACTGTCCGGTGCGATCGTGGCCGTGAAACGCACCGCGGGGCGCCGCGTCTCAGCGAGTCGGCGACGGCCCGGTCTCGGGTCGAGCGGGGTCGTGGCCGGGGAGCGCGTTCGCACCGTAGAAGGTGGGGAGCATGCCCTTGACCAGCACCAGGGCCGAGCCCTCCCCCGAGGGCACAGTCGCCAGATTGGTCGCCACGACGATGGTCAGGCCGGAGTCGGGATCCGAGCCCATGAAGGTCATGAAGCCGGGCATCTGGCCGTCGTGACCCAGCAGGTGCTCGCCGAATCGGACGATGCCGAGGCCGTATCCGGCCATGGCCGGGTTGGCCGGATCGATCGGCTGGATGCTGTCGATCCGGGTCTGCTGCATCCTCGCGTCGAGCAGGCCGCCGTCGGCGAGGGCCTTCACGTAGGTGGCCATATCACCGACGGTGGAGATCATCGCGCCGGCCGTCCAGGTCCAGGACGGGCTGGCGGTGGTCTGATCGGCCGGTTTCAGGGTTCCTGCCAGCGCCGCTGCCTGCTGGTCCGGCGGGAGGGCGAACGTGTCGATCGTGGACACGTTGGTGCCGAACGCGTAGCCCTGCGGATGCGGGTCCGGGATCGAGGAATCCGTTGCCGCGGGGAACGAGGTGTTCCTCAGCCCGAGCCGATCGAAGACGTCCCGCCGGAAGCTGTCGCCGACCGGCTCGCCCGTGACCTTCTCGATGACCAGCCCGAGCAGAATGGTGTTGGTGTTCGAGTATTCGAACCGCTCCCCCGGCGCGAAATTCACCGGATGCGCGAACGCGATGTCCAGCAACTGCCGGGTCGTCCACACCCGCGTCGGATCGTTGTCGAGGTCGGCGTTGAACTGTTCGTCGAAGGTGTAGCTGTAGAGACCGCTGCGCATCTCCGCGAGCTGGGCCAGGGTGATCCGATCACCGTTCGGCACATCCGGCACGTACTTGCCGATCGGATCGTCCAGCGCGAGTTTGCCCGCCTGCGCCAACTGCATGAGCACGGTGACGGTCACGGTCTTGGTGTTGCTGCCGAACCGGAAATGGTCCTCCGCGGTGATGGGCGTGTCCGTGCCGAGCCGCCCGGTGCCGAAAGTCGCGGTCCAATCCCCCTCCTTCGGAGACTTGACCAGCACCACCGCCCCCGGAATGACGTTGTCCTTCATCAATTCATCGATGACGGGCCGCAGTGTCGCGGCATACGCGGGCTCGGTCGATTCTTGAGAATCGCTGGACGATCCGCATCCCACCGCGACCGTCAACACCACGGTCGCGACGACCACCCCTACACCCCGCCGGTATCCCATAATTCTCCGTCCGGGTCCACTGGCACGTGGTTACGAAGTGTTAGCCAGAATAAACCCGTACCGATCGGTCTCGAAGGGAAACGACGGTCCCGCTCGACGCACGCTCGAATCGCGGTTGACTTGGAGTGGGCTCCAGGTCGTAGCGTCGGTAGTTGTGAGCGAGGCTCACGAGAGAAGCCATCGGCGTCACCAAGGAGGACATCCCGCATGATCGCAACCAGGAAACTCGGCGAATTGACCGTCGGCGCACAGGGGCTCGGACTGATGGGGATGAGTCAGGCGTACGGGGTGCGCGACAACGACGACGAGTCGATCGCCACCATTCATCGGGCCCTGGATCTGGGCGTCACACTGCTGGATACCGCCAATGTGTACGGGCCGGAGACCAACGAGCGACTGCTGGGGCGAGCCATCGCGGATCGGCGCGACCAGGTCGTGCTGGCGACCAAGTTCGGGATCGTCTGGGGCGAGGGCGGTGGGCTGGGAGCGCGCGGCGACGCCGAGTACGTGCGGCGCTCCGCCGACGAGTCGCTGGCGCGACTGGGCGTGGACCACATCGACCTGTACTACCAGCACCGCGTGGACCCCACCGTTCCGATCGAGGAGACCTGGGGTGCGCTCTCGGAGTTGGTCACCGCCGGAAAGGTGCGCCACCTGGGCATTTCCGAGGCGAACGCGGAGACGATCCGCCGGGCGCACGCGGTGCATCCGATCACGGCGCTGCAGAGCGAATGGTCGCTGTGGACCCGCGATATCGAGGCCGAGGTGCTGCCGACCTGTCGCGAGCTGAGCATCGGCATCGTGCCGTTCTCGCCGCTGGGTCGCGGATTCCTCACCGGGGCAATCACTTCCACTGCCGATCTGCCCGCGGACGACATGCGTCGCCGCCTCCCCCGCTTCGCGGACGGCAATATCGACGCCAACCTCGGGGTCGTCGCGGCGCTGCGCGCCATCGCGGAGGAAAAGGGCGTCACCGCAGCACAATTGGCGCTCGCGTGGGTACAGAGTCGCGGCGATGACGTGGTGCCCATCCCGGGCACCAAGCGCCGCACCTATCTCGAGCAGAATGTCGCTGCCCTGGATGTCACGCTCACCCCGGAGGATCTGGCGCGAATCGAGGCCGCCGCCCCGGTGGCGTCGATCGCCGGAGCGCGCTACCCGGAGAACATGGCCCGCGTGGCCGCCAAGTAGGAACGAATCGACTCGGGCGCGCGGCACTCCCGAACGCCCGAGTTCGGCACCGTAAATTGTTCCCTCGCAGCATGATCGGCGCGTATCGCGTTCCACCGCCGCTGAAACGTCTGCCCACCGGGTAGTTCTCGCCCACCCAGAATTCCCCTTCGGCCGGACGCTCCCGGCCACTGCCCCCCACACGCCGGTGTCCTTCGCGTCGCAGTCCCGTGAGCGGGACCGCCTCGCCTTCCGGTGCGCCCGCACGGAAGCCTCGGACCGTGCCGACCCGGAAACGACAAACCCTTCGAATGTGACGGCCACCCGAGGGTGTCGAATTCCGCCGCAAACATCGCCGGGAATCCGAAATCCGCCGATTCCCGGCGATCGTGGTGACATCGAAGAGCTCCTGATCGAAGACTGTGCAGGTCCGATCGAACCCACCGTGAACACCGGATGGAAGGAGACAGACCATGCGCCACAACCCGGAGGCTCGCACCGCGCACCGGACGATCGCCGGAATCACCGCCGCCACCGCGCTCACATTTCTCGGCGCACCCGCGGCCATGGCGGACCCGATCCCGATCCCGGAGATCGGTACCGGATCGACCGGGGTGGGCGATGGGCTGGGAACCGGTTCCGCGTCCGCCTCGGCAGGTCTCACCGACTCGGGAAGCGCGCTCGTGGCCGAGCCGCTCGGAGTGGGCAGCGCCGGTGTGGGTGGTGAGCTCGGCAGCGCCGCCGCAGGCAGCTCGGACGGTGTGGCCACACTCGAACTGGGCAGCGCCGAAGCCGCCGAAGCGCCCGGAAGTGCGGTCAGCGGAAGCGGTCTCGGCAGCGCCGCGGTTGGCAGCGCAGCGAGCGAGAGCGCCGAGTCCGGCAGTGCGCTCGGTCTGGGCAGCGCCGCAGCGGCCGGGAGCGTCGAGACCGGCAGCGCCCTGGGTCTGGGCAGCGCGGCGGCGGGCAGCGCGGCGGCCGGGAGCGCAGCAGCGGGCAGCGCGGCCGGAAGTGCCGCACTGGGCAGTGCCGCCGGGGGAGCTCTGGGGCTCGGCCTCGGGCAGCTCGCTCCCCCGCCGTCTCCAGATCCCGGGCCCGTGCCCGGACCCGAGTCTGGGCGGCCCGATCCGCGATCCGGATCCCCTGCGCAGCAACACCCTTCGCGTCCGCAGCCGCCGCAGCACGCCCCGGCCCATCCCGGCACGATTCTCACACCGGCTGCCGCGCCCGGGCCGAAGGCCGGCGGTCCCGAAACACTGGACTCGAACGGACCTCGCTCGACCATCCCCCGCGGCTACCCGGAAACCGGCGCCGGCGGTCGCTGGTTCCAGACCGACCGCACGATACTCGGTATCTTCGCGCTGATCTCGTTCCTGGCGGCCGGGTTCGGCGCCTACACCACAGCGAGTCCGGCACGGCGACAACGGAACTCGAACGCACCGCGATGAGCGCCGGCACCCGCCTGTTCCGGCCGACGCTGGCCGCGATGACGCTGACCCTGACGATCGGCCTCTGGGGCACGGCCGAACGAGCCGGACCGGAGCCTCCACCCGAAACCGGCGACACCCGCATCGATATCGAACCGACCCGTGCGCAACCGCTTTCGCGTTCCGTCCCGGTGCATCTGGACGTTCCGGCAATCGATTTGTCCACTCCGATGGACCGTCTCGGCACGAACGCCGACGGCACCGTCGCCGAGCCCGGCCGATTCGACGAACCGTACTGGTACTCTCCCGGCCCGGCGCCGGGCGAACTCGGCTCCTCGGTCATTCTCGGCCACGTCGACTCCACGACGGGACCAGCGGTGTTCTTCCGACTCGGCGCCGTTCGGGCCGGTGCTCGGATCGATGTGACGAGAGCCGACGGCAGCGTCGCCCGATTCGTCGTCACTCGCACCGCGACGGTCGAGAAGGGTGCCTTTCCGTCCGACGAGGTCTACCGGTCGCACGGGGACAGCGAACTGCGGCTGATCACCTGCGCGGGCGTCTTCGACAGGGAGCAGCGCCGCTATCTCTCGAATCTCATCGTCACCGCGGTGCTCGAGTCTCCGGCAACGGCTTCGGAGTCGGTCGAAAACCATTGATAAACAAGGAGATACCTTCATGTTCACGAGCAAGCGACCGGCACCGGCGGCGATACTCACACGACAGGCGGCAACGGCGCACCCTGCGTGGTTCCGGCACCGGGGCAGGTCGTCACCATGACCCCGCGCGCCATCGTGACCACCTCGGGCGCAACGCGGTTCAGCATCCCGATCTGGTCGCGACTCACGCGGCGTACCTACGCTGCTTGAGAATGCGGACCACCGGCGCGCTCTCGTAGCGGGTGACACCCGCGAGCGACCCGATCACACCGGACAAGTAGTCGTACAATGCCCGATCATCCGGAACGACCACGCTCGCAATAAGATTCGTCGCACCGGTGGTCGCCGAGACCGACGAAATCTCGCGATGTCCGGCCAACTCCTTACCGATGTCGTCGAGCCGCGCCGGTTCGACATCGAGCCACAGGCCCGCCCGGGTGCACAGCCCGAACATCCGCCAGTCGAGCTCGATTCCGAAATTGAGGACCCCGCATTCGCGCAGTTCTCCCACCCGGCGTCGCACCGTACTCGGCGAACTGCCGCACTCCTTGGCCAGCCGCTCGAAGTCCATGCGGCCATCGATGATCAATTGCGCACGCAGGCGGTGGTCGAAGGAGCTGAGCGGCACCCGGCCGGTAGGTGCCGGCACCCCCGCCCGCAGCGCCGTGATCTGATCGGCGCTCAACGGACCGTGCTTGGCGATGAAACTGATCTCCTCGATGGCGAAGGCATGCAGCAGGCGTTGCGCGGTGATGCTCTCGACCCGGGGCGTGTGCGGCAGTTTGGTCATCATCAGCGCCGTGCTCTTCTCGTCCGTGTCGTTCTGCGCCGCGCAGGTCACCTCGGTGCCGCCGGAAATCAACGTCACCCAGGTCGTGTCGGGTCGGCGAGCCAGGGCATCGGCGATCGGTATCGACGCACCCGGCCCGCAACCGATTCGGAGGAACCACACGGATTGGCCGAGCATTTCCATATGGCTGTGGGCGATCACCCGTAGGGCGCCCTCGGCCCGCATTCGCTCGTATCGGCGCGCGACCGTCTTGTCCGACGCTCCGAGCACGGCCCCGATCAGGCTGAACGACGCCCGGCCGTCGACGAACAGCGCGTGCGCGATCTGACGATCCAGTTCGTCGAATCGGTCCGACTCCATGGCCGCAGCATACCGACGGCAACTCTTCACTCGGCGCCACCACGAATCAAGAAATCCTCAGCCGTACCGACACCAGGAGCAATCGATATGTTCAAGAAATCCCCGAGCGCGCTGTTCGTGACGGCGGCAGCCGCCGCCCTCCTCACCGGACCGATCGCGGCGGCGCATGCCGGCCCGGTCGGTCCGGTGAATCCGCCGACCGACTGGGGTTCCTGCGACGCGACGTACGACATCGACGGTGACGCACACAATGTCACCTGCGTGAAGATCACCAACACCACGACGCAAACCCTCACCAAGACGAGTGATCCGCTGGATCACGGGAACTGGTGGTCCGCACCGCCCGAAACGATCGCACCCGGTGCGACGGTGTACATGAGCGCGGACGCGGAACGGATGTCGCTGTTCGGCGTAGAAGGCGAGGTGAGCTACCGGACGCCGGACGGTGGAACGGTGAAGGGCACCTTCGAGAACCCGTACAACCATCACTCCGCGCCGACCGCGGATATCTCCGTCCCGAGCGGATTCGAAGGAAAGAAGTCAGCCGGACGGCCCAAATCCGATTGGGCGAATATCGAGTTCGATATCAGCGAACCCAGGGGCGGATACGTGCGCAACAGTTCCGGCGGCATCCTGAAATCCGGTGACAGCATGACGTTCCGCGATATCACCGACCGTGGCGGATATCTGACAAGTCGGAAAATCGATGGTCTTCCGCTCTCGAACGACTACGAGATGAGTTCGTGGGACACCGCGAACCTGCGGCCCTATACGTCCGGATCGACATACGAGATCACCCTGGTCGAGGGCCGGGCCGGAACACCCATCCGGTTCGGCGACCCCGTCTATATCCGGGATCCCGACCACGGATATTGGGCGTGGAACGAGAACGCGGAGTTGCTGAGCCCCGCTCCCGCGATCGACCTCTCCCAGGCGCGGGACCCGTTCAGTTTCCATGCGACCGACGACAGCGGCACGACCGTCACACTGACCGACAACACGGGCTCGCGACCCGATGGACCCATCTGCTACAACGTCACGGGGTCGGACCCCCTCGGAGTCGAGTGTTCCGCTCCGGATACCTTCCAACTCGACTCGTAGCGACCGCACCCTTGGCTGCCCGATCGGTGAGATTCGTTTATTGCGAACGTGATTCGCGTTCGGCGATCTTGCCGATCGGGCTCCGCGGCGGGATATCGACGAGGGCCTGTGTCGAATCTGGGCGAGAGTCACCGTCGAACCGGCAAGGCCGTGGTGTTCCCGCAGTCACGGTCCCCCGCGCCGGTGCGCTCCGTGTCATACGGCTCCGCTCGGCAGGAACAAGCCCCGCCGCCACGCACGAGTTCTCCCGAGGTAGTCCGGCAGATTCTCGATGGCGAAACGCTCGGGCGACCACTGTTCGAGTGCGACCGGATCGAGCCAGGTATAGGTCCAGGCGTAGAGCTCCCGCTCGCCCGCGTGCACGCAGACCGGCTGCAGATCGTATTCGTCGTCCTCGAACGCATCCAGGATTTCCCACTCGGCGGAGGTGAGGCCGTGCAGCAGAAAGCCTTGCGCCACAGCGCCGGTCGCGATCACCAGTCCCGGGTAGACCCGACCGGGCAGTGCGGCCGCGCGCCTGCCGGGCAGCTGTGCGGGTTCGAGTTCCGGTGTGCGCCCGATCAATTCGTTCAGGACCTCGGGGAATCGCAGTGTGCCGTAGACGAACAGCGGATCGCCCGCGTGTGGCGAACGCGGGCGCGCCCAGCGGCGCGGGACCCGTTCCCCGATGCTCACCGCCCGGCCAATCGCGCGAACACCGCCGCATCGTGCGAGTTGATGATCGTGAGCTCATGGCTGTGCGCCCGATTCAACTCACGTAGTCGCCGCTGGTTCTCCCGATGGGCGTCGCCCACGATGGCTCCGGACTCGAACAGCTTGACGAAGAACGGGGTCTTGGGCTGCTCCGGATCGATCGAGCTCTCGGTCAGGAAGGCGTCACCGGCGTGCAGCAGCCAGCCGCGCCCACTGTCCACCGCGACGCCGACGTGGCCGCGGGTATGCCCGGCCAGCGGGACCACCAGGATCTCCGGCGGCAGTCCGGGCAGATCACGCACGGTGGTGAAGCCGAACCAGTCCTCGCCGCCCTCCACCTCGTTGACCATCCATTTGGGCCCGTGCTCCCACTGCTGTGCGCGATAGCGCAGCCGCTCGGAGAAGGTGGGGGTGGCGGTGGCGGCCCGGAATTCGGGGCCGTGCACGTGCACCGTCGCCTCGGGGAAGTCGGACAGGCCGCCGGAGTGGTCGAGATCGAGATGCGTGAGGATGATGTGCCGCACGTCGCGCGGGTCGTAGCCCAGCGCCTGAATCTGCCGCACCGCCGTCTGGGACTCCCGCAACTTGGCGCCCAGCACGAATCGGCTCACGCCCAGCATCTTTCCCGGGTCGCGCACGCAGCCGAGACCGTATCCGGTGTCGACGAGAACGAGTGAATCCCGGGTCTCGATGAGCAAGCAGTGGTCGACCAGGCCGAAAGCCATGGTGCCGCAGTTCAGATGGTGAATCCGCATCGCCCGAGCGTCCCAGAGGGTTCCTGGCCACGCAACCGCGCAGGTGCGGGAGTGACGGCGCTTGCATTCTCGGCGATGTTCCGCCCGGAGGGATATGTCACCGCAGGCCCTAACGAGTCATCACCGTGGAGTCGAGGGACTCTGCGGCCGCTGCGCGCGAATGATTGCCGCCAGATGCTCGTAGTCCTCGGTGCGCGCAGTGGAGGCGCGGAATGCCAGCCCGAGGGTGCGTCCGGGCGCCGGTGCGGCGAAGTGCGCGATATCCAGTGTGCCGCGCGATGTTTCGGCGGCGACCGCCATCTCGGGAATCAGCGTCACACCGAGATCGCCTGCCACACACTGCACTACGGTCGCGAGCGAGGCGGCGCGAGTGTCCCCCACCGCGCCCGGATGCGCGTCGTGCGACCGGCACAGATCCAGGGTCTGATCCCGCAGGCAGTGCCCCTCGTCGAGCAGCAGCAGCGGCACCGCGTCCAGATCCTTCGGCCGCAGATCCTCCCGCCCGGCGAATTCGTGCCCGCGCGGCACCACCACCACGAATTCCTCGGTGTAGAGCGGAATCTCCACCAGCCCGGACGCGTCGGCCGGCAGGGCCATCAGCGCCACGTCCAGCACTCCCGAGCGCAGCCCGTCCAGCAGCCGCGAGGTCTGATCCTCGATCACGTGCGGTACCAACGCGGGGAGCTCGCGGCGCAATTCGGGCAGCAGCGCGGGCAGCACATAGGGCGCGACCGTCGGGATGATGCCCATGCGCAGGGTGCCGCCCAGCCCGGAACCGGCCGCGGACGCGACAAAACGGTCAGCCGCCTCGAGCGTCGCCATGGCTTGCGGCAGTAGCCGATTGCCCGCGGGCGTGACCAGCACCCGTCGCGTGCTGCGCTCGATCAGCTGCAGCCCGAGTCCGTTTTCCAGTGATGCCAGTGCCTGCGATAACGTGGGTTGGCTCACGTTCAACCGCGCTGCGGCGGTCCCGAAATGGCGATATTCGGCGATGGCTACGAACGCACGCAGCTGCGACAGGGTTGGCTGATAAGTTTGATCAGTCACGCCTATCAGTATAGTGCGACCGATCACCTTTACCTTTTATCCAGGTATGGGACAAGATCGTTTGCGGAGTCACGACACGATCGATTCGACTACGAAAGAGGAGCAAGCATGGCCCTGCTGACCATCGGCGACCAGTTCCCCGCCTACAACCTCAAGGCTGTCATCGGCGGTGATCTGTCCAAGGTGAACGCTCAGCAGCCCGACGATTACTTCACCCAGATCTCGAGCGACGACTACGCGGGCAAGTGGCGCATCGTGTTCTTCTGGCCGAAGGACTTCACCTTCGTGTGCCCGACCGAGATCGCCGCCTTCGGAAAGCTGAACGAGGAGTTCGCCGATCGCGACGCGCAGGTGCTGGGCGCCTCGGTCGACAACGAGTTCGTGCACTTCCAGTGGCGTGCCCAGCACGAGGAGCTCAAGACCCTCCCGTTCCCGATGCTGAGCGACCTCAAGCGTGAACTGGCCACGGCCACCGGCGTTCTCAATGCCGACGGCGTCGCGGACCGTGCCACCTTCATCGTGGATCCCAACAACGAGGTCCAGTTCGTCTCCGTGACAGCCGGTTCCGTCGGCCGCAACGTCGACGAGGTGCTGCGCGTGCTCGACGCCCTGCAGTCCGACGAGCTCTGCGCGTGCAACTGGAAGAAGGGCGACCCGACGATCAACGCCGGCGAGCTGCTGACCGCCTCCGTCTGACAAGTCCGCCAAGGGAATTCGCTCTAGGAGTACACGCTGTGACCATCGAGAACCTGAAGAACTCGCTTCCCGAGTACGCCAAGGATCTGAAGCTCAACCTCTCCTCGATCGCGCGCACCACCGTGCTGAACGAGCAGCAGTTGTGGGGCACCCTGCTGGCATCCGCTGCTGCCGGCAGGTCCGCCACCACGCTGCGTGAGATCGCCGCCGAGGCCGCCGACAACCTGTCGGCGGAGGCGTACAACGCCGCACTCGGCGCGGCGTCGATCATGGGCATGAACAATGTGTTCTACCGGGGCAAGGCCTTCCTGGGTGGTCGCTACGACGACCTGCGGGCCGGTCTGCGCATGCAGATCATCGGCACGCCGGGCGTGGACAAGGCCGACTTCGAGCTGTGGTCGTTCGCGGTCTCCTCGATCAACGGTTGCGCGCACTGCCTGGAGGCGCACGAGCACACCCTGCGCGAGGCCGGCGTCTCGCGTGAGGTGATCTTCGAATCGCTGCGTGTGGCCGCGATCGTGGCGGGCGTGGCCCAGGCCGTGGAGTCCACCGAGATTCTGGCCGGCGCAACGGTCTGAGTCCCGGAATCCGCCGCGTGCGGATGAACTCGAAGGGGTCGTGCACCTGACCAGGTGCACGACCCTTTTCGCCGTTTCCGGTGGCATCGATATCGCTTGCCGACTGTTAGCTGCAACCGGGTCACCGGTTGGCAACGATGACCGTTTCGTCCGTAATTCGCCCTTAGAATCCCCCGCATGCCCAAGCGACCGCGGACGACCGCCCGGCGGCGGTGGCGCAGATTCTCCTCCACAGCCGTGGTGTTGATCGCCGTGGGGGCCGCCGCGATCGCCCTGTGGCTCAATCGGGCGGAACCTACCGATTCCAGGCCTGTGGCCGCCGATCCCACCGGCACCAGGCTGCCCGATATAGCGGGTGCGCGCGCGGACCTCGAGCGACTGACCGTCGCCTGGAATCGCAATTGGGAATCCTACGAACGCGATGCCTTCGGCCCCGGCTGGTCCGGACGCGGCGGCGAGGCCGCGCTCGCGGACGGATGCACCGCGCGCGAGACGGTCATGAAGCGAGATCTGACGGAAACCCGCCTGGCCGAGAGCAATTCGTGCATGGTGCTCTCGGGGACGCTGAACGATCCGTATGCCGGTGAACGGTTGTCGTACGACCGGTTCAAGGCCTCCGATATCGAGATCGACCATGTGGTCGCCCTCGGTGACGCCTGGCGTTCGGGAGCCTCGCAGTGGAGTGCGCAGCAGCGTCAGCGGTTCGCCAACGACATCGGCAATCTGCTGGCCGTGCAGAAGCAGGCCAACCAGGACAAGGGCTCGAAAACCCCGGACCAGTGGAAGCCGCGCGAGGCGTTCCGATGCGACTACGCGCGCCGCTGGGTCGCGGTCAAGGCCCGCTGGGACCTCACCGTGCAGCCCACCGAGAAGAGCGCGCTGCAGGACATGCTCGCCACATGCGGGCCTCCCGTCGTTCGGTAACCATGGGTAAGCTCGTCCCAATGGGCACTCCCGAAAGTGATGGCACACAGATCGAGGTCGTCCGCGTGTTCACCGACGCGGCCGGCCGGTACGGCAATCTCCTGGGCATCGCCCGTGCGCAAGACGTGGTCGCGGTCGATCATCAGGCTCTGGCCGCGCGCATCGGCTACAGCGAGACCGTGGTGGTCGACACCCCGGCCGAGGACCGCGCCGCCATGCGCATCTACACCCCCACCGTGGAACTGCCGTTCGCCGGTCACCCCTCCGTCGGCACGGCCTGGTGGCTCGCCATGCAGGGCCAGCCGATCAAGGTGCTCGATGTCGCGGCCGGCCCGGTCGACGTCACCCTCACTGACGGCCTGACCTGGATTCGCGCCCGGTCCGAATGGGCGCCCAAGTTCACCTTCCACGAGTTCGGCAGCGCCGAGGAGATGGCCACCCTCGATCCCGCCGACTTCGCCGAGGGCGCACACTATCTCTGGCACTGGAGCGACGAGGCCCGCAGCTCCGTCCGAACCCGAATGTTCGCCCCCTCCATGGGAATTCCCGAAGACGAGGCCACCGGCGCCGCCGCCGTGGCCCTCACCGCCAACCTGCGCCGCGGCCTGAAAATCGTGCAGGGCAAAGGTTCTCAGATCTTCACCGAATGGGACTCCGACGGCTGGGTCCGCCTGGGCGGGCGCGTGGTAGCCGACCACCCGGTAGTGATCTAGCACCCAGCGGCATCACGGGCGCGGATCCGGGAGTCCACGACGCGGATTCGCTTCTCGATGAGCGGGTGGGTGCCGAGCAACGCCTCCATGCTCAGGACGACCTTCGCTTCCATCGGCCCGGTGAATCCCCACCTTTCCATCCGCTCAGCGTCCTCGTCACCGGCTCGCACGAGGCAGGTTCGGAGACCGGGACCGAATCCGAGATCGACGCTGACCCGATCCGCCCGATATTCGTCGTGGTGATGCAGTAGCAGCCGGATCACCCCCTGAACGACCAGCAGGATCCCGAACACGATCGACCACTCGAGCCCGATCGACCACATCACACAGACGGCAACACCGGCCGCCGTGATCAATGCGAGGTAGCGCCCGGCGATCCACTCGATCCGGCTCGGTTCGTGGCGCACCGCGTATTTCAGGTACCACGTCCTCCACCGGCGCGGCAGCCGTATGACCGTCATCAAGGGGCGGGAGTACCAGGTGAGGAGCTCGAGCCATCGCGATGCCGCCGATGTGAGATGGTGACCGAGCTCGTGACCGAGTACACCCTGCAACTCCGCCCGGGTGAGCTGCGCGAGCGCCGCGCTCGACACGACGATCGCAGAGCGCCCCACGACAGCCGTGGCACGAATGTCGCGATCGTGCTGAACCCACATCGTGTACTTCGTGGCGCGAACTCCGGCGGCCGAAGCCACTTCTCGCCACGCCTGGAACAGCTTTCGAGTGCCGGTGGTGGTGCCCCGGTACACCCGGGTCGCGCCGTTGATCTCCAGCAGCGCCGTGGGCCTCGTCCACCACAGTCCCGACAGCAGCCATGCGGCGACCAGAACGATCTCGAGCCCGCACCCGATCATTGCGCCGATCCGATAGAGCACCAGCCCTGGCAAGGTGGCCGCCGGGAGCGAGCAGAGCGCGGTCGCCAGGGCATGCCCACGACCTGTGATCCGCAGTGCGCGGCGGTAGCGGCGGCGATCGCGGAAGTTCGAGGATTCCAGCCGGAGTGGAGTCATGAGCGGCGCCCGAGAACGAGAAGTGGTGAATCTCCAAGGTACGCACCGGGGGTGGCGAGGTCGCGCCCCCAATTCTCACGGTATGCGGAAAGCCCGAGGGCCCGCGGACCGATCGAACGGTCCGCGGGCCCTCGAGTCCGGCCGGCCGGTTGCGCTCCGGCTCGGTCACTGGCGTTCGGTCAGCCCAGCGCCTTCGCGAAGCGCTCGGCCATCTCCGCCACCTGTGCCTCGGTGATGACGAAGGTCGGGGAGATCTGCAGGGCGCCCGCACCGGCCGCGCGGGTCGAGACACCGTGTGCACGGAGGGTTTTGACCATGCCGAGGGCTTCGGCGGGGTCGGCGAGCTGGATGGCGGCGACCGCGCCCAGGCCGCTGCGGACCTCGGAGACTCGGGCGTGATCGGCGAGCGGGGCGAAGTGCTCGTGCAGCAGCGCTTCCAGGTTCTTGCTGGCCTCGAGCAGGTTCTCGCGCTCGATGATGTCGAGGTTGGCGACGGCCGCCGCCGCCGCTGCCGCGTGGCCGCCGTAGGTGTAGCCGTGCCGCCACCACACGCCGCCGGAGAAGAACGGCTCGGCGATGCGCGGGGCGACGAAGACCGCGCCCATCGGGACGTAGCCCGACGTGAGGCCCTTGGCGGTGGTCATGATGTCCGGCTCGAGGTCGAAACGTGAAGAGGCGAACCAGGATCCGCCGATGCGGCCGAAACCGGTGACGACCTCGTCCGCGACGAACAGGATGTCGTTGTCGCGGCAGATCCGGCGGACCTCGGTGAGGTAGCCCTCGGGCGGCAGATACACGCCGCCCGCGCCGATGATGGGCTCGGCGAAGAACGCCGCGATCCGCTCCGCGCCGACCTCTTCGATCAGGGCGGTCAGCGATTTGGCCTGATCCCACTCGATGGTGCGGGCGTCGGGCATGAACTCGCCGTAGCCCTCACGGTTCGGCGCGAGGCCCGAGAGCGCGGTGCCCGCGACGTGCATACCGTGGTAGGCCTTCTGACGGCCCACCACGATGGTCTTGTCCGGACGGCCCACCTCGTGCCAGTAGCGGCGCGCCAGCTTGGCGGCGGTGTCGATGCCGTCGGAGCCACCCGAGGTGAAGAAGATCTTGCTGCCCGGCACCGGCGCGATGGCGGCGAGCCGCTCGGCCAGATCACGCAGTACCGGCGAGGCCAGGTCGCCGAAGTTCGAGTAGTGCGCGAGGTCGGTCAGCTGTTTGGCGACCGCATCGGCGATCTCGCGCCGGCCGTGCCCGACGTTGGTGAACCACAACCCGGCCGTCGCGTCCAGGTACTGATTCCCGGCCTCGTCCCAGATATAGGCGCCGTCACCGCGCGCCACCACGAATGCTCCATCGCGCTCCACCGCGCCCATATCGGCGAAGCCATGCCACAGCGAACCCATCAAGCACCTCCATCACACCGAGACCGGCCGCCCATCCGGGCAAAGCCGAAAAATCACCTGACCATCGAACCACCACGAAGCTGAACAGCTCGAACGACCCCCCGATCCCGGCGAGTTGCCGTCTCCATCACCAGGCACGCAACCCGCGCCCGACCGAGTCGCGTCCGGCCAAAATCAGCGGTCGCTCCGGCTCCGGCGACGCCGCCGGAATGACAGTCGCCGTCCCGCATTCGCGGATCCCCCGGGCCTCGACATGATCGCCTTCACCCCACACCGGCAACCGGCGCAGATATGCCCGCCACCGCATCGACGGCCGCGCACAGGTATCGCCCTACCTCATCCGACAGCGGCAGCCACCAGCATGAAGGCCGTTCCGAGGTCCATCACCAGATGGGGCACCACGGCGACCGAGCCGACTCCGACCGGATGGGGGAACACGTGCCGCAACATCCGCCGTACGGCGGGCACCGCCATGATCACCGCATCCGCCACGAACAACCCCGCCAAAGCCGCCATCACCCCGGGCGCCGGCCCGCCACCGTGCATGCCCGCCATCTCCTGCGTCCCCATATGCCCACTCATCGCGTACAACATCGCCAATGCCGCGAGCACGTGGTAGCCGAATGCCACGACACCCTCCCCCGGCATCGGCGCTCCCGCTCGGCTCACGGCATCACGCGCGGTCCGGTCGCCTCGCACACCGATTCCGATGCCGCGTGGAGTCCGGTCTGTCCTCGCGACCGTGCCGCCGTCACCTCGACGCGCACCGGCGTTGTCTCCGAACACGCTCCGCCACTGCATAATTCGCCCCACCAGCAATGCCACGTAGGCCACGGTCATCGCGGTGAGCACCCCGCGCACCGCGCGAGCATCCACCTGGGCCGGAAACACCAGCATGGCCAGCATCACCAGGCACATCACCAGATGAGCCGCATCGGACTCCCGATCGGCCACCCACCCCCGATGCACCGACACCAGCTCCCGCCCACCGGTCACTCCCGCTCCCACCGCCATGGACCGCACCGCGGTACCCGGCCCCGCCATCGCCCCCAGAGCTCTCTCCCCCACCCCACCCACCGGCCGCGCCCCGATCACCACCGCCCGCGCTCCCCCGAGCCGCACCAGCACGATCCCCGCCGCCACCACGAACGCCGCCACGGCCCCCCACCGCAATGCCCCGTACTCCAGCACGAATGTCACCACACCCCACCACCTCTCAGCGGCCCACAGCGTTCCTCCTCCATGCTCGCACCAACCCCGCCCCCACTACACCGCAACCGAGATCACAACCCCGCAAGATCCAGTCCCGCACCGAATCTCCAGACACGCGGGCTCGACCCGGCAACAGATCGCACGACTCTCGCCCATGCCGGACGTTCCCGCGCCGCCCGGCACAGCCATGCCCCGCCCGGCAATCTCGAGGCCGGCGGATTCGTGCTTCGCGCAGCAACCTTGGTCGCAGACCGCTGACTCCTCGGCTCCGATGCGATCCACCGGGAGCAGACACCCTGGGCCGTCGCGACTCCGCAACCATGGCTCGCGGGCGGTACGTCGATGGTGTTGCGGCGCATCGCCATGAGACTCGACGCCTGGGACGAGATCGACGCCGAAGCCCGCGCGATCACAGTTCAGCGCGTAGGCGCACATTCAACCGAGCAGGGTGGCGGTTTTCCTTGTCGATGGTGTGCGTGTGCCCACTCGGAGGAATCGACGACCGCACACGGCACCCGAACTCTGCGCATATCGCCGCTGCACAGCGCTCGCGAGCGGCTCTGCGGCGTTTCGGCTCACCGGGTGGATTCCCGGGCGATCAGGGTCCAGACCGGCCGCTGAGGCGCTCCGACTCGCGGTGCTGTGACGGATCCTGCGAGCTCGAGGATTCGCGCGGCGAGAGTGCGCGCCGGAACGTCGAGGTCGATGGCGATGGTGGACAGGGGCGGATCGGTGAGCGAGGCGGCGAGAATATCGTCGACGCCGATGATCGCCATCGAGCCGGGCACCGCGATGTCCCCGGACCGGCAGGCGGCCAGAACGGCAAGGGCCGCAAGGTCGTTGAACGCGGCGATCGCGGTGACCGCGGCCGCGCTCCAGGCGTGGAGGGCGGCTCGCGCGCCGTCCTCGCGATACCGCACCGTCGCGACCGCGGGCGCGGGCAGCCCGTGTGCGCGGCAGACCTCCCGGACCCCTTCGAGTCGCGGCGCGCAGAAGGCGCGTTCACGCGGATCCTCGACCGCGGCGAATCCGATTCGCGCGTGCCCGCGTTCGATCAGGTGCAGGGCCTGCATGCGTCCCACATCGTGTTGGTCGAGCCCAGCCGCTCGCACGAACTCGGACTCGAACACGTTGTCCAGCAGGGCGATTCCGGTAGCGCGGAGGGACCGCACATCAGCGGACGACAGCGCGCCGAAGGCGAGCACGACCGCGGGTTGAACGTGCTGCCACAGCTGCGCGAGCGGCCGGGCGGTGTCGTCGCCGTGCATGAAGACGCAGGCGTAGCCGGATTCGCCGAGCACGTGACTCAGGGTGATCTTGAATTCCTCCATCGCCTGCGCGACCGGAAAATCGGGCAGCACGCACAGCACCACATTGCTGCGCCCGCTACGCAGCGAACGAGCGGCGGCCGAGGGTACGTAGCCGAGCCGGCTCGCGGCCGCCAGCACGGCGTCGCGCGTCTCGGCGGGGATGCTCTGGTCACTGCGGGCGTTGAGCACGAAACTCACCGTCGTCTGCGACACCCCCGCCTCGCGTGCGACGTCCTTGCTCGTGACCCTGGCCATCTCACTCCCCACGCTCGTGTTCGGACGAGTCTATTGCGCCGCTGAGAGCTCGCGGCTAACCTCCACTAATACGTATTAGTGACTGGGGTCACGATCCCCGGATCGCGGCGATCACGCGATCCGCTCGTTCGTCAATCGAGGGAAAACCATGCTCGACGCGCAGGTTCCGGCCACACACGCTCGCTCCGACGGGCTCGGCCGACTGCTCACCCTTCTGCTCCCGGCGACCACGGCGCTGTGCGCGGTCTTCAACGGGATCCAGCAGATCCTGCTCCCGGCACAGGTCGAGGCACTCGATCCCGGATCCAAGGTCGCCACGCTCGCGGTGATGACCACGCTGGCCGCGATCTCCTCGATGCTGGCCCTGCCCATCGGCGGCGCGATATCCGATCGCACCGCATCGCGGCTGGGCCGGCGCTCCCCCTGGCTGCTGCTGATGTCCGCGCTCTCGATGCTCCTGCTGCTCGGCATGGGCTCGAGCACCACGATTCTCACCCTGACCATCGGATACGTGATCGTCTGGTTCACGGCGAACTTCCATCAGGGCGCGCTCACGGCGGTCCTGCCCGATCGGGTGCCGGTGGAGCGCCGCGGACTCGCCTCCTCGGTGATCGGTCTGGGCACCCCCGTGGGAATCCTGTTCGGCGTGAACGTGGCCAGCCGCACCGAACAGGTCTGGGGCTACGCGATTCTCGGACTCGGGCTGTTGTGCACCACCGTCGCGCTGGTCTTCGGCGCACGAGAAGCACCCTCCACCAACGCATTCCATCGCAGGGCACCGGCGGCCCGCACCGCGGATTCCGTGCGCGCGTTCTTCCAGGCGTTCGGCAGCAGGGACTTCCGGCTCGCCTTCCTGAGCAGGGCCACCCTGTCCCTGGCCTATTTCACCGTCAGCGGCTACCTGTTCTACGCGCTCCAGGACCACATCGGCACCGCGAACCTCCCACGCGGTGACGTCGCGATCGCGGTGAGCACGCTGTCCACGATCTCGGTGCTGACCTGGACCGCGGTCGCCGTGTTCGCCGGATGGCTCGCGGACCGGTTGGATCGGCGCAAATTGTTCGTCGGCATCAGTTCCGCCGGACTCGGCGCATCGATGCTCGTGCCGATCGTGAGCCCGACCTGGACCGGCATGCTCGTCTACGCGTTCCTGTCCGGGGCCTTCATCGGCAGCTACTTCGCCGTCGATCTCGCCGTCATGTCACTCGTATTGCCGGACAAGAACAATCAGGGCCGCGACTTCGCGATTCTGACCGTCGCCACCGGCCTGCCGCAGATCCTGTCCTCGGCGCTGGCCGGGGCCTTGATCGCCTGGTTCGGCGGCTATGTCGCCCTCTTCGTCTTCGGCGCGGTGTGCGCGTTCGCCGCCGGGCTCGTCATCATGCGGATCCGCTCGATCCGCTGACCCTCCACACGGAAAGGCAGTCCTATGCCGTACATCAGCACACCCGCCGGAGTGCGCCTGTACTACGACGCCCTCGGCGACCCCGACGGGCCGCCACTGGTGCTCGTGCAGGGCATGGGCGCACAGCTGCTGGGGTGGCAGCCGGGATTGTGCGCGCGGATCGCGGAACTCGGCTTCCGCGTCGTGCGCTTCGACAATCGCGACGTCGGGCTCTCCCAGAAGTTCCCCGAGGGCGGATACCAGCTCGCGGACATGGCCGACGACCTGGCCGGACTGCTGACCCGGCTCGGCATCGAATCCGCACACATCGTGGGGCAGTCGATGGGCGGCATGATCGCTCAGGAGCTGGTGCGCACCCGGCCCGATCTGGTGCGGACACTGGCTCTGCTCTATACCGCGCCGATCAGCCGCGACGCCCTGGGCGCGAAGGAGGCGAACACGGTGATCCAGGAGCGTTTCGCACTGCCGCGCGCCCGCGATCGCGACGAGGCGATCGAGCTCTACGTGCTGAACGAGGCCCCGTGCGCCTCGCCGGCCTATCCTCGCGACCTCGAATGGCTGCGAGAACTCGGCGGCCTGATGTACGACCGCGATTACGACCCGGACGGCGCGGTGCGGCACCTGGCGGCGGTCACGGCGTCCCCCGATCACACCGAGGCGTTGCGGGACATAGCGATTCCCACCACCATCCTGCACGGCGACGGCGATCGACTGATCGACTCCCGGTTCGCCCGGGTGCTGCACGACGCGATCCCCGGGTCCACGCTCACGGTGTTCCCCGGCATGGGCCACGAACTGCCGCGAGCCCTGTGGCCGGACATCGTCACCGCGATCGGTGACAACGCCGCGCTGACATCCCCACCGGGGCAGTGACACTCGTCCTCCCCCGTCCCACCCGGCACGACCGCACCGTCGCCGCCCTGCCATCGAACGGAATTCGTCCATGAACACCCGAAACCAGCACCACGCCTTCGTGCTTCGCGGACTGTGCGCCGCGGCGATGGCCGCCACCCTCGCGACCGGCAACCCGGCGCTCGCCGCACCCGCGGACACCACGGTCGCCACTCCCGACCTGGACCCCTTCTACGCGACGCCACCCGACCTCGACTCCTACCCCGACGGCGCGATCCTGCGATCCCGGGAATCGGCGCTGTTCGGCCTCCCGCTGCCGATCTCGGTGTGGCAGATCCAGTACAGGTCCAGCGATGCGCGCGGCGCGGCGACCACCGGCGTCACCACGGTGCTGGTCCCCGGCCTGCCGTGGACCGGAGCGGGCGCGCGTCCGGTGGTGAGCTATCAGATGGCCGAGGACGGCCTCGGAGTGCAGTGCGCCTCCTCGTACATGCTGCGGTCGGGCTACCAACCCGGCGCGCAGAACGATCAGACCAGCGAGGGCCCGCTGACCGCGCTACTGCTGCAACGCAATTGGGCGGTGGTCGTCTCGGATTACGAAGGGCCGCAGGAACGATTCCTCGATCGCGCGCAGGAGGCGCACAGCGCGCTGGACGGTATCCGTGCCGCATTGGCCTTCGCACCGGCGGGACTCGCGGCCGATTCCCCGGTCGCCGCGTTCGGCTATTCCGGCGGCGCGTTCGCCACGGTGTCGATGATGGAGATCCAGCCCGGGTACGCACCGGAACTGAACGTCACCGGTTTCGCCGCGGGCGGTATTCCGGCCGATCTCGTCGCGGGCATCCGGCACGACAACGGGACCGCCAACGCGGGCCTGGCCGTCTTCGCCACCGCGGCCCTGGACCGTCTGCGGCCGGACCTGAACATCGTGGATCACTTCGACGATGCCGGGCGGGCGGCGATCACGACGGCCGGCAACCAGTGCGTACAGCAGACCGTGGCCGACACCGCGTACCTTCGCCTGACCGACACCACCGGCTCCACCGACCCGGGCACCGTCCCGGCGCTCGTTATCGCAGCGGCACAGCAGAATCCGGGCCAGGCGGTCCCGACCGCACCGATGTACGCCTGGCACAGCACACTCGACGACGCACTGCCCATCGACGCCACCGACAGCCTCGTCGACCGATACTGTGCGGCCGGTGCGTCGGTCACCTACCACCGCACGGACGTCCCCCAGCACGCCCCGGCCGCCGTCGCCGAGCTGCCCGCCGTGCTGGACTATCTGGGTGAACGGCTCGCCGGAGCTCCGATTCACCCGGGGTGCCGCACCTTCTGATCCATATCGGCACCGTCTCGTCCATATCGGCACCGTCTCGCGCCGGTGGGCAACCGTCACTCCGAACTGATCGCGCACACCGCGCACAGGCGGCCCGCCGAACGACCGGACGGTATCGATAGCCTGGGCGCATGCGCATTGTCGTCGAGGATCTGACCGGGGCCGAGGTGATCGAACTGCTGCGCGAGCACGTGGCCGAGATGCTGGACAACTCCCCCGAGGACAGCATGCACGCGCTGGATCTCGACGGTATGCGCAAGCCCGAGGTCACCTGCTGGTCGGTCTGGGACGGCACGGAACTGGCGGGCTTCGGGGCGCTGAAGGAGCTCGATCCCACCCACGGCGAGATCAAGTCCATGCGCACGGTCGCGGCACGGCAGGGACGCGGGGCGGCCGCGCTGCTGCTGGGGCACATCATCGAGCAGGCGCGCGAGCGCGGGTATCGGCGGCTGAGTCTGGAGACCGGTGCGTCCGAGTTCTACGCGCCCGCGGTCCGGCTCTACGCACGACACGGCTTCACCCATCGCGGGCCTTTCGCCGACTACACCGAGGACCCGCACAGCGTCTTCATGACCAGGGAACTCTGACGCGCGAGCGGACTAGCTTGCCGGAGAACGACTCTCACCGCGCCCGATCAGGCGCGGTACCGCGCCGCTCATCGCCGCCACCAGCGCGGCCAGCAGCGCGAAGAGCGCGAACATCACGATCAGCCCGATGGTGAGCTTGCCGTACCCCTGATTTCGGGGGTCGATGAACGGGTACGGATACCAATCCACGATCGGCCCGCGGATCAGCGTGTACACGCCGTATACGAACGGGAACACCAGCCAACCGCCGATCAGCCGAGCCGAGAGCCGGAGGCCCGAGGCGATCAGCAACCAGTCGGCGACGATGACGATCGGAATCAGCCGGTGCAGCACGATATTGATCCACCGGTCCGTGAGCATGACGTCCACATCGGCCAGCAGCACCGCGTAGACGATGCCGGTGATCAGCAGGTAGAGCGTGGCCGCGCCGCGCAGCGCCTGCCAGCCCCGGCCGGCCGGATCTCGCAGGCCCCCGACCAGCAGCACGATCACGCCGAGAATGTTCGCCTCGATGGTGAAGTAACTGAAGAAATTGGTCATCGAGTAGTACGGATCGTCGATGCTGCGGATCGGGATCCATACCAGCGCGACGATGGCGAGCACCGCGAACGCGATGCGTAGTCCACGAATCCACCATGGCGTTCCAGCGCTGCTCATGCCCAGATGGTCGCACGACCTGCGCCCGAAACGGGGACGATACGCCGATACAGCACACATCCGGCAAGCCCTCGGGAACGCGCCGCACGACCGCGCCGCGCGCGGTGGGCAATGACTTCGCTACGCTTGACGGTGCAATGACCAGGACCGCCGCTACCGTTCGCGAGCTTCGCACCCGCCTGGCCGAGCTGTCGATTCGTGACGAATACCGCCTGCGTCGCCGACTCGACAAGGCCCGCGGCGAAGACCTCACCGCCCTCGAAGCCGAGATCGACACCGCGTCTCGCCGCGTCGACGCCCGGCGCGCCGCCGTACCCGCGATCCGGTACCCCGAACAACTGCCGGTCTCCGCGCGCCGCGACGATATCGCCGCGGCCATCGCCGAGAACCAGGTCGTGATCGTCGCGGGCGAGACCGGCTCAGGCAAGACCACCCAGCTGCCCAAGATCTGCCTGGAACTGGGACGCGGTATTCGCGGCACCATCGGCCACACCCAGCCGCGGCGACTGGCCGCGCGCACGGTGGCCGAGCGCATCGCCGAGGAACTGGGCACCGAACTGGGCGATGTGGTCGGCTATACGGTCCGCTTCACCGACCACGCCTCCGATCGCACCCTGGTCAAGTTGATGACCGACGGCATCCTGCTCGCGGAGATCCAGCGCGATCGACTGTTGCGCCGATACGACACGATCATCATCGACGAGGCGCACGAGCGCAGCCTCAACATCGACTTCCTGATGGGGTACCTCAAGCAGCTGCTGCCCAAGCGGCCGGACCTCAAGCTCATCATCACCTCCGCGACCATCGATCCGGAGCTCTTCGCTCGGCACTTCAGTGACGAGAAGGGCGCGCCCGCACCGATTGTCGAGGTGTCCGGGCGTTCGTTCCCGGTGGAGCTGCGCTATCGGCCGCTGTCGCTCGAGGTCCCGCAGGCCTCCGACGATCCCGACGACGAGGACACCCGGATCGTCGACCGCGATCCCACCGACGCCATCGGCGACGCGGTGCGCGAACTCCAGCAGGAGGGCGACGGGGACATCCTGGTGTTCCTGTCCGGCGAACGCGAGATCCGCGACACCGCCGACGCGCTGCGGGATCTGAAACTGCCGCGCACCGAGATCCTGCCGCTGTACGCGCGACTGTCGGTGGCCGAACAGCATCGGGTGTTCTCCGCGCACACCGGCCGCCGGGTCGTGCTGGCCACCAACGTCGCCGAGACCTCCCTGACCGTGCCGGGCATCCGCTATGTGATCGATCCGGGCACCGCGCGCATCTCGCGGTACTCCATGCGCACCAAGGTGCAGCGTCTGCCGATCGAGCCCGTCTCGCAGGCTTCGGCGCGCCAGCGCTCGGGCCGCTGTGGCCGGGTGGCCGACGGCATCGCCATCCGGCTGTACTCCGAGGACGATTTCGAGTCCCGGCCGCAATTCACCGAACCGGAGATCCTGCGCACGAATCTCGCGGCGGTCATTCTGCAGATGACCGCGCTGGGGCTCGGCAACATCGAGAGCTTCCCGTTCGTGGAGGCGCCGGACAACCGGGCCATTCGCGACGGCATCGCGCTGCTCGAGGAACTCGGGGCACTGGCCCGGCGCGGCGAGGCGCAGCCGGACCGCGAAATCCCCGACGCCGGACTGACTCTCACGCCCATCGGCCGAGAGATGGCGCAGATCCCGGTGGATCCGCGCATGGCCCGCATGCTGGTGGAGGCCAACCGCACCGGATGCCTGCCCGAGGTGCTGATCATCGTCGCGGCGCTCTCGATCCAGGACGTGCGCGAGCGACCGGTGGAATTCCAGCAGGCGGCCGATACCAAGCACGCCCGCTTCATCGTCGAGGGCTCGGACTTCCTGGCGTTCCTGCGACTGTGGGAGTACCTCGGGGATCAGCGCAAAGCATTGTCCTCCAACCAGTTCCGCAGACTGTGCCGCGATGAATTCCTGCACTACCTGCGCATTCGCGAATGGCAGGACCTACACGGTCAGCTGCGCACCATCACGCGGGGGTTGGGCTGGACCGGCGGCAACGAGCAGTCCGACGGACGCCGGGGCGACGACGACACTGGCGGTGCGACGGAATCGGGCGGCGAGCGCGAGGCCGGGGGCGGACGCGGACGGCGTCGGCGGGGTTCCGGCAGGAACTCGACCGGGGCCGGGCACGAGGCCGCCGACTCCCGGGCGAACGGATCCGGGGCCGACGGCGGCGGTGACCGGAATTCGCGCTCGGGTCAGCGCGAACGACCCAGCACACCCGAACCCGGCGGGGGCCGAGGCGGACTTTCCGCGCTGACCGCGAAACTCGCCGAGGCGGACGAGTCGCTGCCGTGGGACGTGAGGTCGATCCATCAGGCGCTGCTGGCCGGCATGCTCTCGCATATCGGTGTGCGAGAAGCGGAGTCGCGGGAGTTCCTGGGCGCGCGCAATGCGAAGTTCATGGTCTTCCCCGGGTCCTCGCTGGCCAAGAAACCGCCGCGCTGGGTGATGGCCGCCGAACTGGTGGAGACCTCCCGGCTGTGGGGGCGGATGGTCGCGCGGGTCGAACCCGAATGGGCCGAGCAGCTGGCCGGGGATCTGGTCAAGCGCACCTATTCCGAACCGCACTGGTCCGCCAAACGTGGTGCGGCACTCGCCTACGAGCGGGTCACGCTGTACGGCATTCCGCTGGTCACCCAACGCCGAGTGGACTTCGGACGAATCGATCCGGAGCTGTCGCGCGAGCTGTTCCTGCGCCATGCGCTGGTGCAGGGCGAATGGCAGACGCGGCACGAGTTCTTCGCGCGCAATCGCGAACTGCTCGAGGACGTGGCCGATCTCGAACATCGGGCCCGGCGGCGCGACATCCTGGTCGACGACGAGGTGCTTTTCGAGTTCTACGACAAGCGCGTCCCGGCCGACGTGGTGTCGGTGCGGCACTTCGATTCCTGGTGGCGCAAGGCGCAGCGCAAGGATCCCGAGCTGCTCGACTTCACCGCGTCCACCATCGTGAACGAGGATGCGGCGCTGCTGGATCCGACCGCGTACCCCGACAGCTGGCGACAGGGCGAGCTGAGTTTTCCGCTCACCTACCAATTCGAGCCGGGTAATGCCGATGACGGTGTCACCGTGCACATTCCGGTGGCTCAGCTGGCGCACGTGCGGGCGGTCGGCTTCGACTGGCTGGTGCCCGGCATGCGCGAGGAGCTGGCCGGGGCGTTGATCAAGACCCTGCCGAAGCAGTTGCGGCGCATGGTCGTTCCGGCCCCCGACTTCGCGAAGGCCGCGCTGGCGCAGTTGACGCCGCGCGCCGAACCGCTGCGCACCGGTCTGTCCCGGGAGCTGACCCGATTGGGCTCGGTCACCATCAACGGCAACGATATGGACCCGGCGGCGCTGCCGGATCATCTGCGCATGACCTATGCGGTGACCGACGGCGCGGGCGCCATCGTCGACCGCGACAAGAGTCTGGCCGCGCTGAAAACCCGGCTCTCGGCGCAGGTGTCGAAGTCGGTGGCGCGCGCGACCGCCGCCTCCGAACGCGCACCGGCGGCGGTGTGGACCTCCGAATCGCTCGGCACGCTCGAGCCCACCGTGCGCCGGCAGGTCGGCGGTCAGACGATCACCGGTTATCCCGCACTGGTTTCCGAGGGCGGGGGCGTCGCGGTCCGCGTGCTCAGCTCTCCCGGTGAGCAGGCCGCGGCCATGCGGACGGGCACCCGCGCGCTGCTGTTGAACGCGCTGCCCACCTCCGCGCGCGCCGTCACTGCGGGACTGCCACCCGCGGATCGCCTTGCGCTGAGCCAGAATCCGTACGGCTCGCTGGACGGGCTGCTCGAGGACTGCCGCGCGAGCGCCGCCGACGAGTTGATCGCCGCGGCGGGCGGACCCGTACGCACCCCGGAGCAGTTCAAGGCGCTCGTGGAGAAGGTCCGGCCGAAGTTCTCCGACACCGTCGTTCGTATCGTGCGCTCGGTGGTCCCGGTTCTGGCCGAGGCACACCGGGTGCGGGCCGCACTGGCCGACACCCGCGATCGCGACGCCGCCGAGGATGTCACCCACCAGCTCGACGAGCTGGTGTTCCGGGGCTTCGTCTCCGAATGGGGCAGCGTCCGGCTCCGGGAGGTGCCGCGCTATCTCGAGGGCGCCCGGCTGCGGCTGGAGGCGCTGCCCGCCGCCGCGAACCGCGACCGGCAGGGCATGATCGAGCTCGATCGCGTGCACGCGGTGTACGAACGACTGCTCGCCTCGCTACCGGAGGGCCGCAAGCACGGCCGCGATATCACCGAAATCTGGTGGATGATCGAGGAATTGCGTGTCAGCCTCTTCGCCCAGCAGCTCGGTACGCCGTATCCGGTGTCCGCCAAGCGCATCGAGAAGGCGATCGACATCGCGCGCAAGCCGCCCGCCCAGAAGCGCTGAGCGCCAGCCACATTCGGGCCCGCCGCTCGCTCACCCGAAGTCGCCGGACGCCAGCGCACATCGGGACACGGAGTTCACCCGAAAACACCGCCCCGCAACCGAGTACGGGTGCGGGGCGGGGCTCTCGGTGACGGCGCCGATCAGTCGGCGGCGACGCCTACCGCATGCTCCTCGCGGTGCTTGCGCAGTTCGGCGATCTCTCGCTCGAAATCCTCGGCGGAGCTGAAGGATCGGTACACCGAGGCGAAACGCAGGTAGGCCACCTCGTCCAGGTCGCGCAGCGGGCCGAGAATGGCCAGCCCGACCTCGTGGCTGGGCACCTCCGGCGCGCCCTTGGCGCGCACCGCGTCCTCCACCTGCTGCGCGAGCAGGTTGAGCGCATCGGAGTCGACCTCGCGGCCCTGGCAGGCGCGGCTCACACCGCGAATGACCTTCTCGCGGCTGAACGGCTCGGTGACCCCGCTGCGTTTGACCACCGACAGGATCGCCGTTTCGACCGTCGTGAACCGTCGCCCACACTCGGGACAGGCACGCCGCCTTCTGATGGCGGTGCCTTCCTCGGCCTCACGGGAGTCGACCACCCGAGAATCAGGGTGACGACAGTACGGGCAATGCATCCGGGATCCTTCGTCGATTCCTGGGGTCCACAGCAACCTCGAGGATACCCGGACGGACGCGGTCATTGTGCGCCCGCCCGGTTCATCGGCCGTAAATCAGCTAGTCAGCTGCCATTGCGCGGTCAGATCGGCGAGCAGATCCGGCAGCCGCGCCAGCATTCGGCCCTGCGCCAGTTTCGCCGAGAACGGTTCGGCGAGAACAGGTCTCGCGACCGCCTGGTCGGCCGAGAGCTCCAGGTAGCGGGGCAGCAGGTCATTGGTGATGTAGTGCCAGCGGGTATCGCGATCAGCCCAGTTGAAGTTCGGGAGTGGCGCGCGCAGGGAGAGGGAGCCCACGCTGATCGTGACGGGCGCGAACACGCCCGGCGCACGGACGCCCGGAACGGCCGCCTTACCCGCGATGGTGCTGACATAGGTCATCACCCGGCCCATGACCCCGCGCCCCTGGGAGGTGACGTCCCACTGGTCGGCGATGATCTGATTCTGCTCCCGGTCGGTCATGCGCAGGGCGGCGTCGGCGAGGCCCTCGGGGGTGCCCTCGGCGATCTCCCGCCACGCGGTGACGGCGTTCAGATCCAGCACGCCGGCTCGGTACATCTCCTCGACACCGGCGAGTCCTTCGGCCGCGAACGCCTCGTGCATGGGCACCTGGTCGATGAAGATGTGCTTCTGCATGATCATCAGCCGCGTCTGGAACCAGGTCAGGTCCGCGGCGGTGAGCCGCTCCCCCTCGGTGCCCAGCAGCCGGAGGTCGGTGGGCAGCAGGTTCAGCAGTTCGGGGGGCGTGCCGCGCAGCAGGTCCGCGACGGCGCTGCCGAGCTGATGGATGCCCGGCACCGAGATGATCGAGGCCACATCGCCCATATCGAAGAAGCCCGAGGCGAACGATCCGCCCGCCAGCCCGGCCAGGCCCAGCCAGTAGTAGTCGGGATGGGCGTTGTTCAGCCGCAGATAGTTCACGTAGACCTGGACGAAGGTGGCGGAATTGGCCGGCACGCCGCGTTCGGGCTCCCATGCCGCCAGGTCGATACCGGCATTGGAGGTCGCGACGCTCAGCCAGTACTGGTGCAGGAGGGTGGCGTAGCGCTGTGGCGCCACGCCCGCCGCGCGCGCCTGGTCCAGGGCCGTGCGAAGTTCCGCGGGATCCAGTGGCAGGGCGGGATCGAGGCCGCCGCCCCCGGAGCCGTCGCCATTGGTCGACGGCAGATCGAGATACGCGGTGTACGCGCCCTCGGCGTGCGCCGCCGGTGCGGACATCGACCCCAGCATCAGGCAGAGCAGGATTCCCGCCAGCCGAATGACCACCGATACCCGTCGTGATCCACCACTCCTGTGCCCACCACTCCTGTGCCCACCGCTGCTGTGCCCACGCCGGCTGTGCCCACCGCTGCCCCGACCGCCACTGCCCCGTCCGCCACTGTTGCCCTGCGTCATTCGGTCCCCTGTTACGACGCGCGCCGGTCCACCAGGGGCCGGCGCGACTGTTGCCTCTGTCACATCAGGGGGCACGCTAGCAACGCGTTTCAGTTTTCAATCAACATTTACGGCCGCACCTTCGGCCGTGCGCCATCGCGCGAATCTCACCCGGGTCGAACCGGTTATACCGGGGCAAACGCCCCAGCCTCGCTCCGGCTAACGCGCGGGAGCGGGCACCAGCTGGACCACCGGGGTGGTCGCGGTGCCGACATCACCGGCGCGCAGTTGTGCCAGGCCGAGCAGGCCCGTGACCGCCAGCGCGCTCACGAGGGCGGCCACGGCGAGCGAGGCGAAGCCGACCTGGGCGCGCTGCACCCGGCTGAGCGGATGCATGCCGCGCGCGCGGACGATGGCGGGCCGGTCGATGATCCGGCCCAGCAGCGCCCGTTCGTGCTCGCGGACCACCGGACGCACGCGCGCGCGGCAGGGACGGTGGCCCGCGTCGAGATGCCACGACACACCGGAGACACGCTCGGGAGCACGACCCGAGCGCAGTTCCCGCGGGATGCTGTCGAAGCCGAGATCGCTTCCGGGCGTGGCTGATTCATCACGTGTGATGGCGTCGAATTCGCTGACCACAGTGCGCATCGAACAAACCTCCATGCTGAGAGACCGGTTGACTCTGGACGTGTGACTCGCTCATGTGTTCGAAGAACTGATGTTCGAATTTCTACCACGCCGGACCGACAATGTCAGCTATCCACGCGACATGCGTCGAACAGATGTTTGATCACCGGCCGTGCGCGGTCTACAGTCGAGGCACTGGTTCCGAAGGAACGAATTCCGGTGAGACACAGCAGTGAACGGAGGACGGCGGCGGTGAGCGAACACGGCGGCGCAGACGGTGACAACGGACCTGTCGGTCTCGCCGGAGACGGCATCGAAACATCCGGCAACGGCACGGATCTCACGGTCCGGCAGCGCAAAGTACTGGACGTCATCCGGTCCTCGGTGAGTGACCGTGGCTATCCGCCCAGCATCCGCGAGATCGGTGATGCCGTCGGGCTGACCTCCACTTCCTCGGTTGCACACCAACTACGCGCCCTGGAGCGTAAGGGGTACCTGCGCCGCGACCCGAATCGTCCGCGCGCCGTGGATGTTCGAGGCCTGGACGAGACGGCGTTGCGCGCCACGGACGGCGTGTCGAAGCTACGCGCGGTACGCACCGAGGCGGACGACTCCGGTCAGCACCCGACCCCCACCTACGTTCCGGTCCTGGGCCGGATTGCGGCCGGTGGCCCGATACTGGCCGAACAGGCCGTGGAGGACGTGTTCCCGCTGCCGCGCGAGCTGGTCGGCGAGGGCTCGCTGTTCCTGCTGAAGGTCGTGGGTCAATCCATGATCGACGCGGCCATCTGTGATGGCGACTGGGTCGTGGTGCGCCAGCAGAACGTCGCCGACAACGGAGACATCGTGGCCGCCATGATCGAGGGCGAGGCCACCGTGAAGACGTTCAAGCGCACCGGTTCCCAGGTGTGGCTGATGCCGCACAACCCCCTGTTCGAGCCGATTCCGGGTAACGACGCCCAGATTCTCGGCAAGGTCGTCACGGTCATCCGCAAGATCTGACCGTGCCCGCGCTGACGTGACCCGGCGGCCGCCCGCAGACCGGCCGCCGGGTCACGACAGTCGCATTCGGCCTTACCGTCTCCGGGCAGCCTCAGCCCGAGCGCACGAATCGGTGTGCCGACCCCGGCGAGCCGAGTTCCACGAATCCGATCCGGACCTCACGGTCCTCCCACGCGAGTCGATCAGCGCCGAGATCGGCGTGGCGATTCTCGGCGGCGAGTGAACATGGCGGGGTGCCGGGCGGACGCGGATCAGCCGGTGCCCGATGCGGGGAGGTCGGCCGCATCGCATTCGACGATTCCGCGGCGGAACCGATCGGCGAGGCGGGACTACCCCGGTTCGTCAGCGGCGCTTCACGATCGGGCACCGAGCCGTACGCCCAGTGATCAGGGAAGTTGCCGGCCGGTGTCCGGTTCGGAGTCGGGGTCCGGCGGGGGCGGGACGCGCGCGATCAGAGTGGTGACGGGTTCGGGGTCGGCGGACGGGGCCGGGATGACCTCCGTGGTGGCGGCGATCGGCGGGGCCGTTTCCACCGGCGGGGCCGCCGGGGCCGGATCGAGACCGACGCCGCGATAGAAACCGAGCATTTCGTACTGGCCGCCGATCGAGAGGGCCGCCGAGTTCTTGTCGTGCGCGATGAACCCCTGATTCGCACCGATCACCCGGCGCAGAGATTCCAGCCAGCGATGATCGAGAACGCGGCAATCCGCCCACGGAAAGTATTCCAGGCCGGTGCGAAGGAAGAAGCGATCGCCGATCCGCGCTTGACGCAGCAGGTCGAGCAACCAGGCATCGATACGAGTGGGCTGGGCATTGCGGTAGATCCGGGAATGCGGTGCGACACTGCCGCTCGCGAATTCACCGAAAGCGCTCAGCAACTCCACCGGAAACTCATCGACCCGGACGAAACCGACGACATCGAGTCCCTGGAGCTGCTCCGGAAGTTGTGCGGCCAATCGGCGCTCGTCATGCAGTTTGAACTTCCGATTGATGTTCTCGGTGCGCATTTGTCTCCGTTTTCCAGCCACTCCTCTCGAAAACCCTAGCATGAACCCAACCGTTTCAGATCATGTCGATCAGACGTCCAAGTGGACTCTCAGGCACCGTCCGCAATGAACCCGCAACTCATAGTTCCGCTGCTGATCGATACCGTTATGTGTCACCCCCATTCACGTTCGACGGGGCCCGCACGGAGTGCCGAGACCTGCATGACCGCGACCTGCGACACCGAATCATGTTTCCGATCAGACGGATTCGCGTTCGCGCCGAGCGGCGTCTCGAGCCAGCGCACGATCTCGCTGCTCCTCGAAACGCACCACATCGGTTCGCAGTTTCTCCAGGAAGGTGCCGAGTTCGTCGAGAACTTCCGCTCCGCGCGGGCTGAAATCATTTCGTTCGAAAATGTTCCATTTGCGAAGCACCGGCTCGATCACCTCTTCCAGATGCTGCCGCAGATCGTAGATACCGTGCTTGGCAAGCAACACGCTGTTGCGCCGGAAGTCGGGCATGCCGGCGCCGGGCATCGTGAAGTTGCGGATCACCGCGGAGATGGCCGCGAGCGCGTCGTCCGGAACCAGATCCAGTGCCGCGCCACAGATATTGCGATAGAAGACCATGTGCAGGTTCTCGTCCGTCGCGATGCGGGTGAGCATGCGGTCGGCGATCGGGTCGTCGCAGACCCGGCCGGTATTGCGGTGCGAGACGCGCGTGGCCAGTTCCTGGAAGGTCACATACGCGACGCCGGGCAGGACGCTGTGGTCACCGGTGCCGTTCGGATTGTCGACGCCCTGCTCCATACAGATCATCCGGGCTCGCTCGAGTGCGACCGGATCGACGCCGCGGGTGACCACCAGATAGTCGCGAATGGCGATGCCGTGCCGATTCTCCTCCGCGGTCCAGCGATCCACCCAGGTGCGCCAGGTGCCGTCCCGGGAAAAGGCATCGGAGATGAGGCGATGATAGGAGGGGAGGTTGTCCTCGGTGAGAAGATTGGTGATCATCGCGGCGCGCGCGACCTCACCGAGCCTGGATTCCCCGGGGGCCCAATCGGTTCCGCCCATCGCGGCGAAATTGCGCCCTTCGTCCCAGGGCACGTAGTCGTGCGGATGCCATTCCTTGGCCATGGACAGATGGCGGTCGAGATTCTGCTCGGCTACCGGTTCCAATTCACGAAGCAATTGCACGGGAGTCATGGATTTCGCCACGGTTACGTCCTGCCTTCGATATCGACGGCTCGACCCTCCAACGCGAGCGTACCCGGATATCCGGTGAATCGCTGTGCCGCCGAGGGCCGACGACGGTCCGGCAGACGACCCGCCTCGTGCGATCTAGCCCGTGCGGCGCACGAGAACGACGGGCGTCTCGGTGGAGGTCGTCCAACTGGGCGGCAGCGCCAGTTTGCAGAGTTTGCCCCAGACGCTGCCGACCTGCTTCAGGAATCCGCCTGTGTTGTAGGGCAATCCGTGCTCACGGCAGAGTTGCTCGACCTCCGGAGCCATCTCCGGATATCGATGCGCGGGCAGATCCGGGAACAGGTGGTGTTCGATCTGATGCGAGAGGTTGCCGGTCATGATGTGGAACAGCGGGCTGCCGGTGATGTTGGCCGAGCCGAGCATCTGGCGCACGTACCATTCGCCGCGCGTCTCCTGCGCGGTGTCCTCTCGCGTGAAAGTCTGCACACCGCTGGGGAAATGGCCGCAGTAGATGACCAGAAACGCCCAGATGTTCCGGACCGTGCCCGCGGTGATGTTGCCCGCCAGCGTGGACAGGAACAGCGGTCCCGTCAGTGCCGGGAAGAGCACGTAGTCCTTGATCGACTGACGACTCGCCTTGCGCCACATACCGAGGAGCAGTCGCGGGATATCGGACAGCGTCTGTTCACCCTCACCCCGGAGAATCCGCTCCCATTCCAGATCGTGCGCCATGATGGTCCACTCGAAACCGAACATCAGGGCGAAGGCGTACAGCGGATTTCCCAGATTGAACGGGCTCCACGGCTGCGCCTCGTCGACCCGCAGCACCTCGTAGCCGATATCACGGTCCTCGCCGAGGATATTGGTGAAGACGTGGTGCCGGAAGTTGTGCGAGTGGATCCACTGATCGGCGGGACAGACGTTGTCCCACTCGAAGGTTCGCGAGTTCAGGCCGGGTTCACGCATCCAGTCGTACTGGCCGTGCATGACATTGTGGCCGATCTCCATATTGTCCAGAATCTTGGACAGGCTCAGCGCGGTCACGCCCGCCAGCCAGAACGGCGGCAGGAAGCCCAGGTACATCAGCGCGCGTCCGGATACCTCGAATCCCCTCTGCGCCTTGAGGATTCGATAGATGTACTCACGGTCCTCACTCCCGAGCCGGGCCAGGACGCGGGCGCGCAGGGCATCGAGCTGCAGCCCCAGCGCCTCGATCTGCTCGGCGGTCAGGGTCACGGGCCCGGGGGTCACGGGTTCAGGGGTCACGGGTTCAGGGGGCACGGGCGCGGCGGCCTGCGCGGGGTGGGTGGCTTGGCTCGGCGGCGCGTGCGGCGAATCGACGGTCATGATCGTCCTTCGGATTCGTATCGGTCGACCGGGATCCTCGTCGATCACACCGGTCCGCTTGGAGTCGTCAGTGCCCCAAGGAAAGTGCACTCTTTGAGTGAACACTTGTACACCCGACAGTGTCACTAGAACACGTTCGCCGTCAACCCCCGAGCACGTGCCGCGGTGACGGCATCGGACGGCACGGGACGGCGAAGACCGAAGGCCGGTGACAGGCGGCGGGACGATCGCCGCGAAATCGGCCGTAGTGCCGGACCCGGCCCGGACTCCCCCGAGAGTCCGGGTCCCGGGATCAGTTGGGCGTGCAGACGATGGTGGCGAACTTGGCGGTACCCCGCCATTCGGTCTGCGCGACGCCCGCGGCCTGGCGCTTGCCCTTCTTCGCCTCGACCGTCACCGCGGGCAGCTGTTCGCCCGCCCAGGTCTGCGCGGTGCAGGTGTAGGTGGGCAGGCCCGCCTGCGCGGGGGCGACGACCCCCGCCACACCGAAGACCGGCGCGAGGGCGAATACGGCGACGGGCACGATAATCGACAACCTACGGCTCACAATTTCTCCTCATGCGAAATCGGGGCGACCAGCGAATCAGTGGCCAGATTCTCGCACGTGCGGGGACCGCGCGCCCGGCACACCGGCGAACCACCCGCGCCGGGCACGGCAGTCCGCGGCTCGTCAATCCGGCGTACCGGCGCCCCAGTCGTACTCGATTCCGGTGAGTTTCTCACTCATGCGCCACAGCGCGCGAGCCTGAATCCGGCTGTAGGCCAAAGGATTACGGAGGGTCCGGCGCGGATACCCGAAGGACTCGAACGCGGGGCCGAGGTAGGCGTTGCCCGGCAGGGACGGCATGGTCGCGGCGTAGAGCTGCGGAAGAGCACCCATGCGGTCGGGCTGAGCCATCGAGACCAGCAGTCGCTGCTGCAGTGCGGCGAGCCTGGCACCCGCGCCCTTCTCGCCGCCGGCGTCGTAGAGATGGGTGGCGGAGAGTCCGGGGTGCGCGGCCACCGCGGTGAGGGTGGACCCGGCCGCCCGGGCGCGACGATCCAGTTCCGCGGTGAACAGCAGATTGGCCAGCTTGGACTGGCTGTAGGCGAGCCAGCGCACGTACAGCACGCGCCAGTTCGGGTCGGCCCAGTTGATCATTCCGCCCCACGCCGCGATGGAGGACACCGTCACCACCCGGGGCGCGGGGGCGCGCAGCAACGCGGGCAGCAACAGTCCGGTGAAGGCGTAATGGCCCAGATGATTCGTGCCGAACTGGGCGTCGAAACCCTGACTGGTGCGAATGTGCTTGGGCAGCGCCATGACTCCGGCGTTGTTCACCAGGATGTCGATCGGGCTCTCGCGCACGTCCAGATGATCGGCGGCGCGGCGGACCGAGGTCAGATCGGCCAGATCCAGCGGCACCACTTCGGGTTTGGGGCCGGTGGCGGCCTCGGTCACCTGCTCCAGTGCCGCCGCCGCCTTGACCTCGTTGCGGCAGGCCATCAGCACCTGCGCACCCCGGGCGGCCAGGGCTTCGGCGGTGCGCAGACCCAGTCCGCTGTTCGCACCGGTGACCACGGCGGTCTTACCGGTCAGGTCGGGAATGTCCGCCGCCGTCCAGCGGCGCGGGAGGAAAGGAATGGATGCCACGGCCCGATCGGACTGCACCTCGGCCATACCGGTCACGCTCCTCTGTGTAGATTTACCGTCTGAGACAATCTACCCCGCAGTGCTACGATGCGACAGTTCGCGCGGCGTACGGACATGCGCGACGACGTCGACAGAGGGGGCCACACATGGCGAGCTACCGATCCAGCTATGGCACAGCAGCCGAGGAACCGGGCTCCCCCGATAACCTCGGCGGCGTCGAGGAGGCAGCCCGGCTCCTGCTCTCCGAGCTGATCACCTACCTGGCCCCGAGGGTGCGGCGCGCCCGGAAATTCCTGATCACCGAGCTGATTCGGGTGTCGATCGCCGTAGCGGCGCTGGCGTTCGCGCTCGTCGCGGGTGTCTACGGCACGATCTACTTCTTCGCCTTCCTCACCGAGTTGTTCACCCGGTGGATGCCGCACTGGGCGGCGCTCGGCGCCGTCGCCGCGATCATGCTGGTGCCCGCCGCCGGCGCCGCGGTGCTCGGTCTCTGGCAGATCTATCGGATGCGCACCGTGCGCGCCGCCACCGGCGCGGCCGCCCAGGCGAGCGCGGTGGTTCGAGACTTCGCCCGTCAGGATCCGCACGCCGCCAAGGGTTTCCGAGCCGAGCGCCACCGCCGGGAGCCCGTCCGGGGATAGCAGGAACCGCACTCTCCCGCCGTTCTGTCTGGGACGATCATGGGCGGGTGCGGACCCGCAGCTGTCGACGCGCTGGGCCGCGACGTTCGTGCGCCCGGTCGCGGCATTCGGCCCCAGCGGGCCGGTCAGGAAGTATCCGGAGTTCGCCGCACCCGACGCCGGTATTGCGATTAGCCTCCTCGGAACCGCGATTTCGTTGCAGTACTTGCCGATTGGTTGCGAAGGATCCAGCAGTGCAGACGCTCGAGAATTTCTCCACCCGTAACGGCGGCTTCCGGAACGTAGTGGTCACGGCGGTGGAGATGACCACCTCGATCGCTCCGGACACCGAGGGGACCTGGCAGGGACTGCTCGCGGGAGCCAGCGGAATCCGGACGCTGACCGACCCGGATATCGTGCGGCTCGGCCTGCCGGTCACCATCGGCGGCAAACTGGTGCGGGATCCGACCGAGGATCTGGATCGAGTGCGCAAGCGGCGAATGTCCTATGTGCAGCAGATGGCCTTCGCCATGGGAAAGCGGCTGTGGGACAACGCCGGACGGCCCGAGGTGGATCAGGATCGGCTCGGTGTGTGCATCGGCACCGGGCTCGGCGGTGCGGACGCCATCGTCGAGGCCAACGACGCGCTGCGCGAGCACGGCTATCGCAAGGTGTCCCCCTTCGCGGTCCCGATGAGCATGCCCAACGGCGTGTCCGGTGTGGTGGGCCTCGAGATCGGCGCCCGCGCGAGCATCGTCACGCCGGTCTCCGCGTGTGCCTCCGGATGCGAGGCGCTGGTGCACGCCTGGCGCGCGATCATCCTGGGCGAGGCCGACATGATCGTGGCCGGCGGCGTCGAGGGTTACATCAATCCCGTTGCCATTGCCGGGTTCTCGATGGCGCGGGCGCTGAGCACCCGCTCGGACGCGCCCGAGCGGGCGTCGCGGCCGTTCGACCGGGATCGTGACGGCTTCGTCTTCGGTGAGTCCGCCGCACTGCTGCTGATCGAGTCCGAGGAGCACGCCCGGGCCCGGGGCGCGAAACCGCTGGCCCGACTATTGGGCGCGGGACTGACCGCCGACGGCTACCACTTGGTCGCCCCGGATCCGGACGGCACCGGCTGCGCGCGGGCCATGCGGCGCGCGCTCGAGACCGCCGGGGTCACGCCGACCGAGGTGGATCACGTCAACGCGCACGCGACCGGCACCACCATGGGAGATCTGGCCGAGGCCAAGGGCATTGCCGCGGCGGTCGGCACACACCCGTCGGTGTACGCGCCCAAATCAGCGCTCGGGCATTCGGTGGGGGCGGTCGGCGCGCTCGAGGCCGTGCTGTCGGTGCTGACCCTGCGCGATCAGGTCGTCCCGGCGACGCTGAACCTCGAGCATCCGGACCCCGCGATCGAGTTGGACGTGGTGCACACCGAGCCGCGGCGCACCGAAGTCCGCTTCGCACTGAACAATTCGTTCGGCTTCGGCGGGCACAATGCCGCGGTGCTGTTCGGGAGATACTGAGCTGTTCGGGAGACCGGGCCGGTCGCTGTTCGCGCCACCCCGACGCGCTGTGTCGTGCGGGACGGCACCGACCCACGCCCTGTCCCCCTCCGCACGGTCCTGACCGCGCGGTAGCCCCGCACGACACTGTCCGGACCCACCGGTCCGCGGCGCGGTGCGAGACCCGTCCCTCACCTTTCGAACCGCGTCATCCGCTCGGCCAGGTACTCGTCGATCCGTCGCAGGGCGGCGGGACGGGTCAGGCGGGCACGCAGCCCGGTCAGCCTGTCCGCCTGCAGGACTCGTGCGGCCAGGCGGGCACCGCCGGGCGAGATCCGGGTGGCGAGAAACAGTGCCCGCGCCTCGACCGGCGTGGGCACCACCGCCGGATTGCGCCCCGCCACCCGGACGATGGTGCGCGCGATGATCTCGGGGCTGTGCGCGACACGGCTGTGCGCGACACGGCGCCGGCCCGGCGCGGACACGCTCGGGGTCCGGGCAGCCGCGTCCGCGTCGTCACCGTCGGCGTCACGTTCCTCGTAGATGCCCGTGTGCACCAGGGACGGACAGACCGCCGTGACCCCCACCCCGGTGCCCGCGAACTCCAATCTCATTCCCTCCGTGAGCATCTGGGCCGCCGCCTCGGTGGTGCAGTACAGCGTGCTGAGCGGTATCGGCGCGAAGGCCGCCACGGAGGTCACATTGATGATCCGCCCGCCCCGGCCGGACTCCACCATCTGCTGCCCGAAATACCTCGACCCGTACACCAGACCCCACACGTTGACGCCCATGAGCCGTTCCCAGTCCTCGAGCGTGTGGTCGAGAAACGCTCCGGACGTGGTGTATCCGGCGTTGTTGACCAGCACCCGGGGCGTGCCGAACTCCGCGGCCACGTCCTCGGCGAAGGTCTCCATGGCCGCCGGATCCGCGACGTCCACCGCGTACGGCGTGGCCGTGCCGCCGAACGCCTCGATGGTCTCCGCGGTCCGCACCGCACGTCGTTTGTCCAGATCCGCAGCGATGACGACGGCTCGTTCGCGCGCGAAGCGCTCGGCCACCGCCCGGCCGATGCCGCCTCCGGCACCGGTGACGACGACAACCTCGTTCTCGAAGCCGGTCATGAGGTCCCCTGTTCCACGGCCGCGACACCAGATCCTGCCCGGTACTGTCCCAGACACAGTACACTCCGAACTCCAGCCGGAGGAGCAGACGACAGATGCCGAAACCATCTCGACCGCAACGATTTCGACCGCGGATCGCCGTGGTCACCGGAGCCGGCAGTGGCATCGGCCGCGGCTCGGCCAAGGCGCTCGCGGCGCGCGGAGCGGAGGTGATCGTCGCCGACATCAACTTCGCGACCGCGAAAGACACTGTCGCACAGATTCGTTCGGCAGGCGGTTCGGCGACGCCCTATGCGGTTGATGTGGCCGATCCGCTGTCGATGGAGGCGTTCGCCCACTACGTGCGCACCTGCCACGGGGTGCCCGATGTGGTGGTCAACAATGCCGGAATCGTGGTCGGCGGACCGTTCTTCGACATCCGACCGGCCGACCTGCACCGAATCATCGATGTGAACCTGACGGCGGTCGTGCACGGCTCCCAGCTCTTCGCCGCCCAGATGGCCGAGCGCGGACAGGGCGGGCAACTGGTCAACGTCTCCTCCATCGCGGCGTTCAACGCGATCCGGCTCGGCACCCCCTACAGCGTCACTTCCGCGGCGGTGAAGCATTTCAGCCAGACGTTGCGGGTCGAACTCGCGCCGCGGGGCATCGGCGTCACGGTGATCTGCCCCGGGCTGATCGCGACGAATCTGGCCGCCACCGCCGTGCTCGCCACGCTGAGCCCCGAGCAGGTCGCCATCACCCGGCAGATCGTCGTGAAAGCCATGACGCTGCTCGGCATGCATCCGGATCGAGCGGGCCACAAGATCGTCGAGGCCGCCGCCGCGAACCGGGCGATGTTGGCGCTGCGCACCGAATCGTGGCTGGCCCACCTCCTGACTCGCGCGTTCCCGGGTCTCACCCGGGCCCTGATGCGCGTCGTCAGCGGCCCGGAGGTGGAGCGAGCGGTCCGGTTCGTCATCGACCATCCCACCGTGCTCGGCGTGGCCCGGGAGGCGGCCGAACTCATGCCACAAAGGCCCGGTCTGCAAACCTATTGGGAACCACCGGAATACGATGATCCGCCAGTACCACCCACACCGATGAGGAGATGAGCACGATGGGCGAACGCCCAACCGACGCCGAACCACCCACCCCCCGGAACCTGCTGATCCTGGCATTCCTCGCACTCACGATCGTCGGCGCACTGGTCACCGCCGCCATGGTGGTCGGCGGCTGACCCGAACTCAGGCGGCTTCGCCCGCCTCCGAATAACCGGGCAACCAGCGTTCCACCAGAGCCAGGAACGGCCCGTGCGCATCGAGCTGCGCACACACGCCGATGACGCCTGCCAGCACGCGCCCCAGCATGACCAGATCGGGGAGCTCCGGGGGTGTCCGCACGGCCATGGTGTTGTGCACGGACATGTTCTTCACATCCGTTGCGCGCAGCACGTGCTCCTGCAGCATCCGCCGGCTGATGTGCAGGTGCTCGCCGTCGAATTCGGCGACGATCGGCGCCACCATGTTCCGGATCGGGTCCAGGTCGAGTTCCTGCCCGGGCCGCACGAAACCGTTGTCGCGCAGGGCCGCCAGCAGGGCGTCGTAGTCCTGGCGCATGCCGAGCCGGGCCAGCTCCCCCACGATCGGCGGCAACCCGTCCGGCACGGCGATCGTCGCGCCGAAATCGATGATGCCCAGGCGACCGTCCTCGAGCAGTTGATAGTTGCCCGGATGCGGATCGCAATGCAGATAACCGACTCGCGCGGGTGAACCGAGTCCGAACTCCGCCAGCAGCATGCCGGCCCGATCACGCTGGGCCACGGTGCCTTCGGCGATGATCCGCGAGAGCGGCGTCGCCTCCATCCATTCGGTGATCAGCACCTTCGGCGAACTCGCGATCACCCTGGGCACGAAGAAGTTCGGATCATCCGCGTACGCCTTGGCGAAGCGCCGCTGATGATCGGCCTCGAGCCGGTAGTCGAGCTCGTCGGCGGTGCGATCGACGAACTCCTCGATCAGCTCCTTCACGTTCACGCCCGGCATGAACACCCCGAAGGTGCCCGAAAGCATCCGCAGCAGTTTCAGATCCGACATCAGTGCCACGTCCGCGCCCGGGTATTGGATCTTCACCGCGACCCGGCGGCCGTCCTTCCACACCGCCCGATGCACCTGGCCGATACTGGCGGCGGCGATCGGCGTGTCCTGGAAACTCGCGAACCGTTCCCGCCAGCGGGTGCCGAGCTGCTCGTCCAGCACCCGCCGGGCCTGCGCGATCGGCATCGGCGGCGCCTGATTCTGCAAGCGCGAGAGCGCGTCCCGGTAGCGGTCCGCGAAGCGTGGCGGCACCGCCGCCTCGGCGACGCTGAGCGCCTGGCCGAGTTTCATGGCCCCGCCCTTGAGTTCGCCCAGGACCCGGAACACCTCATCGGCGGCCTTGTCCACCAGCGCCTCGTCGATGGCACCGCGATCGGCGCCGGTCATGATCGCCTTGCCGGTGGCGGTCATCCGACGCGCCATGATGCCCATCGGGAGGGCGGCGATCTTCGCCGACCGGGCCAGGCCGGTACGCCTCTTGCCTGCCATGAGTGCCTCGATTCCGTATCGCCGCCGAGCGCCCTCGGCGTCCACCGGCGGCGCGGTGTGGCGCGAGGATGATGTGAACCGTGCCCCAGGGCACGATCCGAACCCTAGACCGTCTGAGACAGGTGGTCAAACCTGTTGCACCGCAGCACTTTAGACACGTCGACAACCGGCATGACAAATCCCGGGCCGAGGCCCGGGGATCGGATTCGAGAGGGATCAGGCGGTGACCGCGTGCTCCCGTTCGAGCCCGTCGGAATCGACGCCGACCAGCTCGTCGAAGCGCGCGACCACTTTCTCGTGGTAGAGCGTGAACAGATCCTCGAACAGCGATACCTGCGCATCCGTCGGCCCGGCCTCGGACTCCCACACCGCCAGCAGCGCACGCCACACCAGCACGTGCATGTCCCCCGAGGCCGCGAAGTACGCCTCGACCGCCTCGGGCACCTCGAACAGCATCTCCCCCAACGAATTCAGCACCGCGCGCTGCATGGTGAGCCCCAGATCGGTGAGCAGCGTGCGCACCAGATCGACCTCGACGCCGAGCATCCGCGCCCGATCGGGACGATCGGCGCGAGCCAGCGCCTCCAATTCGTCGACCGCCGCGTGCAGCACCGCCGGATCACCGATCCGCCCGGCCTCGGTGTAGCTCAGAAGGGCCTCGAGCACGACGGCGCGCTCGGTCGCGACGATTCCGCGGAACATCTCCGCGGCCGCCTCCGGTGCGTGCATCGACAGCCGGAAGAGCCGCCGGTACACGTCCAATCCACCGGTGCCGCGCACATCGCGCACGGCGAAACCGCGGCCTCTATGCGCGTCGACGAAGCCGTAGGACTCCAGGCGGCCCAGCACCAATTGCGCAGTGGCCCGGTTCATCTCGAATTCCTCGGCGACCTGGCGAACGGACGGCATCAGGTCACCGGGCGCGTAGTCCCCGGACGCGACACGACGAGCGAGCTCGTCGGCAACATCGGCGACAACCGTCTGGGCACCCATCCTGTCACCTTTCGACAACTATGCGACACGTCCCAGACAGTTTAGGCTCTCGTATGCCAAACTGCACGTGCGCGCCACGGTGAGCCTCATGTGGGATCAGGCACAGCGCGCGCCGCGCACACAACGAGGTGAGCTATGGCTATTCGGCGGATCGGTACCCGTTCCGGGGGAACCAGCGGCACGCCGCAGAGTGGAATTCGCGGCACGCCGCGGGCCGGAATTCGCGGCACGCCGCAGAGCGGAACCGGCGGCACGCCGCCGGTGAGAGCCGCGGTCCGCACTGCGAAAATGGCGTCCATCCCGGTCGCCTATGCCGGGCGGCAGGCCGCCGGAGCAGGTAAACGGGCGCTGGGCAGATCCGCGGCGGACGTCGATCTGGAGATCCAGATGCGCACCGCCCAGCACATCTTCGAGGTGCTCGGCGAACTCAAGGGGTGCGCGACCAAATTCGGGCAGCTGCTCTCGATCTACGAGCTCGCGCTGCCGGAGGAACTGTCCCGGCCGTACCGCACCGCACTCAATCAGCTCCAGGATTCGGCGCCGGCCATGATGCCCGCGACCGTGCGCGAGGCCATGGCCGAGGCGATGGGCGCGAGCTGGCAGTGGCACTTCCGGGAGTTCGACGATCGCCGGGCCGCGGCGGCCTCCATCGGTCAGGTGCACCGGGCGCGCTGGCGGGACGGCAGGCAGGCCGCGGTCAAGGTGATGTACCCGGGCGCGCACGCCGCCGTGCGCAACGACCTGGAACAACTGCGACGAGTCTCGGTGCTGGCCACCGTCTTCGTGCCCGGCGCCGACGTGCCCGCGGTGATCGAGGCCGTCTGCACCTGCGTCACCGAGGAACTCGACTATCAGGCCGAGGCCGCGCACCAGCGCCGCTTCGCCGAGGAATACGCCGATGATCCCGACTTCGTGGTGCCGGGGGTGATCATGCAGCGCGGGGACGTGATCGTCTCGGAGTGGCTCGACGGCACACCGGTGCCGCGGATCATGGAGTCGGGCGCTCCCGAGGAACGCAGCCGGGTGGGCATGCTGATCCTGCGGTTCATGCTCTCGTCCTGGGTGCGCACCGGACTGCTGTACTGCGATCCGCACCCCGGAAATTTTCGCGTGCTGCCGGACGGGCGGATCGGCGTCGTGGATTTCGGTGCGTGCGTGCCGTGGCCGCCCGCCGGATTCGAGGATCTGGTCACCGACGTCATGGACGCGGCCCTCAACGGCGACCTGACCGATATCGACACGGCGCTGCGGCGCCAGGGCTTCGTGGAGCCCGGTCGCGCCTACGACGTGGAACCGATCGCCGAGGGCATCGCCGTGGTCTGCGAACCGCTGGCGCAGCCGGAGTTTCATTTCACCGAGGCCTGGCTCGGCGGGCGGGTGCGTTCGGTGCTGTCACCGCACCTGACCAACGCGCACCGGCAGATGACCATGCCCGCCTACGTGACTCCGTTCGCCCGGGCGCTGTTGACCGGACTCGGGACCGTCTGCCAACTGGGTGCGCAAGGGCGGGTTCGCGACGAGTTCGCCCGCTGGTCGCCACAACTGGCCGCGGTCTTCCAACGCGCCGACGACCGGCGCGATCGGCCGACCGATCTGGCGAACGCGCGCCGCAGGCGCGATGCCCGGTCCGGCCGCAAGATCTCCGTGGTCAGTTGAGTCGAAATCGTCCAGGGCCGTTCGCATTTCACGAACACTCGGGGTCGGCGCTCGGGTTGCACCCGTGCGAGCGCCGATCCCGGGCACTCGTGATCACAGCAGCGGGGTGAAGTCCCGGCTCGCGATGTAGTCCGGACGGGCCTCGGTGCCCGAGTACGGATCGACCAGGGCGTTCTCGACGCTGTTGAACACCAGGAAGATGTTCGAGCGCGGGAACGGGGTGATGTTGCCGGCCGAACCGTGCATGATGTTCGAGTCGAAGATCAGAGCCGACCCGGCCTTCCCGGTGAACTGGGTGATGCCGTATTTTCCGGCCAGTTCGGCGATGTCCTGCTGGGTCGGCACACCGATTTCCTGCTCCCGCAACGAATCTCGGTAGTGCTCGGCGGGAGTCTCGCCCTGACACGGCACGAAGGTGCGGTGCGATCCAGGCATGATCATGAGACTGCCGTTGTAGGCGTAGTTGTCGGTCAGCGCGATCGACAGGCTCACCGCGCGCGGGGCGGGCATGCCGTCCTCGGCGTGCCAGGTCTCGAAGTCCGAGTGCCAGTAGAAGCCCGTGCCCTGGAACCCCGGCATCAGGTTGACGCGGCTCTGATGCAGGTACACATCCGAGCCGAGCACCTGCCGAGCCAGGCCCGCGACCCTGCTCTCGCGCACCAGATCCGCAATCATGCTGCTGAGGCGGTGCACCTCGAAGACCGAGCGGACCCGGTTCGAGGAGCGTTCGACGATCACGCGCTCGTCCAGCAGCAGATCAGGATCGCCTGTCATGCGGTTGATTTCGGCGACCAGATCCGACACCTCGTACGGGTCGAGCAGGTCCTCGACGATGGCGTAGCCCTCGGCGTCGAAGCTGGCCAGCGCGGGGGTGTCGATCTCACCCCACACGGTCGGGTCGCCGCGATCCTCGTGCGGAGTCCGCACCATGGTGCGGGTCCGGTACCGGTCGATTCGAGTGTTGTCGGCCAACGACATTCGATTCACTCCTGCCTTGCGCTTTATTCTGTGGAGACACCTGCGGTCACGGGAACCGAGATCACGGGATACACCCCGTTCTCGTCATGAACCTCCTGCCCGGTGACCGGCGGATTGAACACGCACATCATGCGCATCCGGGTCCGGGCGTGCAGGCGGTGCCGCTCGTTGCCGTCGAGCAGATACATCGAGCCGGGACCGAGCTCGTACACGACGCCGTTGTCGAGGTCGTTCAGCGTGCCCTCGCCCTCGACGAGCCAGACCGCCTCGATGTGATTGCGATAGTGGAATTCGTGGACGCTCTCGGCGTCGATGGTGGTCTCGTGGAAGGAGAATCCGACGCCGTCACCACCGAGCACGATGCGCTTGCTGCGCCAGCCCGGGCCCGCGACGTCGCGGTCGGTGTCGGTGATTTCCGATGTGGTGCGCACGATCATGGTCAGCACCCCCGTCCGGCGCAGACGGAGTCCATGGATCCGGACAGGATCTCCAACCCGTGGTCCAGCTCCGCGTTCGTGATCGTCAGTGGCGGAAGCAGTTTCACCACCTCGTCCTCGGGACCGGCGGTCTCGAGCAGCAGGCCGCGTTCGAACGCGGTCTTGCAGACCTTGGCCGCCAGCGAGGCGTCGTCGAAGACCAGACCCTGCACCAGACCCCTTCCGCGCGTGGACATTCCGTCGAAATTCGATGCGATCGTGGTGAGCGCGCTCTGGACGCGATCGCCCTTCTCCAGGGTCGCCGCCTCCAGCGTGAAGTCGGACCAGTAGTGCTCGAGCGCCACCCGTGCGGTGACGAAGGACGGGTTGTTGCCGCGGAAGGTGCCGTTGTGCTCACCCGGAGCCCACACGTCGAGCTCGGGCTTGAACAGCACCAGGGCCATGGGCAGGCCGTATCCGCCGATGGACTTGGACAGCGTCACGATATCGGGGGTGATGCCCGCGACCTCGAAGGAGAAGAACGGGCCGGTGCGACCGCACCCCATCTGCACGTCGTCGACGATCAGCAGGATCTCGCGCGCGGCGCACAGGTCCGAGAGCTGCCGGAGCCACTGCGCGCTCGCGAGGTTCACCCCGCCTTCGCCCTGCACGGTCTCCACGATCACCGCGGCCGGGCGGTCCAGGCCCGAGGACGTGTCGTCCAGCACCCGCTCCATCCAGCGGAACGAATCGTCATCGTCGTCCGAGAGGTACCCGTCGTAGGGCATGGAGGTGGCGTGCTGCAGCGGCACACCCGCACCGGCGCGCTTGGCGGCGTTGCCGGTGACCGACAGCGCGCCCAGGGTCATACCGTGAAAAGCGTTGGTGAAGTTCAGGATCTCGGTGCGCCCGGTCACCTTGCGGGCCAGCTTGAGCGCCGCCTCGACGGCGTTGGCTCCGGTCGGCCCGGGGAACTGCACCTTGTAGTCCAGCCCGCGCGGGGCGAACAACTTGGTGCGCAGGGTCTCGAGCAGATCGCGCTTGGCCGTGGTGGACATGTCCAGGCCGTGGGTGATGCCGTCGCTCGCGATGTAGTCCAGCAGCGCCTGCTTGAGCACCGGATTGTTGTGGCCGTAGTTGAGTGCGCCGGCTCCCGCGAAGAAGTCCAGGTACTCCCGGCCGCTCTCGTCCTGCAACCAGGAGCCCGAGGCAGTGGTGAAGACCGTGGGCCAGGACCTGCAGTAGCCGCGGACGTTCGATTCGGTTTCCGCGAATACCGTCATATCGGGCATGTTCATCGCCATTCCTCCTGAGTGGTGACTGGTGCGATGCGGTACAGATCTTCGGGCTGGTGCCCATCGGGCTGGTGCCCATCGGGAAAATGGCCTGCGGTGAACAGCGCGGTCCGGGTCATCCCGGCCCCCCTGCGTCGAGCCAGCGACGCGAACATGGCGATCGATGCCGGATTGTCCGGCGAGATCGTGGTCTCCAGTCGCGAAATGCCTTGCACCGTAGCGTTGTCCAGCAGGGCGTCGAGCATGCCCACGCCCAGGCCGCGGCCGCGGTACTGGTGGTCCACCGCGACCTGCCACACGAACAGGGTGTTCGGATCGGCGGGCCTGGTGTAACCGATGACGAAACCGGCTAGCTCACCGTCGATTTCGGCAACGATCGAGGTACCGGGGAAGTCCCGGCACCACAGCAGGTAGGCGTAGCTGGAGTTGGCGTCCAGGACCTTGGAGTCCTCGGCGATGCGCCAGATGTCCGCACCGTCCGAGAGGACGGGAGACCGGTAAACGGTTGGCTCGGCCAGGATTTGCTGCGTAATCGCGTCAAGTTTGCTGATTGAAGTCTGCATGACTCACTCAGACTGCCCAGCGAACTTTGAGGTCTACCTGTCGATCCCATTACGATCTCATGACGATCGAGTTACGAGTGCCACGAATCACATTGGCGCACATGTGATCAACGTCGCATGTCGAGGCGATATCCGAGCCCGCGCACGGTAACCACGATCCGGGGGTCGGAGGGATCGGATTCGATCTTGGTTCGGAGCCTTCGGACATGGACGTCGACGATCCGCTCGTCGCCGAAGAAGCCTTCGTCCCACGCGCGCTCGAGCAACGCCGTGCGACTGAGCACGCGGCCCGGATTCGCCGCCAGCTCGCACAGCAGCCGGAACTCGGTGATGGTCAGATGCACCGGTTCGTCGCCACGCCGCACCACCCCGCCGTCCGGCGAAAGCACCAGCGGCTCAGGATGTTCGGCGTCCAGAATGATCTCCGCGGGCGGCTCGGCCACCGGATCCTCCGGCAGCGCGCCCAGCCTCGGCCGGCGGCGCAGCGCCCGCATGCGCGCGCTGATCTCCTTCATGGCGAACGGCCTGGTGACGAAATCGTCCGCACCCGATTCCAGGGCGGCAACCACATCATGGGTGTCGGCGCTGTCGCTGACCACGAGGATCGGCACCTCGTGATCGCGGCGGACCTCGCGGATACAGGTGAACGCGTCCATCTCACCGAGCATCAGATCGACGATCATGACATCCGGAGCTCCGTGGATTCGCAGGTGCTCGAGCGCCACCTCGGCATCGGCCGCCTCGGAGACCTCGTAACCTTCTTCTTCCATCGCGGCCCGCAACTCGCTGCGGACCACGTCGTCATCCTCGACGATCATCAGGCTCGCACTCATCACAACCCATACCCTCACCACACACGGACGCCAAGTCAGGCCGTCCGGCAGCGATCGCTATCGCCACCGTTACCGTGTTCGACAGTTTGGAATACCCGCAGGTCGGTTTGCCAAACGTTCCGCCGGTGAGGGGGCGGTTCCGAGACCCGCGGGCGATATCGAGGTTCGGACCGGGTCACAGGTTTGGATCGAGCCACAGTGGGTAAACAACTCGAAGGTTGAAACTACAGCCCAGCCGGTCCGACGCCTAGCTATGACGATCCGGGCAGTAGGACAACCGATTTCGCCCGTGCCGCGGTACACCACGCGGAAATCCGGGCATCCCTCTTCGGGAGGTTCGCACATGTCGGCAAAATCCTTGTCCGACAACGGCTACGAGAACATCGAACCGCTGTTGCACGAACTCGCCATTGCCGTGGAATCCGATGATCCACAACGAGAAGCGTTGCGCGAGAGGATTATCGAGCGTTGCCTGCCACTGGCCGACCACATCGCCCGCAAGTTCTCCGGACGCGGTGAATCGTTCGACGATCTCCAGCAGGTGGCCAGGGTCGGATTGGTGCAGGCCGTCGACCGCTTCGACGTGTCGCACGGCGCGCCCTTCCTGGCCTTCGCCGTGCCGACCGTCATGGGCGAGGTGCGCCGGCATTTCCGCGACTTCACCTGGGCGGTCCGGGTGCCTCGCCGGGTCAAGGAGACCCAGCTGCGACTCGGTGGCACCATCGAAACCCTCGCGCAGCGACTCGGCCGCATGCCCCGCGCCAGCGAGATCGCCGCGGAACTGGAAGTGGACCTGGTCGAGATCACCCAGGCGCTGATCGCCGCCAACGCCTATCAGTCGTCCTCGCTGGACGCGGTGCTGGACGACGGGGAGAACACCCCGATCCCGCTGCTCTCGGCGCTCGGCCGCACCGAACCCAGTTATGAGCTGCTGGAACAGAGCCTGGCCGTGGGTCCGCACCTGGCCGATCTACCGGAACGCGAACGCCGGGTGCTCACCATGCGCTTCTTCGAATCCCGGACGCAGAAGCAGATCGCCGAGGATCTCGGCATCTCCCAGATGCACGTCTCGCGCATTCTGACCAAGACCCTGACCAAGCTGCGCGAGGCGGCTCTGGCGGACTGAGCGCCTGGGCCGATGGCGGATCGCGAGGTCACGGCTCGGTCCGGTCATAGAACCGTTCTATGCACCCATCGACTCACCGCCGCTACCCGGCCGCGGTGAGGTGGCCGAGGCTGGACCTATGACCACAGCGACCTTCCGCCCCGCCGCCGAGAGCACCCTGTCGCGCACCGTGGCCGGAACGTCCGCGACCTCCCGTGCCCTCGCCTCGGGCTCCGAGCCGCTGCGCCATCTGGCCCCCAACTGGTTCGCGGTGGTCATGGGCACCGGCATCATCGCCAACGCGGCCGCCACTCTGCCCACCCAGTTCCCCGGACTGCGCGGCGCCGCCACCGTCGTCTGGGCGCTGGCCGCGCTGCTGCTGATCGCGCTGGCCGCGGTATGGATCGCGCACTGGCGGCGCTACCCGGATGCCGCCCACGCGCACGGCTCGAATCCCACCATGATGCTCTTCTACGGCGCTCCCCCGATGGCGCTGCTCACCGTCGGCGCGGGCACCCTGCTGCTGGGCCGGGACCTCATCGGACTGCGCGCCGCGCTGACCGTGGACTGGGTGCTGTGGTCTGCGGGCACTGCGCTCGGACTGCTGACCGCGGCGGGAATCCCCTATCGGATGATCACCCGGCATCGCTTCGACGCCGATTCCGCGTTCGGCGGCTGGCTCATGCCCGTCGTGCCGCCCATGGTCTCGGCCGCCACCGGCGCGCTGCTGATTCCGCACACCCCCGCCGGACAGGCCCGGATGACCCTGATGTTCGCCTGCCTGGCCATGTTCGGGCTCAGCCTGATCGCCGCGTTCATCACCATCACCTTGATCTGGTCGCGACTGCTGCACCACGGGCTGCCCGCGGCCGGCATGGTGGCCACCGTCTGGTTGGTCCTCGGTCCGCTCGGGCAGTCCGTGACCGCGGCCGGGCAGCTGGCCCAGGTGGCGCCCACCGCGCTGCCCGGACGCGATGCCGCCGGGCTGGATGTGTTCGCCCTGATCTTCGGCGTCCCCACCTGGGGCTTCGCCATGCTGTGGCTGGCGCTGGCGATCGCGGTGACCGCACACGCCCGCACCGAGATGCGCTTCAACATGACCTGGTGGGGATTCACCTTCCCGCTCGGCACCTGCGTCACCGCGAGCACCGTGCTGTACGCGCACACCGGGGCCGTGCTGTTCGCGGTCACCGCCGTCGCGCTGTTCGCGCTGCTGGTCGTGGCGTGGATGCTGGTCGCGGGACGGACCGTCCACGGAATCCTGGGCGGCGAGCTGCTGTCCCCTGCGGCCTGAGATTCGCCTGTACCCGAAGCTGCGGCTGGAGCGTGCCGATGAGGGGGTGGCACGCTCCAGCTTTCGAGCACGTCACCGAGGTGACGCTCGCGCCGAGGTGGTCGCTCGACGCAAGTTCATGAGTGGATATTCACGGCGATTATCTACTATCTACGTCCGTAGATAGTAGATGCGCATCCTGGCCCGCGCAAGATCGTCGGCGTGGCGTCTCGCGCGCCCCGACTCGAGCTGCGAAAAGATCACGATCAACAGGTAATCTACTAGGCTGAGCAGTAACAAGATGCTGTGCTGCAGTGCGGCGCACGGCGATTACCGGGAGGGAGGGCCTATGCAACCCCACCGTTTTCGATCCATCGCCGCCACGAGTTGGCTGATGGCGCTGATCGCCGTACTGGTCGCATGCTCCTCGTCCCCGGCGTCGAACCCGATGCCCGGCGGCACTCCCGCCCCCGCGCCCCCGGCCATCACCGTGACTCCTCAGCAGGGCTCCGAGCGCGTCGATCCGTCCGCGCCCGTCGAGGTCAGCACCAGCACCGGCATTCTGTCCGCGGTCACCATGACCAACGAGGACGGCCGGGTCATCGAGGGCACGCTCACTCCGGACAAGGCGACCTGGAAGCCGAACGAACAACTCGGATACGGCCACACCTACACGATCAAGGCCGAGGGGATGGCCGTCACCGGAACCACCGGACCGGTCACCGCCACCTTCTCCACCACCGCCCCGAGCAATCAGACCAAGGTCTACCTGAACACCACCGGCGGGCAGTCGCTCGAGGACGGCGGCACCTACGGCGTCGGCACGGTCATCGTCGCCCACTTCGACGAGGCCATCGGGGACCGGGCGGCCGCCGAGAAGCGCATGGTCGTCACCGCCGAGCCCAAGGTCGACGGCGCCTGGTACTGGATGGATGACCAGAACGCGCACTGGCGGCCCGAGCACTATTGGGCGCCGGGCACCAAGGTGACCGTCGCGGCGAAACTCTACGGACTCGAGGTCGGCCCCGGCCTGTTCGGCCAGGAGGACAGCCGGACCTCGTTCACCATCGGCGCGGCGCACGTGTCGATCGCCGACGACAACACCCACATGGTCGACGTCTTCGAGAACGGCAACCTGATCCGCAGCATGCCCACCTCCATGGGCCGCGGCGGCAGCGAAACCATTGGGGGAAAGACGATTTCGTTCTGGACCCAACCCGGCGTCTACACCGTGATGGACAAGGCGAATCCGGTGATCATGGACTCCTCCACCTACGGCCTGCCGATCAATTCCCGGCTCGGGTACAAGGAGGCGATCGGCTGGGCCACCCGGATCAGCAGCGACGGAATCTATTTGCACGCACTGGATTCCACCATCTGGGCCCAGGGCAGCAGCGACGTCTCGCACGGCTGCCTGAACCTCAGCTCGGACAACGCGCGCTGGTTCTTCGACTACTCCGTCTCCGGCGACGTGGTCGAGGTGCGCAATACCGGCGGCGCACCGCTCGAGGTATGGCAGAACGGCGACTGGGGTCTGCCGTGGGATCAGTGGACCGCCGGTAGCGCGCTGCGCTGAACTCACCTCGCGCGCTGCGCTGAGTTCACCCAGCGCGCTGCGCTGATCTCACCGCTGAGCGGGACGACCGCCGCCGAACCGGACATCGCGCGCGGGGCGGCGACCGACAATGGGCACAATGGGGACCGTCACCCATCGAAAGGTCGTACCGCCGATGAAGACCACCCGCATCGTGCTCGCCTCGCGCCCGACAGGTAGGCCGGAGCCCGCGAACTTCCGCACCGAAACGGTCGAACTGGATCCGCCGAAACCCGGCCAGGCCCTGCTCCAGACCCTGTATCTCTCCCTCGATCCGTACATGCGGGGCCGCATGAGCGACGCGCCCTCCTACGCACCGCCCGTCGAGATCGACGAGACCATGTGCGGCGCGACCGTGTCCCGGGTCCTGGAATCCACGGATCCGGCGCTGCGACCGGGCGATATCGTGCTCGGCTACGGCGGCTGGCAGACCCACTCGGTCGAATACGTCAGCTACCTGCGCGCCCTCGACCCCGCCGCGGCCCCGATCACCACCGCGCTGGGCGTGCTGGGAATGCCCGGCTTCACCGCGTACTCCGGGCTGCTCACCATCGGCCGCCCGCAGCCCGGTGAAACCGTCGTGGTCGCCGCGGCCACCGGACCGGTCGGCGCGACGGTCGGGCAGATCGCGAAGATTCAGGGTGCCCGCGCGGTCGGCATCGCCGGCGGCCCGGAGAAGGTTGCCCTGCTGCGCGATCGCTTCGGCTTCGACGCCGCGCTGGACCACCGCGCCCCCGATTTCGCGGATCAGCTGGCCGCCGCCACCCCCGACGGCATCGACGTCTATTTCGAGAACGTCGGCGGTCCGGTCTTCGACGCGGTCCTGCCGCGTCTCAACAAATTCGCGCGAATCCCGGTGTGCGGCTTGGTCGCCAACTACAACGACACCGAACTCCCGCCCGGCCCCGACCGCCTCTCGCTGCTCATGTCGAATGTTCTGCGCAAGAGCCTCACCCTGCGCGGTTTCATCCAAACCGAGTTCCTCGATCAGGCCGGCGACTTCTATCCCGCTGCCACGCAGTGGCTGGCCGACGGACGCCTGAAGTACCTCGAGGACGTCGTCGACGGTCTCGACAACGCGGTCCCGGCCTTTCAGGGGCTGCTGACCGGGAAGAACCTGGGCAAGCTGGTGATCAAGGTCGCCGAGTGACGCGCGGCCGCTATCGCATGGCCGCCGTGTAGGGACGCAGGCCGAGGGTGATGTCCACGCAGACGCCGAGCAGGACGTCACGCTCGGTCCGATCCAGCGCGCGATGTGGGGACAGGCGCGTGCCGAGCACGGGAACCGCGAGGGCGCTCCCGGCCTCACCCCACCAGAGGTAGGTGTCGTAGAGGTCGTTCGCGACGCGGGCGAGAGACCAGCCGGCCGCGGTGCGAACCACATCCAGATGCGCGACCGCCGCGCCCATGCGGTCCAGGACCAGGATTCGGAACAGCGCCGCGGACATCGGTTCGTCCGGATCGGGCACGAAGTGGAAAAGCGTTCCGGCCGTGGCGCTTACGGCGGTGGAGGTCCGCGCGCGGGAGATGGTGCCGATGGCGGCGCCGTCGCCGCGGCGCACCACTGTCGGTGCGGTGGTCTTGGATTCGACCCAGACGATCGAGCCGTCGGCGTACCGGATCCGATGCTTGCCGGTGCCGCCGTTCCGCACGCCGAGGGCGATGGCGCTCCTGGCCACCGGGCCGTTGCCCGCACCCCGGACGGCGACCGCGAGCGGATCGCCCGGACCGGTGCGGAAGATGATCCGCAAGGCGTGCGAGGTCGTGTACTCGACCCGGCCCTCGATCATGGTCGAGCCGATTCGCGGGCCTGACATCCAACGATCCTAGGCCCGGGCCCGCACAGGCACAGCCGCTTTCGGCGACCCCGCGGGCACCACCGCGTGTCCTGTATGCCCGCTATGCTGCCGCAATGACAGACGAGCTATCGCTTTCTCGCACACGGCGCGATCCGGCCAAGATCCTGGCGGTGTTCCTGTTCGGCGCGGGCACCATGCACTTCCTGACTCCCAAGCCATTCGACGCGATGATTCCGCCCGCGCTTCCGGGCTCGCCCCGCACCTACACGCAGGTGTCGGGCGCCGCGGAGATCGCGGTGGCCGGGCTGCTCATCGCCCCCGGGACCCGGCGGCTCGGCGGCCGGCTGGCCGCCCTGCTGTTCCTGGTGGTCTGGCCCGGCAATTTCCAGATGGCCTATGACTGGGGCCGCAGCGCCAAGCCGCTGCCCGTCAAAATCGGTGTGTTCGCGCGTCTTCCGATGCAGCTGCCGATGATCGCGGCCGCCCGCCGGGTCTACCGACACGGCCGCTGACCGTCGATTCGGGTGCGCTCCTGGACGTCCGCGCGGGGCCGACCGGCGGATGTGGTTGCCGCATCGGCGGCACGGCATCCTTCACCGCCCACGGGATCAGGCCGGTGCGGCATGCACCGCGGCGGGTATCGGGACGCCGCGCCTGAGCACGTCGGCGACGAAGGGCCGCACGAGCACGTCGCTCGGGGTGCCGATCAGGCAGAGAAGATCGCGTTGCACGCGCGGCCGCATGCGGCGCAGCGTGCCTCGAAAGCCCGTGCCCAGCGCGGTGGTCGGCACCAGAGCGACCCCGACGCCCGCGGCCGCGAGTTGCGCCGCCGTGCTCGCCTGCCGGGTCCGCATACCCACGGACGGCACCATGCCGTACCGGGCCGCCTCGGCGTCCAGCCATCCGGCGAGCCCGTGGTCGGGGTGGTAGTGGACCAGGGGCTCGCTCGTGAGCTGATCGAAACTCACCGACTTGTGTTCCGCCAGAACATGTCCCGGCGGGAGCACCGCCACGATCTCCTCGACCCCGATCACCGCCTCCGCGCCGGTCCATCGAGTCGGTCGCGGCCCGATCGCCACATCGGCCACGCCCGAATCCAGCAGTCGCACCAGCTCGTCCGCGCTCGTGGTCTCGGTGAGAGTCAAGCGCACCAGGGGATTTCGCCGCAGCCAGGTGCGCAGGACGGGCGCGAGCAATCCGGCGGTCATGCTCTCCGCGCAGGCCACCCGCAGCTGACCGCCCGCACCGTGCGCCACCGCACGTCCCGCGCCCACCACCCGCTCGGCCGCGGCCAGCGCCGCCCGCGCATCGGCCTCGATGGTCCGCCCGACCGCGGTGGCCCGCACGCCGCGCGGCAGCCGTTCCACCACCGGTGCCCCGATCTCCCTCTCCAGCGCCGCGAGCTGATGCGACAGCGCCGGCTGTGACAGGTGCAGCGCGGCCGCGGCATCGGTGATCGATCCGGCGTCCAGCACCGCGACCAGACATTCGAGGGCTCGCAACGTAGGCATTCGTGAATTCTATGGATCACCTCGAAAACATTCGCATCGCGACGGGATGATTCACCCGCGGCGAGAGCGCTGATACCGGTATGACGACACTCCGGAACAAGACCCTTCTCATCATCGGCGCCGGCTCCGGCATCGCGCAGCGGATCGCCGTTGACGCCGAAGCGCAAGGGGCGCATGTCGTTTCGACGAGCAGGCCCGAGGTTGACCTCACCGACGAGAAATCCCTTCGAGCCCTGGCCGAACGCGTCGGCGAGATCGACTACCTGATCTGCCTGGCCGCCGATCACGCCAACGGGCCGGTCACCGAACTCGAGCGCGATGCCATCCATCGCGCCTTCGACGCCAAGGTGATCGGGCCGATCCTGCTCGCCAAGCATCTGAGGTTCCGTCCCGGCGGCGCGATCCTGCTGTTCTCCGGCGTGGCCGCCTGGCGTCCGGCCCCGGGCCGCACGGTCATGGCGGCCACCAACGCCGCGGCCGCCGCGCTCGCCGAAGCCTTGGCGGTGGAGCTCGCGCCGCTGCGAGTGACCGCGCTGTCGCCCGGAATCATCGACTCCGGAGTGTGGGACGGTCCGGCGAAGGAAGGTTTCTTCGAGTCCGTGGCGGCCCGAAACCCCGCTCGCCGCATCGGGACTCCCGCCGACATCTCGGCCGCGGCGCTGTCTGTGCTGACCAACCCGTTCATCACCGGCACCACCGTCCATGTGGACGGCGGGGGCAGGCTCGCCTGACGCGGCGATCCACCCGACGGCAACACGAGAACCGAGGTGATGGCGTGGCTGCCATCACCTCGGTCGTCTTCGCACGATCCGATCCTGTTTACGCCATCACCACGACCGCCACACCGACTGTGCTCGGGTCGGGGCTCAGGGAATCGGCAGGGTTGCGGTCTTGTCGCGTGGCGGAATCAGGCGAGAGCGAACGACAGCATCTGCGACGCGCCGCCCGCGTCCCGAGACCAGGAATACCCGAACCAGACGCCGGGGGTGACCTCCCGGATCTCGTCGTACACCCACGGCAGCGGGGACGGCGCGTAGTCCAGCGCCCAGGTGGGCTGCCCGTCCATGATCGCCGGCGCGGTGTAGACGTCGGCGCGAATGCCTTCCACACCCGCGGGAGTCAAGCGATTCATGAGGAAGCCGCCGTCCGGGCCGGTGTAGAAGGTCTTGCCGATCCAGAACGCGGGCGCGATCGCCTTCGTATCGGGCGGGCTCGTCACCCAGCCGTCGTGGACGCCCATCGGTACCGCTCCGCGCGAGGCGTCACGGAAAATGCTCTCCAGTTGCCCGGGCGCACAACGGAAGCGAAGCGAGTCCACCGTCGCGGCCCGGTTGCCGGGATACAGCACGCAGCCGGCACCGTAGTCGGCATCGGCGTGAGCGACGGTCGATGCCATTGGACCGAGGATGAGAACTGCACCTATGCCACCCAGAGCCAGGGATCGGCCCAGGGTATTTCGGATGATTTCGCGGTTCTTCGTCATCGTTGTCTCCACCGGGTTATGTACCCGACCCATCAGCGATGCTAGTTCGCTATCAGTTAGCCAGACCAGGCTTGACGCCTAAATGAGACCAACCGTTCGGTATAGAGCGGACGGTTGACAGCGAACTGACAGCCGGGAGTCGGAAACCCTCCCAGGTTCACGTCGATAAATAGGTCATGACCTCGATACCGGCTCGACCGCGGCGGTTCCGGTGGTTGCTGATCGCCGCGGGCTGCCTCGCCACCCTCGTCACCACCGCGGCGGCGGTCGCCCCGCAGGCGCTGGCCACGCCCCACGAACAGATCGCCGTCGCGCGGCAGCCGACCATCGCACCGGTGCCGCCGGTCACCGCCGCGCCGACGAGCGCTCAGGCATCGGCGACGGCGCTGGGCCGGCGGATCGAGGCGGCCATCGAGGCGCTCTCCCCCGGCACCACCGTGGGCATCGACGTCGTGGACACCCGCACCGGCAGCACTCTCGCCGGGCTCGATACCGATCAGCAGTTCTACACCGCCTCGGTGGTGAAACTGCTCATCGCCATCGACGATCTGGAAAGCCAAGGAACACAACCTGATTCAGATGCCACCAACCGGATCAGCGAGATGCTCTCGGCCAGCGACGACGACATCGCCGACCAACTCTGGGACGCCGACGGCGGGGACGCCATCGTCACCCGCATGGCGGACCTCATCGGACTGACCGACACCGCGCCGCCACTGGATCCGGCCCAGTGGGGTGAGACGCTGATGTCGCCGCGCGATGTGGTCAAGGTCTTCGGCTACATCACCACCACGCTGCCCGAGCCGGACAGAGACCTGGTCATGAACGCATTGAGCGGGGCGACCCGGATCTCCGCGGACGGCACCGACCAGTACTTCGGCATTCCGGACGGGCTCGGCGGCGACGCCTGGGCGATCAAACAGGGCTGGATGGCGCTGGACAGCTCGACCACCCTGGACACCACCGGCCTGGTCGGCGCCGACCCGAACATGCCGCTGCGCTACGCGGTGGTCATCCTGACCACACAGCCGGCCGATACCAGCTGGGACACAGGCGTTTCCGCGCTCACCGCCGGAGTTGCGTTGCTGCACACCGTCATCTCATGAGGGCGGCTATCTCATGAGCGCGCTGTCCCGGCCGATCCAGCGGCGCACCCAGCCGCGTGCGATACGGCGCGCTCGTTCCGGCGACACCCGCTCGGGCTCGGTCAGCACAGCGATCGAGAGCCCATCCAGCAGGGCGAGCAATTCCGCCGCGCCGTCCCGGGATTCGTCCACGCGGGCCTGATTCGCCTTGCCGAGCGCCAGACACAGCACATCCTCGGTGTCCTGCCACTGCTCTCGGTGCAGCGCCGCGATCAGGGGATCGTGCGCGGCCCGGGCCACCAGCGCGAGCCACATTCGGGAGAGCCGGTGATCGGGGGCCGGCGTCAGCAATAGTTCGGTGAGCCCGATCAATCGCTCATCGGGAGGCAGATCGACGACCCCCGACTGATGAAACCGCGCGATCGCCTGATCCCGCACGTGATACCAGGCCGCACCGAGCAGATCGGTCTTGGTCGCGAAGTAGTACTGCACGGTCCCGATCGACACGCCTGCCCGCGCGGCCAGATCGCGAATGCTGACGCCCTCGATGCCGTTCTCGGCAATGGCGTCGGCCAGCCGATCCAGCAGTTGCGTCCGCCGATCCGCGCCCGCAGCGGTGGTTCGCCCCTCGCCCATCACCGCACCCCTCTCTCATACGTTCGTATAAAAATGTCTTGCGTTGCCCGATAAATCAACCATACACTCGTATGAATTACAGGTTCGAACACCTACCACGGTCAGGTCGACATGACTTCCACACCCCGCAATCGGTCCCGGATCCTCTGGCTGGCCTGCGATCTCGGCGTCTCCCCCGCCACCTTCTTCCTGGCCCAGGCCGCCGGGGTCGGAGTGGTTCACGCTCTCGAGATCGCCACCGTCGTGGCCGTGATCTGGGTGGGCGTCACCGCGATTCGCACCCGCACCCTCGACGCCCTCGCCCTGACGATGGTCCTGACCTACGCGGTCATGCTCGCCATCGCAGCCGCCACCCGAGACCCCCGCCTGCTACTGCTGCGCGACCCCACGGTCAGCGCACTGGCCGGTCTGCTCTTCCTGGCCAGCGCCCCCACCCGGCTCCCCGCCACCGCCGAACTGGCGCGCCGCCTGCACGGCACGCCCCCGACGCCGGAGCACATCCCCTCGCATCGCGTGCAGAGCCTGGTGTGGGGCACCGCGCTGACCGCCGAGTCCGCCGCCAGGTCGGCACTGGTGTTTTCGATGCCGATCCCGGTGACCGCCGCGGTCTCACCGCTGCTGGAATTGGCCGTGATCGCGATCCTGGTGGCCTGGACCTGGCGCTACCGCCGTCGGCACCCCGCGCGCGTCACACCGGACGCGGACTCCGCACCCGTCAGTTCGATTCGTCCAGGCGTACCTTCACGCTGACCCGGCCCCGCTCGTCACGGCGCGAGGTGGCATGTCCGGTTCGCTCGATCCCGTCGAGCCGCAGGCTGATCGGACCGCCCTCGCCGAGAAAGTTCTTCCACCACGACTTCTTGTCCGGCATGGCGACGCCGATCAGAATCGCCTCGCCCGAGCGCCGATAGTTCACCGGCGTGGTGAACGTCTTGCCCGAGCGCCGCCCGACATAGGTGATCACGGTGAACCCGCGCCCCATGATCCCGCCGAGCACGCTCGATTCGGTCAATGCGACCACTCCGGAATTGAGACCCCGGACGATCGGTCCCGCCAACCCTGCGAATGCCATGAATCCTCCTGCTAGCCGAACAACCCCCGTCGTGAGCCTAACGACATTCCTCGAGAACGCCCGACCCGCAATGTTCAACGCTTGTTCCGATCACCGACCGATGCGCGCCCACCGGCGATAGCACCATGCATCGGTGTTGTCGGAGCTGTCCCTGATTTCCGGACCCGCGCCCTGGCTGGTGTCCCGGACCCGTCCGGCGACCCCGAACCCACGCTGGGCGATCGACGCCGCACCCTCGACGCCGCATTCGACTGTGACGCAACGGCATTCGACCGGGTCAGCCCGATGGCACTGATGCGGACGCGGCGGTATCCATCCTCCGCCGGGAGCTTCGTCACCGGCGCGGAGGAGACGAGCGGCGTCGTCGCCCAGCGCGGCGCGGCCGCAGCGGCCCGGGCCCCGGGAATGGACATCCGCATTCGCGAGCTGCCCGGCGGCCACTCCTGGCAGGTGTGGTCCGCCGGACTCCGCACCGAACTGGAGTGACTCTCGAGCCGCCTCGGCCTCGTGCGGTGACCCGGCCCCGGATATCGGAGCCAACCCGCCCACGAGTGACCCCGATCACATACGATCTGAAAGCTTTTCTTTTCACTGATGCTAGGAGTTCGGCGTTGCCCGCTTCCGTCACCACCCAGCTCGACCCCCGCTCGCTCGGTGCCGAACGGAATCCGGGACTGCCGACCCTCGTTCGGCCGCTGCGGAACATCTGTCCCGACAGCCGGGTGCGCGCGCTGCTGAGCGGTCACGGGACGAGCAGCATGTCCTGGATGACCACCTGGCCCGGCAATCGGTACTGGTTCGATCACGACGCCACGGGGTTCGTCGCGTTCCGGGTCGTCGGCCGGGTCGCGATCAGCACCGGTGAGCCCGTGGGCCCGGATCCGGCGCGCACGCTGGCCGGTTTCGTCGCGCACTGCGACGAGATGCGGTGGACCCCGTGCCTGTACGCCGTCGGCGCGGATTCCCGGGCATTGCTGGCCGCGGCCGGGTGGACCTGCCTGCAGATCGCCGAGGACGCGGTCATTCCGCTCGAATCGCTGACCTTCACCGGCAAGGCGCATCAAGATGCGCGCACGGCCCTCAATCGCGCCCGCGCGGCCGGGGTCACGGCACGGTGGATCGACTACCGCACCGCCTCGGCCGGGATCACCGCGCAGATCGAATTGGTCTGTGCGCGATGGCTGGCCGACAAGGGTCTGCCCGAACTCGGCTTCACCCTCGGCAATGTCGCCTCGCTCGCCGATCCGCGAGTGCGCTGCCTGATCGCGATCGACGCGGCCGATCGAGTGCACGCGGTGACCTCGTGGCTGCCGGTACACAGAGACGGGGCGGTCGTCGGCTGGACCCTGGACCTGCAACGCCGGCTGCCGGACGGCTTCGGACCGGTGATGGATTTCCTGATCGCCTCCGCCCTGCTGACCCTGCAGGCCGAGGGCGCGGAATTCGTGAGCCTGTCCGGAGTTCCGCTCGCCCGTCACTGCGACGTCGAGGCTCGCCACCCGTGGTTCGAGCGCGGCCTGGATTTCGCCGCGCGAGCGCTGGAACCGCTCTACGGGTTCGCCAGTCTGGCCGCGTACAAGCGCAAGTTCCGCCCGTCCTACGCACCGCTGTACGCCTGTTTCCCGAGGCGCCGGCACGCCGCCCGGGTGTCCGCCGCGGTCACGCGCGCCTATCTGCCTTCTCCCCGTGGGCAATTGGCGATCGCCGCTGCCCAAGCCCTCGCGGGCCGGACGTCGTGACGGCGTGGCTCGCCTCGCTGTCGCTCGTCGACGGGCCGCTGCCGTGGA
>NZ_BDBU01000044.1 GCF_001613145.1 Nocardia jejuensis NBRC 103114
GGACAATTTATTCGGTGTCCTCCTCGCGTCCAGCTCGGTACTCTCGCAGGAGATCTCGTGCCATTCGGCACGATCTCATCCAGGAGGGAGCCGCAGATGCGCACCGTACGCACTGCTGTCGCTACCCGCCCTCGCTTCGAGGTGATCCTGGTGTCCTCGCCGGCTCGGTGCCGGCTGCGCGGCCGGTACTGAGTTACTCGGGCGACCTCTCTGTTCTTCCTGTCGTTCGGGGAATCGCGCTGTTCTGTACGAAGATCAGCACGAAGGAACTGTCACCATGGGTGCCAACGTTTTTCGCCACTCCCTCGACCATGTCCGCAATCTCGGTATCCTCGCGCACGTCGATGCGGGTAAGACGACCGTCACCGAGCGGATGCTCTTCCTCACGGGAATGACCCACAAGACCGGTGAGGTGCACGACGGAACCACCGTCACCGATTTCGATCCGCAGGAGCGGGAGCGCGGGATCACCATCTTCGCCGCGGCCGTCGCGTGCGAGTGGAACGACCATCACTTCACCGTCATCGATACGCCCGGCCATGTCGACTTCTCCGATGAGGTCGAGCGGTCGCTGCGCGTACTCGACGGCGCCGTAGCGGTTTTCGATGCCGTCGCCGGAGTGGAGCCGCAGAGTGAATCGGTCTGGCGGCGGGCGGATCGGTACGGGGTACCCCGTATCGCGTTCGTGAACAAGATGGACCGGGTCGGCGCCGATTTCACGGCGGCCGTCGAGTCGATCCGGGATCGGCTGCATCCGGTGGCGTTGCCTGTCCAGCTCCCCATGGGAGTCGAGGACGGGTTCACCGGTGTGGTGGATCTGGTTCGCCTGCGCGCCCTCACCTGGGTGGCGGGCGCGCTGTGCGTCGGACCGATACCCGAGCAGCTGGCGGAGGTCGCGCGCAAGGCCCGGTTCGAGCTGGAAGAGGCTGTGGCCGAACGGCATTCGGGTGCGCTGGAGGAGTTCTACGCGCACTCGGGACTGTCGGACGCGACCCTGGCGTCTGCGCTGCGCGCGCTCACTCTGATGGGTGAGGCCGTGGTGGTGCTGTGCGGTGCGGCCTATCGCGATATCGGGGTCGAATCGCTCCTGGACGCTGTCGTGGATTACCTGCCGTCCCCGCTGGACCGGCCTCCGGTGCGCGGGAGCGGGTTCGAGTCGGCGGCGGATCCGGCGGAACCGCTCGCCGCACTGGTGTTCAAGGTGCAGGCGACCGGCACCGGGAGGCTGACCTTCGTGCGCGTGTACGCGGGCACGCTGGTCAAGGGCGCGCAATTGCGCGATACCGGTTCCGGCCGCATGGAGCGGATCGGCCGCATCCTTCGGGTGCAGGCCGATCGGCACGAGGAGCTGGAGCAGGCCGTGGCCGGTCAGATCGTCGCGGTGATCGGGCCGAAGCAGGCCCGCGCCGGTGCCACGCTGTGCGCACCGGAGTCGAGCGTGTTGCTGGAGCCGCCGGTGGTCACCGAACCGGTGATGTCGGTGGCGCTCGAAGCGCGCACCAGCGCCGAGACCGAACGTCTGACAACGGCTTTGGCGCGAATGGCGGACGAGGACCCCTCGCTCGTCGTGCGCACCGATCCCGAGTCGGGGCAGACGCTGCTGTCCGGTGTGGGCGAACTGCATCTCGAGGTCGCGGTGGAGAAGATCCGCCGCGAGCGCGGGATCGCGGTCACGGTCGGGCGTCCGCAGGTGGCCTATCGGGAGACCGTGCTGCGCGGTGTGTCCGGGTTCCGGTACCGGTACGCCAAGCAGAACGGTGGGCAGGGGCAGTTCGCGGATCTGGTGATCGATGTGGAGCCGATCGCGGTCGATACGGAAAGGACCGATGGTGCGGTGGATTTCGAGTTCCGATCCACGGTGGTCGGTGGCCGGGTACCCGCCGAGTACGTGCGGGCCGTGGAGGCCGGCTGCCGGGATGCCCTGGCGGACGGCCCACTCGGCGGCCACCAGGTGCTCGGAGTGCGGGTCACCCTGACCGACGGTTCGACGCATCCTGTGGATTCCTCGGAGCGCTCGTTCCGGCTCGGCGGTCGGGCCGCACTGCGAGAAGCCCTGCGCGGCAGTGAGATGGCGCTGCTCGAACCGCTGCTCGAGCTGACCGTCACCGCGCCGGAGGAATCGGTCGGCGCGATCCTGGGTGATATCGCCGCGCGTCGTGGCCGGGTCCTGGATTCGGTCATCCGGGGCTCCACGGTGGTGGTGACGGCGACCGCGCCACTGGCCGAGGTGTTCGGCTACGCAACGCGTTTGCGCAGCCGAACCCAGGGCCGCGGCACCTTCACCAGCCGCCCCCTGGGCTACGACCGGGCTCCGTCCCGTTAGAAGCCGCACGAGCGGAGCTCGTCTCGCGCGGTTGCCGCCTGCCGGCGTTCGCGCGATCGTCGCCCGCACTCGGTGGTGGCCGGTTCATTTCGGCGAACCGGCCACCACCGACCGGGTCATCGGGTCCGATGCGGGTGGGGAATCCTGGCCGCGGGGCAGCAGTAGTGGGCTGGCCATGATCGCCAGTCCCGCGACCACGAGCGCCGTGCGCGGGCTGGTGGCCGCGGCGAGGAGTCCGCCGAGCGCGGCGAGTACGGCGATGGCGGCGCTGCTGCCGATCGACCAGGCCGAAAGCATCCGGGCGACAAGGCCTTCGGGTGTGTTCCGGAGTCGGTAGGTGGCCTGTACCGGGTTGTACAGGCTCATGCTGATGATGATCGCCAGCTCGATCGCCATCACGGTCACGAGCCCGGGCACTCCGGGCTGTACGAACGCCAGGCCGATCAGCCAGACCGCGCGCAATGTTCCGACGGTCCGCAGCACCCGGCGCTGTCCGTACCGCGCCACCACCCGTCCGGCCAGGCGCGAGCCGACGAGCCCGCCGAGGCAGGGCGCGGCGAACGCGAGACCGTACTGCCAGGGCGGAAATTCGAGATCGCGGAGCATGAGCACGGCCAGGATCGGTTCGGTGGCCATGATCAGCCCGCTCACCACGAGCTGATTGAGGTAGAGCCCCCGCAGACCGGCATGCCCCAGCAGATGCCGCCAGCCGTCGAAGACCTCGCCCACGCGAAGCCCGTTCGCCGCCGACCCGCCCGGGCGCGCCGGTTGCCGCTCGCCCCCGCCGATCGCCATGATGCCCAGCGCGGACAGCAGATAGCTCACCGCATCGGCCATCACCGTGACGACCGGTCCGAACACCCCGATCGCCGCGCCGCCCAGCGGCGGCCCGACCGCGATGGAACTCCAGTTCGTCGACTCGAATCTCGCATTGGCCGCCAGCAGGTCCTCCGGCCGCACGAGCGCCTTCAGATACGCGCCGCTCGCCGCACCGAACGCGATCTTGGCCGCGGCGACCAGCGCCGAAACGGCAAGCAGCTGAACGAAACTCAGGCAGCCGAGGGCGTAGCCGACCGGAATCGACATCATGATGGCGAACCGCGCCAGATCCGTCCCGATCATCACCGATCGTTTGCGCCGGAACTCCACCCACGGCCCCAGCGGCAGCGCGATCAGCGCGCCCACCGCGGGCCCCACCGCCGCCAGCGTGGACACCTGCGCGGGCCCGGCGTCCAGCACCAGCACGGCGATCAGCGGCAGCGCCCCGAACCCGAGTCCGGAGCCGTAGGCGCTGACCGCGTAGGAGGCCCACAGCCATCGGAACCGCCGACCCAGGGATCCTCCGGAGACCACGCGACTACCTCCCGCTGCGAACATGTGCTGTCGATCGCGGTGATCAAAGCAAGCATGGGCGGTCCGAATCAAACAACCGATCGATCGGCGAGCCACAACCTCCGGTTGTGCGAGTAGTTTGGCCGCGTGAACATCGAGGCCGTGCGCACCTTCGTCGCCGTCGCGGCGGCGGGCCGATTCCAGGACGCCGCGGTGGAGTTGTCGATCACCCAGCAGGCGGTGTCCAAGCGCATCGCGACTCTGGAGAAACACCTGGATGTGCCCCTGTTCGCCCGCACGGCCCGGGGCGCTTCGCTCACCGTCGACGGGCAGGCGTTCCTACCGCACGCGCGGGAACTGCTGCGGGCCGCGGACCGCGCCGACGCCGCCGTCCGCCCGGGGCGTCGTGCGCTGCGCGTCGACGTCGTCGCCCGGCGCATCGCGTCGGCGGGGTATCTGCAGGACTTCCACCGCTCGCACCCGGACGTCGAATTGGATGTGGTCACGCTCATGGACGCGGACCTCGACGGTGCGGTCGCCGCCGTCGCCGCCGGAACGATCGACGCCACTTTTCACGCGGTCCCGCCCGGCCACGCTCTCCCCGAACGGATCGTCGCCGTCCGGGCGATCGATGAACCCCATCAGCTGCTCGTCGGTCCCCGGCACCCGTTCGCCGACGCCGAGGACATCACGCCGGAGCAGCTGGCCGGGCACCGGATCTGGATGCCCGGCCTTCCGGCCCACGGCGAGGTGGCCGACTACTACGCCGAATTCGCGGCCACGTTCGGATTCACCCTCGACACTCTCGGTCCGGTCTTCGCGAAAGAGGATGTGCTGGAGGAGATCTCCGAATCCGCGGAGCGCGCCACCCTGATCGGGGAGGGCTCGCGATACCTCTGGCCGGACCGCTACGACCTGCGGCGCGTACCGCTGCGCCGTCCGACGCCGATCTACCCGATCTCGATCATCCGGCGCGCGGACAACTCGCATCCCGCACTCACCGAACTCCGCGAGTACCTCGATTCCAGACGGGCGAACGCACCCGAAACCGATGCGTGGCTGCCGAATTGGCGCTAGCCGCGCTCGTGCCGCGGTTGCCGGACGGGCCCGAGGTCGATCGAATCCCTCCCAAAACCGTGCGACTGCGCAGCCGGGAACAGGCTCACCCGACCCAATTCGCACAATCCGACGGGGTTGCTGGTCGACATCGGGCTCCCGCCGCCGGCGAAGACTCGCACGCCGACATCAAGCAACTGGTCGACAACTACCGTGACGCACTGTCTTTCACCAGAACGGCGCGGGTGTAGAGCAGCGAGAAGCCGCGACGCTGCGCGTTCTGCTGAGATTTGGAGCCGGGCTGGGTGGTGATGACGGCGATGTCGCAGCCTGCCTCGGCGGCGAGGCGGAGCCGGGCGGACAGCAGCGCGCTCTGGATACCCCTGCGCCGATGTGCCGGGCGAGTGGCGGCTCCGGTGAGCTGGGCTATTCCGTGTGACATGCGCAGGCTCGCGGCTCCGGCGACGCGTCCCTCGTGCACCGCGACGTAGCGCCGCACCCCGGCGGCCGCGGTGAGATCGCGCATGGCGTTGTCGATGATCTCGCGCGGGAATTCCTCATGGGAGGGAACGCCTTCGGTGTCCGGCTGGGCGAATCCCTCGGCGACCGTGTCGAGCCACACCTCGAATTCGTCGTCCCCGCTGGGCCGCACCTGGACGCCGTCCGGCCGGACGAGTTCGGGTGGTTCGTCGAGTGCCAGGCCGAGCACATTCTCGAACGAGACGAGCAGATAGCCTCGCCGGGTGAGCGATTCGCCGATCGCGGGATCCGCCAGATTGGTCAGTTCGACCTGAACGGGGGCGCCGTACTCCGCGAAGCGCTTTTCCAGTGCTTCGAATTCATCGTCGCTCGGCACGCCCCCGAAACCCAGTCCCGCGACCTTGTTCAGCGGTGAGTTCGCCTCCGCGAACGACGCGATGCCGCCCCCGACGGGAAGGGTGAAGCCCGCGGTATCCCCGAGCCGGGTGCGCGCCGCCGCGCTGCCGGTGGTGACCAGTTCCGTCTCGACCGCTTCGATCCGGGCCCCGAGTTCGACACCGCAGAACAGCGGACCGCGCGCACCTGTCATAGGTCGAGCCTAGAACGCGGCCCGGGGCGGAGTCTTCCTGTTTTCGAGCCGCGTCGGACGGCATCGTGCGTTCACGTCTCCGCGACCACCGCGATCGCAGCGACCATCCGCGACCACTGTGGCCGACGCGGCGCGGCCGCCCCAGGACCTCACGACCCGCCGCATCCTGCACAGCATCGACGGTGCTCCCACGCCGCGTCCACGGTGCCTCCCGCTCGGCGGTGGCGGTCGGCCCGGGACGGCGGCCGCGTCGTAGGGTCGGTGGGTGGCAGATGATCATGCGGGGAGCGGTGCGAACGGGCTCGTCGTCGGGTTCGACCTGGATATGACGCTCATCGACTCCCGCCCGGGGATCGCCGCGGTGTGGGATGCGGTGGCCGCCGAGACCGGGGTGCGGATCGACTCGCAGCTGGCGGTATCGCGGCTGGGACCGCCGCTGGCCGTGGAGGCCGCCGAGTGGTTCCCGCAGGAGCGCGTGCCCGGAATCGTCGCCCGCTACCGAGAGCTGTACCCGGATCTCGCGGTGACGCCGAGCGGCCGGTTGCCCGGGGTGGTCGACGCGCTCGCCGCCGTGCACGCGGCCGGCGGCAAGGTGCTGGTCATCACGGCCAAGAACGGCCCGCAGGCGCAATTGCATCTGGATCATCTCGGACTCGACGTCGACGATCTGGTGGGCGGGGTCTGGGCGGAGGAGAAGGGTGCGGTGCTGCGCGAGCACGGCGGCTCCATCTACGTCGGCGACCACCTGGGCGACGTGCGCGCGGCGAAGGCGGCCGACGCCTTCTCGGTCGCGGTCACCACCGGCCCGTACTCCCCGGAGGAACTGTCCGCCCAGGGCGCGGATGTCGTGCTGACCGACCTCACCGAGTTCCCGGCCTGGCTCACCGCCCACCTGTCGGCGTAATCGCTTCTCCCGCAACGCCCGGCGATGGTCCGGTCGTTCGCGCTGCTCGAATTCCCGCCGCGCGCCTTGTCATTGGCGTCAAGGTGATTCGAACGCTGTCTGCGTCCCATGCCCGCCGCTACCTTTACGCCCACGGTCACGAGTATCAGCATGTTCGAGCCCCGGCTCGCTGATCGGCAACCCTCGCACGGCGGTGGGGTGCCCCGGGTGACGACCAGGTGGTGTCCGCCGGGCATCGCAAGCGCTTTCTACCGGCGTCCGTGCCGGTGAGTGGCAGAGGAATTCGGATGAGCGAGAAGTGGTCCCGGAAGCATCGGGTCCGAGTAGTGGTGGGGGTCGCCTCCGCGGCTCTGGTAGCCGGGCTGGTGTCCGCGTGCGGGGGCGGTTCGGACGGTGGATCCGACACCGTGTACTTCGGGGTGTCGGGTCCGAAGACCGGCCCGTCCGCCGAGTACGGCCGGCTCTGGCAGCAGGGCTTCGACCTGGCGCTGGACGAGGTCAACGCGGCCGGCGGCATCGACGGCAAGAAGGTCGAATTGAAGTGGGAGGACTCGCAATCCGACCCCAAGCAGACGGTGCCGATCGCCACCAAGTTCGTGGGCGATCAGTCGATCATCGCCGAGCTGGGCGACTTCTCCTCGCCCGCCTCGATCGCGGCCTCGCCGGTGTACAACCGCGGCAAGCTGGTCCAGTACGGGTTCACCAACTCCGCGACGGATTTCACCAAGGGCGGTGACTACTCGTGGAGCCCGTCGATCACCACCGACGTGCACCAGGAGCGCAATACCCAGTGGGTGCGGGCCAAGGCCAAGAAGGTCTCCGTGGTCTACCTCGAAACCGACTGGGGTAAGCAGTCTTTCAAGTACTTCGAGCAGTTCGCGAAGGAGAAGGGCATCGAGATTGCCTACTCCTCACCGATTCTGCCCGATTCGCAGGACTTCCGGCCGGTGCTGATCAAGGGCCGGGACGCGAACCCGGACGCTTTCGTGCACCTGGGCTACGGCCCGGACGGCGCGCTGATCGTGAAGCAGCTGCGCGATGTGGGCTACACCGGTCAGTTCTTCGGTGGCCAGAACACCCCGCAGTTCATCTCGCTGGCGGGTACGGCGGCCGAGGGCGACATCGTCAACGGCATCTTCAGCCCGTCGGACCCCAGCACCAAGGTGCAGAACTTCGTCACGAAGTTCCGCGCGAAGTTCGGCACCGATCCCGGCGACTTCAATGTGTACGCCTACGACGCGATCCAGGTGCTGGTGAAGGCGGCCAAGTCCGGCGGCGCGACGCGTGAGGGGGTGCTGAAGGGGCTGCGCGAGGTCAAGGATTTCAGCGGTATCGGCCTGGGTGATTCGTTCGCCTTCGATCAGGAGACCCGCCGCCCGAACGGCGTGAAGCCGATCGAACTGGTGCTGAAGGACGGCAAGTTCGTACCCACCGGAAACAAGTAGCGACGTGTTCGACACGCTCATCGCGGGTCTGGTCCACGGCAACGCGTACGCGCTGATCGCCGTGGGCATCACCCTGATCTTCGGGGTCAGCAACGTGATCAACTTCGCGCACGGCGCGATCTTCGCGTTCGGTTCGGTGCTGGGCTGGTGGTTGATCTCCGAGCACGGGCTGCCGCTGTGGGCGGCGCTCATCGCGGTGGTCGCGCTGACCGCGCTGGTGGGGGTCGGCATCGATGTGCTGGCGGTGCGCCCGCTGCGGCGCGCTCCGGCCATCGCGGCGCTGCTGGCGACGGTGGCGGTGGGGTTGATCATCGAGAACGTGGTCACCCTGATCTTCGGCCCGGACACCCGCCCGTTCCCCCAGGTGCTGGACACCAACAACTTCCGTGTCGGCGGGGTGCGTTTCGGCACCTCCGATGTGGTGATGTTCGCGATCACCGTCACGGTGATGGCGGGGCTGTGGGCGTTCCTGCGTTTCAGCCGGTACGGGCTGGCCATTCGCGCGACCGCGCAGGACCCGGACGCGGCCGCGCAGATGGGGATCGGCGTGAGCCGGATCCAGTCGCTGGCCTTCGCCATCGCTTCCGGATTGGGCGGTCTCGCAGGCATTTTCGTGGGACTGTACAACTCGAACATCTCCCCGACGAGCGGCGGTGTGGTCGGCATGACGGGATTCGTCGCGGCCACCATCGGCGGGCTCGGATCGATTCCGGGCGCGGTGGTCGGCGGGTTCGTGCTCGGCGTGGTGGAGGCGTTCGGCATCTACTGGTTCGGGGACGGTTACCGGGATCTGATCACGTTCGGTCTGCTGGTGGTGTTCCTGGTGCTGCGGCCGGGTGGTCTGCTGGCGCGGCCGCCCGCGATCGATTCGGAGCCGCTGACCGGCACCTTCCTCGGATCGGGCCGAGAACTGCGGGTGCGCTGGTGGCACGCGCTCATCGCCTTCGCCGTTGCGGGACTGTTGATTCCACTGCTCGCGGACGACTACAGCATCTCGGTGGGCACTCAGATCCTGGCCTACGCGATCATCGCGGTGTCGATGACGCTGGTGGCGGGATCGGCCGGACAGCTGGCCATCGGCCAGGCGGGGCCGATCGCCATCGGCGCGTACACCTCCGCGGTGCTGACCGTGTCGCACGGCTGGGCCTTCCTGCCGGCCATCGTCGTGGCGGGACTGCTCGCGGCGGTGGTGTCCTCGGTGCTGGCGGCTCCACTGTGGCGGCTCGGCGGCCACTATGTGGCCATCGCCACCCTCGGCATCGGCATCGTGACGGTGGCGTTGATCCGCAACTGGGAGCCGGTGACCCGCGGCAGCTACGGCATCTTCGGAATTCCGCCGCCGTCGCTGTTCGGCTATGAATTCACCACGCACACCGAGATTTTCCGGCTGGAACTGGTGGTGCTGGCGATCGTGCTGGCGGTCATCGTCGGAGTGCAGCGGTCGCGGCTCGGCACGGTGATCCGGTCGATCGGCGCGGACGAGGTCGCCGCGCGCTCGGCGGGTGTGCCGGTGCGCGACTACAAGGCGCTGGCCTTCGCCATCGCGGCGTTCTTCTCCGGAATCGGGGGAGCCCTGCTGGCGCACCAGTATTCGTATATCGACCCGACGGTGTTCAACCTGCCGATGTCGCTGCTGGTGGTGACGATTCTGGTGGTGGGCGGCACCTCCTCGCCGTACGGGGCGGTGCTGGGCGCGGTGGTGCTGATCGGTGTGCCCGAGGCGCTGCGACTCGCGCCGGAGTTGCGAATCGTGTTGTACGGCTTGGCATTGCTGCTGGTGGTGCGGTTCCGGCCGCAGGGAATCCTGGTGAGGAGGGAACGTGTCCCGGTCACAGTCTGAACCGGTGGCGTCCGGCTCGGAACCGGTACTGGTGGTGCGTGGGTTGAAACGCGCGTTCGGCGGGGTTCGCGCCGTGGACGGCGTCGATCTCACCATCGGGGCGGGGGAATTCGTCTCGATCATCGGGCCGAACGGATCCGGCAAGTCGACAACGGTGAACCTGATCTCGGGGGTGCTCACGCCCGACAGCGGCGAGATACTGTTGCACGGCAAGCGAATTCGTCCCGGTCGTCCCGAGGCGGCCGCGGTCGCCGGCATTGCCCGCACCTTCCAGAACGGGCGCGTGTTCGGCAATATGACCGTCCGCGAGAACGTGGACGTCGGCCTGCACACCACGTTGCGCGCCTCACGTCCGCTGCGCGCGCTCTCGGCTCTGCCGCTGCTGCGCTGGATCCCGCTGCTCGCGGAATTCGCCCTCGCCCTGGTGCCGACACCGGCGGTTCGCGCCGAACGCCGGGAAATCGCCGCCCGAATCGATACCCAGCTGGCCCGGTTCGGTGAGCGACTCACCCCGCGCGCGGAGAACTCCGCCCACACGCTGTCCTACGCCAATCGTCGCCGTACCGAGATCGCCCGGGCACTCGCCCTGGAACCGCACCTGCTGCTGCTGGACGAACCGGCGGCGGGGATGAACCAGACCGAGACCGCCGAAATCGGCAGGCAGCTCGCCGAATTGAAGGCGCAGGGCCAGACGGTCCTGCTCGTCGAACACAAGATGGACCTGATCCACGACCTCTCCGACCGAGTCCTGGTTCTGGACGAGGGGCATGTCATCGCCGAGGGCACTCCCGACGAGGTCCTCGCCGACCCCCGCGTGATCGAGGCCTACCTGGGCCGCAGCCGAGCCGTCCGGTCTCCCGCCGCAGGGTCGTCGGTGGATGCTCGCACCGCTCACGACGTCCAGCACAGCGCCGCCGATTCGGCGCCGGGCACATCCATCGACCCCGCCGCCGCTGCCGGCGCGAGTGGGCGCACCGATGCGCTGGACGCCACGGTGGCGCACTCCACCGGCGGGACCTCCGTGAGCGCGAGGCCGATCGCGGTAGCGCGGACCGAGGGAAAGGTGGCCGCGGATGCCGGACAGTGATGCAGGTTCCGCCGAGAGTCGTGCTGCGGTGGCGAGTGCCGGGGCGGGCACCGTCCCGATTCTCGAATTCGACAGGGTGACGGTGCATTACGGCGCGTCCCGAGCGTTGAACGAGGTGTCGTTGACGGTGCGCCCGGGCGAGATCGTGTCGCTGCTCGGGGGCAATGCCTCGGGCAAGTCGACCACCATGAAGACCGCGCTGGGGTTGCTCGCGCCCAGTTCGGGTGTGGTGCGGATCGACGGGGTGGATGTCGGCAAGTCCCCGCCGTCGGCGCGGATCGCGGCGGGGCTGGCGTCGGTTCCCGAAGCGCGGCGGGTGTTTCCGGCCATGACGGTGCAGGAGAACCTGTTCGTCGGCGGCTACATCCGCAAGGAGCGCCGGTCGGTGCTGGCCGCGCGGGCGGCGGAGATGTTCGAACACTTCCCGCGGTTGGCGCAGCGGCGCACGCAGCGGGCGGGCACCCTGTCCGGCGGTGAGCAGCAGATGCTCGCCTTCGCGCGGGCGCTGATGAGCAAGCCCCGGCTGATCTGCATGGACGAGCCCACCATGGGGCTCTCGCCGCTGTTCGTGGATCGGGTGCTGGACGAGATCGCCCGGCTCAACCAGGAATTGGGGCTGGCGATCCTCATCGTCGAGCAGCAGGCGGAGCTGGCGCTGAGCATCGCGCACACCGCGAACGTGCTGCGCACCGGCGAGATCGTGCTGCACGGCCCGGCCGGAGAACTCATCGACAACCCGGCCGTCCGCGACGCCTACCTGGGCAAGGCGGCGGCATGAGCGAGCGAAGGGACCACGTTGTGACGAGTACGACGGATACCGAGCAGGCGAATCCGGCTCCCGAGAAGGCGAGCCGCGATGTCATCGACGGCGTGCTGGGTGCGAACGCCGCCGCGGTCGCGGGGCTGCGCACCGCGCGGCCGCTGGTCGTCGAGCACACCCAGGGCGTGTACGACGCGCTGTTCGACGGGCCCGCAGCGCATTCCATCGGTCGTGAGCGCCTGATCGCGGTGGCGGTGGCCGTCGCGGAACTCGCGGGCGCTGCGGGGCTGGCCGCGCACTACGCCGGGCTCGGGACCGTTCCCGCCGAGGGTGATCCGGTGCTGGCCGCCATCCTGCGCCATGCGGCGCGGGTGAGCACCGCGCCCGCCTCGCTCACCCGGGCCGACATCGACACCCTGAGCGCCGCGGGACTTTCCGAGACCGACGTCGTCACGCTGGCGCAGGTCATCGGTTACGTGCACTTCCAGGTCCGCCTGCTGGCGGGCCTCACCCTGATCGGAGCCGCTCATGAGTGAGATCGCGACCACCCCCGGCGCCTCCGAGGTTCGCAGCGTCGAGATCGACCGCCGGCCAACCGGATTCACCCAGGAACACCTGGATTGGGTGCCCTGGGTGGAACCGATCCGAGTGGCCGACGCCGACGCCGAGCAGCTCCCGTTGCTGGCGGGTGACCGTGGTGTCGGCCCGTACTTCCGGGTGCTGGCGCGCAATGCGGGCGTGCTCGCTCATCGCAGCGGAAACGACAAGGAGATCTTCTACGGACGAGATGGGCTGGGGCGCGCGGAAAGAGAGCTCGCCGCGACCGTGACCTCCCGCCACAACGGCTGTGAGTATTGCGCGTCGGTACATTCGCGCTTCACCTCCGCGCTGTCCAAACGTGATGCCGATGTGCAACGGCTGCTGGATGAGGGCAACGGTGTGCGAGTCGACGAAAGGTGGGATGCCATCATCGATTTCGTGGACGCGCTGGCCGCGAATCCGCCGCGTGCGGAACAGTCGCATATCGCGAGATTGCGCGAGCTCGGTTTCACCGACGCCGAAATCCATGATCTGGTGCTGTCCACGGCGTCCTTCTCGTGGGCGAATCGGCTGATGCTCACCCTGGGCGAGCCGGAGGTTCCCCCGCGTTCCTGAACGCTTTTCGGCACCCGTGCGGGCCGGTCCACTCGATGCTTTCCGAGGGGCCGGCCTTCGTGGTTTCCGCCGGGCGGACAGGACGCGAACGTGTCCGGCAATTGTGTTCGCTGAGGGCTTGCGGTGGTGTCGTGGCAATCGGAGGATGGGCGGTATTCGGCGCGGGCTCGGACCCGCGCTCAGGCCCGCGCAGCGGCTCTCCGGCCGCGGTGAACTCGCAGGTAGACGACTGTCTAGTGGAGTATCGAAAATATTCTAGAATTTTCCGCAAAAAGCTTCCCAGGGCGGGTCGGGCCTGGGTATCGTCCCGATGGCAAACAGTCAGTGACAGTGCTGGCGACCCTGGTTCAGATCGGAGCACCACCATGACCGACCTCCTCTCGGACGTCCTCGTGCAGACCATCCTCAAGCTGCTGGCAACCGGTTCGGCAAGCGGCTCGGCGAAGTAGCCACGCGAGTGCCACCTTTCGGCTACTGCGCGGAAGCCGGGGAGGTGACGAAGGGCCCGATCTTCGACGAGGGGATCGGGTCCTTTTTCGTCGAGACGGTCGCGGCGCGTGCGGGCTCGCTATCACGCTGGTCGGAACGTGCATCTCCGCGACACGCGGAATAAATTCTAAAAATATCCTTAAAAAGTATTCCGTCCCGTACGACTGCTCTGTATCGTGTGGAACGGCAAACGATCAGTGATCTTCGGGTCAAAGCGACATCGGGCCGCGAATCTCCCCCCGGATCCGCGTTCCGAACCCGGGCGGTTCCCCTGCCTAATACCTGCCGTTCCCGGGTACGTCGGCGCGCTCCGAAACACTGAGCCAACTTTCGGCTATCGCGCGGTATGTCGAAGGTGCAAACGAAGGGCCCGATCCATGACGAGGGGATCGGGCCCTTCGGTATTGTCTGGCGCAATGTCTCAGGAAACGAACGCGGGAAGAATGTACGCCGGGCAGCCCGTAGAAGACCGGCAACGGCAGCGCCGTGCGCGTTTTCTGGAGTCCGGGCTATCGGTGTTCGCGCGCGACGGATACGCGAACAGCTCCGTCGGCGCCATCTGCAAGGACGCCGGACTCTCCTCTCGTCAGTTCTACGAGGAGTTCACCGGACGCGAATCGCTGCTGCTGGAGCTGTACGAGCAGATCGACCGGGAATCACGGGAAGCCGTGTCGGCCACCATCGCCGAGCTTCCGGACGCCAGCGCGATCGACATCATCGATGCCGCCGTGCGCGCCTACATCGAGTCGATCGGCCGAGATCCGCGCAAGGCCCGCGTCGCGCTGGTCGAGGTCGTCGGAGCCGGGCCCAAGGTCGAGAAGTTCCGGCTGGAACTACGCCGAGCCTGGGGCGCGCTGCTCGCGTCGGCCGCCGAGGATGCCGCCATGCACGGCGAAATCCCGCCCGGTGACTACGAAATGCGCGTGCTGGCCATCATCGGCGCGGTCAACTACGTCGTGGACGCCTGGAGCGGTTCCGAGCCCCGCCAACCCCTGGACGACGTCATCCGCGTCCTTCGCCGCATCATCATGGGTGCGGTCAGCGCCTGACCGACCTCATCCGCCAACGCCCGATCAGCCTCAACCGCCGTCGGCCGCACCGTTTTTCGCATCCGGTGCCGAGCCGGCGGCGGTTCGTCTCTGTGAGCAGGTAGCGTGCGGCTGATGGAGACTGTGCCGATCCAGATGCCGGACGGAACCACGGTTCCGGTGCGGTTGATTCCGGCGAAAGGCGAGCGGCGACATGCCGTCACCGCCGATGCGCCGCGGCCGGTGGTGGTGATCGTGCCCGGGCTGGGGGTGCCGGGGGAGTACTACTCGCTGTTCGGCGGGCCACTGGCCGCGCGCGGCTTCGATGTGGCGCTGCTGGAGCTGCGCGGCAACGGCAACAGCACGCCGAAGCCGAACGCGGCCAGCGCGTACGGGTATCAGGAACTGGTGTCGGTGGATTTCCCGGCCATGCTCGAGGTGGTGCGCGAGCGGTTCCCGGCGAGTACGCCATACCTGCTGGGGCACAGCATGGGTGGGCAGCTGGGCGTCATGTACGCCTCGCGGATCAGGGGTCGGCTCGGCGGCCTGATCCTGATCGCTTCGGGCACGCCCTACCACCGCGGCTATCGCGGATTGGCCGCCCCGGGTTTCCTGCTGGGGAGCGCGGCGATCTCGCTGACCGCGAATCTGGCCGGGTTCTGGCCCGGGCACAAGATCACCGCGGGCGGGTTCGGCCGCCAGTCGAAGGTGCTGATCAACGACTGGGCCAGGCTGGCCCGGAGTGGCCGGTTCGAACCCACCGGTGCCGACATCGATTACGAGGAGCGCATTTCCAGGCTGAAGCTGCCGGTGCTGTCGATCACCATGGCGGGCGACGAGCTCACCCCGCCCGGCTCGGCCCGGCATCTGCTGGACAAACTGCCGAACGCGGATATCAGCACCTGGCACAATCCGGCGCCGCTGGGACACAACGGCTGGATCAGTGATCCCGAGAGTACCGTCGACTACATCGAAAAGTGGCTCCGGGACCGCTGATTCGGCTCGGGGCGGTCAGCGGTCGCTCAGTGCGTCCGGTGTCCGATCAGTGCGCCCGGTGTGCGATCAAGGCGCCCGGTGCCCGATCACGGCGTGGTCCGGTCGATCAGGGTCTGGGTGAAGAACTCGTAGATCAGCGCGGCCTGGAACGCGGACTGCTTGTTGTCCGCCGCGCCGCCGTGCCCGCCCTCGATGTTCTCGTGGTACCAGATCGGATGGCCCTGCGCCTCGAGCAGCGCCGCCATCTTGCGGGCGTGCCCGGGATGCACGCGATCGTCCCGGGTGGAGGTGGTGAGCAGGATCGGCGGGTATTGCGCTGTGGCGCTGGTGTTCTGGTACGGCGAGTACTCGGACAGGTACGCCCACTCGTGCGGCTTGTCGGGGTCGCCGTACTCCGCGATCCAGGACGCGCCCGCCAGCAGCAGGTGATAGCGCTTCATGTCCAGCAGCGGAACCTGGCACACGATGGCGCCGAACAGCTCCGGGTACCGGGTGAGCATGACGCCCATCAGCAGACCGCCATTGCTGCCGCCGACCGCACCGAGCTGATCATGGGTGGTGATGCCGCGCGCCACCAGATCCTTGGCGATACCGGAGAAGTCCTCGTACACCTTGTGCCGGTTGGCCTTCTGCACCGAGGTGTGCCATTGCGGCCCGTATTCGCCGCCACCGCGAATATTGGTCATCACCCAGGTGCCACCACGCTCGAGCCAGCCCATGCCGGAGGCGCCGCTGTAGGCGGGCGTACGGGACACCTCGAATCCGCCGTAGCCGGACATGATGGTCGGGCCGGGCGCGTTCGCGGTATCGCGGTGACGAATGACGAAGTACGGCACCATGGTGCCGTCCTCGGAGCGGGCGAAGTACTGCTCGGTCTCGACGCCCTCGGCGTCGAAGAACTCCGGCTCTCGTTTGAGCACCTCGGTGGCTCCGCCGACCGAACTCGACAGCAGGGTGGTGGGAGTGGTGAAACCACTGGTGGAGAGCATGAATTCGTCACCGCCCTCCAGCGGGTCCAGATTCATGACGCTGGTGGTGGCCATCGGCGGCGCGTCGGCGAGATCCTCGCGCACCCAGCCGTCCGGGCCGTCGGTGAGCACGTGCAGTTTGGTCTGCACGTCCTGCAGCGTGATCAGCAGCAGATGGTTCTCGGTCCAGCCGTAGCCGTGCAGCGAGGTGTGCTCGTCCGGGGTGAAGACCACCTCGAAATCGCGTGCCCCGGAGAGGAATCGATCGAAGTCGATGGACAGCAGCGCGCCCGCCGGATAGCTGTTCCCGCCCACCTCCCACGGCGACTTGAGCCGCACCAGCAGGCAATTGCGGTACCAGGATTCCGAGGCGTCGGTGGGCACCTCGATCCGGCGCAGCGAACCGTCTGCCTCGACCAGGTACACCTCCTCGTTGAAGAAGTCGGTGGCGCGGCCGACGAAATGCCGTTCGTAGCCCGGGGTTCGGTCGTAACCGGCCGAGACCGCGACATCGCCGGGCTCGCCCTCGAAGACGGTCTCCGCCTCGGTCAGCGGGGTTCCGCGCTTCCAGCGCTTGGCGATTCGCGGATATCCGGAATCGGTGAGCGAGCCCGGTCCGAAATCCGTTCCCACATAGACGGTGTCGAGATCGATCCAGCGCAGTTCGGATTTGGCCTCCGGAAGATGGAAGCCACCGGCCTCGGGTTCCAGGAAAGTCTTGGTGTCGAGCACGAATTCGCGCACCACCTTGGCGTCCGCGCCACCGCGGGAGAGGCTGATCAACGCCCGCGACTGTGCCGGGCGCAGCACCGCCGCCCCGCCCCACACCCAGTTCTCGCCTTCCTCGGCGGCCAGCGCGTCGAGGTCGATGAGCACCTCCCAGGACGGTTCGTCCTTGGCGTACTCGGCGAACGTGGTGCGCCGCCACAGACCCTTCGGATGGTCCCCGTCGCGCCAGAAGTTGTAGAGCCATGCTCCGCGCCTGCCCGGATACGCGATGCGGGTGTCGGTGTCGAGCATGGCCAGAATGCGCGATTCGAGGTCGGTGAACCGGTCCGACGACGCGAACCGGTCCATCACCACCCCGTTGTGCGCGCGTGCCCAATCCAGGGCGTTCTCACTGGTGACCTCTTCGAGCCACAGGTAGGGGTCCGTCACGCTCTCTCCAACACCGGTCATGCCCACATTGTTGCCGACTCGGTGCCGGGGGTCAGCCCAGGCGGACGAGCATCTTGCCGGTATTGGCGCCCGAGAGCACGCCGAGGAACGCCGCCGGAGCCTGATCGAGACCCTCGTACACGGTCTCCCGGGTGCGCAGGGTGCCCTCGGCCAGCCAGCCCGCGGCCTTGCCGATGTACTCGCCGAACAGCGGGAAGTAGCTGTTCACGAGCATGCCGCGCAAGGTGATCTCCTTGGTGGCGGCCAGGAACAGATCCGGCGTGTGCGCGGGCTTGTTCCCGTTGTAGCCGCTGATCGCGCCGACCAGCGCGATGCGACCGCCGGGCCGCATGGCCTCCACCGCGACTTTCAGGTGCTCTCCGCCGACGCTGTCCAGGTAGACGTCGATGCCCTCGGGTGCGGCGGCGGCCACCTGCCCGGCGAGATCACCGGCGCGGTAGTCGATCGCGGCGTCGTAGCCGAACTCCTCGCGCAGCAGCGCGGTCTTGACCGGTCCGCCCGCCGAACCGACCACCCGGGCCGCGCCGAGCGCCTTGGCGATCTGCCCGGCGACGCTGCCGACCGCGCCCGCCGCCGCGGAGATGAAGACGGTGTCGCCGGGGCGGACCTGTGCGACATCGGTCAGGGCCGCGTAGGCGGTCAGGCCGGTGGTGCCGAGCGCGCCCAGGTAGTGCCGCGGTGCGGCCAGGGTGGTGTCGACCGCGGTGGCTGTCGCGGCATCGATGGCCGCCAGGTCCCGCCATCCGGCGAAATGGGTGACCGTGGCGCCGACCGGGATTGCCGCGGAACGTGATTCGATGACCTCACCGATCGCCGAGCCCTCCAGGGCCGCGCCGATCTCGAACGGCGGGATGTAGGACTCCCTGTCGTCCATCCGTCCCCGCATGTACGGATCCACCGACATCCAGGTATTGCGAATCAGGATCTGGCCGTCCTCCAGCTCGGCCACCGGACGCTCCACGAGGTCGAAGTTCGCGCCGGTCGGCACACCCTCGGGACGCGAGGCGAGCTGGATCTCACGAGCGGTACGAAGCTGAGTAGTCATGGCGCACTTACCTTTTCGTCTGAGCGAGTGGATCGTTAGATCCGATGTCCACAACGTTATGGCGGCCCTGCGCCGCCTCCCAGGTCCGCCGATGACACCGCCCGGTCCAAATGTGCCGAGGGCCGATCCGTACCGCTTCGCCCGGACCACAGGTCGGCCGGTGCGTGCGCGGTCTCCGGGCGCTCCCCGGCAGTCGGTGAGCAGTGCGCGGCGGCCGGAGCCCCGGTCCGGATCTCCGGAGTCGGCTACCCCCGGTGACGGGTGGGGGAGGTGCCGGACCAGCGGTGGAAAGCCTTGCGCAGGGCGCGGTCGTCGGTGAAACCGAGGCGGGCAGCCACCGTCACGGTGGAACGACCCTCCGCCAGCAGGGATTTCGCCTGTTCGTAGCGGGCGAGGTCGACTTCCCGACGCCAGGTGGTGCCCTGATCGGAGAGCTGACGCTGCAGGGTGCGCCGGCCCAGCAGCAGGGTGCGCGCGACGGTGTCGAGCGTGGGGTCGCCCGCGTCGAGCGCCTCGGCGAGGGCCGCGCGGAAGGCGTCCAGGGGACCGGCGATGACCCGCGCACTGCTCAGCACCAGGTCGGCATGGCTGCGCAGCAGGTTCGCGAGCATCGGATCCGCCCGTTGCAGAGGTGCGTTCGCGTCCGCGGCGTCGAAGGTGATCGAGTCCGCGGGCGCGTCGAATTCGATGTCGGCGGTGCCGAAGGCCGCGATCAACTCCGCGTGATCCGGCGGCGCCGCATGCCCGAAGGTGATGCGCCGCGGGCGAACCGGACGGCCGGTGGCCTCGCGTGCCCGGCGAAGATAGTAGCCGAGTACGTACTCGTTGACCACCGCGGCAACGGCGGGATCGCCTGCGGTGGTGCGGAATCCGATGGTCAGCTCGCCGTCGGCGCGCAGCTCGAAACCCTCCTCGGCGGCGGTGACCAGGCGGTGATAGGGCTGGGCGCGGTGCAGGGCGTCGGTGAGCGTGCTCCCGGTGGTCACCAGGTAGTCCCAGGTATCGAGCGTGCCCAGCGGGGCGGCCCGGACCACGGCCAGACCGCCTCCCGGCCCGGGGCGGGCGTGTGCGATCGACTCCCACAGTCGCACCAGCGAGGTCAGCGGTATGCGATTGAGTGCCGGGGTCAGGGTGGCGTCGTCGGCGCCGTGCACCGCGGCGATCGTCTCGGCGGAGACGCCGGCGCGCAGCGCGGAATCGCGGACCAGCCGGATCAGATGGGTCGAGACGCTGCCGTCGGCCGGGCCGACACAGTCGAGCGGGTTCACCCGCCCCACGTTAGCGACCGGGCCGTCCGGTACCGCTCGGTAGGATTGCCGCTTCGACGCCGCATCGCCCCGAGGAGGTCCCGAATTGCCGCATCAGCGCCCGGATCGATCCCGGCCCCGGCTGTGGGAGCAGCACTGCTGCCTGCCGCTGCTCCCGAGTGCGGCCGTCGGTGACCTGACGCGCTATCGGCTGGGTTCGTATCTGTCGGTGAACGTGGGCTTCTCGCTGCATTCGAGCCGTGACTCCTTGGAGCTGCTGGACCTGTTCCGCCGGGACGCGCTGTCGGACGGGCGTTTCCGGCTCGTCGGGTCGATCGATGACGCGTGGCCGGCGGAGACACTCGTACCGGAAGACGCTGTGGCGCCGGGTGACTCCACCGCTGTGGATCCGGACGAGCTGATCGCCCTGGCCTTCGATCTGGAGGACTCCGGCCCGCTCGACGGTGATCTCGACAATGTCGAACTGTTCTACTCGCTCGGCGTGCGCTCCCTGCTGCCGAGCTACAACCACGCGAACGCGGCAGGCTGCGGCTGTCTCGATACCGAGGACACCGGCCTCACCGCCTACGGCCGGGACCTGGTCCGGACGCTGAACGAGGTCGGCATGTTCGCCGACGGCTCGCACTGTTCGCGCCGCACCGGACTGGACATCTCCGCCACCACCACCGCCCCGATGATCTACAGCCACTCGAATTTCGCTGCCCTGTGGGAGCATCCGCGCAACATCACCGACGAGCAGGCCCGCGCCTGCGCCGAGACCGGCGGAGTGATCGGCATCAACGGCGTCGGAATCTTCCTGGGCCGCAACGCACCCGCCGCCCACGCCGACCGAGTCGAGGCCATGGCCGATCACATCGCCTACGGCGCGGAGCTGGTCGGCATCGAGCACATCGGCATCGGTTCGGACTATTCCTTCGACGATTTCAACGAGGAGATCGCCGAGAACCCGGAAGCCTTCTCCGACGCCTACACCCGCTGGGGCCCGATTCAGTGGACGCCCCCGGAGGATCTGCTCGGCGAATCGACGGTCCCCGGTCTCGACGAGGTGCTCGCGAAGCGCGGATTCAGCGAGGCCGACCGCGCCGCGATCTTCGGCGAGAATTTCGCCCGGGTCGCCCGCGAAGTCTGGCGCGACTGAGACAGCTAGACTCGTTTCGCTGCCCCGATCCACTCACGTTCCGCTCACGCCGACCGAGAGGATTGAACGGATGACTCAGCTCGACCGCACCGTCCAGAAGTTCGTCGACGCGCTCAACGCGAACGACGCGGACGCCTTCTTCGCCACCCTCGCCGAGGACGCCTCCATGTCCGACGACGGCAACGAGCGCGATCTCGCCCAGTGGACCGAATCGGAGATCTTCTCCACCCACGGCCGCATGAAGGTCGAATCGGTCTCCGCCCCCACCGAATTGGTCGCCGACTACAGCAACGATCGCTGGGGCGGCATGCGCACGGCCTGGCGTTTCACCGTCCGCGACGGCCTGATCAGCCGTTTCGAAACCGGCCAGGCCTGATTCCGGACGCGCGGCCCGCTGCGGCGCGGCGTGAGCGCCGCGCCGAGTGTCCGCGATCTCACCGAGGCGGGGGATGGCTGAGTGCGATCGGCGCGACAGGGTTAGGCTCGGTCTCGTGACTTCCCACTACGATGTCGTCGTTCTCGGCGCTGGTCCCGGCGGTTACGTCGCCGCGATCCGTGCCGCTCAACTCGGCCTGCGAACAGCGATTGTCGAGCAGAAATACTGGGGTGGCGTGTGCCTGAACGTAGGCTGCATCCCTTCCAAGGCACTGCTGCGTAACGCCGAACTGGCCCATATTTTCACGAAGGAAGCGAAGACCTTCGGCATCAGCGGGGAGGCCAGCTTCGATTTCGGCGCGGCCTTCGATCGCAGCCGCAAGGTCGCGGACGGCCGGGTCAAGGGCGTCCACTTCCTGATGAAGAAGAACAAGATCGACGAGTTCGACGGTCTCGGCTCGTTCACCGACGCGAACACGCTCTCGGTCGCGCTCACCAAGGGCGGCTCGGAGACCATCACGTTCGACAACGTGATCATCGCGACCGGCACCACCACCAAGCTGCTGCCGAACACGCAGCTCTCGGCGAACGTGGTGACCTACGAAGAGCAGATCATGACCCGGGACCTGCCCGGCTCGATCCTCATCGTCGGCGCGGGCGCGATCGGCATGGAGTTCGCCTACGTTCTGAAGAACTACGGCGTGGACGTGCGCATCGTCGAGTTCCTGGACCGCGCGCTGCCGAACGAGGACGCCGACGTCTCCAAGGAGATCACCAAGGCGTACAAGAAGCTCGGCGTCACCATCACCACCGGTGCGGCCGTGCAGTCCATCGACGACGACGGCTCCAAGGTCACCGTCGCGATCAAGGACAACAAGTCGGGCAATGTCGAGACCGTCACGGTCGACAAGGTGCTGCAGGCCGTGGGCTTCGCGCCGCGCGTGCAGGGCTACGGCCTGGAGAACACCGGCGTGCAGCTGACCGATCGCGGCGCGATCGGCATCGACAATGTCATGCGCACCAACGTCCCGCACATCTACGCCATCGGTGACGTCACCGCGAAGCTGCAGCTCGCGCACGTCGCGGAGGCGCAGGGCGTGGTGGCCGCGGAGACCATCGCCGGTGCGGAGACCCTCCCCATCGACGACTACCGCATGATGCCGCGCGCGACGTTCTGCCAGCCGCAGGTGGCCAGCTTCGGTCTCACCGAGCAGCAGGCCAAGGACGAGGGGTACGACGTCAAGGTCGCCACCTTCCCCTTCACCGCCAACGGCAAGGCGCACGGCCTCGGCGACCCGAACGGCTTCGTCAAGCTGATCTCGGACACCAAGTACGGCGAACTGATCGGCGGCCACCTCATCGGCCCCGACGTCTCCGAACTGCTGCCGGAGCTCACCCTGGCCCAGAAGTGGGACCTCACGGTCAACGAACTGGCGCGCAACGTGCACACCCACCCGACCCTGTCGGAGGCGCTGCAGGAGGCCATCCACGGCCTCGCGGGCCACATGATCAACTTCTGATCGAAAATCCGATCGGGCGATCGAACACTGCGGCCCGGTACCGGCGTAAACGCCTGGTGCCGGGCCGTTTTCGGCGGTACCCGACTATGCCGCCGGCTCGCCGCGACGCCGAACCCGCGCGCGGAACGTCCGGGCGCGGGGTCAGCCGGCGGTACCGCTCACCGGCGGCGCTCGTGGAGGCGGCGGTGCAGCGCCCGGATGCGATCGGTGAATTCCGGGAAGGGGCCCGTCACCGGGATGTTCGGGGCGATCGCGGTGATGGGCAGCGCCGCGACCGGGCCGGGCGGGACGCCGAACTCGGTGAGCCATCCGGTGAGCTGTTCGGTCGAGGCGGCGTAGACGATTCGGCCCAGTCCCACCCAGGCGTGGGCGGCCGAGCACATGGGGCAGTGCTCGCCCGAGGTGTAGACGGTGGCGGTGGAACGGGCTGCGGGAGTGAGGTTTTCGGCCGCCCACCGGGCGAGGGCGAATTCGGGGTGCTGGGTGTCGTCGCCGCCGGAGACGCGATTGCGATCCTCGGCCAGCACCGCGCCGTCGGCGGCGACCAGGACCGAGCCGAAGGGCTCGTCGCCCGCGTCGAGGGCTTCGGTCGCGAGGGCGACGCAACGCTCGAGGTGCTTCAGATCGTCGGTCATCGTGCTCCGTTCGACGGGGTGCCGATCAAGGGGTGCGCTCGCCGCGGCCTGGGCAGGGCGCCGGGCCCTGTCGGCCCGCAGCACCGATTATCGGTCGCGGGCGGTGGGCGCACGGGTCATCGGCGCGGCGGATCGTCGAGTCCGGGTCGGCAGGGTCCGGATCAGTCGCGGTGATAGGTGTTCTGGGCCGTGAGGATCGCATCGATATTGGATTCGAGGATCTCGATCAGGCCCATGAGTTGATCGGCGACCTTCGCGCCCAGATCGGTGAGGGTGTACTCGACCTGCGGCGGAATCGATTGCTGGACCTCGCGATGCACCATGCCGTCGCGTTCCAGGGTCTGCAGGGTCTGCGAGAGCATGCGCTCGCTGATGCCGTCCACGCGCCGGCGCAGGGCGCTGAATCGGTACGGGCCCTCGCGCAGGGCGGCCAGGGCCAGCACACCCCAGCGGCTCGCGACGGCCTGCAGTACCGGGCGTGAGGAGCAGTTCCGCGCGAAGACGTCGGCTTCGAGCGCGGGGTCGTTCGTGAAGGCCAGGCCGGGGTCCTGGTCCGGACCTGAATCGGGCTGGGTGCTCATGAATCGAGGTTACCTAACTCTTCGGTTGTGGTGCGGAATAGTATGTGCTTACTATTAGTTAGTACCAACGAATCAAGCAGTTAATTCCCGTCACCTGGAGGTAGTCATGACCGTCGCAGTCACCGGAGCCAGTGGTCAGCTCGGACGTCTCGTGATCGAGGCGCTGTTGCGCGAGGGCGAGCAGCCGATCGCGGTGGTGCGTGATGCCGCCAAGGTCGCCGATCTGGCCGAGCGCGGCGTCGAGATCCGCGAGGCGAGCTACGACGATCCGGCCGCGCTGGACCGGGCGCTCGCGGGTGTGGACCGCGTCCTGCTGGTCTCGGGCAACGAGTTCGGCAAGCGAGTAGCCCAGCACACCAACGTGATTCGCGCCGCCGAGCGCGCCGGGGTGGAACTGCTGGCCTATGCGAGCATTCCCGGCGTCGAGACGAATCCGCTGATCCTGGCCCAGGAGCACCGCGGCACCGAAGAGGTGCTGAACGAGGCAACCGTGCCGAACGTGCGCCTGCGCAACAGCTGGTACTGGGAGAACTACACCGGCGGCCTGGCGCACGCGGTCGAGTCCGGCGTGCAGTACGGCGCCGCCGGTGCGGGCCGAGTCGCGGGCGCGGCCCGTGCCGATTACGCCGACGCCGCCGCCAAGGTGCTGACCACCGACGGCCACGCCGGCAAGATCTATGAGCTCGGTGGCGAGGCGCTCACCTATGCCGAACTGGCGCAGGCGATTTCGGAGGCCGCGGGCACGCCGGTTCGCTACCAGGATCTCCCGCAGGCCGACTACGCCGCGGCCCTCGAGCAGGCGGGTCTGGACGCGAACTACGCCGCGGTCCTCGCCGACGCCGACGCGGGCATCGCCGAGGGTGTCCTCGATGTCCGGTCCAAGGACCTGGAGAATCTGCTCGGCCGTCCCGCCACCCCGGCCGTCGAGGTCTTCCGCGCGGCCCTGGCCTGACCCGAACGCTCAGGAGTCGAGGGCTTCGCAGTTCCGGGCACGGTGCCTGAGCAGGACCTGTTCGGTGGTGTTGGTGGTCAGATCCGCGGCGCGCAGGAACGCGTCGCGGGCCTCGGCGGTGCGACCCAGGCGTTCGAGCAGGTCGGCGCGAACCGCGTGCGAGAGGTGGTAGTCCTCGAGCGCTCCGGTCGCGGCGACCTTGTCGAGAAGGTCGAGTCCGGCGGCGGGGCCGTGCAGCATGGCCACCGCCACGGCGCGGTTCAGTTCCACGACCGGTGACGGAAAGCGTTCCGCGAGAACGGCGTACAGGCCCGCGATGCGCCGCCAGTCGGTGTCCGTCGCGGAGGGGGCCATGGCGTGGACGGCCGCGATGGCCGCTTGCAGGGCGTAGGAGCCCGGTGGCAGTCCCCGGGCGCGGTTCACCGATTGGGCGCGGGCCAGGGCCGCGAATCCACGCCGGATGTACAGGCGGTTCCAATGGGATCGGTCCTGATCGGCCAGCAGCACCGGATTGTCGGCCGAGTCGGTGCGCGCGCCGAGCCGGGAGGCCTGCAGTTCCAGCAGCGCCGCGAGGGCGTGCGTCTCGGGTTCCTCGGGCAGTAGCGCGGCGAGTATGCGCGCCAGTCGCAGTGCGTCCTCGCACAATTCGGTGCGCACCCAGGCGTCGCCGGAGGTGGCGGTGTATCCCTCGTTGAAGATCAGGTAGACGACCTCGAGCACCGAGCCCAGGCGCGCGGTCAGTTCCGGACCGTGGGGCACTTCGTAGGGCACCCGCTTGGCGGCGATGGTGCGCTTCGCGCGCACGATGCGCTGCGCCACCGTCGGTTCCGTCACCATGTACGCGCGGGCGATCTCGGTGGTGCTCAGTCCGCCGACCATGCGCAGGGTCAGGGCCGCGCGGGCGGGCGGCGTCAGCACCGGATGGCAGGCCGTGAAAATCATCCGTAGTAGGTCGTCCTGGATTCCGCTGTCCGGCAATGGAATCCAGGACGACGCCGCGTCGATCTCCACCTGCCTGCCGAGCAGTTCGAGCTTGCGCGCGAAGGTGGCATCGCGCCGGAACCGGTCCACCGCACGGTGTTTCGCGGTGAGCATGAGCCAGCCGCCCGGATTGGGCGGCACGCCGTCGCGCGGCCACTGCTCCAGCGCCGCGACGTAGGCATCCTGGGCCAGTTCCTCCGCGACGCCGATGTCGCCGGTCATGCGGGTCAGCCCGGCCACCAGCCGCGGCCATTCGATGCGCCAGGCCGCCTCCACGGCCCGGCGCATCCGCTCGGGGGTGTCCGGTGCACTCATCGGCGCCGGTGCTCCCGCACGCGCCGGATCGATTGCCGCGCACGCCTGTTCACCCGCGCCCGCCCGCCTGCTCGGATCGGCGTCACTCCTGATCGGCGAGTTGCCGGACCTCGACCTCGATATCCCACTCGTTCCCGTGCACCCGCAGGAACCGCGACGCCCATTCCACCGCCTCCTCGGTCGAGCGAGTCTGCAGCAGACAGTAGCCCCCGATGAACTCCTTGGATTCGATGAACGGGCCGTCGGTGACGGTCTGGACGCCGCCGGTCTGCCGGATCCGAGTGCCCTCCTCGATCGGATGCAGGCCGTTGGTGTCGAGCAGCACGCCCGCCTTGGTCATCTCCTCGATCAGCACGTTCATCTCGGCCATCAACTTCTCGTCGGGGCCGGCATCGGGAACGGTCGCGGGGTCGAGGCGGATCAGCACCATGTGTCGCATATCGGAATCTCCTTCGAGGGCGGGACCGCTTGTCGATCCTCTATACAGTCCTCGAACGCAGGCACGCGGAATCGACATGCTCGCCGAAGAAAGTTCCGGCGAGCATGTTCGCGCAGGTCAGTACCAGTGGTGTTGCTGCCAGAACGCCCACGCGGCGGCGGGGCTGCCGTAGCGCTCGTTCATGTAGCGGTAGGCCCAGCGCAGTTGGGTCACCGGGTTGAACATCCAATCGGGTCCGGCGGTGAACATCTTCTCCGCGGGGAGCGCCTGGGCCAGGCCGTACGCGCCCGAGGACGGGTTCACGGCGAACACCCGCCAGCTGCTCTCGTGCGAGATCACCTCGTCGAACGCCCAGAACTGGTCGAGCGGAACGATGGTGAGCGCCACCGTCTTCAGGGCCGGGGCCGGGTAGATGAACGACGGTTCCAGCAGACCTGCCAGCCCGACGACGACCTGGCGGGTGACGGCCGAGGAGGAAACGGCGGTCAGTGACTCGGCGACTCCGGACGAGAGCCCGTTCAGCCCCGCCGCGACCTGCGGCAGGGTGGTCTCGGACAGCGCCGCCAGGTTCTCGAACTCGTCCATGGGCGCTGCCTGCGCGGTGGGACTGCCGCAACCGATCGCTATCGGCGCCAGTGCGGCCATCAGCAAAACGAGTGCTTTCACGACTAGTGGTCGAATGCCTGGTTTTCCAATGAAGAACGGCGATCCGAACCTCGACCGAATCGGACATTACGACAATTCGGACAGTCGATCCCGTCTGCGGCGCGGCGAGTCGCCGAGTTTCCCGCGACCCGCCGCGCGGACGTCGATGCGATTCAGACCCACTGCACCAGCTGAATGATGATGCCGTTGGGGTCGACGGTCTGGAAATACCGTTCACCCCACGGCTCGGTCTCGATCGGCGTCACGATCGGCACGCCCTCCTGGCGAACCCGCTCGTATTCGGTGTCGATGTCGTCCACCACGAACACCACGAGCAGCCCCTGACCGGCCGCACCCGCGATCCGTTCCGGCTTGAACGTGGAGAGCCCGGTCCGCAGATAGATGATGGTGAGCCCGGCGTCCGGCCGATCCAGCGAGATGAACCCGTCCGCCGACATCTGCTCGACGAACCCGAAGTGCTCGATCAGGAACGCCGCGGACGCGCTCGGATCGGCCACGTTCAACGAGACTGCGGAAGCGGTGATGTGCAAGGGCCCTCCTGAGGTAATAAACTCCGTACGTTGTACGTAATTAGTTGTACGAAAATTCCCACCTCTTCGCACTGTGATGTGGATCACTCGATTGTGGGAGGTCACAAGCACTTCGGATTCGGGCGACCTCGAGCGGGGGTGGCGGTTTCGCCGTGTGGTGGGGTGGGGCGGGGCAGAATCGGGGGCATGCCGCGCTCGGCCCCGTCCATCGTCGCCGCCGAAATCTTCACCAAGGCCGCGCAACCGGTGATTCCGGTGGGCGAGGGGTTGGTGTTGCGGGCCTGGCTGCGACGGGACGCGCTGGAGGTGTTCGGGGCGTTCCAGGACCCGGCGATTCGGCGATGGCATGTGCGGTCGGCCGATTCGGTGGAAGAGGTCGAGGACTGGGTCGACGCGTGGGCGCGGAGCTGGCGCGGGGCCGTCGACGCGAATTGGGCTGTGGCAGACAGTCGTACGGGGCGGATCGCCGGGCGGGTGTCACTGCGGGAGATGGTGTTGCCGCAGGGATATGCCGAGGTCGCGTATTGGGTTGCGCCACATGCCAGGGGACGGGGTGTCGCGCCGCGCGCGGTGGCGGCGATGACGGCGTGGGCGTTCGAGGTGGCCGGTTTTCACCGGTTGGAGTTGCGGCATTCGGTGCACAATGCGCAGTCGTGCCGGGTGGCGGCGAAATCGGGGTTCGCGCTGGAGGGCGTGAATCGCAGTGCGGCCCTGCACGAGGACGGGTGGCACGACATGCATCTGCACGCCCGCGTGCGCGGGGACCGGCTCGGCGAGGCGACCGTGTCGCCATGGCTTCAGGACGCCACTGTCTCGCGCGCGGCCACCGAAGAGATGTTCACCGTCGCCGTGCCCGAACCGCGCTCGGGTCAGGTCGCGGACGTGCGCCCGGGTCGTGTGACCGACGCGCACGCCGAACGGGAACCGGATGCGCGGGCGAACCCCCAGCCGGTGGTTCCCGGGGCGGAGACGCAACCTGTCGTGCGTCGTCCGCCGCGTCATCGCGCCGGCCGACGACTCAGTGGTCGGTTTGGATTCGCAGGGCCGTGATGGTGCTGGCCAGTCCCTCGTATTGGTTTGTGAGCAGCACGATTTCGATGAGTTTGCGCTCGTCGAAGTGCGCGGCGAGGCCCTGCCAGGCGGCATCGTCCAGATCGCGAGTCGCCACGAGCTGGTCGACGGCGACGAGCAGCGCGCGCTCCTGATCGGTCCACCCGGCCGCATCCGGACCCTGGCGCAGCCGCTCCAGGATCTCCTGGGTGACGCCCGCCTTCTTCCCGAGCCGAATGTGATGATCCATCTCGTACTCGCAGGCCCGCAGATGCGCGACTCGGATGATCACCAGCTCGGATTCGTACCGCCGCAGACTTCCGCCGGGCATCAGCTTCCCGGAAAAGTGCAACCACCCCCGAAACAGCCCACCGGTCCGTCCCAGCGTAGAGAAAAGATGCGCGTCATCCGTGCCCGCGGCACGCGAGAGCACCTGCCAGACAACCCAATTGACCGGACCGAGCTCCCGGAACCGTCCGGGAGCAATACGTGGCTGCGTCGACACCATGCCTCACGCTAACAGCCGTACCGACCGGTAACCAGCGCCTGACCCGCCTCGGGTCGGCGCCGAAGCGGCCCTGCGCTCTCCCGATGGCGGTGCGGGACTTCCGGAGTGCGCATCGGCCAGGCGGGTATCGAGTCCGACCGGGCCGGCCGGACTTCGAGGCTCCCGTCACGACGAGGACCCCGGCGCCGCGCGGGGGCGGCACCGGGGTCCGGGGTGGATACGACCGTCTACCTAGGGGGGATTCGGTAGGACCGGCCCGCCGGGAAGATCGAGGCGGGCGATCGGACGGTCGCGTACTTACTTTTCTCGGGGGTTATCCAGTACTTCTTCGTGCTCGACGGCCTACGGACCCTGCTTCGGTCCTCAGCGTTCGACCGTCGTCCCTCTACTCACGGGTAGTTCTTATCTCCCGTGCTCTTGGGATTTTTCCTTCACTTGCAACGAACGTAAATCTATCAGTCGGATCTGCGTATGTCTATATCCAAAACTGGAGATTTTTTGTAGCGGCGATGCGGAGACGAGAGCCATCCGTGCGCCCGGCGGCACCGAACCACAGACGGTTTCGCAAACCATTTCCGGCGCTGTCCGGATACGTCCAGGTCCGGCGGGGACCCGAATCCTCCCCCCGCCGGACCGGGGCCGTCGTTGCGGTCCCGGTCCGTGGTCCCGTGAACCATCGAGGCCCGTCCCCTGAATCATCAAGGCCCCGAGCATGTTCGGATTTCCCGATCGGGGTTCCCCTGTCGGACCTGCTTCGTACTATGGGTGGGTGGCCAACAACACGAGCGTGTCCGGCCGCGCACACATCGTGTTGCCCCTGGACACCCAGAAGATCGCCGCCGACGTCCTCGTCCGGGTCGGCGGAGAACTGGACCTGCCCACCGTCGCCGCACTCGACGCGGGCCTTCGCGCGGCGCAGAATCTGACCGTCCCCGGTGGGCGACTACTGGTCGATCTGAGTGACGCCACCTTCCTCGGCGTGACCTCCATGAACGCCCTCGAAGCCGCCTACCGCCGCTGTGCCGCGATCGGGGTCGCCCTGTCGCTGCGGGGCGTGTGCGCGAGCATCGCCCGTCATCTCGCCGCGGCGGGCCTGGGCCACCTGGCCCCCGATCCGCTTCGGGCAGGCTGAATCACTCAGACGTCCCACCGAATCACCACCGGGCAATCCCGAAAACCGAAGGGGCGGAACAGTAGAGCCGGTGAGGCGTGGTCGCTACTCGCGCACGGCGCGGGCGAGTTTGGTGAGTTCGAGGGCGCGGCGGGCTCGGGCCAGGACATGGGCTCGGGAGCTGGTGAGGTGGGACAGGAGGGTGCGCAGGGCGGAGTCGAGGTCGTCGGTGAGGAGGTCTTCGGCGATGGTTATGTGGTCGGCGGCCATGATGGCGATGCGCTCGGGGGTGGGCATGTCCAGAGCGCGGACGGGGCGCACTCGGGCGTAGACGGTGGCGAGGGCGTCGGCCAGGGCGGTGTTGCCGGAGGCGGCGAGAATGGTGAGGTGGAAGCGCTCGTCGGCGGCGATGAGCGCGGTGCCCGGTTCGGGTGGGTGGGCGCGCAGGCGCTTCCAGGCGTCGAGTTCCTCTTCGATCGCGACGGCGTCGTGCCGGCGGGTGTGCGGTGCGTGATTGCGCTGGATTCCCCTGGACTCCAGCACGATTCGCAGTTCGTACAGATCGCCCAGCTCGTCCACGCGGGGTCGGTAGGGGTAGAGGCCGTCGGGATGCCGTTCGAGCAGTCCGTCGGCGAAGAGCCGGGCCAGGGCTTCGCGGACGGGAGTGCGTGAGACGCCGTACGTTTCGGCGAGGCGTTCCTCGCCGAGCCGTTCGGTCGGTATCAGCGCCCCGGCCGCGAGATCCCGCTGCATCGCTCGATAGACCCGCTCGGACAACGGAATACGCCCCCTGCGCGCGTTCACGCCCGACCGATCAGATCGCCATTGCCAGGCGGACGGAGGATTCCGCGCCCGCGCCACCGATGCCCGAAGAGGTGATGCGCCCCGACTGCAGCACGTAGTACTGCTGCGCGGCCTGCAGGGCGAACCCGATGTGCTGCTCGACCAGCAGCACGCTGAGTCCACCGCGCTCGGTGAGGTCGATGATCGTGCGTTCGATCTCGGCCACCACCGAGGGCTGGATGCCCTCGGTGGGCTCGTCGAGGATGAGCAGCTTCGGCTCGGTGATCAGCGCCCGTGCGATGGCCAGCTGCTGCCGCTGCCCGCCGGACAGCAGCCCGGCCTTGCGCGTGAGCAGTTCCTTCAACGCGGGGAACAGATCCAGCGATTCGGCGACCAGCTCCCGGCCGCGCTTGCGCCCGTCCGCCACCACCTGGAGGTTCTCCATGGTCGAGAGCTGCGGGAACGACTGCTGTCCCTGCGGCACGTACGCGATGCCGCGCTTGACCCGTCGCGACGGTGACATCTTGGAGATGTCGTCCCCGTCGAACCGAATCTTCCCGGACTTGACCGGCAGCAGCCCGACGGCCGCGCGCAGCAGCGAGGTCTTGCCCGCGCCGTTGTGGCCCATGATGGCGACCACCTGATCGTCCGGAACCGTCAGCGACACACCGTGAATCACCTCGGTGCGGCCGTAGGCCGTGTGCAGGTCGGCGATTTCTAGCATGGGCGGCCCTCCTGGATCGGGGTGGTGCGTTCTCGCCTGGGCGGCAGGTCAGCGGGCATCGGCTGACTCCTCGGGGGACTCGTCGGAATCGGGACTCTCGCCCCCCGGCTCCTCGGCGGGCGGTAGCTCGCCCGCGGCCGCGGTGCCCAGGTAGACCTCCTGCACCTTGGGATCGGCCTGCACCTGTTCGACCGTGCCCTCACTGAGCACCCGTCCGCCGGCCAGCACGGTGACCGAGCTGGCGAAGGCGCGCATGAAGTCCATATCGTGCTCGACCACGACCACCACGCGCTCACCACCGATGCGGCGCAACAGGTTTCCGGTCTCCTCGCGTTCCTCGGCGCTCATACCGGCGACGGGTTCGTCCAGCAGCAGCACCGAGGCGTTCTGCACCAGCAGCATGCCGATCTCCAGCCACTGCTTCTGGCCGTGCGCGAGCACTCCGGCCGGTTTGTCGCGCAGCGCGGTGAGGCCGATGGTCTCGAGCGCCTCCTCGATGGCGGGCAGCACCGACTTGCGCCGGCGCAGCAGGGTGAGCGCGGAGCGTCCGGCGCCCGCCGCGATATCGAGGTTCTGCAGCACCGTGAGCTGCTCGAAGACGCTGGCGGTCTGGAAGGTTCGGCCCACGCCGAGCCGTGCGATCTGATGCACCTTCTTGCCGATCAGCTCGGCGCCGGACTTCTGCGCGGAGCCGGTCGCCGGGGCGAGGCCGGTGATGGCGTCGATCAGCGTGGTCTTGCCCGCGCCGTTCGGTCCGATCAGGAATCGCAGATCTCCCTGCAGCACAGTGAGATCCACATCGGAGACCGCTTTGAAGCCGTCGAAACTGACCGACAGGCCCCGGATTTCGAGGTACTCGCTGTCCATTCCGGCATTGCCGCCCATCTTGGGCTGCGGCGTCGTGGGTTCCTGTACGGGAGCGGTCATCGCGCGTCCACCTTCTCTTCGTCCGCGGTCCTCGCGCCGGCGACCGGTCCGGACTCCTCGACCGGGGCGCCGGTGGACAGGGCCGAGGCGGTGATGGATTCGCCCGCCGTCGCCCCGCCGGCGCCGCGCGCGGTCCGGAACCTTTCGATGAATCCCTTTGCCATCGGCCCGAATCCGGCCAGCCCGGCGGGAATGAAGCCGACCACCACGATGAACAGCGCGCCCTGCAGGTACGTCCAGGCGGACGGGAAGTTCTCCGAGAACGAGGTCTGCGCCCACGCCACGCCGATCGCGCCGAGTACCGGGCCCAGCAGCGTCGTGCGCCCGCCGATCGCGACACCGATCAGGAACGCGATGGACGGCACCACGCCGATGTCGGCGGGGGAGATGATCCCGACGATCGGGGTGAACAGCGCGCCCGCGATGCCCGCGAACACCGCCGCCACCACATACGCGACGATCTTGATATTGGCCGGGTCGTAACCGAGGAAGCGCACGCGCTCCTCCTGATCGCGCACCGCCACGAGCAGTTCCCCGTACCGGCTGTGCATCAACTGCCGTGCGATGGCGACCACGACCAGCAGCGCGCCCGCGGCGATGAAGAACAGCATCCGCCGGTTCACCGGATCGTCGAGCCGGAACCCGAAGAAGGTGCGGAAATCGCTGAGCCCGGTGAAGCCGCCGATGCTCTGCTGCCCGGTGAGCAGGATCGCCATGGCCGCGGCCAGCGCCTGACTCAGGATCGAGAAGTACGCGCCCTTGACCCGGCGCTTGAACACCCCGAAGCCGAGCACCGCCGCGATCAGCCCCGGCACCACCAGGATGCCGATGATCGCGACCGGCGCGGAGGCGAAAGGCTGCCAGTACGAGGGCAATTCGGAGATGCCGGAGATCGTCATGAACTCCGGGACGTCCTCGTGCGCCTTGGCGGCGTCGGCCATCTGCATGTGCATGGCCATGATGTACGCGCCGATGCCGAAGAACACGCCCTGCCCGAGGGTGAGCATGCCGCCGCGTCCCCAGGCCAGGCCGATGCCGACCGCGACGATGGCGAAGCAGAGGAATTTGGCGAGCAGGCTCAGCCGGAAATCGCTGAGCAGGGCGGGCGCGATGCCGAACAGCACGATGGCCGCCAGCCCGAAACCGCCGAGCGCCTTGAAAGTCGGATGTGCGCCGAAGCGCTGGATGGTGCTCATGCCAGGCTCCTCGTGCGGACGGTGAACAGACCCTGTGGCCGCACCTGCAGGAAGATCACGATCACCACGAAGACGATCACCTTGGCGACCGACGCGGTGGTGGAGTATTCGACGAACGAGTTCACGATGCCCATGCCGAACGCCGCGATGACGGTGCCCTTGATCTGCCCCAGGCCGCCGATCACGACCACCAGGAAGGCATCGACGAGATAGGACTGCCCGATGGTGGGGCTGGTGGAGCCGATCATGGTGAGGGCGACTCCGGCGACCGCGGCCAGGCCGGATCCGATGAAGAAGGTGCTGATATCGGTCACTCGTGACGAGACGCCGGAGGTTTCGGCCAGGCTGCGGTTCTGCACGACGGCGCGGATGCGACGGCCCAGCGGGGTGGTCTTCATGGCGGTGGCCAGGGCGATCACCGCGGCGACGGCCAGCACCATGATGAAGATTCGGGTCTTGGGGACGACGGTCCCGGCAATGGAGATGCCGCCGGTCAGCCATTCGGGGATCAGCACGTTCTTGGCGGGTGCGCCGAAGATGTTGCGTGCGGCCTGCTGTAGCACCAGCCCGACGCCGAAGGTGACCAGCAGGGTGTCCATCGGCCGGTCGTACATCCAGCGGATGAGACCCATCTCCAGGGCCGCGCCGAGCAGGCCGCCGACCAGGAAGCCGACGAACAGGGAGACGATCAGCGCGACGCCGGTCGACGAAATAGTTTGCTGCACAACGTAGGTCGTGTAGCAACCGGCCATGATGAACTCACCGTGCGCCATATTGATCACGCCCATCTGACCGAAGGTCAGGGACAGACCCAGCGCGGCGAGCAGCAGGATCGAGCCGAGGCTCAGACCCGTGAACAGCTGTCCGACAGCGACTTCCATTGTGAATACCTCTGTGATTCGTTCGCGTCGCAGTTGGCGGTGCGACGCGGAGCGGTCGGTGGCCTGCCGCACGGCCGGTGCGGAAATCCGTTCGGGGAAACGGGAATCCGCACCGGCCGCCCCTCATCGGCGGCTACCGATTTACTTCAGGCCCTCGGCCCACGGGTAGGACTTCAGGTACGGGTCCGGCTTGACCGGCTGGCCCGAATCCCACACGGTGTAGATCAGGCCGTCGGGGCGGATCTCGCCGATCCGAGCGGTCTTGGTGATGTGGTGGTTGGAGCCGTCGATGGTGACGGTGCCCTCCGGGGCGGCATAGCTCACGCCGTCGGCAGCGGCCTGAATGTCGGCCACGCCGAAGGACTTCGCCTTCTCGACGGTCGCCTTCCACAGGAAGACCGAGGTGTACGCGGCTTCCATCGGATCGGAGGTGGGCTTGGTGGCGCCGTAGGCGGCCTTGTACGCGTCGACGAACGCCTTGTTGGCCGGGGAATCGACGGTCTGGTAGTAGTTCCAGGCGGTCAGCTGCCCGGCGAGGTTCTGGATGCCGACACCGGCGACCTCCTCCTCGGCGATGGACACCGAGACCACCGGCATGTCCTTGGCGTTCAACCCGGCATTGGCGTACTCGCGGAAGAACGCGACGTTGGAGTCGCCGTTCAGGGTGTTGAAGACCGCGCCCGCCTTGGCATTACGGACCTTGTTGACGATTGTGGAGAAATCGGTGGAGCCGAGCGGGGCGTAGTCCTCGCCCTTGATCTCGATGCCGTTGGCCTTGGCGTAGGCCTTGATCTCACGGTTGGCGGTCTGCGGGAAGACATAGTCCGAGCCGACCAGGTAGAGGGACGTGATGCCCTTCTGCTTGAGGTAGTCCAGCGCGGGGATGATCTGCTGGTTCGTGGTCGCGCCGGTGTAGAAGATGTTCTTGGAGTCTTCCAGGCCCTCGTACTGCACGGGGTAGTACAGCAGCGAGTTCAGGTTCTCGAACTTGGGCTTCATGGCCTTGCGGCTGGAGGAGGTCCAGCCACCGAACACCGCGGCGACGCAATCGGAACTGACCAGCTTCTCGGCCTTCTCCGCGAAGGTCTTCGGGTCCGAGGCGCCGTCCTCCAGGACGACCTCGATCTTCTTGCCCAGCACGCCGCCGGCCGCGTTGATCTGATCCACCGCCAGCTTGGTGGCGTTGGCGACCGTGACCTCACTGATGGCCATGGTGCCGGTCAGCGAGTGCAGCGAGCCGATCTTGATGGTGTCCTTCGAGGTGTCGACGCAGGACTTGGCGTTCGAACCCGACGCGGTGTCGCTGTCACGCGACCCACAGCCGGCGACCAGCACGGCGGACAGCGCCAGCGCGGTCGGAATGGTGATCGCCTTCATCAGACGCCGGTTCTTGTCCCGGCGGAGGGAATCTTGCATGTGGGCGGACCCTTCTCACATCACGATGTTCGGCGGCAACCTCTGCGCAGGGTGCACAGTGCCGCCGTAAGCGAATACCGCCGCGTATACAACGTCTGTATTCGTGGGCAGAACGGTAAACGGGAAGTGTTGCGCCGGAATGACTCTCGGTGAAGCCCTGATTGCCTATGTTTCGGCAGCATGAATTTCCGCTCACAGCAGGCTGATTCGCTCCAGAGGTGTCGGCTATAACCGCTGATCGGAATGCGATTCACGGCCGAACGGGCCGTGATGTGAGCCGATCTCACCGGTTTCGCGCCGGTGAGATCGGCCAACCCTCACTGAATGACGTAGGGGGAGATGGAGCTTCGGTGCTCGCTGATGTCCAGGGATTTGCCGAGGGGCGGGAAGGCGCGCTGGGGGCAGTTGGAGCGTTCGCAGACTCGGCAGCCGGCGCCGATGGGCGTGGGCTTGGGGTCGTTCAGGTCCAGGCCGTCGGCGTAGACGACGCGACCGGCGTGGCGCAGTTCGCAGCCGAGGCCGATCGCGAAGATCTTGGAGGGTTCGCCGTAGCGGGTGGCGCGGCGCTCGACGGTGCGCGCCACCCAGAGGTACTTGCGGCCGTCGGGCATCTGGGCGATCTGGGTCATGATCTTCGCGGGGTAGGCGAAGGTCTCGTAGACGTTCCACAGCGGGCAGGTGCCGCCGCTGGAGGAGAAGTGGAAACCCGTGGCGGACTGGCGTTTCGACATATTGCCCGCGCGGTCCACGCGAACGAAGGAGAAGGGGACGCCGCGCAGGTTCGGGCGCTGCAGCGTCGAGAGCCGATGGCAGATCGTCTCGTAGCTCTGGGTGAAGAAGGCCGAGAGTCGCTCGATGTCGTAGCGGAAGTCCTCGGCCATCTCGTGAAAGTGCGTGTAGGGCAACACGGTTGCCGCCGCGAAGTAGTTGGCCAGACCGAGTTTGGCCAGGGTGCGGGACTCCAGGCTGGAGAAGCTGCCCTCGCCGACCAGCTTCTCGATCAGATCGCCGCACTCCAGGTAGGCCAGTTCGGCGGCGAGCTTGAACACCCGCTGTCCGCCGGACAGGTGCGGCGCGATCTCGAGGCGCCGGGTCTCCGCGTCGTACCGGTGCAGCAGGCCGTCGCCGAGGTCGATGCGCTCGACGATCTGCACGCCGTGGGCGGAGGTCAGACGCCGCGCGATCTCACGTTTCAGGTCGCCGCCGTGGAATCGCATGCGATTAGCGAGTTCCTCTGCGGCGGTATCCAATTCGTGAATATAGTTCTGCCGCTGATAGAAGTAGTCGCGAACTTCCTCGTGCGGTTTGGAAATGGCCCCGGATCCGCTGCCGTCGGAGAATCGGTCTTCGGTGGCCGCGGCCAACTGCGCGGTGGTATTGCGATAGCGACGATGCATGTTCACCATGGCGCGCGCCAAACCCGGGTGCGCGGAAACCATTTCGGCGATTTCCTGGGCATCGGCCTCGATGGCGAGTTCCTGGTCCATCACGACCTCTTGCAGTTCGGCGATGAGCCGGGTGTCGTCCTGGGAGGAGAAGAACCCGGCATCGACGCCGAACACCTCGCTGATCCGCAACAACACCGGTACGGTGAGCGGGCGCACGTCGTGTTCGATCTGATTGAGATAGCTGGCCGAAATCTCCAGCTTCTTGGCGAGGGAGACCTGACTCAGCCCGCGCTCGGTTCGCAACTGACGTAGCCGCGCCCCGACAAAGGTCTTGGCCATGTGACCGAGTTTATGGGGGTATTCACACCGTTGCCAATGGCTGATTAACAACGGTGTTGAGCGTTCGGTCACAACGCCCCGCGCGTCGGGCGGGCTCGAGTGTCGGATACCGGGGTTACGGTCGATCCCGTGCACTTGTCGGATGTGGTCGAAGCGTCTGGGGCCGTGCGTGCGACGACCTCGCGCAAAAAGAAGATATCGGCGATCGCCGATCTGCTGGGCCGTGCCGAGCCGGAGGAATTGGCCCAGGTCGTGGCCTGGGTGTCGGGTGAACTGCCGCAGGGCCGGATCGGGACCGGGTGGCGGACCCTCACGGCTGTGCAGGTCCCCCCGGCGTCCGAACCCACGCTGTCGGTCGGGGCCGTGGACGGCGCGTTCACCGAACTGGCCGGGGTCGCGGGCAGCGGATCGACGGCGCGGCGCAAGGAACTGCTCGGCTCGCTGTTCGCCGCCGCCACCGCGGCCGAACACGAGTTCCTGATCCGGCTCCTGGGCGGGGAGATGCGCCAGGGCGCGCTCACCGCGATCGTCGCGGAGGCCGTGGCGGTCGCCTTCGACGTGCCGATCGACCTCGTGCGCCGCGCCCACATGCTGTCCGGGCGGCTCCCGGTGAGCGCGCTGGCGGCCCGCGAGGGCGGTGCGGAGGCGCTGGCGAGATTCCGGCTCGAGGTCGGACGGCCGATCCAGCCCATGCTCGCCTCGCCCGGCACGGCGCTGGACGAGGCCATGGCCGAGTTCGGCGGACAGGTGAGCGTCGAGCACAAGATGGACGGCGCGCGCATCCAGGTGCACCGCGACGGCGACGAGGTCCACATCTTCACCCGCACCCTGCGCGAGATCACCTCGAGCGTGCCGGAATTGGTGGATCTGGTGCGCGCGATGGACTGCACGAGCGTGGTGCTGGACGGAGAGACGCTGGCGCTCGACGACTCCGGGCGACCCCGGCCGTTCCAGGAGACCATGAGCCGATTCGGCGCGGCCTCCGCGCAGGAACTGCTGCTGCACCCGTACTTCTTCGACTGCCTGCACCTGAACGGCGACGACCTGCTCGACGTCCCGCTGCGCGAACGTCGCGAGGCGCTCACGAAAGTCGCGGGCGGACTTGCCATTCCGGCGTTGCTCGCCCCCGATGCCGAGGCGGCCGCCGAATACTTCGACGGTGCGCTGGCTTCCGGGCACGAGGGCATCATGATCAAGGCCCTGGACGCGCCCTACGCCGCGGGCCGGCGTGGCCGCGCTTGGCAGAAGATCAAACCGACCCACACCCTGGACCTGGTCGTGCTCGGCGCGGAGTGGGGTTACGGGCGGCGCACCGGGTACCTGTCCAATCTGCACCTGGGCGCGCGGGACCCGGACGGCGGCGATCCGATCATGGTGGGCAAGACCTTCAAGGGCCTGACCGACGCGCTGCTGCAGTGGCAGACCGCGGAATTCCCGCGCCACGAGCGACAACGCGACGAGCACACCGTCTACCTCCGGCCCCAGCTGGTGGTGGAGATCGCCATCGACGGCGTGCAGGTCAGCCCGCGTTATCCCGGCGGGGTGGCATTGCGCTTCGCCCGGGTGGTCCGCTACCGCCCCGACAAGGAACCCGCCCAGGCCGACACCATCGACGCCATTCGCGACCTGTTGCCCGCCGGTGCGGCCGCCGACGCGGCTGTCGTGTCCGACGATGCGAGTCGGGGCGGTGTGCTCGGTGACGGCGGTGTGCTCGGTGACGGAGGGGGACCGGCGGAGCGATAGCGGGCTGGATCGCCCGAGCGCCGCGTCGATCGGGTCCGCCGAAACCTGGGCGGCACGCTCGGCTCGGGCGGTCTGTTACGGAAAACCGGCCGCTCACAGCCAACTCACAGCGGAGTCGAGGTGGGCTCCGAGGTTCGGGGGCGAAGATTCAGGAGTCGCAAGTTCGGGCCGGGCGGTTGTCAGGTGACGAACGCGGGGTACTGCCACCGCACTCCCACGCGGATTCCCCTCGTTCGTGCCGTCCGACCCCTTTCGACGGTGGATTGCGCATGGTCCACCTGCTGCTGTCGGCGGCGTCCCGCCCCCTCGCCGGGCGCCGCCGACATCAACTCGGTAATCGATGCGGATCGCTGATCCGGGGACTCACCGCCGCGTGGAACTCAATGCTCGCGGCTGCCGGTCAGATTGGGTAGCCGCCGACGCCCGGCTGCCAGATCCCCGGCCAGATGCTCGTAGGCGACAGCCAATTCGGTGAGCCGCTGCGCGGCCTCCTGCATCGCCGCATCGGGCGACATGGACAGGGTGAGATAGGCCAGCGCCGAGAACTGAGCCAGTCGATCCACCACCGTGCCTACGGTTTCGGTGTGCAGGTGGGCGTCGGTCGCGGCCTTCGGAAGCTCGGCCGCCACCCAGCGATCGATGTCGAGCACCAGTCGCACCCGGTCGAAATCGATGGGCCCGGTCTCGCTCGCCGACGCGTTCAATCTCTGTTCGTGCAGGTCCGCCAGTAAGCCCGCGCAGCGCAGCAGCGGATGGTCGACGGAAGGAAGGCCGCGGCAGGCCTGCAGCAGCAGGTCTTTCGTAGGGAGCGGGTGCACGGCGGCCATCCTGCCTCGCGAATATCTCCGAATGGCAACGAAATTCGCATTTCGCACGCTGTTGCGGCTAACTGTCCGAGTCGAGCCGAGCCGCGATCCAGTCGATCACCGCGGCATCGGCCGGTAACCCCTTGTGCGTCACGCTCCCGGGGCGCAGGTCCTGAACGAACAGATTCGTGACACCGGGCTCCTCGATGAACGAGGCCGAGCCCGCCGGTGTGCTGGTGGTGTCGTCGTGCGTGGCGAGCACCGAATACCGCACTCCGGGCTGTGCGATCGGTCCGGCGGTCAACTCCTGCACGAAACGCGAATCCGTCTCCAGATCGGCGCAGGCGGCGCAGACGAGCGGCAATACCGCGGAGTCGACGGCGGTGCGCAGCGGGGGCACCTGCGAGGATAGATCGACCAGGCCCATGAGATCGGTCCCGTGGGTGACCGGCGCGAGCAGAATCTCCTTGTGCACGAGCGATGCCCGGCCCAGATTCTTGGCGACGTACTCGGCGATGGTCCCGCCCTGCGAATGCCCGACGATGTCCACCCGGTCGGCTCCGGTGACCGCGAGCACCCGGTCCATGTACTCGGATACCTCGACGGCCGAACGCGCGACCGGTGCGAGTCCACCGGCCGGAACGATCGCGCCGAACCCGTAGGTCGGCGCGTATACGCAGTATCCGGACTCGGTCAGTCGCGGCGCGAGCACCTGCCAGGCCGTCGCGTCGTCCATGGTGCCGTGCAGCAGCACCACGGGGCGGGGGTGCGTGCGGGAGGGATGGCAGGACGGCGGATCGGTGATGGCGGTCGCGGGGCTCCGCGTTCCGACCGGGGCGACTCCCGGTGCGGCGGTGCACGGTCCGGCGGCCGTGCCGAGGCCGATCGCCAGCGCCGCCAGCGCCGGAACGATCCGCGCTGCGGCGGCCTTCGGTGCGGACGTGGTGTTCCGGCGCATTCGCTGCTCCGTTCGAATCATGAACAGTGTTGCCACACTATAGGTTTCGGAATCAATCGGCAGCGCGGCCGGATCCGGTCGAAGGGCGTTTCCGGTCATCGCGGCGCGAACCGGCGCAGAGGTCCCCCGGAGGTCCGTCATCGATGGGAGGCGGTGTCATGGCGAGGGAACGCCTACGGTGCGTACCCGGTCGGCGAACTCCGCGTAGGCGACACCGCCTGTGCCGGACCACAATTGCTGCGCCATGATCGGTAGTCGTTCCCGCACCGGCCCGACCATCTGCTGTTCGGTCATCGCGGTCGGATCATCGCACCACACATGCAGTTTCGAGCCCAGCAGCCGATCCCGCTGATCCGCGCGCAGCCGGGTGCCGTTCACGAACAGGCCCGGATCCCAGGCGTACAGCAGCTCCGGTGGGGCGTTCAACGACCGCGCGTATCCGCCGGTGGCCCAGTAGGTGGGCGTGAACGCGGCGTTGCTCAGGGTGAAGCCCGCGTCGGCGAGCGCCTCGGGGCCATTGCCGTTGCCGAGCCACGGAAGCAGCCCGTCGCCGGCGGTCCAGTGCTCCACGACGATCGAGCGATCGAGGGGAATGCGTCCGCCGCGCGGGATCCCGTCGTTCCACACGCGGGGAGTGCGGCCGTACGAGCGGACGATGCCGGCCGCCCAGTCGAACAGATCCGCTACCACGTCCCGGCCGGTGAACTCCGGTCCGAGGGTGGTGCGCGCGTACTCGCCGAGCTGTGGGTAGCGGCTGTAGTCGCTCACGTATTCGTCGCCGCCGAGGTGGAAGTACCGGCCCGGGAACATCGGCACGTATTCGCGCAGCAGATCCTCGATCAGCGGGCGGGCCCGCGGATCGCTCAGGTCGATCCTGCCCTCGGCGTTGCCCGCGAGCAGGCTGTCGGTGACCACATCCACCGGTCCGGTGACGCTCGGACGCAAGATCAGGTCCGGGTGCGCGGCGAGGATCGCGTTCATATGCCCCGGTATGCCGATCTCCGGTACCACCTCGATGCCGTAAGCGGCGGCGTAGGAGAGGATCTCGGCGATGTCGGCGCGACTGTAGTGCTCCGGTGAGGTGATCTCCGGATGGCTCGTGCTCTCCAGCCGGAAGCCGTAGTGATCCGACAGGTGCAGGTGCAGCAGGTTCATCCGGTAGTAGGCCATCTCGCGAATGCGCTGCTTCACCCATGCGACGGTGAGAAATTCGCGACCGACGTCGAGCATGAGCCCGCGCTCCGGGTAGTCCGGCCAGTCGATCGCCGTGCCTCGCGGTAGTGACACCGTGTCTCGCGGTAGTGACTCCGTGCCCCGCGCAAGTGACACCGCGTGCGAGAACCATTGCAGCAGAGTCTGGGTCGCGTGGATCACGCCGATTTCCGTGCGGGCGGACGCGGTGACGACATCGCCGATGTCGATGCGGTACGACTCCGGTTGCTCGGGGGCCGACCCGTCCACTCGCAGCACCACATCACCTGGTTCCGCCGTGCCGGAGGTCACCGTGGCGGAACGTCCGGTGCGGGTCAGATCCCGCGCCAGGCGGGTCGCGGCGGCGGCCGTGTCGTCCGAGGCCACGATGCGAACGGTGTCGGCGAGCGCGAAACGTCCGGCGCCGGAATCCCATCGGCGAATGCCGGGGACCGTCACCGGCAGTGCCGAGGTGGCGTCGCCGGGCGCCCCGACGCCCGGGGTCGCCCGCGCCGCCGGTGCGGGCAGCACCAGCAGCACGAGCACGGGGAGCGCGAACGCGCGCAGCAGCGCCCTCACGACGCGGTGATCGGTAGTTCCGCGGTCGACGGCGCCGAGAAGGTCACGACGCTGCCCATGGGGGTCGAGCTGACGAAGGGGATCGGGTCCTGTGAGGTGACGGTGAGCGTCAGCCGATGGCCCGGGGCCAGCTCCCAGTAGGTGGCGGCGAGATCCCAGTTCATCTCGGTGGGCGCGCCCGGTTGCAGGCCGTGCCGGGTGAGCGGCCGATAGGTGATTTCCTTTCCGGTGCCGTCCGGGCCCTCGTCGTACAGGATGCCGATCAGGGTCAGATCCGAACTCGCCGGTGTGGCAGTGAGACTCAGGCGCGGAGCGCCGCTCACGAGCGTGCCCGCGGCGAAGGGCGCCGTCCGCCAGACGCCCGCGAGATTCCGGTCGACCGTACCCAGCGGAACGGCGGGCGCTACCGCGAGCTGCGCCATGGTGCCGCTCACGTACGGCACCGCCGCGACCGCGGTGGTGGGACCGGAAAGCAGTGGCTGACTCCAGTTTTCGGTGGGATCGGCGCCCATCACCCCGGCGGCCGGAACCGACAGGGGGAACGGGCGGTAGTCCGCCACCGCCTCCGCGACCGAGTCGAAGTGCCGGTAGGGGCCGGTTCCGGCGGGCGCGAGGTTCACCACCGGTTCCGAGTCGATGCCGTTGTCCGCCCCGTTCACGTAGTGATCGAGCCAGCGGATGCCCGCGTCCCAGATCGGATTGGGTAGTCCCGCAACCTGTCCCGCTCCGCCGCCGGTGGAGTGGTCGCCCGGCTGCATGTACAGCATCTTGGGTCCGGTCAGTTCGTCGAAGCTGGTGAACACCGGGCCCGAGGGCAGCAGGCTGTCCTGCCAGTCGTGGGCCAGGAACACCGCGGTGCCGTTGGCGTTGAGCTTCGGGATCGCGTCGGCGAGCAGGTGTTGTGAGACCACGCCCGCGAACGCGCCGCCAGTGTTGTTCAGCGCCAGGTCCAGTCCGCGCTGGACCAGGTCGGGGGTGAAGCGGTTGGTCGCGGCCCCGGCTATCGCGAGCGCCCAGGGGCCGCCGGTTTTGGGCGTCCCGTTGGGGGCGAGTGCGTCGGCGAGATCCCCGGGCGGCGAGTCCGCGACGATGGCCTTGATGCGCGGATCGCGGGCCGCGGCGACCAGCGCCATCCCCGCGCCGTACGAACCGCCCGCGATGGCGATCCGATCGGGGTCGACATTGAGATTGGCTATGGCCCAGTCGATCACGGCCGATGCATCGGCGGCGTCGTTCGCGCCGAACAGGTCGACCTCGCCCTCGGACAGGTACATGCCGCGCGCGGTGTACTCGATCGAGACGAAGTTCTCGCCCGAGGAGAGCTTGTACGCCGAGCCGATGCTGCCGACGGCGGGCATGCCCCAGCCGGAGGGTTGCAGCACCAGCGGGTTCTTGTGAACGGCGATATCGGCCGGCGCGGTGATGACGGCATTGAGCCGCACGCCCGCGCCCGGGACGAACAGGGTGGTGATCTGTCCGCCGGGGATCGGCACGGCCGCGGCCGGGGACTCCCACAGTGCGGTGGCGGCGGTGACGAGCGTGGCGGTGACGGTGACGAGCGTGGCGGTGGCGGTGACGAGCGTGGCGGTGGCCAGGGCGGCCGACCGGAGTTTCACGAACCCGCGTGATCGAGAGGTCATCTGCTCACCCGCCCGGTCAGAGCACGACGCCGAGCAGGACGCCCAGGTTGTGCAGGAGTGACCGAGGGGACATCAGGAGGTAGCCCAGCAGGGTGCCGGTCACGTCGGGAGCGGGGAGTTCACGCATGGGAATTCCTCTGGAGCAGAGAGGCGAGGGAGCGAAGTGCATTCCGGCACCGAGGCCGGAATGCGTTCCCCCATAGAATAATTGCTTGTTTATGCTCTGTCTACGACAAAAACGGTCACTAACAATCACGATGGAGAGGTGTGGCGAAGACTTCCCCGGCATCGGAAATCAACTGTCCGACCGGGTGCTCGGGTCGGAAGAGGTAGGGCGTGGTCCTCAGACCAGCTCGACGCGGACGCCCGCACCGCGAATGGCCGCCACCGCGTCCGGATCGGCGTCGGCATCGGTGACCAGCACGTGCACCTTCTCGATCGGGCAGATGCGGGCCAGCGCGCTGCGCTGCAATTTGTCCGAGGTCGCCACCACCACGACCAGATTCGCGCGGCGCACCATCTCGGCGTTCACTCCCGCCTCGTCCAGGTGCGTGCACTGCGCCCCGCCGTCCACCGAGATCGCGTTGACCCCGAGAATGACCGTGGCCACCCGCAATTCGGCCAGTGAGCGTTCGGCCAGCGGTCCGTGCAGCTCGTAGGACTCGCGCCGGGCCGTGCCGCCGAGGCAGATCGTGCGCAGGTGCGGGCGCAGCACCATCTCCGCGGCGATGTTGAGCGCGTTGGTCACGATGGTCAGCCGGGCGTCGCCGGGCACGGACAGATCGGCCCGGCCCGCCAGCGCCCGCGCCACCTCGGTGGTCGTGGTGCCGCCGTTGAGTCCGACCACCGCGTCCGGATCGATCAGTGCGGCAGCGTATTCCGCTATCCGCTGTTTGGCCTGATCGCCGTGCCGGTACCGCGCCGGCAGCTCGTACGCGACCGAGGTCGCCACGATGCCGCCGTGGGTGCGGGTGGCCAGTTGCTGATCCGCCAGCGCCGTGAAATCCCGGCGCACGGTGGCGGCGGAGACGCCGAGCTGCTCGGACGCCTCCTCCACCGAGAGTCGACCGGTCTCGGTGAGCAATTCCAGCAGCCGGTTCCAGCGTTGCGGGCGATCCGCCGGTGCGGTCATTTCACGCTTCCGGCGGTGAGTCCTGCGACCAGGCGCTTCTCGATCAGCGCGAAGAGGATGACAACGGGCACGATACCGACCGTAGAGATCGCGAAGACATATTGCCAAGCCGTGTCGTACTGGCCGATGAACTTGGTCAGCGCGACCGAGAGCGGCTGATTCTCCGGCGTGGTCAGCACCACCAGGCTGGCCGCGAACTCGTTCCAGCACGCGACCACGGTGAAGATGGTCGCGGTGACGATGCCCGGCCACACCAGCGGCAGGCTCACCCGGGTCAGAATCTGCCAGCGGCTCAGGCCGTCCAGCTGGGCGGCCTCCTCGATCTCCACCGGAACCCCGGCGAAGAAGCTGTGCAGGATCCACACCGCGAACGAGAGGTTGAACGCGGAATTGACCAGGATCATCGCCAGCCAGGTGTCATTGATGCCGAGGGCGAAGAACTCCCGGATCAGGCCGGTGACCAGGACCGTCGGCTGCAGCATCTGGGTGATCAGCACCAGGCCGAGGAATACGGTGCGGCCCGGGAACCGGCGGCGCGCGGTGTAGTACGCGGCCGGGATCGCCGCGACCAACACCAGCAGCGTCGCGCAGGTCGCGATCACGATCGTGCTCACCAGGTTGAACGGCAGCGGCGTTTCCGGGGTGTCCCACATGGTGGCGTAGTTGTCCGGATGCCACCGCTGCGGCAGATACGTGGGCGGGATGTGCTGGATCTCGGCGCGGGACTTGAGCGAGCCCAGCAGCATCGCGATGTAGGGGGTCAGGAAGATCGCGGCGAGCAGCGCGCCCACCGCGGTCAGGCCCCAGCGCCGGTTCTTTCGCTGTGGCGCGGCGGTTTTCGTCGCCGGGGCGTCGAGACTCGTCATGACTCCACCTGATCGGCCGGGCGGACCACCTTCACGTAGATCGCGATGATCGCCACGATCAGCACGAAATTCAGCACGCTCATCGCCGCGGCGGTGTCGATCTGCTGGTTCTGCCGAATCAATTTGAAGGTCAGCGTGGTCGTGGTGTCCGCGTCGAATCCCGCGATGCTGCCGGTGAGCACCTGCAGGATCGGCAGTTGGTTGAACACGTTGATGATCATGATGATGGTCGAGACCGCGATCGCCGGACGCAACTGCGGGAGGGTCAGATGCCGATAGCGCTGCCACGAGTTCGCGCCGTCCACCCGGCCCGCCTCGGTGATCTCGGCCGGAATCGACTGCAGTCCCGCCAGCAGCGTGTAGGTGACGAACGGGATCGACACGAACACCGCCACCCCGATCGCCACCAGGAACGCCTGGGTGGGCTGTTTGGTGAAACCGTAACCGCGATCGAGGATTCCGATGTCGACGAGGAAGCGGTTGACCAGGCCGACATCCGGGTCGAGCAGGTAGTAGAAGACGGTCGTGGTCATCACCACCGACGCCGCCCACGGCACCAGCACGGCCAGGCGCACCGCCGTGCGGCCCGGGAAGTCTTTGTTCAGGAACTGCGCGAGCCCCGCCGAGAGCACCAGGGTGATCAGCACGACCGCCGCCACCCAGATCACGGTGTGCAGCAGTACCGAGCCCAGCTCCGGGATCCGGAACAGGGTGCGGTAGTTGCCGAATCCCGCCGAGCCCCGGTCCTGGCCGTACGCCGAGAGGTTCCGGGTACTGGTCCACAGCATGTAGCCGACCGGGAACAGCACGATGGCCGCGATCAACACCAGTACCGGGGCGATCCACGGCAGGGCGGCCAGCCCCGCCGTGAATCGGGTTCTGCCCCTGCTCAACTCGCCGCCTGCTTGACCTTCTGGAGCACGTCGGCGGGATCCGCGCCCTGGGTGATGGTGCCCATCTGCTGCTTGATCACGCCTTGCGCCGCCGCCCATTTCGGATTGTTGCTCGGGTAGAAGCGGGCGTTGGGCAGGGTTGAGGCGAAGGTCTTGGTCACCGGATCATCGGCGAGCGTGGTGATCGCGCTGGTGGTGATCGGAATGAAATGCTCGTTCTTGACGAAGTCGGCGTACACGGGCGCGGAGTAGAAGTAGTCCAGAAACTTCTTCACCGACTGCTGCTTGCCGCCGTCCTTCTTGAACGCCATCAGATGATCGGCCACGCCGAGGGTGACCGGGGCGCCGGTCTTGGTGGGCGTGGGCGCGGTGGCGTACTTCAGGCCCGGATTCTTCTCGGCGATCTGACCGATGGTCGGGGGCAGGCCCTCGATCATGCCGATCTTGCCCTGGATGAAGGCGTTGATCACGTCCAGGCGATTGGTCGCACCCGGATTCGCCTGCGTGACACCCGCATCGGCGAGCGACTTCATCGCACGCACGCCCTCCAGGTTGTCGGGGGTGTCGATGGTGAGATTGCCGCCGTCGGACCAGCTGCCACCCGCGCCGAAGGTCCAGATGGACGATTCGCCCTGCGCCTCTTCGCTACCCAGCGGCAGGCCGTAGCCCGCGACGCCGCCGCCGAGGGCCTGGATCTTCTTGGCGGCGTCGGTCAGGTCGGTCCAGGTCTTCGGGGGTGTGGCGACACCGGCTCGCTCGAAGAGTTCGGTGTTGTAGAAGAGCGTGCGGGTGGAGGCGAAAAGCGGTAGCGCCCACTGGGTGCCGTCGATGGTGGCGTTCTGGGCGAAGCCCGGGGTGATGTCGGCCAGCACCGACTCCGAGACCACGTCCTTGGCCGGGTACAGCTGCTTGTCGGCGGCGAAGGTGGAGTAGGCGTCGATGTTCAGGATGTCCGGGGTGGTGGACTCCGATTGCAGCTTGGTGCGCACCACATCGTTGATGGCGGTCCAGGATTCGACCTGCAGCTTCACCGTGACGTCGGGGTTCTTGTCGTGGAAGCCGGCGATGATGCCGTCCCACAGGGCTTTCGTGCCGTGCGCGCCGTCGCTGTAGGACGGCACGAGCAGGTTGACGGTGTGGGGATCGTTGTCGGACTTGTCATTCGAGCCGAACCCGCACGAGGCGGTGGCCAAGGCGGCCGCGGTGAACATCGCGGCGCCGGCGAGGGCGCGATGGAGATGTCTTTTCACGAGTAGAGCCTTTCGAGACGCACACCCGGGCGAAAACGCGGATGATGATGTCGTTCGGGTGATCTGTGTCGAATCTAGCCGAGGTAATGATCGAATCTGACTACTTTGGCTGTAAATTTGACATGAACGATCACTGGGTTCACGCTGGATCGGTGCTGACCTCCGCCTCTCACAGTCCGGCGACGCATCTGGCCGCCGAGATCTCCTCCCAGCCCGACCATTGGGTCCGGGCCGCGGCGATCGCCGCCGAGCACCGCGCGATCCTGCCCGCGGCGGGGGAGCGGGTCTGCGTAATCGGCTGCGGCACCTCGCTGTTCATGGCGCGGGCGTACGCCGCGCTGCGTGAACGGTCCGGACAGGGGCTCACCGACGCCTGGCCGGCGGGGCAGCCGCCCACCACTCGCGAGTACGACCGCGCGCTGGTGATCTGCCGCTCCGGCACCACCACCGAGGTGATCGAGGCCATGCGCGCATTGCCCGGTGGGCTGGCGCGCACCGTGGTCTGTTCCAGCCCGGGTACGCCCGTGCTGGAACTCGGCGACGCCATCCTGATCGACTTCGCCGACGAGAAGTCCGTGGTGCAAACGCGATTCGCCACCACCACGCTCGCGATCCTGCGCAGCCACCTGGGGGAGGACCTGGCCCCGGTGATCGCCCAGGCCCGCGAGGTGCTCGCCGAAGACCCCGCACCGTCGCTCGCCGCCGTGCGCGACACCGAGCAGATCAGCTTCGCCGGAATGGGATTCGCCGCCGCCCTGGCCGAGGAGGCGGCGCTCAAACTCCGCGAATCCTGCCAGCTGTGGACCGAGTCCTACCTCGCCACCGAATACCGGCACGGCCCCATCAGCATTGCCGCGCCCGGCCGGGTCGTCTGGGGATTCGGCTCGCTCCCAGCCGGTTTCGCCGAGGCGGTCGCCGCCACCGGTGCGCACCTGGAGCACCGCCGGATCGATCCCATGGCCGAGCTGATCCGAGTCCACCGGCTCTGCGTCCTGCGCGCCGCGGATCGTGGTCTGGACCCCGACCACCCCCGCGGCCTCACCCGCTCGGTAGTCCTGGACTCCTGAGTGAATCGCGGTGCACCCCAACGCGACGGACGATCCCGCGCCCCGGCGAGCCTCGATGCGTCCACACGCGGTCGGCCGTCCCGATGCTCGGCGGCGTCCCCGGTCCGCCGATCCGCTCGTCGAGTCGGCGGGCGAGTGGTCGCCGGTGCGCTCCCGGCCGGACGGCGCTGTCTCCCATCGTCTTCCGGCGCCGGTAGAGATGCCGTCAGACCCTGATGACCTGCGACTTCCCCGAAATCCCCCTGCGCCGGGGAAGCGCACGGCGGAGACTCTCGGGATGAGTTCGAAACCACCCGCCGCGGTCTCGGAGCGGGCACTCGTGCTGGGCATGGACGTCGGCGGTACCACGATCAAGGCCGAGATCAGCGATGACGCGGGCACGGTGCTGGCCGCCGGGGCGGTGCCGACGCCGCCCGGGGAGGCCGCGTTCGACGCGATGCTCGACCTCGGTGACAGCCTGCTCGACGAACTGAGCGCGGCGGACAGGTCGCGTATCGAACGCGCCGCGGTGCTGCTACCGGGTCTGGTCGATTCGGTGAGGTCGATAGCCGTGTTCAGCAGCAACGTCGGCTGGCGAAACGTGACGATAGGCAGTCGATTCACCGACCGCTGGCAGGTGCCGGTCCTGATCGATCACGATGTGGCCGCCGCGGGCTGGGCAGAATGGCGGTTCGGGGCGGGGCGTGATCGCGACACCGTGTGCGTGATCGTCATCGGGACCGGAATCAGCGGAACCCTCTCGGTGGCAGGCAAATTCGTTCGCGGTGCACTCGGTCAGGCGGGCGAATACGGCCACATCCCCGTTCGCCACGACGGGATGCTCTGCCCCTGCGGCAATATCGGCTGCGTGGAGACCGTGGCGTCGGCCGCCAACATCGCACGCACCTACGCGCTGCGCACGGGCACCGAATGCCGCAGCGCCGCAACAGTCTTCGCGCGCTCGGACACCGATCCTCAGGCCCGGGCCGTGATCGCCGACGCCATGGACGCGCTCGCCGACGGGCTGACCGGCGTGATCCACGCGGTATGCCCCGAGCTGATCGTGCTCGGCGGCGGGCTGGCCGGTGCGGGCGCCGCCCTGACCGACGCCCTGCACCAGGCCCTCACCGCCCGCCTGCGGGTGGTGCCGGTACCGGAAGTCGCAATCGGCGCCTTCGGCCCCCGCGCTGGTCTGGCCGGGGCCGCCCTGCTCGCGCGCCACGGAGCCCTGTCATGACCGCGGTTCCGCGACTGGTCGCGGGCGGCCCGCCACATGGGGGCGGCGAGCCGCCGGAGGTGCGAATCGAGGCAATGATCGATGAGAGGCGCCTGGTCGTCCCCCGTGGAGTGGACAGACCACGGGGCCTGGGCGTTGGTGGGCCGGGCGGGTATCGGAACCGCCGAATGGTCGACGATTCGGCGGTGCGCCCGGGGTTCGGAGCGACGGCGTGATCGGGTCCGCGGGGGATCGGGGACGTGGCGCCGAGGTGCATGTGCGGGGACGGATCGTGTCGCCCGCACATGTGGTCGAGGACGGCGTGGTGTCGATCTCGGGGGAGCGGGTGACGGCTGTGTCCGGGCTCGCGGAATGGGCTGCGAGGCACGAGAAGTCGGATCTTCCCGCCCCCGTGGGGACGGTTCTACCCGGGCTGGTGGATATCCACAATCACGGTGGGGCGGGGTGTCGGTTCGACACGGTGGATCACGAACAGGCGGCGGGGGCGGCCGCGTATCACCGGTCGAGGGGGACGACGACGGTGCTGGCGGGGATCGTGACCGCGGCGGCGCAGGACATGGTTTCGCAGGTGGGGGCGTTGCGAGAGTTGGCGCAGGACGGGGTGATCGGGGGGATTCACGCCGAGGGGCCGTTTCTGTCGGGGGCACGCTGTGGAGCGCAGGATCCTCGATATCTGGTGGATCCCGATCCGCGGCTGGCACGGCGGCTGGTCGAGGCCGGGGGAGGGCACCTTCGCGTGATGACCATGGCTCCGGAGCGGACCGGGTTCGCGGCGGTGGCCGGCATGCTGGCCGATCACGGCGTGACGGTGTCGCTCGGGCACAGCGACGCCGAGTTCGCGGTGTTCCGGGAGGCATTGTCGCCCACGGGGATCGCTCGCTCGGTGACGCATCTCGGGAACGGTATGCCGCCGCTGCATCATCGGGCGGCGGGGCCGGTGGGGGCCGCATTGGCCGCTGCCGCACGGGGGTTCGCGACAGTCGAGTTGATCGGAGACGGGGTGCATACGGATGCGGGATTCGGTGCGATGGTGTTCGCGGCCGCACGGGAGCGGGTGGCGCTGGTGACCGATGCCATGCAGGCGGCGGGAATGCCGGACGGGCGCTATCGGCTGGGACCGCAGGAGGTGACGGTCAGCGCCGGGGTGGCCCGGGTGGCGAGCGGTTCGATCGCCGGCGGAACCTCGGACCTGCTGCGATGCCTGGCCTGGGCGGTGCGGGAATGCGGTGTGCCGCTGGCGGACGCGGTGCGCGCGGCGACGCTGACGCCCGCACTCACCGCCGGACTCACCGACGTCGGAGACCTGAGGTCCGGGGGATACGCGGACCTCGTCGTGGTCGACGACGAGCTGAGACTGCGTCAGGTCATGCGTCGAGGGCGGTGGCTGCGGTGATCCTGACCGTGACCATGAACCCCGCGTACGACGTCACCTATCGCTTGAACAGCTTCGAACACGGTGTGGTGCAGCGCGTCTCGGTGGTCGAGCAGCGCGCGGGCGGCAAGGGGATCAACGTCTGCCGGGTTCTCAACAGTCTGGGCATCCACTCGGTGGCAACGGGATTCGCCGATCTCGACTTCGCCGACGAAGCCGAACGCGAGATGCCCGTCGATTTCGTGCACGCGCTGCCCTGGATCCGCCGCACCCTCGTGATCAGCGAGGCGGACGGGACGACGACCGGGCTCTGGGAACCGGGGGCGGCGCTGCGGGGTTCGGCGCCGGTGGAGCGGCTCAAGACGCGGATCGCGGCGCTGCTGCCCCGGGCCAGTGGTGTGGTGATCTCGGGGTCGCGGCCGCCGGGCGCGGGCCCGGACCTGCCCGCCGAACTCGCGCGTGCGGCGGTGGCGGCCGGGTTGCCGGTCATCTGCGATGTGGACGGCGACGCGCTGCCGGTGGCGGCGCGGGTGCCGGGCGTGATCATCATGCCCAACGCCGATGAGCTGCGGGCGCTCACCGGCGCATCGCCGCGCACGCCCGCCGATGTGGTGGCTGCCGTGCGGCCGCTGCTCGCCGGTGGCGCGGGTGCGGTGATCGCCACCCGGGGCGCGGACGGCATGGTGGCGGTCACCGCGGCCGGAGCATGGTCGGCATGCCTGCCGGAACCGGTGGTCGGTAATCCCACCGGAGCGGGAGATGCCGCAGCCGCGGCGGTCATCTCCGGACTCGCGGGAGTATCGAAAACCCCTGCCGCCATTTCGAATTGGCCCGCCGTACTGGCGGATGCCGTAGCCACCTCCGCCGCGGCCGTCGCCATGCCCCTGGCGGGGGAGATCGACCACGCACTGCGCACCCGTCTGGCTCGGCTCGTCCGGGTGGAACCCGTGCGTGCGTCGCAGACCCGGGAGAGCCCATGACCCTGACCGCTGTCCCGAAACTGATCGAGCTGGCCAGACCGGGTGGGCTCGGCGCCTTCAATGTGGTGGCATTGGAACACGCGGAGGCCATCGCGGCCGCTGCGGAGGCGGTGAGAAGTCCTGCGATTCTTCAAATTTCGCAGAACACGGTGAAGTATCACGGCGGTCTCCGGCCCCTGGCGCGCGCCTGCCTGCAGATCGCGCAGGACAGCACGGCCGAACTGGCGGTGCATCTGGATCACGCCAAGGACACCGAATTGATCAGGGAGGCAGTCGAACTCGGCATCACCTCGGTGATGTACGACGGGTCGGCGCTGGATTATCGGCAGAACGTCGTCACCACGGCCCTGATCACCCGCTGGTGTCACGAGCGGAACGTCTTCGTGGAGGCCGAGCTCGGCGAGGTCGGCGGCAAGGATGGTGCGCACGCACCGGGCGTGCGCACCGATCCCGCGGAGGGGGCCGAGTTCACGGCCGCCACCGGAGTGGACGCGCTGGCGGTGGCGGTCGGCTCCACCCATGCGATGGCGGTGCGTTCGGCCGAACTGGACGACGATCTCATCGCCCGGCTGGCAGCGCGGATACCGGTGCCGCTGGTACTGCACGGTTCCTCCGGAGTCCCCGACGAGGGGTTGCGCTCGGCGATTCGGCACGGCATGGTCAAGGTCAATATCGGCACCAGACTCAATATCGCCCTGACCGATGCGGTGCGTGCGGCCCTGAGCCACTCGCCCGCGATGACCGATCCACGAAAGTATCTGGGGCCCGGCAGGGCGGGAATCCAGCGCGACGTAGAGCATCATCTGCGGGTACTCGCCGACTGCGAAAAACAGCGGTAATAACGCGAAATCCCTGCCTTTTAAACCCTTTTCGATGCCGTTCGTGCATTCGAGGGTTGCATCCGATCGCTCGGCGTGCAGAGTGGTACTGGTGATCCTCACCGTGACCATGAACCCCGCCTACGACATGACCTACCGGGTCGAGCATTTCGAGCGGGGACGGGAGCATCGGGTCCGGTCGGTGGATCAGCGCCTCGGCGGCCGCGGCATCAATGTCACCAGGGTGCTCAATCAACTGGGCAAGTATGCCCGGGCGACCGGATTCTCCGATCACTCCTTCGCGGCCGCGGCCGAGCTGGAGATGCCGGTCGACTTCGTGCACGCGCTGCCGTGGGTGCGGCGCACGGTGGTGATCAGCGAATCGGACGACGGCACCGCCACCGCGCTGTGGGAGCCCGGCCCGCGCATCTCCGAACCGCACGCCATCGATCAGCTGCGGGTGCGAGTCGGCGGAATGCTCTCGGATATGAACGGACTGGTGATAGCGGGCTCGCTGCCCGTCGGTGTCGGGCCGAGCCTGCCCGCGGAACTGGCCCGCACCGCCCTGGACGCCGGCGTGCCGACCGTGTGCGACGTGGACGGTCCCGCGCTGGAGCTGGCTGCGCGGGTGCCGGGCATCGTTCTCACCCCGAACATCGAGGAGCTCGAACGCCTCACCGGCCGACCCGCCACCACCGTCCCGGAGATTCTGGCCGCGGTGGAACCGATCATCGCCGGTGGCGTGGGCGCGGTCATCGTCACCCGCGGCGGCCTCGGCATGGTCGCGGTCACCGCGACGCGGGCCTTCTCCGCGGCCCTGCCCGAACCCCTCGCGGGCAATCCCACCGGCGCCGGGGACGCCGCGGTGGCCGCCATCGCCGCCGCCTTCGCCGCGGACTCCGATCCGGACTGGACCGCGCTGCTGGTGGATGCCGTCGCCACGTCGGCCGCCGCCGTGGTCATTCCGGTCGCGGGTGAGATCGACCATGTGCTGCGCGAACGGCTGCTTCCGACGGTCCTGGTGAGCGAACTCGAATCGGCCGCCGTGCGACCCTGATCCGGGACGCTCCCGAACCCCGGCACGCATCCGGATCAGGACGCCGTCGCCGGTGCGCCGGAGCACTTCATCGGCGTGTCGCCCGTACCTCAGCCTCGGCGTGGTGACGTCGTTGCCGCTGGTGGGGGCGGTAGGGTCGGGGCGATGTCGGACGTTGGGATTCCGCCCGATCAGGGGTCGGGCGTGGACGACAGTTACCGAATGCCGCGTGCGGTGCGAGCGGCACAGATCGTCGCTGTGCTGATGGCCGTGATCGGGGCGCTGTGCGTGGCGTCCTCGGGATGGTTGCTCGGCGGACGGTCGGCGCTCATGACGGCGGTGCCCTTCCTGCCCGGATTCCTGCTCGGACTGGTGGCCCTGACCTTTCGCTCGGTCGGGCAGTCGGTGCGCATCGGCGCGATTCTCGTCGCGGCGCTGAACATGCTCTGGACCGTGCCGTCGATCACCGACGGGCATCCGCCCGGTCCGCTGGGACCGCTCAGTTCACTCGTGGTGATCGTGCTGCTGTTCCGCCGGGAAGCCAGGGACTGGTTCGAACCCGCCGGCTGGTGAGTGAAGGCAACTTTCGAGCACCGTCTCACCGGGGGTTGTGTGCGTACTCACCGGGGGCAGTGCGCGTAACAGGATTCGCCGTCACCCGTAACCGCCGTGAAATCTTCTCCGCCGATTCGCAATCTCGGTGCAATTCCCGGCTCCTACTGTGAGCCTATGAGTTCGGACGTCGCCCCCGGGGGAACAGGCATTCACATCAGTGGGCTGAGCAAGACCTTCCGTTCGGGCCGGCGCACCGTGCAAGCCCTGGACGCGGTGGATCTGCACACCAGGGAGGGCGCGTTCCTGTCCCTGCTCGGTCCGTCCGGCTGCGGGAAATCGACGATTCTGCGGATCCTCGCCGGACTCGACACCCCGAGCACCGGCACCGCGCGGATCAACGGCGAGACGCCGGCGGAACTGCGCCGGCGGCACGAATTCGGGATCGCGTTCCAGGACTCGGCGCTATTGCCCTGGCGCACTGTGGAATCCAATATCAAACTGCCGCTGCAGGTCGCCGGGCTGCCCGCCGATCCCGGTCTCGTCGCCGACCTGATCGCGCTGGTCGGGCTCGAGGGATTCGAGAAGGCCAAACCGGCGCAACTGTCCGGCGGTATGCGACAACGGGTGTCGATCGCGCGCGCCCTCGCGGTGAAGCCGAAGATCCTGCTGCTGGACGAACCCTTCGGCGCCCTCGACGACATGACGCGCCAGCGGCTCAATCTCGAACTGCTGCGGATCTGGACCGAGAAGCCGGCCACCACCCTCATGGTCACGCACGGCATCGCCGAGGCGGTGTTCCTGTCCGACGTGGTGGCGGTCATGAGCCCGCGACCGGGGCGCGTGGTGGAGGTCGTCGACATCGACCTGCCGCGCCCGCGCACCCCGGAAATGATGCGCACCACCGAGTTCCACAAGCTGCACGACTACCTCTCGGAACTGCTGTTCGGTCGCAGTGGACGAGACGGGGTGGCGACACGATGAACGGGAGCGCCGTGCGAGAACGACTGTCACCGCGAAGGCTCGGCGGGCTGACCGGAATCGCCGCGCTGCTGGCGGTGTGGGCGCTACTGGCCGCGCTGCACGTCGCGGGCGGCACCGTGCCCGGACCCTGGCAGGTGCTGCACACCATGTACACCGACGGATGGGCGCTCTACGGCCCCAATTTCGAGATCACCGCCAAGGGCGCGCTGCAGGGCTTCGTCTGGGGCAACACGCTGGCCATCGTGCTCGCGGTGCTGGTGGTGTTGATTCCGCCGATCGAAATGCTGGTCACGCAGCTGGCCATCCTGAGCTATTGCACGCCGCTGCTGGCGCTCGGGCCGATCATCCTGGTGGTGTTCGGCGGGCGGACGCCGACGGTGTTCCTGGCGGCCATGTACTGCTTCTTTCCCACCATGGTCGGCACGGTGTCGGGGCTGCGCTCCGCCGATCGCACCAGCCTCGATCTGATTCGCGCGTACGGCGGCGGCCGATGGGAGCGGCTGCGCCGGGTGCAGTTGATCTCCGCGCTGCCGAACACCTTGGCCGCCTTGAAGATCGCCGCACCCTCCGCGGTGCTGGGCGCGATCATCGGCGAGTACCTGGGTGGCGTGGACAGCGGGATCGGGGTCGCGTTGACGGCCGCGCAGACCGCGTACAACGTGCCGCGCACCTGGGGAATGGCGCTGGCCGCGGCCGCGCTGGCCGGACTCGGATACGCGCTGGTCGCGTTGGTCGCGCGGGTGGCGCTGCCGTGGGCTCGGGCGGAGGCGTGATGAGCGAGGTCATCGAGAGCCCGAGCGGGGCCGGGAAGGCCCTGAACGTGCTGCGCCCGATCGGGAGATTCCTGCTGCCGCTGCTGGTTTCGCTGGTGCTGCTGGTGGCGCTCTGGTACGGGTTCCTGAAGTTGTATCCGCAGGTCGGGTTGGTCGGCAAGAGCCCGGGCGACGTCTGGCACTACCTGGTCACCGGGCCGAGTTCCGGCACCGCGCGGCACGCGATATTCGCCGAGATGCGAATCACGCTGCGGGACGCCTCGATCGGGTTCCTGGCCGGGATGGGCGCGGCGCTGGTGGTCGCCGCGCTGTTCGTCGGCATACCCGCTGTCGCACAGGCGTTTCTGCCGGTGGCCATGCTGTTGCGCTCGGTGCCGCTGGTGGCGCTCACCCCGATCATCGTGCTGGTGTTCGGACGCGGGGTGCTCGGCGTCACCGTCATGGCCGCCATCGTGGTGTTCTTCCCGGCGCTGGTCATGATCATGACCGGACTGCGATCCGCGCCCAGGCAGGCGATGGAACTGGTTGCCGCATACGGTGGTTCGCAGTGGACGGCGCTGCGCCTGGTCGCCGTCCCGGCGGCGCTGCCGGCGGTCTTCGCGGCGGCCCGGGTCTCGGTGCCGGGGGCGCTGATCGGTGCGCTGCTGGGCGAGTGGCTCGGCAGCGGAACGGGATTGGGGGCCGGGCTGATCCGGGCGATCCCCACCTTCCAGTACAACCGGCTGTGGGCGTCCATCGCGCTGGTGACGGTGGTGTCGGTCGTGGCCTACGCCATCGTCGGGGTGCTGGAGAATCTGGTGCTCGCGCGCTTCGCGCCGGAGCGCGGACGGGACTGATCCGCGAGCACCGGCGACCTCACTCGTCTTGTTCGTGACATCCGGCCGGGAGCGGCACCGACGCGAATCTGTCTGCCAGGAACGACATTCCGCCCGATGCCTCGGCGATCGCCGCGCCGTTGTGCGTGGACGCGGAGGAATGCTTGACGAGCACGGTCGATCCCGGGGCGCAATAGCGTTGAACCAGGGCATCGAAACCGGCGACGGGAACCACCTCGTCGGTGGTGCTGTGGTAGAGGTACAGCGGCATATCGGGGACCGAGGCGCCCAGTTCCTCGCGCCGCACCGCGGACAGGAAACTCGGATGTGCGAGTAGGCCGGGCGCGGCGGCCAATTCGTCGATGCGAGTGTGTGGATAGCGGTCGACCAGATCGTTTCCGCAGGCCTCGGCCTCGGCGGTGAGCACCGCGCGGCCGCGGTCGTTGAGCAGTCCGGTCAGGTTCGGGCCGGAGGAGTTGCGGATCAGAGCCAGCACGATCAGCATCGCCAGTCCGGCCCGCTCGCCGCCGTCGGCATTGCGGGCGATGGTGGCGATATCGGCGGGCAGACCGCCCGCGCTGATGCCCGCGATCCCGAGCTCCGGTGCGTAGGTGCGGCGCAGCTGCGCGGCCCACAGCGTGGCGAACGCGCCACCGGAATAGCCCCACGCGCCGAGCTTGCTGTCCGGTCCGAGACCGGCGGGGGTGAAGGAGCGGGCCGCGCGGATGCCGTCCAGCACCGCATGCGCGGAATTCACTCCGTCGAAGAAACGAGACTGGGGGCCTTGATAATCGGGGACCGCGACGGCCCAGCCCCGGCGAAGCGCGTCGATCAGGAACGGGGTGTCCACGATGGTGCTCGAGATCGCCGAGCCGCGACCGCCGTGCAGCGCGAAGGAGGGCGCGCAGCGCGTGCCCAGGCTGTCCTCGGCCACCTGATACGACAGCAGTGGCCGGCTGCCGGGCCCGTCCCAGGGGGAGGGTGAGGTGAGCACGGTGGTGACCGTGGCGACCGGGCGGCCCTGCGAATCGCTGGTCCGATACTGCAACTGCCAGGCCGAGACCCGCAGCGGCAGACCGAACATGGAGATCTCGCGCCGATTGAGCACCGAGCCGTCGGGGTGCGAGGCGATATCGGCGGGTGCGGCGTAGAAGGGGTCCTCGTCGGGCAGCGCGGTGTCGGCCCCGGCGATCGCGGCCGTGCCGGACAGTACGAGCAGCGCGCCGCCCACCGCTAGCAGCCGCCGGGTGGATCGGTGCCGAACCCGTAGCAGCCCGGCAAATCGTCCCTCGCGCATCATGTCTCCCGTCGCGGCCCGACTCGGACGCGGCAGGGGGCCCGAGGCACTTTCCGCGCATCGAGTTCGAGCACTCACCGTGAATTTCAGCAGAACCGCAGAGCAGCGAAACCTCGATCGATGACCGATCGGCGTGTGGCAAGTTAGCACGGCCGGGGGAGTTCTTAACGTAGCGAACACAAATACGCGGGCGAAAGCAAAATATTCGAAACTGAAAGCCCCTAGATTCGGTTGATGAGTCGTATGTCCCGGCCGGTTCCGGCCACGCAGTCAGTCAGAGGCCAGGCCCTGGATCGGCGATCGTTTCTCCGCTACGCCGGGCTCACCGGCGCCGTGCTCGGCGGTGCGGGACTGCTCGCCGCCTGCGGTGAGGACTCCTCCGGGTCCGGTAGTGGAACCAGCGACGACGGGTCGAAATTCGGCACCGTCGCCATCCAGCTGTCCTGGTTGAAGAACATCGAATTCGCGGGTGAGTACTTCGCCGATTCCAAGGGCTACTTCAAGGACGCAGGATTCGGCGCGGTCAATCTGATCGCGGGCGGCGCGGCCAGCACGTCGGTCGAAGCCGGGCTCGGCACCGGCAAGATCTGGGCCGGACTGTCCGCGCCCCAGACCACCGCGCCCGCACTGCTCGAGGGTCTGCCCGCCAAGATCGTCGGCACCACCTACCAGAAGAATCCCTTCTGCATCGTCAGCTCCGCGGGCAAGCCGATCAACTCGCCGCAGGACATGAAGGGCCGCAAGATCGGTGTGCAGGACACCAACCAGCTCATCTTCAACGCGCTGCTCGCCGCCAACAACATGACCCCGAACGACGTCACGATCGTTCCGGCGCAGTTCGATCCGTCGCCGCTGGCCAACGGTGAGGTCGACGGCTGGGTCAGTTACGTCACCAACGAGCCGATCACCCTGACCGCCAAGGGATTCGCCAACGCCAATTTCCTGTTCGCCGATTACGGACTCCCGCTCGTCGCGGAAACCCTGACGGTGCATCAGGACACCATCGACAAGCAGCGCGACAAGCTCAAGGCCTTCCTCGTGGCCGAGATCAAGGGCTGGCGCGACGCGGTCGCCGACCCGGCCGAGGCCGCCCGCCTCGCGGTCGAGGTCTACGGCAAGGACCAGCGCCTGGATCCGGCGGAGCAGACCAAGGAGGCCACCGCCCAGAACAGCCTGGTCGTGTCACCGGACTCCCAGGCCAACGGCCTGTTCACCATGACCGAGGAGTTGATCGCCAAGAACATCGCCGCGCTCGCCAAAGCGAAGATCGAGATCAAAGCCGATCAGCTCTTCGACATGTCGCTGTTGAAAGAGGTCTACGCCGAACACCCGGAACTCAAGCAGGCCACCTGATTTCGCGGCTCGATACGGAGCCATGGTGGCGGACTCATCCGCACGAATCCGCCACCATGCTCCTGTTCCGGACTGCCCCCGGCGACGGGGTCAGGCCCGGAGGCGGGTGAGGTCAGTGGACCAGGGCGGAATGGCGGGAGGCGGAGCGGGCCGACAGCGGTTCGGCGGTGGCGCCGTTGCGGGCCGCGACCATTTCGGCGGCGATGGCGAGCGCGAATTCGGCGGGGGAGCGGGCCCCGAGATCGAGGCCGGCGGGGGAGTGCAGGCGGGAAAGGGTGTCGTCGTCGAAACCTCCGGCCTGCAGGGCTTCGATACGGTGCGCGTGTGCTGTGCTGGACCCCAGTGCTGCCAGGTAGCCCAGCTCGGGTAGTCGTAGCGCGATGGTGAGCAGGGGGATCTCGAACTTCGCGTCGTTGGTCAGCACGACCACCGCTGTGCTGGAATCGATTTCGCCGGAGGCGGCCAGGGTGTTCAGGTAGCGGTGCGGCCAGTCCACGACCACCTCGCAGCCGGGATAGGCCTCGGCGGTGACGAAGGTGGGGCGGGCGTCGCAGACGGTGACGCGGTAACCGAGAAGTTTCGCCTGGGTGGCCAGGGCGGCGGCGAAAGCGTTGGCGCCCATGATGATCAGACGTCGCGGGCGGACGAACGAGGAGACGAAGACATCCGAATCCGGGAGCGAGACCAGTTCGGTGCCGTGCTTGCGATCGGTGACCAGATGCTGGCCGATCACGTCGGGGTCCGAATGCCACACCACCGTGAACACGGTGACCTGGCGCTGGGCGGCGATATCCGCCGCCACATCGGGGAACTCGGGAAAGTGACTGCGCGAGAACGGTTCCGCGAACACATCCAGGGTGCCGCCGCAATCCATACCGGCGTCGAACCCGCTACCGGGGCCGAATCGGTGCAGACCGCGCTGGCCGGTGCGCGCCGCGGTCAGGGCCGCCTCGTAAGCGGCGGCCTCCGCGCAACCCGCCGACACCGAACCGAAAGCCCTGCCCTCGGCATCCACGACCATGGCCGATCCGATCGGCATGGGCACCGAACCCTGAGTCCGAACGAGAGTGGCCAATCCGGCCGTACGTCCGCTGTGCCAGACCCGTAGGAGGTCCTCGACGATATCCCGCATCTAACTGCTCCCGCTCACCGTGCGATGCCACCCGGGTAGTCCTGGTCCAGCCCCGTCGCAAGGTCATCGCACGTGACGCACACCATATCCGCTCGATGCTTCAAATAAGTGCCCGCCCCCGAATTTCCCTCCGCTTCCGCGGCGGCGCCCGCCCAATGCGAACGACCGAGAATCACCGGATGGCCGGGGCGCTCCTGGAATACCGCGCGCGCCACTGCGCCGGAACTCCCGCGCGCGGCCGTGAGCACGCGTTCGACCACCGCGCCACCCACATCCGGCGTATCCACGGGCATGATCGCCACGAACTCCGGAGGCGCCGAATCCCATTCGTTCACGACCCCCTTGTTCCCGGCGGCGGTAATCCCCAACCCGGTAATCCCCGTCACAGTCGTTTCGGTGCCGATAATCCGCGTGGCGGCACAACCATCTGCCGACGAGAAGCCGGTTTCCCGGTATTCGGGTGTGGAATTCGAGCCGAGGCCGACCACCCGAGGGTGCGCGGCCGCGGCGGCCAGGCCGGCGCGCATGGACGCGCTGACACCGATCGCCCAGTCCGATGCCCACACCGGATACGCACCGGAAGGCACAGGGATGCGCGGGTTTCGGGATATCAGCCACTGGGGCGTCGCGGAATCGTCCACGCGCTGTGCGGGGCCGGTCGCCCCGAGTACGACGTACACGCGCGCGCATCCACCCTCGCGCAGCGCCCGCACCGCGGAACGCAGCCACGCCCCGTCCTCGGCCAGCACCTTGGGCATCCCGTATCGGGTGCCCGCGCCGGCCGCGAGCACGATGCCATCGCAGCGATCGGGGGTCATACCGCCGACCGTAGCGCCTCGGGGCGAACCTTTCAGAGCGAGCTGTTCACCGGGCCGTCCGGCGCGTGGCGATTGCGGCCGAACGGCACGGGATGCCTGATCGCACGGCGTGCCGGATCGAGTCGGCGGCGAGCCGCTCCGGTCGGTCGACGCGGGGTGATGTTGCGCGCCGGAGTGGCGAGCGGGGTTGCCATCACCGATGCTGGAGGCGATGACTGAGAACAAGATCGGATGGTCGGAATTCGCGGTGCTGCCGGAATCGGCGGCCGCGACGTTATTGCTGACATGCTGCTCCTCGCCCGTCTGGGCGCACGCGGTGGCGGCCAGGCGACCGTATTCGGCCATCGGTCAGTTGTTGATCGCCGCGGACGCGGAACTCGAGGCGCTCAGCGACGCCGAGATCGATCGCGCGCTGGCCGGGCACCCCCGGATCGGGGACCGGCCCGACAGCGCGAACTCGGCGCGGGAACAGGCCGCGATGGCGACGGCCGAGGAGGCCGTGCGGGCCGCCATCGCCGCGGGAAACCGGGAGTACGAGGCGAAGTTCGGGCACGTGTATCTGGTGTGCGCCACCGGGAAGAGTCCGGAGGAGCTGCTGCGGGTGCTCACCGACCGGCTGGGCAACGACGCGGACACCGAAAGGCGGATCGTGCGACAGGAACTCGGGAAGATCAATCGAATCAGGTTGCGGCGGTTGCTGACCGCCCAGGAGGCGGCATGAGCACGCTCAGCACACATGTCCTGGACGCGGTGCGCGGCGCACCGGCCGCCGGGATCCGGGTGACGCTGTTCGACACGGCGGGAACCGAATCGGCGACGGGCGTGACCGATGCCGACGGTCGGATCGGCGCTCTCGGCACCGAACTCGCTGCGGGAAACCATCGGCTGCGGTTCGATACGGGGGAATACTTCGCGGCGCAGGGCGTCGAGGCGTTCTACCCGGAGGTGGACATCGTGTTCACCGTGGGCGGGGAACGGCACTACCACGTGCCGCTGCTGCTCTCGCCCTTCGCCTTTTCCACCTACAGGGGGAGCTGAGCCGCATGAGCGACGACGGGGTGCTGGTGATCGAGGGTTGCGCGGTGGCCGCCGTCGACGCGGCCGGAACCGAGCACCGGAGCGGGCACGTCGTCGTTCGCGGGAATCTGATCGAGGCTCTCGGCGCGGGAGCCGCACCCGAGATCGTCGGGGCCACCCGGATCGACGGGCGGGGCTGTCTGCTCACGCCCGGGCTGGTGAACACCCACCACCACCTGTACCAGTGGGTCACGCGTGGGCTGGCCGCCGACGCCACCCTGTTCGAATGGCTGACCACGCTGTATCCGGTGTGGGCGGGCATCGACGAGGACGCCCTGCGGGTGGCCGCGACCGGCGCGCTGGCCTCGCTGGCGCGCACCGGATGCACGACCAGCACCGATCACCACTATGTGTTCCCGCGCGAGGGCGGGGATCTGCTCGGCGCGGAGATCGACGCGGCCGCGCGGGTCGGTCTGCGATTCCACCCGACCCGGGGCTCGATGGATCTGGGGCACAGCGCCGGCGGGCTGCCGCCGGATTCGGTCGTCGAGAACCTCGACGACATTCTGCGCGCCAGTGCCGATGCCGTATCCCGTTGGCACGACCGGTCTTTCGATTCCATGCTGCGGATCGGGCTCGCGCCGTGCTCGCCGTTCTCGGTGTCGGCCGATCTGCTGCGTGAATCCGCTTTCCTGGCAAGGGAACTCGGGGTGCGGATGCACACGCATGTCGCGGAGACCCTCGACGAACACCAGTACTGCCTCGACACCCACGGGTGCACCCCCGCCGAATATCTGGAGAAGCTCGGCTGGGTCGGGCCCGATGTCTGGTGGGCGCACGCCATCCACCTCGACGACAGCGCCATCGACACCATGGCCAGAACCCTGACGGGCGTGGCGCACTGCCCCACGTCCAACGGACGACTCGGCGCGGGAATCGCACGCGTCACCGACCTGCTGGCAGCCGGGGTCCGGGTCGGTCTGGGCGTGGACGGTGCGGCCAGCAACGAGTCCAGCTCGCTCATCGAGGAACCACGCAACGCGCTGCTCTTCGCGCGGTTGCGCGGGGGTCCCCGTGCCCTGTCCGTCCGCACCGCCCTCGAACTCGCGACCATCGGCGGGGCGCGGGTGCTTGGCCGCGAGAACGAGATCGGCTCTCTCGAACCCGGAAAACTCGCCGACCTGGCGCTCTGGCGGCTCGACGGTCCCGCGCACGCGGGGATCGAGGATCCGGTCGCGGCCCTGATCCTGGGTTCGGCTCCGCCCCTGGCCGCGCTGGTGGTGAACGGCCGCATCGTGGTGCGGGACGGAGAGATCCGCACCATCGACGAGGACGAGGTCGGCCGCCAGGTCGCCCGCGCACAGGCCTCGCTGGTAGCGAAGGCCCGGTAGGCGGCTCGGTCGCCGCGTCGTCCGCATCGAGGCCCGCGGCGCACCGTCGGGATTCCGCCGGAATCCGCCGTTCGACCTGTTGCAGTGGCTTCGGCGTCGCCGGTGGGAGTCCGCGCCACAGCTCGTCGATACGGTGGCGGGTGGTGTTCGTCCCCACAATGTGCTGTTCAGGGGCGTGGGGGCGTGTCGGTCGGGGAGGTCCTGAGTAAGAGTAATGAGTATGAAACAGTGCGGAGGCAGCCGCAATCTCCGCGCAACTCGGCGCTCCTATGGTGGAGGTTGCGGCCGCGACCGGATACCGGGCGTGGTCCCGCAGGTGAGAGCGGGTGAGACGGGATGGATCTGGAGACGATTCGCGAAGTGGTGACGGCGCGCGAGCGGGCCGATCTGACCGGGCTGGGAACCGGCAGCGCGGTGCTGGCCGGTGGGACCTGGCTGTACTCCGAACCGCAGGACGACCTCGAGCGACTCGTGGACATCACCGGGCTCGGGTGGACGCCGGTCGGCTGGAACGACGCCGGGCTGGAAATCGCCGCCACCTGCACACTCGCCGAGCTCGCGGATGCCTCCTATCCCGCGCGGTGGCCTGCCACCCGGCTGTTCGGCCAGGCCTGCGGGGCACTGGTGGCCTCGCACAAGATCCGCCGGGTCGCGACCGTGGGCGGCAATGTGTGCCTGGCCCTGCCCGCGGGTGCGGTGCTGGCCGCGCTGACCGCGCTGGGCGGTTCCGCGCTGGTGTGGGGAGCGGGCGGGGACGAGTGGATTCCACTGCACCGCTTCGTGGTCGGGGCCGGGGAGACCGTGCTGGGAGCGGGTGAGGTGCTGCGGGCGGTGCGGATACCGGAGCCGAACCTGCGCTCCCGCACCGCACTCCGCAAGATCGCGCTGTCGCCGACGGGGCGCTCCGGCGCGGTGGTCATGGGACGCCTCGATCGTTCCGGATTGCTGACCTTGACGCTGAGCGCCGCCACCACGAGGCCCGTCGTGCTCGAATTCCCCGACGTTCCCACCGCGGGCGAACTGTCGGCAACGCTGGCGGAGATCCACCCCGGTCTGTGGTTCGACGACCCGCACGGCGCGCCCGACTGGCGTCGCCACGTCACCGCCGTCCTCGCCGCCGAGGTCACCGCCGAACTGAGCGGAGCCCGCCCGTGAGATTCCACGTGGACGGAACCCCGGTCGACACCGACTCCCGCCCGGGTCAATGCCTGCGCACCCTGCTTCGCGAAAACGGCCACCTCGCACCGAAGAAGGGCTGCGACAGCGGCGACTGCGGCGCCTGCACCGTGCTGGTCGACGGCGCCGCCGTGCACTCCTGCGTCTACCCGGCCCATCGCGCGCAGGGCCGCGCCATCACCACCGCCACCGGCCTCGCCGACTCTGCCACCGGCGTCACAGATTCCACCCCGACGCCGCTGCAGCAGCGCTTCCTCGACAGCGCCGCCTTCCAGTGCGGCTTCTGCACCGCCGGAATGCTGGTCACCGCAACCGAACTCGCCGCCACCGATGCTCTCGACCCGGCCACCCTCGCCGACACCCTCAAGGGCAACCTCTGCCGCTGCACCGGCTACCGCTCCATCGCCGATGCCCTCGGTGCGTCCTGGCTCGCGGCGGGTGTCGAGACGATGCCCGGTGCGGCTGTTCCCGGAGACTCGGGTGACCTGCGCGCACGAACGCCGTCGTGTGCCGGTTCCGCATGTCACAGCAGCCTGTGTGACACCGGGAATCGTCCCGATGTCGTCTGTTCTTCGCCGGCGGCGGAAGCCGTGTCCATCCCGGCCTCGGCTGCTCGGTCCGGCGCTGCCGGTGCGCCGGTCGGTGCGCTCGCGGGGCGCCGAATCGTCACCGGGACAGAGCCGTTCACCATGGATATGCCGATGGATGGATCCGGGTGTGGATCGGCGGATGCGCCGCCGGAGGCCGTGCTGCACCTGCAGGTTGCACGGAGCCCGCATGCGCACGCGCGGATCGTGAGGATCGATACGGCTGCGGCGGAAGCGATTACGGGAGTGCGGGCGGTGCTGACCTACGCGGACGCGCCCGATGTGGCGTTCTCGACCGCGCGGCACCAGATCCGGGAGGACGATCCGGACGACAGCCGGGTGCTGGATCGGGTGGTGCGGTTCGCGGGGCAGCGGGTGGCGGCCGTGGTGGCCGAGTCGGCGGCGGCGGCACGGGCGGGCTGTCGGGCACTGGTGGTCGAGTACGAGGTGCTGCCCGCGGTTTTCGAGCCCGAGGAGGCTTTGCGAGCAGGTGCTCCCACGTTGCACGGGGACAAGCCCGCGGCGGCGCGGATCGCCGATGCCGGGCGCAATGTGGTCGCCGAGGTGCACGGGCGGATCGGGGACGTGACGGTCGGGTTGAGCGCGGCCGCCCATGTGGTGCAGGGGGTGTGGCAGACCCAGCGGGTGCAGCACGTGCATCTGGAGACGCACGGAAGCGTCGGATGGCTGGACCCGGACGGGCGGCTGGTGGTGCGGACCAGCACACAGGTGCCGTTCCTCGTGCGTGATGAACTGTGCCGGTTGTTCGGGCTGGACCGGGATCGGGTGCGGGTGTTCGCGGCCCGGGTCGGCGGCGGGTTCGGCGCCAAACAGGAGATGTTCACCGAGGATCTGGTGGCCTTGGCCGTACTGCGGACCGGGCGGGCGGTGCGGTACGAACTCAGCCGTTCGGACGAGTTCCTGACCACCCTGCGGCATCCCATGCGCGTGGAGGTCACCGCCGGATGCGACGCCGCCGGACGGCTCACCGCACTCGCGGTGGATGTGCTCTCCGACGCGGGTGCGTACGGAAACCACAGTGGGGGAGTGCTTTTCCACGGCACCAGCGAATCGGTGGCGCTGTACCGCTGCGCCAACAAGCGGGTCGACGGTCGCGCGGTGTACACCAACAACGTGCCCTCGGGCGCTTTCCGCGGCTACGGGCTCGGACAGGTCATCTTCGGCGTCGAATCCGCGCTCGACGAGCTCGCTCGCCGAATCGGCCTGGACCCCTTCGAATTCCGGCGGCGCAATGTGGTCCGCCTCGGCGACGACCTCATCGGCGGCTTCTGCCACCCCGAACCCGATCTCACCGTCGCCAGTTACGGCCTCGACCAGTGCCTGGACCTGGCTGAAAGGGCCCTGCGCCGAGGCAACGGCGTCCCCGCCCCCGGGCCGGACTGGCTGATCGGCGAAGGCATGGCCCCCGCCATGATCGCCACCGTCCCGCCCCGAGGCCACACCTCGACCGCCCATCTGGAGCTGCTCTCCGGTCACGGCGAACCGCTGTACGAACTTCGTGTCGGGACAGCGGAGTTCGGAAACGGCACGACCACCGTGCTGGCGCAGATCGCGGCGACCGTGCTGGGGACCGATGTGTCCCGTATCCGTATTCGGCATGCCGACACCGAGGTCACCGGGCATGACACGGGCGCGTTCGGCTCCACCGGCATCACGGTCGCCGGTCGTGCCACCCACGCCGCCGCCGAGCGGCTACGCGCGGTCCTGCTGGACCGAGCGGCCGCACTCACCGGACTGCCGCCGGACGGGTTCACCTTCGAGCCGATCGGAATCCGCTGCGGCGAAACACTTCTCACCGCCGCCGAGCTCGTTGCCGACGGTCCGCTGCGAGCCACCGCCACCCACGACGGCACCCCGCGCTCCGTCTCGTTCAACGTGCACGCCTTCCGCGTCGCGGTCCACCCGGTCACCGGCGAGGTTCGAATCCTGCAATCGATCCAGACCGCCGACGCGGGCACCGTCCTGAACCCGGCCCAGTGCCGAGGCCAGATCGAAGGCGGCGTAGCCCAGGCCATCGGCACCTCCCTCTACGAGGAAGTCCGCACCGACAACGGCGTGGTCACCACGAAAACCCTTCGTCACTACCACATCCCCCAATTCTCCGACCTCCCCTACACCGAGGTCTACTTCGCCGACACCACCGACCCCCTGGGCCCTCTCGGCGCGAAATCCATGAGCGAATCCCCCTACAACCCGGTGGCCCCCGCCCTCGCCAACGCCATCCGCGACGCCACCGGCACCCGCCCCCACACCCTCCCCATGACCGCCGACCGAATCTGGCGTCTCGTCCACGAAGCATCCGAAGTACCTGAACAACAACTGATCCCGCGAATGTCCGGACGCCAGTAACGATCACCGCAACTCGATTCGAGTCGCCGCTCGCCGCAGTGCCACCTGTAGCGAACTATCTTCTAGCGAGACATCCCCATCCTGGAACCTCTCTCGCCTTCGGCGCCGAGGCATGTGGACGCAGACGGTCGACGATCCCGGTCACAGCGGTCCGTAACCGGGTGGATGCGACCTTCATGACCGACTCGACGCCGGGTACGGCAGCGGCCCCGCATCCGGTGGATGCGGGGCCGAACTGCTGTGCGGCAGAAGCGGGTTCACATGAGGGCGAGGGCGGCGAGGAGGCCGGTGAGGGCGAGGGTTTGGAGGGCTACTCGGTAGTTGAGGATGCTTTCCCACTTGTCCTGCAGGGCGCGGGCGTTGGCGGGGGTGGTGCCGGACTGGGCGGCGGCGGTTTGGATGGTGTTGATGGGCTTGGCGATTCGCACGTAGAAGGCGAGCCAGGTGAGCAGGGCGATGAGGGCCAGGGCGGCGGCGATCGCGGCGGCGGTGTGGCCTGCGAAGGCGGCGGCCAGGACCGTGAGGACGGCGGTGATCACGCCGCCCGCGCCGAAGACCGGCATGCGCTTGTCGCCGTAGTAGTGGCCCCAGCCGGCGGAGGCGGTCACCGTGGCGTCGTCCAGCTTGCGGTAGACCGCGCGAGTGATCAGGGCGCAGGACCAGTCGGTGCCGTAGACGACCGCGTTGGCGAGGACGGCGAGAGCGGCGAGGATCTGGGCGGTGGCGGTGAGCATCGTGGTGCCTCTTTCATCGTAATCTAGCGACGCTAGGAACTGAAGCAAAGATAACAGACCTGGAACTAGATTGTCTAGCGATGCTAGGAATTGATTCGGAGGCACGCTCAGCAAGATGCCGCCGAGCCCGGGTTCGGCGTGCTGAAACGCGAAAAGCCCCGAGCGACTTCGAAAATCGCTCGGGGCTGTCGTTCGGTGCTGGTCAGTCGAAGAGGTTGTGGACGAACGGGATCGAGTCGACCAGGGAGGCATTGACAGTGCCGCTGTGGTCGGTCGGGTAGGTGTGCAGCGTCACCGGCTGGCCGTTCGCCTGTAGTCGGGCGGCGAAAGCCAGTGTCGCGGGTGTCGCCACATCGGTGTCGAACAGGCCCTGGCCCATGAAAATCGGCCTGTCGTAACCGGATTCGGGGACGCCCATGTATCGGGTGAGCAGGCCCTGCAGGTCCGGGATCTCGGCGAGCGGCCGGGAGAAGAGATTCCCGATCACCACATTCGCGGCGCTGAGCTCCTCGCCGAGGGTTTCGAGGCAGGAGGTGTTGGAGTGCTCCAGCCAGTAGCGGCCCGAATCGTTCAGGTACGACTCGATATTCAGCTCCGGGTACGTGGTGCGCAGGCCGTTCAGGATGTACAGCACGTAGCCGGTGGTGTGCGGCGGCAGCTTGACCGGCGGCACGCCGGGGCCCAGCGGCAGCATGATGTCCTCGATGTACGCGGGCACCCCGGTGCCGACCGCGCCCCGGAAATCCAGGTCCGGGCCGCCGAATTCGGTGGCATACCGGGCCGTGGTGACCGCGGCGCCGCCGCCCTGTGACTGCCCGACCACCACCCACTTGTTCGACAGCGACGAATAGTGCGAGGTCGCGGCCTTCACCGAGTCCACCACGTTGTGCGCCTCGACCACGCCGTTCAGATACGGATGGTCACCGGGCGTGCCCAGTCCCGCGTAGTCCGCCGCCACGATGGCATAGCCCTGCTTCAACCACGCGCCCAGATAGGACCAGTCCCGATCGCGCGCACCGGGACCCGCGACGGAGTACGCGCACTGATCCCCGAGCCCGACCGTGCCGTGTGCCCAGCCGATCACCGGCCAGCCGCCCGCCGGCGGCTCGCCGGGCGGGAAGTAGACGGCGGCGCTCGCTGTCGCGGGCTGATCGCGCGCGGTGGTGCTGGAGTAGAGGAAGCGCTCGGAATTCACCGATCCGGGCGGGGTTGCCTCGCCGGGCAGGGGCTCGATCGAGGTGACGACGCCCGTGCCGCCGGCGGGCGCCGCGGCGGCGAAGGGCGCCCCCGTCAGCGTCGCCATCGATGTCACGGCCATGGCCGCCATGCAGATCCAGCGCTGTCGCATCGGCTACTCCCGGGTTGGTCGTCCGAATGCCCACGGCTGATTTGGACATTCGTTCAGTCGGCTGGTGATCAGGTTAAGGCTCGACCGAACAGTCTGCTCTGAGGACCCCGGTGGCCGGTCTCACATTCATCAAGATCACAATCGAATGTGAAGGTGCTCACAGAACTCGGGTCACCGGCGCGTCGGCTCCCGGTGGCGGCAATCACGCTAACAGTACGGGCGTTATGCAAAACTGCACGTCAGCACTACTGGCAAGTAGATTCCACCGCTGCTATTCGCAAGCAAATTTCGCAGGGTTAGCAGAAAGCTCGCGAAAGCTAGCGGTGATTCACACTTGCAACAGGTAGACGGACATTTTTTGTTGTGCCATCGTGTGGAAGTACACCTCGTGGGCCTAGCAAGTCTGCAAATTGCCGCTCCAGCAGTGTTCGAATGCACGAGCTCCTCAAAACAGCCCGGCACGCGTTCGACCAATGGGGCCAACCGACCGAGATCAGGAAGTGGAGTCACAGATGTCGACCATCGGCACCCCGAAGACCGCTGCGGAAATCCAGCAGGATTGGGACACCAATCCCCGTTGGAAGGGCATCACCCGTAGCTACACCGCCGAGCAGGTTGTGAAGCTGCAGGGCACCGTCGTCGAGGAGCACACGCTCGCTCGCCGCGGCGCCGAGATCCTCTGGAATCTCGTCAACAACGAGGACTACATCAACTCGCTGGGCGCCCTGACCGGCAACCAGGCCGTGCAGCAGGTTCGCGCCGGCCTGAAGGCCATCTACCTGTCCGGTTGGCAGGTCGCCGGTGACGCCAACCTGTCCGGCCACACCTACCCGGACCAGTCGCTGTACCCGGCCAACTCGGTGCCGTCCGTCGTGCGTCGCATCAACAACGCGCTGCTGCGTGCCGACGAGATCGCCAAGGTCGAGGGTGACGACTCCGTCGCCAACTGGCTGGCCCCGATCGTCGCCGACGCCGAGGCCGGCTTCGGTGGCGCCCTGAACGCCTACGAGCTGCAGAAGGCCATGATCGCGGCCGGCGCCGCGGGCGTGCACTGGGAGGACCAGCTCGCCTCGGAGAAGAAGTGCGGCCACCTCGGTGGCAAGGTGCTGATCCCCACCCAGCAGCACATCCGCACCCTGACCTCCGCGCGTCTGGCCTCCGATGTCGCCGGCGTCCCGTCGGTCATCATCGCCCGCACCGACGCCGAGGCCGCCACCCTCATCACCTCCGATGTGGACGAGCGCGACCGTGAGTTCCTGGACGGCACCCGTACCGCCGAGGGCTTCTTCGGTGTGAAGAACGGCATCGAGCCCTGCATCGCGCGTGCCAAGGCCTACGCCCCGTACTCCGACCTCATCTGGATGGAGACCGGCGTGCCGGACCTCGAGGTCGCGCGCAAGTTCTCCGAGGCCGTCCGCAGCGAGTTCCCGGACCAGCTGCTGGCCTACAACTGCTCGCCTTCGTTCAACTGGAAGGCGCACCTGGACGACGCGACCATCGCGAAGTTCCAGCGTGAGCTCGGCGCGATGGGCTTCAAGTTCCAGTTCATCACCCTGGCCGGCTTCCACTCGCTCAACTACGGCATGTTCGACCTGGCGCACGGCTACGCTCGCGAGGGCATGACCGCGTTCGTCGACCTGCAGGAGCGCGAGTTCAAGGCTGCCGCCGAGCGTGGCTTCACCGCCGTCAAGCACCAGCGTGAGGTCGGCGCCGGCTACTTCGACAACATCGCCACCACGGTCGACCCCAACACCAGCACCGCTGCGCTGAAGGGTTCCACCGAAGAGGGCCAGTTCCACTGAGCTGGACCACCTCTCCGCGAATTCAGCGTCCGGCTGTAGAGCCGTTCACCGCTGGGAACGCGTAGTGCGGTCGGGTACGCAACCGATTTCGGACGTACCCGGCGAGTTACCCCGACCTCACGAAATCAGTTGTCGCTTTTGATAACTGATCCGCGAGGTCAACCCCGGGGCGGTAGTCGCATCACACCTTCTCACCGCCCCGGGGTTCCCGCCCTCTCCGTCGACAGCCCCGGCGGGGAGGGCATTTTCCTATCGTGTCGATCAGCTTCGATATGAAGACCTTACGAAGGCGCAGGGTCACATCCATCCGACGCCTTCACCCACAGCCAGACGGCCAACAACCAGCAGGAGCGGGACCGTGAGCAGCGAAAAGATTCAGCGCGTCGGAATTATCGGCGCCGGACAGATGGGCGCGGGTATCGCGGAGGTCTGTGCCCGGGCACACGTCGATGTGCTCGTGTTCGAACAGACCCGTGAGCTCGCCGCCGCCGGTCGCGCCCGCATTCTGCGGTCGCTGGATCGCGCGGTGTCCAGTGGCAAGATCTCCGAGCGTGAGCGCGAGCAGACCGCCTGGCGGCTGCGCTTCACCTCCGATCTCGCCGACTTCGCCGACCGCCAGCTCGTGGTCGAGGCCGTGGTCGAGCGCGAAGACGTGAAGAACGCCATCTTCAGCGAGCTCGACAAGGTCGTCACCGACCCGAACGCGGTGCTGGCCTCCAACACCTCCTCCATCCCGATCATGAAGATCGCCGTGGCCACCAACAACCCCGAGCGGGTCGTGGGTCTGCACTTCTTCAACCCGGTGCCGGTGCTGCCGCTCGTCGAGCTGGTCACCACGCTCAAGACCAGCGAGGCCGTCACCACGCGCGCCGAGCAGTTCGCCGCCGACGTGCTCGGCAAGCAGGTCGTGCGCTCCGCCGACCGCTCCGGCTTCGTGGTCAACGCGCTGCTGGTGCCGTACCTGCTCTCGGCCATCCGCATGGTCGAATCCGGTTTCGCCACCAAGGAAGACGTCGACAAGGCCATGGTGCTCGGCTGCGCCCACCCGATGGGGCCGCTGGCGCTGACCGACCTCGTCGGCCTCGACACCGTGAAGTCCATCGCCGACTCCATGTACTCCGAATTCAAGGAGCCGCTGTACTCCGCCCCGCCGCTGCTGATGCGTATGGTCGAGGCCGGCCTGCTCGGCAAGAAGACCGGCGCGGGGTTCTACCAGTACAACTCCCCGGCCGCTGCGCGCAAGTAGCGCACGCCGAGTGCCGTTGTCCGTCGTGCACGGTGGACAACGGCGCCGATTCCGGTCGTCCTCGGCACGTTGTCCCGCTCTCACGAGCTCGGTTGTCGCTCTCGCACAACCGAAACTCGCGGCGGGACTGGCACCCGGGTACGGGATTGTTGAACCCGGCAGGGGCCTAAGCTGCAAATTAGGGCCGGTGACACCGGCCGGCCCACCCGGGCGGACGCGAGTTCGCTCGTCTCAGGGCGCAAACTGTGCGGCGCTCGCCTTCCTGGAGAGCGCCGCACAGGTGACAAGAGGAGGAGTGGCGCGCTCATGGCCAATGTCACCGATGGCTTCGGATCCAGCATTCTGGGCTATCCCCGTATCGGACTGCACCGGGAACTCAAGCGGGCTCTCGAATCCTATTGGCACGGCACGCTGTCTCGCGACGAGCTGATCGCCGTCGGCCGGGACATCCAGGAGACCCAGTACCTCCAGTTGGCGGCCACCGGCCTCACCCAGGTGCCGGGCAACACCTTCTCCTTCTACGACCACATCCTCGACAACGCGCTGCTGTTCGGTGCGGTGCCGAAGCGGTTCGAGGCGGAACGAGAAGGTCTGCACCCCCTCGACTTCTACTTCCTGATGGCGCGCGGCCGGCCGGATCTGCCGCCGCTGGAACTGGTTCGGCTGCTCAACACCGCCTACCACTACCGGCAGCCCGAGCTCGACGCCGACACCGAATTCTCCCTGCACCCCGAGGCCCTGCTCGACGAGTTCGACCGCGCGAAGAGCGCGGGCATCGAACTGCGTCCGGTGGTGCTCGGCCCGCTGTCACTGCTGCTGCTGTCCAAGACCGGCCATGTTCCCGGTGAGACCGAATTCGACAAGCTGAAGCTGCTCGACAAGCTGCTGCCGGTCTACGAGGAACTGTTCGAGGTTCTGGCCAAGCGCGGCGCGACCTGCGTGCAGCTGGACGAGCCCTGTTTCACCAGCGACCGCTCGCCCTCCACCCTCGAACTCTTCGAGAAGGCCTACGAGCGACTATCCAAGGCGCCACTGCGCCCGCGCCTGCTGGTCACCGGACAGTACGGCGACTTCGGTGAGGCCCTCGAGATCCTGGCCCGCACCAAGGTCGAGGCCATCGGCCTGGACCTCGCCAATCACCGGATCAGCCCCGAAGAGCTCGCGAAGATCCCGGGTATCAGCCGCAAGCGGCTGTACGCCGGCGTCGTCAGCGGCACCAATGTGTGGCGCGTGGACCGCAATCGCGCGCTGGAATACCTGAACGAGCTCGCGAAGGTGTGCCCCGACATGGTGGTGTCCACCGGCACCACGCTGCTGCACGTTCCGCAGGACCTGCTCGTCGAATACGACCTCGACGCCAATGTCGCGGACCGCCTCGCCTTCGCGAAACAGAAGGTGCTGGAAGTGGTTTCGCTGGCCACGGCGCTCACCGAGGGAGCCTCGGAGAAGTGGCGGCGTCCGCCCCGCGAGGTGCACTTCAAGCTCAAGCACGCGGTGCGGCAACGGGTTTACGCCATCACCCCGCAGATGCGCGAGCGCGAACCCTACGAGACCCGCCGGATCGCGCAGCAGGCCAGGCTGAATCTGCCGCTGGTGCCCGCCACCACGCTGGGCTCGTTCCCGCAGACCACCGCGGTCCGCCAGGCCCGCTACGACCTGGGGCAGGGCAAGCTCTCCTACGAGGAGTACCGCAAGCGCATCGAAGCCGAGATCGAGTCGACCATCCGGCTCCAGGAGGACATCGGCCTGGACGTGTTCGTGCACGGCGAGCACGAGCGCAACGACATGATCCAGTTCTTCGCGGAGCAGCTGGACGGCTTCGCCACCACCCACTTCGGCTGGGTGCAGGTGTACGGATCCCGTTGCGTGCGACCGCCGATCGTGTACGGCGACGTGTCCCGTCCCGAGGCCATGTCGGTGGAATGGACCACCTATGCCCAGTCGCTGACCGACAAGCCGGTCAAGGGCATGGTCACCGGACCCGTCACCATGCTGGCGCGCTCCTTCGTGCGCCAGGATCAGCCGCTCTACGAGACGGCGGATCAGGTGGCCCTGGTGATCCGGGACGAGGTCGTGGATCTGGAGAAGGCGGGCATCGCCATCATCCAGGTGGACGAGCCGTCCATTCGCGAGCTGCTGCCGTTGCGGGCCAAGGGGCAGGCCGAATATCTGCGCTGGGCGGTCGGCGCGTTCAAGCTGGCCACCTCCGGCGTCAAGGCCGACACCCAGATCCACACGCACATCGGCTATTCCAGCCGTGAGGACGTGGTGAACGCGATCGACGAACTCGATGCCGACGTGACCGCCATCGTCGCCACCCGGTCCATCGAATGGGTGCTCAACTCGCTGAAGGAGGACTGCGCCGAGGGGCACGGTCTCACCCACGGCGTCGGCCCCGGTGTGTACGAGAGTCGCTCGGCGCGCATCCCGGACATCGACGAGCTGGATGAATTGCTCACCGCCGCAGCGGAAGCCGTGACTCCGGAGCGACTCTGGGCCAACCCGGACGGCGGGCTCAAGACCCGTCACCACTGGCAGCTGGACCCGTCGCTGCGCAATATGGTCGCCGCCGCGCGCCGCGTGCGCCGCCGGGCGCTCGCGGCCCGGGAATCGGTGGGCGAGTAGACGATACGAGGGACGGTCGGGGCTGACTACCAGTTCCGGCCGCCACCGCCGTTGCCGCCACCGCCGTGGCTGTCGCCGCGATCGCTGCCGTGATCGCGCTGCCAGTCGCTGCGGTAGTGGTTCCAGCAGTAGTCCCAGTCGAAGCCGGCGCTGCTGCGGTCGCAGTAGTAGTGGTAGCCGCGATCGTTGTGCTGCTGCTCGGCATTGGCGAGTCCCGCGCCCGCGGGGAGGATGAACGCGGCCGCGGCGGCGATGGTGACGAGGCGGGTGGCGATGATCGACATCTGATGGCTCCTGATGCTCTCCGGGACCGTCTGTCGTTCCCGATGCAAGCAATAGTGCTGGTCGGCGCCGTGATTCTCTGTCAGCCGTTCGACAGTGCGAGTGTATCCGCGCCGACACTTCCGGCGGGCGGCTCGTGCCGCCCGAGAAGCGTGAGCCGGTCGCTGTTCCACAGGGGCTGTGGATGATTGGGGACTACTTCACCAGGGCCATCGGCTGTCGCCGGGGCGCGACGACGTTCCGCTCGTCGTCGCGCGCGAGTCCTCAGGACCGACGCAGGCGCTCCCGCAACGGTTTACGCCGCGTCGGATGCGACACCAGGCTGTCCACCGGCGCCGTCACCTCGTAGCGCCGGATGTACGCGCCGATGAAGGCCTGTGCGGTCGCGGTCACCGGTATCGCCAGCAACGCACCCGTTGCCCCGAACAGGGCCGCGCCCGCGAGCACCGCCCCGAAGGCCACCGCCGGATGCATGTCGAGGGTGGTGGCGGTGATGCGCGGTTGCAGCACGTAGTTCTCGAACTGCTGGTAGATCACGATGAACAGCAGAATCCACAGGGCGTCACGGGGATCGCCGGTGAGCGCGACGATCACCGGCAGCGCGCCCGCCAGATAGGTGCCGACCGTCGGGATGAACTGCGACACCACACCCACCCACAGGGCGAGCGCGAACGCCGACGGAATGCCGATCACCCGCATGGCCACGTAGTGCGCCAGGGTCGAGAAGAAGGCAAGCAGCGCACGGGAATACAGGTAGCCACCGGTCTTCTCCACCGCGATGTCCCAGGCGCGCAACACATGTTCCTGGCGCTTGGGCGGCAGCACCGAGCAGACCGCGTTGCGGAAGCGCGGCCCGTCGGCGGCGAAGTAGTAGGTGAACAGCAGCACGCCCAGGGCCTGGAACAGCACCCCGATCGCGGTGGTGCCGACGCCCCAGACGTCTCCGGCTCGTCCGACCAGCCAGGAGTCCAGCTTCGAACTCCACTCCGAGGTCCGCGCCGTGACGTCGGTGACCGAGAGTTCGGTGTGGAAGGTCGAATTGATCCAGGTGACGAGATCCTCGGCGCTGTGCGGGGCGTTCTTGACCAGCGTGGTGACCTGATCGACCACCAATTCGCCCATGGTCCAGCCGAATCCGACCAGCACCCCGACCACCGACAGGAACACCAGCCCGGTCGCCGGGCCACGCTTCCAGCCCCGCGCCGCCAGCCAGTTGACCGCCGGTTCGATGGCGAATGCCAGGAACAGCGACACCACCAGCACGGTCAGCAGCGATTGCAGCTTGGTCAACGCCCAGAATGTGACCACGATCCCGGCCACCGTGGCCGCCGCGAGCAGATAGGCGCGCGGCAGCCACGGCGGGATCGAGACCGAAATCCGATGGGGCTCATCGTCATCGTCGTCGGCTGAGCGCTGCCGGGGTCGAGGGCGACGGCCTTCGGACGGCTCCGCGGGCGCCGACGGCTCGCCGCCGGATGCGCGAGCCGTCGCGGCCGGTTCGCGATCGGCATCGCCGGACTCGGGCTCGGAGGAAGCGGGCGGGCGGTTGTCGTTCTCGGACACACGGTCAACGTAGCCGCGCCGCCGCCTCTGCCGTGGGACGCGGTGAGGAACCCGCGTGCGAGGTGCTAGATGGTCGCCGCGTCGATGACGAAGCGGTAGCGCACATCGCTGGCCACGACGCGGTCGTACGCCTCGTCGATGCGGTCGGCGGAGATGAGTTCGATCTCCGCGCCGATGCCGTGCTCGGCGCAGAAGTTCAGCATCTCCTGAGTCTGCGCGATGCCGCCGATCATGGAACCCGACAGTGAACGCCGGTAGCCCGCGAGGGTGAACGGCTTGACCGACAGCGGGTTCTCGGGCAGACCCAGGATGACCAGGGTGCCGTCCAGCGCCAGCAGCTTCATGTAGTCGTCGATCGGCAGATCGGCGGAGACGGTGTTGATGATCAGATCGAATCGGCTGCGCAGTCCGCGGAAGGTCTGCCGGTCCCCGGTCGCGTAGTAGTGGTGCGCGCCGAAGCGCTTGCCGTCCTCCTGCTTGGACAGCGAATGACTCAGCACGGTGACCTCCGCGCCCATGGCGGCGGCGATCTTCACGCCCACGTGCCCGAGACCGCCCATGCCGATGATGGCGACCCGCTTGCCCGGTCCGGCGTTCCAGTGCCGCAGCGGCGAGAACAGGGTGACGCCCGCGCACAGCAGCGGCGCGGCCTCGTCCAGGCCGATGCCCTCGGGAATCGACAGCACGAAGCCCTCGGTCACCACGACCTGCGTGGAGTAGCCGCCCAGCGTGTACCCGCCGGCCTGCGTCTGCGGCGAGACCTTCCCGTTGTAGGTCATGGTGTTGCCGGGGACGCAGTACTGCTCCTCCCCGGCCAGGCAGGCTTCGCACTCACCACACGAGTCGACCATGCAGCCCACGCCCACCCGGTCGCCGACCTGGTGCTTGGTGACGGCCGAGCCGACCGCCGCGACCAGGCCCGCGATCTCGTGGCCCGGCACGCACGGGTAGCGGGTGCCGCCCCATTCGTCGCGGGCGGTGTGGATGTCGGAGTGGCAGATGCCCGCGTACTTCACATCGATCAGCACATCGTGGGGGCCGAGTTCGCGACGTTCGATGGCGAGCTTCTCGAATCGGCCATCGGGCGCGGAGACGGCATAGGCGGCAGCAGTGCTCATGCCTACATGCCTACCTGCGCATGCCGCGATTCACCAAGGATTCGTCCTGAACATCACGGTCGGCGCGGCGAGCCGATCAATCGGAGATACATCGGCATGCTGGGGCGATGGCGATCCTGCTGGCCCTGGTGTCGATGTGCTCGACCTTCATAGGCGGGCTGGTCGCGGACCGGATCGGCGATCGCAAACGGCTGGTGCTCGGGCTGGCCGCCGGCGTCATGCTCGGCGTGGTTGCCTTCGATCTGATGCCCGAGGCGCTCGAACAGGACGACCGGATCGCGCTCGGCGTCCCGGTGCCGCTGCTGGCCGCGGTGGTCGGCTTCTTCACCGTTCACGTCATCGAGAAGACGATGGCGCTGCACACCGGCCACGAGGACGAATTCGGCGCCCACCACCACGATTTCGCGTCCGTCGGCCTGGTCGCGGCGGGCGGGCTGATCTTCCACAGCTTCCTGGACGGGCTCAGTATCGGCTTCGGTTTCCAGGCCGGCGCGGCGGTCGGCGCGGCCGTCGCGGTGGCGGTGATCAGCCATGACTTCGCCGATGGCTTCAACACCTTCACCATCACCACGATGTACGGGAACGAGCGCAAACGCGGCCTGATCCTGCTCGCCGCCGATGCCGTCGCGCCGGTGCTCGGCGCGATCGTGGGCACCGTGCTCGAGGTGCCCGCGCAACTGGTCGGCATGTACCTCGGCTACTTCGCCGGGTTCCTGCTCTACCTGGCCACTGCGGACATCCTGCCCGAGGCGCACGCCGGGCGGCCGTCCAAATGGCCGCTGCTGTGCACCCTGGTGGGAGTGGGATTCATGTTGGCAGTTGCCGCGCTGAGTCACTGAAACTGGTACACCCTTAGATACAGACGCTCGGGAGGTGACGGGCGAACGGCGGTCGGAGGAGTCCATGGACGACGCGACAGGTCGGATCGACCCGGCGCCGGGTACCGGTCCCCACCCCGCCGTCGGCCGCGGTTCACCCTCGCGCGCGGGCCGCGCCCTGGTGCTGGTCGTGGTCGCGATGCTGGCGGTGGCCGGGTTTCTCGGATATCGCGGCGAGCTACCGCAATTCACGTTCGGCGAGCAGACCACCACCGCCACCCTGATCGGCCCGCCGCTCCCGCCGCTGGACGCCACGGTGGTCTCGCACGCGGTGGAACCGGCCCTGGTGAATATCAACGCGAGCATCCGGCCCTACGGACTCGGCGCGGCCGGGTCCGGCATCGTGCTCACCGGCGACGGTCAGGTGCTCACCAGTCATCACGTGATCAAGGGCGCGGACACCGTCGCGGTCACCGATGTCGGCACCGGAGCCGTCTATCCCGCAACGGTTCTCGGCTACGACTCGGGTGCGGACATCGCGCTGATCGAACTGTCCGGCGCGAGCGGGCTGCCCGTCGCCGCGATCGGCAGCTCGGCCCCGCTGCGGATCGGCGACGATCTCCTGGCGATCGGCAACGCGGGCGGCACCGGTTCGCCCACCGCCGTCGGGGGCGCGGTCACCGCGCTGGACAGTGCCATCGTGGCCCGCAATTCGGCGGATCTGACCCGAAAGTCCCTGCACGGCTTGATCGAGGTGGGCGCGGCGGTCAGCGCGGGCCAATCCGGGGGAGCGCTGGTCAACCGCTACGGCGCGGTCGTCGGCGTGGTCACGGCCGCCTCCGGCGAACTGCAGAAGACGCTCGGCAAGGGGCCCGAGGGCTACGCGGTGCCGATCGACACCGCGATGAACGTGGTGCGCCAAATCCGTTCCGGCACACCGACGGACACCGTCCACATCGGCCCGACCGCCACCCTCGGCATCCTCACCTCCGATGCCCGGCCCACCGGCGCGCGCATCGACGTGGCCATCTACGGCCAACCCGCCTACGCCGCCGGGCTGACCGACGGCGAGATCATCACCGCCATCGACGGACGGGTGATCACCAGTTCCCAGACCCTCAAATCCGCGCTCAACCTGCACAAGCCCGATGACGCGGTACAGCTCGCGGTCATCGACCCGGGTGGGCTGCAGCGCGTGGTCACGGTGACTCTCACCGTCGGGCCGCCGAACTGATCCGAGACGGCGAAGGGGCGGTACCGAGTGTGAACTCGGTACCGCCCCTTCGGGTTCCGGCTGAGCGCGGGCTCAGAGCTTGTCGCGCCAGTAATCCTGGAACTGGATGTAGACGATCAGGATCATGACCGCGTAGTAGACGGCCACCAGGGTCCAGCGCCATTCGACGATCACCTGGATCACGCCGCGGGACTTACCCCAGATCTGACCGGTCACGATGGCCAGCAGGATCGGCGTGACCGCCCACACCACCATGCACCACGGGCACAGCGCGTGGATCCGGAAGACGGCCTGATAGAAGAGCCAGCCGATGAAGCCGATGCCCAGCAGCAGACCGACCCACAGCCCACCCCAGATCCAGCGGGGGAAGGCGATTCCGGCCACCGCAAGCACACCGAGCGTCACCACGACCGAGAAGCCGACCACGCCGATGATCGGATTCGGAAAACCGAAGGCGGCGGCCTGATCCGACTGCATGACGGTCGTGCAGGCGACGACCTGATCGATGCTGCACAGCGGTTTGAAACCGGGATCGGTGAACAGCTTGAACTTGTCGATCAGGAGCGTCACCGACGCGCCCCAGCCGATCAGCCCGCACAGCAGCACGGGCCACGCGGACCGGGGCGGTGCCGCGACCATCACTTGGCCGCGGCCTCGATCGCCGAGGTGATCCCGTCCTGGGTCATCAGGACCTTCGGATCCTGGATCTGGGTACCGTTCAGGTACACCGACGGGGTCGACTTGATACCGGTCGCGAAGACGGCCTTGGTCTCGTCGGTGACGAAGGACGCGTACTTGTTGTCCCGGATGCCCTGTGCGACAGCGGGATCGGTGTATCCGGCGTCGGTGGCGATCTGGATCAACTGATCATCGGTCATGCCGTTCGCGCCCTCGGCGGGCTGCTTGTCGAACATGACGCCCAGCCACTGCTGGAACTTCGACGGATCCGAGGCCGCCACCACGTAGGCGGCGTTCGCGGCCCGTGAGGAGTACTGGTTGCCGTTGGAGGCGCGGTCCAGGAACGAGATGATGTTGTACTCGATCGAGGCGGAACCGTCCTGCGCGGCCTTGCCCAGCGCGGCGGAATTCGCGTGCTCGAACATCTGGCAGGCCGGGCACTGCAGGTCGGCCACGACCTGGACCCGAGCCTTGGCGTCGGGGTTGCCGATGCGGATCGCACCACCCTCGGTGAGATTGGGCGGGGTCGCGCCGTCGTGCGCCAGGACCGGGGCGAACGCGCCGGACCCCGACCCGGTCGCGGAGGAGTCCTTGTCGGACTTGCGCATCGCCAGACCGATACCGATCGCCGCGACCAGACCCACCAGCACGACGGCGACGCCGACCTGGATGAGGATCTTCCGGTTGCGGTCGGCCCGCTCGGCCTTGGCCAGCGGATTCTTACGGTCACCCGGTTTGTTGCTCACGTGCGCGCTCACCACGCCTTCCGTAGTCACGAATCGTCGGGTTCATCTTCGCCCGCGAACCTGAGAGATTCCTTGCAGAACCATACGAGCCGCCACCCGTGTCCCGATGACGTGGGATATTCGCCGGACGGCGGGCTCACCCCTTGGTGAGACGCTTCTTCTGTTCCTCGACGTCGAAATCCGCGGGCGGCCAATCCAGTTTCAGGCCGTGCAGCGCGTCGATCAGCAATTCGGTGACCGCGAGGCGCGCGTACCACTTGGAATCGCACGGCAGCACGTGCCAGGGCGCGTACTCGGTGTTCGTGCGATCCAGAACCGCCTGGTACGCCTCCTGATAGGCGGGCCAGTACGCGCGCTCGTCGATATCGGCCGGATTGAACTTCCAGAACTTGTCCGGCCGTTCCAGCCGCTGCATGAGCCGCTTCTTCTGCTCGTCCAGCGAGACGAACATGGCCACCTTCACGATGGTGGTGCCGTCGTCGACCAGCTTGCGCTCGAACTTGTTGATCTCGTCGTATCGCTTGCCCCACACCTCGGGCGCGACCAATTCGTGCACCCGGACCACCAGCACGTCCTCGTAGTGCGAGCGATCGAACACCCCGATGTGTCCCGGCCGCGGCAACTGCCGGCGGATACGCCACAGGAAGTGGTGCTTCTTCTCCTCGGCGGTCGGCACACCGAAGGACGCGTGATCCACGCCCTGCGGGTCGACCGAGCCGATCACGTGCCGGACGATGCCGCCCTTGCCCGCCGTGTCCATACCCTGCAACACCAGCAGCACGCTGCGGTTGTCGCCGGTGCGGCCGTTGGCGAACAATTTCTCCTGCAGATCCGACAGCACCACGCTGCGTTCGGCGAGCAGGGCCTCCCCGGCGCGCTTGTCGCCCTTGAAACCCGGGGTGGCCGATGTGTTCAGATCGCTGACCTGCACGCCGTCGGCCCGAAGAACCTTGGAGGCTGGTTTGGACCAGGATGTCGCCTTTGCCATTCACCATGCCTAACACGCAGCGCGGTGCGTGTCAGTAGCCTCGCCGAATCCGGTGTCGACCGGCGCGCCGAATTCACACGACGACCGCCGCGCCAACAGTGGGCGAACACTCGGTATCTCGGTGTGTCTCACACTCGGGCGAGTCGAACCAGGTGGTCGGCCAGCTCCTCGTCGGTCACCGGGGTCAGGGTCAGATCCGTCGCGGTGGTGAGCAGATAGCGGCCATCGCCGGAGAAGTCCATCCAGGTGCGATGGCGGGTCGGCGGGGACAGCGGATTGGCGGGTTCGACCGTGACGGTGATGAATCCGCGCCCGTCCACCGGATCACGCAGTTTGCGGCGGAAGCGATCAGCCTCGTCGCTGTCGTGCTCGACGGCCTGCTGTGCGTCCGGATCCAGCACCGAGCGCTGCGGTTCCCGCATCGGCGCGAGCTGCCCGCGCGGCGCGGAGCCGATCACCTCCACCAGCTCGCGGCCGAGTTGGTCTGCGGGACAAAGAGATACGGTCACAGACTCCGGCGTCGCCACCAGGATTCCGGTGCGCTGCTGCGCCACCGCCGCGAAGGCCAGGATCCGGCGCGGCCCGGGTTCGGCGGTCCGCTGCCCGTACAGGGTCACCGTCGTCGCGTCGGTGCGGGCACACAGGGAAAGTGCGGCCGCAAGTTCCGGGTCTGTGCGTCGCAGAAACCGGTGGCTCGAACGTGGTGCGGCGCTGGGATTCTCCACCGCGTGCCCGATCGTGTCGAGCGGATACGGGCGGCGTTCCAGATCGGTTTCACGGGTCCAGACCAGCGTGAACTCTTCCGGGGTCAGGATCCATTTCAACTGGCCGACCCCCCTTTCTCGGGTACGACCCTCCGTCCCGTTGGCGACCCTACCGGAGAGTTTCTGCGGGTGCCGCCTGTGTCGGAACGCCGCGAAATGTGACATGCCGCACGGTATGGTTCCTGATCGCGGTGTGCGATCATCCCATTCTGGTCGATCGACCAAGCGTCATGGGTGGTTGCGCCGCAATTCGACGGCCGGAGGAGAGAGACAGTGCGTTCGGCTATCACGGGGACGACGCGCGGCCGACTGCGCTCGCGAGCCGCACGGCTGCTCGCCATCGGGCTGCTCACCGCCGCCGGCTGTGCGATCCCTACCACCGCCGGTGCCGGAATCGCTACCGCCGCACCGGTTCCCTCGCTGCCGGGGACGAGCCCCGACTTCCTCGGGGCACCCGCGACCGCGCAACCGATCACCGGCGTGCCCGCGATCCCGCGCCACCCGGGACTCGCCGCCAACGGCGACTCCGGCATCCACGGCGACGGCTGGATGAGCGACACCTACACCCGGCCCGGGCCGCTCGGGCACGACACCCGAGTCGACTCGCTGCTGCTGGCCAGTGAATGCGGGTCCATCGCCTTCGACCGCGCCGGACGCATCGTCGCCACCTGCCCGGGCCTGAATCCCGGTCTGTACCTGATAGATCCGGCCGCCATGCGGGTGCTGGGGCGCTATCCGCTGCCCGGTCGCGCACCCGGTGCGTTCCTGCAACCCGGAGCCTTCTCCAACTTCGGCGGCGGCGCGTACTTCTACCTCGACGGCCAGGACCGCGCGGTGGTCGGCGCGAACACCGGACACGTCATGGTGCTCGCGGAGAACCCCGCCGCGGACGGTTTCACCCTCGAGCGCGAGTACGACCTGACCGGCGTGCTGCGGGAGGGCGAGAGTCTCAATTCGGTGCTGCCGGACTCGCACGGACGACTGTGGTTCGTGGCGAAGCACAACGGCGTTGTCGGCACGATAGACCCGGAAACCGGTGCGATACAGGTGATCCGGCTCGGCGACGGCGCGGACGGAGAGATCGAGAACTCGTTCGCGGTCGGTGCGGACGGCGCGGTCTACATCGCCACGAACCGGGAAATGCTGCGCTTGGACGCCGGTCCAGGCGGCGAACCCCGCGTCACCTGGCGCACCACCTACGCCAACAGCGGGCAGACCAAACCCGGACAGGTCGACGACGGCACCGGCACCACGCCGACCCTGCTGCCCGGCGGCTACGTCGCCATCACCGACAACGCCGATCCGATGAACGTGGTCGTCTACCGCACCGATCCGGCCGCCGCGCGTCGCGAGGTGTGCTCGGTGCCGGTCTTCGCGAAAGGCGCGGGCAATACCGAGAATTCGCTTATCGGCGCGGGCAACTCGCTGATCGTCGAGAACAACTACGGTTACTCCGGGCCCGAGGCCACCCTCGGCGGTCGTACCACCACGCCGGGTTTCGCCCGCGTGGACATCGACGACGACGGCGCCGGCTGCCACCTGGTCTGGAGCAACACCAGCGTGGCCGCACCCAGCGTGGTGGCCAAGCTGTCGCTGGCGAACGGCCTGATCTACACGTACACGAAGGGTTCGGACGCCACCGATCCCTGGTACTGGACCACTCTGGACTTCCGCACCGGAAACCTGGTGTGGCAGCGCAGGTCCGGCTCCGGCCCGCTCTACAACAACAACTACGCGGGCCTGGCGCTCGGTCCGGACGGTGCGGCGTACCTCGGCGTACTCGGCGGGCTGATCTCGCTGCGCGACGGCGGATAACCCGTTTCGGCCGGTGGGCGTCTCCTCGTGCCGAATGCTCGGGGCTGGAAGGCTTCCGGCGACACCGGATCCACCCACGGCACGCGCTTCGGATCGTCGCGTCGGGGGAGTGCCACCTCTGGGCGGAGTGGGGGTCCTGGAATGGGGACGCGCGAATCGAGAACCCCCGCACAGCCGGAAGTGTGGATGCGACGGTTCGGCCTCGGAAATGAGCGAACCCCGCCGGAATACGAGCGGCGGGGTTCGCAAAGCGCTGTGGGTCAGGCGGGTTCGACCTCGATGGTGATGCCCGCCTTGCGCAGGCGGTCGGTGAGGGCGTCGCCCATCGCGGAGGCGGGGGTCAGGATGCCCGCGATCTCCGGGAGGGTGTCGAAGGCCAGAGCCAGGCCGGACTGGCCGAGCATGACCGAGGTGGCCTGGTAGCCGGGATCGCCCTGACCGGCGAAGGTGCAGACGTACTTCGCGCCGGAGGTGGTGTGCGCGAAGGTCCGCATGGTGAACCAGCCCGCGCGACGGGTGCTCTCGCTCGGGCCGGTGCCCGGCTTGGGGACGATGCGGTCCAGGATCTTGCGCCCGGCCGAGACGCGCGAGAGCACCGCGCCCGCGGCCATGGTGGCCACGATGCCGCCCGCCATTCCGGCGGCGACCAGCGGGGCGACGGGGGAGGAGCCCGCGCTCATGACCTCGCGGTAGCGAAAGTTCTTGCCGTACGGCCAGCCGAGCAGGCCGTTGCTGCGCCGCACGATCTTGGTGTTGTGCGCGCCCATGATGAAGGTCGCCACCCAGCCGTTCAGGCTCGGATCGATGTTCGACGCCTTCTGCAGCGCCTGATCTGTCTGCCGCCCGACATCGGGATCCATGGCCTTGTCGGGGCTCAGCGAATACGGGTGCGACATGACCGCGCCCTTCTTCGGATCGGCCGCGATGGCCTCCATCATGGCGCGACCGGAATCGATGGTGCCGCCGCTCGCCCCGCCCTTGAGCCAGGCCACCAGGGTGGTGTCGGTGAGCTCGCCGGTGTTGTCCGCGACGGTGCGCTTGTAGAGCTGGTACACGCTCAGATCCGACGGAATCGAGTCGTAGCCACAGGAATTCACGATCTTCGCGCCGGTCTCGGCGGCCTGCTCGCCGAAGCGGTCGATGCAGTCGCGGATGAACAGCGGTTCACCGGTGAGATCCGCGTAGTGCGTGCCGTTCTCGGCGCAGGCCTGCACCAGCGGGAAGCCGTAGCGCAGGTACGGGCCGACGGTGGTGACCACCACCCTGGTGCGCGCGGCGAGCGAGTTCAGACTGGCCTGGTCGTTCGAATCCGCCTGCACCAGCGGCCATTCCGCGGCCGCCGGGCCCAGCTCGGCGCGTACCGCCGCCAGCTTCTGCGGCGAGCGGCCCGCCAGCGCGATGCGCGCTCCGGCCGGCGCCGACTCGGTCAGATACTGTGCCGTCAGCTTGCCGACGAAGCCGGTCGCGCCGAACAGCACGACGTCGAATTCCCTGTCTGCCATGTTCTTTCCCGTCCTAGGTTTCACGCCTTAGCTGGGCGCTTGCGAGTCTTCTTCGCGGGTCCGGTGGTCGGGGCGGGGGCCGGGCGGCTCGCGAGCCACTCGTGATGGGCGTGGCCGAGTTCGGTGGCCGGCGGTTCCCCGTACAGCCATTCGCACGCGATGCGATGCCAGTTCGCGGTGGCCTCGAGCTGACCGAGCATGCCGAAGGTGAGGAAGTCCGCGCGCCGCGAGAACAGGTGCTCCGGCGGCAGGTTCTGCTGCTTCATCCCGGTGAACTCGCTCGCGCGCGGATCCACCGCCAGCACGAACGCACCCGAGGCCAGCTCCGGGGTGATGGTGAGATCCTCGTCCACCAGCGACCATTCGCAGGCGGCGAGCACGTATTCGAGGCACTCCTCGGCGGTGATCTCATCGGGTGAGTCGATCACGCCGCGCTGAATCATCAAGTCCCGCAGGTCTTCCGCGCGCTCTTCGGCCGCGGCGCGAATACAGGTGGCCTCGAACTGCACGTGTTCGGGATCCATCCGGTTGTAGAGCCCGAAGTCCAGGAACGCGACCTTGCCGTCCGCGCCCAGCAGCAGATTGCCCGGATGCGGATCGCCGCAGAACTCGTTGAAGGTGAACAGCGAACCGACGTAGAAGCGATAGATGATCTCGCCGATCCGATTCCGCTCGGCATCGGGCAGCGCCCGGATGTCCTCGAAACCTCGGCCGGGGAAGTACTCGCTCACCAGCACGCGGGTGGTGGACAGCTCCGGCATGGTGTCGGGGACCACGATGAACGGATGCCCGGCGTAGATGGCGGCGATCTGCTTCTGCGTGTTGGCCTCGGCGACGTAGTCGAGCTCGCTCTCCAGATTCAGGCGCAACTCGTCGAGCACGGCCGGGGTCACCCACGGCATGGCGGACTGCAGGATGCGCCGGAACATGGCCAGGTTCTTCAGATCCGCGCGCACGGCCGAATCGATGCCTGGGTACTGCACCTTCACCACGACCACCCGGCCGTCGTGCAGGGTGGCCTTGTAGACCTGGCCGATGGAGGCGGCCGCGATCGGCTCGGAACCGAATTCGGCGAACACGTCCTCGAGGGTCTTGCCGTAGTCCTCCTCGATGACCGCGCGCATGACCTCGAACGACACGGAGGGCGCACTGTCGCGCAGCACGGCGAGGCGTCGCTGGAACCGCTCGCGATGCTCCGGCGGCACCAGATCCAGATCCAGCACCGAGAGCATCTGGCCGAGCTTCATGGCCACGCCCTTCATGGTGCCCAGCACCATGACCATCTGCTCGGTGGCGCGGATCATCGATTCCTCGGCCATCCGCTCGCGGACGGCCTCGGAGCGACCGCGCATGGAACGGCGAGTCCGCTGGGAGCGCAAGGCATTACCGGCGACCGCCATGCCCAGCTTCGTCCCCCGAGCGAGCCTGGATGTGGGCAGCTCTTTCGCCATCAGTGACCCTCCATTGGAGCCAACACCCCCGTTGGTGCCGACGCGACGGACTCGTGTGTGCAACGGCCCCGCCTGGATCAGCCTAACCACACAGCGATCTTCGGGACCAGCCTCGATTTTCCACCGCGCATGACGGAAACCGGACGTTCCAATTTGGACTGTCCCTGGGATCGAACAGGCTGTTAAGGCTTGTTTTCCGGGTCCGGCAGCACGTGCGGCCGAGAGTTGAACCAGGCGCGGTCTCCGCCCGCGCGAACCATGCCCTCGATGGCGCTCCACGCCATCATGGTCAGGTAGTCGAGCATTTCCTCACTCGACATGGTGCGGTTGGTGAGCCAGTAGTCCGTCGCCAGCTGCACGCCGCCGACCAGGACGTAGGCCCACAGCATCGACCCCTCGGTCTGCACCTTGCGATCGAACGCCTTGTCCACGATGACCGCCGACACGACCTGCGCGAAGAGCTTCTCGAAATCGGCGAGGGTCGAGGTGTCGGTGGCCGCGCCGTTGCCCATGATGAACCGGTAGACGTCGGTATCGGAATCGACCGTGTGAACGTAGGCGGCGAGGGTATTGCGCACGAGCTGGTACTCGTCGAGATCGTCGCTGATCGCCTCGTAGATGCGCGGCATCAGCGTGGTCTCGATGAACCGCTCCATGGTGGCGCGAGTCAGGTCTTGTTTATCGGAGAAGTAGCGGTAGAGCACGGTTTTCGAGACGCCGATCTCGGCGGCGATCTCGTCCATCCCGGCGTCTCCGCCGCGCGTGCGGATGGCGGCCAGGGTCCCGTCGACCAGCTCTTCACGTCGATCGATCTTGTGTTGCTCCCAGCGCCGCTTGCGGCCGTCCACCCGGCCGGTGCGCGTGCTGGTGGGTGCGGCGTCCATGGGCTCCTTGTTCACGGTCTTGGCTGGGGGTACACGGTCTTGGGCTGGGCGTATTCAGCTTAAGCCTCCCATGTGACCTCGTGCCGCCGTTCGGGACGGGCCCGGTGGACGGGCGTTGGTCACAGTAACCAGCAGAATGGAACGTATGGAGCAACCTGCCGGCAGTGCCGGGGTACTCGAGTCGATACAGCCGAAGCCGACCAGGGCCACCGGAGCGGCGGGTGGCGCCTTCGCCGATCTCCTGGACGAAGAGGGCAAGAAGCGGGACCTGTGGCGGATGAAGGCCATCGCCACGGCCTTCCTCGCCGCCGCTACCGTCATCTACCTGGTCTGCGCGTGGATCGAATCGCGCGGTGAGGGCGGCAGCTGGGTCGGTTACGTGAAGGCCGCGTCGGAGGCGGGCATGGTCGGCGCACTCGCCGACTGGTTCGCCGTCACCGCGCTGTTCCGCCATCCGCTCGGTATCCCCATCCCGCACACAGCCATCATTCGCAAGAAGAAAGATCAGCTCGGCGCCGGTCTCGGCGATTTCGTGCGCACCAACTTCCTGTCCCCGGACACCGTGGCCGCCAAGGTGAATTCGGCGCAGATCTCGTTCCGCCTGGGCCGCTGGATGGCCGATCCCGAACGCGCCGGACGCGTGGCCGAGGAATCCTCGACCATCCTGCAGGCGGTGGTCGGGGTGCTGCGGGACGAGGACGTCGAGCAGATCATCGACAACACCATCGTCAAGCGGATCGCCGAACCGCTCTGGGGTCCGCCGATCGGCAAGGTCCTCAACGAACTGATCGCCGACAACCGCCAGGCCCCGCTGGTGGATCTGCTGGCCGAGCGCGCGCATCAGTGGGCGCTGGACAGCCAGGAGACCATCGATCGGATCGTGAATCGGGACGCGCCGTCCTGGGCGCCGAAATTCGTGAACGGCCTACTGGCCGAGCGGATCTATCGGGAACTGGTGGAATTCACCTGGAAGGTGCGCACTCAGCCGGACCATGAGGTGCGGTTGGCGGCGAATCGCTTCCTGGAGGATTTCGCGCACGATCTGCAATTCGACGACGCCATGATCGAGAAGGCGGAGAAGATCAAAACCGAGTTGATGGGTCGCCAGGAGATCACCGGTCTGGCGCACGCCACCTGGCGCGCGGCCAAGCGGATGATTCTCGAGTCCGCCGACGACCCGAACAGCACGCTGCGCCGCAAGGTGTCGGAAAATGTGCAGCAACTCGGTGAGCGGCTCTCGGCCGATCCCGCGATGCGCGAGAAGGTGGACGGCTGGCTCGAACGCGGCGTCCGATATCTGGTCTCGAACTACGGCGCCGAACTCGCCACGCTGGTCAGCGATACCGTTGCCAAGTGGGACGCGGACGAAGCCAGTAACAAGATCGAATTGGCGGCGGGCCGCGATCTGCAATTCATTCGTATCAACGGCACGGTCGTGGGTTCCCTGGCGGGGCTTGCGATCTATGCCATTTCACATTTGCTGTTCAATGGCTGAACGGTCGCTGCTAACAGGGTGCTTGCAAGAGTTAGCACCCCGTTCTAGAATTGATCCCACAACCGCCGGAAGGTGAGTCGATGACACACGATCCCGAGGTTCCCGAACCGATCGACGGTGAGCGGGCGGAGACGTCCGCCGAAGCTGCAGAACGGGCAGGCCGCGTAGCCAACGCGGCGCACGACATCGGGGGCTTCATCCGGGCGCAACGGGAAGCCGCACAGGTTTCGCTGCGTCAGCTCGCAATCCTGGCGGGGGTGAGCAATCCGTACCTCAGTCAGATCGAGCGCGGACTGCGCAATCCGTCCGCCGAGGTTCTCGCACAGATCGCCAAAGGTCTGCGGGTCTCCTCGGAGGTCTTGTACATGCGGGCCGGCTACCTCGAGCAGAGGCCGCACGGCCCGGTCCGGGACGCACTGCTGGCCGACGACGGTCTCACCGAACGTCAGAAGCAGGTGCTGCTCGACATTTACGAATCGTTCCGCCGCGAGAACACGGCGAACGAGGAGCAAGGGGACGCGACGGACCCGATGGGGGGCGTTCCCGGGGGGACTCGGAGCGTCTCGATCGACGAGACGGCTCCGGCCAGGGACAACGAGGTTCCACAACGCATAACCGAAGTTCCGCGACGCCAGGAGAGCGAAGAACCATGACCGCACCGAAGACCACCGTGCCCGTGACCAAGCCGATCTACGCGACGGTCGGCGCCGGCGACGCCATCTACGCCGCCGTCCTCGACACCGTCACCCAGATCCGTGAGCGCGCGGCCTCCGCCGACGTCACCGGTCGCGTCGAAGAGGCCCGCGAGCGTCTCGCGAACCTGCCCGCCGATGCCAAGGGCCAGGTCGAGACCCTGCGTCAGCGCGTCTCCGCGCTGCCGTCCGAGCTGCCCGAGGATCTGGCCGAGCTGCGCGAGAAGACCACCCCCGAAGAGCTGCGCAAGCTGGTCGACACCTACTTCCAGCAGCTGCTGGACCTGTACGCCGACCTTGCCGCCCGCGGCGAGGAGACCGTCGAGAAGCTGCGCGCCAACCCGAGCCTCGAAGGCCGCATCGGCCAGGTCGAGAGCCTCTACAGCGACCTGGTCACGCAGACCCAGGACGTGTTCGGCAAGGTGTCCGGCCAGGTCGCCCCGCTGCTGGGCCGCGCAAAGGAAGAGGCCGTCGCCGCCGAGGAGGCCGTCGAGGCCGAGGTCGTCGCCGTGGTGACCGAGTCCGAGCCCGCGCCGGCTCCGGCTCCGGCTCCCGCCAAGAAGGCTCCGGCCAAGAAGGCTCCCGCCAAGAAGGCCGCTCCCGCCGCCAAGAAGTAGGGCGCGAAAGCACCAGCGGCCCTCGCACATTCGATGTGCGGGGGCCGCTGTCGTACGTGGGTCGCTGTCGTGCGTGCGGGTGCGCGCCGGAGTTCGCCCGCGAGGTGAGCATCGGGTGGTCGATCCGGGTGTCGGTGGCCGGAACGGGTACCGGTTCGGCCGTCGCTCGTATGATGGTCGGGTGAGTGGAATTCCGGTTCTGATTATCTGGGTGCTGCAGCTGTGCGCGCTCGGCATGACCGTGTTCGCGCTGGTGCATGCGATCCGGCAGCGGCCGGACGCCTTCACCGCCGTGGACAAGCTGACCAAGCCGGTGTGGATCATGATCCTGTCCGCGGCGCTGGTCGCTCTGCTGCTGACGCAGACGCCGGTGGGTCTGCTCGGCATCATCGCCGTGGTCGCGGTCGGTGTGTACCTGGCCGACGTGCGACCCAAAGTCGACGAGATCCAGCGTGGTCCGCGCTGGTAGACGCGTTATCCAGGCTTCTTCGGCCGCCGCCCCGCTTCGGGGTGGCGGCCTATTTTTTTGCCGCGATGCCGAGATTTTTCGGTGCTTGCACTAGCTAGCACCCGTGACACGGGGTTACTGTATCCAGCAGTAACACAAAGGAGTACCTGATGCGGGCAATGCTGCCTACGCCGGCGAACCTCACCCAGCGGGTCCGCGACCTGGTGCGCGAGCATCGCAAGGATCTGCGAACTCGGACCTACGGCAACGCGGATCTGAATCCGCCGGCCGGGCCCTACGAGGTCATTCCGGTCACCACCGAGGACGGCGCACACCTGCGGGTGCACGCCTACGGCCCGGCCGATGGCGACGTCATCGTGCTGGTGCACGGCTGGACCTGCTGCCTCGAATACTGGAATCCCCAGATCAATGCCTTCGCCGGCGAATACCGCGTCATCGCCTACGACGTGCGCGGCCACGGCGAGAGCGAAGTGGGCACCGACCCGCTCACCACCGATCAGCTCGCGGACGATCTGTCCGTGGTGCTGGCCGCGGTCCTGAAGCCCGCGCAGCGGGCCGTACTGGTCGGGCACAGCCTGGGCGGCATGACCATCCAGGGTTGGGCCGGACGGCATCCGGACGAGGTGTCCCGGCGCGCGGCCGCGGTCGTGCTCAGCAACACCTCCTCGTGTGAATTGATCGCGCACACCACCGTGGTGCCCTTCCTGAACCGCGGATTGCTGCGCCTGCCGTTCCTCGCGGGTCTGGTCGGGCTGAGTCTGCCGATCATCTTCCCGCCGATCGCTCCGGTGAAATGGCTGTTCCGCCGGCAGATCATGAGCCTGGCCTCCACCGGGGACGTCGCCGATTTCGCCCAGAACATCGTGCGCGCCTGCCCTGCTCGGGTGCGCGGACGCTTCGGCACCCTGCTCTCGCACTTGGACGTGGGTCGTGGCGCGGTGAATCTGACCGTGCCGACCACGGTGCTCGCCGGCTCGTTCGACGACATGACCCCGCCGGTGCACTCGGAGCGGATCGTCGAAATGCTCACCGAGGCGGGCAGTCTCGACACCTACCGGGTGCTGGCGACCGGGCACCTCGGCAATGTCGAGGCGTATCGGGAGTTCAACGTCGAACTCGCACGGGTTGCCAAGTCCGCGTTCGGGATTCCGGCGAAGGTCGTCAACGGCTGAGGGTGTGGATTTTTCCACCCTCGGTCCCCTTATCCGGGGCACATAACTGCTCGAAACTGTGTTGTACACAACAGTGACGCACCGATTCCGGAGTGTGGGTTCACTCCGGAACGGGTATTCGATGAAAGCGGCACCTCGATGGCGAGAGAGAAATTTCTTGCCGCTTGCTCTAGCAAGCACCACTGCTAGCGCGGTACTGTGGCCGGGAACACAAAGGAGTGCTCATGCTGGTAAAGCTGCCTGAGGCTGGTCTGCACACATTGACCGCCCCCTTCCGTGCCGGGCTCCGGTCCCGCGTCTACAAGACCGAGTCGTTCAACACCCGGACGCCGGACGAGATCATCCCCGTGACCACCCGGGACGGCGCCAAGCTCCGCGTCCATGCCTACGGCCCCGCCGACCGCGACGTGATCATCTTCGCCCACGGCTGGTCCTGCGCCATCGAGTACTGGAACCCGCAGATCAACGCCTTCGCCGACGACTATCGCGTGATCGCCTTCGATCAGCGCGGTCATGGTGAAAGCGATACCGGCGCAAGGATGTTCGGCGGCGAGCAGCTGGCCGACGACTTCTCCGATCTGCTCGACGCGGTACTGCGCCCGGGCCAGCGCGCCGTCCTGGTCGGCCACAGCATGGGCGGCATGACCATCCAGGCCTGGGCTCGGCACTACCCGGAGCAGGTCACCCAGCGCGCCTCCGCGGTGCTGCTGGCCACCACGGCCGCACGCCGAATCCCCGGTCGCGCCACCGTGCTTCCGCTGTTCAACACCCTGCTCCCGGCTCCGGACTGGCTGGCGCTGGCGCTGTTCGGCACGCCGGTTCCGCTGCCCGGCGGCCGTGCGGTCAACGTGGTGGCCAAGAGCCGCCTGCTGAACCCGGCCGCGACGGCCGACCAGACCAATTTCGGTCTGTCCGTGGTGCGTTCGTGTCGCCCCTCGACCCGTGCGGCCGTGGCCCGCGGGCTGCTGGAACTCGACTTGGACGGCGCCGCAGCCGATCTGACGGTGCCCACCACGGTCATCGCCGGTTCGCACGACCGCCTGCTGCCGGAGATCCACTCCCGTGAGATCGCCGACACCCTCGCGGCCGCGGGCTATCTCGACCGATACGTCATCCTGCCCACCGGTCACCTGGTGAACATCGAGGCCGAGTCCGCCTTCAACAACGAACTCCACCGTGTCATCGCCATGGGCCGCCGCGGAATGATCGCCGTCGCGGGCTGACCGAAAGTCTCTGCGGTACACAGCGAACGCGGCCCCGCTCCACACAGGAGCGGGGCCGCTTCTCGTCACCTGACCACCTCGTCACGCGCGTCGGCCGGTGCCTCGGGCAAGCGCGTCGAGCGCCCGGCTCGTCGTTCAGCTGAAGACGACGGTGCGGCGGCCGTGGACGAGGACTCGTCCTTCCAGGTGCCAGCGCAGGCCGCGCGCGAGCACGACGCGTTCGATATCGCGGCCCTGGCGGACCATGTCGAGCACGGTGTCGGCGTGGTCGATGCGCGCGACGTCCTGCTCGATGATCGGACCGGCGTCGAGTTCGGCGGTGACGTAGTGGCAGGTCGCGCCGATCAGCTTCACACCGCGGGCGAAGGCCTGGTGATACGGGCGAGCTCCGGCGAAGGACGGCAGGAAGCTGTGGTGGATATTGATCGCGCGCCCGGTCCAGTGTGCGCACAGTTCCGGCGGCAGCACCTGCATGAATCGGGCCAGCACCACCGCGTGCGGATCGTGCACGTCGACCAGTTCGCGGACCTGCTCGAAGGCCGGGCCGCGTTCGGCCGGATCCTTCGGGAACGGCACATGGTGGAACTTGATGCCGTGCGCCTCGGTGATGGCCGCCAGATCCGGGTGATTGCCGATGACCGCCTCGATGGTGGCGGGCAGCTCGCCGCTGCTCGCGCGTCCGAGCAGATCGTGCAGGCAGTGGCCGTCCTTGCTGACCAGCAGCACCGCGCGGCGGCGCTCCCCGGAGTCGATGACCTGCCATTCGGTATCGGGCCCCAGCGCCTGCGCCACGGCGGTGAAACGGTCGCGCAGTTCCTCGAGCGAGAACGGGACGGTGGCCGCCTTGACGGCCTGGCGGGTGAAGAACCAGCCGGTGTCCAGGTCCGAGTGGTACCCGGCCTCCACGATCGAACCGCCGAAATCGGCGATGAACGAGGTGATGCCCGCGATGATGCCTGGTCGGTCCGGACAGCCCAGGGTCAGTACGTAGCGACGGTCGTCCGGAGCAGAACTCATGGTGGTCAGTGTCCCAGCACCGGGATCACCTCGGACGGAGGGGGGAGCCGGGTGGTTGCTCAGAGCTCGTAGAAGGGTTCGGCGTAGCGGAAATCGCCGGTGATCTCCGGGTCGTACGCGGACAGTGCGCGGACCTGGAAGTGTGAGGTCCATTCGGGCTCGTCGGGTGTGATGCCGAGGCGCACGCCCGGCAGGAAACCGAAGCGCGGGTAGTAGCCGAGGCTGCCCAGCAGGCCGACCACCGGTTCGTCGAGGGCATCGGCGGCGCCCAGGACCGCGTGCATGAGCGCCGAGCCGACACCGCCGGCCTGATGGTCGGTGCGCACGCCGATCGGGCCGAGCGAGAGCACCGGGAAGGGCCCCACCGCCGCGCGGGTGAGGCAGACGTGGCCGACGACGTCATCGTGCTGCTCGACGACCATCGACAGCGTCGGCATCCATGCGGAGTCCTCGCGCAACAGGCGCACCAGGGCGACTTCGGGCGGGTCGACGGGGGTGTGCACCGCGGTGGCGGAAGCATTGCCGGTGGCGCTCGCGTAGGTGGCTGCGAATGCGCTGCGGTGCACCGCGTCGATCGCGGCGGCGTCGCCGGTTCGTTCACGACGGATCAGCACCCTACGAGTGTGCGGGACGGTGGCGGCGGCTCGCAACGTAATTCGCTACAGATGTGCCAAACTCCTTGGTCATGGCTCAGATTTCCCGCCGGGACGTGGCGGCGATGATCGATCACACCCTGCTGGCCCCCGAAGCGACCGCCGCGGAGGTGGACGCACTGATCGAGGAGGCCCGCGAGCTGGGCGTTCTGGCGATCTGCGTCTCGCCCTCGATGCTGCCCGTGCGCGCACCGGGCCTGGTCGTGGCCACGGTCGCGGGGTTTCCGTCCGGCAAACATCATTCGCTGGTGAAGGGTGCGGAAGCGCGCCTCGCGGTGGATCAGGGAGCGGCGGAGGTCGACATGGTGATCGACGTGGGCGCGGCGGTGGCCGGCGACTACAACGCGGTGCTGGCCGACATCATCACCGTGCGTGAATCCATCGACGATCGCGCGGTGCTGAAGGTGATCATCGAATCCGCGGCGCTGAGCGATGCGGCCATCGTCGAGGTGTGCCGGGTCGCGGAGCAGGCCGGCGCGAATTTCGTGAAGACCTCCACCGGATTTCACCCCGCGGGCGGTGCGAGCGTTCATGCCGTGCGCCTGATGGCCGAGACTGTGAGCGGGCGGCTCGGGGTGAAGGCGAGCGGCGGCATCCGAACCAGCGCGGCGGCGGCGGAACTGATCGCCGCCGGCGCCACGCGGTTGGGGCTGTCGCGTTCTCGTGAAGTGCTGGAAGGTTTTTCGGCCTAGCAGCGGATGTCGGTGTTCTGACCCTCGGCGGCTTCCAGCTGGGTCTGCCCGCCGGCCAGGCTGACGTGCAGTCCGTCGCCGGTGACCTGAACCTTGGTGGGCTTCAAGCCCAATGGGTAGGTCTGCAGGCTCTCGGTCATCAGTTCCACGATGCCCGAGACCAGATCGGTGGGCAGGCCGAAGCCGAGCAGTGAGGCGGACACGGTCTCGACCTGGACCTTGTCCCCGATCACCTTGGGCTGCACCTGAAGTTCGGCCAGACCGCCCAGGACCGCGAAGCTCAGCGTGCCCTTGGACGGATCCGAGGTGGCGCCGGTGATCAGACCGCTCAGGGTCTGCTTGATGCCCTCGTTGCTCCAGTCGACCTCGGCGGTGGAGCTGCCGATGGTGCCGCCCTGCTTGCCGCCGTCCTTCACCTCGATGTCGTTGAAGACCGCGTGCACCTTCATACCGACGGCGGGACCGAACTTGGTGTCGTCGCTGTCGACGGTCGCCGAGCCGACCTTGCCGTCGATCATGGTGATCAGCAACGGTTTCCAGCCGAAGGACACGTCGATCTTGGAGCCCATCTGCTGCTCGAACTGCGAGCTGATGCACTTGTCGATCTTCTGGCGGGCGTACGCCTCGCCGCCGGCCAGGCCGCCGACGACGATCAGCGCCAGCACCAGTCCGATGATGAGCAGGGTGCGCCGCTTGGGTTTACGCCCGGACGGGCCGCCTTGTCCGCCAACCTTTTCCGGGGGCGGGGGAGTGCCGGGAGGCTGCCGGTCGCCGGCGGGCACGGAGCCCGCGCCCGCGGCGTAGGCGGCGGCCTCGGCCGGATCGAGGGCCTCGGTGGGGTGCGGTCCGGCGGCGTGCGCGCCCATGACCGCGGTATCGCCGGTCCCGAGCCGGGCGGCCTCGCCCTGCTGCCACCACTCGGGCTGCTGTCCCGATCCCGGAATGACCTGGGTCGCATCGTCGTTGGCGGCGGCGTCGCGGGAAACGGCCTGGGTCGCGGCGTCGCGGGAAGCGGCGTGGGTCGCCGCGTCGGCGGAGACGACCTCGGTCGGACCGTCGGCGGAGACGACCTCGGTCGGACCGTCGGTGGGGACGACCTCGGTGGCGCCGCCGTCGACGGGGTAGGCGGTGTGCTGCGGGGAGTCGGTGTGCCGCGGGGAGTCGGTTCGCGCGGCGCCGATCACCTCGGTGGGCGGATCGGTCCGGCCGGGTAGGACCGTGGTGGCGTCGTCGGAGCCCGGTGCGGGCTTGCTGAATTCGACCGCCTGCTCGCCGGATGTGTTATCGGCGGGCGCGATCACTTCGGTCTTGTCCGACGGGTTGTCCGCCGCGCGGTTCCGTGCGGTTTCGGCTGCGTCGTCCGAGGTGGGTTTCGAACTCATGGCAGCGATTGTTCACGACCTTTCTGAGCTGTCTCTGTGCTTCCTGTGAGGTGTCGGCTCACACGCGGGCGATTGTGACATAACACACAGGAGGTCGGCGTAGCCTGATCACTATGTCCGGTACGCCCGAAGGGGAGCCAGATCCCGACGAGGGATGGCAGGCGCTGCAAGACGAGGCAGGGCGGCACGCCGGGTATTTCACCACCCGTCAGGTGCTGCGCACGGGGTGCGAGACCCGGATTCGGGACGGGCTGCGGGACGGTTCGGTGCTGCGCGCGGGGGTCGGTCTGATGCGGCTCGGGCAGTGGCCGGACGGTCCGCTCGACGAGTACGCCATGTGGTCCGCGTGGTTCGACGGCGCGGCCGCTGTGTCCCATCACAGCGCGGCCGAACTGCACGGTCTCGGCCGGTTGTGTCCGCGTTTCGTGCACCTGTCGGCGCGGATCGGCCGGTTCCCGCTCTCGCCGCGACTGGTGGTGCTGCGCCGGACCTTCACCCGCACCGACGTGGAATCGGCCGGAACGTTCCTGGTCACCACGCCGCTGCGCACGGTGCTGGATCTGGCCGAGGCCGGGATCGGGCAATCCGCGCTGGACGAGGTGGTGGCCGACGCGGTCGCCATCCACCGCTGCGCGCGGGCCGAGATCCGCAGTGCCAGCAGCGCACTTCCCCCGGCCACGGCCGCGCGGGTCAACAGGGCGCTGACCCGCAGTTGACGCGCTGTTCGTCGCGAGGGATCCGGGCCGCACGCAACGCCGTCGACGCGTTGCCCGGCGTACTGCGAATCTTGCGAGTACCGACCGGTTCCGCCTGTGGTGGTTTCGAGTGTTGCCCAGGCGGTATTCATGGCAGTGTGATCGTTTATGGGGTCGGTCGGTGATGGCATGTGGGATCTGGCTTTTCCACCCGGACCACCCGATCGGATCGCGGACATGTTCTCCGCGGCCGTGGTCGCCGATTCCCTTCGCCCCTATGACGCCGATCTAGCCCAGTCGGTCGAGACCGCGCGCGACTGGCGGCGCGGATACCACCGGGTCTTCCGCGGGATGACGGCGCTGTCGGTCAGCTCGCCGCTGGTCTCGCACGGCATCGCGCGCGAAGGTCTGCGCTCGGTGCGGACCATGTTGCGCTTCGCCGCCGGGCGCACCGTCCTTCCGCTGGACGCGGTCGACATCGAGGCCGAGGCGGACGACAACGCCCTGGGAACCGCCGTGATCACCGGAACCGGTTCCGCGGTACCGGTTCTCGAAGTGCCCTGGCAGGGGGAACTCCTCGCCGGAGACGCGCTGCGCCGGCAATTGGCGCAGTGGCAGCGCCGCGGCATTCTCGAACCCGGGTTCGTGACGGCGGTGGATCAGGTCATCGACAATCCGGAATGGTTGCGGCTGCCGGGATTCCGGATGACCGTCACCGGCGCCGCGGCCGAACTCTCACCCCTGCGGCCGCTGCTGTCGTGGGGCGCGGACGTGCTCGCCGTGGATCGTCCGGGCCGGGCTCGCTGGGAACGACTGCGGGCGCTCGCGGAATCCGGGGCGGGAGCGATGCGATTCCCGGTCTGCGACACCGTCCCCGGCGTGGACATCGTGAGATGTTTTCCCGCCCTTGCCCGGTGGATCACCGATCACAGCGATGCCCGCCCGGTACTCGGGGTCTACGCGGGCCTGCCCGGCGCGGCGGGCGTGCGCTTGGCGGTGGCCTCCGACGTGCTCACCGAAACGGTGTTCGGCCGGCATCCGGACGCGGCGCTCGCGCTGCTCGGCTCGCCGACCGACTGCTACGCCGTATCGCCCGCGATCGTCGCCGCCGCGCGAGAACAACTGGCCCAGCGGGGGATCCGGGGCAGCGCCCAGGATCTTCTGCACCGTGTGGCGCCGCGCTCGTTCTATCGGCTCAATTACATTCGCCCGGTGTTCGACGCGGACGGCGGCGCCTGGGGGCTCTTCGACAATCTGCCGTCCCTGTCCGGTCCCGATTACGCTCTGGCGCAACGTCTTCCGCGCTGGCGGGCGGTGTTGGCCGCCTCGGCCGGACATCCGGTGTCCTTCACGGTCGCCCCGCCCGCCTGGACCGCGACCCTCAGCCACGAAACTCCCTGGCGCACAACCGCGTACCGCGCGGCGTCGCACTTCGGCATCGAGGTCTTCGATCCGGCCACCGCGCGTGTGCTGCTCGCCGCGAAACTGGTGGCGGACCTGTTCGCGCCGCCGCCCGCCCCCGCCAACCCGGAGGGTCTGTTCGCCGACGGCGCGGCGCACGGCGGCCTCTGGCGTCAGCCCTTCGCCCCCCGCTCCCTGCTGGCTCCGGCCGCGGTGTCCGGCACCGTCCAGTCGATCCGGGACCGCGCCCGATCACTGCTCGACAACGGCGAGAGTCAGCTACCGGACTGATCGGGCCCGCGGGACCCAATCGCCCTGTGCGGGAACCGGTACGACGCGAGGCGTCCGGGATTCAGCCGCGAGCGTGGCTGGTCCGCTGCGGACCGGCGGTGGTGTGTGAACAGACGGGGTGGTCGGACGCGTCGTGGGCGGGTTCAGGAGAGCGGGGCGACGGTCGTCCAGGGGACCGTGAACGTGTTGTCGCGCAGGCGGCGTCGCTGCGGGCGGAGCGGGAAGCCTTGATCGCGCAGGAGATTCGCCGCGTGCCGCCAGCGCACCCGGGGGCCGTACGGGGCCAGCGGCGAAGAATGAGCCCACGCGCGGTCGGCGGCGGTGAGCAGGGTGTGAATGGGTTCGCCGGGGATATTGCGGTGGATCAGGGCTTTGGGGAGGCGTTCGGCGATACCGGACGGCTGTTCGACGGTGAACGGATCCCATGCGAGGGTGAGCGAGAGCGGTCCGGTGCGATCGAGCAGGATCCAGGCGCAGCGGCGGCCGAGTTCGTCGCAGGTGCCGTCCATCAGCAGACCGTCCGGGTGCAGGCCGGACAGGATTCTCGACCATGCCTCGGGGACAGCGGATTCCGGGTACTGGCGCAGCACATTGAAGGCGCGCACCAGAATCGGACGCAGGCCCGCGAGTTCGAAACCGCCCCGGGCGAACTGGACGCCGTCCCGGCCGGGGACGACCCGCTCCGGATCGATTTCCAGGCCGATCACTCGCAGATCGGCGCGCACGGTTCGCAGCCGGGCCGCCAGCTCCAGGGTGGTGACCGGGCTGGCCCCGTAACCGAGGTCGACCACCAGCGGGTCGCCGGCGGCGCGCAGGCGATCGGCGACCAGTGGATCGTTCGCGAGCCACCGGTCGCCACGCCGCAACCGGTTGATGCCGGTGGTGCCGCGGGTGATGGTCCCGATCGGTGGGATCAGGCGGCGTTGCGTTGATCCAGCCAGCGCTGTGTCACCTCGGCTTCGGCACGGAACAGGTCGATCAGATTGACCAGCATGAGTTGTTCGAGCCTGCGCCCGAAGAAGGGGATGAGCACCTCGGCATGCGAGGAAGTGCGCAGCGTGCAGCCGGTCTCGGTGGGGAACAGACGCATGGTGCCGCCCAGGGTGCCGGGCCCGCCGGGGATCTCGGCGGTGTATTCGCCGGTGACCTCGGGACCGAACGGCCCGTACTTCTCGTAGCGGGTGATCACCATGTCCTTGCGCATCACGGTCTGGGCCAGGTCGGGCAGGCTGTCGCGGGGTAGGACGTGCCGCGTCTCGACCGCGATCCCGTAGTCACCGGCTTCCAGGGTGACCAGGTCATTGGGTGAATGCTTCCGCATCTCCTCGATTCGCGCGTCCCAGTGGTCGCGGTTCATCAGGGCCGCGTACACCTCCGTGGTGGTGTGCAGCGGGTAACGAGCGGAGTAGTCCAGTCGGCGAGGCACGATCGGTCAGGTTACTGCGGGCGACGTCGTTTCAGTGACAACTGGCCGAGGCCGGTCAGTGCGAAGCCAGCCAAGTGTCGGTGAATTCGGCTTCGCGCTCGAGCAGTTCGGTGAGGTGCTGCTGCACTGCGGCCTCGATCTTCTTGCCGAAGAGCGGGATCTTCACCTCGATGCTGGCGTCCACGACGAATGTCGAGCCGCCGCCGTTGTCGGTCACCGACAGGGTGCCGTTCACGGTGGCGGGCGCGCCCTCGACCCGGGCCTCGACGGTGCCGCCGCTGCCGTTCCAGGTCTCGGTGCGGGGAATGATCAGATCGCCGGGACGCACAGCGGTGAGCTGAGCGGGCAGCTCGGAGGCGGGAATCGCCTGCACCATCTCGACGCGAACCTGCTCGCCCGTGATGGAGATCGAGTCGATGCGGGCGTTGGGCCCGCCGACCGCCTCGATGCGGTCCTTCCAGTACTGCTCGTCGGCGAAGGCCGCGCGCACGGCGGCGGTGGAATGCGCGGAGTGCGCGGTGAAGGCCAGAGGTGTCGCCATGGTCCGACAGGCTACCGTCTTGGGCGTGCGTACTTCTGGGGTGGTGTCGTTCGACGACCTGCGGGACCTGCTCGCGGCGACCGGTGCGCGGCTGCGCGACGCGGTGCCGCTGGCGGAGCTGACGACGCTGCGGGTCGGCGGTCCGGGTGTGGTCGCCGAATGCGCGAGCACAGAGTCTCTGATCGCGACCGTGCGGGAGCTGGACGCGGCCGCGATTGCGGTGCTGCTCATCGCGGGCGGCTCGAATCTGCTCATCTCCGATGCCGGTTTCGACGGCGTCGTGGTGCGGATCGCCACCGAGGACGTGCGGATCGGGGCCGATTCGGTGATCGCCGAGGCGGGCGCGAACTGGGACGCGGTGGTGGCCGCGACCGTGGCGGCCGGATTCGGCGGTCTCGAATGCCTGTCCGGGATCCCGGGTTCCGCCGGTGCGACGCCGGTGCAGAACGTCGGCGCGTACGGCGTGGAGGTCGCGAGCCTGCTGCGCCGGGTGCGGCTGTACGACCGCGCCTCGGGGGAAATTCGCTGGGCCGAGCCCGAGGAACTCGGATTCGGTTACCGCACTTCGATTCTCAAGCACAGTTCCGCCGCCGTGGTGCTGGAGGTGGAATTCGCGCTGCGCGCCGACGGCTCCAGCGCGCCGCTGGGCTATCGGGAGCTGGCGTCCGCGCTGGACGCGGCCGAGGGTGACTCCCGCCCGGCCGCCGCGGTGCGCGCGGAGGTGCTGCGTCTGCGGGCGAGCAAGGGCATGGTGCTCGATCCGGCCGATCACGACACCTGGAGTGCGGGTTCCTTCTTCACCAATCCGGTCGTTCCGGACGCGCGGGTGGCGGCGGTGCTGGCGGCGGTTTCCGCACACGTGGGCCCGGATGTGGCGGTGCCCACCTGGCCGGTCGCGGGCGGGGTCAAATTCAGCGCGGGCTGGCTGATCGAGCGCGCCGGGTTCGGCAAGGGCTTTCCGGGGCCGGACGCGCCGGCTCGGCTGTCCACCAAACACACGCTGGCGCTGACCAATCGGGGTGCCGCCACCGCCGCTGAACTGGCAGAACTGGCTCGGACCGTGCGAGACGGGGTCGCCGAGCGGTTCGGCATCGGCCTGGAACCCGAGCCCGTCACCGTCGGAGTCGTCCTTTAGGGGCGTGTCCGGTGCCACTCCGTCGCTGACCGGGGCTGTCGGCGTACACGGGTAACCTCGAGACAGTGAGCAATCGAGGAGTGCCGGTCGGGCGGAGGGCCGCCATACTGGGCGGACTGTTGGCTGCGGTCACCGTGGCCGCGGGATGTTCGTCCGACAAGAACGGCGACAGCCCTGGCAAGCCCAGCACCCCGGCCGCGAAGGTGACCGCGGAACCGGCCGACGGCGCCGCGGACATCAACCCCACCGCCACGATCTCGGTCTCGGTCACCGGCGGCAAGATCGACCAGGTGGCGCTGACCAATCCCAACGGTAAGCAGGTCACCGGCGAGTTCAATGCCGACCGCACCCGGTTCACCGTCACCGAGGCGCTCGGGTACGGCGTCACCTACACCTGGTCCGGCACGGCGACCGGCACCGACGGCAAGCCGGTGGCCATCGACGCCAAGTTCACCACCGTCGATCCCAAGACCCAGGCGCCGGCGACGATCAATATCGCCGACAACCAAGAGGTCGGGATCGCCGCGCCGATCATCATCCAGTTCAGGGGGCATGTGGAGAACAAGGCGGCCGCCGAGAAGGCGCTGACCATCACCTCCACCCCGGACACCGAGGGCGGCTGGGCCTGGTTGCCCGACGACAACGGCGGCTCGCGCGCGCACTGGCGACCGCGCGAATACTGGCAGCCCGGCACCGACGTGAAGGTCGGCGCCAAGTTCTACGGCCTTGACCTGGGCGGCGGCCTGTTCGGCGCGTCCGACATCACCTCCGAGTTCCGGATCGGCCGCTCGCAGATCGTCAAGGGCAACGCCCCCAGCCATCGCGTGCAGGTGGTGCGGGACGGCGGCGTGGTGTTCGACTTCGCGTGCAGCTACGGCGAGGGCAACGAGGACCGCAACGTGACCCGCTCCGGCGTTCACGTCGTCACCGAGAAGTACGAAGACTTCATGATGTCGAATCCGCCCTTCTACACGAACGTGCGCGAGCGCTGGGCCGTCCGCATCTCCAACAACGGTGAATTCATTCACGCCAACCCGGAATCGCTTGGCGCACAGGGCAATACGAACGTCACCAACGGCTGCATCAACCTCAGCCCGTCCGATGCCCAGCAGTACTTCCCGACCGCCCTCTACGGCGACCCGGTGGAGATCACCGGCACCCGGATCAACCTCTCCGCGGCGGACGGTGATCTGTACGACTGGACCATCGACTGGGATACCTGGAAGAGCATGTCGGCGCTGAAGGGCGAACCGGTACCGGTGGTGACGGCCACGCCGCTCGCCCCGCAGCAGCCGGGCGGCAAGACGACCCCCACCCGCTGACGATTCGCGCCCGCTCGCCGTGGTGAGCGGGCGCGGGTTCCAGCACGGCGGTATCCCGAGTCCGCGGATCGGGTGCGGCCGGGTGGGGATGGGGCTATGTTCTTGGCCGAGTGGTTCGGTCAGGAGGGCCCGATGGTCGATCGTGGGTCAGCGCCGGTGGTGGTGGGGGTCGATCGGGGGTTGAGTCCCTCGGAGCGATGGTTCTGGATCATCGATCAGATCTCGCCGTCCAATTGTGTTGCACGCGTGCGGGTGTGGGGATCGGTGGGTGCGGGGGAGATCGAGCGGGCGTGGGACGTGCTCGCGGGGGAGTATCCGTTGTTGCGGGTGGGGGTGGTGGACCCCGATGGCGGGGATCCACGGTTCGTGACGGTGGGTGCGCGGATTCCGGTGCGGCGGGTGGAGGCCGAGGATCCCGAGCTGTGGCAGCGAGAGGTCGACTTCGAGGTCGTACACCCGATCACCGTGGAACACGGCGTGGCCCGGGTGGTGGATGTGGTCGGGGACGCCGGGCATCCGGGTGAACGGCACGACCTGATCCTGACCGTGTCGCACACCGTGATGGATGGGCGATCCCTGCTCACTGTGCTGCGCAAGCTGGTGGAATATCTTGCGCTGGAACGTGATTCGTTCTGCCAGGCGGTCGCTGGAGCCGGTGTGGACGGATCGCGCCGCGCGGCCGTCGTCGGCCCGGGTTCGGAGGGATCGAGAGCGGCGGATGCCGGATCGAGCGTGAGGTCGGCTGGGCCGGAGCCCGGTGCGGGCGTTCCGCCGGGTGCGACGGGGCCGGGTGCGGCGCGGGCGGCGGTGCCCGCGTCCGATGATCTGATTCCTGCTGGGGCGCGGGGGTTTTGGCGGTACGTGTATTCGAATCTGGCGGATCAGGTGGTGGCGATGGCGCTGCGGCCACGGCGGCTGACGGGGGCGGTTCCGCTGGGGCTGGGGGAGCGGCGGACTCGTGCGGTATATCGCGTGATCGGCGGGGCGGACCTCGGGGAATTGGTCGCGGAGTGCCGGAGGGCGGGAGTGAGCGTGCACGGGGCGCTGGGCGCGGCGACCGCTCGGACGATCGGCGAATCGGTGCGGCCGGGCCGGGGCGGAGTGGCGGGAATCGGGTCGCCGGTGGATTTCCGGCCGCTGCTGCGGCCCAGACCGGACGATGACGAGTTGGGGATCTATGCGCCGGTGCTCGCGGGATTCGTGAGGTTCGGGCCCGGGATCTCGCTGTGGGCGATGGCGCGCTCGGTGAATCGGCAGCTGGAGAAGGGGATTCGACGGCGACGGCATCTGTCGGCGGTGGCGGGAATGCGGTTCGGGACACCGCGCACGGTCGAATCCGGACGGCGCGTAGTCGAATTGATCGATCGGCGAGCCCCGTGGAACGTATCGGTCACCAACGTCGGCCGTGTCGATTTCCCCGAACGCGTCGGAGCGCTGCGTCTCTCCGATCTCACGCTGGCCGCGTCGAACTCGTGTGTCAGCGCTCTCACCGTCGCGATCGTCACCGCACACGACGAGATGCGAATCAGCTTCTGCTACGTGGACGGGGTTCTCTCGAGGTCCGAAGCGGACACCTTCGCCGACCGCGTAGTGCGCGCGCTCACCTGCAGACCTGCCCCGGCCGTCGTATGAGCGTGGCCGACCAGGGTGGGGCGGGATGCCACCCGCCGCCGGGGTGGTCGGTCAGTTCTCGCCTGAAGAGCGCTGCGCTCCTTCGTGATTCCGTCGCGCAGCGCGATGGCCCGGGTCCGTCCGTGGTCGGCCGGGCTTGTCAGGGCAGCCGGTCGGTCAGTTGGGCGCGGAGAGCGGCGCGGTCGGGCTTGCTGGTGCGCCCGCTGACGGGAATCTCCGGGACCAGGACGATGTCGTCGGGGAGAGCGGAAGTGTCCATCAGGGTGGGGAGTTCGCGGCGGAGGCGGGACAGGAGTTCAGGGGTGTCGGGGGCGGGGACCACGGCGAGGATGATGCGCTCGTCGCCGATCTCGTCGGGGACGCCGATCATGATGGCCTGGCGAACGCCCTCGACGGTGGCAATGGCGGGCTCGTACAGGCCGGGGTAGATATTGGTCTTGCCCCGAATCATCATGTCCTTCTTGCGGCCCATGAGAATGATGGTGTCGCCGTCCATGCGGGCCAGGTCGCCGGTGGGGATCTCGCGCAGCGGTGGCTCGCCGAGATAGCGGTGACACAGATTGGGGCCGGACAGAACGAGCTCGCCGTCCTGCGCTATCCGGGCGACCACGCCTCGCACCGGTGCGCCCAGCGGATCGCCGGAACCCTCGAATTCGAGCTTCGCGGTGCCGGAAGTGATTGCCACGGGCAGGATTTCGGTCATCCCGTAGATGGCGAGGAATTCGCAGCCCGGAATCGCCGCGCGGGCCCGCCGCAGCAGAGCGGTGGTGACCGGTGCTCCGCCCAGCGAGATCTCCCGCAGTGCGGGCGCGGGCAGCCTGCCGGATTCGATCGCGGTGAGCACCACCGCCAGATCCGCCGGAGTGAAGAAGGCGTGCGTCGCGGAATCCAGGGTGCGCGCGAACCGGAGCGGATCGATATGGGTGCCGAACCTCGGATAGCGTGGCATCGACCACCGCGCCCCCGCCATCAGTGCGGGCAGGCCCATCATCAACTGCTCGGTGTGCAGGTGCGCCCCCGGCCCGAGGGTGCTGCGTCCCGCCATCGCCGCCAGTCCCGCCCCGAGTGAACCTCGCGTGTGCACAACAGCTTTCGGCGCCGCCGTCGTCCCCGAGGTGAAGACGATCAGCGCCTCGGCCGCGGCGTCGGTGAGGGCTGCCGACTCCGGGCCGGTCTGCGCTGCCGCGGAACCGTTTCCAGCCGCTGCCGGATCGACCCCGGTCGCGTCCGACACTGCGCGGGCCGCCTCGGCATCGAGGCGGTCCGATGCCTCGGCGTGTGCACCCCACACCTTCTCCGGGCTGTCCGGGGGCGCGGTCGTGCCGTCGGGTGTGGCTGTCGGACCGGTGCGGGGTGCGGTCGAGGCCTTCGCTCGGATCGATGCGGGTGAACCCAGCAGTCGGCCGAGGGGAAGCGAATCGGAAGGTGTTCCCGGGAGCCGGATTCCGCTGTGGATGTGGCGGACCGGAAGATCGGCGAAGGCGGGCAGGGAGAGGCCGCGGGCGCGGCCGAGGCGGGTCAGGGGGCCGCTGAGCAGGTAGAGGAGCGATTCCGTCGCGGCCCACGCCGGTTGGACCAGGTCGATGCGGCGGGCGAAGAGTTCCGGGCCGACGCCCGGGTCGACGAAGACGATGGTGCCGCCCGCCGCGATCGCGCCGAAGACCAGGATGACCGCGTCCACGCACGGCCGGATGGAGAACAGCATGCGATCACCGGGTCGGAAACCATTGGCGTGCAATGCGTTCACCACGCCGGTGATGCGGGCGTCGAGTTCGGCATAACTCAGCGGCGCGTCGCCGATCATCCCGAACGCGGGTGCGTCCGGCCGCTCCCGCACCTGCTCGCGCAACAGAGCGAGGAAGTCGGTGGCCGAGGAGGGTCCCGCGGCTCTCTCCGGCTCGTCTGCCACTCCCGAGGCTTCCTCGTCGCTCACCGAATGTCGACCAGTTCCGGCTTGTACCGGTGGTCGGCGTACCAGGCCAGCGTCTTGCGCACACCCCAGGCGCGCACCCGCCGGTTGGAGCCGTAGACCCGGATGTCGCGGCGCAGGCCGTAGTCGGTGGTGAGCATCCGGACCGCGTTGACCAGGGCACGGTCCTCGTGCAGCTCCTCGATGGCGGTGCGCGGGAATCCGCCCGCCGCCTCGTACAGCTCGGCGGTGATGGCCATATTGCAGCCGGGTGTCATGACGTAGGGGCCCAGGTAGCGAGGGTCCTGGTTGCCGGGGCGGAACTTGCCGAAGGTCGAGGCCACCTCCAGCGCCACCCGGATGACGGTGCGGTCGATCCACCGCACGCCCTCGTCGGTGCGCGGAATCAGCTGCCCGCTGACCAGCCGGAGCCCGGAATCGAAGGCCGCGTTGACGCGGGCGGTCCAGTCGGGGGCGGGCAGGCAGTCGGCGTCGGTGCGGGCGATCCGCTCCGCGCCCGAGGCGATGGCGTGCCGCACGCCGGTGTCCGAGGCCGCGCCGGTGCCCTTCTGGGCTTCGGTGATCAGCTCGATCCGCATCTCGGTGTGGGTGGCGGCGAACTTGCCCACCACCGCGGCGGTCTCGTCGGTGGAGTTGTTGTCCACCACGACCAGGGTGAAGTCGCGGTCGCGCTGTGCGGCCAGGGCCTCCAGGGTCGTGGTGATGCCCTGTTCTTCGTTGTACGCGGGCACGACGACCCATAGCCTTGTCATCCGATTCCCTCCCGAGGATCGTTCCCCGCCGGGCCGAGATCGGCCCCGGGCGGACGGTGCATATCGCATATATCGCGCACCGACCGGTGACGGTTTCAGCGCGGGCACCCGCATCGGCGCCCGGCGGACAACCTCCATAGCAGTCCATTGCCGCTGTCACCGCAACCGCTGGGCGGTGTCACCTGCGTCGCAGCGCGGATTCACCGCTTCCGGACCGGACGGATCCCACCGGCCGGATGGATTCCCACCCGGCCGATCGCAGGATTCACCGCAGCCGGTAGGCGATGGCAGCGGCCGAAGGCCCGGCCCCCGCCGCGACGAACAACGCCAGATCCGCCCCGTCGAGCCGACCGCTGTCGCGCGCCGCGACGTAGGCGGCGGGCAACGCGGAGGTGTGCGCGTCGCCCTCGACCTCGTCGGCAAGGACCGCCTCGGCGGGTAGCCGAAGCTCCTCGCCGAGCAGCTTGGGGAAGTCGGCGGTGGGCCGTCCGCACAGGAGCACGGTCCGCTCCGGCGGCACATCGGCGACTTCGAGCGCCGCACCGGCCGCCGTCACCGCGTGCCGCAGCAGTTCTCGCACGTCCAGGACCGAGCGGTCCACGGTGATCCGGGACCGTCCGGTGACGCCCATGTCCGGCAGCCGCACATAACCGACCGCTTCGGGGCGTTCCTCGGTGGCGGACAGGTGCAGTGCCCCGAACCCGAGCGGCCCATCGATTCGCTCGAGCAGCAGCGCCGCCCCGACCGGCGTGATCGGGAATCCGGGCTGAGGTTCGGGTGAGGTCGAGGGGTGCGCGTCGCCGGAGACCACCAGCACCCGGTGCACGGTCGGCGCTTCCAGCAGGGCCTGGCTCACCTGCACGGCGTTGAGCACTCCGCTCGCACCGTTCATGAGGTCGAAGGACAGGCAGGGCACGTCGCCGCTGCGGTAGTCGAGCCCGATCCCGGCCCGCTGCTGTACGAGCGCCGACATGGCCGGTTCCACCATATTGGAGTCGCGGTAGACGCCGGTATTGATGAGCGCGTCGATGCGATCCGGCGTGGTGCCGGCCTCGTCGATCGCGCGGAGAGCGGCCGCCGCGGCCTGCTCGATGGAACTGCCGTCGCCGATTTCGATTGCGGCCGAAGTGATTACGATTCCCATGACATCACACCCGAAGTTCGCCGAGAGTCACCGACAGGAATCCGGCCACGACGCCCGAGGCTGCCGGCACCATCAGCACCTTTGCCCCGGACGTCAACCGCTGCTGTTTCAGCGCGTCGTGCAAAACCACGAAATGGGAGGTGGATGCGGTATTCCCGTATCGCTCCAGCACGGAAAGGCCGGTCGGCATGGTGGTGTCGAATTCCCGTTCGGCAATCTTGTTTATCAATTCCACAGCGGGACCGCTGAATTGGTGGTGGATCAAGAAGTCGTAGTTCTCCGCCGTGAAGTCGGTGCCGCGCTCGGCGAGGAAGTCCCGCTGACGCGTCGTCCACAGCAGATACCGGGACTCGTTGTGCATCTTGCGGTTGTCGGTGTAGAGCGCGATTCCGGAACTGCGATCACTCGGCATGCCGAGGCACAACTGCGCGAAGGCGGCGCTGGTATTGAGTTCGATGTAGTCGACGCAGTCGGTATCGGTGCCCTCGCCGTCCAGGATCACCGCCGCCGCGCCGTCTCCGACGGTCAGCGAGGCGAATTGCGGGTCGTATTTCTCCGACATCTCGCGCACCGCGGTATCGGAGATCGGCGTGATGTACTCACCCGAGACCACGAGTCCGCGTCGCACGATGCCCGCGCGAATCATCCTGTCCAGCACCAGGACTCCGGTCATCATGCCCGCGCAGGCATTGGAGACGTCGAAGTGGATCGCGCCGCTCGCGCCGAGTTCGTTGCGCAGCATGAGCGCGAAGGACGGTTCGACGCAGAATTGCTCGTCGCGAATGCGGGTGATCGAGCAGGAGATGATCACGTCGAGGTCCGCTGCCTCGTAGCCGGAGTTCTCCAGTGCGGTACTCGCGGCGGCGAGCGCGACGGTGAAGGAATCCTCGCGTTTTCCCCTTGCGTCGACCCCGCAGCGGCGGCGCGCGCGGACGCCGCTCACTTTCTCCAGATCGACGGGGGAGTCGATGGACAGTTGCGCCAGCAGGTCCGCTGTCGATATCTCTTCGGTGGGAAGGTACGAGCCCACCGCCTCGATTCGGGTTCTAGCCATGATGTGTTCACTCCAAGCAGCCCACGGTTGCCGGGGACGCTAGCAAGACCCTGCCCGTATGGTCTGAAAAATCTGTGATTCAGATCATGTGAGCTGAGCGACATTGCGGCACAATGCCTCATTGGCGTACAGAAGTGTTCGCAGGGGTTGGCGCGGAATCACGGCGGCGTCACCCCCCGAGAAACGGGAGTCCCATGCTCAGCGCTACCAAGCGACACGAACTGACCCTCCTTGCCGCCGGTCAGCCCTGGCTGCCCGCGCTGCTGCTCGCGGGTCGCGCCGCCAAACCCATCCGCAAGGTGCCCAAGCTCGGCTGGTTCGTCGCCGATCCGCTCGTCGCGCGACAGATCTACAACGACAGCACCCACTTCAGCATCGTGTCCGAGGGTGCGGCCGGGCACTGGTGGGCGCAGGTCATCGGCGACTGGGTGGAGGACCTGTTCGAAGGGCCCGGGCACACCGACCTGCGCAACAAGGTGCGCGACCTGTTCATCGCCAAGCACACCGACGCCCTGGTCGACCGGGTGATGGGCGCGGCGCTGAAGGATCTGGTCGCGGATCTCGGTGCGGGCAGGACCGTGGACATCGCCGAGCGGGCGCGGGTCCTGGTCGGGCGCAGCGTCTCCGACCTGGTCGGCATGAGCCCGGACGACATCTCCGCGATCTTCGGCGACCACTTCACCAGCGACGATCCCGACGAGCCCTTCCGCGTGCTGTTCGAGCACGTCGAGGAACTGGTGAACCTCGCCATCGGCACCATGGCCTCGACCACCCTGGATCCGGTCGCGCTGGAGAGGGCCCGCGCGCTGATCGGCAAACTCTCCAGCTCCATCCCCGCCGCCTACGAGCGCGCCGACGGTGACACCACCCTGGGCCGCTGCCGAGAGCTGGGGCTGGAGCTCGAACACGCCTCCGGGCTGGCCATGCTGATGGCGGTCGCGGGCACCGACACCCTCGCCAGCGCCATGAGCCGAATGGCCGCGCTGCTGCACGACAGTCGTGACCAGCGGATCCTGCTCGCCATGCCGGAGCGCACGCCCGACGCGGTGCGGGAGACCCTGCGCGTCACCAGCCCCGCGTATCTGGTCGGGCGGTCGGTCACCGCCGATGTGGAGATCGCGGGCCGCAAGCTCGTCGCCGGTGAGCACGTCAAGATTCTGACCTGGTCGATCAACAACGCGGTCGGCGATTTCAGCGTCAACCGGGATTACGTTCCCGAGACCCGCCAACTCTGGTTCGGTGGCGGCCGGCACCTGTGCCTGGGCGCGCAACTGGTGCACTCGGAGCTCACGGCGCTGCTGCAGGCCCTGACCGCCAACGGCCGCCCCTACGAGATCGTCGAACGCCGTTACCGCCGAAAGGTTTTCATCCCCACCTACGAGGTGCTCCGCATTCGCCTCACCGACTGAACGGGTAGCGGGTCGCCGCTGCGGGAATGGTCTCGGGTCGATCGACGCCCCGGCACGGCCGGTCGGACCGCGCGAACACCTCGCGGTTCGGATGCCGAGCCAGGCGTGCGGGAACGGGGAGTGGATCGAGTCCGTGGGCTCACCCCTCGGGCGTCTCGATCGGATTCTGCTGTCCGCGTGTGGATCCCACACACGCGACGATCACGCAGGCGATGGCGAACCATTGCCGGGCGGAGAGCAGTTCGCTGAGCACCACCAGGCCCACCAGTGCGGCCACCGCGGGCTCAACACTCATCAGGATTCCGAATACGCGAGCGGGCATGCGGCGCAGCGCTTCCAGTTCCAGCGAGTAGGGGATCACCGACGAGAGCAGGCCGACGGTGATCCCGAGCGCCAGCAGTTTCGGTTCCAGCAGCGCGGATCCGCCCGCCACGATTCCGGCGGGCAGCACCACCAGTGTTCCCACCGTGCTCGCCACCGCCAATCCGGTGGTCCCGGGGAACCGATTCGCGGTGGCCGCGCCGAGCAGAATGTATGCGCCCCAACCGACTCCGGCCAGGAGCGCGAACCCGATCCCGACCGGGTCCAGCGCCCCGTCACCCTTCGCGAGCAGCAGCACGCCCGCGCCCGCCAGCGCCACCCACAGCAGATCGCGCGGCCGCCGCGAGGTCAGCACCGACACGGTCAGCGGCCCCAGGAATTCGATCGTCACCGCGACCCCGAGCGGAATCCGCGAAAATGACTGGTAGATAGAGTAATTCATCAGCGCCAGCGACAACCCGTACCCGACCGCGATGACCAGACTCCGCGCCGAGTGATCCCGCACGACGGTGCGCAACGCCTTGCGCGCCAAAAACGTCAGCAGGACCGACGACACCAGCAGCCGCAGCAGCACCACCGCGTTGGGCGGCAACTCGTCGAACAGATGCTTGGCCACCCCCGCCCCGACCTGCACCGACACGATCCCGGTCAGCACCAGCGCGGGCGGCGGCACCGCACCCGGCGACAGCCGTCGACGCGACAACCGCCCTGTCACACGTCACCCGCTCCGCGGCCTGTGCCGGGACAGTCGTCCTCCCGCATGAATTCAGGAGCGGCGGGCGAAGCGGCCCGGGTCGGCCTGGTCGCGGGGCTTGACGATGATGGTGTCGAGGTTGACGTGGGGCGGGCGGGAGGCGACGAAGCCGATGATCTCCGCGATGTCCTTGGCCACCAGCGGGTCGATGCCGTCGTAGACCTTGGACGCGCGCTCGGCGTCACCGTCGAAGCGGACCAGGGAGAACTCGGTTTCGACCGCACCGGGGGCGATTTCGGTCAGGCGCACCGGCCGGCCGAGGAGTTCGCCGCGCAGGGTGCGGTGCAGGACGGCCTGGGCGTGCTTGGCGGTGGTGTAGCCGGAACCGTTGTCGTAGGCGTGGAAGGCCGCGACCGAGGTGATGGTGACGATCAGGCCGTCACCGGAGGCGATCAGCTTGGGCAGCAATGCTTTGGTGAGGCGCAGCGTGCCGAGCACGTTGGTCTCCCACATCCAGCGCCAGTCGTCCAGATCGGCCTCGGCCACCGTGGCCAGGCCCTTGGCGCCACCGGCATTGTTGACCAGCACCTCGCAGCTCTCGATCGCGTCGGTGAACGTCCGCACCGAATCCTCGTCGGTCACGTCGAGGGGAAGCGCGGTGCCGCCGATCTCGGCCGCCAGTTTCTCCAGCCGATCGACCCGCCGTGCGCCGACGTACACGTGGTACCCCTGCTCGGTCAGCTCACGGGCGGTGGCCTCCCCGATACCCGAACTGGCTCCGGTCACGACAGCGGTGCGAGTGCTCATGCCCAGAGCTTAAAGACGGCGTGTTGCCCCGAGCGCGCCGAGGTGTGAGCGGTCGACCCGGCTCGCGTCCACGACACCCGGCCCAGGCTGCGAGTTGTCTCGCGGAGGAGCTCGCGTGACATTTCCGATCGCCGTGCGCGCAAACTCCCCATCGCAGCGAGGTAGCAGGTTGGCGGGATCTCCGGGTGCTCATCCCTGCGACACGTGGTCGCCTCGCGCCGGAAGCGGGCCGCGATTCGCGATCGCCTCTCTCGACATCGGTTGTTCGATCCGATTGTCGGCACGCCCGGCGAGACCCGATATGCACGCGGCGCACGATGACATCGCGTGCATGTGCGGGACCGGCCTGAGCATGCAGGCTGTGCACACTCCGAGCATGCGGGTTGTGCACACTGTCGATTTTCGCGCCGGTCGCGCGGGTGGGCAGTGTCCGGACAGGGCCCGAGGCGGCCGGTCGGCGCCGGGCTAGCCTGGCCGGTATGGCGATTCGGGAAGTAGTCAGCGCGGACGGCACCACCATCGTGTACCGGGTGACCGGCCCGGCGGACGCACGGCCGCTGGTGTTGCTGCACGGCTGGTCGGGGACGTTGCGATGCTGGGGGCGGGCCGCGGACGAGCTGGCCGGAAGCTTCCGGGTGATCGCCCTGGATCTGCGCGGGCACGGGTACTCCGATGCCCCCGAATCCGGCTACGACGATCCGAAGAACTGGGCCGCCGACGTCGCCGCGGTGCTCGCGGCCGAATCCGTGACCGCCGATGCGATCCTGCTCGGCTGGTCCTACGGCGGCATCGTGCTCACCGACTACCTGGCCGCCTACGGCACGGGCGCGCTCGCGGGCGTCGTCTACACCGGTTCGCAGGCGGGTATCGGCCGGGGCGTGCCGGGCGCGCAGCCGGGACCGGCCATGCAGAAGGCGATCCCGGACGTCTTCGAGGAGAGCGCGGGCCGGGCCATGCGTGGTTTCGCCGCGTTCGGCAATGCCAATACCGGTCCGGGCCGGGACAAGGGCGAGGACGCCCAGCGCCTGTTCGGCGGCAGCGTCGCGACCCTGCCCCGGGTCCGCAAGGCGCTGTTCTACCGGACGGTCGACAACACCGAGACCCTGCGCACCCTCGACGTCCCGGTTCTGGTCCTGCACGGCACCGCCGATCCGGTCGTCCCGGTCGAGAACGGCCGGTACATCGCGGACACGGTTCCGACCGCGCGCACCTCCTACTGGGAGGACGCCCAGCACGGCCTGTTCATCGAGGATCCGTCGCGATTCGTGGGCGAGATCACCGAATTCGCCGCGGGCCTGGGCTGATCACCCGAGAACCGCGACGGTGGCGGTCCGCGATCCGCGAAAACACCCCGCCACCTCGCGATCTCGCGACGAAATTCCTTGTGACCCATGTCACTTGGGAAGGTGTCCAATGTTTTTACCGTTATAGGTGCCATGCACACTGGTGTGGTGAGTCAACGTTCCGACCTACGGCCCAATCGGATTGCCGTGCTATCGGTGCATACCTCACCTCTGGCTCAGCCAGGCACCGGCGACGCGGGCGGCATGAACGTCTACGTCCTGCAGACCGCCATCGAATTGGCGCGTCGCGGCACCGAGGTGGAGATCTTCACCCGCGCCACCTCCTCCAATGACGAGCCGCTCGTGGAAGCCGCACCCGGCGTACTGGTCCGCCACGTGCAGGCCGGCCCGTTCGAGGGCTTGGACAAGCACGATCTGCCCACGCAGCTGTGCCCCTTCGCCGCCGAGGTGCTGCGCACCGAGGCCCGCAACCTGCCCGGCCACTACGACCTCATCCACTCGCACTACTGGCTCTCGGGCCAGGTCGGGTGGCTCACGCGCGACCGCTGGCGGGTGCCCATGGTGCACACCGCGCACACCCTCGCCGCGGTGAAGAACGCCTACCTCGCCGAGGGCGACACCCCGGAACCGGCCGCCCGCGAGATCGGCGAGAAGCAGATCGTCGCCGAGGCGGACCGCCTGATCGCCAATACCGCCGAGGAGGCGCGTCAGCTCGTCGAGCTGTACGGTGCCGACCCGGACCGCATCGACGTGGTGCTGCCCGGCGCCGACCTCACCCGCTACCGGCCCGGTGACAAGGCCGCCGCCCGCGCCGAATTCGGGCTGTCTCCGCACGAGCGGATCGTCGCCTTCATCGGCCGGATCCAGCCGCTCAAGGCTCCCGACGTGCTGGTTCGCGCCGCCGCGCGGATGCTGGCCGAGGAGGCCACCCTGTCGCGGCCGCCCGCGCGCCCGCTGCGGGTGCTGATCGTCGGCGGACCCTCCGGCTCCGGCCTCGAGCGCCCCGACGCGCTGATCGAATTGGCTTCGGCCCTGGGCATTTCCGACCGCGTCACCTTCCTGCCGCCGCAGCCGCCGAACCGGCTCGCGCAGGTGTACCGGGCCGCGGACCTGGTCGCCGTGCCCAGCTACAACGAATCCTTCGGCCTGGTCGCCATCGAGGCGCAGGCCAGCGGGACGCCGGTGCTGGCCGCCGACGTCGGCGGGCTCGGCACGGCCGTGCGCGACAACGTCACCGGCCTGCTGGTGCCCGGTCACGACACCGACGACTGGGCGATCGCACTGCGCCGCCTGCTGAACGATCCGGCCGGACTCGACGCGATGAGCCTCGCCGCGGTCGAGCATGCCGCCAACTTCTCCTGGGCGCACACCGCCGACGGCATGCTGGACAGCTACGCCGCGGCGCTGTCCCAGTCCCGGGCGGGCCACCCCCTCGCCGGTAGCCTGCACAGTGACAGCAATTTCGCCAGATCGCAGGTGCGGTCGGCCGGAAGCCCGAGAGCACTATTGGCTGGGGTCGAGCCGGCACGGCGGCGCCGGACGGGAGCCGTACGCCGATGACCGACGCCGAATCCTCGAACCCCGCGCAGCCGAACCAGCCGAACGATGACACCGCGGCCGCCACCGCGCGGCTCATCGACGAGACGCTGCGCGACCGCGAGATCGAATACAGCCGCGAGGCCGACGACAAATTCGTCGTCATCCTGCCCGGCGAGCGCAAACTCAAGACCGCGGTGCTGGTGACCGTCGGCAATCACGGTGTGCGCATGGAGTCCTTCGTCTGCCGCAAGCCCGACGAGAACTTCGAGGGCGTCTATAAATTCCTGCTGCGGCGCAACCGCCGCCTCTACGGCGTGGCCTACACCCTCGACAATGTCGGCGACATCTACCTGGTCGGCCGCGTCTCCGCGCACGCCGTCACCCCCGACGAACTCGACCGCTGGTTCGGTCAGATCCTCGAGGCGGTGGACGCGGACTTCAACACCCTGCTCGAACTCGGATTCGCGGAATCCATTCGCCGGGAATGGAAATGGCGCGTCTCCCGCGGCGAATCGCTCAAGAATCTGCGCGCGTTCGAACACCTCGTGGACACCGCCGACCAGCCCTGAGCCACGGCGGGGGAGCTGCACGCCTGCTACGCCACGTTCTCGACGTGCCGACCCCCTCGTCGACCGCTGGCTCCGCCCTCGGAATTCTTCGATCCTCATCGAATAGGGCAGTCGGCGGGCGGTTCGCAAGCCCCGCGGGTTTATCGTCGATCGGTATCGCGTGGTGGTTCGCGTACCCGGGCCGGTTCCGCCGTGCAGCGGGGCCGATCGCGCGGGTGTGATCGACGGATCGCGGAAATCCTGGAGGCAGACGATGGTGGCGTTGGCGCTGGATATCGGGGCGACGAAATTCGCTGCGGGGACCGTGGATTCCGAGGGCGGGGTGCACGATGTGCGGCGGATCGCGGTGCCCGAATCCGGGGTGTGGGAGCAGTGCCGGGAGATGCTGCGCCAGGTCGCGGGGGACGCGGAGGTGAGCGCGGTCGGAATCGGGTCGGCCGGCCCGGTGGATGTGCGCAGGGGCGCGGCGGGACCGCTGAACATCCCGGAGTGGGCGGACGGCTTCCCGCTCGTCGACTCGGTCCGAGAGTTGTTCCCGGGCGCGAATATTCGCTTCGCCATCGACGGCGTCTGCCTGGCAATGGCCGAACAGCGCTGGGGCGCTGCCCGGAACGTGTCGAACGTGCTGGCCATGACGGTCTCCTCCGGTATCGGCGGCGGCATCATCTCGGACGGCCGAGTCCTGATGGGGCGCACCGGAAATGCCGGGCACGTCGGTCATATCGTGGTGCCCGGCAACGAGGAACCGTGTGCGTGCGGTGGCGTCGGCTGTGTCGAGGCGGTCGCGAGCGGGCACTCCTCGGTGCGCTGGGCGCGGCGGCAGGGCTGGAGCGGGAGCACCGGTATCGAACTGGCCCGGGCCGCGCATCGGGGCGAGCAGATCGCGGTGGCCGCGATGAACCGTGCCGGGACGGCCCTGGGGCGGGCGATCGCGTCGGCCGCCGCACTGCTGGACACCGACCTGGTGGTGATCGGCGGCGGTTTCGCGCAATCGGGTGAACCGCTGTGGGCGCCACTGCGGGAAACCGTGGCCGCGCATGCCGGGCTGGTGTTCCTGCGTGAACTGCGGGTGGTGCCTTCCGAACTCACCGATCAAGCCACGATCGCGGGTGCGGGACTGCTGGCCCTGCGGGAGTGATCGCGCGTGCGCCGGGCGGCGGAGCGCCCGTTTCGGATCCGTCCCGGCCGGTATAACGCGAGGTCGAGGGCCGGGACCGGAGGCGAACCGGCACGTGGGAAGATGGCCGCATGACGTACACCCTCGTGCTGCTGCGCCACGGCGAGAGCGAATGGAATGCCCTCAATCTGTTCACCGGCTGGGTGGATGTCCAGCTGACGGAAAAGGGTGTCGCCGAAGGCAAGCGCGCCGGTGAATTGCTGGCCGAGCAGGGGATTCTGCCCGATATCGTCTACACCTCCCTGCTGCGCCGCGCGATCAGCACCGCGAACAACGCATTGGACGCGTGCGATCGCCATTGGATTCCGGTCGTTCGCGATTGGCGCCTGAACGAGCGCCACTACGGTGCGCTGCAGGGCAAGAACAAGGCGGAGATCAAGGACGAGTACGGCGACGAGCAGTTCATGCTGTGGCGTCGCAGCTACGACACCCCGCCGCCGCCGATCGAGGCGGGCAGCGAGTACAGCCAGGACGCGGACCCGCGCTACGCCGGTATCGACGTGCCGCTGACCGAATGCCTGAAGGACGTCGTGGCGCGGATGGTGCCCTACTGGGAGGACACCATCGCTCAGGACGTGCGCAGCGGCAAGACGGTTCTCGTTGCGGCGCACGGCAATTCGCTGCGCGCACTGGTGAAGCACCTGGAGGGCATCTCGGACGACGCGATCGCCGAGCTGAACATTCCCACCGGCATCCCGCTCAAGTACGAGCTGGACGAGAACCTGCGCCCGACGGGCCCGGGCGTGTACCTCGATCCCGAGGCCGCCGCGGCCGGTGCGGCCGCGGTCGCGAATCAGGGTGGCAAGAAGTAGCAGGAAGTAGTTGTACAACTGCTGTAGCGAAATGCGCGCTGTTTCCGAATAACTCGGAGACAGCGCGTTTTTCATCGGTGGAGCGGTCCGTGAAAGATTCCTGACCTGCTTCGATGCCGCGGAATGTGAGTCACGTCTCAGTACGGGACCGTAGGGTATTTACTTGTCTCCCAATTGTATTTGCCGGAGTTTTGCCCGTTTAATGCGGTAACTGTTACCAAGGGTTTGCAACTTACTTCGCGGTAGATATGCTCTCGGACGTTCGACCAAGTGCGAGAGGTAGATCACGTTCGATGAAGCACGCGCTACGGGCCACAGTGTTTTGCGCTGCGGCCGCTCTGCTAGTTCCGTTCACCGGAATGGCCGCCGACGCGGCCCCCACCCCGATCGGCCCCGACGGTGGCGCCGCGGGCGCCGCGTGGACCGCCACCCAGGACGGCGGTCAGCAGTACCCGAACGTCGCCATCGAATGGGACGTGCCCATCACCATGAGTGACGGCACCGTCCTCAAGGGCAATGTGTACCGACCGGCCGACGCCTCCGGGCGCGCGGTCGACACGCAGACTCCCGCGATCGTCAACATGACGCCGTACACCAAGCTGGTGTCGAACGTCGCCGACTCCGCGTTCGCCATCCCCGGTCTGGGCGACGCGCTGGTCAACCTGTTCCGGTCGATCAATCTGACCGGCACCCCCATCAGCGGCTTCGGTGAGCTGCTCAATGCGGCGGGCAACGGCGAACTCCGCAACTTCTCCGTCGACCGCCAGTTGATCAAGTCCGGCTACACGCAGATCGTCGTGGATGTGCGTGGCACCGGCTTCTCGCAGGGTGCGTGGGACATGCTGCGCCAGCGCGAGCAGGCGGACACCGTCGAGGTCATCGACTGGGCGTCCAAGCAGCACTGGTCCGACGGCAAGGTCGGAATGACCGGACTGTCCTACTCGGCCATCAATCAGGTGCAAGCAGCGGAGAAGCAGCCGCCCGCGCTGAAGGCCATCTTCCCGATCGTGCCCGGCAGCGACCTCGTCAACGACGTGCTCGCACCCGGCGGCGGCTTCGGCTTCAACTTCATTCCGCTGTGGCTCAGCGCCATCAACGGTCTCAAGTGGGTGCCGGACCTGGCCGCGATCGCGCAGGGCAAGTTCGACTTCAAGTGGCTGGCGGACCGTCAGGCCGACCCGTTCACCTACCTCGACGTGCTGATGTCCGCGTACACCAGCACCGATATGAACCAGCTCGATCCGCGGGTGAAGAACATGCTCAACGACCTCTCGCACGAACGCGAGGGCTGGCTGGGCGATCCGAGCACCATCACCGCCAAGACCTTCGTGGTCGGCGGCTGGCACGATCTGTTCACCTACTCCGAATCCAAGATCTACAACGAGATTCCGGCCGCGCCGGGTGACAAGCAGCTGCTCATGGGCAACGGCTACCACATCACCTCCGGCGCGGAGGCCGGTCGACCCGGCCTGCCGCCGCGTCTGGACGTGCTGCAGCGCGCCTGGTTCGACAAGTGGCTCAAGGGAATCGACAACGGGATCGACAATTTCGGCCCGGTCACCCTGCGCCAGCAGGGCGGCGGCTGGATCACCCAGAACGGTTTCGGCACCTCGGCTCCCGCCGAGGAGGCCTCGGCCTACCGCCGCATGTACCTGTCCGCGCAGCGCAGCGGCACCTCGAACGGTCTGTACGACGGTTCGCTCACCGGCGGTCCGAACGGCGACGACGCCCGGCTGACCGTCGCACCCGGCCTCACCACCCTGTGCTCCAACGATGCCGCACAGGCCACCGCCGGCTTCCTGTCGCTGATCGACGGTTGCGCCAAGGACTCTCGCATCGCCGAGACCAACGCGCTCACCTTCACCAGCGCGCCGGTCGCCGAGGCCACCACGGTGTCGGGCCCGATCGCGGTGCACCTCAACACCGTTCAGGACGCCGCCGACGGCTACTGGACCGTCACCGTCAACGACGTCGCGCCCGACGGCCAGTCCACCGTGCTGACCTCCGGTCAGATGATGGCGTCGCTGCGCCAGGTGGACGAGGCCAACAGCGCTCGCTCCGCCAACGGCGACTACACCGACCCGCGCGCCTTCACCTCGCTGGACAAGCGCGAGGAGACCGTGCCCGGCGAGGCCACCACCCTCGATATCGCACTCTCGGGCACCGAGGCCATCCTGCAGCCGGGTCATCGGCTCCGGGTCGACGTGTTCGCGGGGAACTTCCCCAAGGGCCTGCCCATTCTCCCGATGCTCATCGATACCGGTCTGAAGCCGCAGCACGTGCAGCTGGACCCGGATCGGCCGAGCTTCGTGAACATCCCGGTGCGCGGAAACTCCGGTTGGTGAGTCCGCTGCCTCGGGGCTGAGAACCCGGGTGTGCACAACGGCGTGCGCACCCGGAGTTCTGTTCTCGGACAGAGGAATCCGGGGACGCGCCGCGCGCGTCCCCGGATTCCTGCTGTCAGGCGATTCAGGCCCGGTCCGCGATCCAGGAACCGTGAATGCCGCCGGGCACGCGGCGAGGAAGCTGAACCGCCGCGATCGGGGGAGCGGTGAAGTCGTGGGCGTCCAGGATCAGGAGTTCGGATCGCCCGGACGCGGCGTCGCCGACGAGGGTGAGCAGGTAACCGTCGTCCTCGCCGGACGTGTCGGCTGCCGGGACGAAGACCGCCTCGCCCGGAATCCGGCCCGCGCCGGTCGGTGCGAGCGCACGTGCACCGGTGTCGTTGTCGTACTTGACGATTCCGATTCCCTCCAGGCCCGCGCCGGGGAAGGCCACGGCGTAGCTGTAGCGATTGCGACGGCCGAGGTAGTCCTCGTTGATCGTCGGGAAATCCGTGATCAGGGTGTCCAGCGGTGTTTCGCGGGCTCGGCCCGCGCTCGGCTCCAGCACGTATCGGTGGTGCACCGCACCGCCGTTGGGCGTGCTCGGGTGCCCGGGTGCGCCGACCCACCACTTCCACGAGGTCTCCCACGCGGAGCGGTCGAATCGCGGTCCCTCCACGAAGACCCGGCCCGCCTCGTCCTCGTAGGCGTTCGAGACGTGCAGCAGCGCACCGGGTTCCACATCGAACCAGTTGACCGCGCCGCCGGCGCGCGCCATCAGGCCGATGCGCGGCCGGTAGTCGTCGCTCCAGCGGTAGGGGATGCCCGAGGTCTCGGCGTGATCGAACACCACCGACATGTCGAGCCACACCACATGATTCGCGGTGATCGCGAAATCGTGCATGAGCGACGGGCCCGCGCCCTCGACGACCTGCTGACTGCGGATCTCGCCCTCGGCGGTGGCGACGTAGTAGATCAGATGCGGCGCGACGGGGGAGTAGGCGAAGAAGACCAGCTCCCCGGTCACCGGATCCTGCTTCGGATGCGCGGTCATGGCGGTGCTCAGCCTGCCCCCGAAGTCGTACGCGCCCACCGTTTCCAGGTCGGGAGTCAGCTCGAACGGCAGGTTCGCCTCCTGGAGCGCGAGGATGCGCCCGGCGTGCTCGATGATGTGGGTGCCCGCCACGCTCGCGGTCAGGTCGACGCTGCCGTCGGCCCGCACGTAGGGCGCGCCGTCCAGCGCGGGCGTCTTCACCCAGCGATTCCGGTACCACTCGGCCCGCCCCTCGCGCAGCCGCAGTCCGTGGATCATGCCCGCGCCCTTGAACCAATGCGTCGGCACGTCACCGGGTTTCGGATTATGGCCGTTGCGGAAGTAGCGGCCGTTCAGCTCGGGCGGGATCGCGCCGCGCACGGTCAGATCGTGTGCGGTCGACTCGTCCGGGACGGGCTCGTAGTGTCCGGTGAGATACGGCTTGGCAAGCATGGCGGCGCTTCCTTCGAAATCGGTTTCGGTCGAGCGAACTGCGGGGGTGGTCCTGATCAGGAGGCGTCGGGCACCAGCACGACTTTGCCTGTGACGGTGCCGGATTCGGCGAGGGCGAGCGCGCGGCCGGCCTCGCTCAGCGGGATTCGCGCCGCGATCTGGGCGTGCAGCTCACCGCGGGCCGCCAGCTCGAACACCGCGCCGAGATCCGCGGCGAGTTCCTCTCGGAACTTCGCGATCCGGCGCTTGCCGGCCCAGATGTTGTAGAAGTGCGCGGAACGCTTGTTGGGCAGCAGGTTCCACCACATCAGCCGGGCGAAGAGCTTCAGCACGGGCAGGCGCGAATCGCCCTCGTCGTTCTTGGTCGCGGCGGTGCCGTAGGACATCAGCGTGCCGCCGGGGGCGAGCAGCCGGAACGAATCCACGATGCCGGGGCCGCCGACGTGGTCGAACACCGCGTCGACGCCCTCGGGCGCGATCGCGCGGACCTGCGCCGGCACGTCGCCCCGGTAGTCCACCGGGATCGCGCCCAGGGCCGCGACCGCCCCGGCATTGCGCGCCGACGCGGTGCCGATCACCCGAACCCCGGCGACCCGGGCCAGCTGCACCAGCGTCGAGCCCACGCCGCCGTTCGCGCCGTGCACCAGAATCGTTTGGCCGGCACGGATTTTCGCGAAGCGATGCAGCATCTGCCAGGCGGTGATGCCGTTGACCACGAAGGTTTCGGCGGCCTCGGCGCTCAGACCGTTCGGCACGGGGATCAGATCGGCCGCCTCGACGACGCTGTGGCTGCTCCAGCCTCCGATCTTGGTCAGTGCGGCGACGCGTCGCCCGATCAGGGTCGGGTCGGTGTCCGGGCCGACCTCGACGACCTTGCCGACCAGGTCGTAGCCCGGGACGAAGGGGAAGGCCGGCTGGTCGTAGTACTTGCCGCGCCGCATCTGCTGCTCGGCGAAGGAGACGCCGCTGGCCTCCATGCGCACCAGCGCCTGTCCCGGCCGCAGCGGCGGCAGTTCGCGATGGCCGACCTGGACGCCGTCCGGTTCGACGCGGCCGGGCAGGACGATTTCGAGGGCGGTGATCGGGGTGGCGGTGTCGGTGGACATGGCATTGTCTCCTTGGTGTGTGACTGGTCAATCACTCGTGGTGGAAGAGAAACGCCTCCTCGGAAGGAGGCGTCCGGGGGGCCGCCGCTCGGCGACCCCGATGCCCGGGGACGAGCTCAGAGGGGTGGCTTCACGTGCCGGATCCCGGCGGTGAGGATCGACGCCCACGGGCCTTCCCCGGCGTCGAGGCCGAGCGTGGTGATCAGGTGGCAGAGCTGGCCGTAGGCCATGAAGTGCTGCACCTGCTCGTCGGTGGCGGCCGAGCGGTTCTTGGCGTAGTCGGTCACGCGCTGAAGTCCCCGGCGCATGGCCTCGGCGATTTCCGGGACATCGGCCGCGGACTGGGCGTGCACCTGCAGCATGAGCAGGCTCTTGTCCGCGATCAATTCGGCGTAGGCGCCGCCCATTTCGTGCAGGATCTGCCCCGGATCGCCGTCCGGAGTCCGCGCGGCCCCGGTGGCGAGCGAGCGCTCGACCTGTTCGAAGCATCGATCCAATGCGCCGACGAACAGCTCGACCTTGCTCGGGAAGAGCTTGAACACGTACGCGGGGGAGATCCCCGCACTCGCGGCGACGGTGTTGATCGGCGTGCCGTGGTAGCCGGACTTGGCGAATTCGGTGACCGCCGCATCGAGCACCGCCTCCCGGCGAACATCCGATGTGGAGAGGGTGGCTCCGCGCTTGGTCATGTGAGTGACTGTACACTCACTCTTTGGTGAAGGGCAACCCCGAGGGCCCGGCCGATCCGGCGAAAATGGTTGCCACGCAAACGCTCACCGCCGGCGCCCGCACCGCGACACGCTGGCCGAACATTGCGTGAACACCGGGCCAACAACCGTGGAAGCGCCCGTGACCTGCGTGAAACTTCCAGCACCCGGGGTTTGACCGCGCGTCGGCGACCGTACGATTCAAAGCGTGAGCGTTCCACAGGCCGTGCTTCTGGCAGTCCTGGCGGCCGTAGTTGGACTGGCCGTCGGCGGATTGCTCATCCCGTATGTGAACGCCCGTCAGGAACAGCGACGGGCCGCAGCCGACCCCGGGCTGACCATGTCCCAGGTCCTGGACCTGATCGTGCTGGCCTCGGAGAGCGGCATCGCCGTCGTGGACCAGTACCGCGACGTCGTGCTGGTCAACCCGCGTGCCGAGGAACTGGGCATCGTCCACGACCGGCTGCTCGACGAACGTGCCTGGTCCGCGGTCCAGAGCGTCCTGGTGACCGGCCACGACGTGGACTTCGAACTCACCGCGAAGATCCCGATGCCCGGCCGCGCCCGGCTCGCTGTGCGGGGAGTCGCCCGCCCGTTGTCGCAGGAGAACCCGAACTTCGTGGTCCTGTTCGCCGACGACGATTCCGAGCAGGCCCGCATGGAGGCCACCCGGCGCGACTTCGTCGCCAATGTGAGCCATGAGCTCAAGACTCCGGTCAGTGCCATGAGCCTGTTGGCTGAGGCATTGCTGGAGTCGGCCGACGACGCCGATTCGGTGCGCCACTTCGGTGAGCGGCTGCACGGCGAGGCCCGCCGCATGGGCAAGATGGTGACCGAGCTGATCGCGCTGTCCCGCCTGCAGGGCGCGGAGAAGCTGCCCGAGCTGGACGCGGTGTCCGTCGACACCATCGTCACCCAGGCCATCGAGCGCTCCCGCAATGTCGCCGAGGCCGCGGGCATCACCGTCAGCACCGATTCGCCCAGCGGGCTCGAGGTGCTCGGCGATCAGACCCTGCTGGTCACCGCCCTGTCGAACCTGGTGGAGAACGCCATCGCGTACTCCTCGGACGGTTCGCAGGTCTCGGTGAGCCGGGCGCTGCGCGGCGGCTATGTGAACATCGCCGTCACCGATCGCGGCATCGGCATCGGCAAGGAAGACCAGGAACGGGTCTTCGAACGATTCTTCCGGGCCGACAAGGCGCGTTCGCGCGCCACCGGCGGTACCGGACTCGGGCTGGCTATCGTCAAGCACGTAGCCGCCAACCACAACGGTGAAATCACCCTGTGGAGCAAATTGGGCACCGGATCCACGTTCACTTTGCGCATCCCGTCCCACCCCGCCGACCTCGGCGGCGGGGACAAGAGACTTCCCACCGGGGTACCGATGGGCAAGAAGGAAAACGGCACACGCCCCCTCGGGCGGGCCAGAACCAATGGTGTGGAGGCAACCCGATGACGAGTGTGCTGATCGTCGAGGACGAGGAGTCGCTGGCCGATCCGCTCGCGTTCCTGCTGCGCAAGGAGGGGTTCGAGGTCACCATCGTCGGTGACGGACCCTCGGCCCTGTCCGAGTTCGACCGCTCGGGCGCGGACATCGTGCTGCTGGACCTCATGCTCCCCGGCATGAGCGGCACCGACGTGTGCAAGCAGCTGCGTGCGCGGGGCAGCGTCCCGGTCATCATGGTGACCGCGCGCGACAGCGAGATCGACAAGGTGGTCGGCCTGGAACTGGGCGCCGACGACTACGTCACCAAGCCGTACTCCTCGCGTGAGCTGATCGCCCGCATTCGCGCCGTGCTGCGCCGCGGCATCGGCGACGAGCCGGACGGCGGCAGCGAGACCAGCGTGCTGGAGGCGGGCCCGGTCCGCATGGACGTGGACCGGCACACCGTGCAGGTGAACGGCAAGGCGGTGACGCTGCCGCTCAAGGAGTTCGACCTGCTCGAGTACCTGCTGCGCAACTCCGGTCGCGTGCTGACCCGCGGGCAGCTCATCGACCGCGTCTGGGGCGCCGACTACGTCGGTGACACCAAGACCCTGGACGTGCACGTCAAGCGCCTGCGCTCCAAGATCGAGGGCGATCCGGCCAAGCCGGAACACCTGGTGACCGTCCGCGGCCTGGGTTACAAGCTCGAAGCGTGAAAGCCGAACGCCCGCTTCGGAATTCCGAAGCGGGCGTTCGCCTGCTCTCTCCCCGACCGCTGAGAAAGGGTCTTATGCGTTGGGGTCGGACTGCAGCGTGTAGACCCACGCCTTGCCGACGACCGGCAGATCCTGCTCCTGCAGGTTGATCCAGCCCAGGTCGTCCTGCTGCTTGCAGTCGTACCAGGCCACGTCCTGGCCGTTGCCGCGGCACGCGATGGTGCGGCTGGTGCCGTACGGGCTGACGATGATCAGCTTGCCGGTGTCCTTGGCGGCCAGCGCGCCGCTCACGTCGGTGTAGTTCACGAAATCGGCGGTGCGATCGGAGAACTTGGCGGGATCGGTGCTGTCGGCGCCGGCGTGGGGCGCGAGGCTGAGAACCACACCGGCGGCCAGCGCGGCGACGGTGAGCGATTTCTTGATCATGGGCACGATGTCTAACATGCTCCGGTGAATCCGCAGTGGCCATCCGGTGTCGCGCGTACTTCCGGCTACTCACAGATCGAGGTCACCGAGCAGGTGGGACTGCGAAACAGACTTCCACGCAGACTGATTCGAATGCGGTGCCGCCCGGCGGGAATTCACCTGCGGTACACCTGGCCGGATCCGGCTCGGGTGGGCGCCGGTGTGCCGCGTTGCCGGGGATGTCCGAATCGGGGGCGCTGATCCCGGAGAATTCGGGCCGTGCGCGCGGACTTTCGCGGACCCGGCCCGGCGCGCACTGGGCGCCGGGCCGGGACGGGGTGTGGCCTAGGAGCCTGCGCTGCCGGTCGAGCCGCCCAGCAGGCTGCCCAGGGCCTTGCCCGCGCTGCCGGTGCCGCCGCCGTCGCCCGGGGTGCCCGGATCGGGAGTGCCGGGGTTGGCGGGATCCACGACCTTCACGATCAGCGACTTGGTGTTGCCGCCCTGCGACGCCACGATGATGTGCTGCCCCGCGGTCGAGGGCGTCCACTTCAGAGTGGACTCGCCGATCGGCATCGGCACCTTGCCGACGTCCGTGAGGCGCTGATCGTTGTCGGTCCAGTACACGAGCAGGCCGATGCCCGCGCCGCTGAGCTTGGCCGTCAGCGTGTATTCCTGGCCGATCAGCACTGTCGTGCTCGAGATGGAGACCGAGTCGACGGTGGCGCTCGCCTGGGGTGCGGCCAGGACCGCGATGCTCGCGGCGGCGGCGAGACCCGCCACGCCCGCGCCGAACCGGCGGGAGATGCTGCTCATGATGATCGCTCCTGCTTACTTGTTGCCGGGGGTGGTGCCGCTGCTGCCGCTGCCCAGCGGCCCGGCCGGTCCGAAACCGCTGCCGCTGCTGGAACTGCCGGACCCGAGCGGTGCGTCCTCGACCTGGACGATGGTGGAGGCCGTGTAGCTGCCCTGGGACGCGGTGATGACGTGCTGTCCCTTGTCCGAGGGTGTCCACGCGATGCTGGCGTGCCCGGGCGGCAGCGGGACCTTGGGGCCGGCGATGGCGTTGCCGTTGTCGCTGAAGTACACGAGCAGGCCCGCGGGCGCGCCGCTGACGGTGACCGAGACGGTGTACTCGGTGCCGACCGTGTGGTTCGAGCCGTCGACGCTGATGCTGTCGATCGAGGCCGACGCCGAGGACGCCGTGAGCACGGCGGCGGTCGCGAGGGCCGCGAAGCCGGTGAGTCCGGCTCCGGCCCTGCGCGCGGTGGTGGTGCGCATAGAACTCTCCTGGAAATCAAGCAAGCGTCCGCTTGGTTTTATGGGCACGGCGGGTCCCGGGTGACATCTCGCCGTGCCCCTCGCCGTACTGCTGCCCGCACTGCCCGCGGGCCGATATGATCTGCGACAACTGTTGTGCCGCAAGGGAAATCGACGATCAGCGCCCGAACGGCAGCCCGTCGAAGCTGCCCGAACCGCCACTCGGGGTGGTCGTGGTCGGCGGCGTGGTGGTGACCGGCGGATTCGTCGTCGGCGGGGTCGTGGTCACCGGCGGTTCGGTGGTCGGCGGGACCGTCGTCACGGGCGGCTCGGTGGTCGGCGGCACCGTGGTCGTGGGCGGGACCGTGGTGGTCGGCGGCGTGGTGGTGACCGGCGGTTCGGTGGTCGGCGGCACGGTCGTGGTCGGCGGCGTCGTCGTCGGGGGAGTGGTGGAGCCGTCGCCCACGGTCACCGTCAGGGATTTGCTGCTGCTGCCCTGTTCGAGGGTGATCACGTGCTGGCCGAGCGTTTTCGGCGTCCAGTCGACGCTGGAGTGGTGGGGCGGGTACGGCACCTTGGACGGCGGCGAGGTGATGGCCTGGCCGTTGTCCTTCCAGTAGACGAGCAGCCCGAACGAGGCGCCGCTGAGATCGGCGTTGAGGGTGTAGGTGCCGCCCACCTTGAAGTCCGACCCCGAGATCGTGATCTGGTCCACGGTGGCGTTGGCCGGGGTGGGGTTGGCCGCGAGGACCGCGACGGCGCCCGTCGCGGCGGCGAGCCCGGCGATGCCGAGGCCGAGGTATCGCCGGGCCGACTGGGTGTTGCTCATGTGTTCTCCTGTGCTGCGACCCATGAGGGGGATGGGTCTGTCGCACAGTAGGGGAGCCCAGGTGTGAAATTACCTGTTTTCAGAAAGTTACCGGTCAGTCGCTGGGGCTTTTTTGGACGATCGCCCAGTTACCGGGATTTTTTCTGTTCCGCCTTCGCCGCGGCGGCGGTCGTCGCAGGGTGCACCGCGACGATGCCGAGGCCCTCCCGGCGGCGGCAGTGCCGGGCCAGCTCGTCGTACGCGGGTTTGCCCAGCAGCTCGATCAGCTCCGGCGCGTAGTTCTGCCACACTGCCTTGGTCCCGACGTGCGCGTCCGGCGAACCGCTGCAGTACCACTCCAGATCCAGCCCGCCCGGACCCCAGCCGCGCCGGTCGTACTCGGAGATGACGGTCCGCAGGATCTCCACCCCGTCCGGCCGGTCCACCCAGTCCTGGGTGCGGCGGATCGGCAGCTGCCAGCAGACCTCCGGCTTGACCGTGAGCGGTTCCAGGCCCTTGCGCAACGCCATGCCGTGCAGCGCGCATCCGATGCCGTTCTCGAAGCCGGGCCGGTTCAGGAAGATGCACGCGCCGTCGACACGCCGAGTGCGCAACGCGGGTTCGTCATCGAGGTCGTCCTCTTCCAGATACAGCTTCTTGCGGACCCGGCCCTTGTCGTCTTCGGCCAGTTCCATCAGCTGCCAGTCCGCGGGTGTGAGCATTTTCACAGCCTTGGCGAGCTTCTTGCCGTCGTCCTCGTCGGAGAGGAACGCGCCGTGCGAACAGCACCCGTCGTCCTCGCGTCCGGCGATGATCCCCTGGCAAGCCGGAGTGCCGAATACGCAGGTCCACCGGGACAAAAGCCAGGTCAGATCGGCGGCGATCAGATGCTCGTCATTAGCTGGGTCGGTGAACTCGATCCACTCCCGCGGGAAGTCGAGTTCCACCTCGGGAGCCGGGTCGATCTTCGTCGCTGGTCGCAGCCCGGTGGGGCTGCTTGCGGATGCGCCTGCTGTCACACCGCGGAACGCTAACAGTTCAGTCGCCTGGCCTGTAGACGTGACGCACCCAGTACCGTGTTCTTGTGCGGCTCGGTGTACTCGATGTGGGAAGCAATACCGTTCACCTGCTCGTGGTGGACGCGCATCGTGGTGGACACCCGATGCCGATGAGCTCGACGAAGGCCACGTTGCGGCTTTCGGAGAGCCTCGATGACCAGGGCAGGATCACGCGCGAGGGCTCCGCGAGACTGATCGAGACGGTCGGTGAATTCGCCAGCATCGCGCGAACTTCGGGCTGCGTGGAGCTGATGGCGTTCGCCACCTCCGCCGTGCGCGAGGCCACCAATTCAGAAGAGGTCTTGACGCGGGTACGCGCGCAGACCGGGGTGAACCTCGAAGTGCTCAAGGGCGTCGACGAGGCCCGTCACACGTTCCTGGCGGTGCGCCGCTGGTACGGGTGGAGTGCGGGGCGCATCCTCAACCTCGATATCGGCGGCGGCTCGCTGGAGATGAGCAACGGCGCGGACGAGAATCCGGATCTCGCGCTGTCGCTGCAATTGGGCGCGGGCCGGCTGACCCGGGACTGGCTGCGGCACGACCCGCCGGGCAAGCGCCGGGTCGGAGTGTTGCGCGACTGGCTGGACGCGGAGTTGGTGCTGCCGACGAAGCAGCTGCTCGAGGTGGGCCGTCCGGATCTGGCGGTGGGCACCTCCAAGACCTTCCGGTCGCTAGCCAGGCTGACCGGCTCCGCCCCCTCTGGCGCGGGAATCCGGGTGCGGCGTACCCTCACGAGTTCCGGCTTGCGGCAGTTGATTGCGTTCATCTCGCGAATGACGGCCGCCGACCGTGCAGAATTGGAAGGCGTGAGTTCTGATCGGTCGCAGCAATTGGTGGCCGGTGCGCTGGTCGCGGAGGCGAGTATGCGGGCTCTGTCGCTGGATACACTCGAGATTTGTCCCTGGGCACTTCGAGAGGGGCTGATCTTGCGCAAACTGGATACCGACCTGGATAGCGAACCGATAGCCGGTGGCTCGAACGGTGGCCTGCCGGGCCCGATCGAAACGGTGTCTCGATGACCGAGGATGCAAGTCAGCTGTCCGTCGCCGAACTTCTGGCGCGCAATGGGCAGCAGGGTGCGCCCGCCTCCGGTGGTGGCGGACGCAGAAGGCGAAGTGGGCGCGGCATTTCCGTCGCGGATCTGACCGGGGATATTCCGGTGGTTCCGGGAGGTTCCGCGCATGCGGCTCCCGAAGACAGGGCCGAGTCCGCGCCCGATCCCGCGCCCGCCGAATCGGACTATTCCAACCTTTCGAATTATTCTGATTACTCGAACTTTCCTGATTACTCGGACTATTCACCCGCGGCGTCGGAGTCCTACCCCTCCTATTCGGAGCCGAAGCAGGACTACCCCTCGTACTCCGTACCCGATCCGGACCCCGCCTATTCACCGCTGTCGGGGCCGATCTCGTTCTACGACCCCGAGCGTCCCGCTTCGCCCCCCTCGCTACCCGAGCCGTCCGGGTACAACCGGTCCGGTGGTCAGGAGTGGCCGCCCGCCAACGGCAGTGCCCCCGACGGCCGCTCCGGACCGAACGGTTATTCCGCATCGAACGGGCATTCCGCCCCCGCGCCCGAGCAACCGCGCAGTGGTCGTCGCCGCAAGCCCGATCCGCTCTCCGCGGATGTGTCGCTCTCGGAGATCGACGGCACCGAACCGCCTCCCGCGCCGCCGCGCAGCGAGGGCGGGCGCCGCCGCCGCTTCGATCCGGATGACGAGTCCACCGACGAGGTGCGGCCCTTCCGCGCCGAGGCCGCCACCGCCCGCCCGGATTTCTCCGACCCCTGGCGCTCCGACTTCGGCGATCCCGGCGCTCGCACGAATTTCGACCCCGGCGCCCGCGCCGATTTCGACACTGGCGCCCGCGCCGATTTCGACCCTGGCGCCCGCGCCGATTTCAGTGAGCCGCCGCGCCGCGAATTCGGTAGCCCGTCGCGCGCGGAGACCTCCCGCGCCCAGCTCGACGAGGCCTCGCGGACCCGGTTCCTGGAGGCGGGCCGCGCCTGGTCGCCGGAACCCGAACAGCCACCGCGCAATCCGCGCCCCGGCGGTTTCGATCCACTGCAGGCCGCCGC
>NZ_BDBU01000045.1 GCF_001613145.1 Nocardia jejuensis NBRC 103114
ACCGTGGTGGACGAGGAGGGCAATCCCGTCGAGCTCGGCGAGACCGAGGCCAACGGTTACCTGGTCCTGGACCAGCCCTGGCCGTCCATGCTGCGCGGCATCTGGGGCGACAACGAGCGGTACCGGGAGACCTACTGGGCGCGCTACGGCGCCCAGGGCTGGTACTTCGCCGGTGACGGCGCGAAGCTCGACAAGGACGGCGACCTGTGGGTCCTGGGCCGCGTGGACGACGTCATGAACGTGTCGGGGCACCGTATTTCCACCGCCGAGGTGGAATCCGCGCTCGTGGGTCATTCCGGGGTCGCCGAGGCCGCCGTCGTCGGGGCGAGTGACGAGACCACCGGTCAGGGCATCGTCGCCTTCGTCATCCTCACCGCGGAGGCGAAGGACACCGGAGAGGACCTGGTCAGCGAGCTCGAGGCCGAGGTCTCCAAGGAGATCAGCCCGATCGCCCGGCCGCGGGAGATCCACGTGGTCCCGGAGTTGCCGAAGACTCGCTCGGGCAAGATCATGCGCCGCCTGCTGCGCGATGTGGCCGAGGGCCGCGAGCTGGGCGACACCTCGACCCTGGTGGACCCCAACGTCTTCGAGGCCATTCGGGCCGGCAAGGCGTAACCCGAAGCGCCGCACCTGTACACGGCGCGCGACCGATCGAGCCGAGGTCCCCGTGAGTCGTCACGGGGGCCTCGGTTCGTCATATCGCCGTGAAGTCCGGCCGAGGGTCGGCGTTTTCGTTCTCGATCCGTCGAACCCGACTCCGACCGGGGCGGGTCCGGGTCGGGCGACGGCGGTCGCGCCGATGACGAGATAAGCCGTTAGAATTGCGTAAGGTGTGCCGGGAAGTCTGGTCGGCGTGCGGTAAGTGCCCGGCCGTTTCTGGTGTGGTGTCGCGTGCCGCTGGTTTCGTCGAACGTCCGGCTGAAGGGTGCACCAGGTGATTGCTCAGGTCCGTTCCGAGTTGACTCGCTATCTACGGACCGAAACATTCGGTGGCGCACTGCTTCTCATCGCCGCGGCCGGCGCGCTGATCTGGGTCAACTCCCCGTGGGGCGCGAGCTACGACACCATGGTCGACACCGAACTGGCCATCCCCGCACTGCATCTGGATCTCACGCTGGCCGACTGGACCAAGGACGGTCTGCTCGCCATCTTCTTCTTCGTCGCGGGGCTCGAACTCAAACGCGAGCTGGTGATCGGCGAACTCGCGGACCGCAAGAGCGCCGCCCTGCCGATCATCGCCGCGTTCGGCGGCGTGCTGATGCCCGCGCTGATCGCGATCGGAATCGGCTGGGGCGTGGAGGGAATGGATCGCGGGTGGGCCATCCCGGTCGCGACCGACATCGCCTTCGCGCTGGCGGTGCTGGCCCTGACCGGATCCCGTATTCCGCCGAGCGCCCGGGTGTTCCTGCTCAGTCTGGCTGTGGTGGACGATCTCGTCGCCATCATCCTGATCGCGATCCTGTTCACCACCACCCTCGCCGTGCTGTGGCTGCTGATCGCGGCGGCCTGCTTCGCGGCGTGGGCGTTCGGGCAGCACAAGCGGATCGGCACCCCGTTCCTGTATGTGCCGCTGGCGCTGGTGGCCTGGTACGCGCTGCACGAGGCGGGCATCCATCCGACCCTGGCGGGCGTCGGACTCGGCCTGCTGACCCGGGTGCGGCCCGATCCGGGCGAGGACGAGCACTGCGCCCCGGCGGCTCGGCTCGAGCACCTGTTCCAGCCGATCTCCGCCGCCCTGTGCGTACCGCTCTTCGCGCTGTTCGCCTCGGGCGTGTCGCTCAATTCGGATGTGTTCTCGGAGCTGTTCACGCACCGGCTCTCCCTGGCGATCATCGTCGGCCTGCTGGTCGGCAAGACGGTCGGAATCTTCGGATTCAGCTGCCTCGCCATCCGGTTGGGGATCGCGAAAAAGCCCGGCGATCTCGGTTACCGGGACATGTTCGCCCTGTCGGTACTCGGTGCGATCGGCTTCACCGTTAGCCTCTTGGTGGCAGAACTCGCACTCGAGGACGTCGGCGACGGCTCCTCGGTCGAGCTCGCGAAAGCGGCGGTGTTGCTGACGTCATTGACGGCTTCACTGGCCGGTTCGGCGCTACTGTTGCGGCGTGGACGCGCCCATCAGGCGCGCCGTGACGAGCGAGCGCTGCACAATCAAGAGTGACTTCGCGGGGCAGTCCCGGGACATGGAAGGGTCGAGCAATTGAGCTTCACACAGGGCGGTAGCGGGCAGGACGGGCGCCGTACCCGCACTATCTCCTCGATTCCGCTGTCCGATGTCGACACTCACGAGTCCGCGACCATCGGGCACCTGGTCCGTGACGCGACCGAGCAGATGTCGACGCTGGTACGCGCCGAGGTGGAGCTGGCCAAGGCCGAGGTGACCGGCGAGATCAAGAAGGGGCTGCAGGGCAGCGTCTTCTTCATCGGCGCACTGACCGTCCTGCTGTTCAGCTCGTTCTTCTTTTTCTTCTTCCTGGCGGAACTGCTGGACGTGTGGGTGTATCGCTGGCTGGCGTTCCTCATCGTGTTCCTGCTGATGATCGTCACGACGGTCGCGCTGGGCCTGCTGGGCTATCTGAAGGTTCGCAAACTGCGCGCGCCGGAGAAGACCATCGAATCGCTGAAAGAGGCGAAGACGGTGCTGCCCAGTGTTTCTTTCGATCGACACCGTGGTGCCGGTGCGGACCGGACCGTCGATGCCACGGCCGACTTCGGTAAGCACCGGGCCTAGATCTTCGATTACGCTTCCTCGGCGTGTCGTCGATTACTCCCCCGGATCCGTCCGCAGTCCGCTACGACGGACCGTGGATCCATCGGGATGTGCATGCCAACGGCATTCGCTTCCATGTGGTGGAGGCCGATCCTGCCGCCGGCGGGCCGGCAATGCCTACCGCCGGCGGGCCGGCCTTCGCGGACCCGGAAGCTCCCCTGGTCGTGCTGCTGCACGGCTTCGGTGACTTCTGGTGGTCGTGGCGGCATCAGCTGACCGGACTCGCCGAGCGCGGCTTCCGGACCGTCGCGGTGGACCTGCGCGGGTACGGCGACAGCGACAAACCGCCGCGCGGCTACGACGGCTGGACGCTCGCCGGTGACATCGCCGGGCTGATCCGCGCACTCGGGTACACCGAGGCGACCCTGGTCGGCCACGCCGAGGGCGGACTGGTCTGCTGGGCGACGGCGGTGCTGCATCCGCGCGTGGTGCGCTCCATCGCGCTGGTGTCCTCACCGCATCCGGCGTCGCTGAAGCGAACCATCCTGCGGGACAAGGCACAGCGCGCCGCGTGGCTGCCGAACTTCCTGCGCTATCAGCTCCCGCGCTACGGCGAGCGCCTGCTCACCACCGCCGACGGCGCGGAGATCGAGCGCCTGATGCGTCAGCGGGCGGGCGAACACTGGTCCACCACTCCGGAATTCGCGGACACGGTCGCGCGCCTGCGCACGGCCATCCAGATTCCGGGCGTCGCGCACTGTGCGCTGGAGTACCAGCGCTGGGCCTTCCGCAGCCAATGGCGGCCCGACGGTGCGCGTTTCATGGCGACGATGCGCGAGCCGGTGCGCATCCCGGTGCTGTCGATGTACGGCGACCGCGACCGCTACATCTTCGCGAGCACCATCCGACGGGGTCTGCGATTGTCCCCCGCGCGCCATGTGGTCCCCATCCCGGATTCGGGTCACTACGCCCACCAGGAGAACCCCGACATCGTCACCGCCGAGATCGCGAAACTCCTCGCCTGAGACCGGATTCGGCTGCCCGCCGGACGATTCGCCCGGCGCGGTGCCCGCGCCGACCTCACTCCGACGGCGACGGAAACGACCGATCGCTGCCGGGCGGCGGTCGGCCTCTCCGGGGCGGAACCGGGCGATCAGGATGGGATCGGCGCGGGCTTCGGCCACCGCGAAGCAGCGGCCGGTTCGACTCACCAGCAGGGCAATCACCGCGCGAGGCGCGACAGATCACGGCACACAACGAGATTCGGCCCGGTGCGACTGCACGCAGTCACACCGGGCCGAAGCCGGTTCAGCGCTCGGTCAGCTCAGCACGCAGCTGCCGGTGCCCACGGCCTCCGACACTCCGGGCGCCGCAGTCACTTCCGGACGCACCTCGTCGAGGGTCAGCACGTAGCCGGTGTCGTCGTCGGTGACGGCCGCGCCGAATACCACGCCCATGATGTTGCCGTCGGTGTCGACCAGCGGACCGCCGGAGTTGCCCGCCCGCACCTGACCGCGAATCGTGTACACCTCGCGCTGCACGTTGTTGTCGCGGTAGATGTTGGGGCCCTTGAGGTCCAGCGTCTCGCGGACCCGGGCAGCGCTGGCCGTATAGCGCCCGCCGCCCGGATAGCCGAGCACGATGGCGCTCTCGCCCGACTTGGCGGCGCTGGGGGCCAGCGGGATCGGCTGCTCCGCGAGTCCGGGCACCGCGAGGATCGCGATGTCCTTGGACGGGTCGAACAGCACCACGGTCGCGGTGAGCGGCCCGCGCGCACTGTCCACGCTGACGCTGGCGGTGCCCGCGACCACGTGCGCGTTGGTCATGATGCGCTCGGGCGCGACGACGAAGCCCGAACCCTCCAGCTGCCGTTGGCAACTGGGCGCGATACCGCGAATGCGCAGCACCTTGGACTGCAGCGACTGCGCGACCGGCAGCTGCAGCACCGAGCCGTCGGGCGGCTCGACCGCCGCGATCGGCACCCGGCCGAACGGCCCGATCACGTCCGGCAGCCCGGAGGTGTTGAGCAGGTTGGAGAATTCGTTGGGGACCTTGCGCAGCCAGTCCGGCGCGACATGGTCCACATTGATCAGAACCTGAGAGTTCTTGACCGCGGCCGCGATTCCCGGTTGCGAGGAGTTGGTCAGCGGCAGTGCCAGCAGCCACGCGGTGGCCAGCACCGCGACCGCCTGCAGACCCGCGCCCACTACGCTGTCCACGCTGCGCATGAACGGATCGCGCATACCGCTGCGCGCGGCGCGCCCGAGCACCATGCCCGCGACCTCGCCGACGATCACCAGCGCCACGATGAGCAGCACGCCCACCAGCACGCGACTGCGGCCCTCGCTCAGATGGATCAGTATGTGCGGCGCGATCAGGATGCCCGCGACCGCGCCGAGCACCACGCCCAGGAAGGCGAGCGCCGACGCCACCGCACCCTGACGCCACCCGGAGGTGGCTGCCAGCAGTGCGAGTATCACGATCCCGATATCGAGCCAGCCCGAGGCGCTCATAACGTCATCCCTACCGCGGCCAACGACGCCTGCAGATCACGTACGTCGTGATGATCCCATTCCAGTTCCCACCCGGATACCGCGAGCAACCCGGCGAGCACGCCACCGGTGAAGCCCCACACCAGCATTCCGTCGACCTCGAATGCCGGACCCATGTACCCGAGCGGATGTCTTACCACGAACCGGTTGGCCGGATCGATGAGTTCGGTGATCGGCACCCGCGCGACACGGGCAGCCTCGGTCTCGCTCACCACTCCGACCGCGCCCGGCGTGCGCCAGTACGCGACGATGGGCGTCACATCGAATCGCGAGGGCGGCACGAAGATCTTGGGCAGCACCGCGATCGGTTCCACCCCGGCCGGATCGAGCCCGGTCTCCTCCTGCGCTTCGCGCAGCGCGGTGCCGATCGGCCCGTCGTCCCCGGGTTCGACGCCGCCGCCGGGGAAGGCGACCTGACCGCCGTGCTGCCGCAGGGTCGCGGCGCGCTGGGTCAGGAGTACGTCGGCGTCCTCGGGCAGTCCGCCCGGCGCCTGCTCGTCCGACTCCTGCGATCCACCGAAAAGCACCAGCACCGAGGCCTGCCGGGGCCGAGCCGCGGCAGCGGCGAAGCGGCGCATGGTGGTTCGCCGCAGCACCGGATTGACTCCGGTCGGATCCGCGGGGTCGTGCTCGGCCACACCGCGCAACCACTCCGGAATCCCGTTGGCCTCGAGCCTCATACCGACACTGCCTTCACCACTGCGGACGTACTCACGACGGCACGGACCGTGACACTCGCCACCACCCCGTCCGGTGATCGATGGGTCACGATCGCGGGGTTCGCGGGCACGCTGATGAGCGGACCGTTCGAGGTCCGGACGGAAACGGTGATCGGGCGCTGGTCGGCGGTCGCAATGAGCTTGTGCACCTGGATGTTCGGGCTCTCTGTTCCGGGTAGGTGAATGAACGAGCTGCCCCCCGCACTGTCGCGCACATTACTCGAGGTGGCCGCCGATCGGCCAGCGGAGCCGGATTTCCCGGCGTCGTGGCGCGCTGCGAGACCCCCGAACCGCACGCCGAACCCGTCGATGCCCGCCTCGGCGGACCTCACGCCCGAACGCCCAACTCGGCGGCGACGGTATCGGAAATGTCCTGCACGCTGGTGAAAGCGCGCACCACGACCTTCGCGACGGTGCCGTCCGGGCGCAGCAGCACCGAGATCGGCAGCACCGCGGGCGCGCCGAGAGCCTTGCGCACCTTGATGTTCGGATCCTCGACGCCCGGCAGGTGGATGCCGAGGCCCTCGAGCCGGGACAACCCCTTGGCGCTGCCGGGATCGCTGTGCACGGTCAGGACCGTGATCGCGCCGGCCGCCTGCTCGGAGAACTGTTGCAGCAGCGGCAGTTCCTCCGCGCACGGCCCACACCAGTAGGCCCACAGATTGAGCAGGGCGGGTTTCCCGGCCAGCGCGCCGGTCAGATCGACCGGGCGGCCGTCGGCCAGGCAGTTCAGCGTGATGCCGCGCAGCGGACCGTCCCCCACCGACGCCCCGGAGGGAGCCGGGCAGTCCGCGAGCGCGGCCCGCGCACGCTCACCCGGCGCGATCGGGCTCTCGGCCGGAGTGGTGACGCCGCCGCCGGATTGCGCGTCGTCACCGCCGCGCGGCCACACCGCCACCGCGAGCGCGAGGACAGCGACCAGCCCCGCGAGCACCCAGCGCCACCGGTTGCCGTTCGGTGTGCCGGTCACAACCCCACCAGCTCGAGCAGATGCTCGGTCTCGGGTCCCTTGATCAGGGCGGCGGCGGTGGCGGGATCGGTCGGTCCGGCGCCGTAGGACGGGCAGTCCTTGGCCAGGACGCAGGCGCCGCACGCGGGTTTGCGGGCATGGCAGACCCGGCGGCCGTGGAAGATCACCCGGTGCGAGAGCATCGTCCACTCCTTGCGCTCGATGAGCGCGCCGACGATGTGCTCGACCTTGACCGGATCCTCCTCTTGCGTCCAGTTCCAGCGCCTGACCAGCCGCCCGAAGTGGGTGTCGACGGTGATGCCGGGGACGCCGAAGGCATTGCCCAGAACCACATTGGCGGTCTTGCGCCCGATCCCGGGCAGGGTGACCAGATCCTCGAGGGTGTTCGGCAGTTCACCGTCGTACCGCTCGACGAGCGCCTGCCCGAGACCGATCAGCGAGTTGGTCTTGTTCCGGAAGAATCCGGTCGGGCGGATGTATTCCTCCATCTCGGCCCGGTCGGCTCCGGCGTAGTCCTGTGCGCTCCGATACTTGGCGAAAAGCGCCGGTGTGGTCTGATTCACACGCACATCGGTGCATTGCGCGGAAAGGATTGTCGCGACCGCCAATTCGAGTGGGGTCGTAAAGTCCAGCTCACAGTGCGCATCGGGGAAGGCAAGGGCCAGTGTTCGATTCATCCGGCGGGCCCGCCGCACCAGCCCGGTGGGCGTCTCCTTGGCTCGCGCGTTCTTCTTCACCGCCGCGCGGGGCTCGGGGGGCGCGGCCACCGACTCGGCCGAGGTAGGCAGGGCGCTGACCGCGCTGGATTCGGAGACACGCACGCGTCCACCTTACGGAACCGGTGTGACGCGACAACCGGGTCGAGCAGAGGCCGTGTTCCATCTGAGACCTTGGCCGTGTTTACTCCTCGCTATGCAAGGACTCGCTGTTGTGCTGTTTCCGATAGCGCTGATGCTGTTCGCATTGGTGATGGAACGGGTCGAGAATCGGCTGCGCAAGCTGCTCGAACCCGATCCGGAGGTTCAGCAGTATCTCGACCGTGCCACGAATGCCGAGGTCAGCGACCTGACCAAACTGGGACTTCCCGCCGCGGCGGCGCGTCCGCGCCGGACTCGCCCGGCCAAGGGGCTGGATGTCGCTCAGGCGAGCTGAGCCCGCCCGAGCATCGGCTTTCCGGTCGCGGCCGCCGCCGCACCGAATCCGACCCGCTGCGTTATGGCCCGGTCAGGGCGATGAAATGGTTCCCGAATGTCCCTGCGGCGTGTCGTCGCACTAGGCTTTTGCGTGTCGCCACTTTCTTGTCTGCGTGTCGCGTAATTCACCTCCGCGTGTCGGAGAATGAGCACGTTGCGTGGTGTCTATCACTACCCGGCGGTATTGCAAAGTAGACTGCACTGTCGGCCGAGCTCGCTTCGGTCCAGAACAGAGCCATTTCCCATAAGGAGCACATTCGTGGACGAGGCCCTCGCCAGAGCAGGCATCTTCCAAGGCGTCGAGCCCACCGCGGTGGCCGCTCTCGCCAAACAACTTCAGCCTGTGGACTTTCCGCGCGGGCACGTGATCTTCAACGAGGGTGAGCCCGGTGATCGGCTGTTCATCATCACCTCGGGCAAGGTGAAGATCGGCCGGCGTTCTCCGGACGGTCGCGAAAACCTGCTGACGATCATGGGCCCGTCGGACATGTTCGGTGAGCTGTCGATCTTCGATCCGGGGCCGCGCACCTCGACGGCCACCACCGTCACCGAGGTCCGCGCGGTGACCATGGATCGGGACGCCCTCAAGGCGTGGATCGATCAGCGCCCCGAGATCGCCGAACAGCTGCTGCGGGTCCTGGCCCGCCGTCTGCGCCGCACCAACAACAACCTGGCCGACCTGATCTTCACGGACGTGCCCGGACGTGTTGCCAAGGCGCTGCTGCAGCTGGCTCAGCGGTTCGGCACCCAGGAAGCGGGCGCGCTGCGCGTGACCCACGACCTGACCCAGGAAGAGATCGCCCAGCTGGTCGGCGCCTCTCGCGAAACCGTGAACAAGGCCCTGGCCGACTTCGCGCATCGCGGCTGGCTGCGACTCGAGGGCAAGAGCGTGCTCATCTCCGACTCGGAGCGTCTGGCCCGCCGCGCGCGCTAGTTCGCCGCGGCACCCGCCTTCGGGCGCACACGAACGAATCGAGACCGGGTCGCCACGGGGTGTGGCGACCCGGTCTCGACGTGTTCGAGGGTGCTGCTCGGCCGGGCCGCCCCGGCCCGGCCCCGACTCGGGCCCCACCGGGGGCGAGAACCGATGTCGCGGAGTCAGATCAGCCGTGAGTGCGCAGATACGCGAGCTGCGCCTTGACCGAACTGTGCGCCGCCGGCCACAGGCGCTTGTCGACGTCGGCGTAGACGACCGCGACGATCTGCAGGGCCTTCGCGTTCGGGCCGAGCTTGGTCAACGCGTCGCGCACCTGGTTCAGGCGCTCCTGGCGATGTGAGAGATAGAAGCGCAGCACCGGTTCGGCATCGGGGTGATCGGGCCCGTGCGCGGGCAGCAGCACCCGCCCCGCGCCGACCTCGAGTAGCCGCTCGAGTGATCCGAGGTAATCCGCGAGCGCCTCGTCCCGCGATTCCAGCACGGTGGTTCCGCTGCCGAGCACGGTGTCGCCGGTCAGCAGCACCTGCTCGCCGTCCGGGCCGTCGACGAGAAAACTGAGCGAATCGGTGGTGTGCCCGGGAGTAGCCACCACGGTGATCCGCAGTCCGGCCGCCTCGATGACCTCGCCGTCGCCGAGCGGGGTGTCGGAGTCGCGCAGGAACTCCCGGCTCGCGGCGCGCACCGGCGTCCCGGTCTCCTTGACCAGTCGATCGATGCCGCCGGTGTGATCGGCGTGGTGGTGCGTGATGAGGGTGAGCGCGATGTTCCCGCCCGTCTCCCGCACCAGGGCCTCGGTGTGCTTGCGGTCCTTGGGCCCCGGGTCCACGACCACGCAGTCCGGACTTCCGGGTGCGCGCAGGACCCAGGTGTTGGTGCCCTGCAACGTCATTCCGCTGGGATTGTCGGCCAGCACTACGGCCGCCGACGGTGTCACCTGTCGCAACTGCTCGTATGCGGGGTGGGTGAGGGTCATGCTCTTGTCCTAACGCAGAACGCGGGGCGAGTCCATGTTTCGACTCACCCCGCTTTCACTGTGCGCCAAACCTTTTGGGATATCGGCTCGCGCGCTTGCTGTGTAAGGGACTATCGCACTTCCGCGATCAGCTCGACCTCGACGGGGGTGTTCTTCGGCAGTTCCGAGACACCGACGGCCGAGCGCGCGTGCACGCCCGCGTCACCGAAGACCTCACCGAGGAATTCCGACGAGCCGTTGATGACCAGCGGCTGATCGCTGTAACCCGGTGCGGAGGCGACGAATCCGACGACCTTCACGATCCGCACGACATTGTCGAGGCCGACCAGATCGTGCACCGCGGCCAGCGCGTTGAGCGCGCACAGCCGGGCGGCTTCGGCGGCCTGCTCGGTGGAAACCTCGGCGCCGACCTTGCCGGTCACCGTCAGCTGACCGTCCACGACCGGCAACTGGCCGGAGGTGTAGACGAGGTTGCCGGTCCGCACGGCCGGAATGTACGCCGCGACGGGTGCCGCGACGCCGGGTAGATCGAGCCCCAGCTTGGCCAGATTCTCCGCCCAGGCGGTGGCGGCCGCCATCAGTTCTTGGGTCGCTTCAGGTAGGCGACATGCTGCTCGCCGGTCGGCCCGGGCAGCACGGTGACGAGTTCCCAGCCGTCGGAACCCCACTGGTCCAGAATTGCCTTGGTGGCATGCGTCAACAGCGGCACCGTCGCGTACTCCCACACGGTCACATCACTCATGCCGAGAGCGTACAACCCGCCGAGTGGGGGCCCGTTACCCGAGACCGGCCACTCCCCCACCGGACACCCGGTCGCCGAATCCGACAGTTCGCCGCCTCGCCTCGAAACCGGGGGCGAGCGGCGCGGCGGGAGGAAGAATCGAGACCTGAAAGGGCCGCGAACCGCCGTAGCGAAGCGTGGACGAAAAGAACACAGCGAGTGGTGTATCAGACAGTTACGTTCCCTTGTGGGCAGGAAGCAGTAACGAGTTATAGGCTCGCGAGCGTGGGAGTACCGATAGCAGTGCCCGTTTCGGTTGAGCCGGGGGTCGAATCAGGTTGGCCGGAGCGGGCGGACAAGGCCCGCCTGCACTACGTATCCGGAAAGGGCGGGACCGGGAAGTCGACGGTCGCGGCAGCACTCGCGCTGGCGCTCGCGGCGGGGGGCCGCCGCGTGCTGCTGGTCGAGGTCGAGGGCAGGCAGTCCATTGCCCAGTTGTTCGACCTGCCGCCGTTGCCGCCCACCGAGACTCGGATCGCCGCCGCCGAGGGCGGAGGCGAGGTGCTGGCCCTGGCCCTGGATGTCGAGCATGCGTTCCTGGAATACCTGGACATGTTCTACAACCTGGGCTTCGCCGGTCGCGCCATGCGCCGGGTCGGGGCCATCGAGTTCGTGACGACCATCGCGCCCGGTCTGCGGGACGTCATCCTGACCGGCAAGATCAAGGAATGCGCGGTGCGCGTCGACAAGTCGGGTAAACCGGCCTACGACGAGATCGTCATCGACGCGCCCCCGACCGGCCGGATCGCCAGCTTCCTGGACGTCACCCAGGCCATGGCCGAGATCGCCGGCGGCGGCCCGATCGCCTCGCAGGCCGAGGGCGTGTCCAAGCTGCTGCATTCGCCGCAGACCATGATCCACCTGGTGACCCTGCTCGAGGCGCTGCCGGTGCAGGAGACCGCCGACGCCATCGGCGAACTCACCGCCAACGATCTGAACATCGGCACGGTCATCGTGAACCGCGCGAGCGAGGGCTATCTGCCCCGGGCCGTGCGCGCGAAGGCCGCCACCGGTGAGGTCGACACCGACGCCGTGCGGGCCGGACTCGCCGAGGCCGGAATCACCCTGTCCGAACAGGACTTCCAGGGCCTGATCGCCGAGACCGTCGAGCATTCGGCCCGTTTGCAGGCGCAGGACGAGAGCGCCGAGGACCTGGCGCAGGTCGACATCTCACGGCTCTACCTGCCGTCGCTGGCCGACGGGATGGACCTGGGCGGGCTCTACGAGCTGGCCGAACACTTGAGCGCGCAGGGAGTTCGCTGATCATGATCGTTCCGGCCGGCACCGTCCCCCTGGACATTACGAAGATCATCTCCGACAAGTCCGCGCGCATCGTGGTGTGCTGCGGCTCCGGCGGGGTCGGCAAGACCACCACCGCCGCCGCCATCGCCGTGCACGCGGCCGAGGCGGGCCGCAAGGTCGTCGTGCTCACCATCGACCCCGCACGCCGTCTGGCGCAGTCCCTGGGTGTCTCGGACCTCGGAAACACCCCGCAGCGGGTGGACCTGGGTGAGCGGGACGGCAGTCCCGCCAAGGGCGAGCTGTTCGCCATGATGCTGAACATGCGCCGCACCTTCGACGAGATGGTGCTCGAGCACACCAGCCCGGAGAAGGCGGAGCAGATCTTCGCCAATCCGATCTATCAGACCGTCGCGTCCTCCTTCGGTGGCACCCAGGAGTACATGGCGATGGAGAAGCTGGGCCAGCTGGCCGGCAAGCGCGAGTGGGACCTGATCGTGGTCGACACGCCGCCGTCTCGCAACGCCCTGGACTTCCTCGACGCGCCCAAGCGCCTCGGCAATTTCCTGAACGGCAAGATGATCCGCGTGATCATGGCGCCGGGCCGCGGCGTCGGCAAACTCGTCGCGGGCGCGATGAGCCTGGCGCTGCGCGGAGTGTCCACGATCGTGGGCGGTCAGTTGCTCAAGGACGCGTCGGTGTTCCTGCAGTCGCTCGAATCCATGTTCGGCGGATTCCAGGATCGCGCGGATCGCACCTACGCCATGCTGTCCCGGCCCGGCACCCACTTCGTGGTGGTGGCCGCGGCCGAACCGGACGCGTTGCGGGAGGCGTCGTTCTTCGTCGATCGGCTCTCGACCGACAAGATGCCGCTCGCCGGCCTGGTGCTCAATCGCACGCATCCGGTGCTGAGTTCGCTCTCCGCCGAGCAGGCTCAGGTCGCCGCAGACCGTCTAGCCCCCGCGACGACCGTGACCGGCGAATCGGAGACACCCGAGGCGCTCGCCGCGGCCGTGCTGCGAATCCACGCACATCGGGCGACCACCGCGAAGCGGGAACAGCATCTACTGCAGCGGTTCCGGGGCGCGCATCCGAGCGTGCCGATCGCGGCGGTCACCGCGCTCCCGTTCGAGGTCGCGGATCTGGACGCGCTGCGGGCCGTCGCCGATCAGCTCGCCGCGGCGGGAACTGCCAAGTCGGCCTGACGATCGGAGTCGCGCCCTGGACGGCAAAGTTCCCAATCCTTCCGGAAGGAACTACCCGGTCTGCGTGAGATGCCCGATTTTCCTCCGGAAACGGACCGAGCCCGCCAAAGCGGGCTCGGTCCGTTCTGCTTATGGGGATACTGGGTTACATAGCTACTTTCTGCGACCGCTGGACCCGGAAGAAATCGGACCAGGACGTCACCTCCGGATGCTGCTTCAGCAGCGCACGCCGCTGCCGTTCGGTCATGCCGCCCCACACACCGAACTCCACTCGGTTGTCCAGAGCGTCAGCCCCGCACTCCATCAGCACCGGGCAGTGCCGGCAGATGGTCGCAGCCTTGCGCTGCGCTGCACCGCGCACGAACAGCTGGTCGGGATCCACTTCCTTGCATCGGGCCTGGGAAACCCAGGCAATTCGCGCTTCGGCCTGCTCTACGTCCAGTCGAGCGATCGGGGTAGTCATGTGCATTTGGTGTGCCCCTTTGCAGTCCGAACACCGGGTCACGGCGCTCCAGAATCGCGTGTACAGCGCGCAGATACCCAACCCCACTGCGAACTGCACCACATTCCACTTTGAGTGTTAGCTCTATCACACTGGGTTCTCAATCTAGATAGTGGTGTGCGGCCTGCGCAAGACCGTGCCGAGATTTTCTGGTACGTCCGTCCACGCATTCGTTACCTGATACCGGGCAGTCGGGATCATTGAGACAGTCGAACCGGACTTATGGACACCCCGACACAGGGACACCGACTGTCCGGCCGGGCAATTAGGCTGTCGCTCGTGCCGATCACACGAACGCTCTGGAGACTCGCCGGCAGCTGCGTCCTGGCCGCCGTCCTGCTCGCCGGGTTGCTGTTCCCTCTCGCCGGCGGTTTCGGGTTCATCTCGAACCGTGCCGCCGATGCCGTGGACAACGTTTCCGCCGAGCTTGTGGAGGGTGCGGTCCCGGCGGTGTCGACCATGGTCGATGTGAACGGGACGCCGTTCGCCTGGCTGTACGAGCAACGCCGGTTCGAAGTGCCCAGCGACAAGATCTCCAACGACATGAAGCTCGCGCTCGTGTCCGTGGAGGACAAACGCTTCGCCGAACACGGTGGTGTGGACTGGCAGGGCACCTTCCGTGCCTTCCTGACCAACACCTCCGGCGGCGAGGTGCAGCAGGGTGGCTCGACCATCGATCAGCAGTACGTGAAGAACTACCTGCTGCTGGTCGTGGCCAAGACCGATGCCGAACGCCGCGCCGCCACCGAGACGACCCCCGCCCGCAAGATCCGTGAGATCCGGATGGCGCTGACGCTGGACAAGCAGCTCACCAAGGACGAGATCCTCACCCGCTACCTGAACCTGGTGCCGTTCGGTAATTCGTCCTACGGCATCCAGGACGCCGCGCAGACCTACTTCGGCATCGACGCCAAGGATCTGACCATCGTGCAGTCCGCGATGCTCGCGGGCATGGTGCAGTCCAGCTCGAAGCTGAACCCGTACACCAATCCGCAGGGTGTGCTCGAGCGCCGCAACACCGTGCTGGACACGCTGATCGCGAACATCCCCAGTCGCGCGGACGAATTCCGCAAGGCCAAGACCGATCCGCTGGGCGTGCTCACCGAGCCCAAGGGCCTGCCCCGCGGGTGCATCGCGGCCAACGATCGCGGCTTCTTCTGCGATTACGCGATGCAGTACCTGACCAATGCCGGTATCAGCCGCGATCAGATCGACAAGGGCGGCTACCTGATTCGCACCACCCTCGATCCCGCGGTGCAGGATGCGAGCCGCAACTCGCTGGCCGCGAACAGCGATCCGAATCTGGACGACATCGCCCAGGTGATGAACATCATCGGCCCCGGCCAGGATTCGCACCCGGTGCTGGCGATGGCGTCCAGCCGCGCCTACGGCCTGGACGGCAACGCGCATCAAACCGTGCAGCCGCAGCCGTATTCGCTGGTGGGCGACGGCGCGGGCTCGATTTTCAAGATCTTCACCACGGCCGCGGCCATGGAGAAGGGTTTGGGCATCAGCGCACAGCTGGACGTTCCGGCGAACTTCTCCGCCAAGGGCATGGGTAATTCCGGCACGCCCGGCTGTCCGGCCGAGACCTACTGCGTGAAGAACGCCGGTAACTACAAGTCGCCCATGTCGGTGACCGAGGCGCTCGCGACCTCGCCGAACACGGCCTTCGTCAAGCTGATCCAGGCCGTGGGCGTCTCGCCGACCGTCGATATGGCGGTGCGCCTGGGCATGCGTTCCTACGCCCAGCCCGGCACCTCCGGCCACGGCAATCAGAGCCTGGCGGACATGGTGAAGGAGCAGAACCTCGGCTCGTTCACGCTGGGTCCGGTGGGCGTGAACGCGCTGGAACTCTCGAACGTCGCCGCGACGATCGCCTCGGGCGGCCGCTGGTGCCCGCCCACCCCGATCAGGGAGGTGGTGGACCGTAGCGGCAAGACCGTGCCCCTCACCCAGCAGGCGTGCGAGCAGGTCGTCGAACCCGGTCTGGCCAATACGCTCGCCAACGCGCTCAGCAAGGACGACGTGAGCGGCACCGCGGCCGCGGCCGCACAGTCGGTGGGCTGGCCGGTTCCGCTGTCCGCCAAGACCGGAACCACCGAGACCCACCGGTCCTCGGCGTTCCTCGCGTTCACGAACTCGCTCGCGGGCGCCGCCTACATCTACGGCGACAGCCCGACGCCCGGCGAGATCTGCTCGTTCCCGCTGCGCAACTGCGGCAGCGGAAACCTGTACGGCGGTAACGAACCGGCCCGGACCTGGCTCGGCGCGGTGAAGAACGTGCTCGGCAATTTCCCGCCGACGAATCTGCCGCCGCTGGACGACAAGTACGTGCGCGGATCCAACAACTCCCAGATCCCGGACGTCATCGGCCAGTCCCAGGGTGAGGCGACCGGGAATCTGATCGCCGCGGGCTTCCAGGTCTCGGTGGCCACGGCGGCCGGGCCCAACAAGGGCACGGTGATGAGCATCTCGCCGGACGGCTCGGCGATCCCGGGGTCGGTGATCACGATCTACGTGAGCGACGGCAGTCAGCGGCCCGCGCCCGCGCCGGAGACGCCGGGGCCGACGGTCCCGGGATTGCCGGGGATCCAGGTGCCCCGATTGCCACCGATCCCCATCCCGATCCCCATCCCGCGCTAGGCGGGCTCCGGGGTGACCGACACCCGGGTCTGATTCCACACGAAACGGCCCCCGCACCGATCCGGTGCGGGGGCCGTTCTCGTTCCGTAGCGGGACCGATCCGGGACCGGCTCGGGCTCAGAGCCTGGCTTTGACCGCCGCGGAGATCCGCGTCCCGTCGGCACGCCCGGCCGCGAGCCCGGTGGCGATCTTCATCACCTGACCCATCTGGCGCATGCCCGGCCGCTCCCCGATCGCCTCCGCGACGTTCGCGATGGCGGTGTCGGCGATGTCGGCGACCTCGGCCTCGGTCAGCGGCGTGGGCAGGTACTCGTCGATGATGGCCTCTTCGGCGCGCTCGGTGGCCGCGAGCTCGCCGCGCCCGGCCTGCTCGTAGACGACCGCGGCCTCGTTGCGCTTCTTGGACTCCTTCGACAGCACGGCCAGGACCTCGGTGTCGCTGAGTTCGCGCGCCTCGGTGCCCGCGACCTCGGCGGTCTGGACGGCGGCGAGCAGCATGCGCACCGTGTTGAGGCGCAGTGTGTCCTTGGCCTTCATCGCGGTGGTGAGATCGGCCCGCAGCTTCGATTTGAGTTCCGACATGCGCCACACGCTACCGCTGAACCCGGTGCCGCTCGCACGTCTTTTTCCGAGGTGTCGACCGTCCGGCTTGCCCGGATTCCCGCGACAGGTGAGGGTGGCCCGGGTCATTAAGGTCGATGTTTCCCGTCCTCGTCGCCTATTCTGGGCGAATGCCCGTTATCTCGACCTCCACCCTTGGCCGCGTCGCACTGGGAGCCGCCGGGGCCGCGGTCGCCGGAATCGGATACGCCTCGTTGATCGAGCGCAACGCGTTCACGCTGCGCGAGGCGACGCTGCCGGTGCTGGAACCGGGCAAACCCTCACTACGGGTCCTACACATCTCCGACCTGCACATGATGCCGGGCCAGCAGCTGAAGCAGGCCTGGTTGCGGGAGCTCGATCGCCTCGAGCCGGATCTGGTGGTGAACACCGGGGACAACCTGTCGCATCAGAAGGCGGTGCCGTCCGTCGTGCAGTCGCTCGGCGGTCTGCTGGCGCGCCCGGGCATCTTCGTGTTCGGCTCGAACGACTACTTCGCGCCGGTGCCGAAGAATCCGCTGAAGTACTTCAAGACCGATCACAAACGCGTGCACGGTGATCCGCTGCCGTGGCAGGACCTGCGGGCCGCGTTCAGCGAGCGGGGCTGGCTGGATCTGACCCACGTGCGCCGCGATATCGAGGTCGCCGGGGTGCGCATCGCCACCGCGGGCGTCGATGACCCGCACCTGAAGCGGGATCGCTACGACACCGTCGCGGGCGCTCCGAATCCGCTGGCGGACTTGAGCATCGGCCTGACCCACTCCCCCGAGCCGCGCGTACTGGATCGGTTCGCGGCCGACGGCTACGACCTGGTCATGGCCGGGCACACGCACGGCGGTCAGCTGTGCATTCCGGGGTACGGCGCGCTGGTCACCAATTGCGGGATCGACCGGTCCCGGGTGAAGGGCGCCTCGCGCTGGGGTGCGCATACGCGCCTTCATGTTTCGGCCGGGCTGGGGACGTCGCCGTGGGCGCCGTACCGGTTCTGCTGCCGCCCGGAGGCGACGCTGGTGACGCTGGTCGCCGCGCCGAAGAAGCCGGTGCCGGAGCCGGGTCGCGGGCGCACCGCGTCGGAGGCCGTGGCGCGCTGAGCGTCATCGATACGCATTCGCCGCGCGTCTTCGATACGCAACTGAGCGTCTACTGCGATATACAACGCGGTAAGTAGTCGTCAGTCAGGGGACAGAACCGTGACCAGTGGAAATGACCAGAACGATCCGGCCTCGCGGGGTCCGGAGCCGAACTGGTGGCAGGGCGCGCCCGCTCCGGAGTCCCCGTGGCAGTCGAGTCCGGTGAATCCGATGCCGGAGCCGGGCGCGCAGCAGCATCCGGGCGCGGCACAGCATCCGGGCGCGCAGCCGTATCCGCCTGCCGCGCCGCCGTATCCGCAGGGCGGTCACGGCGCTCCCGGTTTCGGGGCGCAACCGCCGAACTACGGTGCGCAGCAGCCTGATCAGGGATGGCAGCAGGGGTACTCGCAGCCGGATCCCACGACGCAGTTCACGGCGGCCGGGCCGTACGGGCAGGATCCGCATCAGGGGCAGTCGTACCCGGGTCAGCCGCAGCCCACGCAGCAGTTGCCGGGTCAGCCGTACCCGGGTCAGCCGCAACCGACGCAGCAGTTGCCGGGTCAGCAGCCGTATCAGTCCGGTCCGGCCGCCTATCCGCCCGCTCAGCCGCCGTACGGGGGTCAGCAGGGGTTCGGTCAGCCGCAGCCCGGTTACGGCGCGCAGCCGTACGCACAGCCGCCGGGAAACGGCGGCAGGAACAAGGGCTGGCTCTTCGCGGGCGCCGGTGTGCTCGTGGTGGCGATCATCGGCGCGATCGTGACCGTGGTGCTGATGAACAAGGGCTCGAACCAGCCTTCGGCACAGTCGAATACGACGCCGTCACTGGTCAGCGCGCTCACCACCACACCCGGCGCGAGCAAGCCGTCGACCTCGAAGCCGAGCACCACCAAGACCACCGGCGCCGCGCCGGTGATTCCGGGCTACCAGACCATCACGATTCCGGAGAACGGTGCGGCGTTCGACGTCCCGAAGGACTGGAAGGTGGATCGCGCCGGCCAGACGCACTTCGGCAGCGGGGCGGACGAGATTCCGATCGCCGGCCTGGCCCAGGACGGGCTGGCCTACTGCCCGAACTATGTGCGCACCAACATCTTCCTGAGTCAGTCCGACGACGCGGATCCCACCAAGGCGGCCGCCGACATCGGCGCGAAGATGGGTCGGGTGGGCTGGTCCACCTCCACCGGCTCGACCGCCGGTGCGGCGGAGAAGTTCTCGAGCTCCGACGGGCAACTGACGGGCATCTTCATGGAGACCAAGGGCAACGCCCCGCCCCCGTCGGCCGGGTGCGCCTCCACCTACTCCATCTACACGTTCGCATTCCCCGGCGACAACGGCGCTTTCGTTCTCACGATCGCCGCCGACACGGGTGTGGACAAGGCCGTGGACACCGCTCTGGCGAAGAAGATCCTCGCCTCCATCCGCCCGATCTGACGTCGCTCGCCCGACTGCACCACCGGTCCGACAGGGGTCCGACGATGACAAAAGAATCCGGCCACAAGAACGCTGGCAACGAAGACAACGACCCGGACGACGAGCCCACCGCCAACTGGTGGCAGGGCCCGCCCGCTCCGGGTTCGCCCTGGCAGTCGTATCCGGAACTGCCGCAACAGCATCCGCCGTCCGGTACCGACGCGACAGCACACGATCCGACGCGTCACCAGCCCTTCACCCCACCACCGCTCCCCGGTGGACCCACACCCTTGGGGTCCAATCCCGCTCAACCGCAATGGAATCCAGGTCCCTCGGGGCCGAATCCCCAGCAGTCGGCGGGAAGTCGGCCGAACTCGGCCCCTCCGCAATCCGGCGGCCATCCGCAGGCTGGTTCGAATCCGTATCAACCGGGGTCCAATCCACCGGGCGGTCCGAACTCCTACGGTTCGGGCACGAATCCACAGGCTGGGCCGAACATCGTCAAATCCGGCCCAGGGTCGCAGGTTGGACCGAATTCCTTTGGCACCGGGGCGAATCCGCATGCCTCCGGGCCGGCACGGTTCCAGCCCACGCCGTACTCCAGCGGGCCGCCCCGGGGTGGTTCTTCGGGTCCACCGGGTGGCGGCCGGAACACGCTGTGGCTCTACATCGGCATCGGCACGCTCGTGGTCGCTCTGGTCGCGGTCGTGGCCATCGTCCTGGTGACCCGGGACTCCGGCACCCCCGACGCCCTGCCCCCGACCTCCACCTCGGCCTCGCCGACCTCCACCACCCGCACGACGACGCCGCGCCCGTCGACCGGACCGAAGACCCCCGCTCCGCAGATTGCCGGCTATCAGGTCGTGGTCCCGGAGAATGTGGGCGCCGCCTGGGACATCCCCGCTGATTGGAATATCGACCAGGACACCAAGACCTTCGGCACCGGCGCGGACCAGCTCCCCATCGCCGGGCTGTCGCAAGAGGGCTCGGACTACTGCCCGAACTACGTGCGCACCAACATGTTCCTGAGCGTTGCCCAGAAATCCGATCCCACCGAGGCGGCCATCGACGTCGGCGCGCGCATGGCGAGGATCGGCTGGGACACCGCCACCTCCATGACCGCGAGCCCCGCCGAACCGTTCACCAGTTCCGACAAGGCCGTCACCGGCGTCTTCGTGGAAACCAAGGGCGCCTTCACGCCACCCGATCCCACGTGCGCCTCCACCTACTCCATCTACACCTTCGCCATCCCCGCCGGCGCCGACTCCGGAGCCCTGGTCCTGACCATCGCCGCCGACACCAATGTCGACCGCGCCGTCGACAACGCTTTCGCCCGCCGCCTCCTAGCCACCTTCCGCCTCATTTAAACCACCTGACCAGCCGATTTAACACCCACCCGACCCGTGCGCTAAGCTACTCCACGTTCGCATCACGGGGTGTGGCGCAGCTTGGTAGCGCGCTTCGTTCGGGACGAAGAGGTCGCAGGTTCAAATCCTGTCACCCCGACGTGTTGGTTGAGACACATGAAAGGCCCCTGACCAGTTCTACTGGTCAGGGGCCTTTCTGATGTCCGTCGCCATCGGCAGTGGAGAACTCCACATCCAGCACGCTGCATAGCCGGACATCGGAAATCGCCGACCATGGTCGGCGAGGTCTCACCACCGATACGGATCCGATTGCTACGCCCGATTCCAGGACTCGAGGGCAACACCTGCCGACAACTCGGCAGTGCCCAGCATTCTCGCGACGTCCGGCGGTCCGGAACGGCCGAAGTCGTCATGCACCACATCCATGGGCGAGACGAGATGGTCACTGCCGTCGATTCCCTTGACGACCAAGACGTAGTTTGGGCCACGGCTGTCGGTGATCACGTCCCAATGAGCTTCGTAGAGAACCAGAATCACGTGAGCGATATAGGCGGCCAGGACTGTATGCAGCCAGAGCCAACCGTCCTCATCCAACGTGTCGTAGTCCTGTGACGAGACGAAGTGGTCCAGAGTTGCCAGGAGAGCCAGCGGATCCTGTTCCAGGTCAAGTTCTTCCGCGCCCAACACCTCTTGCAGGAAGTGGAGATCTTCTCGCCGACCGTGCTCCCAGATCGCGATCTTCTCCGCATTCTCCGACATCGACCCTTCCCGGACGATCCGAGCTCACCAACGCCTTGTCGCCGAGAATGTACCGCGACGAGTACCAGTCACAGCCCACAAGCTCACCACGGTTCCAGACACAGAACCCTCATTTCAATGCGTTCGGCCCTCCGAAACAATCTCTGCACGTTGATCTTCGAGCGTGCAGCAAGTCCGGTTCGGCCAGCGCGGTATGCGGCATGACCGTGCGTTCGTCGGAGCACCTATTGCGGCAGGTGGAGACCAAAGATGATTGGGCCCGGCGATCTTGCGGCACGTGCAAAACCAATTACCCAGTTAGACAACGGTTTTGGCGTCCTCGGCCAGGCGGGCGGCGGCCTCGTTCAACTTGCCCGCGTCATAGCTGATCTGCGAGGTATCGAAGATCGAGACACTGCACGGCCCGTAACCGACCTTGATCTCGTCGTAACGCACCTGCCCGCCCTCCTCCGGCGGCACCGACAGATCCACGCCATCGAAGTGCACGACCGTGACGGTGTGGGGGGGTGGAAGTCGAAATCGGCATGGGGGTGATTGGTGATCGCACGAGCGAAACCACCAGCGCCGAAAGTGAATTCGTTGTCAAGCATCGTGATCCCCCGCGCGACCTAAGATGGCCCTGTGAAAATGAGAAAGATCGTCGCCACAGCTGCGCTCACCATCGGCGCCATGGCTATCACGGGGGGCACATCGTATGCGGCGCCGGAATCGAACGCACAGGATGTGAAGGCTGTTTCGCAGCTGTCCGGAGAGCAGGGCGGCATCCACTACGACGTGGTTCGCTCCGATACGGACCAGACCGTCACCACCACCCTGACCGGGGGCACGTTCCAGCTCACCGACGCCGCGGTGAACATCCTCGACGGAAACGGCATCGTCACTTCCACGATGCCGCTCTCGGTGACCATCGACGGCACCGATCAGGTGCTCTCGTTGAACCCCAGCATCGCTGACGACGGTGCCGCACTGGTCGCACACCCGACCGCCACCGCCGTCGCGGGGGGCACCGCCCAAACCGGCAGCGCCAACGCGGCGGCCGGCGCGCTCATCGGGGGCATCCTCGGTCTCGTGGTCACCGTCATCAGCCTCGGTTTCGGGTTCATGGCGATACCCGCCGGGATCCTGGGCGGTGCGATGATCGGCGGCCTCAGCGGCTCCGGCGCGCCGAGCAGCACCCGGCCGTGCTACGTCATCCCGAACACCAACCTGGCGCACTGCTACTGACCGCTGAGAGCCGTAAACCCCACCTCACCATCGCTTTCGGGCCGGTGCCAGCATCCGCTGGCACCGGCTCGAGCCGCTTTTCATACCCTGATCTGTGACGATCCGAGAGACCGCCGGTCGTATCCCGTTGCCGTGAGCAGAAATTCACGTCCCGGAAGCCTCAGAAATCGGGCATTCATCGAGAGACATTCCAGCGCAATACTTCCTGTTCACCGTTCCGTTTCACGAATACAGTCGTAGGCGAATTCGTTGGTGAGGTGCACGTGGGACGGCAGGCTGAGGTTCAGCTGTTCGACCGCCGCGCGGACACTGGCGTCGAGCTCCCACTGCAGATCTACGACATGACCCGCCCACACGTCCCACAGGCAGCTGACGGTGTCGTCGATGATCAATCGAAGCGTCGAACCAATCTCCGGATCTCCGGGATCATCCACCCATCCGAGCTGTGCGTCGTAAGTTCCCCGAAGAATGAGACGCCAGCGATTCAGCTCCCCATCGGAGAAGAACCCGTCGTTCAACTAAACCATAGCGATACCGACTGTCACAAAGGGCATTTCCGGTGATGAGAAGCAGCAATCCAAACTGATCACCATCCAATCGTCGCTGTGGATCACGTCCTGGACAACCTGGTCGCCTGCCGACCTGGGCTTCGCGCTCATCGGCATTACAGGGCGTTCGGCCGGCGCTGGTGTGGCGCACCACCCTTGGAGTTCTCGCGTTGCGGTTCAACCTTCGCAGGACAATGCCCCGCTTACCCGTGTTTGCGTCTACTCCGGGTGTGATTGGTTGCACGACAGGGAGTTTGGGTGTCGGTCAGCTTGCTTGGCTGTCTTGATCGGTCGGGTCGCAGGGCAGCCTGATGTTGCATGCGGGAGAGGTCGAATTCCGATTTGGAATAACCTCTGGCGGTAAGCAAAGCTCCTGACGCTGTTTGCCCTGGTCAGACTTGGATCGACCAGGCATTTCCGTGAACTGAGCGAGCCCCATCCGGTCATCCGGCTGGGGCTCGGTCGTTGCGCTGGGAAGGGTGTCTGGCCGATTCGGTCAGCACGATATGCGGCATGAGAGTGCGATCGCCCGGCGAAAAACAATCGAGTCCCTGCCGGACTGAACCGAGGATCACGCAGGGATCAGTCTTCGGCCAACTGTTTGCGGAACTCCTGCCGCCAACGGGGGTCCTGACGGCAGCCCACGACCAAGCCCAGAGATTCCCGGGCCGGCAGGTTGAGCGCCTCGGCCAGGGCGCGGGCGGCCATGGCACGGTCCTGCCAGACCGAGCGGTCCTTCCAGTCGGCGTACGTCACCTGAGCCTCGGCGTGCACGCGGCGCAGCCGCAGGTCAAGGGCAGAGTCGTCGGTAACCCCGGGGTGATCCTCCGCGCTCAGCAGGGACAGTGCGGCAGTGACCTCGGTATAGGTGTCGAGTCCGGTCTCAGCGGCCAGTGACGACATCTGCGCGGCAAGTACGCGGCGCAGGCGCTCGGGGGTCGCGGCGTCGACAAGAGGGGTGAACCGGTCGGGCACAGGGGTCTTGAAGTTATGCTCCGGGTACCCAAAGTTGTTGTCCGGGAGCAAGGGAAGGATCCGCGCGCTGTCGAGTTCCCCGTCCAGGCCGGGCGGCGGCAGCGCGATGCCGCAGCGGCTAGCGACCGAATCACATACTGTTAGCAGCCGTTCCCGCCACTGCTCGGGTGTGGATTCCTGGCCGCCGTACGGTGGCAGACCGGGGAAGACCTCGAACGGGTCGCGCCCACAGTCAGGCGGGACCGCCCATAGTAGCGCGGCCCCCTGCGTGTCGTATTTCGTCACCAGTTCGCCGTTGTCGACAACGGACACCGAGATAAATCCGCGGTCACCCCGATAGCTGACCGACACCGCACGGGTACCACGGGACACACGGCGCAGCACCTCGTCGCGGGTCCCCTCGAAAATCTGAGGACCTTCCTCAACGCCGAAAGCCCAACCGGCATGGGTTCCTACCCGCACCACCGGCAGCAGCACGCGAGGATCAGACACGTGCTGGTCTGGACTTTCCGCCTCCTCCCGCCACCGCGGACGCCGGGTCTGGGGCAACGCACCGAACCGGCGCAGGATTTCGTCCTCGTCTAGTGCCTGCGCGAAGGTCAAACAGAAATTGTCGTACCCGCGGGGCCACGCCATGTCCGGTGTGGCGTGGGAAGTCGTCCGGCGCGGCCCTGCGATGACCGGGTCAACGAGCGCTGAGTCGAACAGAGACCGAGGCTCGTGTGGCCGTTCGGGAACCAGCTCCCACAGCAGCATCCCGTCGTCGACGACAGGCACATACGGTAGCCCCACCGTCATGACAGTTCCGCCCTCCAGGGAGTCGGCGACCTGTTCCAGGAAGGCTGCCAAGCTTGCCCATTCCCCGAACCGCGTGCCCTCGGCCTCCGCATCCTGGCCCACCGCGCCGAACGACTCGCCTGGACGGCAATCCACGACCAGCGCGTCCGCACTGATGTCACGGGCGAAGGCCAGGAAATCCCGGTGCCAATAGCCCCCGGGTCCCTCGAGTAGCTCGTCCTCGGCGTAGCTGGCCCACGACTCCCGCTTGCTTAAGCCCGCGGAGAGGATCTCGGCGAGGGTGTAGGGCTCGAAGCCGGGGAAGCTGAAACCACCTTCCTCCGGAGCGACGTAACCCCGCTTCCCGGGGGAAACTCCGTCGTGGTGCCGCAGATACGCGATCAGCTCCGTCGGGAACTCCACCCCCAGCTCGGCGGCTGCGGTGCTGATGGCAGCCTGCGAGGCGGGCGGGCGCAGGGATTCGAAGGTGCGCGGCGCGTGCGCGGCGAGCCAGGAGTCAATCCGCCGCCACGACTCTTCCACGAGGTGAACGTGCATGGCGCGATCATCGCATTCACCTCTGACATCCATGCCTGCCGATCGAGCGGTAATCGGCTAGTTGGAGACTGGTGTCAGGATCAGATCCCGGCCAGGATTTGATCCAGGTGCCCGGTGGGGTGCTCCCTCATGCGGCTGCCCGTGGGGTTCGCCGTGTGGAGCAAACGCAATCGGTTGTTCTGAATTCGGCCCCTGGACCACCTTCCCTTCCGCCGAGCAGAAGGAGCGGCTCTAGGGATCAGGGTTTCTCGGCGTTCGCCGGAGGCCGGTCCCGCTGCGGCGGCGTACCCCGTCTCGCGTAAGTCTCTTCGGGGCTGACGGTGATTACGTCCACCTGACGGACCAGCGCCCTTGGTATCTCGTGATTCTCAAAGTGGGCAGGGCTTGGGACTATGACCGCTTCAGCGTCCAGCCGGGTCGCCTGTGCCTTCAGGCGGGCCAGCGGTGGGCGTCCGAACTTGGGGTCATAGACGACCATGTCGGAAAAGTCGTACCCGAGACGAGTTGCGAGCCTTCGGATCTGAGTTTGATCCCATAGCTGAGCCATGCCTGATACGTCGGTCCGTAAGTATCCGATACAGGTCGGCTTCCACCGCATCACGGCCGTCTGCGATTCGTCGTCTTGACCGCTGGGAGTGAACAGCTCCAGGTGAACCCCGGAGTCGTCCTCCGGGTCGTCGCCGTAGGCGTTGGCTTCCAGGAAACCGCCGGGAAATTCGTAGATCCTCCGTGCGACTGCCATCTCAACTCCTTGCCTCGTACTCGAAAGACGCAGCGGCCCAACGATCCTGAACGTCCGCGAATCCCACTGTCAGCGCGGTCGACGGCGTAGGAACCGGACGGGCCATGACGCGGAATGCTCGCGGCTCCTGCTGCAGCAGTTGATGATTCATGGCCCCTCCCCGGCAGACGGCTAGCTCACGAGGCAGTTCGAGGGTGGAACGCCGACCCCGAACGCCTGACCTCGACGCTAGGAGTTCGGCCTACCCACAGCCAATAATATTGCTCGAGATTGCTCAATATTTTGGCTGATATGCGCCAGATTTCGAGCCATACTGAGGATTCCGACACTCTTATTGGAGGCAACGCCATGCGCTTGCGATTCCTCGGAAAGAACACTCAGGGAGACCACTCCCCTGCCCTGTACGCCGCAGAGCAAGGGTCCTACGTCGTCCAGGGCTGGCGGGTGCCAGGACGCCCCGAACTGATCGAGATTCCGCACCCGCTCCTCGGATTCCTCGAGCCTGGAACGTGTCTCGGCACGCTCCTACAGGACACGGGTCACGGCACTTTCACTCTTACGGGTCCCCCTTTCATCGATCCAGAAGCCTGGGAACAGTTGGATGTACCGGACCACGAGGCGTGCATAGAGGTTCCAATGGGCAAGGAGGTGCGCCGCGATGCGCCACTTGATCGGTAGAGAATTCACCGACTTGTTCCACGCGTGCCGGCGATCGGCATTCCACATCGAGGTACAGGACAGCTACAGCACCCCGGACGAATCCGAGCCCTTCCGGAAGTTCCTTCACGGTCAGGCGGACGATTTCGCCTGGCTGCAAGGCTGGCTGGACCTGGTTCGCGAATCGACCGATCGCGGAGTCTCCGTCACGCGTCTTCGAATCGTCACCGTGCCACACGTCGATTACACACGGTGGAGTCTTGCGGTCTCACCTTTGAACATCCAAGCGGGAGAAGACATCCGGTACCTGGCGCGGCACACGGTCGGTCCCGATGCGATACCGGCGGATGACTACTGGCTGTTCGATGACGATACGGTTGCCTACACCCTCTTCCGGCCCGACGGCGCAGCGGCGGGCGCAGCCACAACGACTGATCCAGCACTCGTTCATCGGTGCGTCGCGATACGCGATGCGATGTGGTCACGAGCCAATCCATATGCCGAATACAACCGGACTATCGTCACGACGTGACCGCAGTCCACAAAGCGCGTCAGGCTCTCGGGCAACAGCTTCGGGACCTTCGCAACGATTCGGGCCTGACCGGACGCCAGCTCGCCGACCTTGCGGGCTGGAATCCGTCGAAGATTTCAAAGATCGAGTACGGCAAGCAGACGCCGACCGAGGACGACATTCGGGCATGGTGCGCTCATACCAGCGCTACGGGCCACACGGCAGACCTCATCGCGGCATTGCGCAACCTGGATTCCGCGTACCTGGACTGGCGGCGAACTCTCGCGGCAGGAATCCGCCGACAGCAGACGAAGATCCACGCGATCGAAGCCGAGACGACACTGATCCGGGGATACGATCCCGCGCTGATTCCCGGTCTCCTGCACACGCCCGAGTACGCGGAAGCGATCTTCCAGCGGGTCGCGGAGTTCAATCACACCCCGAACGATGCCGAAGACGCGGTGGCCGCACGCATGAATCGGCAACAGCGGTACCTCTATCACGGAGACCGGCGAGTTCACTACCTCATCGGTGAGCAAGCCTTGTATACGACAGTCGGCGACGACGGAATCATGTTCGGCCAGCTCGATCGCCTCCTATCCGCGATGTCCCTACCCCGGGTTCGCCTGGGAATCGTCCCGCTGATGTCCGAGTACCTCGTATCCGCCGCGAACTTCGTGATCTACGACAGTCGAGTGGTGATGGTGGAGGGAATCACGGCGGCCACAACCGTCACTCAGCCCCGCGAAATCGCCTCGTACAGCAGGGCGTTCGACATGCTGGCCGATCAGTCGGTGACCGCGGACGCTGCGCGCGCTCTGATCCGAGCAGCCCAGGAACGGCGGCGCGGCCGGTATGAACCGGCGGAGCAGGCGGATGCCCAGCGTGCGAAGGGGACAGGTGGCGAGCCACCCGAACCACCTCCCCAATCGTGAGCTATCCGGCGAGTCGACCACTCGGAGTGGCTAGGATCTTCGCAGTCGTAATTCGTGTTCGTGGACCGCGGAGGGGGGCTCGACGATGAGCTCAGTGGAGTTGGACGCGCCTGACGGGACTGTCGGGGCCTATCTGGCTGTTCCCGAGGGGGACGGGCCCTGGCCCGGGGTGGTGATTCTGCACGACATGCTCGGGGTGAGCACTGTCATGCGGGATACCGCGCAGATGCTGGCCGCGCACGGATATATGACCATCGCTCCGGATCTGTTCTCGCGCGGCAAGGTTCGGTGCGTGCCGGGGATGTTCCGTGAGCTGCTCGGATCGCGGCGGGACGGGGCCACGGTGCGCGACATCCTCGCGGCTCGGGAATACCTGCTGAAGGATTCGCGCAACAGCGGCAAGGTCGCGGTGGCGGGATTCTGCCTGGGTGGCGCGTTCGCATTGCTGACGGCCACAGAGGGATTCGACGTCTCCGCGCCGTTCTATCCTTCGGGCCGCGGCAACTACGACGAGATGCTGCGCGGCTCCTGCCCGATCGTGGCCAGTTACGGTCAGCACGATCCGGCCAATATCGGGCGCGGCCCCAAGCTGGAGCGCACCCTCACCGAGCTCGGCGTCCCTCACGATGTGAAAACCTATCCGGGCGTGGGCCATTCGTTCGCCAACGATCACTCGGGTCAAGCCCTCCTGCGCGTAGCCGGTCTCGGCCACGACGCCGACGCCACCTCCGACGCCTGGCAGCGGATCTTCGCCTTCTTCGAAACCCACCTCGCCACGGACCAGCCGACCACCCCGACTCCCTAGCCCGCCGCACCCGCGATCCGGCCCTACCGATCGCAGCCACGTGAGATGCGATCGCGGGCTCGTGAGATCCACGGCGGCAATTCGGCGACAGCGGCCCGAGCACTCCCGAGAAGTCCTGTGTGCCAGCGCGTGTCACTCCGAGGAGAGAAATCCATGCCGGAGTGGGTGGCGGAGACGGGCGTTCGGCGGGCGCGGCCCCGGACCGGTGGGGGCGGTGTGCGGTTGCCGGGTACCAGGGTCGATCGCTGCCATGATCAGGTTATGGATGAACTCGACAAGGGGGTCGAAGAGGCCACGCGGGGGTTGTTGGACGGCAGGTCGACGCTGGTGGAGTTCTATCGCGATTTCAACGCGGCGATCTGGCCCATAGCGGCGAACCGCCCGCTGCGTGGGCTGGAGATCGAGATATTCGAGGCGCTGGAGCGGTGGGAGTCGAGCATCAGCGAGGAGCGGCCCGGGATCGTGGCGGAGATCAAACGGATGGCCGCGGCGGCGATCGCACCACTCCCCGACCCCGCCGACCTGGCCTAGCCGATCCGGCCCAGCGGATCCGGCCCAGACGTCAGGGCGCTGACAGGCGGGTGCGAAGCGAGTCGGCGAAGTTGCGGGCGGACTCGAAATCGGCGGAGTCCGGATGGCCTTTTCGGATCCCGCCGAGGGGTTTGAAGGGGAAGTAGGTGTCCAGCGCCCGGCAGGAGAAGGTATCGACCACCTCGAAGCCCTTACCTTCGAGCTGCCGGACCAGCGGCCGCGAGAACTTCTGGAAACCCGCGTCGGCGAAGCCGCTGGTGGCGAACACGAAGGCCTTGGTCCCCGCCGTCTCGGGAAGCGACTCGATGAACCCGCGCAGGTCGGCGTGGAACGCCCCGAGGAAGATGCCGGATCCGAATCCGACCAGGTCGTAGCTGGAGAGTCCGGTGTGGTCGGCCTCGTCCGGTGCGACGATGTGTGCCCCCAGAATCGGGGCGATCGCATCGGCCACCCGCCTGGTGTTGCCGTGGGACACGGAGGTGCACACGATAAGGGTCTTCACGCCGATGCTCCTTCAACTCGCGGGTTCCCGTCGATCCTCACACAGTCGACCGGGGAGCGGGCTTGCTGAAAGATCACATCGACAGCCGCGGTGAACCGCAAACCAGCTGAGCTGCAGCGGAATCCACGCGCGGCGCAAAGCAGAGCGGCCCGACCGGATTCCGGTCGGGCCGTCCACTGCGAGCAGGAAGCTCAGCCCAGATGCAGGCGGCGCATCAGGCGCAGGGTGAGCAGGGTGGACTTGAGTTGCTTCTCGTACGGCATGCCGGAGCGGGCGGCGAGGATCTGCTTCTTCTGCACGCCGATATTGATGGTGTCGGTGTACTTGAGAATGCCCGCGGCGCCGTGGCGGGTGCCGACGCCGGACTGCTTGACCCCGCCGGACGGGGTGCCCTTGGCGGCGTAGGTGGTGACGAAGCCGTCGTTGATGTTGATGGCGCCGGATTCGATCTTCTCGGCCATCCGCCCGGCACGGTCGAAGTCGCTGGTCCAGACCGCCGCGTTGAGGCCGTAGTCGGTGTCGTTGGCGAGGCGGATGGCTTCCTCGTCGGTGCCGTACTTGTAGATGGACACGACGGGACCGAAGGTCTCCATCCGCGCGTGGGCCATATCGGGGGTGACCCCGGTGAGCACGGTGGGCTCGAAGAACGCGGGGCCGATGTCGGGGCGGGGGCTGCCGCCGGTGAGCACGGTCGCGCCCTTCTCGCGGGCCTCGTCGACATGCGCCGCGACGCGCTTCATGTGATCGACCGACACCAGCGAGCCGAACTCGGGATCGAAGTCGTAGGTGGCTCCGATCTTGGAGCCCAACTCCTCTGCGGCGGAGACGAATCGACGCACGAACTCGTCGTAGATCTTCTCCTGCACGTAGATCCGCTCGATGTGCATGCACGCCTGGCCGGTGTTGCCGAAGACCGCGAAGGTGGCGCTGGGAATGGCCTCGTCGAGGTTGGCGTCCTCCAGCACGATGAGCGGGTTCTTGCCGCCGAGTTCGAGGCTGCAACCGATGAGATTGCGTCCTGCCTGCTCACCGATGGTGCGGCCGGTCGCGGTGGATCCGGTGAACATGACGAAGTCGACATTGTCGATGAGGGTCGGGCCGACATCGGGGCCGCCACCGCAGACGACCTGCACGAGTCCGCGCGGCAGCCCGGCCTTGTGCAGCAGTTCGAGCCCGAACAGCGTGCACAGCGCGGTCTTGTTGTCCGGCTTGAGCACCAGCCCGTTGCCGGCCATCAGCGCGGGGGTGGAGTCGGACATGGCGATGGCGAAGGGGAAGTTCCACGGCGCGATGACCGCGACGACGCCCTTGGGCCGGTGCTCCTCGGTGGAGGAGGTGATGACCGGCATCGGTCCGCTGCGCTTCTTGCTGCGCAGGGTCTTCTCGGCCGTCTTGAGATAGTGCGCGATCACCATCGGGGGGTCGCACGCCTCCTCGATGGCCATGCGGCGAGCCTTGCCGGAGCCGATCTGGATCAGATCGGCGATGGTCTCGATCTCGGAGAGGATGAGCTCGTGCCAGCGCTCGAAGACCTCGAGCCGCTGCTTGACCGAGCGCTGCGCCCACTCCCGCTGAGCGGCACGAGCGACGGCGACGGCGGATTCCACGTCCTGCGGCGAGGACTGCGGCAGATACCCCACGACGTCGCCGGTGTAGACCTCGATCATCTCGAAGGGCTCGCGCGCTTCGCCGGCCTTACCCGCGGTCACCATGCCGGTGAGCCGGTTGATCAGGGATTCAGTGACCCTGGGCGGCAGCGACGTGGAAGGCTTGCTCGAGGACTCTGCCCGCGAGCCGCTCTGCGTACTCGTGTTGCTCATGGTGCTCTCTCCATTACTTGCCGCCCGTGACGACGGTCACCATGATCCAAACTAGAACACGTTATTGTTCAGGACAACGGCGCGGGGTACTTTCGTGCCGAATCAACGGCACAGTGCCCAGCGAAGAAAGGTCGGCGATGACCACCGCGACTGCTGAAACACCGAGCAACACCGAGCCGCACGCGCTCGTCGAGAAGCGTGGCGCGACGCTGATCGTCACCATGAACCGCCCGGCCCGCAAGAACGCCCTGACCGCCGAGATGCTGGGGATCCTGGCCGACGCCTGGGACACGGTCGACAACGACCCGGAGATCCGCAGCTGCATCCTCACCGGCGCCGGCAACGCGTTCTGCGCGGGTGCGGATCTCAAGAACATGGCCGGCTCCGATCCGAGCGCGGGCATGGCCAAGGGCGGCGCGTTCGACCCGACCCGGATGCCGGGTCTGCTCAAGGGCCGCCGCCTCACCAAGCCGCTGATCGCGGCCGTCGAGGGCGCGGCCATCGCGGGCGGCACCGAGATCCTGCAGGGCACCGACATCCGCGTCGCGGGCGAGAGCGCCAAATTCGGCATCTCCGAGGCGAAGTGGAGCCTGTTCCCGATGGGCGGCTCCGCGGTGCGTCTGCCCCGGCAGATCCCGTACACCATCGCCGCGGAGCTGCTGCTGACCGGACGGCACATCACCGCCACCGAGGCGCTGAACTTCGGCCTCATCGGCCATGTCGTGCCCGACGGCACCGCGCTGGACAAGGCCCTGGAGATCGCCGAGCTGATCAACAACAACGGCCCGCTGGCCGTGCAGGCGATCCTGAAGGTCATCCGCGACACCGAGGGCCTGCACGAGGAGGAGGCCTTCAAGATCGACGCCGAGGTCGGCCTGCCGGTCTTCCGCAGCGCGGACGCCAAGGAGGGCCCGCGCGCCTTCGCCGAGAAGCGCAAGCCGAACTTCCAGGGCAAGTAACCCGCTGTGCGAGAAGGGGTGTCGAGGACCAGGTCCCCGACACCCCCGCAGCGCCCTCAGCGAGCCGCGACTTCCTCACCGAGGAATCCGCCCGACTGATGCCGCCACAATTGCGCGTACGTTCCCTCCGCGCGCAGCAATTCCTCGTGGGTGCCCTGTTCGGCGATCCGCCCACGATCGAGCACGATCAGCTGGTCCATTCCGGCGACCGTGCTCAGCCGGTGCGCGACCACCAGCGCCGTACGCCCCTCCATCAGCTCCCAGAGTGCTTGCTGCACAAGCAGTTCGCTCTCGGAATCGAGGGCGCTGGTGGCCTCGTCCAGCAGCAGGATCGGCGAGTCCCGCAGGATGGCCCGGGCCAGTGCGACGCGCTGACGCTGCCCGCCGGACAGTTTCACCCCGCGCTCACCCAGCAGCGTGTCCATGCCCTGGGGCAACGCGTCGCAGAACTCGCTCACGTGCGCCGCTTTCGCCGCGCGCGTGATCTCCGCGTCGGTGGCGTCCGGCCGCGCGAAACGGATGTTGTCGCGCAGCGTCCGGTGGAACATGGCCGGATCCTGCGGCACGTACGCGAGCAGGCTGCGCAGATCCGACTGCTTCAGTCGCGAGATGTCCTGACCGCCGATGCGAATGCTGCCGCCGTTCACGTCCATCATGCGCAGCAGCAACTGCGTGAGCGTGCTCTTGCCGCCGCCGGACCGCCCGACCAGACCGATCTTGGAACCACTCGGCACGGTCAGGTCCAAGCCCTGGAACAGCGGCGCGGCGCCGGCGTGCGAAAAGTCGACCCGATCGAATCGGATGTCGAATCCCTTGGATCGCAACGGTTCCGGCTCGACGAGATCCACCACCTTCGGCTCGTCGACCAGCAGCTCGGTGAACTGCGCCGCCTCGGTGAGGGTGCTCTCGAGCCGCCGGTAGATCTGGTTGAAGCGGAACATGATCCCGGTCGCGTTCCAGTAGTACGTGAACGCCACGATGATGACCTCGACGCTCGCGTGCCCGCCGCCGATGTTCAGCGCGATCAGCAATCCGAGCACATTGGTCACGACCACGATCGGCATCACCACGGTGTCGATCCGCAGGTTGGCATAGTCCCAGGAGCGCAACGACTTTCGCCGCTGCTCGGCCACCCGCCTGCGATGTTCCTCCCGCTCCTGCGGTTCGGCCGCGAAGGCGCGCACCACCTGCATGTTGGCCAGGCTGTCGGCGACATGCCCCGATACCAGCGCGATGGCGGCCTCTCGATCGCGAACCAGCGCCTGCCGCCGCCGGATCAGCGGCGCGATGACGCCCGCGGTCAGCGCGATCAAGCTGATCAGCACCACCACCAGCATCGGGTCGTACTGCCACAGCACCACCGACGCGAAGAGCAGCGGCACCAGCGCGGCGAGGATCTCGAACGCGAAGGTGTCGGCGAACTCCTCGAAGCGCGCCGCGAAACTCAGCGATCGTTTGGTCAGCGAGCCCGCGAAATTATTGTGGAAGAACGCCGCGTCCTTGGCCAGCAGTTCGTCCATGGCGGTCACGTACAGGCTCTCGATGCCATAGGCGTCGACCCGGTTCAGGCAGTGGATTCCGATGCGCCACACCACTTCCGAACCCAGTAGCAGTCCAGCGAAGCCCAGCACGTACGGCCACAGGGTCCCGAACGACGAGTCGCCGGTGGTCGCGACCTTGCCCGCCATGACCGCGACCAGTAGCGGTGCGAGGTACAGCTGACAGATATTGCCCAGCGCGGGCGCCAGCAGCGCCGGGATGGCGAGTAGTTTCCGCCGTGCCAGTTCCCGGCGGTAGAAGCGCAGAACCAGCATCACGGAGGATCCGCGTGAGGTCATCAGTCCCCTCTCGAATCAGGTGTTCGAGCAGTACAAGGGGACTATGGTGCCTCGCCGGGGCCGTTATCGCGAGCGATTATTCGCCCGCCGGTAGCCGGTGAGCGGGCGTGCGAAGAGTGCAGCGCTGGGCAACCGCAGAGCCCCGGTTGCCCAGCGCCTGGAGCGGATGCCGGTCGGAGCACGAGCCGGCATCCACGCGTGGCGTCAGTTCGTCACATGGATCGAACGCTTGACGATGGCGCGGGCCACACCCGGCAGGAAGCGCCGCATGAGGTAGCCCGGGTAGGCCTGACCGGGGAAGATGAACATCGGGCCCTTGGGTTTGGCCAGCGCCTTCTCCAGCGCGTCGATGACGGCCTCCGGCTGCATGCCGCTGGTGCCGCCGAGCACCGATTCGTTCTCTTCCCGGACCTTGTCGAGGAAGGCGGTCTCGACCATCGGCGGGCACAGCACGAGCAGGCGCACGCCGCTGTCGTCGAGCTCGTAGGAGAGGCTGTCGGCGAAGCCGATGACGGCGTGCTTGGAGGCGGTGTATCCGGCCATGCCGGGCGAGGGCAGCCAGCCCGCGACCGAGGCGAACAGCACGGCGGTGCCGGTGCCGGCGGCCTTCATCGCCGGAATGACGGCCTGGCACAGATTGACCGTGCCGATGTAGTTCACGTCGATCATCTGCTTGATCTGCCGCACATCATGATCCAGTGCGGTGCCGTGCACGTGCGCCATCCCGGCCGCGTGCACCAGGCGGTCGATGACGCCCAGTTCCGCTCGCACCTTCTCCACGACCGCGAACACCTGATCGGTGTCCGCGACATCGCAGGTGTAGGTGTGCATGTTCGGCGAGCGCTGCGCGGTCTCGGCCAATCCGGCGGCGTCGAGGTCGAGGGCGGCGACCGTCCACCCGGCCGCGGCCAGGCGCTGGGCGACGATCTTGCCCATGCCGCTGGCGGCTCCGGTCACGAGGGCAGTCTGGGTCATCGGACCTCCCGGGTCTGCAACACCGTCGCGGCGTCGTCGAAAGTCATTCGGAGCGAACCGATTCGGCTGGAGAAGAGGGCGGCCTTGGGAAGTCCGAGCGATCGCAGCTGCTCGGAGACCGGATGCGTGCCGAGTTCCACCCGGGTTCCGCCGGGCCGTCCGCGCACATTGCCGGGATTCATGATCCACGGCGTGCGGCGCAGCAGCCCGTTGCGCGAGGTGTAGGCGTCGATGGACGCGCCACCGGCCCCGCCCGGCATCGGCAGGCCGTCGGCGACCCGCAGCGCGATCACGAGCTGCCCGTCCACCCGGACCTCGCAGCGATGTCCGCCGCGCACCGGCGTGATGTCGATGTCGGCCATGAGTTTGGGGAAGCCCCAGATCGATTGCCCCGCTTCACAGGTGAAGCTCTGATTGACCGGCAGCCAGTGGATGTAGGCCCCGGTGGTGTCGCGCCGGCCCGGTTGGCGGGTCATGAGCGAGAACGCGAACTCGTGGTACGGCCCGAGGTCGCCGTCGACGTAGCGGACGAAGGCGAGCGACAGCACGGTCCGCCGGGGCAGGACCACCAGCGGCTCAAGCCCCGTCCCCTCGAGGAGTTCGCGAGCCGCACCGGCATCGACCAGGAACATCGCCGAGCTGGCGTCGGCCTGCCTGATCTGCACCGGCATGCCGACCTTCTCGCCCTGTACGGTATGCGCCTCTGCCATATCCGAATTAGAACAGGTTCTCGTGGCGTTCGTCACTGATTCTCCCAGTTGTCCCAGTGATCGGGAGTCGCTATGGCAGTGCCTTCGATAACTGGTTATCGCACGTCGTGGTCCGGTTCGCAGGAGGCCGCGAAGGACTTGGCCCACCGGTAGTCGGGCTTGCCGCTCGGCGTCCGCGCGACCGTGTCGACCACCCAGATCCGGCGGGGCAGTTTGTACCCGGCCAGATGCTCGCGCACGTGCGCTTCGAGCGCCGCGAAGTCGAGTTCCCGCTCCCCCGTTCGCGACACCACCGCCCCGACCAGCTGACCCCAGCGCTCGTGCGCGATGCCGATGACGACGGCGTCGTAGATCCCCTCGTACGCCTTGACCACCGATTCGACCTCTTCCGGGAACACCTTCTCGCCGCCGGTGTTGATCATCATGTTGCCGCGGCCGATGAGGGTGACCGAACCGTCCGCCTCGACGCGGGCCCGATCGTCGGTGACGACCATCCTGGTCCCGTCGACGGCGCGAAAGAGCTTGTCGGTCTTGGCCTGATCCTTGTAGTAACCGATCGGCACATTGCCGGTCTTGGCCACCCAGCCCTCACCGCCCGGTGGGACGGGCTGCCCGGCCTCGTCCACGACCAGCGCGCCGCGACCGACGCTCACGCGCGGCCCACGCCCCGGGTCGTCGTCCTTCTGCGCGAAACCGATACCGCCGAAACCGGTTTCGGAGGATCCGATCGACTCGGTGACCAGCGTGCTCGGAAACAGTTCCAGCAGTTCGTTCTTCACCGGCTGGGTCAACTGCGCCGCCCCGGATCCGATGGACACCAGACTGGAAGCGTCCACCGGCGCCGCCCGATAGGCGTCGACGAGCGGTCGCGCCAGCGCGTCCCCGGTGACGACCAGAATGTGCGGCTTCTCCCGCGCCACCACCTGCCAGACCCGGTCCGCGTCGAAGCGCGGTTCGAAGAGCACCGTGTTCCCGGACCACAGCGCGGTGAAGGTCGGCATCATGGCCGCGGCGTGGATCAGCGGCGGCAGCACGAACCAGCGCATGGGCTGCTCCTGTGCGGCGGCGGCCCGGGACTGCTGGTATTCGTCGGTCACCGGTTCCCCGGTGTAGAAGTCGATGCCGCCGCCGAGCACCCGCCACATGTCCTCCTGCCGCCACATGACGCCCTTGGGCAGTCCGGTGGTGCCGCCGGTGTACATGATGAACAGGTCGTCCGCACTGCGCGGGCCGAAATCCCTTTCCGGGGAGCCGCTTTCGAGCGCTCTCTCGTACGACGACGATTCGGTGGGCAGTCCCGCGCCACCCTGATCGTCCTCGACCACCAGGGTGTGCCGCAGCCGCGGCAGGCGCGGGCGCACCTCCTCGATGAACGGCGCGTAACAGCGATGGTGGATCACCATCTCGAGGTCGGCATTGTCGTACACGTAGTGCAGTTCCTCGGCCCGGTACCGATAGTTGATATTGATCGGCACGGCGCGAATCTTGAAGCAGCCCAGCAGTGTTTCGAGGGTCTCGATGCTGTTGTGCATATGGAAGCCGATATGGGTGCCGGGCCCCGCGCCCGCTGCCGCCAGATGATGCGCGAGCCGGTTGGCCCGGGCGTCGAGTTCGGCGAAGGTGAGCCGCCGATCGCCCTCGATGACGGCCGTCCGATCGGGGACGGCATCGGCCGCGTGCTCGTAGAGGTCGGCGAAGTTCGTTGCCATGGGCTGATCACTTTCTACGGCAGAGCGAGGGTGTCGACTGGTCCCGGCCCTCGTCGTCGAATGGCTCGAATCATTGGTGGACGCGACCTATAGGACGGTCAGCGGCAGCGGGACGCCGCGATCTGTGAAGGAGAAGGTCGCACCGGTACTGAATCGGGTGATCGCGACCTCGGAAGCCTCCACGAAAGGCATTGCCGAGAGCGCGATCTCGATCATCAGGGTGCGGGTGTCGGCGGCAGCGGCCCGCACGAAGAAGCGCGGGTTCACCCCGCGCACCAGTGCGTTCAGTGGTTCGAGGTGGTCGGGATCCAGCAGCGCCGCCCACGCCCCGTCGGCCACCGCGCCGGAGTCGCGTCCGATCCGCAACTCCACCACCGGCTCGCCGCCGGACATCCCGACCGAGGCCTCGACCGCGGAGTACCCCGCCGGATTGAAGACCGGATGGATCCGCAGCACGCGGGCCAGCGCGGCCGTGTCGTCGCCCAGGCCGAGGGCCTTGCGCAGCCGCTCGGAGGTGAGCCCGGCGATCCCGGCGAACTGTTTGCGCGCGATCTCCAGCGCGGTGTCCGCATCGGTCCGGACCTGCACCGCGAAGCGGAATCCGAGCGTCAGCAGATGCTGCTGCAGGCACACCTCGTCGGCGAGCCGCACGAGCGCGGCGTGCGAGAAGTCGGAGAACCGCAGATCGTTCAGCAGCGGTCCCGAATAGTCGTGCCGCCCATCGCCTTCTGGATCGATGGGATCGAGTTCCGTTCGGGCCGCGAACGAGTGCGCGACGACGTCCGCGTCCGGATGCGGTTTCGGCGGCTCGTGGGCCGGATCGATGTCGACCACCCACGCGCACATGGGCGTTCGATCCGCCGGTGTGCGCGGCGGCCGATGCACCGGCCGCACCCGCGCGTGCGGATTCGTCGCCAGCGCGGTCGCGTCGAAGGTGGGGTCCTCGATGTCGTGACACATCGCCACGACGTACTCCGGGCCCATCGGCTCCACATCCAGCAGCGCACCGCAGTGCGCGAGGTGGAATTCGCCGTGATCGTGGTCGTGCACCCGGAAGCGGAAGTCCATGAACTGCGGTGGCGCACCGATATCGAGCTGGAAGCCCTTGAAGATGGAATCGACTCCGTCGCCGGTGATTCCGAGTGCCTCGCGCATCCGGCGGGTGTAGACCGGGCTGGCCAGCTGCCACTCCTCGATCGCGACCCCGGTCATGCCCGGGCGGCCGAGCGCGCCCAGCACGTGCGCCATGCCGGATCGGTCGATCAGGTGGCCGCACAGCAGCAGCTCGGGCACCAGCACCGCCAGTTCGGCCCGCGAGAGCGCGGCGAAGCGACTGGTCACCACAGGGGTACCGGTCCCGCCCCGATCCGGCGCCGGCCCGGCAGCGGCGTCCCCGGCACCGAGCTCTCGATCCGCTTCCGCACACCGGGTGAGAGCACGCTGTCCCGACTCATCTCCACGGGTCTCCTTCAGTCGACGGCGGTGTCGTCGTCCACGAGCGACAGCGCCTGGGTCGGGCAGTAGCGGACGGCGGCACGGGCGGCCGTCAGATCGTCACCGGGATCGGTGCGCAGGATCCGCACCTGTCCCTGTTTGGGCACCTCGAACAGCTCCGGGGCTTCGTCCTGGCAGACGGCATGCCCCTGACACAGGTCGATATCCACGACCAGTCGCATCGGACCTCCTCGTTCTCTAACCGGGTGATGTCGTATCGCGCAGGGGCGCTGTTATTTCGTATCGCGCAGGGGCGCTTCGGGTTGCACCTCCACGAGCACGAGATGCGCTCCGCGCGGGGCGGTCACGACCGCGACCACGGCCGAGGCGATGTCGGAGGCGCGCAGGAAGTACGGATGCCGGGCGAAACCCCAGCGCACCCATTCCTCGAGCATCGGCCCGACCACCTCGGGGTCGGCCTGCATGCCCATCCCGGTCTGGGTCTGGCCCGGCCGCACGATGGACGAGCGCACGCCGGTGCCCTCGAGTTCCATCCGCAATTGGGTGGCGAAGGCTTCCACGCCGGTCTTGGCGGCGTTGTAGGCCCCGACGCCGGGGCGGGTGCGGTCGGCGCAATCGGAGCCGATGACCACGAAATCCCCACGGCGGCGCTCGATCATGCCGGGCAGCACCCGGTGCGCGAGCCGCTGCGCGCCGATCAGGTGCACGCGCACCTGCGATTCGAACACCTCGGGATCCATTTCCCAGCCGCGTCCGAACTCCAGATCGCCCGCGCCGGAGACCACGATCTCGATCGAGCCCAGGGCCGCTTCGGCGGCGGCGACGAATTCGTCGACCGACGCGGTGTCACCGACATCCAGCCGGTACGCGAACGCCTCACCGCCGTCGGCGCGGATCTTCTCCGCGAGCGTCTCGCAGATCTCCACGCGCCGCGCGCCGAGTGCGACCGGATGACCGAGTTCGGCCAGGGCCACCGCGGTCGCGGCCCCGATGCCCGAGGAGGCTCCCGCGACCAGCACGGTCCGGCGCCCGGGATGGGCTGGGAATCGTGGCATTACCGAACCTCCACTCGCACCGGCAGTTTCGCGAAGCCGCGCACGTTCACCGAATGCACTCGTTCGATCCCGGCGTGCGAGATCTCGTAGCCCTTGACCCGATCCACGAACTCCCGCAGCACGATTCCCGCTTCCAGTCGCGCCAGATGCGCGCCGAGGCAGAAGTGCACGCCCTTGCCGAAGCTGATCAGCCCCGCCTTGTCGGTCCGTTCGATCTCGTAGCGATCCGGATCGTGGAACACCGCGTCGTCCCGGTTCGCGGATCCGATGAGCAGCAACACCTTCGAACCCTGCGGGATGGTCCGGCCGTAGTACTCGAGGTCGACCGCGGCGGTCCGGGCCAGGATCTGACTGGAGGCGTCGTAGCGCAGCGTCTCCTCGACCCAGTCCTGCACCAACTCCGGATGCTCGGCGACCCGGGCGTACTGATCGGGGTTCTGCCCACCCCAGTACAGGGCGTTGCCCAGCAGTTTCGTGGTGGTCTCGTTGCCCGCGACCACCATCAGGAACATGAAGCCGAGGATCTCGTCCTCGGTCAGGTGATCACCGTCGGCTTCCGCGTCCAGCAGCGCGGAGGTCAGATCCTCGGTGCGGTGCTTGCGGCGTTGCGCGACCATGTCGGCGTAATACCCGAGCAGATGCAGCGCCGCCTCCATGGCCGCGACGGGCACGTCGAGCACGCCCTCCTCGCGGTGCAGCAGCAGATCCGCCAGGCGGCGCAGCTCATCGCGATCGGCCTCGGGGACGCCGAGCAGTTCGGAGATGACGTCCATGGGCACCTGGCCCGCGACGTCGTCGATCCAGTCGAATCCGCCACGCTCCAGGGCCGGTTCGAGATACTGCAGCGTGATCTGCCGGATGCGGTCGGTCATCTCGGTGACGCGACGCGGGGTGAAGCCCTGGTAGACCAGTTTCCGCAGGCGCAGATGCGCCGGATCGTCCATGGCCAGGAAGGACATGGTCCGGTGTGCGTGCGGACCCCAGGCGGCCGGATCCAGGGATACGCCGTTGGCGCTCGAGAGCCGCACGTTGTCCCGGAATCCGGCGGACACGTCGACATGGCGCGACAGGGCCCAGAAGTCCAGTTCGGCATTGTGATAGATCGGCGCCTCGGTGCGCAGCCGCTGGTAGACGGCGTAGGGATCCTCGTGCATCCGATAGTCGTACGGATCGAAGAGCAGCGGCTCGAGGGAGGCTGCGGTCATCGTGTGGGTACCTCGTATTCGATAACGCGTTCATCCGCTCCGATGAACGTCGCCGGCCACTGGAGACATGCGGCTGGACACGTGTCTGTACGGTACTGGCTGGCCGGTACGCTGGCAATGGAATCGAATTATCGATGGAATCCGAGCCATCGAACTGAAACATGTTCTTGCGCGTTCTCCGGCTCCGTACTTATAGTCCGTACACGTGTCCGGACAGCATGGGAGCTACCGATGAGCTCGAGCAACCGCAGTGCCGACGGCGTCTCGCGATCGCTGATCGGCGGCAAGTTCACCCCCGGCGGCGACGGCGTGTTCACCACCCTCGATCGGGCAACCGGCGAGGCAAACGAGACCACACTCATCGCGTTCGGCTGGTGAAGGAGCACGTGTTGGACACAGGGGAAACCCCGGTAGGTTTCATCGGCCTCGGCAATATGGGCGCGCCGATGGCCAAGCGACTGCTGGACTGGCCGGGCGGGCTGGTGGTCTGCGACATGCGCCCGGATGCGCTGCGGCCCTTCACCGATGAGGGCGCCACCGCCGCGGCGTCCGCGGCCGAGGTCGCCGAGCGCTGCGGCGTGGTCTCGATCGTGGTGCTGAACGACGAACAGGTGCGCGCGGTCATCACCGGTCCGGACGGGATTCTGACGACCGCGAAACCCGGCACCGTGATCGCGGTGCACTCCACCATCTCCGATCACACCGCCGTCGCCCTGGCGGCCGAATGCGCCGAGCGCGGAGTGGAATTCGTGGACGCGCCCATCAGCGGTGGTGCGGCCGGCGCGCAACGGGGCGGGCTGGCGGTCATGATCGGCGGCAGCGAGGCCGCCTTCGCGGCGGTGCGCGCACCCTTCTCCAGCTTCGCCTCGCTGCTCGTGCACGCCGGCGAGGTGGGTGCGGGCACTCGAATGAAGCTGGCGCGCAATCTACTTCACTTCATCGCCTTCACCGCGGCATCGGAGGCGCAGCGCTTGGCCGAGGCCGCCGGACTGAACATCACCGAGCTCGGCAAGGTGGTGCGGCACTCCGACTCGCACACCGGCGGACCCGGGGCGATCATGCTGCGCGACACCACGGCCCCGGTGGCGACAGGCGACTTCTGGTTCCCGATCCTGGGGCACGTCCGCGACCTCGGTGAAAAGGATCTGTCCCTGGCTCTCGAGCTGGGCGAACGACTCGATATCGACCTTCCACTGGCCCGGCTCGCACTGGACGGGCTCGGCGACGGGCTCGGCGTGGGACCCGGCGAGATCTCCAAGGAGCACGCATGAGTGACGACCGCCGGGAACGCGGCCTGAAGAAGATGTCCGAGGTGTACGGCTGGGAATTCCAGGACGGACCCGGCGAGCATTTCGCGGTCACCGCCGATCACCTCTTCGCCGATATCTGGTCGCGCCCAGGACTTTCCATCCGGGATCGGCGCCTGCTGCTGATCGGCGCGCTGACCTCGCAGGGTCTGTTCGACGTCGCCGAGATCCAGATCGGCGCGGCCCTGCGCAACGAGGAACTCGACGAGGAGCAACTGCGGGAGATCGCGCTGTTCCTGTGCCATTACGCGGGCTGGCCCGCGGGCACCAAGCTCGACGGCGTCGTCGGCAAGGTGATCGCGCAGGAACGCAAGAACCGCGAGAAGTAGTACCCCGCACGCCGATCCGCCCTTTTTCCACACGTGAGGAATCGAAGAGAACATGGCCGAAACCGCAACCGTACGACCGCTCCCGGCCGCGGAGGTGACCTCCTGGGACTTCGAGGCCGACGTGGTCGTCGTCGGATACGGCATCGCCGGTGTGTGCGCCGCCATCGAGGCCTCCCGTGCGGGGGCCGACGTGCTGGTGGTCGAACGCACCGGTGGGTGGGGCGGCGCGGCCGCCATGTCCGGTGGATTCGTCTACCTGGGCGGCGGGACGGCCCTGCAGCGCAAGCTCGGATTCGACGACACCCCCGAGAACATGGAGAAGTTCCTGACCGCGGCGCTGGGCCCCGGCGTGGACAAGGCCAAGATCCACGACTACTGCCAGGGCAGTGTCGAGCACTTCGACTGGCTGGTCGGCAACGGCGTGCCCTTCAACGAGGTGTTCTGGGGCGAACCGGGTTACGAGCCGCCCGCCGACGAGGGCTTGATGTTCTCCGGCGGCGAGAACGCCGCACCGTTCAACGCCATCGCCGATCCCGCTCCGCGCGGGCATCTGGCCTGGACCAAGGACAAGAAGCTGGGCGAGAAGGGCGGTGGCTACATGCTCATGGAGCCGCTCGCCCAGACCGCCGAAAAGCTCGGCGTGCGACACGAATACGACGTGCGACTGCGTCGATTGATCGTCGACGAGGACGGCCGGGTGGTCGGTGTGGCCGCGACCCGGTACGGCAAGCCGGTGTACGTGCGCGCCGCGCGCGGCGTCGTGCTGGCCACCGGCAGCTTCGCCTACAACCACGAAATGGTGGAGCGCTTCGCCCCCAAGATCTCCGGGCGGCCCGCCGCCACCGTGGAGGAGCACGACGGCATCGGCATCCGGGTCGCGCAGGCGCTCGGCGCGGATCTGGCGCACATGGACGCCACCGAGGTGGCGCTGATCGTGGACCCGCAGGTCGCGGTGCGCGGCATTCTCGTGAACGGCCGCGGCCAGCGGTTCGTCACCGAGGACACCTACCCGGGCCGGATGGGCCAGGCGGTGCTGCAGGATCAGGACAACCAGGCGTATCTGGTCATCGACGAGAACGCGCTGGAGCAGGCGTTCGAGACCAAGTCCTCGATGTCGTTCCTGCGGGTCGCGCCGACCTGGGTGGCCGAAACGGTCGCCGAGCTCGAGGGTGAGATGGGGCTGCCCGCGAACACCCTGCAGAGCACCATCGACCTCTACAACCATCACGCGGAGAACGGCGAGGACCCGTTCCTGCACAAGAAGCCGGAGTGGGTCAAGCCGATCGGGACCCCGCTCGGGGCGTACGACCTGCGCGGATACACCGGCGGATTCACCCTCGGCGGACTGCGGACGGATCTGGATTCGCGGGTGCTGCACATCGACGGAGCGGCGATCGCCGGGCTGTACGCGGCGGGCCGCGTCACCTCCGGCATCTGCGCGGGCGGATACGCCAGCGGCTGTTCGCTCGGCGACGGCAGCTTCTACGGGCGGCGCGCCGGAGTCGCCGCCGCCAAACAACTCTGAGCCTCTCAGACCTGAAAGGAAGTGCTACGCATGCGTTTCGGCATCGTCCTGTTCACCAGCGACCGCGGCATCACGCCGGCGGTCGCCGCCAAGGCCGCGGAGGACCGGGGCTTCGATTCGTTCTACGTCCCCGAGCACACCCACATTCCGGTGAAACGGGAAGCGGCACACCCGCGTACGGGTGACGCCTCGCTGCCCGACGACCGGTACAAGCGCACCCTGGATCCCTGGGTGACGCTGGGCACCATCGCCGCGGTCACCTCGCGGATCGAACTGTCCACGGCGGTGGCGCTGCCGACCGAGAGTGATCCGATCACCCTCGCCAAGACCATCGCCACCCTCGACCATCTCTCGGGTGGTCGTGTCACCATCGGCGCCGGATTCGGCTGGAACACCGATGAACTCACCGATCACGGGGTGCCGGGCAACAAACGGCGCACCGTGCTGCGCGAGTACATGGAGGCCATGCGCGCGCTGTGGACGCAGGAGGAAGCCAGCTACGACGGCGAGTTCGTCTCCTTCGGACCCAGCTGGGCGTACCCGAAGCCGGTGCAGTCGCACGTGCCGCTGCTCATCGGCGCGGGCGGCACGGAGCGCACCTTCAAGTGGATCGCCGCGAACGCCGACGGCTGGATCACCACGCCGTACGAGTCCGATGTGTCGGCGTCCACCGCCCTGCTGATGAAGTCCTGGCAGGAGGCCGGACGCGAGGGCGCGCCCCGGGTGGTGGCGCTGGACGGCAAGCCCGATCCCGAGAAGCTGGCCCGGTGGACCGAGGCCGGGGTCACCGATGTGGTGTACGGGATGCCGGACAAGGACGAGGACGAGGTGCTGCCGTACCTGGATCGCCTGGCGGACAAGCTCGCTCCGCTCGGGCTCACCGTCTGAGGGTCTCGTCCGCGTTCGGTGACGGGCCGGGGCAACCGCGCGGTCCCGGTCCGTTCCACCGTGGGACTCTCCGCCTGCCGAGACTCCGCCTGAAGAGACTCCGCGCGAAGAGACTCCGCCCGCCGATGATGTAACGCCGGGTGCCGGTGAACGACATCACTGCGAAACCTTCCGGCCGTCCACTGTGCCGACGACCGAATCACACTCAGCACCAACAGCTTCCGAATGCCCGAGAAAGGCCGCGCCGTGCGCATTGCTCTGCTGTCCTACCGCAGCAAGACCCACTGTGGCGGGCAGGGCGTCTACGTGCGATATCTGAGCCAGGGGCTCGCGGATCTCGGGCACGAGGTCGAGGTGTTCTCCGGGCAGCCGTATCCGGAGCAGCTCGACCCGCGGGTGCGGCTGACCGAAGTGCCCAGCCTGGACCTGTACCGGGACGAGGATCCGTTCCGCACGCCCCGGCCCGGCGAGATACGGGACGGCATCGATCTGCTCGAACTCGGAACCATGTGGACGGCCGGATTCCCGGAACCGCGCACCTTCAGCCTGCGGGCCGCCAAGCTGTTGCGCTCGCGCGCAGCGGAATTCGATATCGTGCACGACAATCAGTGCCTCGGATACGGGCTGCTCGACATCGCCCGGCATCTCCCCTTGGTGGCGACCATCCACCATCCGATCACCCGGGATCGCGCGGTGGATCTGGCCGACGCGACCTGGCGGCGAAAACCGTTCCTGCGGCGCTGGTACGGATTCCTGGGCATGCAGCAGAAGGTGGCCCGGCAGATTCCGGAACTGATCACCGTGTCCTCGTCCTCGGCCACCGACATCATCGAGGATTTCGGAGTATCGCCCCGGCAGTTGCACACGGTGCCGCTGGGAGTGGACACCGAGTTGTTCCGGCCGCGCGAGCAGCGGCGGGTACCGGGACGGATCGTGGCCGTCGCCAGCGCCGACAAGCCGCTCAAGGGCATCGCGCATCTGCTCAAAGCCGTTGCCCGGCTTCGGCATACCCACGATCTGGAACTCCGGCTGATCGCGAAGCTCGAGGCGAACGGGCCGACCGAGAAGCTGATCGCCGAACTGGGCATCTCCGATATCGTCACGGCCGAGGGCGGGCTGAGCGACGAGGCGCTGGCGCAAGTGCTCGCCTCCGCCGAGATCGCCTGCATTCCGTCCATGTACGAAGGCTTTTCGCTGCCTGCCGTCGAGGCCATGGCCAGCGGTACGCCGCTGGTCGCCAGCCGGGCGGGTGCGCTGCCGGAGGTGGTGGGCGACTGCGCGGAACTGGTCGAGCCGGGCAATGTCGACGAGCTCACCCGCGTGCTCGGCGAACTGCTCCACTCACCGGATCGACTGCACCGCATGGGTATCGACGGACGCCGCCGGGCGCTCGAGGTCTTCAGCTGGGCAGCCGTCGGCGCGCGCACCGTCTCGGTGTACGAGCAGGCCATCGCCCGGCACGGGAGCCGGGCGGTAATCGCGCCGGTCGGAGCCGCCCGATGAATCGGCCCTCCGCACACCGCTGTCCTGTCTCGGCACATCGGCCCGTCGAGCCCGGTCGTCCGATCGCGTCCGGGCGCCGCGCCCGAGCCGCTCGTCCGCTCGGGCCTCGGCATCGGATCGTTGCCCGTCATCCCGTCTCATTCGCGCATCCCGTCTCATTCGCGCACCGCCAGCTCACTCAGGAGAACGCATGCTGACCGTCGACTTCGATCGTCTGGGTGTCCGGCCCGGGAAACGCGTCATCGACGTGGGGTGCGGGGCCGGTCGGCATTCGTTCGAGGCGTATCGGCGCGGGGCGGACATCGTGGCGTTCGACCAGAGCGCCTCCGATCTGGCCGACGTGGACACCATGTTCAAGGCCATGGCGGAGGTCGGCGAGGCGCCCGCGTACGCCAAGGCCGAGACCGTGTGCGGTGACGCTCTGGATCTGCCGTACGGCGACGGCGAATTCGACGTGGTGATCGCCTCGGAGATCCTCGAGCACGTTCCGGCCGACACCCAGGCCATCGCCGAGTTGGTGCGGGTGCTCAAACCCGGTGGGGCGCTGGCTGTCACGGTTCCGCGCTGGCTGCCCGAGCGCATCTGCTGGGCGCTGTCGGATCAGTATCACGCCAACGAGGGCGGACACGTGCGCATCTACCGTGCCGACGAGCTCCGCGACAAGATCACCGCGCGCGGAGTGCGGTTCATCCGCAGCACTCACGCGCACGCGCTGCACTCGCCCTACTGGTGGCTCAAGTGCGCGGTCGGGGTGGAGAACAACGATCATCCGCTGGTCGCGCAATATCACCGGATGCTGGTGTGGGACATGATGTCCGCTCCCGCCCTGACCCGGGTGACCGAGCGTCTGCTGGATCCGCTGATCGGCAAGAGCGTGGCGCTCTACTTCGCCAAACCGTCGGTGCGCTCCACCACACCGGAGGTACGCCGTGCCGGGCGCTGACCTGTCCGCGGTTCCGGCCGTCCCCGGTGTGCTGTCGGCTCGCGATATCCGGCTCAGCGCCGAATCCATCGCCGCCGCACAGGAATCGGACGGAGCGATCCCCTGGTTCACCGGCGGCCACACCGACCCCTGGGATCACGTCGAATCGGCCATGGCGCTCACCGCCGCCGGCCTGCTGGATGAGGCCCGCGACGCCTACACCTGGTCGGCGAAGACGCAGCGCGCCGATGGTTCCTGGCCCACGCAGTTTCGTGACGGCGTCATCGAGAACCACGATGCCGACGCCAACTTCTGCGCGTACCTCGCCACCGGCCTGCGCCACTACCTCACCAGCACAGGCGATTCGGAGTTCGCCGCGCAGCTGTGGCCCGCTGTCCGCGCCGCCGTCGATTTCGTGCTGACCCTGCAACTAGGCCCGCACGGCGAAATCCACTGGTCCCGAAGCGCTCAGGGCACTTCCGGCGAAGCCCTGCTCACCGGCTCCGCCAGCATCTTCCACAGCCTGCGCTGTGCCCTGTCCCTGGCCGACGAACTCAGCGACCCCCAACCCCAATGGGAACTGGCCGCCCTCCGCCTCGGCCATGCCCTGCGCGCGCACCCCGAAGCTTTCCTCGACAAGTCCCGCTACTCCATGGACTGGTACTACCCCATCCTCACCGGAGCCCTGCGCGGCCCGAAAGCCCACGCCCACATAGCAACCCACTGGGACACCTTCGTCCTGCCCGACCTCGGCATCCGCTGCGTCTCCGACGCCCCCTGGGCCACCGGCGCCGAAACCTGCGAACTCGTCCTGACCCTGGACGCGGTGGGCGACACCACCCGAGCCCTGCGCCTGTTCACCGACATGCAGCACCTGCGAGACCCCGACGGTTCCTACTGGACCGGCCTCGTCTACACCGACAACACCCGCTGGCCCGAAGAACGCACCACCTGGACCGCCGCCGCCGTGATCCTCGCCGCCGACGCCCTGTCCCGAACCACCCCCGCCAACAACATCTTCCGAGACCTGGTCCCCGACATCCCCGTCGACCACCGCTGCGACTGCCCCACCCCCCTCGACGCCCGCTCCCGCTGACCGGACGTCAACTCACGACCTATTTCCCCGAGACCGCATCCGTGAACCGATCTCGGCCCGCGCAATCACGCTGCCACTCGATACGGGTCGCCATGCCCGCCGAGCGCCTCCCGAAGTAGGTCCCGAGTTGCCCACCTCCGGGCGGGCAACTCTGTCGGAGATCGTTCGTAGACTTTCGCCATCGGTGATCCGATGTGCTGCGAAAGGGCAATCGTGACAACAGAATCGAAGCATCCGCTGGTCGAGATCATGGCATTGGCGGCGCCGGATCGAGCGGCCCTGACCGAGGCCGTGGAACTGGCCGCGAGAGATCCGGAATCCTATGTGCGCGAACGCCACTGGATCGATCTGGAGCCTGCCGACGAGTTCGTCTGGGAGGCACTGTACGACCAGTTGAGCGAGCCGAGTGACGACGGCGACACCCTGCTCGCGATCTTCGACTGGAAGGACGACGCCGACACCATCCACTCGGGCCTGTTCTACCTGGGTTCCTGCCCGGAAGAATTGGATTGGGAGTGGTTCCCGGCGCGGGTCTCCGCAATGAAGGGAGACCACCCGGGCGATGTCGCGCAGAGCCTGATCTCCGAAATCGGCGAGCGCAGCCACACTCTCGGCTTCAGCCTGCTGAACATCGCCCGAGGCGACAGCTACGTACTGTTCTTCGTCCCCACCGCCGTGGGTCAGCACATCCTGCGCCTGGCCGACAGCGCAGGTCGCGCCCGCGACATCGAGGTCATCCGCAAGCGGTGACTCGGCGGCGCGATCCCCGCCGCCGTGGCGTCTGTTGCGATTGCCTGCCGAACCCTCTCGGGGGTCCTGCGGCTCGGGGTCAGTTGCAGGCGGCGGTGCGTTGCAGGAGGCGGAGGGAGCCGGGGGCGGGGAGTTCGGTGAACTTCTCGGTGGCGAGGGCTCGGCGGTAGATGTTGTGGGGGGCCTGGCCGCCGTCGGCGGGGTCGGGGAAGACGTCGTGGATGGCGAGGAGGCCGCCGCCGGCTATCCAGTGGACCCAGTTGTCGTAGTCGCGCTGGGCCGCTTCCTCGGTGTGGCCGCCGTCGATGAAGAGCATGCGCAGGGGGGTGCGCCAGGAGCGGGCGACGGTGGCGGAGGGGCCGATTACGCCGACGACGGTGTCCGTGAGACCGGCGCGGACGATCGTGCGGCGGAAGGTGGCGACGGTGTCGAAGACGCCGGTTTCGGGGTCCACGAGGGAGGTGTCGTGGTACTCCCAGCCGGGCTGGTGCTCTTCGGAACCGGAGTGGTGGTCGACGGTGAAGACGGTCGCGCCGGTTTCGCGAGCGGCGGCGCCGAGGTAGACCGCCGACTTGCCGCAGTAGGTGCCGATTTCCAGGATGACGCCGTCACCGGCGTAGGTGCGAGCGGCCTCGAAGAGGGCGCGACCTTCCTCCGGCGGCATGAATCCGGTGACCTGTTCGGCGAAGGCGAACAATTCGGTGGAGTCGGCGGGAACCTTGCCGGAAACCTCGGCGTGCGTCATACGAAAACCTTTCTGGGGCGCACGCATTCATATGCTTCACGCATACGGCGAGTTGCCCGGAGAGCCGATTGATAGTAGCATCCGGACACGTGTCTGATAAGCAGTCTTCCCGGTTGGTGGTGAATATGGAGCCCGTGGTCGTCAACCGCGAAGCAACGCGGCGACGCCTTACCGAGAAGCAGGCCGACACGGTCGACAAGCTCACTCGGGCGGCGATGGAAGTGCTGTCCCGAGAGGGTTTCGCGGGGCTCACCGTCCGGATGGTGGCCGCGTCCGCCGGTGTCGGCACCGCCACCGCGTACACCTACTTCTCCTCCAAGGAACACCTGGTGGCGGAGATGTTCTGGCGTCGACTTGCGGCCACCCCGGCGCCCTCCGACGAGACCGTCACCGACACCACCGCGCGGGCGGTCGCCGTCCTGCGGCAGATCGCGCTGCTGGTGGCCGACGAACCCGAACTCGCGGGCGCGGTGACGAGCGCACTGCTGGGCACCGACCCGGATGTGGCGCACCTGCGGCTGCGCATCGGCACCGAGATCCGCACCCGGCTCGTCGACGCGCTCGGCGCGAACGCCGATCCGGAAACCGTGGAGACGCTCGAATTGCTCTACGCGGGTGCGCTGGTGCGCGCGGGCATGGGCTACGCCTCCTACACCGAGATCGCGGACCGGCTCGAGGGTGCGGCCCTGCGGGTGCTGCAGGACTGAGCACCGCACGTATGCCGCGGGGCGTCGTCGCCTCGTGTTCCTCGATTTCGCGTAATCCGATGCCGGGCAATGACTCCGGTAGTACCTTCCGAGCAGGTGTCCGCTCCGGCGCGGGAGGCTCGCGATGACTCTGGCCCGGCCCCGTCAGGTCTCCGGCGGCGTACCCCCGCAGGGCCATCTGGAGGAATTCCGCACCGACCCTCTCGCGCTCCTGCGGCGGGTGTGCGCCGAATGTGGTGCGGTGGGGGCTTTTCGGCTCGGCGAGCGGGACGTCATCCTGCTGTCCGATGCGAAGGCAGCCGAGCTCGTCTTCCGCGCCGACCACTGCGAGTTGGAGCACGCCGCCGCGTATCCGTACATCGAGCCCATCTTCGGTACGGACGTGGTGTTCGACGTATTGGCGGAACACTTCAGGGACGTGCCGAACAGGCCGACCCTGCACGCCCGATGCCCCGACAGCTCAGATCGGCAACCGTCCGGTTCCGATGGTTCAGGCCCGCACTCCTCCGGTCCTGACAGCTCAGGCCCATATCCCTACGGTCCCAACAGCTCAGGCCCGGACAGCTCCGATCCCGACAGCCCACGGCCTCAACCCTCCGATCCCGACCGCTCAGGTCTCGACGGCTCCGACCCGCACGGCTTCGACCCCCGCGAGTCGACCTCGCGGGCCGAGCAGCTGTGCCGGCACGCTGCCATTGTCGCCCGCGAGGTGGATCGCATGGTCGCGGAATGGGGTGAACGCGGCGAGGTGGATCTTCTCGAATTCTGCTCGGAGCTCATCGTTTACAGTCTGTCGGCCTGCCTGATCGGGACGCGGTTCCGGGACGAACTCGATGGGCGTTTCGCGCGTCTTCTTCGTGAGCTGGAGCGCGGCAGCGATGCCTACTGCTACGTGGACCCACGCGCCGATATCGATAACTTCCGCCGCCGGGACGACGCCCGCTGGCAACTGGTGAAGCGGGTACGGCATGTCATGGCCTGCCGGCTCGCGGATCCGCTCGCCGCAGCGGACGAACCGGACCTGCTGGATGTGGCGATGGCGGTCCGGGACGAGCACGATCACCGGCGCTTCTCCCCCAGCGAGATCGCCGGAGCCGTCATCTCGATGATGTTCAGCGGGCACCACGCCATCTCGACGACCGCCACCTGGACGATCGTCGAACTGCTGCGGCACCCCGCGATCATGCAAGACCTGGTCGCCGAACTCGACGGGCTCGGCACGGACGGCACGGACGGCACGGACGGCACGGACACGAGTCTTCTTGCCCTGCCGCACAATCCACTACTGGAGGCGGCGCTGGCGGACGTGCTGCGCCTGCATCCCCCGCTCGTCCTCCTGATGCGAGTCGCCCGGGCGGAGTCGGAGGTGTGCGGGCACCGAATCACCCCCGGTGACCTCATCGCCACCACATCCGATGTCGCCCAGCGAATTCCGCGGAACCTCCCGGATCCCACCCGGTTCGACCCGAGCCGCTACCCGACCCCGGATCCACTCACCCGCTGGACCCGGCTCTCGTCCACGGGACCGCACAGCGCAGATCCGGCCTTCACGCTCGTGCACCTGAAGACCATCGTCTCGACCCTGTTGCGAGACTGGGAATTCGAGCTGTCCCAGCCATCGACCAGCTACCGTGCCGACCACTCCAGAATCCTGGTCGGGCTCCGGCAGCCGTGCACGGTCCGCTACCGGCGGCGCACACGCGCCCCCGGCAGTCCCGCGGGAACTTAGAGCGCGCCCTCGATGGCCGCGATCACGCTCGCGTCCTTGGGGTCGGTGCGCGGGCGAACGCGCGCGATGACCGCGCCGTCACGGCCGATCACGAACTTCTCGAAGTTCCACTGGATGTCCCCGGCCTCGCCCGCGCCGTCGGCCACCTGGGTCAGCTCCTGGTAGAGCGGGCTGCGCCCCTCACCGTTCACCTCGACCTTCTCCAACAGCGGGAAGTCGACGCCGTAGGTGGTGGAGCAGAACTCGGCGATCTCCTCGGCGGTGCCGGGTTCCTGGCCCATGAACTGGTTGCACGGCACGCCGACCACGGTGAAGCCCTGCGGCCCGTAGGTCTGCTGCAGTTCGACCAGGCCGGAGTACTGCGGGGTCAGCCCGCACTTGGAGGCGACGTTGACCAGCAGCACGACCTTGTCGCCGGCCAGCTCGGCCAGCGTCGTGGGCTTGTCGGACAGAGTGCGCAGCGGAATCTCACGAAGGTTGGTCACAAGCACGAATACTAGAACGAGTTCGTGAACACCACCGGTCAGCCGTAGCTGACCTGCCAATGCTTGAGGCCGTTGATCCAGCCGTGGCGCAGCCGCTCGGGCGGCGCGACCTCGGTGATCTCGGGCATCGCGTCGGCTATCGCATTGAACATCAGGTCGATTTCCAGTCGAGCCAGATTCGCCCCGACGCAGAAGTGCGCGCCGGTGCCGCCGAAACCGACGTGCGGATTGGGATCGCGCAGCACGTCGAAGTCGAACGGATTCCGGAACACCTCCTCGTCGAAGTTGGCGGAACTGTAGAACAACCCGACGCGGTCGCCCGCGCGGATCGACTGCCCGCCGAGTTCGACATCCTCGACCGCCGTGCGCTGGAATACCGTCACCGGCGTCCCCCACCGCACGATCTCGTCCGGCGCTGTGCGCGGTCGCTGATCGCGATACAGCTTCCACTGATCGGGATGGTCCACAAAGGCTTTCATGCCGTGCGTGATGGCGTTGCGGGTGGTTTCGTTGCCCGCCACCGACAACAGGATGACGAAGAATCCGAATTCGTCCGAACCCAGTGCCTCACCGTCGATATCGGCCGTCACCAACTGGCTGACGATGTCGTCCACCGGCCGGGCCCGGCGCTGCTCGGCCATGTTGTAGGCGTACCCGAGCAGCTCGGCGTTGGCCGCCATGGAGTCGTCGCCGTATTCCGGATCGTCGTAGTTGAGCAGCTGATTGGACCAGGCGAAGAGCTTGTGCCGATCGTCCTGCGGAACACCGAGCAGTTCCGCGATGGCCTGCAGCGGAAGTTCGCACGCGATCTGCTGCACGAAATCGCCACCGCCGCTTGCCTTCGCCTCGTGCACGATGGCAGCGGCGCGCTCGGTGAGCGCGTTGCGCAATCCCTCCACCGCGCGCGGGGTGAAACCCTGGGAGATGATCCGCCGGATCTTGGTGTGCTTGGGCGGATCCATATTCACCAGGAGCGCGTCGAAGGCCAGTTCCAGCTGCTCTCGCGTCTGGTCGCCCCGCATTCCGATGATCGAGCCGTTGCGATGCGAGGACCACAGATCCGACCGGCGGGAGATCTCCTTGACGTCCTCGTGCCGGGTGATCGCCCAGTAGCCGCCGTCGGTGAACGGGGCGGCCCGTTCGGGGGTCTGAGCGTTCCACCAGACCGGGCTGGTGCGGCGCAGCGCGGCGAATTCCGCGGCCGGACTGCGATCGGCCCAGAGTGCGGGATCGGTGAAATCGAATCCGGCGGGCAATGACGGAACAGACACTGTTCCTCCTAGGGGCTTACGCCGCTATGATCTCGGAATTGGAACGTGTTTCACATCGATTGAACCATGAGGACGCCCGGTCGGGCGGCGTTTTCCGGCCTTCGGACGCACCGGCCCACCCCACTCCGGACGCCCACCACCCGGCCCCACCATCACTAGAACTCGTTCATGGAACGCAGGTCAGCGCTCCGTCATTGGAAAACAGCCCTGAAGTCAATCTTCTCGCTGGACATGACGTCCACTATTTGCGAAGACTAGAACTTGTTCTACAGTGATTCCAGGCACACTCGAGGATGAGGTACTGACATGACTTCTCCGCGCTCCGCGGACGCCGCCACCGAAGCCGATTACGTCGTTGTTGGCGCGGGTAGCGCCGGCGCGATCGTGGCTGGTCGACTCGCCGAGCGCGGCGCCAGCGTGATCCTGCTGGAGGCCGGACGCAAGGACAACACCCGCCTGGTCACCATGCCGGGTGCGATCAGCATGGTGCACACCGTCCCGCAGCTGAAGAAGCGCGTGACCTGGAAGCAGTTCTCCACCCCGCAGAAGCACGCCAACGACCGCCTCATCCCGATGACGCGCGGCAAGGTGCTCGGTGGATCCAGCTCCGTCAACGGCATGCTCTACGTGCGCGGCAACCGCGCCAACTACGACTCCTGGGCCGCCGAGGGCAACACCGGCTGGAGCTACGAGGACGTGCTGCCCGCCTACAAGCGCCTGGAGAACTGGCAGGACGGCGCGAGCGAGCTGCGCGGCGCCGGCGGCCCGATCGAGGTCACCCGGCAGCAGGACCTGACGCCGATCGCCCAGGAATTCATGGTCGCGGCGTCGGAGACCCTCGGCGCCCCGATCATCGAGGACTACAACGGCGCGTCGCAGGAAGGCATCTCGATCTTCCAGCAGAGCGTCAAGAACGGTCTGCGCTACAGCTCTTCTCGCGGCTACATCACCGATCGGCCGAACAAGAACCTGACGGTGGTGACCCACGCGCACGCCACCCGGGTCGTCATCGAGAAGGGCCGCGCCACCGGCGTGGAGATCGTGGAGAAGAACGGCAGCCGCCGGGTGGTGCGCGCGGCCAAGGAGGTCATCGTCTCCGGTGGCGTCGTCGGCTCGCCGCAGCTGCTCATGCTCTCGGGCGTCGGCCCGGCCGCGCAGCTGCGTGAACTCGGCATCGAGGTGCACTCGGACCTGCCCGTCGGGCAGAACCTGCACGACCACCTGTTCGTCCCGATGACCTACATCTCCAAAAAGGCTGTCCACCGCGGCATTCCGACCCACTTCGCCAGCGGCATCATGCAGGAGCTGGCCCGCCCGGGCAGCTCCTGGATGGGCCGCACCGTGTTCGAGGCGTGCGGCTTCGTCAAGACGAAGTTCGCCGAGGGCGAGTACCCGGACATGCAGATCCACACCCTGCCGTGGAGCTACCCGATCCCGAACCAGGACGAGGACAAGCTGCACCTGGTCGACCGGCGGCCCGGGTTCACCATCTTCCCGAGCCTCATCTACCCCAAGAGCCGCGGCGAACTGCGACTGGCCTCGAACGATCCGTTCGCCTCGCCCCTCATCGACCCGGGTTACCTGAGCGATCCGCGGGATACCGAATTCCTCGTCGAGGGCATCCGGATGATCCGGGAGATCATGGCGCACAGCAGCATTGCCGGTGACTGGACCGAGGAGCTCGCCCCCGGGCCCGCGCTGCAGGACGAGGCCGCGCTGCGGGCCGAACTGCCCAACCGCGTGCACTCGATCTACCACCCGGTCGGCACCTGCCGCATGGGCGTGGACGAGCGCGCCGTCGTCGACCCGACGCTGCGGGTGAACGGCATCGAGGGCCTGCGCGTGGCGGACGCCTCGATCATGCCGAGCATCACCGGCGGCAACACCAACGCGCCGAGCTACATGATCGGCGAGAAGTGCGTGGAGTTCATCGACGTGTAGTCCCCTGCTACGCGAAACCGCCTCGGGCCGAATCGATTCGGCCCGGGGCAGTTCGCTTTTCTCAGCCGACGGTGATCGGGTGATCGAGTTCGTACAGGCTGCGGCGTCCGGTCATATCGGTGACCACCAGGCGCGGCAGATTCGGCCCGCGCCCGCTGTAGGCATGCGACACAACGGGTTCGGTGGTGATCTCACGCTCACCGTCACCGAAGTACCACTCGTAGTGCCGAATCGCGCCGCCCGCCTGGGCCGCGTCGAAACTCACGTCCTTGCCGACGGCCGCGGTGCTGCTCGAGACGCTGAATCCGCCGTCGGCCGGTCCGCCGTCACCGAACCATTCGCGCACCTTCGGGTTCATCAGGAACGCGTCGGCATAGCGCCGCGCACCCTCCACATCCGGATCCCCGGCCGCCACGGTGCGGCACTGCGGCGGAAGTTCGCTCAGCTGCGGACAGGCCAGCAGGCGCAGCGAGGCCGCCTCGTTGCCGAGCGGATTCATCCACAGCTCCGCGTCACCGGGCTTGCCGCCCTGCGCGAACAGGCCGTCCGCCGCGACGGCGAACTGTTCTCCGGCAACGGAATTGGCGGCCATCGCCGCCTGCCGGAAGACCTCGGCGGAGGAGCGGACGAATTCCGACCAGCGTTGCAGGAGGGTCTCGGGCATATTGTCGGTCTCGAAGCCGTAGAAGTAGTTGGCCACCATGACCTTCGGGCCGCCCGGCAGCGCGTGGGCCTTGCCGATGGCGGCCTGCATACCGCGCCCGCCGTAGCCGAGCTTCGCGCCGCTGAAGTAGGGCAGATTCGCGGCCGGGTTGACCGGCTCGGCCCCCAGTCCGGCGCATTCGCGGCGCACCGCCGCCGTCAGATCCTGGGTGCCCGGGGTGACGCCGACCGGGATCCCGAAGAGCGGGTCCAGATCGTTGATGCAGCCGTCCAGCAGCACCAGATCGACGTCGTATCCACCACTCGCGGCCTCCGAGCCGGCCCGGGCCAACTGACAGAACACATCCGGGGTGGTGCCCTCACCCTCGGCACAGAGCGAGTCGTCGCCGGTCGGATGCATCTCGGGGGCATCCAGGGCCGCACCCGAGGCCGAGTAGTCGTGCACTTGCGCGGTGCGGCCCGTCTGTCTGGTCAGGGCGTCGGCGGTCAGATGAGCGAACTTGCGATCCCCGTCCAGGCCCTGGCCCCACATCACCGAGTCGCCGACCGAAACCACGTGCAGCGGACGGCAATCGCGGCTGACCCGGAAATTCCACGGCTTGCCGTACTCACCCACCGTGCCGCCGGAACTGCGGGCCCGGGCGTCCACGCGTAGTAGACCGTCCGGGGGTAACTCGTCATTGCGCAGATCGAACCCGATGGTCACCACATCGGAGTTGACCGGGGCGATGCCGGTGCGAATCGGCTGCTCCCCCGCCAGTATTCGCCACTCCACGTCGGCTCGGGCCGGGACGCCCGGTGGGAAGTACACGGCGGTGGTTCCGCGCAGCGGTCCGTTGCAGCCGTTGTCGGCCGGGGTACTGACATCGATGATCAATGGGAAATCGGTCGTGGGACCCGCCGACGCCGGCACGGGCCCGACGACCGCTATCGCACCCACGAGCGCCGGTAGCAGGGCTACGCGGCACAAGGGCGATCGCCATAACTTCACAAGCTCCTCCTGGAGATTTGCTACTCGACAGCAGACATAGTGAATGCCGCTCGCCGAACGCCCGCCAGACACGCCGCCCTGGCCGAATTTAGTCATTTACATCGGCGTTTCCACGCGACAAAACGGACCAATGCTCCAAAACGTGCACCCCGCAGGAACTTCGGCGATGTTCACTCGGCATGGCAACCGGCGTTGTAGCTATCTGTTGGCTATCTTTAGGCTGCTCCGTGAAAGCCGTTCGAGCGGCCCGCAATTGCCGTGCCATATCTCGAAAACAAGGTCATGTCAGCGCTTTTCACCGCTGCAAGTTCTTGTTAAGGCAGCGCCAAGGGCCGCCGAGCACTGTGGTGTTCACCGAAGCCACCACCGGGGTGGGAAACGCTGGGACACGACCCGTCCACGAGGGGTGCCGGGTCGTGTTCCGGCAAGCTACCCGGCAGCGATCTTGTTCGCCCGATCCGTAGCGCCGGAGCCCCGCGAGCGCGCATCATGGAAGACAAGAGCGCCAACGAGATTGGGAGAGACGATGGAACTACCGGTCGTCTTCATATTGGCTTGCCTGGTCTACTGGTTCGGCCTACTGAGCTGACGCGGCCGGCGCGGCCGCGACCGCGAGCAGAGCGGCGGCGATCTGACGGCAGAAACCGTCCGCATCCTCGTCGCCATGGGTGAGCGCGCGCATCAGGGTGGCCCCGCGCAGCAGCTCGAACACCGCGTCGGCGTCACATTCCGGATCGGCCTGTCCGGCCTCGGCAGCGCCCGAAAGGAGCTCACGCAGCGCCTCCCGGGTCGGCTGCTCTCCCCGGTCGAGCAGGCGCCGATACGCCTCGTGATCGTCGTGGTACTCCGAGAGCAGACCCGGAATGGCCGAACGCGCCGCCGGATGTGCCGCGACCGTCAGGAACAACCGCGTCCACGCCAGCAGATCCGCGGATAGATCGCCGCTGGGGACCGGATGGTTGCCGGTGTCCAGCGCGAGCACCGCATCCTCCACCAGGGCCCGCTTGCCCGGCCAGCGCCGGTAGATCGAGGTGGTCACCACGCCCGCACGCCGGGCCACCGCGGCGATAGTGGTGGCCTGATAGCCCTCGCTGACCAGCAGATCCACCGTGGCCGCCAACACCTGGGCGTCCAGCTGCGGATCACGCGGCCGGCCGGGACCGGTGCGCGCGCCTGCGGGTGCGGTCACGGGGGCTCTCCATCCATCGGCTCGGGGAAATTCTCGATTCAGCGTATCGCGGCGGCGATATTTGAAATACGCTGCGCGTCCTATTCCAATTGCGACCTGACGAACAGCCTTGCCGGGCCCTACCGCCGCCGCTCGCACGGCCGCTGAATATCGCCGCGCGCGCAGCCGTGCCGGTCTATATGCTGACGCGGCACAATCGGCATCACATGGGGGATTCACAATGATTCGTATCGGCGTCTGGATGGTCGTGCTCGGGTTCGGCTCGCTGCTGTTGCAGAAGGCGAACATGCACTTCATCATCCTGTCCTGGGCCGACGATATGCAGCCGGTCTTCGGTATCGCGCTGGGTCTGGCCGGAGTCGTCGTCGCACTGATCGGGGCGGGCGTGCAGACGGGCCAGAGGAACGACGCGTGAGTAGCGCGGCGACCGCACATGAGTAGCGCGCGGCGCGATAGACAGCACTCAGCCCCCGGCACACTGCCGGGGGCTGAGTTGCTTCGTGGTGGCGCGGGCCGCCGCTAGCGGGACTCGATCAGGTCGACCTCGGACTGCTCCGCCGGAATCCCTTCTGCCGCAGCGGATCGCACGCCCCGCATCAGGAAGAAGGCGACCACCGCCGCGACCAGGACGCACGCCCCGCCCGCCCAGAAGGTGGTCTGCATGGCACTGGTGAACGCCTCGCGCCCGGCCGCCACGAAGACCTCGTTACCGCTCGCGATGGCGGCGGTGACGTTCTCGCGGATGACATCCGGAGCCGACTCGGGCATCGCCTCGGTATAGGTGCTCGCCAGAATCGCGCCCAGAATCGCGACACCGAGCGCACCGCCGGTCTGCTGAATGGTGTCGTTGAGCGCCGAGCCGACACCGGCCTGCTCCGGCGGCACCGCACCCATGAGCGCACCGATCGCGGCCGGCATCGCCAGCCCGGCGCCCGCACCGACCAGCGCCATACCCGTTGCGGGCAGCCAGAATTCGGAATCCACCGCCATGACGGCCAGCACCGCAGTACCGGCGGCCAGCACCAGCAGTCCGGCCACTGCGATCGGGCGCACGCCCGCCTTCTGGACCAGACCCGCTCCCACGCCCTGACATACGAGCGCGGCCAGAGCCATCGGAGTGAAGGCCACCGCGGTCTTGACGGGCGAGTAGCCGAGCACGAACTGCAGGTACTGGGTCAGCACCAGCATCAGACCGGCATTGGCGAAAACGACCAGGACCAGGGAGAAGCTGGAACCGGTGAACACCTTGTTGCCGAACAGATGTATCGGCACCATCGGATGTTCGGCCTTCAGCTCCCGGATCACGAAGGCGGTCATGCCCAGCACCGCGATCACCAGACCCGGCCAGGTTCCGGCGATTCCGGAGTGCGGGAAGTCGATGATCGTCCACACCGCGGCCGTGGTGCCGATGATGGACAGCGCCATGCCCGGCAGATCCGGTGCGGTCCACGGCCCCTTGGACTCGGGCATGAGCGCCAGCGCGGCGAGAATCGCGACGATCGCGATCGGCACGTTCAGCACGAACACCGAACCCCACCAGAAGTGGTTCAGCAGCACCCCGCCCATCACCGGGCCGCCGACCATGCCGATCATGGCCACCGCACTCCAGGCCGCGATGGCTTTCGGGCGCTCCTGCTCGTCGAACACGGTGATCAGGATGGACAGCGTGCTGGGCATGATCAGCGCGCCGCCGATCCCCATCACGACACGGCCCGCGATCAGCATGTCCGGGGTGCTCGCGTAGGCGGCCAGCACCGAGGCCGCGCCGAAGAGCGCCAGGCCGATCACCATCACCAACCGGCGACCGAAGCGGTCCGAGAGGCTTCCGGTGGTGAGCAGCAGGCCGGCGAACACCAGGATGTAGGAGTCGATGATCCACTGCAGGTCGGCGCTGGTGGCGCCGATATCGGTGGAGATCTGCGGGATCGCCACGGTGAGCACCATATTGTCGATCACCAGCACCAGCGAGCTCAGGCAGAGCACGACCAGAATCAGCCAGCGCTTCGGATCACGCTGCGCCACAGGTGAAGTCACCGCCGCGGCGGTATCGGTCTTTCGCATGTCAATCCCCTTCCGAACCCTTCGCCGAACACCGTGCGGCGTTGTCGAACACTGTACGGTTGAACGAACACTGTGCGCAACCGGGAACGGTGTACCGACTTTCGAACACCGTTCAACCAGGCGTTATGCTCACCCACACACGACGAGAGGACGAGCCATGGCCGCCCAGGACAAGGAAATCCAGTCCGTATGGACTCGGGCCGAGCGTCGCCGACGCGGACAGCCCGCCCTGAGCCGGGACCACATCGTGGCCGAGGCCATGGCCCTGCTCGACGCCGAGGGCACCGAGGCGCTGAGCATGCGCAAACTCGGCGCCCGGCTCGGCGCGGGTGCGACCTCGCTCTACACCTACGTCACCAACAAGGAAGAACTACTGGAGCTGACCACCGACGCGGCCTTCGGCGAGATCTCACCCCCGGTTCCCGTCGCCGACGGCGACTGGCGCCCGGCCGTCCGAGACGTCGCGTACGAGGTGCGGTCGATGATCCTGCGCCATCCGTGGCTGTCGTCCGTACTCGGCGAGATCGGACTGCTCTATCTCGGACCCAGCGTCATGCGCCTCAACGAAGGGTTCGTCACCCTGCTCGAGGAGGCCGGATTCGAGCCCGTCGACGCCGACACCGCCGTGACCATGACCTTCGCCTTCGTGATCGGCCTGGCCATCACCGAGGCCGCTTCCCTGCAGACCATCCGGCGCAGCGGGCTCACCGAAGCCGAGTGGTATCGCAAGTTCTGGCCCGCGGCCGAGGTCGCCACTCGCCCCTACCCGCGAATGCACAAGCGCTACCTCGATATCGGACCGCAACTGGCCGAACCCGGCCTCGATATGGAGCGCTTCCGCCGCGACTCCTTCGACACCCAGATGGACCGGCTGCTCGACGGCCTCGACCCGGCACTGCGCAAGGCGCGCTGAACGAGGCCGCCGGACAACGATTTCCAGCTCCGGTCCGCGCCGTTCAGCGGCCGGTGGGCAGATTCGCCCCTCCGGTGGCGTCCAGCACGACACCGGTGATGAAGGTGTTGTGGGCCAGCATGTGGATGGCGCGCGCGATGTCCTCGGCCCGTCCGACCCGGCCGACCGGAGTTGTCGCGGCGAGCCCGTCGAACAGCGACTCTCGCTGCGCCTCCGGGACCCGATCCCACCACGGGGTGTCGACGACGCCGGGCGAGACGGCATTGATCCGCAGCGGCGCCAGCTCCACCGCGAGCGGCGGCACCATGGATTCGAGCGCGCCGTTGATCGCCGCCAGTCCGGCGGTGCCCGCGAAGGCCGCGCGGGCCGACGCCGCGGTCACCAGGGTCACCGACCCGTGCGAATCCAGGTGCGGTAGCGCCGCTTTGAGGATCCGCACGTGCGGCCAGAACTTGCCGTCGAATCCCGCGGCCAGTTCGTCGAGGCTCAATTCCGCGAACGGGCCGCTGCCCGAGGAACCACTGACCGCGACGACGAGGTGATCGATCACGCCCGCGGTCGCGAAGAAGGCGTCGATATCGACCTGGTGTCCGGCATCCATGCTGAAAGTGCTTGTCCGGCCGCCGATTCTGGCCGCCGCCGCATCCAGCTTCGCAGGATCGCGACCGGTGATGACGACCTCGGCGCCCTCGGCAGCGAACAGGGCGGCGGTGGCCTCGCCGATGCCCGAGCTGCCACCGACGACTACGACGCGCGCGGATGTGCTGATCGGCTGTGATGTGGTCATTGTCCGAGTGCCTTTCTGTCGATCCGTCTATCCTTACGGAACCGACAGTCTCGACAACGCGTTAGTCGAGACTTTTAGTCTCGACAAAGCGGTGAGCTGGGCCACAGGAGCGTGCGGCATGGAAAAGTCCGGGACACAGGGCAAAGACTCCGGCGCCCAGGGCAACAGCACTGGCGCACAAGGCAATCCCGAGCGCCCGCACACCGGGCGGCGGCGCAACGAAGCCACCCACCAGGCCATCCTCGACGCCGCGGTGAAACTGCTGGCCAAGTCCGCCGGAGCACCGATCACCATCGATTCCATCGCGCGGGCGGCCGGGGTCGGGAAGCAGACGGTGTATCGATGGTGGCCGTCCAAGGGAGCGGTGCTGCTGGACGCGCTGCTGGACCGGTCCCAGCAGGAGGTGCCGACGCCGGATACCGGCACGCTGCGCGAGGATTTGCGCGCGGTGATCGCGGGAACCTTCCTCGGGGCACAGCGCTCGCCGACCGCGCCCGCACTGCGCACACTCGCCCGCGAGGCGGCCCGGGACGAACATCTCGCCGAGCTCATGCGGGAATTCGTCTCCCGGCGGCGCGCGGCGGTACGCGAAATTCTCGAGCGCGGACGGGATCGGGGCGAGCTGGCGGCCGACGCCGATCCGGATCTGATGGTGGATCAGATATTCGGGGTGTTCTGGTATCGCTTCCTGCTCGGGCACGCGCCGCTCGATCGGCAGACCGCCGACCGGCTCACCGACTCGATCCTGGGTCGAGGCTGACCGGATTCACTCGACCCCAACGGGTTTCGGCCTCACGCGCCCCGGGGTCGTGGATTCGGCTCGGCGTAGACCGTGACGTGCCGGACGGTTCCGGACAGGTCGGGCAGCTCCCGCGGCGGGGTCCAGGTCGTGAAACCGTCGTAACTGTCGCTGTAGTAGTACTTCTCGTCCTCGTAGGCGTCGAAGAAGATGCGGCGGCCGCCGTCGGGAAGCAGGGTGAGGGACTGACCCTCGCGCGGAGTGCCCCAACCGGCCCAATCATCCTTGGCCACAAAGGAGTACGGCCCGGCCGGCGCGTCTCCCACCGCCAGTTCGACGAGCTTGGTGGTCTCGTTCTTGGTGAACGCGTAGTAGCGATTGCCGACCGGGACCACGGTGGTATCGATGTAGCCGTAGGACTGGTCGTCGCCGGGTTCCGGGGTGAGGCCGAGCATCGGGGTCGGATCCGACCAGGACCGCAGAAACCGATCCGCCGCGGTCATGATGTGCGGCGTGAAGCGGTAGCCGTTCGACAGCGAGACCATCACATTGACGCTGCCGTCGGACGCGATCAGCCACTCCGGGGCCCAGGTCGAGGTGATCGCGGGAAGCCCGACCTCGTAGTCGTACATGTGGGACCAGTTGATCCGGTCCGTGCTGTGGGCGAAACCGATGGTGCGGCCCTCCCACCCGGTCGTATAGGTGAGGTAGTAGCCGCCGTCGGTATGTCGGAACATGCAGGGATCGCGCATCAGACCGGTCGGCGGATGATAGGCGCGTTCCTTCAGCACCTCGAAGTGCAGCGCGTCGGAGGACTCGTAGACGTAGAGATCCGCCTCGCTGTCATTGGTGAAGGCGGTCATCGTGTACCGAACCGGCGGCGTCGCGGACCTGGTGGCCGGAGCGGGCTGGGCGCCCGGCACGGGCGGCGCGGGCGAGGTGGGCGGAACGGCCGACACACCGGGCGCACGCAGTGCGAGCACCGGCAGTCCCGCCGCCAACGAGGCCAGCAGCATCCGTCGATTCAGCGTCATTTTCGCCACCTCCCGCGTCGACGGCATCCCTGATCGCTCATCATGACCGCCGGACATACGGCGAGTCGCGCGCGACACTCCGTGGCGCGGGCAACGATTCGGGCGCGCGGAGGACCTGTCGATTCGGCACCTCGCCTGCGACAACGTCCGGACCCCGGGCATATCGAGCCCACTGCGACGCCGGGCCGGAACTCACACGGCCCGGCACACCCGCTCCACACAGCGCGACAGCCCGCCCCGCTGGTCGCGGAACGGGCTGTCGCGGTGGCGTCGAGCGGGATGCTGCCCTAGCCGTTCAGACCCGCGCGTACGCCTTCCTCGATGCGCTTACCGAGTTCGGAATCGACGTTCTTCCAGTATTCGAAGACACGGCTCAGCACCGGCTCCCGCACACCGCCGAGCACATGGCCGACGACGTTGCCCACCAGGCGATCCCGGGCCGCGTCGTCGAGCACCTCGCGCACGAGCGTGCCCGCCTGGGTGAAGTCGCCGTCCTGTGCGTGCTGGATGTATCCGGCATGCACCATGGTCGGCTCGAAATCCCAGATGCCGCCGTCGGGCGCCCGGTCCGGATCCGCGTGCGGGCCGCCGAACGAATTCGGCGCGTACACGGGCACATTCGCGTCGTTGTAGTCGTAGCGCATCGCTCCCTCCTTGGAATAGGAGTTCACCTCCGCGGCCTTGGCGCGGTTGGGCGGCAGCTGCGCGTAGTTGGTGCCGATGCGGTAGCGGTGCGAGTCCGCGTAGGCGAAGACGCGGCCGAGCAGCATCTTGTCCGGCGAGAAGCCGATGCCCGGAACCACATTCGAGGGCTCGAAGGCGGCCTGCTCGATCTCGACGAAGAAGTTGCCCGGGTTCCGGTTCAGCGTCCACTTGCCGACCTCGATGAGCGGGTAGTCCTGCTGGGACCACACCTTCGTCAGATCGAACGGGTTGAAGCGGTAGCCCTCGGCCTCCGCGACGGGCATGACCTGGACCTTCACCGTCCAGCTCGGGAAGTTCCCGGCCTCGATCGCCTCGTACAGATCACGGCGGTGCACGTCACCGTCGGATCCGGCCAGCTCGTCGGCCTCGGCCTGGGTCAGGAACTCGATGCCCTGATCGGTCTTGAAGTGGTACTTCACCCAGAAGCGTTCGCCCGCGGCGTTGATCCACTGGTAGGTGTGCGAACCGAAGCCGTCCATGTGGCGGTAGGTCTTGGGGATACCGCGATCACCCATCAGCCAGGTCACCTGGTGCGCGGTCTCCGGACGCAGTGACCAGAAGTCCCACTGCATGTTGTGATCGCGAAGTCCGTTGCCCGGCAGGCGTTTCTGCGATCGGATGAAGTCCGGGAACTTGATCGGATCCTTGATGAAGAAGACCGGGGTGTTGTTGCCGACGAGGTCGTAGTTGCCCTCGGGCGTATAGAACTTGATCGCGAAACCACGCGGATCGCGCCAGGTGTCGGGACTGCCCTGTTCACCGGCGACGGTGGAGAAACGCACCAGCGATTCGGTGCGCGCGCCCGGCTGGAACAGCGCGGCCTTGGTGAAGCGGCTGACGTCGCCGGTCACCACCAGCTCGCCGAACGCGCCCGAACCCTTGGCGTGCACGATGCGCTCGGGCACCCGCTCCCGGTTGAACTGGGCGAGCTTCTCGATCAGGTAGTGGTCGTGCAGCAGGATCGGGCCCTGGGTACCCGCGGTGAGCGACTCGTCGTCACTCACGACCGGAGTACCGGTATTGGTGGTTGTCGGCTTGGTCATGCGAAGCCTCCTTATGGGAGTCAGCGATGTCCCGCGGATCTGCGCCCGGGCTGGGGCGAATCCGCGCGACTTGTTCGGTCACACACTCGGTGCGCGTTGTTCGGTCACACACCCGGGGCACAGGCCCCAGAACACGACTTCGGCTTCGTCGACCACGAAGCCCTGGGCATCGCCCGGTTCCAGACAGGGTGCGGCGCCCACGACACAGTCGACGTCGACGACGGTGCCGCAGTTCCTGCACACCAGATGGTGGTGGTTGTCGCCGGTGCGGGCCTCGTACAGGGCCGATTTACCGGCCGGTTCGATCCGCCGCAGCAGTCCGGCCCCGACACAGGCGCGCAGTACGTCGTACACCGCCTGGGTCGATACCGTTCCGAGCGTCTCCCGCACCTTCACAGCCAGTCGATCGGCATCCGAATGCGGGGCGGCGGCCACCGCGTCCAGGACCGCGACCCGCGGGGCTGTGACCCGCAGGCCGACGGCCCGCAATCGCTCCCGAGCGTCGTATCCGGTGTGCATGACATCGAGCCTGCCTCCTTTTCTGGAATTAGTCAAGAAAAGGAACCCGCTCGGAGTGGCGCCCGAGTCTCGGCGACGTGCCGCTCGACCGGGCTTGGCCTGCGGATCGGCTAGGGGGCGTACCGCAGGATCGCCGCGGCCTTGCCCTTGTCGGGCACATCGTCGGAGCGCACGGCCAGCACGCGGCCACCGGTGAGGATCACGCGCCGGGCGATCTCGTCCAGCACATCCGCGCCCTCGACCGCGGTGGCCGGGGAATCGAAGGTGACGGCCCCGTCCTGCGGCGCGAGCGTGCCCGGAACGCTGGAATCGATGTCCACCAGCAGAGTGTCGACCATGCCGAAGGTGGCGGCGCGGGCGATGTCCGACAGGTCGACCAGTCCGCGCCCCTGCGATCGACGATCTTCGAAAAGCGTTGCCAGAGTTGCCAGCTCGTCGGCATAGTGGCGATCGAGCACCTCACGGGACCGGGCGGACAGCTCGTCGTCGGAGGTGTGCTCCGGATTGCCGGGGATGCTCTCGGCCAGCAGCGCGTGGTAGCTGTTCTCGGCGCGGAACAGCGAATCGATGGGCTCGGTCGCGGCCAGGATCAGCGGAACATCACGCCCGGACAGCACATCTCGCAATTGCTGATCGACAGCGCGGGCGAACTGCCGCACCCGCAGCTTGCGCCCCTCGGTGCCCTGGATGCGCCCCTTGGGCGCACGCCCGCTGAGCGAGGCCTTGCGTGCGTAATCCGAAGCGCTGCTGGGCAATCCGGATACCCGGACCTCTTCGGCGGGAGCGTCGCCGGTGATCTCGACCAGCCGTACCGCGCCCTCGGACAGCGCGAGCACGAACGCGGTCTGCGGGAAGGTGATCGCCCGCAGCAGCGAGGTCAGCAGGAACCGATCGTTCACCGACACCGCCGCCTCCAGTCGATTGGGCACCCGGTAGGTGCGCAATCGGGTCGGCGTCGCGAGCACCACCAGGGACCGGGACTGGAAGCGCCAGAAGTCCTCGTCGTCGATCAGGTCGTCGAACTCCTGCCGCAGTTCGGATTTCGCGGCCGGATCGGTGACCCGCTCCAGCGCCTCACGCACCTGATTGCCGAACCGGATCCGGTGCGCGTCCGGGTCGGCCACGTCCGCCTCGGTGGGCGTGTAGATCGACACGGACCACGGATCGGTGGCCGCGGCCAACGTCTCGATCTCGCGGCGGGTCGGAATGTCTGTGTGCAGCATCGGTTTTCCTCCTGATGTCGGAATCTCGCTGATCAGTGCGCGGATGCGGGAGTGTCGATCACCTCCGCCGGGTCACGACGCGGAATGGATCGCAGCGGAGCCGCCGTGGCGGGCAGCCAGCCGAGCCGGATGATCGCGTGCGGGAACGCGCAGTCGTAGAGCAGCTCGGTGCGAATGGCCGCGCGCAGATCGGGCAGCTCCAGCGGCTCGGTCTGCATACAGCTGGCCAGGCCGAGGCCGGTCGCGGTGAGCAGCAGCGCGCTGGCGGCCTCGCCCGCGCGCAGCTGGTCGACGCGGGTGTCGGAGGCGGTGCAGACCACCAGCCATTCCGAGGCGTCGGTCTCCTCATCGGTGTCGGTCAGGGTCGCGTGCGTGAACGCCCGCTGCGGGACCTCGTCCTGCGGCCGGAACGGCGGAGTGCTGCCGGCCGGGACACCGTCGGTGGAATCGGTGCGACCGGTCCAACTGGCCAGCTCGCCGAGATAGTCGTCGTCGGCGGCGTGCCGATCGGCCGCGAGGTGCGCGGCGCGGGCCAGCGGTGCACGGAGGCTCGCGGGTACCTGCCGGGCCACCGCGCCGCTCGCGGCCGCACTGCCCGACACCGTGCGCACGTGCCGACTCTGCACCTCGCGCGAACCATAACGGCGACGATCGGAACGCCGGTGCGCGATGGCGGCGGCGAGTTCGATATCGGCCGCGGTCGGATGCGCGGCGGTGAGCTGGATGCGAGCCAGATGATCGGGGTCGTCCGGATCCGGACAATGCGTGACCCGAGCCGACCAGCCGAGCATCGCCAGGGCCACTCTCATGTGATGCAGGGCAGCACCGCAACTCATCAGCAATTCACGCTGGGTCGGGTCGGTGACACTCAACTGCCGCGATGCGTCGGCGTACAGGTGGATGGCCGTTTCCGAGAGCCTCCATCGCCAGGGCTGGGTGTTGTGCACCGAAGGCGCACGAACCGCCAGCGCTACGGCGGATTCGAAAACTTCCACACTGGGTTTCACAAAGGCCATGGGCAGCGCGTTCCATCCTTTCCGGAGTGGTCTCCACAACGATGGTTCCAGATGAAAGGTCCGATCGGGCGGTGAAGTTTCACAGCGCTGCTCGGCTCGGGCTGTCACCTGCGAACAATCAGCGAATGTCGCCGATGCGACTAATGCCCGATCTCGCGATAGCGCAGGGCCCACCAGACCTGCACCGCCACGCCCGCGTCCTTGAAGCTCGCCCCGGTCAGCTCCTCGAATCGGGCCAACCGGTTCCGGACCGTGTTGTGGTGCAGATACAGCTTCTGCGCCGCCTCGGAGGCGTTCAGTCCGGTGGAGAGATAACAGTCCACGGTCTGCAGGATCGAGGGATCGGCGTTCTCGACGGGCACGATGAATCGTTCGCACATGGCGGCCCCGACGTCGCTGTTTCCGACCACCGCCGTCAGGATTCCCATATCGGTGAGCGTGTGCTCGCCGAGCCGATCGAACAGCCGGGCCGCCTCGGCCACCCGCGAGGCGATGTCGAAGGACCGGGACAGCTGATCGATATCCGCGAGCGGACCGACCCCCACGTACGCGCCGGCCACGCTCAACGAGCCCGGCTCCGCGGAGCAGACACCCACCACATCACCGTCCAGCATGGCGGCCAGCCCGTGCGGTGGACGGCAGGCCGCCAGCTGCCGGAACTCCCACTCCGTCTGCTCGACCACGGCGGCATCCACCACGATCACTCGAAACGCGGCATAGCGCTCGTCGAGCCGTAACCCGAAGTGCTGCACCTGCCTTCGCAATTCGTCCACACTCAACCGGCCACCGAACAGAGCGCGCACCAGATCGTCGCGCCTGCTGTCGAGCCTGCGGCTCATCCGGGCCTCGGCGTCGCGATGCCCGGCGCTGAACGCCACGGTGGCCTGATCGCTCACCGACAGCAGGGCTCCCAGGATCCGCCCGGCCGTCGCGCTGGTCACCTCGCGCCACAGCGGCGAGCCGCTGATCTGCTGGAAGATCTCGTGAATCGCAATCTGCCAGGTGCGCAGCATCGCCTCCAGCGGAATTCCCTGCTCGGCGCGCAGACCGCCGTATGCCCGGTACTCGGCCAGCTCGGCCGGGGTGAATTCGCGGGCCTCGCGCAACGCCGTGGTCAATCGCTGGAAGGCGTCGGCGATGGAGGGCGTGACCGCGTCGGCATCGAGTGCGTCGTAGGAGGGCACTTCTCGCCGGAATCGCTCGAAGAGCATGGCCGCCAGGTCCGAGGTGTCATCGGACAGCACCCGGGACAGGTACCCCTGAACCGCCTCGTCGGTGCCCATCGAGATCGAACCCTACCGGCGAGACCTGCCCCTTTCGCCTATCCGAGCCGGGGTGTCCGACGCTCTTCGGAAGGGATTCACCCGGGCGGCACCGCCGGACCAGGGGTGGTCGGAGGTGGCGTCCGCGCGGACGGGGGCGGGGTCCGGTAGGTGGGGCGCGGGAAATTCGACGGCCAGTCACGGAACGGAGGTTCCAGAGTGGCCGGAAACCGGCGAAAGCTAGGGGCGGGCAGATAGGTCGGAACCGCCGTCCGCGTGGGGGTGCGGCGCGGTGCGGTATCGGAGGTACCGGCGATCACCACATTCAGGATCACCAGGCCGATCAGCCCCGCGACGAGCTTGACCCACCAGCTGCGCGGACGATTCGCCGGCTCGTACGCGGCGAACGGGCCCGGCGGCGGCTGGGCCGCGGCCCGCAGGTGCGACCACGCCTCTGCCTCGGCGACAGCCTCGAATTCGGCCTGGGCGAGCCGCTGCTCCTCCTCGGCGATCCATTCGAGCATCTCGCGGACCGCGCCCGCGGCGCTGGTGTCGAGCCTGGCGACCAGGCGGAACCTGTCCTTCGCCGCCTCGTTGTCCCCGCGCATCAGATCGATGCGACCCAGTTCGAAAAGGGCCTCGATATTCTCGGGTTCCAGTTCCAGCGCCCGGTGAAACGCCTTCTCCGCGTTGGCGAGCGAGCTCGGGTCACGCAGATTGCGCGGGAGATTCAGGCGCAGAACGGCACCGCGCAGCACGTGCAATCGCACGTTGTCCGGATCGATCTCGAGCGCCCGCGCGAGTGTGCGCAGCGCGGCATCGGGATCCGAATGCCGCTGTGTGGCAGCAAGAATTCGCAGATTGTCGACATCATCGGGATCCAGGTCCACGGCCCGCTGCGCCGCGTCCAGCGCCCGGCCTCGGCATTCCCGCACGAGCACCGGATCTTCGGTGCCCGAGGCCACTTGCCCCTCGGCCAGCGCCCGGATCCGCCACACGAACGTACTGTCGGGCATCAGCCGCAGCGCGGTGGCGCTGTACTCGAGGGCACGCTCGGGCTCGCGCATGCGCAGGGCCACCTCGGCCATGACGGCCAGCGCGAGGGCATTCTCGGGGTCGCCTGCCAGGACCTCGCCCAGCATCTCCCGAGCGCCCTCGAGCCGGCCCAGGTCCATCAGGACCCACGCCTTGTCGATCTTGCTGTCCATCGTCACCTACCTCCCGGGACGGCTCGTCGGCATCGCGCGTCCGGTTGCGCCCTGTGCCGCGACAGAGGTCGGCTCGTCAGCCGGAACCGTTGCCGTACAGCGGGTTCAGCGTGGCGCCGGGACCGGTGGGATCGGCGTTCGCGACGCATACTGCTCGATGTCACGCAGCAGCTGCTGTTGTTGCCGCTGCCGGTCCAGGGCCGTCTGGGTGGTCTGGGTGATCGGGGCGTCCGGCCGTACCGGTTGCGAATCGTCGTCGGCCTCGGCGGAGCAACCCACCACCAGCTTGAAGACGAAGAAGGCCACCGCGACACCGACTCCGGCCGTCGGCTTCCAGAAGCGCACCGCCTGATCCAGATCCGGGCGCTGCTTCGCCACGGACCGCTCCGCGCGCCGCAGCGATCGCTCGCCCGCCTCGGCGCGCACCGCCGCGCGCCGCTCGGCGACCTCGGCCGCCCGGGCTGCCTCGGCCTCCTCCTGTTCCAGCTCACGGGTGTACTTGGCCGAGAGGATCCGGCTCTCCTCGGCCTCGATGCTCGCGATCTGCTCGTCCACTTCGCGGGCGCGGGCCGGGTCGAGCTTGGCCACCTTGCGCAATCGCACGATGGCGGCACGCCGGCGGCCGGCCAGCCAGTCCACCATGGCCAACTCGTGTACGGCGTCGACGTTTTCGGGATCGGCGCGCAGCACCTCGCGCACCGCCGCCTCACCGCGTTCGATCTCCGCCGGGCCGCCCTGACGCCACCGCTCGGGGTCGAACCGCCGCAACCGATCCAGAACGCCGGTCGAATCGATGGGGTTGTTCACGCGTGTACCTCTCCGGTGACGACCGCTCGGCGCGATCGCCCTTTCTCTCGTCCGGGGCTGCCGGATATTCGTCCCGCGAGTGGCGCGGGGTCGGGATGGCGCCGATATACGGCGAATTCGCTTATTCCGCAGGCTGGTTCGGAACCCGCAGGTGAGTGAGGGCGGCCAGGTTGCGGCGCGCCTCGTCGGCGTACTCGGGATCCAGAAGCGCGGTGCGCCTGAACAATTCGGCGGCCGTGTCGAAATTTCCGCGACCCCGCTCGATTCGGGCCAGTCGATACACGGCCTCTGCGTTCGACGGGTCCAGGCGCAGCGCCTCGCGGAAGGCGGCCTCGGCCAGCTCCGTGTACCGCGGATCGTGATTCTTCATCCGCCGCAGCACCGCACCCCGCAGGACGTGCAGCCGGACCCCGTCCGGCGCGACCTCGAGGGCGTGGTCCAGATAGCGCACGGCGGCTTCGGGATCGGAGTACTGCAGCACCGTGGCCAGCACCCGCAGACTGTCGGTGTCCTCGGTGTCGAGCTCCAGCGCGCGGCGCGCGGCCGACTCGGCGTCGGCCATCCGCCGGTGCCGATCCGGCCGATCATGGTGCGGCGCACGGGAGGAACGCACCAGCGCCACCGCCCGGACCCGCCACGCGGCGGTGAATTCCGGTGACACCCGCAGTGCCGCCGAGGTGTGCTCGAGCGCGCGATCGTTCTCGCCCAGTCGCAACGCCACATCCGCCAGGTGCACCAGGGCCAACGGATTGTCCGGATCGCCGGCCAGCACCTCGGCCAGCAGTTCCCGCGCGCGCTCGAGCCTGCCCAGATCCGCCAGAACCCACGCCTTGGCGATCCGGTCGTTCACCGGAGGAACTTCTTGTCCTTCATGTAGGTCGCCAGGTCGTCGTAGGTGCCGTCGTTATTGGCGAATTCGACTACGTTGCGGGCGGATTCGAACCAGGCCGTGGTGCTGGGCCGGACCTGGGCGAGGGCGCGGTCGAGATCGGCCATGCCGACCGGGCGCACGGTGCCGCTCCGAATCGAGTCGGCCATGGCGAACTGGGTGGCGGAATTACAGATATGGGCGAGGTCCGCACCCGAGAAGTTCTCGGTGCGGGCCGCCAGTGCTTCCAGATCGATGCCCGTGACGGGACGGTCCTTCAGGTGGTGCCGCAGGATCGAGACGCGGGCCGCGGCATCGGGCAGCGCCACCAGGATCATCCGATCGAAACGGCCGGGGCGGCGCAGCGCCACGTCCACATCCCACGGGTGGTTGGTCGCGCCGATCACGTAGACGCCCTCGTTGTTGCCCGCCATCGAGTCCATCTCGTTGAGGAGCTGGTTGATCACCGCGCGCATGTTCGCCGAATGCGAGAGCTGACTTCGCTTGTGCCCCAGCGCATCGATCTCGTCGAAGAACAGGACGCACGGGGCCTTGCGACGAGCCGTCTCGAAGATCTGATGCAGATTGCGCTCGCTCTGGCCGATGTACATGTCCAGCACGTCGGCGATCTCGATCGAGACGAAATCGGCGCCGAGCTCGCCCGCCACCGCCGAGGCGATGAAGGTCTTGCCGCAGCCGGGCGGGCCGTACAGCAGCAGACCCCCGCGCGCACTGGTGCGGAAGGCCCTGGCGAATTCCGGATTTCGCATGGGGCCGAGCAGGGACAGCTCCAGCTGATCCTTGACGTGATCCATGCCGCCGACGTCGGCGAGCGTGAGGGCCGGGCGATCGAACATGCCGACATCGCCCTCGGCGTACAGCGCGGGATCACCGGTCACGAAGGCGGGCGCGATGATGTCACCGACCTCCTGTTCGGCGGCGTGCCAGTCGAATCCGGGAGCCGCGGCGGGCTCCGCGGGACCGCGCGAGTCGGCGGGCCGCTTCTCGATGTCCTCCGGCGGTGCGGTGGCCGGGACCGGCGGCGGCCCACCGGCCAGCGCGGCGGTGCAGCGCTGCAGCAGCGCCATCGCCGGGCCGTGCGTGCGATCCTGCGCCAGGGCGGTGGCGCAGTGGGTGAGCGCCTCGGCGTAGCGGCCGCGGTCCGCAAGCAGTTCGATCACCCGAACGCGAAGCGGGAGCAGGTCCGGGTTGCTCTCGAGCACGGTCAACAGTTCGGTGATCACCGGATCTTCGGTCACGCGCTCCCCCATGGAAATCCAACCTCTTGCGCCGAATGCTAAACGGTCGGGGCGACAACGCACCACGTGATTCGGGTTGCGCAGGTCACAGCCCCGGACCCGGAATAGATTCGCGAGGCTCCCGGTTGATCACCATTGCCGGCGTCGGAACAGCCCCGGGCCTCACCCTTCGTCGCTACGAGCGACCACTCGCCGAGAGGCGCTTGTTGGGCGTCGGCGCTCACTTCGCAGCTTTCGCTGCGGGCATATGCCGCCAGGACTCCCCCCGCCTGGCGGCATCGTGCGTTCGGCGGCACCGCCCGTTCGACGACCCTGTGCGTTCGGCGAATCCGCCCGTTCGACGACCCTGTGCGTTCGACGACACCGCGCGTTCGCGGGTCGGCGATCGCACCGTCCGCGGCCGTCAGGTGGGCGAGCGCACACCATCACGCGAACACCGCGGCCTGCGGGACGAACACCGGATCGCGATCGGGCGAACATTGCGCGGAGCTCCCGCGATACGCACCACCGGGCCGTTAGCCTGAAACACATGATGCGCCTGGGGTCGGCCCGCGCGGTCGCGGTGGTGTTGACGGCGAGCATCGTGCTTCTCGGGGGCGGCATCGGCCACCCGAGCGCACGAGCGGCACCCGATGAATCGCGGTGCGCCGCACCCATCGGACGCGAGTTCGAGCGGGCCACCCCCGAGCAGCAGGGCCTGGACACACAGCGGCTGGCCGAGGCGCTGACGTTCGCGGCGGACCGGAATCGCTTGAACGTGCAGATCTTCCGGCACAACTGCCTGATCGGCGAGGGCCCCACCAATGCCGAGACCGGCCGCGTTCCCTGGAACGTCTGGAGCGTCACCAAGAGCGTCGTCTCACTGCTGGCCGGAATCGCCTGGGACCGTGGTGAACTCGATATCGCGGCGCCCATCGACCGCTACCTCCCGCCCGGACTGGGCGATGCCGCACACCGGGCGATCACGGTCGAGAACCTGCTGACGGAGACCTCCGGGCTGCGCATCGGCGTGGTCACCGAGGGCGTCACCGGCGTGGTGCCGGTCGACCCGTTCAGCGCGGTGCAGGCGCTGGCCGTCCCGTTCGCCACTCCCCCGGGCAGCGCGTTCTCCTACAGCCAGCGCAATGTCGACCTGCTCTCCTACGTCATCGAACTGGCCGTCGGCGAGTCGCTGCAGGACTTCGCGCAGCGAGAACTGTTCGGCCCCATCGGAATCGAACGCGGTGACTACTACTGGGCCAGGGACCGCTCGGGGCACACCTACGGTTACGCGCACCTGACGATTCCGCCGCTGGACCTCGCCCGGCTCGGCATGGTGACCGCGAACGACGGCGAGTGGAACGGGCAGCGGATCGTCTCGGCGGACTATCTGCGGCGCGCGAGGGCGCACTCCGCGACCAGCGACTGCTACGGATACCTCTTCTGGCTCGGGCCCGGCTGCGCGGAGAACCCCGACTTCCTGCCGGCCGACGCGTATTCCATGTCCGGCTTCGGCCTTCAGCACGTGTACATCGTGCCGAGCCTGGATCTCATGGTGGTGTGGACCGGGCTGTTCGGCGTGCACACCGGCCGGGGCCCCACCGGAATCCTGCAGTACGGACGGGAACCCGCGCACGAGTTCTTCCGCCGCCTTTTCGCCGCGTTCCACGACAGCCCGGTCCCCGAACCGGGCCCCTACGTGGAGGTTCCACAGACTTTCGACGCGAGCGCCTACTTCGACACCGATATCGCGCTCGCGGTGTTCGGCGCCGGCCCGGCTGCCTTTCCGGGCTGCAATGTGCTGTCCTGCTTGAACATTCCGCTGGCGTCGCCGTTCACCGACGCGCCGCCGGGATGCGTGCTACTGGCATGCGTGGGCACCGACCCACGCACCCCGGGCATTCGCTGACCGACCCGCACTCGTCGCGGGCTGGCCGCAGCGAGTGCGGGCTCTCAGGGTGTGACGGCCGCGCGCCCGGCCAGCTCGCGCAGTTCGTCCGCGGGACGGCGGCCCGCGAACTGTAAGAGATCCCGCACCACTTCACGCGCGCGATGATCGTTGTGAACCAGCTCCGGTGTCAGCCGCTCGGCATTGAGCAACGCGTCCAGAGCCTCCTGTGCCTGCCGCCGCTGGGCGTGTGCGCGGGCGACGTCGACCAGGAATCGGGCTTGGCGCTCCGGTGAGAGCACCGAGGCGTTCACCGTGCGCGCGGTGTCGAGCGCTTCTCCGGCATCGCCCAATTCGACGGCCACCGCCACCGCGTGCACCGCGACACTGGTCGGGCCGAATTCGGTGTCGAAATCGTTGCGGCCCTCGCCGAGTCGCTCGGCGACGGTGCGCGCGGCGGTCAAGCCCGCGCGGGCCGCGACCCGATTTCCGTCGGTCGCCGCGATCACGGCCAGCATCAGCTGGAGAGATCCGTAGAGCGACAACACTTCCGGACGTGAGCGGGACTCGTCGGCCACCTGCGCCGTCAGAGCCGCCACCGATACCCGAGCCGCTCGTTCGGCCTGCTCGAGCCTTTGCAATCGTAGGAATGCCTGCGCCATTCGGTAGGTCCCGGCGACGACGCTGAGCGCGTCCCCGGATTCCTCGGCAGCGGACAACGCTCTGTCCGCGGCCACCCAGGCCGCATCCACTTCTTCTTGACGGGTGAAGGCGGTCGCGGCCACCTGGTAGGCGCGTGACAGTAGTGCCAGCACCTCCGGCCGCTTCGCCGACGGGGATCGAGCCGCATGCTCGAGATCCGGAATCAGTTCCAGCAGAATGCCGCCGACCTCCACGAGTCTCGACTCGTGAGCCAGCTGCCATGCCAGTTCCACTCGCTGTCGCAGTTCCGATAACTCGTCGTCCGCACTCCTCGCGAGAGTGCGATCGTCCTCGTCACCGAACAGTTGCTCCAGCGCCGGATGTCCGGTGAGCAGCAGACGCAATTGCTCGAATACAGCCGAGCCGGGTCTGTGCCCGTCGCCGCGGTCCGCGGCCAACGGTTCGGCCGCTTCCGGCCGCAGATCCCGCACTGCCACACCGAGTACATCCGCAAGCCGTTGCAGGACCGACAGTCTTTCGACCGGCAGTACGTCCCGTTCGACCTGGGAAACCCAGCTTTCCGAGCGCCTGATCGCCGCGCCCAACTCTTTCTGCGATAGTCCCCGCCGCCGGCGTAACTCCGCTACCCGTGCCCCAAGGGTACTTTCGGCCACCGGGTCAAACTCCTTCTGCCTGATCGGCTTTCCCGGCCGTCACCGCCCGCTTGTTTCGTCGATGTCCGACATGCCCTTCTCCTTCCGATTGGATCTTCGGACAAGGATTCCAGACCCGGGGAGCTTACGGCGCACAGTATGGAACATGTATTTTTCTTATTGCACCGCAATTTTTCTGTGTTCACCGTGCGAAGAGGACCCGCCGAACCAATCGGGCAACAAGAGGTAATCATGCCCGGCGCACTTTACTTCTTCCGACCCGATGTCGGAATCGGCGGTGCGGCAATGTGGTTCGCGGCAAACAGGCCTCCGCCGGTGAGTATTCCAGCACCGGTTGTGAACACACCACCCGCAGCATCGACATCCGTCCCGCGCACCAAGGATTCCGTGACTCATCGGCACAGAAAAGCCCAGCCCACACCCACCGAACCGGCAGCGGACGACCACCCCGAAAACCGGCGAAGTTCATGTGTGCCTGCGCTTTCCGAGCGGCATGCCGCTCGATTACCGAACCGGTCACGCAATTGCGGAACGACCGGCGGCGCATTTGAGACCGCACAGTATCGAAGTGACCATCAATGGACAGCCGAGCGCCCTTCTCCCCCGAAATAAGAAAACGGGCTGTTTCGATCCCGAAGGATCGAAACAGCCCGCTTCTTCATTCTTCGATCAGCGGTCCGCGAGCAGAACCTCGGCGATCTGAATCGTGTTCAGTGCCGCGCCCTTGCGCAGATTGTCGCCGGAGACGAACAACGCGAGTCCGCGTCCGTCCGGGACGCCCGGATCCTGGCGAATTCGGCCCACGAGGGACTCGTCGATACCGGCGGCGGCCAGTGGTGTCGGGACATCGGTCAGCTTGACGCCGGGGGCCTTGGACAGCAGTTCGGTGGCGCGAGCGACCGAAAGCGGTTCGGCGAATTCGGCATTGATCGACAGCGAGTGTCCGGTCAGCACCGGAACGCGCACACAGGTGCCGCTGACCAACAGACCCGGCAGACCCAGGATCTTGCGGGACTCGTTGCGCAGCTTCTGATCCTCGTCGGTCTCGAAGGAGCCGTCGTCCACCAGCGCACCGGCGAGCGGGATCACGTCGAAGGCAATCGGCGCGACGTACTTGTTCGGCGCGGGGAACTCGACCGCCGAACCGCTGTGCACGAGCTTCTCGGCATCGCCGATAACCGCGCGCACCTGCGAGACCAGTTCCTCGACGCCGGCCAGGCCGCTGCCGGACACCGCCTGGTAGCTGGAGATGATCAGCCGCTGCAGGCCGGCCTCGTCGTGCAGCACCTTGAGCACCGGCATGGCGGCCATGGTGGTGCAGTTCGGGTTCGCGATGATGCCCTTGACCAGGTTGCGCGTGGCCTCCGGGTTCACCTCGGAGACGACCAGCGGAACCTCGGGATCCTTGCGCCAGGCCGACGAATTGTCGATGACGGTGACGCCTGCCGCCGCGAAGCGCGGAGCCTGCACCCGGGACATGGTGGCCCCGGCGGAGAACAGCGCGATATCGAGGCCACTGGGATCGGCGGTCTCGGTGTCCTCGACCTCGATCTCCTGGCCGCGGAAGGACAGCTTCTTACCGGCCGAGCGCGCGGACGCGAAGAACCGCACCTCGTCCGCCGGGAAGTTGCGCTCCTCCAACAGCTTTCGCATGACAGCGCCGACCTGACCGGTCGCGCCCACCACACCTACACGCACACCCATGAATCAGTGTCCTTTCAACATGTTCGGGAGCGCTACGCGGTTACGCTGCGCTGCCATCTCCGCGCCTGACCCGAACATGTCAGCGCCCCGTCCCGCCGTGCACCACGGCTACCTCGTCGCCACCCAGCTCGAAGGCCGTGTGCAGCACCTTCACGGCCTCGTCCAGATCGTTGTCCCGGACCAGCACCGAGATGCGGATCTCGGAGGTGGAGATCAGATCGATGTTGATCCCCGCGTCCGCCAGCGACTCACAGAAGGTGGCGGTCACGCCCGGATGCGACTTCATGCCCGCGCCGACCAGGGAGACCTTGCCGACGTGATCGTCGTACACGACCTGGGAGAAGCCGATCTCGCCCTGCTGCTTGGTGAGCATCTCCACCGCACGGGGGCCATCGAGCTTGGGCAGGGTGAAGGTGATGTCGGTCTTGCCCGTCTCCACCTTCGAGACGTTCTGCAGCACCATGTCGATATTGATCTCGGCATCGGCGACCGAGCGGAACACCTTGGCGGCGTAGCCCGGCTTGTCGGGGATACCGACGACTGTCACCTTGGCCTCGCTGCGGTCGTGCGCGACGCCCGTGAGGATTGCTTGCTCCAACGGGATGTCCTCCATCGATCCGGAAATCAGTGTGCCGGTCTTGTCCGTGTACGACGAGCGCACATGGACCGGCACGTTGTAGCGGCGCGCGTACTCGACGCAGCGCAGCATCAGAACTTTCGAGCCGCAGGCGGCCATCTCCAGCATTTCCTCGTAGGAGACGGTGTCCAGCTTCTGGGCGTCGGTGACGATGCGCGGGTCGGCGGAGAAAACGCCGTCCACGTCGGTGTAGATCTCGCACACGTCGGCATTGAGCGCGGCGGCCAGGGCCACCGCGGTGGTGTCGGAACCGCCACGTCCCAGCGTGGTCACGTCCTTGCTGTCCTGGGACACGCCCTGGAAGCCCGCGACCAGCACGATGGTTCCCTCGGCCAGAGCGTTCTGCACCCGGCCGGGAGCCACATCGATGATCTTCGCGTTGCCGTGCGTTCCGGTCGTGATGACACCGGCTTGTGAGCCGGTGAAGGACCGAGCCTCGGCGCCGAGGGAATGAATTGCCATGGCCACCAGTGCGTTGGAGATGCGCTCACCGGAGGTGAGGAGCATGTCCATTTCGCGCGCGGGTGGGGCGGGGGCGACCTGCTGAGCGAGATCGAGGAGCTCATCGGTGGTGTCACCCATGGCCGAGCAGACCACGACGACGTCGTGTCCCTGCTTCTTCGTCTCGACGATTCGCTCGGCGACCCTGCGGATCCGCTCGGCGGTGGCGACCGAGGATCCTCCGTACTTCTGGACGACGAGAGCCACGTCGGAAATCCTCCAAGATCGACAAACTGCTGCTACCAGCCCCCAAGGCTACCGGCTCAGGTCCATCGATTTGCGTCCTACCTCCCGGGGACCTCCGCGACAGACGCCTCACCGGGCGAATCCTCGCTGCCGGTAAGGGTATTGAACAGCCAGCTGAACTTCGTGTTGTGGAAGGCGGCGAAGCTCCACTCGCCGCCCCGCCGGACCGCGACGTACACATTCACCTTCGTGTTGAAACGGCCGCGGCGGCGGCCGCGCTTCACCACCGCGCCTACGCCGCATGACCGGTCGAATCAGGAGCGGGTGGCCAAGGTGACCTCGGTGCCGCTGTCGAAGGTGCGACGGTCGGTGACCGTGAAGGGAGTCGGGTCGAATTCGCCACCGAACAACTTCCCGGGCACCGGACAGAAGTCGTACTCGACGCCCGGACCTGCGATGATGCCGTCGAGGGAGGTCGCCACGCAGTAAGCAAGCTTTCACATTTTTTACCGCCCCATGCGTTTCACTCTACTTGTAGTGATTATGACGTAGTACTACATACAAAGTGGTTTCAAGAGTGGATTTGACGAGCCTCGAACATCGCCGGGACGCGGTGCCCGGCAAACATTCGGACGTCCCGTGCGGCTTCGAATGCCCGGCGCGGCGGGGATGATCATGATCGGATCGAGCGGGACGATTCGAGGCTTCGCGGCGGCCGAACTGCGGGATTCGCCGCAATCCTGTCGATTGTTCCGATTCCATTGGCGGGCAGCGATATTCATGTAACCGCCAGATCCAGCAACCTGAGCACCGGATCCACGTAGTTGACTCGTCGAGCGACGCTGGTCACAATCGGTGCCCGGACTGGAGGCTTTGCATGCGAACGAAAACTGATCACCGATTCGTCATCGACATCGATCCCGAACAGGTGATGGAAGCGTTGCTCATGGTCGAGCAGCTACCGGATTGGTCACCCTCGCACCAGGACGTTCGGGTCGCGAGCCGCGACAACTTCGGACGCCCCAAGCGGGTCTACGTCTCGGCCAACCTGATGGGCCGGCCCGATCGGCAGGTCGTCGAGTACACCTGCACCGAGGACCGGGTGTCCTGGAAGGTCGCCGAGAGCAGCGCCGGAGCCGGCGGCCAGGGCTGGTTCGAGCTCACCGAACTCGAGGACGGCGCCACCGAGATCTGGTACCACACCGAGCTCTACCTGCCGATTCCCGCGCCCGGCATGCTGCTCAAGCGGACCGCGCGACGCGAGGGCGACGCGCTGGTCGAGAACTTCATCGCCTTCGTCGAGTCGGTCACGGGCATCGGAGGATTGGCCGAGGTCGACGAGGTGACCTATGCCGAACCGGCCGCGCCGGAGGCTCCCGCCGCCTACGAACCGCTCCCCTATCCCCCGCTGCGCTACAACGGCAACTTCGAACCCAGACTGGGCACCGCCTGACGCTCTAGGCGAAACCCGCGCTTTTTACACTGCCTTTACGCTCCGCGCCCTGCAAGATGTCCTCTATGCCCGGTGCGCAACGCAAACGCGTCATGACGGTCGACGAGAGCTCCTCCGTCACCCAGCTGGAACTGTTCTTCGATCTCGTGATCGTCTTCGCCTTCACGATGGTCACCGACTTCGCGGCCCACGATCCCACCGCGATCGGGCTGCTGCGCGCGGTCGTCATCATCGCCATGCTGTGGTGGATGTGGATCGGCTACTCCTGGCTGGCCAATGTGGTCAAGGCCGACGAGGGCATCACCCGGGTGGTCATGTTCGTGGCCATGGGCGCGGCGTTCATGATCGCCCTCACCATTCCCGAGGCCTTCCACGATCTTCCCGGCGGCTGGTACGGCCCCCTGGTCTTCGTGATCGCCTATCTCACCGCACGACTCCTGCATCTGAGCATGTTCTGGCTCGCCAGCGCCCAGGATCCGCAACTGCGCGGACAGGTGGTGCGGTGGGCGGCCGGATCGCTCACCGTCGGCGGCGTACTGCTGCTGGCCGGCGCGGTCACCGATTCCAACTGGCAGATCGCCCTGTGGTTCGCGGCGCTGGTCTGGGATATGGGCTGGACGTTCTTCTCCGGCAACGACTGGCGGCTCAACTCCGCCAAGCACTTCGCCGAGCGGTACGGGCTGATCATCATCATCGCGCTGGGCGAATCCATCGTCTCGATCGGCGTCGGCGTGGCCGGACTGCCGATCTCCTGGCCGATCGCGGTGGGATCGATGCTCGGACTGGCGATCTCGGGCCTGCTGTGGTGGGCGTACTTCGACATCGCCGCCATCGTGGTGGAACACGAAATGGCACATGCCAAGGGCGAGCGGCGCATTCAGATCGCGCGCAACTGCTACACCTACTGGCACTTCCCGATGATCGTCGGCATCATCGGGGTGTCGCTGGGCATGAAGAAGGTGCTCAACTATGTCGGCGGGGCCGACGGTCATTCACTGCGCGACGAACTGCACGGGATTCCCCTCTTCGCGCTGATGGGTGGCGTGGCCATCTACCTGATCGCCCTCGTCGGCTTCAAGCACTACGCGACCCGAACCGTCAGTACTCAGCGGGTGGCCGCCGCGGTGGTGCTGGTCGCGCTCATCCCGCTCGCCACCAACCTGCCCGCGCTGGCCGCGCTCGGCCTGGTGTGCGCGGTGTGCGCGGTGCTCATCGCCTGGGAGACCCTCATGCACGCGCAGCCACGCGACGAGATCCGGCACGGGCAGTCCGCGTGACCGAGCCGGGCTGATCGGACCCGGCCGATCTCCGCGCCGATCACCGCGCGCGGCACAAGCACTCACTCCAGGAGGGTGTGGTTCACGGATTCGGGTACGCGCACGCCCTCTCGAACCGCGTCCCGCATCTGATTCACGTTCTCTCGCAACACATCGGCTACCAGCTCGTCGGTGCGCGGATCGGCCAGCACCTGGAATACGATCCGAAAGCTGGCATCCGCGATACCGCGAATGATGTCCTCGTGGAACGGAAGATAGCGCACCCGACCCAACTGGGGATCCTCGCGGATGAGTTCGAGAATCATCTGATCCATCTCACCCTGGTTCTCCCGCAGTGCCGCCGCGATGTTCTGTGTGAAGTGGCCCGTCCGCAGCACGTCGGCGACCTCGTCCAGCACCGCCATGGTTACCGGACGCTTGACCGCGTCCACGATGGTGCCGACCGCCCGGTTCACGATCGCCGCGGTGACGCGGTCGCCGAACGCGCGGTCCGCCACCCGGCCCAGCCGGACCACGATCACCACGATCCGCAGCAGCCGGAAACCGCGGAAGAAGGGACTGGTCACCGGGATCATGCCCAGCACCTCGTACCAATAGATGAACGGGAAGGTCCAGCTCCAGCCCTCGCGCCGCCAGCGCCACAGGAACTCGGCCGCGAACACCGCGCAGATCGCGTAGTCCGCGTAGCGGATCGCCCGATACGTGCCGTCCGAGACCGAGAAGAAACTCACCCACGCGACCAGGACCACCGAGACGACGGCCAGCCCGAGCATGAGGAAATCCGTCCACAGGGCGGGTGGCTTGCGCGGAAACTCCGGATCCTCGGCGCTCTCGACCGCTCGGTATGCCTCCGATGCTCCGGCCTGGTTCACCACATCCCCTTCCTCATCGAACGGTCCCGCCAGAGTAGTTGGACTTGCCGAGCCGAGTCGGACTTGCCGAGTCGTACGCGAAATCCGCCGCGAAGTTGTACACCGTGGAGTTGTCCACAGCCGTGTCGGAGAATTTCTCCACAGTCATGTCGGCGAGGTTGTCCACAGTCGTGTCGACAACTGTGGAGAGTGGACAACCCTGTGGATGAACGATCCTCCGGCATCCCGAGGCCGCCGAAACCTATCCGGCGTGCCTAACTACCCGCGCGCAGGATCGCCTCGATATTGCGTTCGGCCAGCGCGGTGATGGTGAGCGACGGGTTCACCGTCGCCGTGCTGCCGGGCAGTCCCGCGCCGTCCATGACGTACAGGCCGGGATGCCCGTGCACCCGCCCGTTGGCATCCGCGGCCCGGCCGAGCACCGCACCGCCGAGCGGATGCGCGGTGAAGACCGCGTTCGCGTCGTAGCCGATCGGCGAATAGTCCACGCTGGAACCACCTTTGGATGCGATCCGGCTGTCGACCGCCTTGCACGCCGCCAGCACCCGGTCCTGCGCCGACTTCGGCCAGGACAGGCCGACCGAATTCCCGGCGCGGTCGAAGCCGAACCGGGCGCGGGTCGGATCCATCACCATGCCGAGCGAGGCGATCGCCCCGGTCTCCACGGGAATGCCTGGGACATACCAGTTTTCGAGAGTCAGCGGCAGACCGGTGTCGTCGAAGATCCGGCTGGCGCTCGGCACGCCGCCGCCGGTGCCGGCCAGCTCGCTGACCGAACGCGCAAGCACCACATCACCATTGGTGCCGAAGCCGTCGCCGATGTGCTCGTTCAGCCGGGGCAGGGTGCCGGTGGCCTGGGCGCGCACCAGCAGCTCCGAGGTGCCGATCGAGCCCGCGCCGAGGAACAGTCGATCGCAGGTCAGGGTGCGGGTCGAGAGCACCTGACCGGCCGGGCTGAGCTTGGTCACCGTGACGACGTACCTACCGCTGCCGTCCTGGCCGATGGTGTCGACCCGATGCCCGGGGTAGATGCCGGTGCGGCCGGTGTCCTCGGCGTAGCGCAGGTAGTTCTGGTTCAGATCGAACTTGGCCCCGTTGGAATTGCCGAGATTGCTGCGCGACGCGGTCGCCGACGGGCGGGAGTTGCCGGCCAGTTCGGCGCGAACGACGTCCCAGTTGAAGATCGAATCATTGGGCAGCGGCGTGTATCCCGCGGCCCGGACCTGCTGATCCCACATCCGCGAGTGCGCGAACGGCTGCGAGGCGTACACGTCCGGCGGCATCGTGCTCAGTCGCAGCATGTCCCGCACGCGGGGGTAGTAGACCCGATCGAGCTCGTCGAAGTCGGCGATCCCGCCGTACAGCGCGTCGAACAGGTGCCGGGGCGGCGCGACCATGGCGCCGGAGAAGACGATCGAGCCGCCGCCGACTGCCGCGGCCCGCCACACGTCGATACCGGAGTACTCGGTGACGTCCAGGACGCCGCCGAAATCCGCGAACGGCATGGGCACCTTGGTGACGCCGGTGAAGCTGGTCCGATGCCAGAACCCACGGCCGTCGGGCAGGTCGTCGCCGGTGAAGATCTCCCGCCAGGGATCGTTGGGCCAGCGCGAACCGCGCTCGAGCACCGTATTGCGCACGCCCGCCTGGGCCAGGCGCAGGGCGGTGACCGCCGCGCCGAAACCGGATCCGATGACGATCGCCTCGGTGTGCTCCGGCGGGTCCGGAAGCGGTGCGAAGATCTCCGGCACCCACTTCTCGAATATCGCGTTCCACAGCGGATTGGCCGAGGCCGTCCCGGACCCGCGCACGGCCGCCCCCGAGCCCATGCCCGCCAGCAGGGCCGCCGAAACGGCAGCCTTCAATACGGCACGCCTGCGCAACCGGCCACCTCCACTCATCACACGTATGGCCGCGCGCGAGAGTACCGGTACCTCGCCGAGCCCTCAACACCTTCGGTGAGGCATCCCTTACATCCATGCGTGTCGGCTATGGATCACCCGGTCACGCGGGGGAATTCCGGGTGGAATCGCCGACGGGAGCAGTCCGTGCGAACCGACGATTCGACACCGGGAGACCGTCCTCCGGCATTCCGGCGATATCGCGAAAGTGAGGCGGACGCACGAAACCCCCTGAGCCGCAAGGCATCAGGGGGTCTCGGGAAGGCTCCTACCGCGCCGCTCAGGCGCGAAGGCGCTCACGGCGCAGCTGGGTGACCTCCGGAAGATCCAGTGGCGGAAGGGAATCCACGCCGAGCGCACGCGCGAGCAGGTAGTCGGCGAACTCGGGATTGCGGGCCAGGGCGGGGCCGTGCATATAGGTGCCGAACACCGACCCCTGCACCACGCCCTCGAGCTGATCACCCACACCGTTGCCCACACCGCGGGTGACCCGGGCCAGGGCGGTGGCGTCGCCGCCGAGTTTCGTTCCGCCGCGGTGATTCTCGAAACCGGTGAGCGGCTGGGACAGGCCCGGGATCAGCGGAATGGTGGAGACCTCGCCGATGGCGCGCTTGTCCTGCGGCGAAGTGGTCACGTCGAAGAGCCCGACGCCGTCCACCCGCTCCCCCGAGGAGGTCTCGTACCAGTGGCCGAGCACCTGGATGGCGGCGCAGATGGCCAGAACGGGAGCGCCGCGCTCGGCGGCCTCCTGCAGCCCCGGGTACCGCTGCAGATGACGAGTGGCCAGTCGCTGCGCGGAGTCCTCCGCGCCGCCCAGCGTGTACAGGTCCAGCGAGTTCGGAACCGGTTCCGCCAGTGAGATATTGACGATCTCGGCGTCGTGGCCGCGCATGCGCAGGCGCTGGCGCAGCACCAGCGCGTTGCCGCCGTCGCCGTAGGTGCCCATGACGTCGGGCAGCACCAGGCCGATGCGCACTGTCGAGTCGCTCATGCTCGCACCCCTTGCTTGTGCTCCAGATCGCGATTCAGGTCGCGGAACGCGGTGTAGTTGGCGAGCACCTCTACCCGGCCGGGCGGGCACGATGCGATGGCGTGCAAGGGATCCGCGACAGTGATGTGCTCGACCCCCGCGTAGGTGAGGCGCACGGCGAGGTCGGTGGCGCGCTCACCGGCGGCCACCACCTGGGTGCCCTCGAAGTGCTCGAAGCGCACGTCCCACAGCCAGGACAGATCCTCGCCGTCGGGCACCTGGCCGTTGACCGCGATCACCAGACCCGTTGCCTCCGGGTCGATCATGGACAGCGCCTCCTGCCAGCCGGCCGGATTCTTGGCCAGCAGCAGCCGGGCGCTGTGATCGCCGACCTCGACGGTGCGGTAGCGGCCCGCGATCTCGTTCACGGTCGCGGCCGCGGCCGCGGCGTCGAGGGCGTCCGCGCCCATGGCAACGGCCGCGGCCACCGCCTGTGCCGCGTTGCCGCGGTTGGCGCGACCCGGAAGCGCAAGGGCCAGCGGAATTTCCAGGCCGTCGGGGCCGTACACGTTGTGCTCGTCGACCCGCCACTGCGGCTCGGGGCGCTTGAAGTCCGCACCGGTGCTGTACCAGTGCTCGCCCTCCCACAGGATCGGCTCGCCGCTGCGCGGGCAACTGGTGGCGTCCGCCGACCAGCCGCTGCCGGCCGAGACCCACACCACGTTCGGGTGGTCGTACGCGATGGAGGTCACCAGCACGTCGTCGCAATTGGCGATCAGCACGGCGTCGGGGTGCCGGGCCATTCCGGCGCGCAGGCGGCGCTCGATCATATTGATCTCACCGACCCGGTCCAGCTGGTCCCGGGACAGGTTGAGCAGCACCACCGCGGCCGGATTCAGCGCGTCGGCCACGTGCGGCAGGTGCAGCTCGTCGACCTCGATGGCGGCCAGCGTCGCGGTGCGATCGGCGGCCAGCGCGGCCACGATGCCGGCGTCCATGTTCGCGCCGTCGGCCTGGGTGGCGACCTCACCGAGGGTCTGTAGTGCGGCGGTGGTCATGCGCGTGGTGGTGGACTTGCCGTTGGTGCCGGTCACCAGCACCGTGCGCCGGCCACGGCCCAGCTGGGTCATCAGCGTCGGATCGATCTTGAGCGCGATCAGACCGCCGATCATCGATCCCTTGCCACGCCCGGCCTTCTGGGAGGCCCAGGACGCGGCCCTTGCCGCCCGCAGCGCCAGCTGTCCTCGAATCGAGATGTCTGCCACGCCACGAAGCTTATGGGGATGACGCGTGCGGCGCGCAGGCGGCATCGGGGAGCCGCGAGGTGAGTTGCGCCGCACTCATCCCCGTCGACGCGCACCGACTACAGCGGAGCGTCGAACAGATTCGGCTGACCGGCCGCGTACCGCGCGATGTCCATCTGCCGGAACGGTTCCAGCTCCACGGCGCGATAGAGCGGATACACCTTGCAGTGCGGCGCGGTCGAACCCGATACATCGAGAATCTTGTTGACCGCGGTCCGCGCGGCCTCGGACGCGCCCTCCATGGTCGCGAGGTCCACGCCGGTGCGCACGTAATCGCCTGCCAGGAAAAGGTTTTCCAGCTCGGCGCTGTGCGAGTCCGGGCGCAAGGCCCAGGAGCCCGCAGTATTGATCAGCAGCGGATCGGCATTGGTGTTGCGCTTGGTCGCCGCGTCCCAGGCGATACCGGTGTCCAGGAACCAGGAGTGCAGATCCTGATCCTCGAGCAGATCGTGCTTGTCGTTGAGGTGCGCCTTGAGCTGCGCCCACACCTCACGGGCGATCTCGTCGTGGGTGCATTCGACGGCCGGTTTGCCGTAGAGGATTCCGGGGGTGTGCCAATCGGAGATGTCCACCGAGAGGCAGTCCTGCACGGTGCCGTCGCCGAAGCCGGACAGCGGGGTGCGATTCCAGAACTGGTTCTGCGAGATGGAGGTCAGCGACCACGGGGAATCCACATAGGCGGCGTGACCGCGCGCGATGGCGGACGGGCTCCGCAGATAGAACTGGATGCCGCTCATCCAGTCCACGTGCAACTGGTTCATGCCCGCCAATTCCGGTCGCAGACCGAGGATTTCGGGCGTCCACAGGGTGCGCGCGACCTCCACCGGCACCGCGGACACGAAGTAGTCGGCCTCGACGGTCCGCGCCGCGCCGGACGCCTCGACGATGCGAGCCCCGGAGATGCGCCGATCGGACAGTTCGAGGCCGCGCACCTCCGCGCTGACGAACTTGACGCCGAGCTCGCGCAGCCGATCGGTCCACGGGGTGATCCACGCCTCGTTGGTGGAGCCGTTCAGCAGCCGATCCAGCGCACCGTCGTTGCCGACCTCGAGGGGATTGCCGAGGAACTGCTCACCCATATTGCCGATGGTGCGGGTGCTGGCCAGATCGTCCTTCGCCGCGACCAGCAGGGTGGTCAGCGTGCGCGAGAGCAGCATGCGGAACTCGTTGGAGCGGCGGCCCGCACCCACGTATTCCTTCCAGGAGATCTTGTCCCACTGACCGTAGCGGCGGGCATCGCAGCTGGAATTGAAGACCAGCAGGCGATTGGCGAAGAACAGGGCGTCGTTCTGCGGCATCTTGGTGGTGGTCGCGATGGCCGAGCCGACGGTTTCCCGGAAGTCGTCGGGGGTGGCCCAGATCCCGCCCGCCTTGCCCATCGGAATGAGGGTGTCGTCGGCGTCACGGCGGGAGAAGCGCGCCTCGGGAGCGGCGACCAGGTTGTCCCACACGCCATTGCTGTTGCCCGCGAACGGAATTCGGCGCATGGTGTCGGGAATGTGGCGGTAGAAGCCCGGGAAGAAGCGAAAGCCGTGCTCCCCGGGTAGTTCCGGGCGGCCGTCCCGCCCGCTGCCCGGCACCGGGATGCTGCGGGCCTTGCCGCCCAGGGCCCGCCGCTCGTACACGGTGACGTCGAAACCGCGCTCGGCCAGTTCGTGCGCGGCGGTCAGACCCGCCGGCCCGCCACCGAGCACCGCCACCCGCCGACCGGGCTCCGCGTGCGCGGGAGTTGCCCGAATGGTTCCGGACGCCAGCGCGCCCGATGTCAACGCCCCTGCGGCGACCGCACCGCGCAGCACCGTCCGTCTCGTGACGGACACACGCTGTCCCGACATTCCCAACCTCCCACGCCTGAGAGGAATCCTAGGGATCTCTCGCAACCGCGTGGTCGGTTGGGGTGCATTTGCCAGAACCGAGGACCAGGAATCGGACAGGTTCGCCGAATGCCGGCCCCGAGTCGCGCATGATCCGGAGCATCACGCTCCGACGAGCCGGGGAGCGGGGATGGTCTCCGCGGGTGGGACGGTCTCGGCGAGGACGGCGGTCTCCGCGATCGCGGGAGACTTGCGGCCCGCCGACGTGGCCGTGAACGCGCCCGCGATGACGATGACCGCTCCCAGCAGCGAGATGCCCGAGGGCCGCTCGCTCAGGAACGCCCAGGAGGCGGCGATGCCGACCACGGGAACCAGCAGGGACAGCGGGGCGACCGTGCCGGCCGGGTAGCGGCTCATCAGGTAGGTCCACAGACCCGAGCCCGCGATGGTGCCGAGCAGGACGATGTAGGCCAGAGCCACGAACGCGGGCCATCCGTCGGCGGTGAAGGACGCGGTCAGATCGTGCCAGCCGGCCCCCGGGCCCTCGGTGAGCGCTGAGAGCGCGAAGAGCGGCAGCGGCGGGATGACCGTCATCCACAGGGTCAGGTGCAGCGGGTTGATCTTCTCGGCGCCGGATTCGGCTGCGGCCATGCGGGATCCGATATTGCCGAACGCCCAGCCCAGCCCGCCCGCCAGGGTGAGCAGCACCGGGAGCAGCGCGGCGTGCTGCATCCGATCCCAGCCGATCACCGCCATGCCGGCCATGGCGATCGCGATCCCGCCCAGCTGCACAGCCCGCAGTCTCTCGCGCAGCAGCACCGCGCCCAGCAGCACCGTGAACGGCGCGGAGGACTGCAGCACCAGCGAGGACAGCCCGGTCGGCATACCCGTGCGCATCGCGGTGAACAGGAACGCGAACTGCAGGATCCCGAATCCCACCCCGTAGAGCAGCAGCCACCGCCACGGCACCCGGGGGCGCGGCACGAAGATCAGCACCGGCACCGCGATCACCGCGAACCGCAGGGCCGCGAAGAAGAACGGCGGGAAGTGGTCGAGCCCGACCCGGATGGCCAGAAAGTTCAGCCCCCACAGCACCACCACCGTGAGCCCGAGCGCCCGATCCCGATTCGTCATGCCAGAAATCTTGCGTTCACCGATAGGTAAGAACAATCGAATAATTCTGCACGGACGATGTAGTACAACTTACCTATGCCGCAGCCGCCAGACCCCACCCCCGCCGCGGACGACCACCCGGTCCCACCCCGCACCGCCCGCCCACCGCGGCGCATCCCCGGCACCGCCACCCGTGCGAGCGCGGCCGTGGATCCCACCGGATCGCTGCCCCCGTCGGGAGCGCGCGGCGGCACTCCGCCCAGCGACGCCGGGGGCGGAGCGGCCGCTGCAGGAGGCGGCGCGACCCACTCCGGGGGCAGTGCGGCCGATGCCACCGGAGTCAGCCATGCCGGGCGTGAGCCCCTCGCCGGAGCTTCCCGACCGGACCGGCGCATCGGCGCGCCCGGCGGCAGTTCCGCAGCCGATCACCCCGAACCCACCGACGAGGCTCGCACCGCTCACTCCGATCGGGAATCAGTCTCGCCCGGCGACCGTGATCCCGCTCCCCGTGCGACAGCGGTTCCCCGTCCGGACACCTCGGCTACACCACCCGGAACCCTCCCGTTCGAGCACGCCCGGCACACCGCCGAACTCCCCATCGGCCCCCGGGCACCTCAGCCCCGCCGCGTGAAGTCACCGGCCTCGGGCCCGAATCCCGCTCCTACCGGAACCGGCACCGGCACCGGACCGACGAGGCACGACACTCCGAAACCACTGCGGGGCACCATGACTCCCACCGCAGGCGATTTCGGCACCCGGTCTGCGCACCCGGGCGCCGATGACGCGACAGCGGAGACGCATTCGGCCGATCCGGCCCGGTCGCCGGGACCACGCCGCGTCCAGCCGATGACGAACATCGGGTTGAACCGCACGCACGGTCGCGGCCAGGACGTCGACGGCCCACGCCGGGACGACACGGGAATGGTGCCGCCCGGCGGCGCGAGCGGGCACGACGCCACGGGCGATCGCGATGCGAATCCTCCAGGCGGAGTTCGTGTTCCCGGGAGCGACGCGGAACCCACCGGTGCCGCACGGGCAACCGGGCCGGTGATGTCGATCGACCGGTTGCGGGTGTTGCGGGAGTTGGCCGATCGGGGAACGGTCGCGGCCGTGGCGGAGGCATTGTCGATGACGCCGTCGGCGGTGTCGCAGCAGTTGAAGGTGCTGGCCAGGGAGGCCGGGGTGGCGCTGCTCGAGCCCGACGGGCGGCGGGTGCGATTGACCGACGCGGGGCGGGCGCTGGTGGTGCGGGCCGACGAGGTGCTGGCGGCGATGGACCGGGCCGTGCACGAGATGGCCTCGTACCGGGGGTCGCCACGCGGGCAGGTGCGAGTGGCGCTGTTTCCGTCCGGAGCGGCATTGCTGCTGCCGCATGTGCTTTCGACGCTGAAGGACAGCGGAGTGGACATGGTGGCGCGCGATGAGGACGTGCCGCCGATCGAGGTGCCGCGACTGCTTGCCGACTACGACGTGGTGCTGACGCATCGAGACGAGCGCGGGTCGGCGATGAGCGGTGCCCGGGTGTCCTCGCGAGTGCTCATGCGCGAACCCATCGACGTGGTGGTCGGTCCCGGGCACCGGCTGGCCCGGCACGGCGCGGTGGTGCCCGCCGAACTGACCGACGAGACCTGGCTCAGCGTGCGCGGCGGCTTCCCCGTCGACGACGTGCTGCGCTCGATCGCCACCGTCACCGGCGTGCAACCCCGGATCGCGCAGCGGCTCAACGATTTCACCGTCATCGAGGCCCTGGTCGCCTCCGGCTACGGCATCGCGCTGATGCCCCGCTACGCCGTGCGCCACCCCGACCTGGTCATGCTCCGCCTCGCCGGAGTCCGCGCCGCCCGCCTCTACGACCTGGCCACCCGCCCGCACGCGGAGAAGCGACCGGCCGTGGCGGCGGTGCTCGCGGCCTTCCAGGCCGCTGCCCGTCTGAGCACCAATCCTCCTGCCCCGCAGGAGAAGTAGCGCGCCCGCCGGGCCGGATCCCGATCGGCCGACGCGTCCGCACGGTCGGCGCGCACAGCCGCGGCGCCCGGCGGGTTCGCGCGAGCGGCTCCGCCGGGTTCCGCGCCGGCGGGCGTCTCGCCGCCGCGCGAACCGCCAGCGCGACCGGCGATCCTTCGGGGACCTTGACTTGGAGTGCGCTCCAAGTCTTAGCGTTGCGGCATGAGCATTCGTCTCGGGTACCAGATGCCGAACTTCAGCTACGGGGTTGCGCCGAAGGATCTGTTCGCGGCGGTCGCCGCGCAGGCGCGTGAAGCGGAGGCGGCGGGGTTCGACGCCGCGTTCGTCATGGATCACTTCTATCAGTTGCCGCTGCTGGGCGCGCCGAGCGAGCCGATGCTGGAGGCCTACAGCACGCTGTCCGGGCTGGCGGCCGTCACCGAGCGAATCCAGTTGTCCGCCTTGGTGACCGGCAATACCTACCGCAATCCGGCGCTGACCGCGAAGACGGTCACCACCCTGGACGTGGTGAGCAGCGGGCGCGCCGTGCTCGGCATCGGCGCGGGCTGGTTCGAACTCGAGCACCAGGCGTACGGCTTCGAATTCGGCACCTTCACCGAACGTTTCGAACGGCTCGAGGAAGCGCTGGAGATCATCACGCCGATGCTGCGCGGCGCACACTCCACCTTCGACGGCAAGTGGTACCGCACGCAGGACGCCATGAACGAGCCGCGCGTGCGCGACGACCTGCCGATCATGCTCGGCGGCGGCGGAGAGAAGAAGACCTTCGCGCTGGCGGCCCGCTTCGCCGACCACCTGAACATCATCTGCAATGCCTCGGAGCTCCCGCGCAAGCTCGATGCCCTGCACGCCCGCCTGGACGAGGCCGGACGCGACCGCACGAGCCTGGAAACCAGTTTCCTGGCCTTCGTCATCGTCGACGAGGACGGCGATCATGCCCGCAAGGTGCAGGCGGACATGTTGCGCGGCATGGGAATCGACGACCCGTCGGCCCTCTCCCCCGCGGAACTCGCCCAGACCCCGGCCGACCGCCAGTTCGTCGGCACCCCCGACGAGGTCGCCGAACAGCTCCAGGCCCGCGTCCTGGACCACGGCATCGACGGCCTCATCGTCAACCTGGTCACCAACGGCCACGAGCCCGGCCAGGTCGAACTCGCGGGTCGCGCCCTCGCCCCGCTGGTCCACACCTGACACACCCCGCTCTGCCCACCATCGGGCGAACGGCGACCATGCTCGACACACACCAAGCCCCGCAGCACAGGTGCTGCGGGGCTTGGTGTTCGAACAGTTCTAGCGACCCTGTTGCGGGTGCATGCCCTGCTGGGCGGCGTGGTAACCGAAGTCGTCGGCGACCATGGCCGCCAATTCGAGCAGGGCGCGGCGGGTGGGTTTGCCGACCAGTTCGAGGTCGATCTCCGCGCCCTCGGCGAGGTGGTCGTCGAAGGGTACGACCTGCACGGCACGCGTGCGGTCCAGGAACAGTTTGCGCAACTGATCCAGGTCCACCGTGGAGGAACCCTTGCGAGAGGCGTTGACCACCACCACGGTCCGCTCCACCAGCTTGTGATAGCCGTGGTGGTCGAGCCAGTCCAGGGTGGCCGAGGCGCTGCGCGCGCCGTCGATCGCCGGGGAGGTGACCAGCACCAGGGAGCTGGCCATATCCAGGACGCCGGCCATGGCCGAGTGCATCAGACCGGTACCGCAGTCGGTCAGGATGATGTTGTAGAACTGCTGCAGGATGCCGATCGCCTTGCGGTAGTCGGCCTCGCTGAAGGCCTCCGATACCGCCGGATCCTGTTCGCTCGCAAGCACTTCCAGACGACTGGGAGCCTGCGAAGTGTGTGCTCGCACGTCGGAGTACCGGGAGATGTGCTGATCCTCGAGCAGGTTTCGCACCGTGGAGCGAGTCTGCCGGGGCACCCGGTGCGCGAGCGTGCCGAGGTCGGGATTGGCATCGATGGCGATGACGCGGTCACCGCGCTGGGAGGCGAAGGTGGAGCCGAGACCCACTGTGGTGGTGGTCTTTCCGACGCCGCCCTTGAGCGACAGGATCGCGATCCGGTAGTCGCCGCGCACCGGCTGGTTCACCCGGTCGACCAGCTGGCCGTACACGATGTCCGCGGGCGACTCACCCGGGTTGATCATGCCGCCGGACGCCTTGTGCACGGTGCGCCGCCACCCGCCGCGCGGCGCACGGCGGGCCCGCTTGAGCAGGTTCAGATCGTTGACCGAATGTCCCGGCTGCGGCATCGGCTGCTGCTGATAGCCCTGCTGCGGAAAGCCCTGCTGCGGTTGACCGTTCCAGCCCTGCTGGTAGCCGGGCTGCTGCATCGGCTGCTGTTGCACGGGCGGCGGCGACCAGCTGTAGATGGGCGCGCCCGGCTGATCCCCGGCCGGAGCGAACTGCCCGGGAGGCCCGCCGAACTGCCCCTGCGGACCACCCTGCTCCGGATGCTCACCCTGACCGGGCTGGTCGGAGAACACGCGGCGGACCATGCCGTCGCTGCCGATCTCCTGCCGGATCTCGCCGTACGGCGTCTCCTCGCGCACCTCACCGTACTGAGCGGGCGGAAAACCGCCCGGCGCACCGGGATTCGGCGGCGGCGCGAACTGCCCGGCATCGGGCATGGGGTAACCGCCGGACGGCGGGAAGTTCGATTGCGGACCGTTCTGGAACGGACCACCGGGATACGGCGTACCGCCCCCGTATGGACCGGGACCGTTCGGGCCCTGCGGCGCAAAGGGATTGGGCTGTCCACCCTGCCCGGGAGCGAAAGGGTGCTGCCCGTCGGGCGCACCGTAGGGACCGGCCGCGAACGGAGCCTCACCGCCCGGACCACCGAACGGGCCGGCAGGCGGAAGGCCGTCGGGTTGCCCCGGACCGGCGCCGTGCGGGCCGGGACCGGCGCCGAACGGCGTGCCATCCGGCGCGAACACGGTCTGCTCGATCGAATCCGGCACCGGCGGGAAGAACCCGGCAGGCTGCTCCTCGGCGTCTGCGGCAGCGTCATCGACCTCGGCGAGATCCTCCGGAGCCGCGGCCCGGTCGGCCGCCTCGGAGACCCGTTTCGCCTGCGCGGCGTCGTCGGCGTCTCCCTGCTCGCCCGTGGCGGGCTGCGAAGTCGAATTCTGATCTTTCGTGGTCACGTGTCCCCCATCTGCTCGACAGCTCGAACAGAGAGCTCGGCGCTAATGCGCTCCAACGCTAGCATTACTGAACCGCGCTCACCCGGGTCCGGTGGCGCTTCGTACCCCCTGGCAACCCGGCCGCAATCGAGAGTTCATCGCGCCCAACCCTTTCGGGTCGCCTGCTCGTGAAAGCCCGCGAGCCCGCTCCGGGTAGTGGAAGCGGGCTCACCGGCAAACGATTTCTCAGCTGTTCCGTGCCGCGCGGTTGACGGCCGACACCACGGCGCGCAGCGAGGCGGTGGTGATGGAGGTCGCGATGCCGACGCCCCAGGTCACCTTGTCGCCCACGGCCACCTCGACATAGGAGGCGGCCTGTGCGTCGTCACCGGCGGACATGGCGTGCTCGCTGTAGTCCAGGATGCGCACCTCGTAGCCGATGGTGGACAGCGCGTCCACGAAGGCCGCGAGCGGGCCGTTGCCCTCGCCCGAGATCTCCTGTTCGACACCGTCCACCTTCACGACGGCTTCGATGTGGTCAACGCCGCCGTCGATCTCCGAGGCGGAGACCTTCTGGCGGATGCGCTCCAGCGGCAGGATCGGGTTCAGGTACTCCTCGGCGAAGACGTCCCACATCACCTTGGGGCTCACCTCGCCGCCCTCACCGTCGGTGATCTTCTGGATGGCCTGCGAGAACTCGATCTGCAGGCGGCGCGGCAGCACCAGCCCGTGGTCGGTCTTCATGATGTAGGCCACGCCGCCCTTGCCGGACTGCGAGTTCACCCGGATCACGGCCTCGTAGGTGCGGCCGACATCCTTCGGGTCGATGGGCAGGTACGGGACCTCCCAGGTGATGTCGTCGACATCCGCGCCCGCGGCGTCGGCGGCGGACTTCATCGCGTCCAGGCCCTTGTTGATGGCGTCCTGATGCGAACCGGAGAACGCGGTGTAGACCAGATCGCCGCCGTACGGGTGCCGCTCGGCGACGGGCAGCTGGTTGCAGTATTCGACCGTGCGGCGGATCTCGTCGATATTGGAGAAGTCGATCTGCGGATCCACGCCGCGGGAGAACATGTTCATCCCCAGCGTGACCAGGCAGACGTTGCCGGTGCGCTCACCATTGCCGAACAGGCAGCCCTCGATGCGATCCGCACCGGCCAGGTAGCCCAGCTCGGCGGCGGCCACGGCGGTGCCGCGGTCGTTGTGCGGGTGCAGCGACAGCACGATGGACTCGCGGCGAGCCAGATTGCGGCTCATCCACTCGATCGAGTCGGCGTAGACGTTCGGGGTCGCCATCTCGACGGTCGCCGGCAGGTTGATGATCAGCGGCTTCTCGGGGGTGGGCGCGATGATCTCCGAGACCGCGTCGCACACCTCCTTGGCGTAGCCCAGTTCGGTGCCGGTGTAGGACTCCGGGCTGTACTCGTAGCGCCACGCGGTGTCCGGGTACTTCTTCTCGATCTCCAGGCACAGCGACGCGGCGTCGGTGGCGATCTTCTTGACGGCGTCGCGATCGGCGCGGAAAACCACGCGGCGCTGCAGGATCGAGGTCGAGTTGTAGAAGTGCACGATCACGTTCGAGGCGCCGTTGCACGCCTCGAAGGTGCGCTCGATCAGTTCCGCGCGGGCCTGGGTCAGCACCTGAATGGTGACCCCGTCCGGAATCGCGTTGTCCTCGATGATCTCTCGGACGAAGTCGAAGTCGGTCTGCGAGGCGGACGGGAAGCCGACCTCGATCTCCTTGTAGCCCATCCGAACCAGCAGATCGAACATGCGGCGCTTGCGGGCCGGGCTCATCGGATCGATGAGGGCCTGATTGCCGTCGCGCAGATCCACGGCGCACCAGCCGGGCGCGCGGTCGATGGTCTTTCCCGGCCAGGTGCGGTCGGGCAGCTCGACGGCCTCGACCTCCTCGGCGAACGGGCGATACCGGAAGGTCGGCATCGAGGAGTTCTTCTGCGTATTCCAGGCGGGCTGGTCGGCCGGAGCGGGTTTGGACGGCACGGTGATGGTGCGCGAGCCGGATACGAACGCATCAGCAGGTGACATGGCGATTATCTCCGAGAGTGTGACTGGATCCCAGTGGTGGGGTAGACCGGCACGACGAACACCCGCGACGGGAGCCGGTCCGTATCAGAACCCGTCGCGGCGGCCGAGGAGAAGTAGTTCCCGCTGCATGATGATCACGAGTTTACAGGCCCGCGATAGCTCACTGGAAGCCGGGGAGGCGATCTCACCGCCGCACACTCACCCCTGCGCTGTCGCGCACAACTCGTGAATGAACCGCATCTTCTCGAGCACCCGGTCGGCCAGGACGAAGGGGTAGAGCTCCCGATGACCCATCGAGCGGTTCATCATATTGAGCGCCCAGGCCAGTGGCAGCCACAGTTCGATGATGCGGTCGAAACCCGCGTTGCCCGGTTGCGGGCGGTCCAGCGTGGCCCCGGCCGGGGCGAATCCGAAAGCCGCGGCGGTGTCGAGGGTGTCGCGAATGTGCAGATAGTGCGCGAAGGTCTCGGCCCAGTCCTCGGCCGGGTGCATGGTGGCGTAGGCCGAGACGTGCGCCGATTCCCAGCCCGGCGGCTTGCCCTCGGAATAGTGCCGGTTCAAGGCCTCCTGATAGTCCTCGTAGGGATCGCCGAAGAGGTCGCGGAAGCGGGCCAGGTCGTCCTCGGCGGTGACCAGGACCGGGAAGTAGTAGTGCCCGATCTCGTGCCGGAAGTGGCCGAGCAGGGTGCGATACGCCTCGTCGAGTTCGACGCGGACCTGTTCGCGGTGCACCACGTCACCCTCGGCGAGGTCGAGGGTGATGACGCCGTTCTCGTGCCCGGTGACGACGTGTTCCGCGGCACTGGAGAGCAGGTCGAACGCGAGGCCGAACTCGGGATCCGCGTCCCGGCCGACCAGCGGCAGGCCGAGTTCGGTGAGCTCGAGGATGAGGCGGCGCTTGGCGGACTCCGCCTCACCGAACGCGGCGAGCCACTTGTCGTCGTTGTCGGCCGGGCGGGTGCGGGTCAGGCGACAGGATTCGCACAGGGCGGGGCCGTCCTCCGGAATCATCCAGTTGCATTGCGCCACGAACTGGTTGGCGCATTTGCGCAGGCGCTGCCCGGATTCGGGATCCTTGGGCAGTACCAGCAGGTTGCGGTCACTGAGGCTGAATCCCAGTGAGCTGCCACAACTCAGGCACAGCGTGTTCTCGAAGACCAGTCGCTGGCCGCATTCGGAACAGGTGAAATCACGCATTCGGATCATCCTCGAGGGGTGCGACATCGACGGACACCGTGATGGTGCTCTTTTTCGCGTCGGTGTAGATGATTCCGCGCAGCGGCGGCACGTCGGCGTAATCCCGGCCCCACGCCAGGGTGACGTACCGCTCGTCGGCGAACTTGTTGTTGGTGGGGTCGAAGTCGATCCAGCGATCGCCGCCGGATCCGCCGGGCAGCCACACGGCGGCCCAGGCATGGGTGGCATCCGCACCGACCAGCCGTTTCTTCCCCGGGGGCGGGGTGGTCGCGAGATAGCCGGAGACGTAGCGGGCCGCCAAGCCCTGCGAGCGCAGGCAGGCCAGGCCGAGCCGGGCGAAATCCTGACAGACGCCGGTGCGGGCCTTGAACACGTCGGCCACCCGGGTGCTGACGGTGGTGGAACCGGATTTGTAGGTGAAGTCGGTGTAGATGCGCGTGGTCAATTCGGCCACCGCCTCGAGCACCGGGCGACCCGGCGGGAAGGATTCGGCGGCATAGGCGGCGACCTCCGGGATGATCTCGGGTGGGTTCAGGTCCAGGGCGAACTCCACCGCGAGCGGGCCGTTCTTATCGAAAGCCATTGCGGGTCTTGCCTTCTCCCACGGGGGTGAGGTGTCCGGCAGGGGCGCCGGCTCCACCTCGACCACGGACTCGCCGGTCACCTCGAGCCGCAGGTGTTCGGCCGTGACGTGGAAATACAGGGTGGTGTTTCCGTACACGTCCATGCCCACCGAGCGGTCCGACGGCACCGGATCGATGTGCACCTCGTGGTCGAGCAGCCGCTGACCGGGGAATTCCCGGGGCGTCAGGTAGGCGCGGCCGTACGAGCTGGACACCGTGTCGGAATAGACGTAGAGGGTGCTGTGCAGCACCCGATACCTGCACGCTCCCATGCGATTACCCCACCACCCGGGTGGAGCCCCACAGCGGTTGCGTCTCGCGCGGCACCGAAAGCCGGGTGGCCTCGAAGGATTCGGCGATCTTGCGCAGCCGCAGGTGCACTCCGTCGAGCAGTTCCGCCAGGTCCGTTCGGCGCCTTTCGGCGTCAACGGCCTCCAGGTCGGCCGGGTCCAGGCGGCGCAGCATGCGCTGGGTGTCGGCCAGCAGGCGTTGCGGGCGTGAGGATCCCGACGCCGCGGGCAGTGCCTGGAAGCTGTCCTGCAACCGTTCCAGCTGATAGATCAGCGAACGCGGGTTACTCGCGTCGAACAGCAGCAGACCCGCGACGGCGGCGATCCGCACCGAATCCCGATGGCGGCGACGGTAACTCACCGCCGAGACGGTGGCCTGCAACACGGCGTCCGTCACCACCCGGCCGATCTGCGGCGGGTAGCTGTCGGTGAGTGCGGCTCGCAGCAGCGAGGTCAGCGCCAGCCCGCGCTCGATCCGCCGGCCGATGTCCATCACCCGCCAACCGGTGTCGCGCACAGTCGATTCCGAGTCGATCCCGGTCAGCGACAGCAGCGCCGCCAGCGTCCGCGAATGGACCGCGGACAGCGCCGCGACCCGGTCCCCGCGCGCCCCGAGATATTCCGACAGCGCCCGGTCGATCGACCCGAGCACCATCCAGGTATCGGGCGACAACTGATCGCGCACCGCCCGCGCCGCCTCCCCGTACCGCTCCACCGCGTACGCCAGCGACCCAAGCACCTCCCGATTCACGGTCAGCGTGACGAGATAGTCGTGGTCCCGCCGCGAAGCCCCGGGAAGCGCAATGGGCACCGTCGGCTCGTCCGAGAACTCCCGCCGTCGCCCCGAGCCCTGCGATTGCGTTGCCCCACCGGTGGTGTGGAACTGTCCCCCCGTCCCGCGAGACTGCGATTGCCCGCTTCGTCCCTGCGACTGGGACTGTCCGCTCTGCGACTGCGACTGCGATTGCCCGCTGCGCCCGTGAGACTGGGACTGACCGCTCTGCCCCTGCGACCGAGCCTGCCCACCCTGTCCCTGCGACTGCGACTGTCCACCCTGCCCTTGCGACTGGGACTGCCCGCCCTGACCTTGCGACTGGGACTGCCCGCCCTGCCCCTGCGACTGTCCGTCCTGCCACTGCGACTGCGAGCCCCCGCTCTGCGACATCGTTCCCGGGTATACGCTCCCGCCGCTTCGGGTCGAGCCGCCCGCCGATGACGCTCCCGGCCCGGGCTGGTGCCCTGGCGCCTCAGGGAATTCAGAGCCCGCGTCCGGTGATCGGGGTGCACCGCTTCGGTGCCGGTCGGTGCCGTCCGGGGGTGAATCGGCGTCACTCGGCGAGGGCGGTGCGCTCGCTCGCGCCTGATCACGTGCCGACGGCTCGCCGGTCCCGCGATCGGGGTCGTGAACTGCGCTCCCGGTACCTGCCGTATCAGGTTGGGTGGCAGCGTGTTTGGCGACCGGCGGGACGGTGCCGGTCATGGTGCCGAGGGTGGCCATCAGGATGGGCATGGCGTCCGCGCCTTCCATCCAGGGGCGGTAGCGGTAATCCTGGTGGCGGTCGTGGATGGCGTCGAGCAGGCGCACGGTGTTCTCGGCGCGCTCGACGTAGCGGCCCATCCAGAACAGGTCGTTCAGGACGCGGGGCGAACTGACGACCTCGAGCGTGGCCAGTGCGGGAGCCGGGCGTTCGCGCTCCTCCTGCACATCCACGGCGGGCACGGTGGCGGGAGCGGCGCGCACCCAGACGTCCTTGGCGGCGGCCTCGCCGACCATCCCGTCGGGACCGGTGCGCTGGTGCAGTTGCCCGAGACCGCCTGCCATCACGCGATATCCGACGCGCCCGGCCAGGGAGAACAGCCGGAAGGCGACCGGCGCGGCGGCCAGCCCGCCCGAGCCCGCGACGGCGGGCGCGACGGAGAACCGGTCGGGTTCGCGGCCCACCCATTTCCAGCCCTCGGCCTCGATCCGCGCGCGCCATTCGGCCCGCTGCGCCGGTGAGAGCACCGGGCCGAAGACGGTCGTATCGTCCACCGCGGAGCGCAGGATCAGCCGGTGCAGATTGGCGCACAGATAAGTCCGCTCGGAATCGTCACCGCCCCAATAGGACTGGACTCCGGGCAGTTTCAGGTCCTCATCGAGCAGCAGCCGGGACAGGCGCGGCAGGAAGGCGTCCAGCGCGGGGCTCTCCAGCAACCCGCTGCCGAGCGTATTCACCACGGTGACCGCCCCACGCCGCAGCACCTCCACCAGGCCGACCACGCCCAGGCGGGAATCCGGCCGCAGATCCAGCGGATCGGAGAATTCGGCGTCGACGCGGCGCAACACCACGTCCACCGGTTTCAGCGTGCCGAGCGAGCGCATCCACAGTCGCCCGTCGCGCACCACCAGATCGGCGCTCTCCACCAGCGGGAAGCCCAGCACCGATGCGAGATATGCCTGATCGAAAGCGGTTTCGGAATGCACGCCCGGGCTCAGCACCACCACCACGGGTTCCTCGTCGGCGGCGCGCGGCGCGGCCTCGATCAGCATCAGCCGCATGGCGCGCACGAACGGCGTCAACGGCATCGGGCTGGCCAGTTCGAACAGCTCCGGGATCGCCGCGGACACCACCCGCCGATCCGCCAGCGCGTAGCCGGCCCCGGACGGGGCCTGCGCCCAATCCGCGAGCACCCGGAACTCCCCGTCGCTCCACCGGCTGATATCGCAGGCGTGCAGGAACAGCTGATGCTTTCCCGGCAGCGAGATCCCGTGCGCCGCACGCACATACCCACTGTGCGCGAAGACCACCTGCGGCGGGAGCACCCCCGAGGTGAGGGTGCGACGCTCCCCGTACACATCGGCGAGGACGGCGTCCAGCAGCCGGGATCGCTGCACCACCCCGGCTTCGAGAGCGGACCAGTCCGCGTCGGAGACGAGCAGCGGAATCGGATCGAGCCGCCACGGAGCCGCGCTGGCGGGTTCCTCGCCGGTGGTCAGCTCGGTGTAGGTGATGGCGTCGTCCTCGATGAGCCGCCGCACCCGTTCGTCGATCCGGCGCAGACCGTCCCGTCCCTGGTCCAGGAAGTCCGCGGACAGATCCGCCCACATGCCGCGGAGCCGCCCGCGCCCGTCCACGAGTTCGTCGTAGAAGCCACCGGTGGGCAGGCCGCACGCGTCGATCGCTCCCGTATCAGCCGCCGCGGCACGGTATTTCGCGAATTCCGCGATCACCTCGCGCCGGGCGGCGAGCGTGGCCCAGCGAGCAGGGCCGATGTCCTCGGGTGGCGTCGTGTCGAAGGCGGTCACCGCTACCACTTCCCCGGGTTTGCCTACCGGCCGCCGGTCGGCGCCCACACGGTCCGCGCCCGGCGCAGATCGAGTATTCCGGGTGCACCGACGTCGGTGGCCTGTCTTGCCATTGTGGCACGCAGATCCGCGATGTCGACGGGTCCGGAGGTGTGCCCGAGCGGTTCGAAGCGCCGATTGCGCCGCGATTGCGCGACAACGGCATTCACCGGTGGTTCGGCGAAGTACATTCCGCCCGGATGGGACACGTGATACGTGCACCCGCCGCGCGAGATGCCCGCGTCCAGATCGATCAGATCGAAAACCAGCGGGGCGTCCGGAGACAGCGACGGATGCAGCGAATTGGGCGGCTGCCAGGCGCGATAGCGCACGCCCGCGACCTGAACGTCCTCCTTCTCGGTGGCCAGCAGCGGCACCGGGAAACCGTTGCAGGTCAGCGCGAACCGGCCGCGATCCGCGCCGACCACCCGCACCTGCAACCGCTCCACCGAGGAGTCCACGTAGCGCGCGGTGCCGGTGGCCGCGGTCTGCTCGCCCAGGGTGTTCCACGGTTCGATCGCGCCGCGCAGTTCGACCTCCATACCTCCGAGTACCACCGTGCCGATGCGGGGAAAACGGAATTCGGCGAACGGTTCGAGCCAGCTGATGTCGAAATCGATTCCGTGCGCACGCAGATCGGCCGCGACATCGGCGATATCGGCCAGCAGGAAGTGCGGCAGCAGGTACCGGCCGTGCAGATTCGCACCGTGCCTGATCAGCGGCGCGGTGTACGGCTGCTCCCAGAATCGCAGCACCAGCGCCCGCACCAGCAGCGACTGCACCATTGCCATGCGGAAGTGCGGCGGCATCTCGAACCCGCGCAACTCCACCAGTCCGAGCCGCCCACGCGCGGAATCCGGGGAGTACAGCTTGTCGATGCAGAACTCGGCGCGATGGGTGTTTCCGGTCAGATCGGTGAGCAGATGCCGCAGCGCCCGATCCACCTCCCACGGCGCGGACCCCTTCTCGCCGCGTCCGCCCGCCAGCCGCGCGATCTCGGCGAACGCGATCTCCAACTCGTACAGCGTGTCCGAGCGCCCCTCGTCCACTCGCGGGGCCTGCGAAGTCGGCCCGACGAACCGGCCCGAGAACAGATACGACAGTGCCGGATGGCGCTGCCAGCAGGTGAGCATGGAGACCAGCACATCCGGCCGTCGCAGCATCGGTGACCGCGCGGGAGTGCGCCCGCCCAGCGTGATGTGATTCCCGCCCCCGGTCCCGCTGTGCGTCCCGTCGATATCGAAGGATTCGGTGCTCAACCGGGCCAGCCGCGCCTGCTCGTACAGGGTGTCCAGCAGCCGAGCCTGATCGGCGAAGCTCACGCTCGGCTGCACGTTCACCTCGATCACGCCCGGATCCGGGGTCACCGACAGACTCGACAATCGCGTATCCACCGGCGGCCCATACCCTTCCAGCACCACCGGCTGCCCGACCGCCGCCACGGCCGCCTCCACCCGCCAGATCAGGTCGTAGAAGGCTTCGATCCGTTCCACCGGCGGCAGGAACAGGTACAGCCGCCCGTGGCGCACCTCGGCGACCAGCGCGGTGGTCGGCGCTCCGGCAGCGGGTTCCACCACGGCAAGCGGCTCATCGGACGCCGAGAACAACGGCGCAGCAATATCTTTCAGGTCTATCGGTCCGCTCGCAGCCGCTGCCGGGTCGTCTCGATCCGCCGAATCCGGCCATTCGGCATCAGGGATTCGACCTGCCGCCGATGCCCGATCCCCGCCGGAACCGCCGGGCTGTTCAGCGCCGTTTCGCCCGGAAACCTCGACTGACGGACGAGAACTCTCGACCGGTTCCGACTGCGATCCACCGACATCCGCCTCCGGCCGACTCGGCGCGGTGTTCGTCGCCGGAGTGCGGTTTCCGGCCGCTGTCGCGGTCTGCTCCGAGTCGACGCTGTGCTGCCCTCCGGCACCGGCCGTAGCGTGGTCCGTTCCGGAACGCGCCCGCCCGCCTGTCGGTCGCGAGCTCGATATCGACTCGTCCACAGGCGAATTCGAACCGCGCGGTGAACTGCGTGGTCCGGGGAGCTGGTGCGCGGTGAACGGATCGGACTCCGGGCGGCTGCGGGGTGCGCTCCACGAGATGGCTCCCAGCGGGAGGCGCAGGCCCGCAGGCGAATCGCCTTCGGTGAGGACGATGCGGCCGCGGCGCAGTTGCCAGTCCGCGCTGGCCCATCCCGCTTCGTCGTCGCGGCGGTGCAGGGGCAGGACGAAGGCGGTGGGCTGATCGACGGTGGCGTCCAGCCGGGCCAGAAGGTCCGCGCGCGCCTGCGCCGAATCCGCTCCCGGCCCGAGGTCGTCCGTGTGCCCCGGCGGATCCCCCTGTGGGGAGCGAGCTTTGGCGGCCGTGCGCAGCAGAGCGTCCTCGTAAGCGGCCCGAACTTGCGTCCGGGGCAGGCCGAGACCGTCCGAGACGTGCTCCACGATCGCGCGCGCCATGTCGATGCCCGGACCATCTGATCGCGGAACCGGTTTCCCGGCAGGTGTTTTCGTAGATTCGGCAGCACCGGTGGCCGCGTCTTCGGAGGTCGCGCCCATCGAGTCCACACCGGTGAAACGCGCGCCCGCCGAACCCCCATCGCCGGAGGCCGGGCCCGCGGAGTTCGCGTCGCCGGAGTTCGCGCGGCGTTCGGCGCGCGCGGATCGGTCCGGTCCGGCTCCGGCGGGGTCCCGGCCGTCGCGTGAGGCGAGGGCGCGGATGTCGGCCGCCGGTGCGGCGACAGGATGGTGGTCCGCCGGGAGCCAAGGGTCCGTGAGGAGATCGGGGCGTGTCCAGAGGGGCTCGCCGTCCTCGCGCCACAGGAGGGCGATTTCCCAGCGGGGCAGGGGTTCTCCGGGATACCACTTGCCCTGGCGGTACTGGACCAGGCCCTGCGGAGCGTAGATGCGGCGGAGGCGCCGGGCCAGGTCGGCGGCACGTTCGCGCTTGTGTGCGCCGTCGGCGGCGGTCGTCCACTCCGGGGCGGTCTGATCGTCGATGGAGACGAAGGTGGGTTCGCCGCCGACCGTGAGGCCGATGTCGGCCGCGCGCGTGCGATCGTCAACGAGCGCGCCGACGGCGGTGATGCGCGTCCACTGGGTATCGGTATAGGGCAGCGTGATTCGCGGATCCTCGTGGATGCGGCGCACCGCGTTGGAGAAGTCGAGAGTGGCCCGCACCGGGTCGGTCGCGCCGGTGATCGGGGCCGAGGACACCGGATGCGGGGTGGCCGCGAGCGGGATGTGCCCCTCGCCCGCGAAGAGTCCGGAGGTGGGATCCAGACCGATCCAGCCCGCGCCGGGCAGGTAGACCTCGGTCCAGGCGTGCAGGTCGGTGAAGTCGGCGGGCGGACCGGAGGGGCCGTCCAATGACGGCACGTCCTGCGACAGCTGGATCAGGTACCCGGAGACGAACCGTGCGGCCATACCGAATTCGCGCAGGATGGACACCAGCAGCCAGGCCGAATCGCGGCACGACCCGAGCCCGGTCCGCAAGGTGTGGTCCGGCGTCTGCACGCCGGGCTCCAGGCGCACGGTGTATCCGACGTCTCGGCGCAGCGCCGAATTGAGGGTGACCAGGAAGTCGATCGTGCGCGGATCACCCTGCGGCGGATGCGCGCGCACCCAGTCGCGCACCAGTTCACCCGGCCCGGAACCGGATTCGCCGACCGGCCGCAGATACGGCTCCAGATCGGCCGTCAGCTGCGGCGAGTAGGCGAACGGAAAGTACTCCGCGAGCTCCTCGACGAAGAAGTCGAACGGATTGACCACGTCCAGGTCTGCGACCAGCCCCACGACCACCGACAACTCCTGAGCGGGCTCCGGAAAGACAAGGCGCGCAAGGAAATTGCCGAAGGCGTCCTGCTGCCAGTTCACGAAGTGCTCAGCGGGCTCCACCCGCATGGAATAAGCCTCGATGGCGGTCCGCGTATGCGGCGCGGGCCGCAGCCGGACCACGTGTGGGTGGATCCGCACCGGGCGATCGAAGGAGTATGTCGTGCGATGTTCGAGGGAAACCTTGATTCCCATCGCACAAGTGCACCACGCCGGAGCCCGGAAGGTCGGCCGTATCCCGACAGTCATCGCGACACGCGGTGATCTCCCGCGTATGTCGCACTCGAGTGATAGGACCGTAGTGACCGTCGAAGGAGGTTGCATGAGCCAGAACTCCGGGAAACCGATGCGCTCCCACCACGAACGGACACCCTGCGCGCCGTGCGATGCTGCCCTGGATCACTGTCACGGCACGCTGATCGAGCATGCCGACGGCGGCACCGCGTGCACCGACTCCGACTGCCCCGATTTCGATCACGTCCGGCACGCCTTCGTCATCGACTGCGGCAGTCTGGCGGGCGGCTGCGAGTGCGCGCGCTCCGAGACCGCTCGGACCGGGCGGCAGCGCCTGACCGGCTAGGCACTAGCCTGGCCGGGTGAGCTACGACCACGTTCTACTGCCCTCCGGAGCCGCGGCGACACCGCTCGAGGTGGACGCGTACCTGACCGCACAGGACGGGCAGCCGGTCCCCGAGGCCGTGGCCGAGATCGCCGCCGAACTGAATCGCCGCAACGCGGAACTGCCCGAGTCCGACAGCTTTCTGAGCGTCGACCCGCTGGACCCCGGCCCCGGCTCGGTGCTGCACGTGCCGAGCCCGTACGACGCCATCGGGCACGTGCGGGCCCTGCTGTTCGAGCTGGCCACGCCGCGCGGCTATGCCGTTTTCGACCCCCAGCTGTCCTGGCTGATCGATCCGGCCGGGCAGATCCCGGTCGCGGTCACGCACGGCGGGGCGGGCGATTTCCCCTATCTCACGCGTGAACTCGCCCATCTGTGGGTTCCGGCGCTGGCGGCCCCGGGTCCGTATCTGATCGTGGATCGCGGAGAGCAGGTCTACATCCAGACCTATCGGCACGAGGACGGGCACTACGACCTCGAGTACCGGGACGGGTCGGCGGACCGCCACTTCACCGCCGCACCGGCGGATTCCGCGCAGGTCGCAGACCTGATCTGGGACTGGACCGTGGGTGATCGGTCGCGCTTCGACGCGCTGGAATGGCGGCAATTGACGCTCTGAGCTGCGGAATCGGGGTGGTTATAGCCCCTGAGAGCCGACTGGTCGGTCTCAATATGTGATCGGGCGTGTTTCAATTCGGGCACCGAGTCCGCAATGCACACTGCACCGATGCAGGAACGCTAGCATTTCGCTAATTCCAGATCGTGTGTCCAGGCTTGTTCGCGGAATCACTCCCGAGGCGAGGAGCGGTACATGAAGGTGCGTCAGAAAAGCTCTCCCAAACTGCGCAAAGGTTTGGCGGTTGTAGCGGGGCTCGCCGCGACCTTCGCCGTCGCGATCGCACTGCACGCCACCGGTGCGGGTGCCGATGTACCTCGGAACAACGACCACATTCCCTGCCCCCAGCCGGCAGCGCTCCCCGCGCCGCCGACCTGGACTTAGATAACTCTCATGGGCTCTCAGGGGCTTCGCCCCTGAAACCCCCGGAGCTTTCGGGGCTCCGCCCCGGACCCCGGACCAAAGCTCCCGGCTGTCCCGAACTCCGAACCAAGCTCCCGGCTGTCCCGAACTCCGAGCCGGGCTCCCGGCGTCCCCGTCGGACGCCGCAGCGTTCTACAACGCGCGGCGGCCGGACAAAGCTCGGCCGAGGGTGAGTTCGTCGGCGAATTCCAGGTCGCCGCCCATGGGCAGGCCGGAGGCCAGGCGGGTGACGCTGAGGCCGGGGAAGTCGCGGAGCATGCGCACGAGGTAGGTGGCTGTGGCCTCGCCCTCGGTGTTGGGATCGGTGGCGATGATGACCTCGCTGACATCGACGCCGTCGTCCTGATTTCCGATGCGGGTCAACAGTTCCCGAATGCGGAGTTGATCGGGGCCGATCCCGGACAGCGGATCGAGCGCGCCGCCCAGGACGTGGTAGCGGCCGCGGAACTCCCGGGTGCGCTCGATGGCCTGGACGTCTTTGGGTTCCTCGACCACGCAGATCATGGTGCGGTCGCGGCGTGGATCGGCGCAGATGCGGCAGAGTTCACCGTCGGAGACCGTGCCGCAGACACTGCAGAACCGCACGCCGTCGCGCACCTTCTGCAATGCCGCCTGCAGGCGGTCGATCTCCGGCGGTTCCACCGTGAGGAAGTGAAAAGCGATGCGTTGCGCGCTCTTCGGACCGACACCGGGCAGCTTGCCCAGCTCGTCGATGAGATCCTGAACGGGACCTTCGTACACCTGCGCCGGCCCGTCAGAAGCCGGGGAGCGCGCCGCCGCCGAGACCGCCCGCGAGCGGTCCGAGGCGATCCGCGGCCACCTGCTGGGCATTGTCCATGGCGTTGTTGAGCGCGCCGATGATCAGATCCTGGAGGGTGTCCACGTCCTCGGGATCCACGATCTTCGGATCGATGGCCAGCTCGAGCACCTCGCCGGTCGCGCGGATCTTGGCGCGCACCAGGCCGCCACCCGCCTCGCCGGTGACCTCGGACTCCGCGATCTCCTGCTGTGCGGCCATGACCGCCGCCTGCATCTGCTGGGCCTGGGACATCAACTGCTGGATATCGAACTCTCCACCGGGCTGCACGGTGTTTCCTCTCTGCGGGGAAGTGATGGGCACCAGCCTAGCCGCCGCGCGATGCGGCGGTTCTTGACTCTCCCCTCGCTGGAGGGTGTTCGCTGAGGGCATGACAGCGACCGTCCCGATCGGGGAGTTCTCTCGCCTCACCTACCTCAGCGTGAAGGCCCTGCGGTACTACCACGAGATCGAACTGCTGGAACCGGCGTCGGTGGACGCGAGCACCGGCTACCGGTTCTACTCCACCGATCAAGTGGAACGGGCCCATCTCATCCGCCGCCTGCGCGCGCTGAACATGCCGGTGCCCGAGATCAAGGAGATGCTCTCGGCCCCCGATCGCGAGTCCCGCGATGCCGCGCTGCGCGCTCATCTGGAGCGCATGGAGGCGGAATTGCTGCGCACCCGCGATGTGGTGGCCTCGTTGCGCACGCTGCTGCTGCCGCCGAGCGGTATCGCGCTCGAGGTCGAATATCGTTCCGTCCCCGGCTTTCCCGCCTTCGCCGTCGCGGAGGTGGTGGCCCGGGACGCGATCGACGTCTGGTGCGAGGCGAGTTTCCCGGCGCTGTACACGGCGCTGGAGAGCATCGGCGCGGTTCCCGCCGGACCGGGCGGCGCCACCTACGCCAACGAATTCTTCGAGGACGAGAAGGGCGAGGTACTGGCGTTCGTCCCGATCGACCCGGCCGATCGGGAGCGCTGCGCCGCGATCGGCTCGGTGGTGGACCTGCCGGCCCGCCGGTTCGCGGTGGCCGTGCACACCGGCCCCTTCACCGAATTCGATCGCACCTACGGCGCCCTGGGCAGCCATGTCGCCGAACACGACTCCGCGCTCGCGGAACCCATTCGCGAGCTGTATCTGACCGGGCCGGACACCGCCGAACCGGCCGACTACGTCACCGAAATCTGCTGGCCCATCGGCCGGCTCTGAAAGGAAGCACAGTCATGGCACTTCAGATCGCCAACATCACCTTCGACTGCTCCGACGCCGCCGAACTGGCCGGTTTCTGGGCACGGCTGCTGGATCGCACCGTCGATCCGGACGCCAACCGGCACTTCGCCACCATCGGACAGACCACGGGCGTCTCGCCCACCCTGATGTTCATCGAGGTCGAGGACAAGACGCCCGGCAAGAATGTGGTGCACCTGGATCTGCACGGGACAGATCTGCCCGCTCAGATCGATCGCGCGGTGTCCCTCGGCGCCAAGCACATCGGCGACTTCGACGAGTACGGCTTGAAGTGGGCGACGCTGGCCGACCCCGAGGGCAACCTCTTCGATATCGCGGGTTAGGCGAGCTCGCGCTTCAGGTTCTCGAGCACCTCGGCCTGGATCTTCTTCAGGCCGAGCGGTGCGAAGATGCCCTCGAAGATGCCGCCGATACCGCCGGCGCCCTTCCAGCTGGTGCGCACGGTGACCAGCGAGCCGGTGCCGGACGGGGTGACCGTCCAGGTGGTGACCATGGAGGAATTCGAATCCCGTTCCGTCACCATGGAATCCGAGACCGAGATCGCGGCGCGCACATTGCGCGAGCGCTTCTCGGTGGCCTGCAGCGTCCACTCCGCCACGGTGCCCGCGCCCTTGCCGCCCTCCACGACCTTGTAGTCGCGGTAGTGCGAGGAAAGGATGCGAGGACGCACCGCGTCGTAGTCCGCGATCGCGTCGAGGGTCCGCTTCGGATCTGCCGTCACGACGATCGAACTGGAGGCGCTGACCTGTCCCACCATGTGCTCCTTACTCATTGCACGGATTGCCCGGCTTTCTGCCCTGTTGCCGCCGGTCATGCTACGCCGCATTCGCCCGCCCGATCGATCCAGCGGGGGCCCGGACCCGAGGGCCGCGTTCTCGGCTAACCCATGAGCAGCAGCGCGGCGACCGCGCCCGAGGTCGCGACCACCGCGAGCGCCAGACCGGTCAGCACGAACCGGCGCATCGGCACCCGGACCGCGTGGGTGCGGCAGAATTCCAGGCACAGCAGCGTGGCCAGCGATCCCCACGGCGTCACGATCGGCCCGACATTGGTGCCGATCAGCAAGGCCAGCAACTGATTCCGCTCGCCGGTCGGGATCACCGCCTCACCCGCGGTGTAGGCGGGCAGATTGTTCACCACGTTGGACAGCCCCGCCCCCGCGCCCGCGGCCCGGATCGCGCCCCACGCACCGGCGTCGTCACCGATCAGCGCGTGCATCAGGTCCGAGAGCCCGAATCGGCTCAGCGTCGGCACCACCAGGAAGAGTCCCGCCACGAAAACCAGCAGCTGCCAGGGGAACAGCGACCAGCGCAGTGCCCGCCGGTCCAGCGCGGCGAACGCGATCACCGCCAGCGCGGCGGCGCCTGCGGCGGCGATCCCGATGGAATCACCCACGAACGGAATGGCGGCCACGAACGCCAGCACCGCGAACGCGGTCGTGTACAGCAGCACCCGTTCCCGGGTGTCGGCCGGGCGGACGGGTTCGGGCACCACATAGCGGTCGGCCGTGCGATGCGCGCGCCGCCAGTACCACCACCACAGGAACACCATGGTCGCGAGCACCGAAACCAGCTGCGGCAGCCACATTCTCGCCGCGAAGCCGCTCGCGTCCAGCCCCACCCGATCCGCGGCGAGCAGGTTGGTGAGGTTGGAGACCGGCAGCAGCAGGCTCGCGGTATTGGCCAGCCACAGCGTGGTCATGGCCAGCGGCAGCGGCGGGATCCGGGCGGGCCCGGCCATGGCCAGCAGCACCGGTGTGAGCAGCACCGCGGTGGTGTCGAGATTCAGCACGGTGGTCGTGGTGGCCGCGAAAAGCACACACAGCCCGAACAGCGCCGGATAGCGACCGCCGGCCAGGATCGCCATGCGATGCGCGATCACGTCGAACACCCTGGCCCGTCGCGCCAATTCGGCCAGCACGATCACGCTGGCCAGGAACAGCAACAGCGGCGCGATGCGGCGCATGTTGTCCGCGGCCTGCTCCCGTGGGAGCAATCCGGTCGCCACACACAGCAGCCCGGCCACGAGCAGCCCGATCCGGACCAGGTCCAGCACGCTCCGAGACTTCAGGACCGAGCTGATCCGGGTACGGCCGGACGCCAGGATTCGCGAGCGTGGCGAACCCTGCGGGTCGGATACGGAGTGTTCGCCCACGATGCGGCGATCCTACCGACGACACCGCGAACGGTGATCAAATCGTTAGCTTGCGTAACAATCCTCACGGGCGCGTCGGGAATAGACTCGCTGCGGGGCAGGTAGGGACTGGTGAGTCGCATGCAAACTGTGTGTGAAAAACCGGCCCGCCGGTGTTCTCTTGCTGGAAGTACCGGTCGGTGCACGATAGGTTCCGAGGGTGGCATTGAGTCTGTTGGGGAAGGCGGGCCGCGCATCGGCCGCGCAGGAATCAGGGTTCGCCGCGCATCGAGCGGGAGTCGATCGACTCCTGGCCTCCTACCGCGCCATCCCTCCGGACGCGAACGTCCGGCTGGCCAAGAAGACGAGCAATCTGTTCCGGGCCCGGGCTCAGAGTAATGCCCCCGGCCTGGACGTCTCCGGATTGACACAGGTCATTTCGGTGGATCCCGAGGCACGCACCGCCGAGGTGGCGGGCATGACCACCTACGAGGATCTGGTCGCGGTCACCCTGCAGTACGGCCTCGCGCCGCTGGTGGTGCCGCAACTCAAGACCATCACCCTCGGCGGCGCGGTGACCGGGCTCGGCATCGAGTCCACCTCGTTCCGCAACGGCCTACCGCACGAATCGGTGCTGGAAATCGACGTTCTGACCGGAGCCGGGGAGATCATCACCGCCACCCGGGACGGTGCGAACGCGGAACTGCTGCGCGGGTTCCCCAATTCCTACGGGACGCTCGGATACTGCACCAGGTTGAAGATCGAGCTCGAACCGGTGAAACCGTATGTGGCACTGCGCCACATACGGTTTCATGATTTACGGGAGCTGGAGAACACCATGGCGCAGATCATCGCCGACCGCGCGTACGCGGGCGAGCAGGTCGACTATCTCGACGGCGTCGTGTTCAGCTCGCACGAGAGCTATCTCGTGGTGGCGCGCCAGACCGAGGAACCCGGTCCGGTCAGCGACTACACCGACATGGACATCTTCTACCGGTCCATCCAGCACGATTCGGCCGAACCCGCGCGTGACCGGCTGACCATCAGCGACTATCTGTGGCGCTGGGACACCGATTGGTTCTGGTGTTCACGGGCATTCGGCACACAGAACCCCAAGATCCGGCGGTTCTGGCCGAAGCGATACCTGCGCAGCAGCTTCTACTGGAAGCTCATCGCGCTCGACCACAAGTACGACATCGGCGACAGGCTCGAGGCCCGCAAGGGCAATCCGCCGAGGGAGCGCGTGGTGCAGGACATCGAGGTGCCGCTCGAGCACACCGCGGACTTCGTGGAATGGTTCCTGCGCGAGGTCCCGATCGAACCGATCTGGTTGTGCCCCTTGCGATTGCGAGACACCGAGGGTGAGCAGCCCTGGCCGCTCTACCCGCTCGAACCCGGGCGCACCTATGTGAACATCGGCTTCTGGTCGGCTGTCGCGACCACGCCGGGGCAGCAGGAAGGCGCTGCCAACCGCGCGATCGAGCGCAAGGTGTCCGAACTCGACGGCCACAAGTCGTTGTACTCGGATTCCTATTACGACCGCAACGAATTCGCCGCCCTGTACTACGGCGGCGATACCTATCACCAGCTCAAGCAGCACTACGACCCGGATCATCGTTTACTGGATCTGTATTCGAAGGCGGTGCAACGCAAGTGACCACGTTCAAGGACCGATCAGACGTATTCGCGGAGCTCGGAAGCAAGCTCAGCATTGCCGAGATCTTCGAGACGCTCATCAACGGCCCGGTGCCCATCCGGCTGACCGCGTACGACGGCAGCGCCACCGGACCCGAGGACTCGGAATTCGGCCTCCACATCAAGAACCCGCGCGGGGTGAACTACATCGTCAACGCCCCGGGTGATCTCGGCATGGCGCGCGCGTACATCGCGGGCGACCTGGAGATCAGTGGCGCCCATCCCGGTGATCCGTACGAGATCCTGCGGGCCATGGCGAACATGAAGTTCCATCGCCCGACCGCGCTGCAGCTGGTGGTCATCGCCCGCTCGCTCGGCTGGGATCGGCTCAAGCCGGTCGCGCCGCCGCCGCAGGAGACGCTGCCGCGCTGGCGGCGCATCGCCCTGGAAGGGTTGCGGCACTCCAAGACTCGTGACGCCGAGGCCATCCACCATCACTACGACGTCTCGAACACGTTCTACGAGTACGTACTCGGGCCGTCCATGACCTACACCTGCGCGGCGTACGAGGACGAGAGCTGGAGCCTCGAGCAGGCGCAGGAGAACAAGTACCGGCTGGTCTTCGAGAAGCTGAACCTGAAGCCCGGCGACCGGCTGCTCGACATCGGCTGCGGCTGGGGCGGCATGGTCCGGTACGCCGCCCATCGCGGCGTCAAGGTGATCGGCGCGACCCTCTCGGCCGAGCAGGCGGACTGGGCCCAGCGCAAGATCGTCGAGGAGGGCCTGTCCGAGCTCGCGGAGGTCCGGCACTCGGACTACCGCGATGTGCGGGAGGGCGATTTCGACGCGGTGTCCTCGATCGGCCTCACCGAACACATCGGCGTGCAGAACTACCCGGCCTACTTCGAGTTCATCAAGTCCAAGCTGCGCGACGGCGGCCTGTTCCTGAACCACTCGATCACCCGGCCGGACAATCGGCACACCACCAAGGCGGGCGATTTCATCGACCGCTACGTGTTCCCCGACGGAGAGCTGGCCGGTTCCGGACGCATCATCTCCGAGATCCAGAACATCGGACTCGAGGTGCTGCACGAGGAGAACCTGCGCAAGCACTACGCGCTCACCCTCGCCGAATGGTGCGACAACCTGGTGAAGAACTGGGATGCCGCGCTGGACGAGGTCGGCGAGGGCACCGCCAAGGTGTGGGGTCTGTACATGGCCGGCTGTCAGCTCGGCTTCGAGCGCAATGTCGTTCAGCTGCACCAGGTTCTGGGTGTCAAACTCGACGCGCAGAGCACCTGGACGGTGCCGCTGCGACCGTGGTGGAAAGCCTGATCCGAAACCGATGACGAGGCCCGGCCGGAGATCTCCGGCCGGGCCTCGTCGGCTCCGGGACCGAACCCGTGTCGTCGGGGTCGATGGGTTCGGCTGCCCGGGGTCTTTTTGGGGGGCTCGGCCTCTAGGGGGACGGGCTCGGCGTCGGCAAGCCGAGGCGACCGGTCAGCCAGGGCAGCGAGGCGGTGAACGCCGCCGCCGCGAACTGCCAGGTGTGACCGCCCTCGGTGGTGTACACGGTGCAGTCGATGGCAACTGCACGCCCCTCGCGGCACAGGGTGTCGGCCGCGCCGACCTCACCGGTGTCGAAGACGTTGTCCTGGCCGCCGAAGCCGCCGCCGTCCCGCGTGTCCGCCGCGGGCCGCGGGCCCCGGAAGCGAGAGTTGTCGCCGCCCTGCCGCTGTGGCGGTTTCAGATCGTCGAAGAGACCGACGGCATCGGTGTACGGGCCGTGCGCGGCCATCACGGTCATGGGATCGAACCGCGCCCACGCGGCGGCGTCACCACCGAAGAGCCGCCGGACGCTCTGCTCCTTGGTGCCCGAGGACGGGCCCTGGTCACCGGCGATATCGACGAACGTGTGCAGCAGTTCCGGGTGCATGACCGCCAGATCCACCGCACAGGTGCCGCCCATGGACCAGCCCACCGCCGCCCACTTCGCCGGATCCTTCGACGCTCCGAAAGCCGACTCCACGTAGGCGGGAACATCACCGGTGAGATGGTCGGCGGCGTCACCGCGCGGGCCGTTCACGCATTCGGTGTCGTTGTTGAAACTACCGCCGGAGTCGACGTAGACCAGAATCGGGGCCTGCCCGGAGTTCGCCTTCGCGAAATCGTCCACGGCGGGCATGATCTGGCCGCTGCGCACCCAATCCGAGGGCGTATTGAACTCGCCGCCGATCATCATCACCACCGGAAGCGCGGGCGGCTGATCTCCGGCGAACCAGGCCGGGGGCAGGTAGACGTATTCGGTGCGATGCTTGAAGTGGCTCGCCGACTCCGGAATGTCCACCGGGACGATCCGCCCGGTTCCCACATTCGTATTGCGCAGTCCGGCAAGCGAATCCAGGCTCGTCTGATGCGGAAGCGGTTCGGCGGTGAGCGCGTTCCACGCCGCCTGGGCGGTCGGGTAGTACCCGACCCACTGATTGAGCACCACGGCCGTGTTCACCAGCGCCACCGGCAGCGCCAGCACCGCCGCGGCCTGCTGCCACCACGGTCCGCTGCGCCAGCCGAGGACAACCGCGCCCAGCGCCGCACCGCTCATGCCGATGCACACCCACAGCAGCGCCGGAGCCGGATCCGAGGCCAGCCCTTCGTCATTGGTGAAGGTCCACGCTCCCCAGGCCACCCCCACTCCCAGCGCGACGCACAGCGGCGCCCACAGCAGCCACCATCGCCTGCGGAACCGCAGGAACGCCAGCACCAGCAGCAGCACCGCCGCGAACTCCAGAACCTGCGGCAGCCACCCGTGCAACATCGAGATCCCGTGATGGAACCCCCCGTACCCGGCCTGCCCCTTCACCTGCGGCACGGGCGGCGGAGCCACCCCGGGCGGAACTTCCATCGGCACACGTGTCACAGGCACGACGGCGATTGTCGATGCCGTTCCTCGAGAAACCCTGTGAATACCCTCCGAGCCGGCTGGCGAACGAGACGCTCCATCCGGCCCCGCGACTCACAGCAGGGAGTCCAGGAACTGCCGGGGCAGCTCTTGAACCTCGATTCCGGCGATGCCCAGCGGAATTTCCTGGTGCAGGGTGCGCAGGATTCCCAGCACGCCGGGGCCCGCGTCGAGAATGGGGCGGGTCCAGGACAGTTCGGCGCAGCGGACCAGGGCGGGGGTCAGGACCGCGAGGGATTCGCCGGTCCACCCGGCGGTGCAGAGGCATTCGGCCAGGAGCAGGGCGGCGTCGAGTTCGGCTCGGGGACGGTTCTTCTCGCGGATGCGGCTGTGCAGGGCGCGCGCCCGCTTCACGGCGGTGTCGGCGGTGCCAAGCGGGGCGAAATCGTCTCCGATGGCACGCTCGTCGCCGCGGTGATTGCGCGCGAGCAGGGCGCGGACGGTCGCGATCTCCTCGGCTTCCGAGGCCAGGGCGGCCGCGCCGGTGGCGTGCCGGACCGGGCGGACCATGGGATCGGTGACGAGTCCGAGGGTCAGCGGATCCGCGGGCAGCTCGAGCCGCAGGCGCTCGGCCCGAATATGGGCGGCGAGCCGAATCAGCTTGCGGTCCGCCGCTATGCGCGCGCCCTCGTCCAACCGGGCGGTGGCCGTGGCGATATCGCCGCGCACCGCCTTCACCCGCGCTCCGATCACGAAGATGGTCACCAGGAAATCGACCGGCCCGATATGGGTGGTCAGCTCGTGGCTCTGATCCAGCAGGTGCTCGGCGCTCTCCAGATCGCCTCGGCGATAAGCGATCTCACCGAGCAGGGCCGCGGCCACCCGCGCGGAATGCGAGCGCGATCCCGAACGGTCCCGGGCCGTCTCCCAGGCCTGGTCGAAACACCGTGTGGCGACCTCGATGTCAAGTTGCTCGTAGGCGGCCGCACCCTGCCCGCACAGCCCGAACACCTCACCCAGCGGATCGGCCGACCGGGCGTGATAGGGCGCGGCCCACTCCTGCATGGTGCGCGCGCCCTCGAAGTCGAAGTCGCACAGGCGCACGAAGGAGGCCAGGTTGGCGGCGGTGGACACGGTCCACGGCGGCAGCTCGTCGGCCAGCCGCAGGCAATCGGTCAGTTTGTCCAGCACGCCCTCGGTGCGATCGCGCGCCACCTGGTCCGCCGCGGCCAGCACGGCGGCCTGGCAGCGCTGGTTCACCGCCTCGGCATCGGTCGGTGAACTGCGGGCCAGCATGTTCGACAACCGGCCCAGCGCGGTGCGCGCCGCACCCGACTGCTGCAGGTTCACATTCGCTCGCGCCAGCGCCATCAACAGTTTCGACCGCGAGGTCACCTGCTGCACAGGCAGTTTCGACACGGTGCCGAACAGCGTGGCCAACCGCGACCCGTCGATCAGATCCATCCCGCCGCTCTCGACCAGGTCGAGAGCGAACTTGAAATCGGTGGCGGTCAACGCGTGATCCACCGATTGGCGCAGCATATTGTGCTCGGCGAACCAGCGAGCGGCCTTGCGGTGTAGCGATTTTCCCTGGCCGGGCCGCACGCGTTCGAGCCGGGCGCGCAGATACTCGGCCACCATGGGCTGCATCCGGTACCAGTTCGAATCGTCGGACACCCGGTGCAGGAACAGCTCCCGCTGTTCGGCCTGCTCCAGCAGATCGGCGGCGTCGGCCGAGCCGGACAGCGCCTCGGCCAGCGAGGCGTTCACGCGTTCGGGAAAGGCCACGGCCGTGAGGAAATCGAGCATGCGCGGTTCCAGCGCGTCGAGCACATTGTCGGCGAGGTATTCGCGAATCGACTTGGTATTCCCGGACAGTCGCGCGACGAGCTGATCGATCTCCTGATCGGAGGAGCGCAGCGAGAGTCCGGCCAGCGCGATCGCGGCGGGCCACCCGTCGGTGGCGGTCTGGATCTGCTCCACCTGCTTGGCGGTCAGCTCCAGCCCCGTGCGCTCGGTCAGGATCTGACGGGTCTCCTCGGCGGTCAGCAACAACTGCCCGGAGCCGATCTCCACCAGTTCGTCCGCCACCTGCATCCGGCTCAGCGGCAGGCCCGCCCGCTCCCGGCTGGTGATCACGAAACGCAAATGGTGGCAGGCATTGTCGAGCAGGGACTCCATCACCCGCTGCGCGCCGGAATCGGAGATCCGATGCCAATCCTCCATGATCACCACCACCCCGACGCCGCCCGCGTGCACCTCGTCGATGAGGGTGGACACGGCGTACGGCACCGCCTCGCCCGGGCGCTCCTCGAGCACCTGCTCCAGCCCGACGCCGATCTCGGGCCGAACCCCGCGAATGGCCGCGATGATGTGCGCGAGCAGCCACACCGCATTGTCGTCCTCGCTGCCGATCCCGATCCACGCCACCGGCACCCCACGATCGGCGAGCTCCGCCCGCCACTGCGCCGCCAGCGTGCTCTTGCCGAAACCGGCGGGGCCGTGGATCACCGCCAGCCGCCGCCGGCCCCCGGCGCGCAGCGGCTCCAGCAGCCGGGGCCGGGGCACCGGCTGCCGGGTGGGGGTCGGCGGCCGGAACTTGGTGATCGCGGTGGGCGGCAGGGTATTTCCGGTGGGCTGCGACGATCCGGCCGGGGACTGCGACAGCCTGGTCGATGAAGGCCCCGCCGGGGTGAACGTCCCGCTCGTCGTCCCGGTGGCGTGCAGGGTCAGCGACAGATTGCGCGGGGCGCTCGCCCGTCCGGTGCGCAGCCGCGAATGCTGCTGGGCCGCAGCGGTATCCGTTGATTCCGCACCCTCGACCGGTCGCACGTCCAGCAGCGCCATCTCGTCCGGGGCCTGACCGTACTCGGCCTGCGCCTCGCGCAGCAGTTCACCGAATTCCTCCGCCGAACCGGGCCGGTTCGCCGGATCGGGCGACATGGCGGCCTCGATGACGGTCGCGACCTTCGGCGGGATCTCGAGCTCGCGCAGATCCGGCACGGGCTGACTGGTGATCCGCAGGAACTGCGCGACCACCTTCTCCCCCGCCTGCCGCTCGTATGCGGCATGGCCGGTGAGCAGGGCGAACAGGGTGGACCCGAGACCGTAGATGTCCGAGCGGACCGTGGTTTCCTCACCCTTGAGCACCTCGGGCGCGGTGAAGGCGGGCGAGCCGGTGATCAGACTGGTGGAGGTGCGAAAGCCACCGGGGATCCGGGCGATGCCGAAGTCGGTGAGCTGTGGTTCGCCGTATCGGCTCAGCAGCACGTTCGCGGGTTTCACGTCCCGGTGCAGCACCTGCGCGCGATGCGCGCTCTCGATGGCTCCCGCCAGCTTCACCCCGACCCGCAGCGAATCGGACCAGGTCAGCGGGCCGTTATCGCGAACCACCCGTTCCAGCGAACCATGCGTGCAGAAGGACATCACGATGAACGGCCGTCCGCTGGGCGTCACGTCCACCTGCAGAATGTCCACGATATTGGGATGTCCGGAGAGCCGGCCCATGGCCTGCTCCTCGCGCAGAAAGCGCTCGCGGCTCTCGTCGTCGATATCGCTGGAGAGCACCTTCACCGCGACATCGCGCTCGAGGGCGCGCTGGGCGCAGCGATACACCACGCCGAACCCGCCGCGGCCTATCTCCTCGGCGGCATACAGTCCCATGACCTCGAGCTCGTCGGCGATCGTCATCGGGACATAGGCATGCGTGTCGGATTCGGTCTTGTCCGCCTCGCTCCGGGGTTCTCCCGGGCGTGCCTGTGGATCCATTTCCGCCCACCTCGCACTGAATCGAACGCGCCGAACGAACGGGGTATTCCGGTGTTCTACCCGCGCATATTCCAAACGTAGCGCGGGACGCACCCGCGTGTGCGCGATTCGACGCAGCATCGGTACCACTGCGGTCTGGTTTCGTATCCCGGGAACGGGCACGGCCCGGGTCGCTGGGAAGCGACCCGGGCCGTGACGTCGAGCTGCTCGGCGGTCAGACCACCGAACCGTTTTTTCAGCGCAGCGAGGCCGGGACCTGGAAGCGGTCGCCGAACTTGGCGGCCAGCTCGTCGGCGCGAGCCACGAAGCCCGCCTGGCCACCCGGGTAGCCGACGATGAACTGGTGCACGCCACCGGTCCAGGCCGGGTAACCGATGCCGAAGATCGAGCCGATGTTCGCGTCGGCCGTGGTGGTGAGCACGCCCTCGTCGAAGCACTTCTGGGTCTCGATGGCCTCGATGAACAGCATGCGGTCCTTCAGGTCCTGCAGCGAAACGCCCTCGGGCAGTTCACGCTTGGAGCCGAAGGTCTCGCGCAGGCCTTCCCAGATGCCGGCGGTCTTGCCGTCGACATAGTTGTAGAAGCCCGCGCCCGCGGCCTTGCCCTTGCGGTCGAACTTGTCGATCATCGTGTCGATGATGCGACCCGAGGCGAGGGAGGCGGCGGAGATTTCCTTGCCCTCGGCCTCGGCGGCGGCCAAGGTCTCCTTGAAGATCTTGTTCATGGTCTCGAAGTTGAGCTCGTCGCTCAGCTTCAGCGGCGCGGCCGGGTAGCCCGCCTGCAGACCGACCTGCTCGATGGTCGCCGGATCGATGTTCTCCTCGAGCATCATGATGGCCTCGTTGATGAACGTGCCGATGACGCGAGAGGTGAAGAAGCCGCGGCTGTCGTTGACCACGATCGGGGTCTTGCGGATGGCGAGCGTGTAGTCGTACACGCGAGCCAGCGCCTCGTCCGAGGTCTTCTCGCCACGGATGATCTCGACCAGCGGCATCTTGTCCACGGGAGAGAAGAAGTGGATGCCGATGAAGTCCTCGGACCGCTTCACACCGTTGGCCAGCAGGGTGATCGGCAGGGTCGAGGTGTTCGAGCCCAGCAGGGCGTCGGCGTCGACGATGTCCTCGATCTCCTGGAAGACCGCGTTCTTGAGCTCGGGCTTCTCGAAGACGGCCTCGATCACGAAGTCGACACCGGCGAAGTCGGCCGCGTCGGCGGTCGGGGTGATCTTGGCGAGCAGCGCGGCCGACTTCTCCGCGGTGGTCTTGCCGCGCGAGAGCGCCTTCTCCTCGAGCTTGACCGAGTAGTCCTTGCCGTGCTCGGCGCGCTCGATGGTGGTGTCCTTGAGGACGACGTCGTAGCCGGCCTTGGCGGAGACGTACGCGATGCCCGCGCCCATCATGCCCGCGCCGACGACGCCGATCTTCTTGATCTCACGCTTGGGCACGTCCTTGGGACGCGAACCGCCGTTGTTGATCGACTGCAGGTCGAAGAAGAACGCCTGGATCATGTTCTTCGCGACCGGGCCGGTCAGCAGCGAGACGAAGTAGCGCGACTCGATCAGCGACGCGTTGTCGAAATCGACCTGCGCGCCCTCGACCGCGGCGGCCATGATGGCCTGCGGCGCAGGCATGTTCGTGCCCTTGAGCTGCTTGCGCAGGTTGGCCGGGAAGGCCGGGAGGTTGGCGGCGAGCGCCGGGGAGGAGGGGGTGCCGCCGGGGATCTTGTAGCCCTTGACGTCCCAGGGCTGCACGCCCTTGTCCGGGTTGGCCTTGATCCACGCCTTGGCGGCGGGGACGAGCTCCTCGATGGAACCGACGACCTCGTTGATCAGGCCGGTGGCCTTGGCCTTGGCGGCGGTGAACTCGGTGCCCTGCAGAAGGACGCCCATCAGGCCGTTGGCGATGCCGAGCATGCGGGTGACGCGGGTGACGCCGCCACCGGCGGGCAGCAGGCCCAGCTTGACCTCGGGCAGGCCCAGCTTGAGGCCCTTCACGTCGGCCGCGATGCGGTAGTGGGTGGCCAGGGTGATCTCCAGGCCGCCACCGAGGGCGGCGCCGTTGATCGCCGAGACGACCGGCTTGCCCAGCTGCTCGAGACGACGCAGGTCGCCCTTGATGAAGGTCAGTTCCTCCATGATGGCCGCGGCATCGTCCGGGCCGGTCTGCATCATGTTCTTGAGGTCACCACCGGCGAAGAAGGTCTTCTTCGCGGAGGTGATGACGACACCGGCGATGTCGTCCTTCTCGGCGACCAGGCGGTCCACGGTGGCCCGCATGGAGTCCTTGTAGAGCTGGTTCATGGTGTTCGCACCCTGGTTGGGGTCGTCCATGGTCAGCACGACAATGTTGTCGGCGTCCTTTTCCCAGCCGATCATGTTCTCAGTCATTGTTTTCGGTTCTCCTCGAGAAAAGTCGGTGGGCGTTAGACGCGCTCGATGATGGTGGCAACGCCCATGCCGCCGCCGATGCACAGGGTGACCAGCGCGTAGCGGGCATTGCGACGGTGCAGCTCGTCGACCATGGTGCCGGTGATCATCGCGCCGGTGGCACCCAGCGGGTGGCCCATCGCGATGGCGCCGCCGTTGACGTTCAGCTTCTCGTCCGGGATCGCCAGATCCTTCTGGAACTTCAGCACGACGGAGGCGAAGGCCTCGTTGATCTCGAACAGGTCGATGTCGTCGACGGTCAGGCCCGCCTTGGCGAGAGCCTTGAACGCGGCCGGGGTCGGGCCGGTCAGCATGATGGTGGCGTCGGCGCCGGAGGTGGCGGTCGCCACGACGCGGGCGCGCGCGGTCAGGCCCGAGGCCTTGCCGGCGTCCTCGTTGCCGACCAGCACCAGGGCGGCGCCGTCGACGATGCCCGAGGAGTTACCACCGTGGTGCACGTGGTTGATGGCCTCGACGTAGGTGTAGCGCTGCATGGCGACGGCGTCGAAGCCGCCCATGTCGCCGATGCCGGCGAAGGCCGGGTTCAGCTTGCCCAGGTCGGCGGCGGTGGTGCCGGGACGCATGTGCTCGTCGTTGTCCAGGACCGTCAGACCGTTGATGTCCTTGACCGGAACGACGGAGTTGGCGAAGTAGCCGTTCTTCCAGGCGTTGGCGGCCAGGTCCTGCGAGCGCACGGCGTAGGCGTCGACGTCATCGCGGGTGAAGCCCTCGATGGTGGCGATCAGGTCGGCCGAAATGCCCTGCGGGACAATGTAGGAGTCGTAGCTGGTCTTCGGGTCCATGAACATCGCGCCGCCGTCGGAGCCCATCGGCACGCGGGACATGGACTCGACGCCACCGGCGATGACGAGGTCATCGAAGCCGGAGCGCACCTTCTGGGCAGCCAGGTTGACGGCCTCGAGGCCGGAGGCGCAGAAGCGGTTGATCTGGATGCCGCCGACGGTGTCCGGCAGGCCGGCGGTCAGAACGGTGGTGCGAGCGATGTCCGCGCCCTGATCACCCACGGGGGAGACGACACCGAGGATGATGTCCGAGATGCGGTCCTCATCCAGATTCGGGAACCGATTCCGCAGCTCTTCGACCAGACCGGTGGTCAGATCGATCGGCTTGACCGAGTGCAGCGAGCCCTTCTTGTTGCGGCCGCGCGGGGTGCGGATGGCCTCGTAAATGTAGGCCTCTGTGGTCATATCGGAGTCTTCCTCTCTTAGGTGCGCCGGCACCGCGATGTGCGGGGCGGCCGCGGGTAACCTCGGCGACCGGCCTCTCGACCGATCGTTTCCAGCGACCTGCAAGCTGTCGCTACGGCTGCCTTTGACGCTGTACAAACAGCGCCACGAGCAGGCCCGGCGATGTTCCGGCAGCCCGTACGCCTGGGCATACCTTAGAACCTCTCCGAACCGATACTCACGGCCACCCGATCATAGTACCGCCGTGTGCGAACTCCGGTTAACTTAAGTTGCCTTGCAGGGTAACTGTCAACCCTCCAGAGGTGTGGCCCCCAACTCCTGGCGCAAAAGATCCAAGGCCACCTCATCCGGGTCGCGACGCTCCCCCGGAGGCACCGGCGTCTGTGCCGCCTCCAGCATCTCGCGCTCCTCTTCCGGCGTAGCAGCAGGTGGGACGCCGTCATAACCTACTGGCGAGTAGTCAACAGGTCCCGGGTCGTCCGGATAGTCGGGCCCGTCAGGCAGCGGAATATCGTCCTCGGGGGGCGTCTGCCCGGCGCCCGCGGCACCCTGCGCGCGGGATGCCTGCGCACCCGCGGATCGACCGTTCGCGGACCCGTTTCCGGTCGCCGCGCCGCCCGAACCTCCGGTACCCCAGTCGTCCGCTCCCCCACCGGTGCGACTTTCCGCACTCTCGGCCGGCGCGGTCGCCGCCTTGGTCTGGCTCGGGCGCGAGAAGCGGGTCGGCGCCTTCTTCTCCGGCGGCGTGGCGCCACCTCCCGGTCCGCGGCCCGCCCCACCGGACGCGGCCGGCGCCGACCCGCTGCCACCGACCTCCCACCGCACATCGTGATCCCGGCCCAGCACGGCCTTGACCGCCGAGCGCACCGCGTCCAGGTTCTTCGGCTGCGACAAACGCTGGGCGAGCGGCGCGTGCTGATGCGCGAAGACGATCGTCTCCCCGTCCAGCCGGGCCACGCTCGCTCCGGACAGCAGCGCCTGCACCGCCGCCCCGAACTCCCGCACCTTGGCCCGGATATCCGCCCAGGCCGCCTCGATCTCCGCGAGCACCTCGGCATTCGACTGCCCGGAGGCCACCGGAGCCGCCACATCGGATTCGACACCGGCACTGCCGGATTCGACAGCCACATCGAGCGTTTCAGCCACGACGCCATCGGCCATCGCCGCGGCGAGCGCCTCCACCGGCACAGCAGCAGCCTGCGGTTCGACGTGCGCGTCGGCTTCCCGTTCCCGCACCTCGGGCGCGTCGACGGCGGGGGCCTGCGCCTCGGCAGCGGGTTCCCGAGCAGCCTGCGCCTCGGCACTACGATCCTGAGCGGCCTGCGTCGCGGCGGCCTCGAGCAGCGGCGCGACATCGAGCAGCACCGGCTCGTCCTCGGGCTCCGCCGCCGGAACATTCACCGGGCTGTCCTGATCCATCAGCCCGAGCTGATCCACCGAGACCTCGACGGGTACCGGCGCATCCGACCGAACCGTCGAGGCTTCGTCGGAGCCGGACCGCGAAGAGTCGTCAGCCGAGCTCGAAACCGACTGCGCACCAGCGGATTCGCCTTCGATCACCTCGGCGTTCACCGGGGCCTCGTCCACGCCCGCGGCGTCCGGCGCCACCCGCGATGCGGCCGCGTCGGTCGCGTTCCGGTCGACCTCGCTCCGAACGGCCTGCGGCGCAGCGGTTCCGCCGGAAACCGGCGCCCCCACCGCATTGAGCTCCGGCGGCCGAATCGCGACGCGCGGAGCGGCATTGGTCGAATCCGACTGTGGGACAACAGGGCCGGAGACAGAGCGGGTGGCGCTCTCGACAGCCGGCTCGGCCGACGGAGCCGCTTGCGGCGCGGACCCACCGACGGTCGCCGCCCCGGACGAAGCGGCAGCGTTCACATCGGAGGCCGCCGAGCCGTCAACCTCGGTGGGACTGAAG
>NZ_BDBU01000046.1 GCF_001613145.1 Nocardia jejuensis NBRC 103114
CGGGTGCCGAGCGCACGGTCGCGGTCTTCGGCGGCGGCGTATCGGGGCTGACCGTCGCGCACGAACTGATCGAGCGCGGCTACGAGGTCACCGTCTACGAACCCTCGGCGCTGGGCGGCAAGGCCCGGAGCATGCCGGTGCCCGGGACCGCCGCCGGCGGGCGCATGGATCTGCCCGGCGAGCACGGCTTCCGCTTCTTTCCCGGCTGCTATCAGCACGTTCCGGACACCATGCGCCGAATCCCGTTCCCCGGCAACGCCAATGGCGTGGCGGACAATCTGGTCCGGGTCGAGGCCACCACCGCCGGATTCCCGAACCTGCCGCCCATCGTCCTGCCGGTGGAGATCGGCGGCCTCTCCGAACTGACACCGGAGGTCATTCGCTCGACGATCTCGGGTGTGGTGGGCTTCGTCCCGCAATTGCCGCCCCAGGAACTGGCGTTCTTCACCCAGCAGATGATGCGGTGGTTCACCAGCTGCACCGAACGCCGCTTCGGCGAATGGGAGTACCGGTCCTGGACCGATGTCATGCAGGCCGAAGGAAAATCCGCCGCCTACCGGGACTATCTGGTCAACGCGCTCACCCGGATCACCGTCGCCGCCAAGCCCCACCGCAGCTCCGCCCGCACCATCGGAACCATCGGCGAGGCGCTCGTGCTGGCCGGAACCGGACTGGTGCCGGGCTATCAGGGCGGAGTGGATCGAATTCTCAACCGCCCCACCAACGAAGCGTGGATCGAGCCGTGGGTGGACTACCTGCGCGGCCGGGGCGTGCGATTCGTGCTGGGGTCCAAGGCCGTCGGATTCCGGACCGACGGTGCGCGGATCGTGTCCGCGACGGTCACCGGAGCGGGATCGGTGCAGGCGGACTGGTACGTGTGCGCGATGCCGGTGGAACGCACGGTGCCGCTGCTGAGCGAGGACATCCTCACCCTGGACCCGAGCCTGGCGGGCATGGCGGAACTGGAGGTGGACTGGATGGTGGGCATCCAGTACTACCTGACCACTCCGACCGCACTGCCCGAAGGACACGTCGCCGCGCTCGGCTCGCCGTGGGCGCTGACCGCCCTGCGCCAGGCGCCGATGTGGGTGGGCGATTTCAGCTCCCGATACGGCGACGGCACCGTGCGCGAATGCCTCTCGGTGGACGTCTCGGACTGGGACAGCCCCGGCATACTGTTCGGCAAGGCAGCCAAGGAGTGCACGAAAGACGAGGTGGCGCAGGAAGTCTGGGCGCAGTTGAAAATGTGGCTCAACACCTCCACCGGCTGGCTGCGCGACGAGGACATCCACTCCTGGTTTCTGGACCCCGGCGTGCACTGGTCCGGCGGGACCGCGACCAATGACACTCCGCTGCTGGTTAATACGGCCGGTTCCTACGATCACCGGCCGACCGCCGCGTGCGCGGTGGGGAATCTCTTCTTCGCCGGAGACCACGTGCGCACCCATATCGATCTGGCGACCATGGAGGGCGCCAACGAATCCGGCAGATCCGCCGCCAACGCGGTACTCGACGCGGCGGGTGACAGCGCGGAGCGAGCAAGGATCTTCCCGCTTTTCGCACCGCCGGTATTCGAACCGTTCAAGCAGGTCGACGCGCAGCGATATCGGGCCGGACTCCCCCATCTGCTCGGCTGAGCCGATCCGGTCGGACGGCTCACCGCTCGCGCTCGAGCCGGCCCGGCGCCGCTGTCCCGTGGGTCAGGAGGGCCAGGGGGAACGCCGATTGTGCGGGCGGAAACGATCGGCCCAGAGCGGATTCGACTCGTCTCGCCGATAGACCGCGAGGCGACCGGCCATGGAGAAGCGCAGGCGGGTGGCCGAGCCGACCACTTCGCCATCGGTCGCGAGTGCCTCGGGGCTGGGCAGGTGCACCCGCAGCTCCGGTAGCCGGCGTTCGCCGTAGACCTTGCTGTTGCCGATCGCGGCCAAGGCCAGCGCCACGATCGCGCGGGTGCGCGACCAGCGCACATCGGCCCGGACCCAGCGCACGTCCAGCAGGCCCGAGTCCAGCCGATCGCGGAAGGCGGGCACGGCTCCGCGCGGATGGTAGGGCCCGTTGCCGATGAACAGGAACCAGACCCGCTGCCAGCGACCGTCGAGGCAGATCTCGATCGGCTCGGCATTGCGCAACGTCACGACCAGGGCGGCGGCGAACGCGGGCCATTTGCCCCAGCGCTTCTCCCAGTGCTCCCGCAGGCGCACCAGCTCCGGGTAGGTGCCGAGGCTGGCGGTATTGATCAGATTCTTGATGCGGGTGCCGGATTCGTCGTCGAACTCGACCTGGGCGATGTCCACCGCGACGGCCTCCCCCGCCCCGGTCGCGTCGACCACCTCGATCAGGTCGTAGACACCCAGGTCGCGGGCGAAATGGTTGAGGGTGCCGGTGGGGATGACGACCAGCGGCAGCCCGTGTCGCAGCGCGACCGCGGCGACCGATCCGACCGTGCCGTCGCCACCGGCCACGCCGAGCGCCAGCATCGGCTCGGCCTGTTCGGCCAGGAACTGTTCGAGTTGATCCGCGCCATCGAGATCCGGTCGGGTGCGCAGCAGCACGGCGGCGGGGAGTGCGGCGGCGATATCGTCGGTGGGGTCGTACTTGGCGTCACCGGAGACCGGATTCACCACCACCACAAGACCTTTGCCGTCCACCATCGCGGGCACCTCGTGCACCGATCGGGCCCGCGCCTCGTCGGACTCACGGACCGGCCACCAGCGCCGGGTCGCCAGTGCGACGCCCGCGCCCACCACCGCGCCGACGAGTACATCGGAGCTCCAGTGCACGCCGGTGTGCACCCGCGAATAGGCGACCGTCGCGGCCAGCGGCGCGACAATCATTGCGGTGCGCGGACTTTCGAGTGCCACCGCGGTGGCGAACGCCGCCGCACTGGCACTGTGTCCCGAGGGAAAGGACGAGGAGAGCGGCGCGGGAACCAACCGGCGGTGCTCCGGCAGCAGGTCCGCGGCGGGGCGGCGTCGGGCGACCAGGGGCTTGAGCACGCCGTTGACGAGCAGACTGGCCCCCGCGATGGAGACGACGCCGCGCATACCGGCCCGGCGCAGTGTCCCCTTGCGCGTGGCGAGCAGGGCGGCCGTGCCCAGCCACAGCATTCCGTGGTCGGCGCTGCCGGTGAGCCGCAGCAGGCCCGCGTCGATCGGGGTGGGTGGCAGGTCCGCGACCATCGACCCCAGGGTCCGATCGAACCGACCGACACCGCGAAACTTCTGCCGCACCACACCACTCACAGACTCGAGCCTACCCATCGCCCGATCGCGTCAGCGCGAAAGCGTGCGGCACAGGCTGTTTGGAGAGCTTCGCCGATCGGTTCGCGGGTGCGATCACGGCGATTCCCCGCGTTCGAGGTCGGTCAGCAGCGCCCGTGTCAGCCGATCCAACTCCTGTCGATCCTGCGCGGAAAGCGCCGACAGCATCCGGGTCTCGTTGGCCACGTGCTCGGTCACCACCACATCGATCAGTTCCAGGCCCCGGTCGGTGAGGGCCACCTTCACCGCCCGCCGATCGGCCGCGTCGGCGATCCGCCGTACCAGCCCGGCCTGTTCGAGCCGGTCGAGGCGTCCGGTCATACCGGCGCGCGAGAGCATGAGCGTGTCGGCCATGACCGACGGGTTGAGCTCGAACGGCGCACCCGAGCGGCGCAGCGTCGCGAGTACGTCGAATTCGCCGCGCTGCAGGTCGTGGGCGGTGAACACCGCTTCGATCCGCTTGCCGGCGACGAGCGAGAGCCTGCCGAGTCGCCCGATGATGGCCATCGCCTCCACTTCCAGATCGGGCCGTTCGTGCCGCCACTGTGCCGCGATCGCGTCCACCGCGTCCGGTTGTGTCTCACCCATGGACAACATTCTATTCGCTGAGATATAGTTCGGTAGCGAATTATCAATCACCGAACAGTTCGGAGCTCGACATGAACGCCCTCGACATCAACGCCTCGGCCGATCACACCGCCGCCCGCCCGGTCGCCATCCGCCAGCCTCAGGAGGCGATCACCCTCGGCACGGACTCGGTCACCATGCGACTTCTCATCGACGCCAACGAGACGGGCGGGTCGGTCAGCACCCTCGAGGTGTCGATGGCACAGGGCGCGGACGGCGCGGCCCCGCACTTCCACACCCGCTCGGACGAGTTGTTCTATGTCGCGGACGGGGAATTGCAGCTGCTGGCCGGGGATCGCATCGTCACCGTCGGTGCGGGCGGATCGATCGTGGTGCCCAAGCACATGCCGCATGCCTTCGGCGCGACCGCGGACTCCTCGGCCCGGATCCTGATCGCCCTCATGCCCGGCGTCGAGCGCTTCGGCTACTTCCGGTTGCTCGACCGGATCGCCAAGGGCGAATCGGACTTCACCGAACTGGCTGCCGCCCAGGAGGAATACGACAACCACTTCATCGACGCTCCCGAGTGGTGGGCCGAGCGCAACGCGAACCGTCGCTGAGCCGGAGCGCGATGCGGCCGAGGCCAATCCGCGGCAATATCGACGGAGCGGACCCGACGGCGGATAGCCCGGCAGTCGCCCGCCCGCACCGGAACCACTGTGCCCCACACCACTGTGAACAGGGAATGGACGCCGGAGGTCCCCGGGTTGTTCGCTGTATGGCTTTCTCCGTTCCCGTCACCGTCCGCGGCTATGAGCTCGATATCAACGGCCATCTCAATCAGGCCGTCTATCTGCAATACGCGGAGCACGCGCGCTGGGAGCTGCTGCGGGCGGCCGGGGTGCAGGAGGAGAAGATGATCGGCTCCGGAATCGGACCGGTCGTACTCGAGAACACCATCAAGTACTTCCGCGAACTGCACGGCGGCGACGAGGTGACGGTGAGCTGCGAGTTCGAGTGGCTGGGCGGGAAGACCTTCCGCATGCATCAGCTCATCAGCAAGATCGACGGCACGGTGTCTGCTCAGATCGACGTGGTCGGCGGAATCATGGATCTGACCCTGCGCAAACTCGTCACCGATCCGGGTGGGCGGCTGCGCGAGATCGCCGAATCCCCCGAGGTACTCGGCCTCTGATCATGGGGCGGGCCATCGTGCGTCGCGACCCGCCGGCTCCGCACTTTCGGTTGCCACGGTCGCAGCCCAGCTGAACTCACGGCGAAAAACTCTCGGCCGTAGCGGTTTCCGTTATCCAGGCAAAGTTTGCCGGGACGGTTGAAATCTCTCGTTGCGAACCGAATACGCCCGGTCGCGGGATATGATTCAGATCACGCTCGGCCCCTCAGCAAATCCCGAGCAGATCGGAGTTCAGCATGACTGGCGCCCTGCACCGACCCGGATCCACCACCCTCACCGCAGCCGCTCCGCCACTACCTGGCTATCTCGTCGCAGCCACCGAGAGACATATCAGCGTGCGCGTCAGCGACGGCACCTGGACCTTCTGCCGAGCCGACGTTCTCGATCTGACCGATTGGGACGCCGCCGCGCCGGACGTTTCCGCACGGGACGTTTCCGCACGGGACGTTTCCGAAGGCCGCCCGGTCCTGGTGCGCCTGCGCAACGGCGCCACCGCCGACTTCACCCAGCGCCGCCGGATCGAACTGACCGAACGGCCGCTCTCGCTCGCCCAGGAACTCAGCCCCGCGCGCGGCGACGAGGAATTGCGGCGGCTCACCGAAACCTGGGCTCGCGGACTGGAACTCACCCCGCATCCGGGCGCGGGCGGCGCCACCATGACGTGCTGCCAGACCCGCTCACTGCACGGCAGCGACGACGGCATCGCCTGCGACAGCCTGGACTGACGAACCCGCATGACCCCCCGCACCACGGGCTCGGTGCTGATCGTCACCGAAGCCGACGACCTGCACGGCGACGCACTCGCCTCGACGCTGCGGAAGCATCACGCGCTCAATGCTCTTCGCATCGACATGCGCGACTTCCCGCGTGAGAACGGCACTTTCCGCCTGGGTGAGGACGGCAGCTACCGCTCCCTGTCGCACGTGCTCGGACTCGACGACGTCACCTCGGTGTGGTGGCGGCGACCGCAACCCTGTGCGGTACCCCGCAGCGCCCGCGCCGAGGACGATGCCTATCGTCAAGCCGAATCCGACGCCTTCCTGCAGGGTCTGCTGTGGTCGATTCCCGCACTGTGGGTGAACGATCCGGGCGCGGACCGCACCGCCGGTCGCAAGATCGTGCAGTTGGAGACGGCGTACCGCGCGGGTTTCTCGGTGCCGGAGACGCTGATCACCAATGATGCCGAGGAAGCGCGCTCGTTCATCGAATCCCGGCCCGGCCCCGTGGTTTTCAAGCGGATCGGCACCGTACGCGGCGCGTTCACCGAAACCCGCCTGGTGACCGCCGCCGATCTGGATCGCCTCGGCACGATTCGCAACTCCCCCACCGTGTTCCAGGACTACATCCACGCCGAATGCGATCTGCGGGTGGTGTGGGTGGACGGCATCGAGTGGACGGTGCGGATCGATTCGCAATCCGGTGTGGGACGGGTGGATTCGCGACTGGACACCGCGGTGGCGTTCACGCCGGACCGGTTACCGGCCTCGGTGAGCAAGTCGATGACCACGCTGATGGGCGCCCTCGGGCTCGCCTTCGGCGTGGTCGACCTGCGAGTCGGCCGGGACGGCGAATTCCACTTCCTGGAGGTGAACCCGCAGGGGCAGTTCGCCTATCTGGAGATCAAGACGGGCATGCCGATATTCGAGAGCCTGTCGAACCTGCTGGTCTACGGTGACGGCACCGTCACGCACTGACGGCATCGTCATCGGCCAACGGCCGCAGTCTGATTCGCGAAGCGATCGGACCCCGAGGGTGGAACGGCCCGAACCCGGGGGTTCCGCGGACCTGGCCGCGAAAGTCCCCCCGAGAGCCGGGATCTGCTACTTGCTACCGGCTTTGGCAGCCTTGCGGCGGTTCGCGCCGCCTCGGCTGCGGAGTTGCACATGCGACTCCACCAGCACATTGTGGATGAAGCCGTACGATCTCCCGGTATCCCGGGCCAGGGACCGGATGCTGGCTCCGGCCTCGTACTGCTTCTTGAGTTGGGATTGCAAGCGGTCTCGCGACTTTCCCGTGACGCGCGTGCCCTTACCCAATACGGATTTTCCCTGTGCGGGCCTGTCACTCATGGGGCTTCCTCCGAGTCGCCGTGGCGCCTCATTCCAGGTTAGAGACTCGGAGGGCTGTGATCAATGAAACGGTGTGATCGGTGTCACCAATTACTCAATCGGGACGTTTCCGGGACCGTTTTCGCGGCTGCGGACCGGCTGCCACACCGGAAAGCGGTGTGGCGCCGAGCGAAACGGGACGTGCTCAGGCGAGCTGGATGAGCTCCAGATAGTCCTGGGACCAGTGATCCTCGGTGCCGTCCGGCAGCATGATGACGCGCTCGGGGTTCAGCGCCTCGGCCGCACCCGGATCGTGCGTAACCAGCACCACGGCACCGGCGTACGAGCGCAGCGCGTCCAGCACCTGTTCACGCGAGATCGGGTCGAGGTTGTTGGTGGGCTCGTCCAGCAGCAGGACGTTCGCGGCGGAGGACACCAGTCCGGCCAGGGCGAGGCGGGTCTTCTCACCGCCGGACAGGGTGCCCGCGGGCTGATCCAACTGGGGTCCGGAGAACATGAACGCGCCGAGCAGACTGCGCAGATTCTGTTCTCCCGCATCGGGAGCCGCGTACCGGATGTTCTCCCACACGGTCGCGTGATCGTCGAGGGTGTCGTGCTCCTGCGCGAAATAGCCGACCTTCAAACCGTGGCCGGGCTCGATGGCGCCCGCGGTGAGCTGTTCGGCGCCGGCGAGCAGTCGCAGCAGCGTGGTCTTGCCCGCACCGTTGAGCCCGAGCACCACGACTCGGCTGCCACGGTCGATCGCCAGGTCGACACCGGCGAAAATCTCCAGCGAGCCATACATTTTGGTGAGATTCTTGGCCATCAGCGGCGTCTTGCCGCAGGCGGCGGGCTCGGGGAACCGGATCTTGGCCACCCGGTCGGACACCCGAATCTCGTCCACCTCGCTGAGCATTCGCTCCGCGCGCTTGAGCATGTTCTGTGCCGCAACGGCTTTGGTGGCCTTGGCGCCCATCTTGGCGGCCTGCACCTTGAGCGCGCCGGCCTTCTTCTCCGCATTGGCGCGCTCGCGGCGGCGGCGCTGCTCGTCGGTGGCCCGGGCGTCGAGGTACTTCTGCCAGGTCATGTTGTAGATGTCGGCCTCGCCGCGCACGGCGTCCAGGAACCACACCTTGTTCACCACGTCGGCCAGCAGATCCACATCGTGGGAGATCACGATGAGGCCGCCGTCGTGGTTCTGCAGGAATCCGCGCAGCCAGGTGATCGAGTCCGCGTCGAGGTGGTTGGTGGGCTCGTCCAGGAGCAGGACCGTGTCGGACTTGCCGCCGCTGCCGTCGGAGGCGGCGAAAAGGATGCGCGCCAACTCGATTCGGCGACGCTGACCACCAGAGAGGGTGCGCAACTGCTGGCTCATCACCCGATCCGGCAGCCCGAGACTGCTGCAGATGCGAGCGGCTTCACTCTCCGCGACATATCCGCCCAGTGCGGAGAAACGGTCCTCGAGCTGTCCGTACTTGCGGATCGCCCGGTCCCGCGCGCTCTCGTCGGCCACCTCGGCCATCAGCGCCTGCTGCTTCTCCATATCGCGCAGCAGCGTGTCCAGGCCACGCGCGGACAGCACCCGGTCGCGCCCGAGCACGTCCAGGTTGCCCTCCTTGGGGTCCTGTGGCAGATACCCGAGATCACCCGACCGGATCACCTTGCCCGCATACGGCTCGCCCTCACCGGCGAGGATCCGCAGCGTGGTGGTCTTCCCGGCGCCGTTGCGGCCGACGAGACCGATCCGGTCGCCGCTCTGCACCCGCAGCGCCGAACCGGGCGCTGTCAGCAGGGTGCGGACTCCGGCCCGGACCTCCAGGTCGGTCGCGGTGATCACAAATCTCTCCTCGTACGCGTGGGTGCTGATCGATAACTGAGCGATTCTGCGTCGTCCAGACGGCAAGAACCACCGATTTTATCTCGAGCAACGGAGACCCCGAGGTCAGGGGCACCCTCCGGGGGCCCTACCTGCTCGGATTCCCTTTCACGCGGGCACCGGGTCCCGATGTGGGCCGGGATATCGTGCGCACAGCGGAGAACCCGAAACAGCACAGATCGACCGATTCACTCCGCCCAGTTCATCGACCGCTTCCCGGCGGATCCGAACACTCATATGCCGGACTGTGGGTCTCCTGTCACCGCACCGTGCACGATCTCCTCACCGAGCGCAGTCCAGGACCTCGGCGCCGGGCACGACGGTTCGGCAGGTACAGCCGGTCGATCGGAGGACCGATCTCCCGGGTGTACCGGCCGCGAGCCTAGGCAGCCGTCCAGTAATCGACCGCGCCCTGCAGCACGGTACGGAACAGCGCGAAGTCCACCGGCTTGTAGATATAGCTGTCCGCCCCCGCCGCGTAGCAGCGTTCGATGTCGTCGGCGGTGGTCGACGAGGTGAACACCACCACGGTGATGTCGGCCAGGGCGGCATCGGCCCGAATCCGTTCCAGCACAGACAATCCACTGATACCCGGCATGTTGAGATCGAGGAAGACCAGCATCGGCCGCGGCCGCGTCTCATCGCGCAGGCGCGTCAGCGCGGCATGGCCATCGATGACGAATTCCAGCCGCAGATGCGGATGTGAGGCATGGAGCGCGCGTTCGATGGCTTCACGGTCCTCGTCACTGTCCTCCACGAGCAGCACGAGTTGCTCGGTCAGCTGGTCATCTCGGCCCATGCCGAGCCTCCGTTCGTAGCGCGCTCGGGTCCCGCGGGGGTGATGTCCAGGCGCGTCCACGCGGCGTCGCCGCAGACGCGCAGATGTGCCGTGGTGATTCCGTCGGCCTGCCACGCTCGCAGCCGTTCGGTGAAATCGACCGGCAGGGTGGTGTTTTCAGCGTCGCCGCGCAGTCTCCCGACAGCGTCCAGCGCGGTCTCGACCACGTTCTCGAGTTCGACGGTGGCGTCGTGGACGACCGGGCCGAGATGGCGCAGGACCAGCACGGCCGCATCGTCGTGCACGCGGAATCGACCTGCTCCCGCGGTCAGCGTCCGCGCCAGCTGCGCGGGCGGAAGCTCGCGCAGCCGGGTGAGCGTAGCGGGAAGTTCGGGTTCGAAGAAAAGCCCGTCGTCGTCGCGCGCCTCGGTCAGCCCGTCGGTGTACAGCAGCACGGTATCGCCGGGACGCAGCCGGACCGTGGCGGGCTCGAGGGAGAGTTCGGGCAAATGTCCGACGAGCAGACCCGAGCAGGCGGGTTCCTCCACCTGCCCCTCGCGCCGAATCACCAGCGGCCGCGGATGCCCGGCGGCGAAGATCTCCGCGCGGCAGTCCTGGCCGCCGGGTTCGACGCTCAGGCTGGCCACCGCCAGAGTCAGGAAGCGAGTGATCTTCTCGTGCAACATCTTCGCGTTCAGCGCGTGCAACGCCCGCTCGACCGAATGCCCCGCGGTGAGCAGAGTCTCCACCGTGTGCCGGGCGAGTCCGGTCAACGCCGCCGCGGCCGCGCCGCGTCCGCACACGTCGCCGATCACCGCGTGCAGCCGAGCATCGGGCGCCACGACCGCGCCGTAGAAGTCACCGCCGACATCGAGCGTGTTCTCGGCCACCCGGTACGAGGAGGCGATCTCGATCCCCTCGACGGTGGGCAGGATGCCCGGCAGCAAATGCTGCTGCAGCTGCAGCACGTCGCGGCGCTGGCGTTCGTGCAGGGCGGCATTGTCCACGGCCAAGGCGGCGCGACCGGCGAGATTGTGCAGGAACTCCGCGGTCACCCGGCGGGGCGAGCCGTGCCGCTGAAAGACGCTGAGCAATCCCACTTCTCGCCCGTGCGCGCGCAGCACCATGGTGGCCATGGTGTCGAGGTTGGCGTCCGCGGGCAGGTCGGCGGGCCGGGGCCGGGCCGAATCCTCCCCGGTGCTGTCGAGACCGTGTACCGACACGCTTCCCGCCCAGCGCCCTTCGCGCAGATACTCGGCCAACCGGCGCTCCCTGCGAGCGTCGACGTGCGCGACCGCGACCGGTTTCAATCGGCCGTCGCGCTCGACGTGCACGGCCGCGCCGTCGGCGATCGCGGGCACCACCATTCGCACGATGGCCCGCAGCGTGTCATCGATGTCAAGGGATGAGCTCATTCGCAGCGACGCCTCGGCCAGGATCGCGTCCTGTACCTGCCGCCAGCCCAGCGCCGAACGCTCGGCGCGCCTGCGGTCCGTGGCCGCGGCGATATCGCGCACCTGGCCTACGGCTCCCACCACCCGGGCGGCGGAGGGCCCGGCGGTGATCACACCGATGACGGCGCGCCCGCCGCCATCGCGGCGATAACTCGCGGAAACGACGTGTGCCCCGGCACGGGCCCGGCCGGTTGCCACGAGCGGTCCGAGTCCGGCGGCACCCACCTGGAACGAACCGGGTCCCGGATCGGACCGCTCGGGCGACGGACCGCTCGATCCCACACCATCGTCGGGTCGGTCGCGTCTGCGCGCGGGGATCTGCTCGCGATCCGGGGCGAGGCCCGCCGTCGTGCCGGCAGCGGCCGCATGCGCGGTGTGGCGCGCGATCTCGCTGTTCAGCTCCGTCGCCAGTTCGTCTGTGAACAGGTGGATTCCGTCCGCATCCGCCCAGGCGCGCCCGGAGGACCCGGGACCGTCCAGGCTGAACGCCGCCTCCACATCCGGCCGGTCCCGCAGGCCGCACAGCAGCGCGGGGATCGGGTCGTCGGCCTCGTGCAGACTCGACCACCACCCGTGCAGCAGGGTCGACCATGACGGCTGTTCCATGCGCTCACACACTCCCTTCCGGGAGTCCGGGACACCCGACACCTACTGTAGGGTCCCGCCTCGACATGGTGTTCGCTCGGCTCGCTCGACGAGCCACCTGCGGGGAAGGTGTGCCTGTGGATCGATCCGCGGATCCGGCGACCGACGGCGGCTGGCAGCTCGACGAACGCGCTCGGCTTGCCGAAGCGGCGGCCGGGCCGAGCTTCGATCTGTCGGTCTGCCTCAACGAGCCCATCCACCAGCTGGGCGGTATCCAGTCCTACGGCGCGCTGCTCGCGCTCGACGAAGCCGGCGCGGTAGCGGTCGCCAGCGCCAATTGCCAAGACGTGCTGGGTGTTTCACCGGACTCGCTGCTCGGCTCCCCGATCGAGGCGCTGATCGGCGCCGAGGGCGTCGCCGCGCTGGAATCCACCCTGGCCGCGCCCACCGGCGATCGCGGGCTGACGGTGCTGACCGTGCGCGATGCCGAATTCGACGTCACGGTGTACCGCTCCGACGAGCTTCGGGTCCTGGAATTCGAACCCGCTCCCTCCACCCGCCCGTTCACCTTCTCCCGCTTCTATCCGAGCCTGCGCGCCACCCTGACCCGCCTGCAGGACGGGCGCGGCGTGCTCGAGGTGTGCGCGACCGCGGTCTCCGAGATTCGGGCACTGACCGGCTACGACCGGGTCGTGGCCTATCGTTTCGAGGGCCGCGACGGCCCCGGTGAGGTGATCGCGGAATCGGTGTCCGAACGCCTCGAGCCCTGGTACGGCCTGTGGTTTCCGGCCACCGATATCCCACCCCAAGCGCGCACCCTGTACGAGCGCAACTGGATTCGCGTGATCGACGACGTCGACGACGCCACCGCTGCCCTCGTCCCACCGGTGCTCACCCACACCGGCAGGCCGCTGGATCTGTCCGATTCCACCCTGCGCACCGTGTCCGGCTTCCATCTCGAGTACCTGCGCAACATCGAGGTGGCCTCGTCGATGTCGGTATCGCTGCTGCGCGACGGACAGCTGTGGGGGCTCATCGCCTGTCATGGCCTGAGCCCGCGTCGGCTCACACCCGAGATCCGCTCGGCCTGTGAGCTTTTCGGCGTGATGCTGTCGCTGCAATTGGCCGCCCTGCAGGACTCCGAGTTCGCCGAGGCACGACAGCGAGCCCGAAAGGCGTTGTCGCGTCTGGTGACCGCGCTGGACGCCGATATCGGCGCGTCCGTGTCGGCCAATGGTGAGCTGTTGGGCGAGCTGGTCGATGCCGACGCGGTGGCGCTGTCGGTCGACGGGGACACCACCCTGGTGGCCGGTGCGCCCGAACTGGTCTCTGCCGAACTTCTCGACACGCTGCGCCGGCACCTCCCACCGCTGGGCTCCGGCAAGGTCTGGAGCAGCGATTGCCTCGGTGACGTGGATCCCGACCTGGCGAGGCTGTCCCCCGGGCTGTGCGGCGCGCTGGTGCTGGGCGTCAACGGCACGCAGGACCTGATCGTGTGGCTGCGCCGCGAACGGCCCACCTCGCGTACCTGGGCCACCGATCCGTCGATTCCGGTGCGGCTGGGTCCACACGGCGAACGACTGACCCCTCGCGGTTCATCGGCCGTGTACCGAGCCACCGTGAGCGGCCACAGCCTGCCGTGGACCGCGGCGGACGTGGCCGTGGCCGAGGAGTTCGGGAACGCCGTCACCGAGGTGGTGCTGCGGCACAGCGCCCGGCTGGCCGCGCTCAATGCCGAATTGCGCCGACTGAACGACGATTTGCACACCTTCGCCCATGCTGCCGCGCACGAGCTCAAGGAGCCGCTGCGCGGTATTGCCAACTCGGCCATCTTCATCACCGAAGATGCCGCGGACGACCTCGACCCGGTCACCGTGCGCCGTCTGGACACCATTCGCGGTCTGGCCAAACGGATGGACGAGCTGATCAACTCGCTACTGCATTTCGCGCAGCTCGGCCGCGCCGAACTGCGCCGCGACACCCTCGATCTGCGCCGGGCGACCGAACACGCGCTCGAGATCGCCGGCCCCAGGCTCGACGAGCAGCGCATCGTGTTGGCCCTGCCCGAGCCGGGCGTGATCGTGGCCGCGGACCCGGACCGGTTGCAGGAGGTGCTGATCAACCTGCTGGTCAATGCCGCGAAGTACGCCCGCGCCGAGGATCCGCGTGAGGTCGCCGTGGGCGCGGTCACCCAGGATTCGGGCGTACCGGCGTACTTCGTCGCCGACAACGGCATCGGCATTCCGGGCAGCGATCAGAAGGAAGTGCTGCGCCTGTTTCGCCGCCTGCACCCGCGCGGCGCACACGGCGGCGGCCATGGCGCCGGGCTGGCAATCGTGGAGCGGATCATCACCCGGCACGGTGGCCGTCTGTGGCTGGACTCGGAACCGGGGCTGGGGACCACGGTGTGGTTCACCCTCGCGCCCGAACCGGAGCAGCAACCCGCGAGCGAGGGCTGACTCCACACGCCCCACACTCCACACGCGATCGCGCGCTCCGGATATGCTGTCTGGCGCGGCGATTGAGCAAACAGTCGACCGCGTTATCGTCACCGCGTGCGGACACGCGCGTCATCGCGCCCGCCGACGAGGACGTTCGGCGTGCGTGAGAGCGCGCGCTCTCGGCCGACGACCGTGCGGCCCAGCGGGTTTCGCACCCGCGGAAATCGCAGAGAAGGGTCTTGTTTGTGCGTTTGACGGATCAGCAACGTGGTTTCGACGTCGATGTGGTGTCGATCGGTTCCACCGCCGTGGTAGTCGCCAGCGGTGAAGTGGACATCAACACCGCCCCACAACTGCAGGATGCGATCGAGCACGCCCACGCACAATGGGGCGGTGACCTCGTGATCGATCTGTCCCGTGTCGAATTCTTCGATTCCACGGGCGTGAACGTCCTGCTCCGCGCGATGAAGACCATCGGATCACCCCCACGGGTGGTGGCGTCCTACGCCGTTCGCCGACCACTCGAAGCCACCGGTCTGACAAAAATCTTCACCCTGTACGAATCCGTCGACGACGCCGCCACCGGGCTGCGCTGAACGGATCGAGTGAACAATGTTTCCCCAGAACCCAAGGGACATCATGGACGATTCCGGTCACGGCGAGCGCGTCTTCGACCTCGAATTCCGCGCCGTCAACGAGGAACTGCAACGAGTGCGCCACGCTCTGCGAAACTGGTTGCGCGACATCGTCACCGACGAGCACCACGCGTACGACATCCTGCTCGCGGTCGGTGAGGCCTGCACCAATTCCGTGGAGCACGGCCATCGCGGCGACGGCCGCAACCTGCGCGTGCGCGCCACGGCCGACGATGTGCAGGTACGCATCACCATCGTCGACGGCGGCACCTGGCGCGTCCACCGCTCCCTGCCCGACACCGATCGCGGCCGCGGCCTGCGCCTGATGCGCACGCTCGTCCCCGAGGTGAACATTCGCACCAGTGGCACCGGCACCGTGGTGGAGCTCGCCACCCCGCTCTCGGCCTGAACCACCGCGGCGCCCGGGCCCGGTCCCCGACGGTGGCCGGGACTGCCGGGACGCAGCACGAGCGAATGAAAACTCGGACATAGGACATTGATCACGACGACCGCCCGGATTGCGGCTGCTCGTTCGGGGTAGCTCGCGGAGTACGGCTCGAGTGTGGGGATTCCCGCACCGATGACTCCGTGACGACTTCCTCCGACGCCAGGGAACGGATCGAGACAATGACCGCTGCACGCACTGACGAACCTTTCGGGGACCGCGACGACGAGCGCGATGATCAGGGGCGGACCGAGTCTGCGCCGGATCCCGTCGCGACCACCGAAGATCAAGCGGCCAATATGGATAACGAAGGTGACATTCCGAAGTGAACGCGCCTCGGCCGGGCACGGGCACCGGTCACCCGGAGAACACGCCGCGCCGTTTTATGCGCGCGTTGCCGGGTAACTCGCCCTCGAGCGTGAGGCGAACGGCAGTGAGCCATGGCTCCGGCGCCGAACGAGGCGATCGAGAATGTCCGAGAGGACGTCGAAACCATCAAGGACGGGAGTCGACGATGAGCGACACTCCAGAACCGCACAGGCCCGAATCAGCCGAGGAATCGCGGCACAACCGCGACGAGGCACCGCAGGAACTCGGGCTAACCATTGCCGAATCGGACCTCACGCAGACCATCGCCGAATCGTCGGACAAGGCGGATATCGAGGCCCGCACCGAGGATGCGGATATCGAGGCCCGCGCGCAGGACACCGTCCGGGCCACCGCCGACGCCGCACACCGAGGCGCCGCCAACGCGGATGAGCATGCCCGGGACATCGCGGGACAGGTGCGCGAACAGGTCGTCCGAGCGGTCGGCACCGCCGCCACAGCCACACCCGCACCGGTCGCCGCTCGCGGCCGCCAGCTGGCCGACATCGTGCGGCGACACCCGATACCTGTCGCGACCGCCGTCGCCTCCGGGTTCGGTTTGACCTGGTGGGCCACCAGGCGGGGGCGCGCGTGAGCACGATGTACAAGCCCATCGGCCTGCTCATCGGGGTGCTCGGCGGCATCGCCGCCAACGCGGCCTTCACCCAGATCTGGCGTCGAGTCAGCGGAGAGGACCAGGCGCCCAGCGCCACGGCCCGCGAATACGGCTGGCGCGAGGTTCTGGTGGCCGCGGCGCTGCAGGGCGCGATCTTCGGATTGGTGAAGGCGACCATCGACCGGGCCGGCGCCTCGGGATATCAGCGCCTGACCGGAACCTGGCCCGACAAGTAAGACCATTCCTGAGAAAGGTTGAGGACCATGGCTTTTCGAGACATCATCGCGCAACTGCACCAGGACATCACCACCGCCGAAGACGCAGGCGATCAAGTGACCGCCGCCCACCTGCGCAAGGAACTCGACGAGGCGAAGCGCAAGGGCGAGGAAGCCGCCGAACCGCAATAGCCTCACCATCCAGTCGGCTCCGACAGGAGGCCGTGGTGCAGCCCGTCCGGCCCGTAACCCCGGACGGGCTGCACCACGGCCTCCTACGACAAGACCTCCGGCTCGCTCGCGGGCGTGGGATCGCGCGAGCAGTCGGCGAGTGCCGCTTTTCTCAGGCGGCGGGGTTTTCCAGCACGATGGCGACGCCTTGGCCGGATCCGATGCAGACCCCGATCGCGCCGTACCGCGCATTGCGTTCTCGCAGTTCGGTAGCCAGCGTCAAGACATAGCGGGCGCCCGTCGCACCGAACGGATGGCCGATCGCCACCGCGCCGCCATTGGGTGTCAGCTTCTCGTCGGGAACGGTGAAACCGCCCAGCTGAGTGGGCAATTCGCGTAACACGCCGAGCGCCTGGGCACTGAATGCCTCGTGCACTTCCCACACGTCGATCTGCTCGGGTGCGAGTCCGGCTCGTCGCAGAGCCAGCGGCAGCGCCCACGCCGGCGCCAAACCCATGTAGAGCGGGTCGATCCCGTACACCGCGGAGGACACCACTCGGGCCAGCGGTTCGACACCGAGTTCGGCCGCTCGTTCACCCGATGCCAGGACCAGCGCACTGGCACCGTCCGTCAGCGGAGTCGAGTTCCCCGCGGTCATCTGCGTCGTCCCCGGCTGCGGGGCCAGCGCGGCCAGCCGCTCGGCTGTCGTGTCCTGCCTGATGAATTCATCGTGCTCGAACAGGCGAGTGGGCGTCTTCCTGGTCCCGGCGATCTCGACCGGCATGATCTCCTTCGCCAGTCGCCCGGAATCCCTGGCCGCCAACGCGTTCCGCTGCGTGCGGAGCGCGAACGCGTCGATCTCCTCACGAGTCAGCCCGTAGCGGTTCGCGACATTCTGCGCCGTCTCGATCATTCCGATGTAGGCATTACGCGCCAGCAGCGCGGGATTGGCCGGCCCGCCCGCGCCCGCCCACATGGTGTCGAGCAGGATTTGCGGGCCACGGGGCCCGAACGCGGAGTCGCCCTTCATATATGCCCACCCCGACCGCGACATCGACTCGACGCCACAGGCGATCCCGACTCCGAGATCCCCGGCCTTGATCGCGTGCGCGACATTGATCGTCGCGCTCAGTGACGACCCGCAGAACCGGTTGATCGTCACCCCGGCCACGGTGTCGGGGAATCCCGCCGCCAAGGCGGCCCACCGCGCGACATCGCCCATCCCCTCATGTGCGGGGTTCACACACCCCGCGACGATGTCCTCGATCTGATCCAGTCCCACCCCGACGCGCTCACACGCGCCCCTCATGGTCATCCCCAGCAAATCGTCAGCCCGAATGTGCGAGAGCGAGCCACCATAACGAGCGAACGGTGTCCGCACACCGCCGAGCACGAACGCGTCGGTCATCACATCTCCTTCGATCGGGTCCCGAGCCTCACCGCCACCGGCGCCGGAACCATCATGAGCACGGTGATCGGCAGCTGGGCCACTATCCCAGGTCGCCGGCCGCCCCGCGCGCGTCGCGATATGCGAGCAGATGGGTCAGGAACGGATGCGGGCGCTCGATACCCAGTGTGCGCAACGATGGTGTGTCCGTTGCCATGTCAGGAGTCGGCGGCAGCGCGAGTTCGCCGAACAGCACACCTTGCAGCTCACGTTCGGAGTACAGATCCACCGGTCGGCCGATGACCTCCCACGCAGCAGCCTCGGACAGCTGTGAGGGGCTGGGGTCATTGCTCTTGACAACATGGGTAGGGGAAAGATCGGACCTCTTCGATTCGTAATCGGAATCGGTCATGTCAGCATGCTCGTCGACGATGTGCGTCATATTCCAGCCGACACGCCGCCGAGGGCTATCGATAAGTGCCAGAGACGCACCGCCCGACCTCCGCGGGCCTCCCTGTCCTCGGTTCCGTTGTGCATGACCCGAGGCCGTCCACCCCGCCGCTGCCGGGCGCGTTTGTTTGGCGCCTGACGACGTGGGCAACCGCTCGCGCATCCACCGAGTTCACTCGTCCACAGGAGGTACGCCCGATGGCTGGATCCACCCGCCGCCCCAAGTCACAACCTGTCCTGCCCGGCGCTCCCGCCAGTGCGCCGCCCAGCCTCGAGGAACCCACGAAGGCGCGCCCGCCGCTGCCTCCCAAGCCGGACCAGGGCGGGCCCGCCACGATCACCCCGACCGGAGCCGCCACCGACCTGCCCCGGGCCGCGGTCGCTCAGCAGGGTGCGCTGCTGACCACTTCGCAGGGCGCGCGGCCCGGCGACACCGATCACTCCCTCAAGGCCGGCCCCCGCGGTCCGCTGCTGCTGCAGGATCATCATCTGCGCGAGAAGATCACGCACTTCGACCATGAGCGCATTCCGGAGCGAGTCGTGCACGCGCGCGGAGCCGCCGCACACGGCGTCTTCATCGGCAATGGCGCGGCCAAGAAGGTCTGCTGTGCCGGGCTGTTCGAAAAAGGCCGGGAGACAGAGGTTTTCGTACGGTTCTCCACCGTCCTCGGCTCCCGCGGATCTGCCGACACAGTCCGGGACACCCGCGGCTTCGCGACCAAGTTCTACACCCGGGAGGGTGTGCTGGACCTGGTCGGCAACAACATCCCGGTGTTCTTCATCCAGGACGCGATCAAGTTTCCCGATGTCGTGCATGCCGCGAAACCCCATCCCGACCGCGAGATTCCCCAGGCCCAGAGCGCGCACGACACGTTCTGGGATTTCGTCACCCTGCACACCGAGGCGACCGCGCACACCCTGTGGAACATGTCCGACCGCGGCATTCCGCGCTCGTATCGGATGATGGAGGGGTTCGGGGTACACACCTTCCGGTTGATCAACCACAAGGGTGAATCGGTGCTGGTGAAGTTTCACTGGAAGCCGAAACTCGGTGTGCACTCGCTGATCTGGGAGGAAGCGCAGATCGCCGCCGGGGTCGATCCGGACATGCATCGCCGCGATCTCGCCGATGCCATCGAATCCGGCGCGTTCCCGCAGTGGGATCTGGGCATTCAGGTGTTCCCCGATACCGAGGAGCAGATGTTCGACGGCATCGATCTGCTCGATCCGACCAAGTTCGTGCCCGAAGAGCTTGCGCCCGTACAGATCATCGGCACCATGACGCTGACCGCCAACCCCACCAATTACTTCAGCGAAACCGAGCAGGTCGCCTTCCATCCGGGGCATCTGGTGCGCGGGATCGACGTCACCAACGATCCGCTGCTGCAGGGCCGGTTGTTCTCCTACATCGACACCCAGATCACCCGGCTCGGCGGACCCAACTTCGCCCAGCTCCCGATCAACAGGCCGCATGCTCCGGTCAACGACATGCTCCGCGATGGAATGCACCAGAGCGCAGTGCATTCCGGCGTCGCACCGTATCGACCCAACAGCCTCGACGGTGGCTGCCCGTTCATCGCCGGTGCGCGCGAGGGTGTGCAGATCGAATTCCCCGAACTCGTGCACGGGAACAAGGAGCGTTCCGCCGCAGCGACTTTCGACGATCACTTCAGCTCCGCCCGGCTCTTCTACGCCAGCCTCAGCGATATCGAGCAAGCTCATGTCGCCGCTGCCTACACCTTCGAACTGGGCAAATGCTACGAGACGGCGATCAAACAGCGCGCCATCCCGATCTTGCGGCAGATCGATGAGAATCTGGCTCGCACGGTCGCCGCTGGGCTCGGACTGCCCGTCGAAGGCAAAGCGCCCAAGGCGCCCGAACCGACCGTGTCTGCAACACTTTCGCAATTGGGCGAGACCTGGCCCACGGACGGACGCATCATCGGCCTGTTCGCCACCGAGGACACCGATCTCGCTGATCTGTCCGCGACCGTGGCGGCCATCGCGAAAAGCTCCATGACACCGCTGGTCATCGGACCGCACGGCGGCACTTTCGGTTCGGGGGCGAAACAGGTGCCGATCTCGCGCACCCTCGACACCGCCCGCTCCATCGAGTTCGACGCCCTCCTCATCACCGGCATCGCACCCGACCCGCGACTGAACGTGCTGCTACAGGAGGCGCACCGCCATCTCAAGGCCATCGGGTACACCCCGCAGGGCCACGAGGCGATCATCGCCGCGGGAATCGACGACAAGTCCGCCGGAGTCGAGCCCGGCACGAATATCAAGGCCGCGTTCGACGCTGTCGCGACACTGCTGCCTGAGCATCGAGTGTGGGCCAGGGTGGCCGAGCAAACGCGTTGAGACGCACAGCCATCCGCGTACGAGTCCGAATGGGGCCGCAGTGTATGACCGGGCGCACCCATCTCCGGCCCCTGAGCGACAGCTCGGTCAGCCGATCGGCGGTGCGAGGTATTCCAGCGCGTAGCCCGCGCCCGAGGCGCTGACACGGGCGATGCCCGGGGAGTCGAGGTGGGCGCCGGCCACGAAGTGATGTGGTCGGGTCAGTCGTTCGAGCAGGGCCGCTCGCGCGGTGCGCGCCTGACTCTGATCGCCGTCGAACTCCCAGGACACGCCCGGTCGCTCGAATTGAAGTGTGGGAACGTGAACTGTGTCGCCCCACACGATGAGATGCCCGGCGCCGCTGCGAATCTCGTAAACGGTGTGCCCGGGTGTGTGGCCCGGTGTCGGAATCGCGGTGGCCCACTCGTTGATGGAGACCAGCTCCGACACGGGTACGACCCGGTCGAGGATCGGCGCGAGCCGCCCGGTGAACACCGAGGTGTCACCCGCGCCGATCCACACGCGCTCGAGCCCGGGGAACGCCTGCGAACCGCCCGGGGCGATCAGTCCGCTCACGTGGTCTTCGTGGTTGTGTGTGATGGCCACATCGGTGATGCGCGCGCGGTCGATTCCCGCCTCGTCGAGCGCGTCGTAGATCAGCCCCATGGTCGGGTCGTGCCAGTTGTCGGATGCACCGGTGTCGATGAGGACCGACCGCGTGCCGTCGGTGACGAAGAAGGCGTTGACCGAGAGTCGCAAATTGTCCCCGACCAGCGGAACCGAAGGCGGCAGCTCACCGAGAACGCACCCGTCCTCGGTGCGGAGCCGGGTGGGTGGCATGTCGATGTACCCGTCTCGCAACGAGATCACCCGCAGATCGCCGAATTCGAACGTGGCATGGTGCCGGCCACTCGAGATCGAGCGCATGGATCCTCCATCGGTGTCGAGCGCCTGACGCGCGTCTCTGATGGAAGACAGTATCTTCTTTAGAAGAAATGTACAGTGTGGGCGGCGAGATGCCCTTCGATCGAGGAGCACGGTGGTCGAGCAAGACGACAGCGCGACAGCAGAGCACGGCGATTTGGCCGGCGCGTTCGGCGGTAACGTACGGCGCCGCCGCGAGGAAGCGGGCCTGACGCTCGAGCAACTCTCCACACAGTCGTCGGTCAGCCGCGCGATGCTGTCCAAGGTCGAACGCGGCGAGAAGAGCCCGACAATCGGCGTCGCGTCCAAGATCGCCCACGCGCTCGACGCATCGCTCTCGGACCTGATCGGCGGGCCGGCGGCCGCCAGAACCGAAGTGGCGGTTGTCATGCGCAAGAACGAACGCCCGGTCTTCCGTGATCCGGAAACCGGCTTCGAACGGCACATGGTGTCCGCAGCCCCTGGCGCGGGAGGCGGCGAGATGGTCGTGCACTACCTCCCCGCGCACGTCTCGACCGGTCTGCTGCCCGCCTATCCGCCGGGTACGGAAAAGCAGCTCGTGGTCATCGAGGGCACTCTCACCGTCGCGATCGGTGGAATCAGCGAGACCCTGAACGCGGGCGACTCCGTGTTCTTCCAGGCCGACGCGGAGCACGGCTTCGCCAACCGAACGAATTCTCCCTGCGAATACATCATGGTCATTTCGCGCAGAAGCTGAACCACCGCACGGGATCTCCGACCGGCACGGCCTCGGGAACCCCGTCGCCTTCCGACCTCACGACCGGGCTCCGTTCATCCTGCCGCTATCGTCGGAGCGATCGGAGACTCCGGGAAATCAGGGACGGGTGGAGCGGAAGCAGCGATGAGCGAGACGAGTTCGACAATGCAGTCCGCGGCGGGAACTCGACTCAACCGCAAGGGGCGTGAGACGCGGCAGCGGCTGCTCGATATCGCGATCGTGTGTCTCGCCGAGGGGTCCGGAGAGCCGTTGTCGGCCAATCGGATCGCCCGTGAGGCGGGGGTCAGCTGGGGCACGCTGAAGCATCAATTCGGCGATATCGACGGGTTGTGGGCCGCGGTGCTCGTGGAATTGACCGATCGCAGTGGGGCGAACAGTCCCGAGATCTGGCCGCAGGTGAGCGGATCGATCCGGGATCGGGTGCGGGAGATGGTCGATGCGATGTGGACCATCCTGGACACGCCCGAAGGGCGGGCGGTCGAGACGCTGCGGGCCGGGCTGCCCACCGGCCGGGACGAGCGGCTCGAGGTCTTTCCGCTGACCACGGCGGCGATGGCCGGGTACGAGGACGCCTGGCTCAGGGCGTTCGAGTACTTTCTGGCGGACCTGACCCTCGATTCGGGCAAGGTGCATCGGGTCAGGGCCATGATTCCGATGGCCGTGCGCGGCATCAATAACGAGCGCCGACTCTCCTCCCCCGCCGAACTGACCGACGCGCGCCACTGCCTGGTCGATGCCGTGGCCTCCTACCTGCGGTAACTCCATTCTTTGAGAACCCTCGTTGACAATTGCGATGGGGAGGCCCACTGTTACCTCCACCTTTCGCAATCAGTCAGGAGTGATCCATGTCTCCGTCTTCCGAGGATCAGGGCATGCGCCTGCAGCGCAGCAGCCGCGACCCGGCCGCCCTGATCCCCCGCCTCACCGAATGGCTGGCGACACAACTGCCCGAGAAGGCCGACCCGACTCTCGCACTCGGATCCGGCATCGACAGCAACGGCATGTCGGCGGAGACCCTCACGCTCACTCTGAGCTGGCGTGAAGCCGGGGAATCGCAGGTCGCCGAACTGATCGCCCGGGTGGTACCGGCTCCGGGCGACTTCCCCGTCTACGAGACCTACAGCCTGCCCGACCAATTCGAGGTCATGCGCATCGTGGCCGACGCCGGCGGCGTGCCGGTGCCGCGGGTTCGGTTTCTCGAGCCGACCGGTGAGGTACTGGGCACGCCTTTCCTGCTGATGGACCGCGTCCAGGGCCAGGTGCCGCCCGATGTCATGCCCTACACGTTCGGCGACAACTGGCTCTTCGACGCCACGCCCGAGCAACAGCGCCGCGTGCAGGAAAGCACGATCGAGACCATGGCGGCGCTGCATGCGATCCCGAACGCCGCAACCACTTTCGCGTTCCTTGACGCCGCACAGGCCGGTGCGAGTGTGCTCGAACGAAACCTGAACCGAGCCAGGGCGTGGTACGAGTTCGCGGCGCGCGATATCGGTCCGTCACCGTTGGCGGAGCGAATCCTGAGATGGCTCGGGGACAACGTGCCGCAGTCCCACGAGACCGTGCTGTCCTGGGGTGACGCGCGCCTCGGCAACTGCATGTACCGGGACTTCGCGCCGGTCGCCGTGCTCGACTGGGAAATGGCGACCATCGGCCCCCGCGAGCTCGACGTGGCCTGGATGGTGTTCGGGCACCGCGTTTTTCACGCGATCGCCCAGAACTTCGGTCTGCCTGGCATGCCGGACTTCATGCGCGAGCAGGACGTGCGGGCGAGCTACGCCGCGCACTCGGGCGTCGAACTCGCCGACCTGACCTGGTACACGATGTTCGCCGCCCTGAACTACAGCGTCGTCTTCCTGCGCGCGGGAGGTCGGCAGATCCACTTCGGCGAGATGGAACGCCCCGACGACATCGAAGTGCTGCTCCATCACCGCGCACTCGTGGAAGAACTGCTCACCGAACTCGGCGCCTGACACCCGGCCTCGACTCCACAACCTCTGGGAAAGAACAACTCTCGTGATCGACCAACTGAACGAACTGGCCTACTACTGCATCACCCGGCACCCAGCGGACGCCCGTGTCCTGCTGCCCGAGGCCCGCGACGCGGAGCGACTCGGACTCGGCTCGTGCATGATCGGCGAGCGCATGACGGTCAAGGACTCCGCCGTGCTGTCCGGCGGCCTCGCCGGATGCACGACCGACCTCGGAATCGCCGCCGCCGCAACGAATCACCACACCCGGCATCCGATGGTGACCGCGACGATCGGCTCGACCATGCAGGCGATGACGGAGGGCCGCTACGCCATGGCGTTCGGTCGCGGGATGGCGGCGAACTGGAAGGCGATCGGCCTGCCCGCCGTCACCGAGGCCCAGCTGCGGGATTTCGTCGGCATCCTGCGCCGCCTGTGGAACGGCGAGACGATCCTGAATCATGATGGGCCCGCGGGCACATGGCCGGTCCTGTATCACCAGAACGGGCTCGACGACGCACCCCCGATCGGGTTCGTCGCGGTAGGCCCGAAGACTCTCGAACTCGCGGGTGAGATCGGCGACTTCGTCGTGCTGCACACCTTCTTCTCCGACGAGGCCACCGCCAATTCCGTTGCGGCGGTGCGCCGCGGCGCCGAACGAGCGGGCAAGGATCCCGACAGTGTCCGCATCTGGTCGTGCCTGGCGACCGCGAGTGACGCGCTCTCCGAGGCCGATCAGCTGCGCCGGCGCACCGGTCGCCTGGTGACGTACCTGCAGGCGTACGCCGACATCCTGATCAGCGCCAACGGCTGGGATCCACAGGTGTGGGACCGAATCCGCGCCACTCAGCTGTTCCAGGACGCCGCGGCCGCCGGGCCTATCGACGCCTCCGCGTCCGTCGAGGTGCTCGAGCAGTTCGACGCCCTCATTCCGGACGAATGGCTCGATTCGGCCGCGTACGGCACCGCACAGCAGTGCGTGCGGAAGATCTCCCGCGAGCTGGACCTCGGCTGCCACTCGGTGATCATGCACGGCGCGAGCCCGCACGAACTGGAGTCGATCGTCGAGGACTACCGCGCGAACCGACCCACCCTGCGCCGCGCCGTCGCGGCGAATCCGGGAAAGTTCGCCTGAGAGAACGGGTCTCGCATCCGCCGGGCCGACCTCCATCGCGTCGGCTCGGCGGCCGGATTCGTGAATCAGGACATCGGGAGCGAACCGGCCATTTCCGGCGCGGGATCTCGGCGGGGACGGTGGCCGCCGCCAAGACGGTACCCACCCCCAGCCCTGCCATCGGCCGACTGCCGGGTGCGTGCCGATCAGGTGACGGCCATCCCGGCGCACTGCGGATTCATCACCGCCGCAGAGCGATCGGGCGCCCGAGATCCGGCTTCGGCCAGGCGAAACATGATACCGGTGTCCTTATCGGGTATCCAAAGCTGTTGCTGATCAACGTATTCGCGCGATATTTGCGGTCTCCATGCCGCATAATTGTGGCGATTCGACCACACCACACCGAGGAGTCTGCGATGCCCGAGTCCGACTACCCGAGCTCGGTGCCGGTCGGGGTGGACACCACCCGCGCCAGCATCGCCCGGGTGTACGACGCCTTCCTGCACGGCAAGGACAACTTCGCGGTCGACCGCGAGGTGCTCGCCCGAGTGCAGGCCGTCGCCCCGCAGGCGACCGACCTGGCCTGGGCCAACCGTGACTTCCTGATCCGAGTGTGCCGCTTCCTGGTTCGCAACGCGGGTATCGACCAGTTCCTCGACCTCGGGTCGGGGCTGCCGACGGCCGAGAACACCCACCAGGTGGTCCAGCGCGTCAATCCCGACGCGCGGGTGGCGTACGTGGACAACGATCCGATGGTCCTGGCGCACGGCCGGGCCCTGCTGGCCGAGAACAGCAAGGCCACGATCTCCACCTGCGACATCTTCCAACCGCTGGAAGTACTCAAGAGCGCATCGGTTCTCGAGCATCTGGATTTCTCCCGCCCGGTGGCACTGTTACAGGTGGGGACGCTGCACCATTACCTCGGCGACGACTCGGCCGAGATCATGCAGACCTATATCGACGCGCTGCCCTCCGGATCGTTCGTGGCGATCTCGCACTTCTTCGACCCGAAGGATCCGCAGGAGCCCGAGCTCAGCGAATTGGCGGAGAAGATGGAGGACAAGTTCATCCACAGCCCGATGGGCAGCGGCCGTTTCCGCACCCGCGAGGAAATCCAGGCCATGTTCGGTGATCTGGAAATGATCGAACCCGGACTGGTGCTGTGCGACGACTGGTGGCAGGACGGCCCGCGCATGAGCATGCTCAGCGCCGTGCGGCACTGCATCGTCGGTGGCGTCGGCCGCAAGCCGTAACGGACGAGCCGGTCGCATGGATGGGCCGGCCGAACCTGCGCCGGTCGGACGGCCCGAAAAGCTGACCGACCGACCGGTTGACAGGTCTTCGCACCGGGGGCAAAGTCGTTGGGGCAGGGTCGTTCTGGGGAGGAAAACGATGGCGAACGGATTCTCGGGCACGGTCGCGGCCGTAGCGGTACGCCTGTCGTCCATGATGGGGCCGCGCAGAATGCGCACCCTGGCGAAATTCAACAGGTACGTCACCAACCCGGTTCAGCGACTCTGGGCGCCCCGGCTTGCACACTACGCGCTGATCGAACACGTCGGCCGCAAGTCCGGCAAGACCTTTCGAACCCCGGTCATGGTCTTCGTCGAGAACGACGCCCTCTCGGTCCTGCTGAACTACGGCGCCGGCTCCGATTGGGTCCGCAACATCCAAGCCGCCGACGGCGCCGAGCTGACCCACCGCGGCCGCCGCTACCGCCTCACCGACCCCCGAGTCCTGCCCTCGAACTCACCGGACCTCCCCATCCAGATCCGCGAAGCCGGAACCCACGCCGACAGCGCCCTGTACGGAATCCTGGCCCCCATCTGATCCGAGGTCTCACCGCGGCCGCCCGAGGGCGATCGCTCATCGGCCGCCGCCCTCGCCGTGACGGTACGGCAGGGTCATCGATCGCAATCGTCGGCCACACGTTCATCCTCGCCTAATGTGTTGCCCGACACTCGTGTTCGCGGCCATTGACAGTATCCGCCATGTCACTGCCACGGGGGTGGGCGGCGGGTTGCGCGATCAGTGCTGACCGGTGTGATTCTCGCGGCGGAGGCCGGCGTGTGCGGCCACAGGGGGTGTGGTGGTCGGTGTGATTTCGCACTCTGCCGGGTCGATCGGCGAATATCTGTGGTGGCGTGGACGGTTCGGGGTCGGTGTGGGGCGGGTGCTCGCCAATGGCCTGATGGGGACGCTCGTGGCGGGTGAGTGAGCGCCGCCGGGGAGGGTTCTACACCGGATTCGCGGTTGGGCCGAATGCCGTCGGCAGGTGCGCGCGAGGCCATTTCACCGATTTGCGGGACCTCCGGGCAGCTAGGAAGCTGGTCCGGTTCCGAGTTGCCGCAGTAAGGGAGGACTTCACACCATGGCCGCTACTCCCCCTGTGCAAACCCATAGGGTCCGCGAGATCGATGTGGGCGCCGCGCCTTCCCGGTACGCGCGGGGCTGGCACTGCGTGGGTTTGGCCGCCTCGTTCCGGGACGGCGAACCGCACTCGATCGAGGCGTTCGGCACCAAGCTGGTGGTGTGGGCCGACAATGACGGTGACCTCAAGGTGCTCGACGGTTACTGCCGTCACCTGGGCGCGGATCTATCCCGGGGCACGATCAAGGACGGCAATATCGCGTGCCCGTTCCATGACTGGCGCTGGAGCGGTTCGGGCAAGTGCGCCGATATCCCGTACGCGCGGCGCGTTCCGCCGCTGGCCCGCACTCGCGCCTGGACCACGCTCGAGCGCAACGGGCAGCTGTTCGTGTGGCACGACCACGAGGGCAATCAGCCCCCGCCCGAGGTCACCATCCCGTGGATCGAGGGCCCGTTCGAGCAGGACGGCAGCCACAATCCCGAGTGGACGCAGTGGACCTGGAACTCGCTGCTCATCGAGGGCGCGCACTGCCGCGAGATCATCGACAACGTCGTGGACATGGCGCACTTCTTCTACATCCACTACGCCTTCCCGGTGCACTTCAAGAACGTGTTCGAAGGCCATGTCGCCACGCAGTACCTGAAGACCAAGCCGCGCACCGACATCGGGTTCGCGGCCGAGTACGGCGACACCCTGCTCACCTCCGAGGCGTCCTATTTCGGCCCGTCGTACATGATCAATCCGCTGCGAAACAACTTCGGCGGCTTCGAGATCGAGAGTGTGCTGATCAACTGCCACTACCCGGTCAGTCAGAATTCCTTCGTCCTGCAGTGGGGTATGACCCTGCACAAGCCCGCCGGCCTGCCGGACGAGGCCGCGGACATGATGGTGAACCAGATGGAGCAGGGCATCAGCGTCGGCTTCCTGCAGGACGTGGAGATCTGGAAGCACAAGTCCAAGATCGACAATCCGCTGCTGTGCGAGGACGACGGCCCGGTCTATCACCTGCGCCGGTGGTACGAGCAGTTCTATGTCGACGTCGCCGATATCGATCCGAAGTCGGTGAGCCGCTTGGAGTTCGAGGTCGACACCACCAAGGCAAACGAGGCGTGGGAAGCCGAGGTCGCCGACAACCTCGCCCAGCGCGCGCTCGAGAAAACCTAGGACGGCCCGTCGTCGTACGGAAGCAGGTCGGGTCGTTTGGCCGGGCGGCCGTCTCCGGAGGATCGACCGGTGATCCGACGCCCGATCCACGGACCCAGGTGCTCACGCGCGAACCGCAGATCACCGATCCGCCGGGTGCCCCAACTCGGCGGCACGGTGGCGGCCAGCGGGGCCAGCCAATCGTCCTCGGCATCCATGCCCAGGCCCTGCCACACCGCTTCGGCCACCCGCCGATGTCCCTCGGCGGTCAGGTGCAGCCGGTCCACGTCCCACATCCGCTGATCACCCAGGACCGCCGCGCCGTAGAGGTCCACGACCACCGCGTCGTGCTCGGCCGCGAGTTCCTCGACGATGGTGAACAGTTCCTCCACCCGCGGGCGGAACCGTTCGAAAACCGGGCCGTTGCGGCCCGGACTGCGCATCAGCACCAGTTGTTTGCAGGAGGGTGCGAGCATCTCGACGGCCTCGGTGAGCTTCGCGCGGACCCGGCCCATGTCGACCTTGGGCCGCAGGGTGTCGTTCAAACCGCCGACGAGGGTCACCACATCGGCCCGCATCGCGGCGGCGAGCGGGGCCTGCTCCTCGGCGATCTGCCCGATGAGTTTGCCTCGGACCGCGAGGTTGGCGTATCGGAATCCGGGTGTGCGGGCGGCCATGCGCGCGGCGAGCAGGTCGGCCCAGCCGCGATAGGAACCGTCGGGCAGCGCGTCGGACATGCCCTCGGTGAACGAGTCGCCGACCGCGACGAAGCTGGTGTAGGTGGGATTCGTTTCCATGACTAAGCAATCGTATCCCTGCCGCCCGCGCACCGGCCGCGGGGCGCGAGCGCGGCGCGCAGCCCGACCGCGACCCGCCGAACACCCGGGCGACTACGGCCGATCGACCGGAATCGCCGACGACTCGAGTACCTGACCCGCAGGCTTTCGCACCCCGCCGTAGATACCCCGCCACACGATGAACGGCTGCAACCGCGACCACGCCGGAATCCGGAACGCCCGGCCACCCGGACCGAATATCTCCAGGATGTCGCGCTGCGTCCCGACCACCGAACCCCACCGCCGCGCCGCGGCGGTGAACCGTTTCGCGCGTCTCCCGTCCAGGTCGGCCCGAATGTTGTGTGCCAGCAGCCCATCCGCGCGACTGCGGGCCGAGGTGCGCAGCGGGTCGGTCGCGGCGACATCGCCGATCGCGTAGACCCCGGGCGCGGACGGGACGCGCAGATACTCGTCGACCACGACGAATCCGCGATCGTCCAGCAGGCTGTCCGGCAGCCACGTCGTGTTCGGGGTGGTGCGGCCGATCGTCCACAGCACGGCATCGGCACTGCTCGCGTCCTGCCCGGTACTCCATTCGACCGGTCCGGCGGTGATCTCGTCGCAGCCGAAACCCTCGGGCACCACCGCGCGATGCCCCGGATGCAGGCCGACCCCGAGGTTCCGCAGCCGTGCGCTCAGCGCCGACCAGACCTTGCCGTGATGCTGCGGGAGTGCGCGCTCACCGGGGAAGTACAGGTCCACCCGGGTGCCCGGCCAGGTGGTGGCCACATTCAGGGCACTGCTCACCGCGGCCGCGCCACCGCCGAGCACGATGACCGACTCGGCGGCCGCGAGACGGCGGTGATCCGCGGCGATCGCGGCCGCGACCTGATCGGCGCTCTGCAGATCCGGGCGGCGCCAGAACCCGTTCGTCACACCGGTCGCGATCACCAGAACGTCGTACGACTCGGTGGCGGCGATTCCGTCGGGCCCGGTGAGATGAACCCGACGGGTCTCGAGGTCCACTCCGGTCAGCGTGCCGTGCACCGTTCGCACCCGATCGAGGCGGCGATAGCGGTCGAAGGACACCCAGTAGTCGCGCGCCCACTCGTGCGGACGGGACAGCCGCATGCCGAGCTCCTGGCCGCTGACCAGTCCGGGTTTGCTCGAAATACCCACCACGTCGGCGTATTTGGCGAGATGGATGGCCGTGAGCAGTCCGGTGTCGCCGAGACCGGCGATGAGAATCCGTGGCCGGTTCACGCCGCGCCCACCTTCGCGCGGCGCGGCGGGCGCGGGACGAAGCGCGGCACGCGGTCGATGATCTCCTGGTAGTCCGGCCGCCGTTCGAGGCTGCGCTGCTCCATCATCGGAATGCTCGCGCCCTGGAACATCGCGACCATGCCGATCGCGCCGAGGAACACCCACCACCAGTGCTGCGGCGCGGCGGCCAGGCCGAACAGGCCCAGCGCGAACCAGAAGCCGAACTCGCCGAAGTAGTTCGGATGCCGCGACCAGCTCCAGAGCCCCCGGTCCATCGCCTGACCCGGGCGGCGGCGCGCGGCGAAGCGATACATCTGCAGATCGGCGACGAACGAGAGCGTCACCGCGCCGATTCCGATCAGCAACGCGAGCGCGTCCAGCCATCCGATTCCCCGGTCGGTGGTGGTCAGCACGGCGTACACCGGCAGCATCCCCGCGAACACCTGCAGGGTCGGGAACACGTGGATCCCCATCAGATCGGCCAGCGCTTCGGCTTTGCCCGCCTTGGCGCGCAGCATCGGATAGCGCCAATCCTCATGGTGCAGACCGGGAAACGCGTAGAGCCAGTTCCCCGTCAACCGGATCGACCAGAACACGACGACACCCAGCACCAGCCAGGCCCGGGCGCTGTTCGCCGGAGTGCCGATCTCGACCCACCAGGCGATCATCAGCAATGGCGGCAGCACGCTCCAGTAGGCGTCGTAGAAACTCGAGTTCTTGTGCAGGCGGCTGGCGGCGAACACCACGAGCGTGGCGATCAGATCCGCGATCAATCCGTCCAGAAGCAGTGAGAAGGTTTCCGGTCCCCAGGCCAGCCACGCACCGCCCGCTCCGAAGGCCAGGAGGTAGGCGACCCCGACACGCACGATCGACTCGGTCTTGCTCATGCGATGACCGTACTAGAACATGTTCCATTTCGGGAGCGGACGAACCCGGTTGCCGCTGTCACCGCACCGGCCGCGGCGCGGCCGGGGCACGGGTCCCGCCCACCGCCGCCGGAGGTCGCGGATCATCGGCAGCCACAGCAGCGTCAGGATCACCACGGCGAGAAGGTGCCAGGGCAGTCGCCACCACCACGGCGTCACCGTCGGGAGCGATGTCGCGGCGGGGCCGGCGGGGGTGGCGAACGACCAGGCGAGGAAGGCATCGCCGATCGGGAGCACACCGAGGGCGTAGCGTTTGGAGCCACCGAAAGTGACCGGGGCACCGAATGTTTCACCGAGCGCGGTCAGCGATCCGCCGAGTTCGCGATCCCCGTTCGCACGCGCCGCTCCGAGAGCGACGGCCGTGGCGGACAGACTGATACCGGAAATCAGCGGGCCCGAATCGACGTCGCCCGTGCCGTGCGTGCCGCGCGGATACTCCCGGACCCCGGTCAGGCCGAACGGGGCGTCGACGAACGCCCGCCGGAACGCCGCGTATTGCTCACCCGCCCATCGGGAATCGATCTCGGGCAGGAAACGCTGGATCACCGCCTGCGACGATCCGCGCGCACCGTCCGTCGCGGGCAGCACCTGGTGCGGCAGCAGGCCGGTCGACGGATCCAGCTGTGCCCGAGCCGCGCTGAGCCACTGCTCGATCACCGCGCCGAATCGCGGGCCCACGACCCGGTCGTGCATTCGCAGCGCCGCCACGGCCACCACATTGTCGACCGGCCACGCCTGGCGCGGATACGCCTGCAGGAAAGGACCGTTCGCGGTGAACGCCGCCGCCAGCGCCTCACAATCCGCCGTGAATCGCGCCGTCTCGGGTGCACCGGCCCCGGCCAGCTCGACCACCGCACCGCGCAGCCGGCTGGACCATCCGACGTAGAACACTCCGTACGCGGGCGTGAGTCGCGCATCGAAAACCGCTCTGCCCGACGCTGATTCCGTCCGCGTCAGTGCCCACCGCGATTCCCGCAACGCTTCCTCCCGACGCCCCGGATCGGCGCGCGCGAGGTCCGTCCACGCCAATCCGTACAGGACATAGGAGAAGAAGTAGCCCTCCGGGAACTGCTCCTGCATCCGCTCCGCGGCGCCCGAATCCAATTCCCCACGCAGAAAACGCAACTGGGCCACGACCTCGGAGGCCGGCTGTTCGTCGTGGTACAGGCGGATCTGCGGAATCAGGATCAGCACCGTGAGCACGGCCGCGACGGTGACATACGTCGCGCGCAACGCGGTCCGAAGAGAGATCACCTTCCCGACTGTAGGCGGGGCGCCCCCGTGCTCCCGCACCCTGCACATCGCTCGCGGTTCCGCAAGGCCCCCGAGGCCGGTGTCCGAGGGTTCGAATGCGGCCTCCGGGATGAGTTTCGCGGGTCGTCGGCTGACGAGACTGGTCAGCGTTGTCCACGAGAGGGAGTCATCGGATGAACGTGCCGAAACGACGGCGCAGATCGCTCGTCGTGCTGATGGTCATCGGCATCGCGCTCAGCGCCGGAACCGGTGGAGCGATAGTGACGCGGGCCATCGACGATCGCCGCGGCGACAACGCGCGCGCGAGCGGCCCGCAGGACCGCGATGTGCCCCTCCTCTGCCAGGACAGTCGACCTGCGACGGTGGATCCGGGCAGTTACGGAATGCAGAACGACGGCTCGTTCCTGCACCCGTCGCTCACCTACGTGAACGAGGAAGAGCAGCATCCCTTCCCGCGCGGAGGCGAAGAGCTGTTCCCGGAAACCGGCGGATACGACCCGAACACCTACAAGAGCGACAACGTGAGCGTGGAGGCGCACTATCCCGGCGCCCGGTTCACCCCGGACCCGTTCCATTCCTGGCAGAACATCGTGGATTTCGACGGCCGGCGCTACATGTTCCAGTACGACCGCAGCGAAGCCCGGGTCTACGACATCACCGACGTGAAGAACGTGCAGGTGGTCGAATCACTGAGCCGCGAGGACGTCGCCGGTGCGGAGGGCAACGACGAGTCCGTGGCCGGTCAGGATTGGGCCGCCCACGACTTCTGGGGAGCCTCCACCATCCAGTGGAGCGAGAAGTACAACGGCTACATCATGGTGCAGAGCTTCGAGATGCGCCGTCAGGTGCCGTTCTGGATGGGCGACACACCGGCCGAGAGCAAGTACGCCGCCACAGAGGGCGTGGCCGCCGCGCGCGCCGACACCCAGCTCAAGGGCTTCAAGGTCTACAAGTTGAACGGTCCCAGGAAGCGCGATTGGCAGCTGCTGGCGACGGTGAGCACCGATGAGACGCAACGCGATCCGCTCGCGCCGGACCTCACCCGAGCACAGCAGGGGTCGGGCTCGCTGGATGTGCCGCAGTGGAGCGGCGGCCGCTACATGTTCCTCTCGACCGCGCCCAGCGACGACTGGTCGATGCAGGAGTATCCGACATACCTGTACGCCAACGGTTTTCAGGTCTGGGACATGGCCGATCCCGCCGCCCCGGCGCTGCTGGACACCTGGCATCACGAGGGCACGGTGCGCGGCGAGGACGAGGCGTACCGGTCCAATCCGCGCTGCGGTAATCGGACCTCGTGGATGGGGTCGCGCAATCCGCTCTATCTCCCCACCCCGATCGAGGAGGGCGGCAGGTACGGCTTCGCCGCCATGGGCGGCTTCGGTATGTCGATCATCGACCTGTCCGATCCGTCGCACCTGCGCGAGGTCTCTCACCTGGATATCCCGATGTCCGTCTCGGGCACCGAGGCCGACAATGTCGACGTCTCCCAGTTCGAGTCGACCGGCATGGTCTATCTGAGCGGCTACCCGCTCGCCGAGGACTGCTTCGAGCCGTACAAGGACATCTTCCAGATCGATGCCACCGATCCCGCGCATCCGAGAATCGTGGGCAGACTCCCCCGCCCGACCCCTCCCGCGGGCGTCGCGGTGACGGACTACTGCCAGCGTGGCGGCAGTTTCGGCCCGAAGCGCAGCGGCTATTACACCTCGCCCGGCGATCCGGAGAAAGGCCTGCTGATCTACGACTTCTACAACGCGGGAGCACAGTTCTTCGACGTCTCGGATCCGAAGAATCCGAAGGTCGCCGGCTATTTCGCGCCTCCGACCTTCGGACCCGAGACCGCGGACTGGGCGCGCAGCAATCCGACCCACGGCGTGTACGTCGAGCACGACCGCAAGATCGCCTGGTTGATGACCAATGACGGCATCTACGCGCTGTCGTCGCCCTCGCTGCTGGGCACGCCGAACCTCGGCGCTCCCACCGTGCCGTTCCGCACCAGCGCCCGATGAGCGACGGCCCGGCCGCCGCGCGCCGGGCCGAACGTTCACACTGGAGGGATGGATCCTGTCGCCGCTCTGCGCCAGATCGCGTTCTACAAGGACCGCGCCCGCGAGGATTCGCGCCGGGTGATGGCCTATCGCACGGCCGCCGATATCGTCGAGCGGCTCGACGAGGCCCAGCGCGAGCACCTCGGCCGGACCAGGGGGTGGCAGTCGCTGCCGGGTATCGGGCCCAAGACCGCCACGGTGATCGAACAGGCCTGGGCGGGGAACGAGCCCGATACGCTCACCGCGTTGCGCGCCGCCGCGCAGGACCTGGGCGGCGGCGCGGTACGGGCGGCGTTGAAGGGCGATCTGCACCTGCATTCGAATTGGTCGGACGGCTCGGCCCCGATCGCGGAAATGATGGCTGCCGCACAGCAATTGGGGCACGAGTACTGCGCGCTCACCGACCACTCACCGCGGTTGACCGTCGCCAACGGGCTGTCCGCGCAGCGGTTGCGCGAGCAGCTCGACGTCATCGACGACCTCCGTGCGCGATTCGCGCCGATGCGCATTCTCACCGGTATCGAGGTCGACATTCTGGACGACGGCTCGCTCGATCAGGAGCCCGAACTGCTCGAACGCCTCGACATCGTGGTGGCCAGCGTGCACTCCAAGCTCAAGATGGACTCCACCGCGATGACCCGGCGGATGGTGCGCGCGGTATCGGGCGGTCAGGCGAACATCCTCGGGCACTGCACCGGCCGGCTCGTCGAAGGCAATCGGGGCCTGCGCGCGGAGTCGGCGTTCGATGCCGAGGCCGTGTTCACCGCCTGTCGTGACCACGGCGTCGCGGTCGAGATCAATTCCCGCCCGGAGCGTCGTGATCCACCCACCCGGCTCCTGAAGTCCGCGCTCGAGATCGGCTGCGTGTTCTCCATCGACACCGACGCGCACGCCCCCGGCCAACTCGACTTCCTCGGCTACGGCGCACAGCGCGCCCTGGACAACGACGTACCCGTCGACCGCATCGTCAACACCTGGTCCGTGGACAAACTGCTCGCGTGGGCTGCGGCCTAGCGGCACCCTCCACGATCACCCAGCACTGTTCGATCCTCAACCGCCGCACCGAGGCCACCTGCCGATGGACCGACGGCCACTGACGCGATCGACGACCACCTCGCCACCTCGCCGATGACCGCCGCGCTCGAAACCACTGTGCTGCCGCACTCGAAACCACTGTGCCGCTGCACGGATCGACGTTCGACGATGCGAGGCTTGTGCCATGACGACATTTCTGCCGGATCTGGTCGAACAGCTGCTCGCGGGTCCGCATCCGCTCCCGATAGCGGCGGCGGGCGACCCGGTGCTGCGCGTACCCGCCGCCCGTTACGACGGCCAGCTGACCTCGGAACAGTTGAGTCGCTTGATATCCGCCATGCGCGACACCATGTACGCCGCACCCGGCGTCGGCCTGGCCGCACCGCAGATCGGCATTCCCCTGCGGCTCGCCGTGGTCGAGGATCGCGCCGACGTGCCGCCGGAGGTGCGGGCCGCACGCGAGCGGTTCCCGCTCCCCTTCCGCGTACTGATCAACCCCGAGTACCACGCCGTGGGCGAGGCGCGCTCGGCGTTCTTCGAAGGGTGCCTCAGCGTCCCCGGCTGGGCGGCCGTGGTAGCCCGGCCCACCACCGTGCGGGTGCGCGGCGCGAACGAGCACGGCGAGTCCTTCGACGAGGAAGTCAGCGGCTGGACCGCGCGAATCCTGCAGCACGAGACCGATCATCTCGACGGCACGCTCTACCTCGACCGCGCGATCACCCGGTCGCTGACCTCCGCCGAGAACTTCACCGAACATTGGAACCAGCCCACTCCCGAGAACGCCGCGCGCGCACTGCGTTTCGACATATCCACCTCCTGACGCGGACTCCGCTCAGCGGAGACGGACCTCGGCGTGCGACCGTCCCCGGCTCACCCCCGTCGACGGTGTCGAGGAAGCGCCGCAACAGTTCGGTGATCGTGGTGGGTTGTTCGAGAGTGCTGGTGTGCCCGCAGTTCTCGATGACGTGCAACTGCGCGCCGTCGATCGAGGTCGAGAGCTGCCGGGAGCGAGCCGGCGGAGTGGCCACGTCGTCCGCGCCGACCAGGATCAGGACGGGCATCGAGATGGACGGGATCTCGCTCTCGACCGCTGTCCGATCGGCCACCCCCAGCACGGCTTTGCGCACCGCGGCCCGGTCGCACCGGCGCAGCCGCTCGGCCCATTCGTCCAGGACGGCCCGGTTCGCGGGGTCGGCCAGGAACGCCGGTCCGAACAGGTGCGGCCGCACCCGGGGCAGGATCGGCGTCGGGCCGAACAGCCGCAGCGCCAGGGCGAGTCGCTTGTACTCGGCGATCTTGTTCGGCTCCTCCGCCCCGGCGCTGGTGTCCAGCAGGGTCAGCGATCGCAGCAGGTGCCCGTGGCGGGCGGCGATGCGCTGCCCGACGAACCCGCCCATGGACAGGCCCACCCAGTGCGCGGGCGCGAGCCCCAGTTCCCGGATCAGGCGGATCGCGTCACCGGTGAGGGTGTCCATGTCGTATCCACCCGCGGCGGGCGGGGTCTCGCCCTGTCCGCGCCAGTCGATCGTGACGCATCGATAGTGCGTGCGCAGGATGTCGATCTGTTCGCGAAACATCCAGCCGCCGAACAACAATCCGTGACCGAACACGATGGCGGGCGCGTCCGGGCGAGCGGCCGGGGCTCCGGTGTCGGTGTAGGCGATCGGCACGCCGTCGATGGTGAGGATCGGCAAGGGTTCTCCTGATGCGGGCTAGAGGGTGATCGAGAGGGCCGCGGGCCCGCGCAGGTTGACCCGCCCGTTCCAGCGCAGCTGGTCCACCTGCGCGTCCGGGAAGCGTTCGACGAAGCGCGGGAACATGATTCGGCCCTGCATGCGGACCAGGGCCGCGCCCAGGCAGTGGTGGATGCCCGCGCCGAAGGAGATGTGCTGCGCGGCGTTCGGCCGGTCCAGGCGCAGGGTGTCGGCATCGGCGCCCCAGAAGCGCCGATCGCGCGCGGCGGCGGCCAGGCACAGGATGACCCAACTGCCGCCGGGGATTTCGGCGTCGCCGACCAGGAAGGGCGCGATGGTGATCCGGCGCATCAGGTGCACGGGGGTGTCGTAGCGCAGCAGTTCCTCCACCGCGTTGGCGGCCAGCGCGGGCTCCTGCCGCAGTCTCCGGGCCTGGCCGGGATTGCGCAGCAGGGCGAGCAATCCGCCGCCGAGGTGGTTCACCGTCGTTTCGTGACCGGCGATGTAGAGCAGCATGACCTGCGCGATCAACTCGTCCTCGCTCAGCACGTCACCGTCCTCCTCGGCGGAGATGAGCGTGGTCAGCACATCGTCCCCGGGATGGGCGCGCTTCCAGCGGATCAGGTCGGCGACCATCCCACGCAGCTCCTCGTCCGCGGCGCGGATCCGGGCCTGCAGCGCGGGGTCGGCCAGCGGCTCGAGCGCGCGCACCAGCGTCGCGGTGAGCTCGCGCAGCCGGGTGTGCTCGAGCACCGGAATGCCCAGCAGGTCGGAGATCACCGCGAACGGCAGCGGAAAAGCGAGATCGGCGACGAGATCCGCGCCGCCGTTCGCCGCGATCCGATCCAGCGCCGCCTCGACGTGCGCCTCGATGCGCGGCCGCAGCGCCTCGATGGCGCGCCGGGTGAACGCCTTGGTGACCAGCCGCCGCAACCGCGTGTGATCGGGTGGATCCTGATCGAGCATGGAGAGTCCACGCATCATGCGGTTCTGTTTGCCGAGCGTGCCGGTATCGCTCTTGAAGACGGGCAGCCGGGTGAGGTGCCGCTCGTCGACCGAGTGCGCCGATCGCTGCAACCGGGAGACGTCGTCGTATCGCGACACCACCCAGAATCCGAGCGGATGCTCGTGCACTGGCGCGTCCGCGAGCATCCGCGCGTAGTGCGGATACGGATCGGCGGCGAATGCGGCGGTGAACGGATCGAAGACGAACGTTCCGGTGTCGATACTCATGACTGCTCCCCCGGGTCAGCGAAAAGATTCAGAACAATTTGACGTTGCGCATGGTCACCAACGCTGTCGCGCACAGGGTTTCGGCGTCCTCGTCGTCGATCGAGAAGACCTCCGCCGCGGCGATGGTGATCAGTGCGCCCGGCTTGATCACCCGCCCGCGCGCCACCACCGTGGGCCCCTTCGCGGGCGCGAGGATCTTGACCGTGTAGTCGATGGTCATGTTCACCCAACCGGGCTGCAGCAGCGTCCCGGCGGCCGAGCCGGCCGCGAAGTCCGCGAGCGAACCCAGGACGCCGCCCTGGAAGAATCCGTCGTGCTGGGTGAGTTCGACACGGTGCGGCTGCACGATCTCCGCCTCCCCCGGCGCCAATCGGCCGAAGCCGAATCCCAGATGGCGCGCGGCGGGCATGCTCAGGACCGCGGCCGTGACGGCCTGCTCGAAGTCGGGGTTCTTGGCTTCCCAGGTGGTCATCGCTGCGCGCTCCTCGGTGACGAATCGGCGGGTTCGAACGATTGCCGGGCCGCTGCCCAGAGTTCGAACCCGTTCTCCAGGTACCGCTTTCGGGCAGCGGATCGCATGATCTTGCCGCTGCTGGTCTTGCGCAACTGATCGGCCACGACCAGCACCAGCGCGCCGATCGCCAGCCCGTGCTCGCGCAGCACCGCCGCACGGATCGCCCCGGCGATGTCGGCGTCGTTCACCGGCGCGTGCTCCCGCTTGATCTCCTGCACGACGACCAGCTTCTCGCCGTCGGTTCCCGGCACCGCGAACGCGGCCACGCCACCGGCCCGCAGCGCGGGATGCGCTGTCTGCGTGGTGTGTTCGATATCGTGCGGGTAGTGATTGCGGCCGCGGATGATCACCAGATCCTTGAGCCGCCCGACAACGTACAGCTCCCCGTCCAGGATCATCCCGAGATCGCCGGTGCGCAGATACGTCCGGCCGGGGTGATCGGCGAGGCGCGCGTGGAACACCTCGGCCGTCGCCTCCGGATTCGCCCAATAGCCCTGTGCGACATGCTCACCCGAGACCCAGATCTCACCCGCCTGATCCGGGGCGCAGGGCTGTCCGGTCTCCGGATCCACGATTCGCACGTCCTCGCCGGGCAGGATCTCTCCCGAGCCGACCAGCGTGCGCGCCTCGGTTCCGGTCGCGGCGGCGTAGCGCCGATCCCCCAGCGCCCGCGCCTGCGCCTCGACGCTGCGCGGACCTCGCCCCTTCGCGCTGCCCGAGACCAGCAGCGTCGCCTCGGCCAGACCGTAGCAGGGGTACAGCGCCGCCTCCCGGAATCCGTACGGCGCGAACACATCCGCGAATCGGCGCAGGGTCTGCGACCGGATCGGTTCCGCACCGTCGAACGCGACCTGCCAACTGCTCAGGTCCAGGTCGGGCGGCGGCGCGGCGGCGGTGGCCCGGGCGATGCACGATTCGAACGCGAAGTTCGGCCCGCCGCTGGTGTGCGCCCGGTAGCGGGAGATCGCCGTGAGCCACAGCAGTGGCCGGCGCACGAAGGTGACCGGTGACATCAGCACGCTGGTCGCGCCGACGTAGAGCGGTTGCAGCACATTGCCGATCAGCCCTTGATCGTGGAAGAAGGGCGCCCAGCCCACCACGGTCGAGTCGCGGTCGTGGCCGAAGCCGAGCCGGATCATCTCCTGATTGGCGACAAGATTCCGGTGCGAGACCATCACGCCCTTGGGCGCGGAGGTCGAGCCCGAGGTGTACTGCAGGAACGCCACCGAATCCGCCGCTGCCCGCTCGATCGTGACATCGCTCGTGGCCGCGGGCACCGCGTCGACGCCGATCCACTGCACCTGCCCGCAGACCGGCTCGAGAACCGTTCGCAGCGGCTCGATCACCGGGTTCAGGGTCAGCACCACCGCCGGGCGGCAGTCGCGCACGATGGACCGGGTCGCCTCCTGAACCTGCCCGCGCCGGGGCGGATTCACCGGCACCGCGATCACGCGCGCGTAGAGGCAGCCGAAGTAGGCCACGATGAAGTCCAGGCTCTGCGGGAACACCAGCAGTGCGCGATCCCCCGGCGCACAGCGCCTCGAGAGCTCCTGCGCGACCGCGAGCGCGCGGGCGTGTAGTTCGCCGTAGGTGAGCGTGTCGGTCTCCGCACCGTCCTCACCGAGGAAGATGTACGCGGTCCGATCCGAATCCTCGCCGGCGCGGCGCGCCAGGATCTCGGGCAGCAGAGCCGGGTGCGACATGTCGGTCCTCACCTCGATGCGACGGCCGTCCGGTGCGGATGTCGTCGTCTCGGTCACGGAGCCTCCCGGACGACGACCGGAAGGCTTGTCAACCCGCGCACGATGAAACTGTGGTCCTGCCACTGCAATTCGGTGGCGCGCGGTTCGAGATGCCCGAGGTGCTCGAAGGCGATCTCGGCCTGCAGTTCGGCGAGCAGCCCGCCCAGGCATCCGTGCATGCCGTGGCCGAAGGCGAGGTGCGCGCCGGTGTCCCGGGTGAGATCGAATTCGTCGGGCCGGTCGAAGACCTCGGGATCGCGATTGGCCGCACCCAGGCAGATCAGCACCTGATCCCCGTCCCGGATCACCGCGCCGCCGATGGCCACGTCCCGCGTGGCCACGCGCTTGGTCAGTTGCAGCGGGCAGTCGTAGCGCAGCGTCTCCCCGACGACGGCCTTGGCCAGGCCCGGGTCGCGGCGCAGCAGCGCGGCCTGCTCGGGATGGCGCAGCAGCGCCAGCACTCCGTTGCCGACAAGCGATTTCGTGGTCTCGTTGCCGGCGACGAAGCACATGATGCAGACGAAGATCAGTTCCTCGTCGGTCAGGGTGTCACCGCCCGCGGTCCGCGCGGCCAGCAGTCGGCTGATCAGGTCGGTCCCGGGATGGGCTCGGCGTTCGGCCAGCAGAGCCTCGAGCGCGTCCGTGAATTCCTCGACGACTTCCACGACGCGCACGAAGTCCGCGGCCTTCATCATTCCGGGTTCCAGCAGGAACCGGATGTCGTGGGTCCACGGGCCGACGCGCTCGCGCAGTTGCTCGGGCAACGCCATCCACTCGCACAGCACGCTGATCGGCAGCGGCGCGGCGAAGTCGGCGATCACGTCCATGCCGCCCGCACTCCGGGCCCGCGCCATCAGGTCCGCCGCGACCCGGGAGACCAGGGGGCGCAGCTCGGCGACCGCGCGCGCGGTGAACACCCGGTTCACCAGTCCGCGCAGTCGTGCGTGGTCCGGATTGTCGGTGAACACCAACGACTTACGGCCCAGGCGCTCGATGCGGGCCACATCGCGGTGTCCCAGCCGCGCGGCCTGCTCGCTGACCAGCTGGGGAATCAGTCCGGCGCTGAAGCTGCGATCCTGCAGGACCGCGCGCGCGTCGGCATGCCGGGTGAGCACCCACATGCCCAGCGTCCGATGCACCGGCGCGGTCTCGCGCAGCTGCCGGTACAGCGGATAGGGATCCCGCCGGAAGTCCGCGCTGAACGGGTTGAACCGGATCCGCGCCGGGGTGGACGTCACAGAGCTTCCGGAGGCGACAGCGGTCCCGGCGCCGAGAGCGTTCTCGCTCACCGTCATCCGGCTCACCCGCGCCGCTCGCCGAAGTATCCGTCGGGGTACGCGCGCAGGACCAGCCGGTACAGGCTGAGCTTGCCCATCCGGAATCCGAGCGCCGACAGCTTGAGGTAGCGCAGGTACCGTGCGACGGCTTCCTCGCCCACCAGGTCGGTGGCCTCGGCGCGATGGGTGCGCAGCCGGCGGGCCCACTCCTCGCAGGTCCAGGCGTAGTCGAGGCGGCCGCTGATGATCGACCGCACCTCGAAGATGCCCTCCGCGGCGGCGGTGATCTCCGCGAGCGTCGGCAGATCCGCGTCGGGGAAGATGTCCTGCTGCATGAACGAACTCGCCTGTTCGCGAGACATGTTCGCGTACGCGATGGTCTGCAGCGACAGCACGCCGCCCTCGCGCAGCCAGTCCCGGCAGCGGGTGAAGAACTCGCGGTACACGCGGATCTTCTCCGCCGGAGAGTCCTCGGGGCGGGCGAAGTGTTCGAACGCGCCGATGGAGATGATCCCGTCGAAGCGCTCCCGCGGCTCGTAGTGCAGCCAGTTCTGGATGCGCACCTCGACACCCGGCAGCTCTTGTGCGAGAACGAATTCCGCCTGCTCGTCGCTGAGCGTGAGGCCCACCGCCCGGGACACACCGTGTTGCTGCGAGAGCCGCCGCAGGATCGCGCCCCAGCCGCAGCCGATGTCGAGCACCGCGTCCGCGTCGGCCGCCCCGATCGCGTCGAGGTGATGGCGAAGCTTGTTCTCCTGCGCGATTTCCAGTGTGTCGGAGTCGTTCTCGCGCAGTGCGCACGAGTAGCTCAGTGACGGATCGAGCCACAGCCGGTAGAACTCGTTGCCGATGTCGTAGTGATGCCGGATCGCCGCCGCGGCGGTGGCGGCCCGATCGCCGGCGTGCGCGGTGCCCATGATCAGGCCACGCTCCGCCGGCTCTGCTCGTGCAGATAGGTGGCGACCGCGTCGATGTTCGGGTTCTCGAACAGATCCTCCGGCGACAGCTCGATGCCGTACCGGTCCTCCACGTCGATCAGCAGCGCGACGGCCAGCGCCGAATCGACGCCGAGCCGGTCGAAGTCCGCCGACGGATCCACCGCGTTCGCAGGCATCTCGAGCAGGTTCCCGAGATACTCCTGGCACCACAGCACGATCGCTTCTCTACTGGTGTCCATATCGAATGTCCTTACGCTGCGCGGGGAGTGGAGTCGGAGGTAGCCGAAATGCGTTTCGCGGCCATGCGCGCCTCGCTGGGCACTTTCAAGTCCCAGGCGAGTCCGAATACCGCGAAGGTCTTGATGAGCCAGAATCCGGGATCCAGGCGATACCAGTTCAGTCCGAAGGACGGCGACTCGGGAAAGGCGTGGTGATTGTTGTGCCACGATTCGCCCAGCGATACCAGGGCGAATACGCCGCCGTTATGGCTGTTCTCGCGGGATTCGTACGGTCGGGTGCCGAACATGTGCAGGAACGAATTGATCGCCCACACGATGTGTTCGAGCACGAACATGCGCACGAATCCGCCCCACAGCAGTCCGCTGATCGCACCGGTCCAGCTCAGCGAGATCAGCCCGCCGAGTGCGGCCGGCAGTGCCAGGCCCAGCGCCACCCAGTAGTAGTACAGCCGGGCGATGCGCACCAGGGCGCGGTTCTTGATCAGATCGGGCGCGTAGTGCACCACGTTCGGGTATTCGTGCCTGCGCATCCACAGGAAGTGCGAGTGCGCCAGACCGCGCAGCGCGCCCCGCAGTCCATCGCCGGACAGGTTGGGCGAGTGCGGATCTCCCTCGCGATCGCTGTACTCGTGATGCCGCCGGTGCAACGCGACCCAGGACACCACCGGGCCCTGCCCGGCCATCGAGCCGAGGATCGCGAGCAGTCCCTCCACCCACGGCGCCGCCTTGAAGGTGCGGTGAGTGAAGAGCCGGTGATATCCGACGGTCACACCGAGTCCGGTGAGCAGCCACATCGCGAAAAGCAGCCCGAATTCCAGGAACCCGAAGGGCCGCACCACCAGAAAGGCGAAGGCGGCTGCCGTGCCGATGATCGGCATGATGTCGAAAAGCAGGAAATGGCGCCGCTGCAATCGATGAATGTACGGGCTGCTGATCGTCTTGCGCCGCGGACCGGCTTCTCCGGATTCGTTCTCCGGCTCCGCAATTCGAGACGCGGGCGGTATCGTTTCTTCGGTCATCTCACAGTGCCACACATTCATGAGTACGAGATCCGAGCTCAGGTCCCGTGACACTAACAGCGGCCGAAACCGCCTTCGATCCGCTCGCGCCGCCCTCGATCGCGGGATCGGAAATGCTTATCCTCGGGGCCGCACGCTCCGTTCGGGCCGGCGAGGGTCGCTCGTTTCGAGGCTGGGCCGCACGCTCGGGTCGACGCGGAAAAGCGGGTTGGGCCACCAGATTCGGGGCCCGATCACCGCGAACAGCGCGGGAATGACGATCGTGCGCACCACGAAGGTGTCCAGCAGAATGCCGGTGCCGACCACGATGCCCAACTGGGTCAGGGTGATCAGCGGCAGCACACCCAGCACACAGAACACTGCCGCCAGCACGATGCCCGCGCTGGTGATCACCGCGCCGGTCGAGGCGACAGCGCGCACCATCCCCTCGGTGGTGCCGTGCTCGGGGGTCTCCTCCTTCGCTCGGCTGACCAGGAAGATCGTGTAGTCCACCCCGAGCGCCACCAGGAACAGGAATGCGAAGAGCGGCACATTGGTATCGAGTGCGGGGAAGCCGAACACGTGGCTGCCGAGCAGACTTCCGAGTCCGAGCGCGGCCAGCGCGCTCAATGCGCTCACCCCGACGAGGATGATGGTGGCGGGCACCGCGCGCAGCAGGATCAGCAGCACCGCGGTCACCATCGCGAGAATCAGTGGGATCAGCAGGATCTGATCGCGCCGTGCCGCGTCGCGGGTGTCCAGGGCCTGGGCATCGGACCCGCCGACCCGGGCGTGCGCCTCCGGTGCGGTGGCGAGTCGCTCACGCAGCGACGCCACGATCGCGAACGCCCGCTCGGACTCGGGCGAGGCGTCCAGCACGACCGACCATCGGGTCAGTCCGGTGTCGGAACTGCCCGAGCGAGTCGCCCGGGTCACGCCCTCGGTGCCGTCCAGGATCTGCTGCACCCGGGCATCGTTGCCCGCGGCGGCCAGCACCACCGCCGGATCGGAGGATCCGGAGGAGAAGTGCGCGCCGAGGGTCTTCAGCCCGTCCACCGATTCGGCGCGGACGCGGAACTGCTCCGATTGCGAGAGCCCGATATGGGTGCCGAACAGCGCACTGGCACACAGGATCAGCAGCGTCAGGGTGGCCACGCTGACCACCGCTGGACGCCGCACCACCCGCCGCGCGATGCCATACCAGAGTCCGGTCGGCGTCGCGCCGCGATCTCCGTTGCGGGGAATGAAGGGCCAGAACACCTTTCGCCCGCACAGCGCCAGCGCGGGTGGCAGCGCCAGCAGGACGAACACCACGGCCACCACGAGTCCGGCGGCCGCGAACGCACCGAGGCTGCGGGTATTGGGCAGCAGTGCCAGCAGCAGGGTCGAGAGCGCCAGTACCACGGTCACATTGCTGGCCAGGATGGCGGGCCCGGCCCGTCGCACGGCGATTCGCAGAGCTGCCCTGGCGTCGTCGGTGTGGTGCAACTCGTCCCGGTAGCGCGAAATGAGCAGCAGCGCATAGTTGGTGCCCGCGCCGAACACCAGCACGCTGGTGATCCCGGAGGTCGATCCGTCGAAAGCCAGTCCGGTCCACTGCGACAGCCCGGTGCCCACCGAGGCCGCGACCCGGTCGGCGATGCCGACCACCGACAGCGGCAGCAGCCACAGCACCGGCGAGCGGTAGGTGGCGATCAGCAGCACCATCACCACCACCGCGGTGACCACGAGCAACAGCACGTTCGCCCCGGAGAAGGAATTCGCGACGTCCGCGCCGAAGGCCGGACCGCCGGTCAGCTGCAACCGCAGGTCGGCGGGTGCGCCCGCGGAGGCCGCGGTGCGCAACTGCTTCACCCGATCGGTGAGATCGAAGCCGCTCAGGTCCGAGGACAGCGTGACCTGACCCAACCCGGCGCGACGATCCGGGGAGATCACCAGAGCTTGCCCGGGCGATCCGCCCATCCGCGTCAGCGCCTCGCGGCCCGCGTCCAGGTCCGAGGCGGTCAGCTCGCCGTCGTCGGTCCGGGTGACCACCAGGACCGCGGAACTGGTTGTGCCGTCCGGGAATTGCTTCAGGGCGTCCTTGACCGCCGCGGACTCGGCACTGGAGGGAAGCGAGTCGGGCGATTTGCTGCCCGAATCGTTCTCGCCGATGCCCACCATGGCGAGGGCGGCGAGCGCCACCATCGCGAGCAGGAAGGCCCAGGACTTGCGTCCGGTGACCAGTGCCGCGTATCGATCCCACACATTCACGCCGCAACCCTATTCAGATACATGATCGATTCGCAGTATGGCCGGTCCGATGCTCAGATCGTGCACAGCGGCGCGATGGCGTCGAGTCCACCGGTGGCCGGCGTCGTCAGGTACACGCACGAGTTCTCACCGGCGGCGGCGATGGCCTCGCGCACATCCTGCCACTGCGCGGCGTCGAGCGAGGGTGTGCGCGAGAGCACGAAACCCGAGAGCCGGTCGGGATCGGTGACCAGGGCCCACGAGTAGTCCGGCCCCAGGGCGGTCACGATGTAGTTGGTCGCGCCGTAGCGGGACTCCTGGGTCGGGACTCCCGGAAAGCTGACGTGCAGCTGTGCGTTGGTGCTGGGGTCGTTGACCGTCGCGGTGCCGCGAATCTCGTTGAGCGCACCGGTCCAGGTGAGGCAGGTGTTGTGCACGGCGATATCGCCCTGTGCGTCCTTCGAGTACTCCGCGCGAGTGTCGCGGGCACAGATCAGATTGAAGTACTGCGGGATGGCGGCGAGTTGCTGCCAGGTTCCGGCGTAGCGCTCCAGATCCAGGGCGGGAATGGGAGCCGGGGGTGCGGCCGCCGCGATCGGCGCGCCGAGTGTCGTCGAGGCCAGAACCGCGGTGGCGGCAGCGGCCACCGTCACGGCGGCCCGTATCCGAATGCTCATCGTCGTTCCTCCTGAGTCGATCCACGAACGTCTGCTACCTCGCCTTCGATATGCGACCGCGTGCGGACTGGTCAGTCCCACCACTTGTTCGCGCGCCGACGAGCAACCTTCGCGGCGACTACCCGCCGACGATGAGCTCACACATCCCGATCAGGCCGGATCGCGGCGCAGATAGCCACCGCGCGGATCACCCTGCACCCGGCCGTCACGGCAGATGTGGTGCCCCCGCAGGAACACGTCGGTGACGCGCGCCCCGATCTCGAAGCCCTCGAACGGGGTGTACTCCTGCGCGGACTCGGAGTCCGCGGCGTGCACGGTCCACCTGGCATCGGGATCGATCAGCACCAGGTCGGCGTCGTACCCCGGTGCGATCGTTCCCTTTCTCGCGAGCCCGTAGCGCCGCGCCGGATTCCACGCGGTCAGCTCCGCGATGCGCGAGAGCGCCAGACCCCGTTTCATCCCCTCGCCGACCAAGCCGGGCAGCAGGTACTCCGCACCGCCGAAGCCCGATTTCGCGCTGAACACGTCGTCGCGATCGGCCCCGAATTTCTGTTCGTCCCGGCAGCAGGCGTGGTCGCTGACCACCCAGTCGATCTCGCCGGCCAGCAGATGCCGCCACAGTGCCTCCACGTCCGCGCGCTCGCGCAGCGGCGGATTCACCTTGCCGCCGTTGCCGTGCGCGGTGTCGACATCGGCGAGCAGATGCCCGATGGTCGCCTCGCGCCGGAAATCCACGCGCGGGAAGGCCGTGGCCATGGTGAGAGCCGCCTCGACCGCCTTCGCGGAGGACAGGTGCAGCAGGTTGATATTGGCCAGACCGGTCTCGTGCGCCAGGTACGAGGCCATGGTGATGGCCAGGCCCTCCGAGTGCGCGGGCCGCGAGGCACTGTAGGCGCGCAGTCCGGTGAGGGTGCCGTCGCGTTCCACCAGGGCGGTGTAGGCGGCCATGATCTCGGCGGTCTCGCAGTGCAGCGACAGTGAGATCCGTTCACCGAGAGTTTCCCGGGCCCGCTGTACCGCGCGCATGACGAATTCGAAATGCGCGAGATCGTAGCGATCCTCCGGCCCGATCATGAGGAAATCGGCCTGATCCTGCGAGCGGCCGTGCAGTCCGTGGCCGCCGTAGAACATGAAGATCTTGAACGAGGTGATCCCGAAATCCCGGACCAGGGAAGGTATCTCGGCGATGTGCTCGGCTGTCATCGGCGCCAGGTGCAGCGCGTGATCGACGAACGATCGCCCGGCCATCGCGTCCAGCGCCACGGGTACGAAATCGCGGTACGCACCACCGCGATCGAGGTAGTAGCGCCCGGTGCGCAGATAGCTCAGCGAGGTGGTCACCCCACCCTGCGCGCACGCCCGGCTCTCGGTGCCGGTGTCCGCGGCCAGATCTCGATAGATCCCCCAGTGCTGATGCGCGTCGATCACCCCGGGAAAGGCGAGCAGGCCCTGCGCGTCGACGACCCGATCCACGCCGTGCGTGCTCAGGTCGGCACCCACCTCGGTTACCAGGCCCCCGGCGACGGCGACATCGACCGGCTCGGGATGGTCGGTGCCCGGATCGCCCGGGCGCACCACGCGGGCGTTGCGGATCAGCAGTTCGGTCGCGGTCACGGCCCACGCTCCAGTTTCCTTGTGCGAAACAGCTTTACCAATTCAGCGATCTTCGCAGTAGGATGCGCTGACAGTCAACGTCACAACGCAACGCTTGTGTTTCGTACAGGGAAACCCTGCGGGTGAGTGCGGTAAGGAGCGTGCAATGGACGGCCCACTCTCCGGCATCCGGGTACTGGATGCGGCGACACTGTTCGCGGGCCCGCTGGCCGGGACCATGCTGGCCGATTTCGGCGCGGACGTGGTCAAGATCGAGCATCCGCGGGGTGATCCGGTGCGCGGCCACGGCGCGCAGCGCGACGGTGTCGGGCTGTGGTGGAAGCTGCTGGGTCGCGGAAAACAGTCGGTCACCCTGTATCTGGGCGCACCGGAGGGCCAGCGGATCTTCCGGCGGCTGGTGGCCGACGCCGATGTGGTGATCGAGAACTTCCGGCCCGGCACCCTGGAGCGCTGGGGCCTGGGCTACGAGGAACTGCGCGCGATCAATCCCCGGCTGGTATTGGCGCGGGTCACCGGATTCGGTCAGATCGGCCCGTACGCGCGACGTCCCGGATTCGGTACCCTCGCCGAGGCCATGAGCGGATTCGCGGCCCTCACCGGTGAGCCGGACGGGCCGCCCACACTGCCGCCGTTCGGCCTGGCCGACGGAATCGCGGCGCTGGCAACGGCTTTCGCCATCATGACCGCCCTGCGCGCCCGCGACCGCGACGGCCACGGTCAGCAGATCGACATGGCCATCATCGAACCGATCCTCACCCTGCTCGGCCCGCAACTCATCGCGTACGACCAGCTCGGGGAACTGCAACCGCGCACCGGGAACCGCTCCACCAACAATGCGCCGCGCAATATCTATCGCACCGCCGACGACCGCTGGGTGGCGGTGTCCACCAGCGCCCAGTCCATCGCCGAACGGGTCCTGCGGCTGGTCGGCCGCCCCGATCTGACCCGGGAGCCGTGGTTCGGTTCCGGAACCGAAAGGGCAAGGCACGCCGACGAACTCGACGCGGCCGTGGGCGGGTGGATCGCCGAGCGCAAGGCCGAGGAGGTGATTCGCGCCTTCGACGCCGCCGAGGCCGCCATCGCGCCGGTCTACACCGCCGCCGAGGTGCTCGCCGACCCGCACTACCGGGCGCTGGGCACCATCGCCGAACTCCACGACGAGGAACTCGGACCGGTCCGCATGCAGAACGTGATGTTCCGTCTCTCGGAGACACCCGGCCGCATTCGCTGGACCGGCCCACCGCTGGGAGCGCACACCGCCGAGGTGCTGGGCGCGTACGGCATCGACGCCGACGCTCTGACCCAGCTGCGCGCCGCGGGGGTGATCCGATGACGGCCCGAGATCCCCTGGTGGAATTGGTTCGTGGCGGAGTGCGCCTCGTCGAGCTCGGCCGCCCGTTCCGTACCGGAATGCCGTGCTCGCCCAATCATCCGGGCTTCCGGATGACCCTGGCGCGTCGGCACGGCGATCTGGTGCGCCCCGACGGCGGGTCGGCCGCGAACGAGATCATCGTGACCGGCGGCCATGTCGGAACCCATATCGACGCCCTGAGCCATGTCAGTCAGGACGGCAAACTGCACGGCGGCGTAGACGCGATGGACGCCCAGCGCGGTGGCGCGTTCTCGGCCCATGGCGCGGAACATCTTCCGGGACTGCTGCGGCGCGGAGTCCTGCTGGACATCGCACGCCTGCACGACACCGACACGCTCCCCGGGGGATACGAGATCGGCGCCGACGATCTCGAGCGCGCGGCGACGCAGGCCGGGGTGAGGCCGGAGACCGGGGATGTGGTCCTGGTGCGCACCGGCTGGGCCCGGCTGTTCGACGACGGCCCCGCATACCTGGGCGCCGAGTCGGGAGTGCCGGGAATCGGCGTGGCGGGCGCGAGATGGCTTGCCGCGCAGGACATCACCGCGACCGGCGCGGACACCACCGCATACGAGCGCCTGGCTCCCGGCGCCGGCCACTCGGTCCTGCCGGTGCACCGGGTGCTGCTGGTCGAGTCGGGCATCTACATCATGGAGCACCTGGACCTGGAGGACCTCGCCGCGGCGGGCATCAGCGAATTCGTCTTCCTGCTCGCTCCCCTGCGCATCGTCGGTGGCACCGGCTCGCCCGTGCGCCCGCTCGCGGCGGTGACCCGATGACCGCCGCCACCATCGTGCACCGGCTGGCCGAATTCGCGGCCGGGGCACGCGATCGTGGTGTCGGTGCGCCGCTGCGCGAGGACGCGGCCCGCCGCCTGCTCGACGTGCTGGGC
>NZ_BDBU01000047.1 GCF_001613145.1 Nocardia jejuensis NBRC 103114
TCTCGCGCACGCCATGGATTTCGACGACACGCACCTGCCGTCGGTCCTGCATCCCTCCGCGAGCGTGGTGCCCGCGGCGCTCGCGGTCGCGGAGTCGGTCGGGGCCGGCGGCGCGGCCCTGCTGGACGCCATCGCGGCCGGAGTGGAGATCACCGTCCGCCTCGGCATGGCCGGGTACGACGACGCGCTCGGCAATTCGGTGTTCTTCGAACGAGGTCTGCACGCGACGGCGATCTGCGGGGCGGTGGGCGGCGCGGCCGCCGCGGCGATGCTGTCGGGCCTGAGCACCGAGGGCATCGCGCACGCCATGGGGATCGCGGCGAGCATGGGATCGGGTCTGCTCGAAGCCAATCGCACCGGCGGCACGGTGAAGCGGGTGCACTGCGGCTGGGCCGCGCACGGCGCGGTGACGGCGGCGCAGCTCGCGCGCCACGGTCTGACCGGCCCGCCCACGGTGATCGAGGGCAGATTCGGTCTGCTGCAGGCGTTCTGCGGTGACGATGCCCATCCCGAGGTCATCGTGGCGGGGCTCGGCGAGGACTGGGAACTGCCCGGGGTCTTCTTCAAGCCCTACCCCTGCAATCACTTCACCCATGCCGGCATCGACGCGGCGCTACGGCTGCGGGCGCGCGGTGTCACCGCCGATGCCGTCGTGCGCCTGGTCCTCGGTGCGCCGACTCCGGTCCTGCGCACCATCGGAGAACCGGCCGACAGCAAGCGAAGCCCCGAATCCGGTTACCACGCCGCGTTTTCCGGTCCGTACACCGTGGCCGCCGCGCTACTGGGCGGCGGCGGTCTCGGAGTCTTCCATCAGGACTTCACCGATGCCGCCGTCCGCGATCCCGAGCGGCTCGCGCTCGCCGCCAAGGTGGAGTGCGTCGCCGATCCGCGCAGCGACGAGATCTTCCCGCACCAGTTCCCCGCCGTGCTGACCGCCGAACTGCACGACGGACGCACACTCGTCGAGCGGGTGGAGGTCAACCGCGGCGGCCCGGGCAACCCACTCAGCGCCGAGGAACTGGCGCTCAAGTTCGAGCTGAACACCGCATCGGTGCTCACCCCCTCCCAGGCGCGCCGACTCACCGAAATCGTCTACGACACAGCCGCACTGGAGACGTCGGGGCACCTGTTCCACCCGCTGCACGCCGCCGCGGCCACCGCCGCCGACCCACGAACGGCGCGCTGAACCGCGCTCGCTCCCCACACCCACCGAGGCACGAACACCACCACGTTGTCCCCCACCACCACCGCCGCCTCGCTCCACCGTCAGGTTCGCCCACCAACCGGTTCGCCCGGCAGCCGGTTCGCCCGGCAGTGGGTTCACCCGGCAGTGGGTTCGCCCGGCAGTGGGTTCGCCCGGCAGTGGGTTCGCCCGGCGCCAGGTTCGTCTCCACCGCGAGGTTCCTCGCGGCGCCGGGTTCCTCGCGGGAGCGGGTTCCCGCAGCAGACCCGGCAATCAGCGTGCGGTGGATCGGTTCACCGATTCGGCCTCCGTCGGAGAATCCGTGTGGTCACGGCCGGGCTTGTGGCCGCCGGCACCGCTTGCCGTCGATCATTTCGTCTCCGGCGGAAACGGTCCCGCACGCCCCAGGAGCGCGGGGACGGGGGCGGCCAGCACCTCGCCGAGCCAGCGTCCGGTCTCGATCACCCGGCCCAGATCGATTCCGGTGACATACCCCATGCGATCGAGCGTGTAGAGCAGATCCTCGGTGGCGATATTGCCGGTGGCGGCGGGCGCGAAGGGACAGCCGCCGATTCCGCCGGTGCTCGCGTCCAGTACCCGGGCTCCGGCCTCGAGCGCGGCGAACGCGTTGGCGTAGCCGGTGTTACGGGTGTTGTGGAAATGGCATCGCACGTCGGCGTCCGGTGCGATCGCGCCGGTTGCGGCGACCAGCGCCCGCACCCGGTCCGGAGTGCCGACTCCGATGGTGTCGGCCAGGGCGATCTCCTGCGGACCGTCCTGCGCGACCCGCCGGACCAGTTCCAGGACAGTGGATTCGGCGACCTCGCCCTCGAAGGGACATCCGAAGGCGGCGGCGATCGTGACCGTTCGCACCAGTCCGGAGTCGGCCGCCCGTGCCGCCAGCGCCCGCCAGCGTTCGATTCCGTCGGCGACGGTGCAGCCCTGATTGCGCAGGCTGAACGTATCGGTCGCCACCACGACCACATTGATCTCGTGCACCCCCGCCGCCAGCGCGCGGTCGAGTCCGCGCTCGTTGAACACCAGTCCCGCATAGGACACCCCGTCCATCCGCGGAACGCCCGCCAGCACCGCTTCGGCATCCGCCATCTGCGGAACCCGCCGCGGGTGCACGAAACTCACCGCCTCGATCCGCCGCACGCCCGCCGCGATCGAGCGTTCGATCAGGCGGATCTTGTCCGCCGTCGACACGATTTCCGGCTCGTTCTGCAGCCCGTCTCTGGGCGCGACCTCCACCACCGTGACGTCCACTGGTCCTCCCGACCGTCGCATGGCTGATCACACCGAGACCCGTCGCGGCGGCGAATTCCCTTAGCGCCGAACCACTTCGCTCACGGTGCGATATTTTCGTCTTGCCGCACTGTTTCACTGAGGGATACAGTGTCACCACTTTCAGTCACCCTACCCGCCTCCGCACCGCACCGCGCGGGATCGCGCGCGCATCAGAAGAATTGGAGAGGCCGCATGCCAGCCGAGAAGACGACAGCGACCGGACCGCTCACCGACCTGCGCGTGATCGAGATGGGTCAGCTGCTGGCCGGGCCGTTCTGCGGACAACTGCTCGGGGACTTCGGCGCGGAGGTGATCAAACTCGAATCGCCGGGCACCGGAGATCCGATGCGCCAGTGGGGACGCGAGCAGTCCGACGGGAAATCACTGTGGTGGCCGGTGGTGGCCCGCAACAAGAAGTCGGTCACCTGCAATCTGCGCGCACCCGAGGGCCAGCGACTCGCGCGCGAGCTGATCGCGCAGTCCGACATCGTGATCGAGAACTTCCGTCCCGGCACCATGGAACGCTGGGGTCTGGGCTACGAGCGGCTGCGCGAGCACAATCCGGGCCTGATCATGGTGCGGGTCACCGGCTACGGGCAGACCGGGCCCTACGCGCCACGCGCGGGCTACGGGTCCATCGGCGAGGCCATGGGCGGAATCCGTTACACCACAGGCGATCCCGACCGCTCCCCCGCACGCACCGGCATCTCGCTGGGCGATTCGCTGGCTGCCGTGTTCGCCACCATCGGCACGCTGGCCGCGGTGCACCACCGCGACCGCACCGGGCAGGGCCAACTGGTGGATTCGGCCATCTACGAGGCGGTGCTCGCCATGATGGAATCACTGCTGCCCGAATTCGACATCACCGGCTACCAGCGCGAGCGCACCGGCTCCGTGCTCCCGAACGTCGCACCCAGCAATGTGTATCCGACCGCGGGCGGGGAGATGGTGCTGCTGGCCGCCAATCAGGACACCGTGTTCACGCGGCTGAGCGAACTCATGGACCGGCCCGAATTGGCCACCGACGAGCGGTATTCCACGCACATCGCACGCGGCGCGCGTCAGGACGAGCTCGACGAGCTGATCACCGAGTGGACGGTGCCCCAGGACGCGGAGGCGCTGCTGGCGCGCCTGCACGAGAAGGGCATCCCGGCCGGGCGGATCTACACCGCGCGAGACATGTTCGCCGACCCGCATTTCGCGGCCCGCGAAGCCATCGTGCGCATCGCGCATCCCGAACTCGGCACGCTGCCCATGCAGAACGTGTTTCCCAAGTTGAGCCGCACGCCCGGTTCCATCCGGCACGCCGGACCGAGGCTCGGGGAACACAATGCCGACGTCTACGGGCGGCTGCTCGGCCTGGATCCCGGCCGGCTCACCGAGCTGGCCGACATCGGCGTGGTCTGAGGGGGATTCGATGCGGGACAACCACGCCGTCGACCTCGGTGAGGACGCGCGCAGCGCCGGATACGGCGCGCCGCTGGGCGCGGGCGATCACCCGGCCGTGCTGGTGATCGATATCTGCGCCGCCTACCTCGCACCCGGCTCCCCACTGCGCGCCCCCGTCGCCGACGCCGTCCGCGCCGCCGCCGCAGTGGTTCATCGGGCCAGGACAGGCGGGTATCCGGTGGTGTTCACCAGGGTCAGTTACCGCCCCGGCACCACCGAGGGCGGCCTCTTCCGCCGAAAGGTGCCCACGCTGGCGGTGTTCGAGGAGGGCAATCCGCTCGCGGACTTCCTCGACGACCCCCGCCCGCGCCCCGGCGAGAGCGTGATCGTCAAGCAGTACCCCAGCGCGTTCCACGGCACCGCACTCGCGGCCAATCTGACCGCCGATCGCATCGACACGCTCGTGATCGTCGGACTCACCACCAGCGGATGCGTGCGCGCCACCGCCACCGACGCGCTCCAGCACGGGTTCCGGCCGCTGGTGGTGGCGCAGGCGTGCGGAGATCGCGATCCGCGCCTGCACGAGGCGAACCTGTTCGATCTGAACTCGAAATACGCCGACGTCATCGATCTGGACCGCGCGCTCGAGCTGCTCGCCGATCCGGAACCGGCTCGCACCGAACAGAATCGGGAGAAGTGAATGGGACCGCATCCGTACGGCTGGTGGATCCTGCTGCACCTGGTGTTGTTCGTGTTCTGGCTGGGCGGTGACCTCGGGGTCTTCTATTCGAGCCGGTTCGTGATCAACCCGAATCTCACACCCGCCGCCCGCGCCGCCGCCCTGGGCATCATGAGCGGGCTGGATCTCGGGCCGAAGGTCTGCCTGGTGCTGTTCCTGCCCAGCGGCGTGACCCTGATGGCCACCGCGCCGCACGGTGCGTCCGTGTTCGGAATCGCGCTGTTCCCCTGGTGGTTCGTGGCAGCGGTGTGGGTGTTCGCGGCAGTGTGGTTGGCGCTCACCGTGATTGCGCATCGCACGCACGGCCGGATCGCCGCCGTCACGCGGGCGGACCTGGCCATCCGGATCGTGGTGATCGCGAGTCTGGCCGCGGCGGGCCTGTACACGGTGTTGGCCGCCGAACCGTTCGGGGTCACCACCCACCCGAGGTGGCTCGGCGCGAAGATTCTGCTGTACACCCTCGCCATCGCCGCCGGGCTCGGCATTCGAATGACCTTGCGCCCCTTCGGCCCCGCGTTCGGGGCGCTGGTGTCCACGGGCTCGACCGCACAGCTCGAGCACACCCTGCGGCGCAGTGTGAACGGCTGCCTGCCATACGTCTGGCTGATCTGGGGCAGTGTCCTGGGCGCCGCCGCGCTGGGCGTGTTCAAGCCCGGCGCGCAGCTGTGAACCGGCTACCCCGAATAGCCCAGCTGCGCCGAGACCGCGGCGGAGGCCTTCTCCAGCAACGTCACGCATTCGCGCATGCGCGGCTCGAAGCGCGAGAGCGGACCGCACACGCTGATCGCGGCCACCACCCCGCCATCGTGATCCAGTACCGGCGCGGCGACCGAGGCAGCCCCGATCTGCCGCTCCCCCAACGAGACCGCGTATCCGCGCTTGCGAATATCGGCGAGTTCGGTGCGCAGCTTGCGCGGGGTGGTGATGGTCGCGTCGGTGAACGGCGTGAGCTCGTGCCGGTCCAGGTATTCGTCGACCTCCTCCGTGCGCAGGAACGCCAGGATGACCTTGGACGAGCTGCCCGCGTGCAGCGGATACGGCACCCCGAGCGCGACCTCCATGCGCAATTCCTGGTCCGGCACAACCTGATCCACGTACATGCGGGTATCGCCGCGGCGAATCGAGAGGGTGGCCGTCTCTCCGGTGGCGGTGGCCAGCCGGCGCAGTTCGGGGGCGGCCATGACGCGCAGATCGGTGCGGGCGAGGTACGCGCGCCCGAGCGCGATCGCCGCATGCCCGAGCGCATAGCGACGCGTGGTGGGTTCCAGCGCGATCAACTCGCGATTGCGCAGGGCGGTGAGGATGCGATGCACCGCGGCCTTGGTCAGGCCCAGCTCATTGGCGATTTCGGTGACCCCGAGATCGGGACGGCCGGTGCGGCCGAACAGCAGCAACACATCCATGGCCCGCTCCACGGCGGCGATGGAACGACTCTGACCTTCGGCCTCGTTGTCCGACACGCGTTCAGCTTAGGCCACACGATTTCCCGATGGGAAACGGCACACCGAATATGCGCCGCGCCCCGCATCCACCGGCCGCCCACTTGCACGGTCCCGACGTCGGCGTTACCGTGTGCGTAACAGCGTTTCCTCTATCGAAACGGAGGCAGGGTGGATACCACGTATCTCCGTGCGGTACTTGCCCAGTGGGCCACCGGCGTGGTCGTCGTCACCACCGTGCACGGCGACGGTGAACGGCACGGTATGACCGCCAGTTCGTTCACCAGTGTCGCGCTGGAACCGGGCCTCGTCTCGGTATGTCTGGCATCGGGCAGCACCACCTGCCGAATGATCCGGCGCAGCGGCGTTTTCGCCGTCAACGTGCTCGGGCACGACCACGAGGACATCGGCCGCCGATTCGCCGGCGGCGGCGCGGACACCGACCGTTTCGCGGTGGGCCACTGGGATACCGCGACCACCGGCGCGGCCGTACTGGCCGAGGCGGTGGCGTGGCTGGACTGCGTCGTCACCGCATGTCACCCCGCCGGGGATCACACCATCGTGCTCGGGCTGGTGCAGGACGCGGCCACACCCCGGCCCGCACCCCCGCTCATCTATCACGATCGCACCTACTACGAGGGGATGGCCCGATGATCGGCGAACGACTCGTCGAAGACATGACCGACACCGAACGCGCACGCGCCCAACGGGTCGAGTCGATACTGCCCGCGCTGCGCGCCGCCGCGGAGGAGGCCGATCGCACGGCCACCTTCCCCGCCTCGCACGTCGCGCTGTTGCGCGACGCGGGACTGCTCGGCCTGGTGGTGCCCGAGAAGTTCGGCGGCCTGGGCGGCACGCTGCGTGATCTCGCGGCCGCCACCTTCGCCATGGGCACCGCCTGCCCGTCCACCGCGCTGGCGTTCTTCTTCCACAACACCAGCGCCTCGCGCGGACTGCTGCCGCTCGAGGCCATCGATGCCGGCCTGTTCGACGACGCGGAGATTCCGGTGGTGCGGGCCTTCGCCGAGAAGGTGCTCACCCGCATGGCCGGCGGCGTCTGGCTGGCCAACTTCGCCTCCGAGGCGGTCAAGACCGCCGCCGCGAACATCACCATCGCCACCACCGCCCGCCGCGTCGACGGCGGCTGGATCCTGCAGGGCGAGAAGTCCTTCGGGTGCGCGACCGGTGTCGCGGACTACTACCTGACCTCCGCCAAACTGGAGGGTTACGACACCGCGGAGGGATTGGCCACCTTCTTCGTGCCCCGGGACGCACCCGGGGTGAGCGTGCGCGCCCCGTGGGACGGGCTCGGCATGCGCGCCACCGCCAACAACGGCATCCGCCTCGACGAGGTCTTCATCGCCGAGGACGAGGCGCTCGCGGTGCCGGGCGCGTTCACCAAGATGCTCACCATGAGCCGGGGCAGTTTCGTGGGCAACCAGCTCGCCATCGCCGCGGTCTACACCGGGTGCGCCCAGCGCGCCTATGACGACACCCTGGCCGCGACCACCCGTAAAACCTTCGCGGACACCGGCGCTCCCATCGCCTCCTCCCCCGTGCACCAGGTGCTCATCGGCGAGATGACCCGGCAGCTGCACACCGCGTACCTGTGGCTGCGCTACCAGCTGGCCATCGAGACGGTGGAACCGCCGATCAAGCCCAAGCCGGAAGTGTTCGCGCAGTGGCGACTCGGCAAGGGCGCGGTCACCGAGGCCTGCTTCCAGGTGGCGCTCGGCGCGCTCAAGGCCGGTGGCACCTCGGCCGCCTCCATGGACGGAGTCGCCGGGCGCGCGCTGCGTGATCTCGCGATGGGCCTGGTCATGACCTTCCCCGCCGAACGCGGCATGCTCGAGGTCGCGCGCATGGTCACCGACGCCAAGGCGAACGAACTCTTCGCCACCGCACCCCCGACGCCTGCGGCACCCCCGACGCCTGCCGCACCGGCGCGCGCCACGCCCGCCGATGGCGCGGCATCCGAGCGGATCGCTTCGCTCGCGGACGGGGCGCGATGAGCACCGCGTTTCCGGTGGCTCGCGCCCACACCGCGGAACCCCAGGCCGGGCAGACCGCGGAACCCCGTGCCGGACAGTTCGATTCCACGCTCTCCGCCGCGCCGAAATCTCCTACGGGAGAGATACTCACCGCATCCCGGGCGCCCGAGGTGGACCACCTCGAACGCGCTCGCCCGCCACGGGCGCAGCCGTGCGCACGAGCGCCACACAGACCCGTACGAAGGAGGACCCTCCGGTGATCGCCGAACTGCCGCAGACCGTCGACCTCGTGGACGGCGAGTGGGGAACTCCGCCGACAGACCTCGGGGTGTCGCTGGAAGATCCGGCGACGGGGGCGGAGGTCGCCCGCACCGTCGCCACCTCGGCGGCCCGAGTCGACCGGGCATTGGCGGTCGCCGAACGCGCGACCGCCGCGGTGACGCCCGAGATGCTCCACGCCATCGCCGACGGGCTCGACGCCCGGCTCGAGTGGATCGCCGAATTGGATTCTCGCGCAACGGGTGTGCCGATCACGCAGACCCGGTTGCTGGGGGTGATCGTCTCCGGCTCGTTCCGGCTGGCCGCCGAGCAGCTGCGCGGCGGAGCGCTGCGCGCGGATCGGGACGGTGTCCAGGTGCACCGGCTGACGCTGGGCCCGGCGCTGTGCCTGGTGCCGTGGAACGCTCCCGCGCCGATGGCCGCGCACAAGGTGGCCAATGCGCTCGCGGCGGGCTGTCCGGTGATCCTCAAGGTCAGTGAGCTCGCGCCCTACAGTGCGATGCCGCTGGCCGAGGTGATCGCCGACCATGTTCCCGCCGGGATGTTCCAGCTCGTGCACGGCGATGCCGAGACCGGCGCACGCCTGGTCGCGGATCCGCGCATCAAGGCGGTGTCGTTCACCGGCGGGCTCGCGGGCGGGCGATCGGTCGCGACCGCGTCGGCCCCGCTGCTGCGGCCGTGTCAGCTCGAACTCGGCGGGAACAACCCGCTGGTGGTGCTGCCCGACGCGAATCTCGACACCGCCGCACGGATGGCGGCGGAATTGCTCACCACCCTCAACGGCCAGTGGTGCCGGGCGCTGGGACGACTCATCCTGCCCGCCGATCGCGCCCCCGAGCTGCTCGACGCGATCGGAAAACGCCTGGGAGAGTTGCGTATCGGCGCACCGCTGGACCCGGAGACCGATTTCGGTCCGCTGGTGCACTCACGCCATGTGCGCACGGTGCGCAAAGCGGTGGCCCGTGCCGGGCATCGGTCCTACGGGGAGCTTCCCGAGATCGGGAACTACTTCGCGCCGACCCTGCTGGACGGTGATCTCGCCGACGAGGTGTTCGGACCGGTCGCCGGGACCCGCACCTACGACTCGATCGAGGAGGCGGTGCGGCTGGCCGACGCGGTGCCGTACGGACTCGAAGCCTATGTCTGCGGCACCGACGAGGACCTGGCTCTCGCGGTGGCACAGCGCATTCGCGCGGGCGAAGTGAAGGTCAACGGCTCCTCGGTCATGAGTCTGCACCTCATGACGCCGCGTCCGGCCTGGGGTCTGTCCGGGCTCGGCGAGGAGGGCACCGCGGAAACCCTGCGATTCTTCACCGGAACGCGGGTCATCGGCGTCGAGGGCCGCTTCGCCCTGCACACCTCGTGAGCACGATCGTGGTGGCCGGCGCGGGACCGGTCGGTCTCACCGCCGCGATGGTTCTGGCCCGGCGCGGCCACGAGGTCGTGGTGCTGGAGCAGGGCGACGAATTGGCCACCGAATCGCGCGCCTCCACCTTTCATCCACCCACCCTGGAGATGCTCGACGATCTCGGGGTGCTCGAGGCCCTGCTCGACCGCGGCATCGTGGCGACGACCTTCCAGTACCGCGAACGCGGCGGCGGCGAGATCGCCACCCTCGATCTGGGGGTGCTGGCCCCGGACACGCCCTATCCGTATCGCGTGCAGTGCGAGCAGAGCAGACTGACCCCGATCCTGCTCGACGCCCTGCCCGCACCCGCGCGAGTGTTGTTCGGGCACACCGTCGATGACGTCACCCCCTCCGAGCACGGGGTGCTGGTGCACACCTCCCGAGGCCCGATCGCCGCGGACTGGCTGATCGGCGCGGACGGGGCGCACTCGGCCGTGCGTCACGCCGTCGGCGCGGCGTTCGACGGCGACACCTATCCCGAACGCTTCCTGGTCGCCTCGGTCGAGGAGGATCTGACCGCGGCGCTCCCCGGGATCGCGCCGATCAATTACGTCTTCGATCCGGCCGAATGGCTGGTGCTCCTGCGCACGCCCGCGCACTGGCGGGTGCTGCTGCCCACGCCCGGCGATACCGGCGACGACGTCGAATTGTCGCGACTACCCGAGCGTTTGGCGGCCGTCGCGGATCTGGGGCGGCCGTGGAGACTGCTGCACGCCTCCCTCTACCGGGTGCATCAGCGCGTGATGGAGAGCTTCCGGGTGGGCCGAATCCTGTTCATGGGCGATGCCGCCCACGTCAACAACCCGCTCGGCGGTCTGGGCATGAACAGCGGCATCCACGATGCCGTGCAGATGGCCTCGGCCCTCGCCGATGTCCTCGAAGGAGGCTCGGAGTCGGCGCTGGATCTGATCGCGACCCGCCGTCGTACCGTGGCGGTCGAGCACGTGCAGCGCGCCAGCCACGACAACTGGAAACGGCTGCGCGAGCGCGACGACGGCTTCCGGCAGCATCTGCGAGAGCTGGCGGCGGATCCGGTGGCGGCCCGCGCGTATCTGCGCCGTGCCTGCCTGCTCGATTCGCTCGAGGCCCGGCCGTGAGTGCCGAGCGCGCGGCGATGCGGATCACGCGGGAAAACCCCGCCCGGCCCAGTGATCAGGTCGGATCGGTCCCGGTGACCACGCCCGGTGCAGTGGATGCCGTTGTGCACCAGATGCATCGGCGGCACCGTGAGTGGGCGGCGGTCCCGCTGCCGCAACGACTGGCGGCACTCGCCTCGGCCGCCGACGCTCTGCACGCGAGATCGGCGGACCTGGCGATCCTGCTGGCACGGGAAACCGGAAAACCCGTGGCGGACTGCCGGGGTGAGATCGGTTTCGCCGCCACCTATCTGCACTGGGTGTGCCGCAACGGTCCGAGACTGTTGGGCGAGGCGGTGATCGACGACGCCCAGGGACGGATCGTGCGCACCCCGGCGCCGTTCGGGGTGATCGCCGCGATCACGCCGTGGAACGCGCCGATCATCCTGTCCGTGCTCAAGCTCGGCCCGGCCCTCGCGGCGGGAAACACCGTGGTGCTCAAGCCCTCTCCGCTCGCGCCGCTGGCGGTCACCGAGATGGCCGCCCTGTTCCCCGGCGTCCGGGTGATCCACGGCGGCCCAGAGACGGTGCAGGCGCTCATCGCGCATCCGCTCGTGCGCAAGGTCGCCTTCACCGGCGGCGAAGCGGCCGGCCGCAGTATCGCCGCCGCGGCCGGGCAGGCCCTGACCCCGGTGGTGCTCGAGCTCGGCGGGAACGACCCCGCGGTATTCCTCGACGACTTCGCCCTGACCGCCGACGATTACGACCGTCTGGTGCTCGCGTCCTTCGCCACCGCGGGCCAGGTCTGCATGGCCGCCAAACGGCTCTACGTCCCCACCGCCCGCCTCGAGGAGTTCCTCGAGGCGTATCGCGCTGCCGCGCACCGCATCCTGCGGGTCGGTGATCCTCTCGACGAACACGTCACCATGGGCCCGGTCGTGACGCGCGCCGCCGCGCAACGCATGACACACCTGATCGCGGACGGCTGGAATCGCGGCGGCTGGATGCTGCCGCTGGCCGATATCCCCGGCCACGACGGCTATTTCGTCGCCCCGGCCCTGGCCCTGGACCTCCCCGACGACGCCGATCTGGTGCGCTGCGAACAGTTCGGCCCGGTCGTGCCGGTCCTGACCTACGACTCCGAGCCCGACGTGCTGCGGCGCGCCAACGATTCGGAACTGGGCCTGGCCGCCTCGGTGTGGTCCGCGGACGAACAGCGCGCCCTGGACTTCGCCGCGCGACTCGACGCGGGCTTCACCTTCCTCAACACCCACAATCGCACCGGCATGTCGCTGCGCGCCCCGTTCGGCGGCACCAAGCACAGCGGCTTCGGCCGCGAGTACGCCGACGAGGGTCTGCTCGAGTACGTGCAGCCGACGATCGTGCACGCTCCCGCCGCCTTCCGGCCGGGCGGGCCGGGCATGCCTGCCCGCTCGTATCCGAATACCCTCGTGGACTGACACTTTCGCGCGTGCGACGCCGTTGCCACGGGACATCTCATCTCCGCTACGGTCACCGCCGACGACTGGGACCGATACCACCCCCGCGCGGGCCCTGTCGCGGCCGCTGAGCGCTGCGCCGATCTCGATATCCGGGCCGCAGGGTCGGCGGCCGGTGCGAGAGGCGCTGCCACCGGCTCACGGGCGGTCCGATCTGGTGCCGGACGCCCGCGTGACACGGTCCGGCGCACGCCTGCCCACCGCGTCGTCCGGTCCGTGCCGGAGCGAATGCGATGGGCAGGCAGTGTCGTGCGGGCAGTGTCGTGATCACAGGTGGCAGTCGAGCACCACCTCGCTCGCCGGTCGCCGGACCGACCATCCGGCGACCCCGCGACGCGCTGAATCCGGCTGGTGCGCGGCCGATCCCGATCCGGCGGCGTTCACCGTGTTCCGCTCCCGCGGCGGCGCACCGCCACCACGGTCACCGCGAGCACGACCACCACGACGGCGACGGCGATGCCCACGATCAGGCCGGTATTGCTGTCGTCACTGTCGGACGTCGCCGAATCACCGGCCACCACCGTGGTTTCCGGAGTCTTCGCCGCACCGAAGGTCAGCGGGACCGAGGTGAGAATGTTGGACGGATCGGTCAGGCTGGTGACGCTGATCGTGCAGGCCCCCGGTGCGCTCGTACAGTCGGTGCCGCCGATCGAGCTGACCAGAGCGAGGGTGTGGTTTCCACCGGCGGGCTGCCACACCCCTTGCGCGTCAGCCTGACCCATCAGCGAACCGGTCAGATTGCAGTCGGTGGGCTGAACGATCTGCGGTTTGCACTGCCCGACCGCGACGGTGGGCATGTTCGCGGTGAGCCCGTCGAGCGTGACCGTGACCGTCTGACCCGCCGTCAGACCCGAACTCGGGCTCAGCACCAGCGCCGGTGCGGCGGAGGCGACGGGACCGCCGCCCAGCAGCGCGAGGCTCGCGAGAGCCGAGATGATCGCAGCGCGAAAACCGCTGCCCCCGAGCCGTTTCACCCGAAGCTCAGCGGTGCGGAGGTGATGATCGCCGACGGATTCGTCAGGCTGGTGACCGCGATCGTGCACGCGCCGGGGCCCGAGGCGCAGTCGACGCCGCCGATCGACCCGACCAGTGTGATCGAGTAGCCGCCGTTGGACTGCCAGTTGCCGTCTCCGTCGGCGTGCCCCATCAGGGTGCCGACGAGATTGCAGTCCGCGGGTCCGGACACCTGGGCCTTGCACTGGCCCACCGCCACCGAGGCCAGGTCGGCCGGCAGTCCGCCGAGTGACACCGACACCGATTGCCCCGCGGACACTCCGTCGGTCTGACTCAGGGACAGGAACGCTCCGGCCGTGGCCGGGCCGCTCGTCGCGAGCAGGCCGCCCGCGACGGCCGCGGCCAGCACACCGGCGCGCAGAATGATGTTCTTCATTGTTCCTCCTCAGGAAATCTCACAATCGCCGCCGATCGATCAGCGCGAGGACGGCGACTGTGAAAAGCAGGGCGGCTGTCGCGCCCCACAGGGGTGTGGAGGGTCCGCGGGTGTCGGTCACCGTGCGGGCCTCGACGATCGGGGCGGTGGTGGGTGCGGGCACCCGTGAGCCCTGGAACACGATCGAGATGGACGCCGAGTTGGCGGTGATGATGGCGGGCGGCTCCGTTCCCGGCAGCGGCGCGGCCGCGATCACGCACTGCTGTTCGAGACAGTCGATGTTCCCGAAGCGGTGACGCGCGGTGAGCACGACGGTGGGCAACGTGCCGTCTCCGGCGACGTTCACGAATGTCGCGCCGCCCTCCAGATCACAGTCGCGCAGGCCGTTGACGAAGTGCTCCTTGCACAGGCCGATCGCCACCGCCGCGATACCGTGCTGGAAGCCGGTGCCGTTCACAGTGATTCGCTGCCCCTCGGCCAGCTCGCCGGTGACATCGAGACGTAGCGCGGCCGGATTGTCGGGCGAGGCGTGTGCCGGAGCGGGACCTGCGGCGGTGAGGGTCGCGGCGGCCAGCGCGGCCAGGATTGCGCGGATCACGATGCGCCTCCTTCGAGAATCGGGGCGGGCAACGCCGAGCGGGGTGCGAGACGGCGACTGCCGCAATACAGGGCCACGAGCAGGGCCGGGAGGGCGAGCAGGGTCACGCCCGTTCCCACTCCTGCCGGACCGGCGAGAACGGTGACCAGACCCAGGCCCGCGAGACCGGCGAGGACCATCGATATCGCCGTGGCCGCCGCCCCGTCGCCTCGATGCCGTTCGGCCAGTACGAGATCGAGTCCGCGCGCCGCGCGCGCGGACGCCGCGAGGGTGAGCCCCAGGCCGATGGTCAGCGTCACCCGGCCCGGCGCGGTCGCGACGAGCAGCGCACCCCCGGCGGCGAGCACCAGCAGTACCGCGAGGGCGTCCGCATTCGGTCCGGGCAGGGCCAGCACCACGAGCGCGGGCAGGGTCGTCGCCAACAGCAGCACGGCTTGTTCGGCGCCCAACGCGTTCCAGCGGAACAGCAGCAGGTGCAGCGCGGGCAAGACGACCCCGCCCAGCGTCAGCCCCACCGCCGCATAACCGGGCAGCAGGGATCGCACGGAGTGCGGGCTCGCACTCGATGCAGCGGAATCGCGTGCGGGAGAGGGCGAATACCGCGTGGGGCGAGTTCCGGCAGCGCTGTCGGCTGGTGCGGCGAGCATCAGCGCGCCGCACAGCACGGTCACGACACCAGTGCCGAGGACCCCGCTGCCCGGTGTACTCGCGCACAGTGCGGCAAGCCCGGCGGCGCCGGCGAATCCGGCCGCGCAGCAGACGTGCCACACGGTCAGCGACGCCGCCCTGGATCCGAGAACGCGAGCTCGGCCCCGCACGACGACCGGACCGGCGGCGACGCCGGCCGAGAGCAGCGTGATGGTGAATCCCCATGTGCTCGAGACCGTTCCCGCCGCCACGAGCGCGGCGCCCGCCACCACCGTGCACCAGCCCGCACCGCGCGAGGACACCCGCAGCCGAGTTGTCGCGGCGGCACTCGCGCACCCCAGCACGAGCATGGTGAGCGCGATGTATCCGACCACCTCGCCGGGCAGCCCCAGCACACCTCCGAACGGTTTGGTCAACAGCGCCAGCTGCCCGCCCGCCGTCGGCCCGAGAAGTATTCCGGCCAGCGCCGATGCCGGCGCGCCGAGTCGATCGCGGCGCATCTCAGCAACCCGCACAACGAGAAAGCCGGGCGCGGGGCAGGTTTCGCCGACCGACCCGGACCGAGTATCGCCTCGCGCAGTGCCGGACACCGGCGGACCCACCCTGCCGGACCCCGGCCGGTTCGGACTGCCGGACTCCGGCGGACTCGGACTGCCGGACCCCGGCGGACTTGAACTGCCGGACCCCGGCGGACTTAGACTGCCGGACCCCGGCGATGAACGTGAAGGACGATTCGCAGGTCATCACACCTACCCTCCCGCTAGCGTTTCTCACACGGAAACGCGGTTTCGGAATGGGCATATTGAACCCGGGGTGTCAGCGGGTGTCAACCCGCAGCGGCGAGGACTCGCGGAGCGAACACTCGCGCAACCGCACGGAAACAACAGGATTCGGTTACCGCGGGTTGCGGTCGCGTGAAATCGGGAACCAGCCCTGGACAGATCATCCGGTCGGGTACAGAATCAGCACATCGGAAACACCGTTTCGCTCTCCGAAACATGCGTTCCGACACCTACCGCCGAGCAGAAAGGTGGCGCCCATGACCCGAGTCGCGGCCGCCCAACTCGCCGCGGGCACCGACGTCGCGGCCAATCTCGAAGCCTGCCTGCGCCTGATCGATGCCGCCGCCGGCGTCCGGGCCGAACTCCTCGTCCTGCCGGAGTTCTGTAACCACCTATCCTGGTACGCGGATCGCGACCATGCCCGCCGAATGGCCTGCCGAATCGGCGATCCCTTCCTGAGCGACATCGCCGAGCGGGCCGAACGGCACCGGATGTACGTCAAGATCGGTGTCACCCTGGCCCAGGACGACGGCCGCACCACCGGCACGAGCCTGCTCTACGGACCCGACGGCGCACTGCTCGGCCGCTCCGACAAGCAGATCCTGATGGGCGCGGAGAACGACTGTCTCGAACCGGGATACGAGGACTCGCCCGTCATCGAGACCCCGCTGGGCCGCATCGGCATGTACGCCTGCATGGAGGGCGTCGTCAACGAGGTCACCCGCTCCCTGGCGGTCCGCGGAGCGCAGTTGCTGCTCAACAGCCTCAACTCGTTCGCGACCGACGAAGCGAGCCTGCACATTCCGGTGCGGGCCGCGGAGAACAAGGTGTGGGTGGTCGCGGCCAACAAGGTCGGCCCGCTGCTGCCCGCCGACCAACTGCCCGCCATCGCGGCACGACTCGGGGTTCCGCCCGATCGCCTGCACGGAGCGGGCGAGAGCCAGATCGTCGCGCCCGACGGCACCTGCGTCGCCATGGCCCCGGCGAGCGGGGAGGCGATCGTGATCGCGGACATCGATATCGGCGCGGCCGACGACAAACGCCGGCCGGACGGCACCGATCTGCTCGCCGCTCGCCGACCCGAGTTGTACGGGCCACTGCTGACCACCGGGGCCGGACGGTATTCACCCGCCGGAGCCGACCAGCTCACGGCCGCGATCGCACTGCCGGACGCCGAGATCGTGCGAAAGCTGGCCACCAAGGGAGCCGAACTCGTCGTGCTGCCGGAGCTGGCCGCGCTCGCGGTGCCGGATATCGTGCGCGCCCTGCGTGATACGACCGCCTACGCGGTGACCAGCGTGCGCGCCGGAAACGCCCACCTGGGGCTGCTGATCGGCCCGGACGGCGTCCTGGCTCGCCAGCCACAGTTGCACCCGACCGCCCGGCACCCCTGGCTCACCGATCCCGGCACGAAACTGAACGTCGTCGAACTGCCCTGGGGCCGAATGGCACTCGTGGTGGGCGATGACGCACTGTTCCCGGAGACCTTCCGGCTGGCCGCCGTCCAGGACGCCGACGTCGTCGCCGCACCGTTCACGCCTGCCGAATCCTGGGAGCTCAGGCTCGGACTACCCGAGCGCGCCGCCGAGAACCGGCTCAACGTGGTCTCCGCGGGAATGGGCGAACACGGAACGCTGACCGGTGGAATCTACGGTCTGACACCGGATTTCACCCTCTGGACGACATGGAGCGGACCCTTCGACGGAATCATCAGCCATCCGCTGGTGACCACTCCGGAGCCCGGCGCGAGCAGCGCCCGCGCCGTCATCCGCCCCGCGCAGGCGGTGAACCGCCATGTCTCCCGGGGCACCGACCTCGTCGACGGCCGGCCCCGCCGACCGCTCGATGCCCTCACCGCGCACTGACGCGCGCCTCTCGAACGAACGCCGCCACCGACAACCCACCGGAGCAGCCATGAGCGAAACACTCCAGCACGTCGAGCAGATGGTCGACACCACTCCCCGCGCCGACGTCACCGAAACCTTCCAGGAGTGGCAGGAACTGCTGAGCGGGCTCAAAACCCGTATCGCACAACGATTCGAGCTCATCCGAGACCCCTCGACCGAGGACCTCGAGTCCTACGGTGACGCGGCCACCGGTCCCTCGGGCAGTCTCGCCGCGTACTCCGGTCCCGAGATCGACTGGCTGGTGCACTCCTGGATCGGTGATCCCCGGACCGGTTTCGTGAACCTGCATCTCACCGCCTGGCTCGGTCCGCACATCCGGGTCCCGCATCTGGGTTCGGCACTGCTGCTGTGGCCGGACGGCTGGTTCTACGTCGATGCCATTCCGCGTGGCGATATCGTCGGCGACGGAGCGTGTTTCGACCGGTACTACGCCGAGAACGACGCTCCGTGGCTGGCCTTCAAGCAGGAGCATCCGGACTTCACCTGGTTCACCAGCCGCACCGGGTTCATTCGCGCGAGTCTGTCGCCCACCGCGTACTGCTACTCCTTCAAGCCGACCCGCCCCAATCTCGATACCGTGGCCGAGCTGTTGACCGCCCGGGTCGAGCAGTGGCTCGGCTGGGTCGACGCGGCCGAACCCGTCCCCCTCGCCGAGCGCGAGCAGCTGGCGGAGCGGGATCTGGCCGTGCGCCGCAATATCGCCGAACGCGATCCCGCGAACGCGATGGGAGAGCGGCTCTTCGGACCGGAACTCACCCAGCGACTGGTGCGCGCCCTGTGGGGCGGCGACAGAGAACTGCCGAGGCCGACCGCATGAGCCTGATCCGATCCCTGTGGTGGTCCACCCGCACCGACGGCGAACCGCCCTTCGACACCGCCCATCTGAAGATCTACTACCCCGCCATCGCCACCGGGGACGACGCCGAGCGCCTGACCGGGGTGTTCGCCCCCGACCTGGCCGGTGCGCCCTATCCGGTGGTGGTGTTCCTGTCCGGCGTCAATGTCGGGCAGGACGCCTACCGCCGCTTCGCCACCGCCGTCGCCGCGAGCGGCTTCGTGGTGGTGACCATGGATCGGGTGGCCGAATTGTTCGGCGGCCAACGCGGTCTCACCCCCGGCGTCGATCTCGATGCCGCCCGGCCCGACGCCTACGGCACCCGTCCCACCTGTCCCACCATCGGGGCGGTACTGGATTCCCTCGCCGAGCTGAACGAACTGCCGCCGCTGCGCGGTGCGCTCGATCTGGACCGGATCGCGCTGGGCGGCCACTCCGCGGGCGGCACCGTCGTCCTGCAGTCCGCGCGCTATTTCCCCTCCGTCGCAGCCGTTTTCGCCTGGGGCGCACACACGATGGTGGCGACCATGCTGGGCTGGGAGCCGGGGACCGTGCTGCCCGCGCAGGTGAGCTGCCCGGTGCTGCTCGGCGTCGGCACCAATGACGGCGTGATCCGCGGCAGCGCGGATCGCTACGGCGAGGACGGGGCCGACCGCCCCGATCCGGTGCGGCGCACCTTCACCGAGGCGCTGCCGCCCGGAGACCACCTGCTCGCGGTCGTGCCCGGCGCCAACCATTTCGGCATCGCCGATGCCGACCCGACCGCCGCGCGCGCGTTCCTGGACGGTCCGGCCGACACCGACGCCCTCGTGCCGTTCGCCCGGTTGACCGCGGCGTTCCTGCGCGCGCATCTGCGCGGCGATCCCGAGGCGAAAACCGTACTGGCCGAGCCCGACTCGGATATCCGGCTGACTCGGCGAGAGGAAACGACATGTTGAAGAACTTCTGGTACGCGGTGGAATTCGCCGATCAGGTCGGGCCGCAGCCCCGCAAGGTCACCTGCCTCGGTCAGGATTTCGTCCTGTTCCGCACCGCGTCGGGGGCGGTGACCTGCCTGTCGGATCTGTGTGTGCACCGGGGCGGGGCGCTGTCGATGGGCACGGTCGTGAACGACTGCATCGCGTGCCCGTATCACGGCTGGCAATACAACACCGACGGTGAGTGCGTGAAGATTCCGGCCAACGCCGACGAGCGCAAGATCCCCCGCAAAGCCCGGGTGGACGCGTATCCGGCCGTCGAGCGCTACGGCATGGTGTGGGCGTTCCTGGGTGATCTGCCCGAGGCGGAACGGCCGCCGATTCCTCGGATCCCGGAGTTCGAGGACGCCTCCTTCCGATGTGTGCAGTACGAGATGGTGGTCGAGGCCAACTACGAGCGCACCTTCGAGAACGTGGTGGACGCCTCGCACACCCCGTTCGTCCACGGCACCGCCTTCGGCAATCCCGGCAAGCCGCAGATCCCGGATTTCCGTATCCACCAGACGGAGTGGTCGGCCGAGGCCGACATCGAACTGAGCCCGCCACCGCCCAAGGGCCTGTGGGGCATGCTCGCGCGGCGCCGCGAACAGCCGGAGTTCGTGACCGTCACCAACGCCTGGTACCTGCCCAATATCGTGAAACTGCACGTGCGGCTCCCGATCGGGGATCTGCTGCTCTACGACTTCAATATCCCGCTGTCCCAGGACCGGACGCTGATCAAGATTCTCGGTTTCCGCAACTTCTTCACCGGATCGTGGGCGGACGGCAATACCCGCAAGCGGATCGAGAAGATCCTGTTGCAGGACCGTCCGGTGGTGGAATCGCAACGGCCCGAACTACTTCCGTTCGACCTGTCGGACGAATTGCACGTGCGCAGCGACGGACTGCAGGTCGCCTATCGCAGGCGGCGGCTGGAACTGATCAAACAGGGCTGGTGGGTGGGCGGCGACGACGTCATCACCGGCGACTCTCCGCGCCGCACGGCCACCGTGCTGGCCTCCCCCGCCCGCCGCGACAATCCCGAACTGGCCAGTGCCTGGGTGCACAAGGCCCGCACCGGAGGTATCGACCGATGAGCCTGCCCACCGCGCTGAGCGAGCGCACCCTCGAAACGCTGCGCGACACACTCGGCCTCGAGACCGTCGAGGATCTGCCGCTCACCAGCGCCATGTCCCCCGAACCGGTGGGCCGGCTGCGGGTGCTGCGCGGCGGCCCGATCGACAAGGCCGTCACCGTCGACCTGGTCGTCCCGCCGATCGGCCTGGACAGCCACATGATCTTCGCCTTCACCGGAAGCGATTCGGCCGTACCGCATTTCACGCTGGACTCGGTATACGGCGGCGAGTACTACGCGATGCACCTGGACCTGATTCCCCGCGTGGATCTGGCGGTGCACCTGGAGTATCTCGACGCGGCCTATCTGCCGCTGACGCCGCTGCTCGAGGATGCCTGGACCATCGAGGGCGTCACCGCCGCCGCCATCGGCCCGCGCCAGCGCGCGCAGATGTCGCCGTGGATGGTGGTGTGCCGCGCCACCGAGACCGCGTTCCACGCGCTGGACGACACCGTGCATCAGTATCTCGATCACTGGATCTCGTTGCTCGACAAAGGGGTTCCCGCCGTGGACGCCGATCTGCCGGGCCGGGATCGGGCGAATCGCGCGAACCTGTTCAGCCCCGAGGTCGATCCGGTGTGGGCGCGGGTCAGCCGGTTGCTCGGAGCCCAGCAGTGCGAACGGGTGCGCGGGGAGCTGCTGCGGTGAGCGCGCCGAGCGAGTTCCAGCAGCGGATCAGCGGTGAATGGGTCGGGCGCCCTTCGCTCTTCGATGCCGGCGGCACCTGGCGCGGCTTCGAGGACATCCGGCGCTCGTCGGTCTTCGACAACGGCGTCACCACCTACTACATGGACGGCGGGCTCACCGGCGGCGGCGATCTGGCGGGCCGGTTCGCGCTGGGCGCGCCGTTCGCGTTCGGGGTGCGCGACGCGGACGACGATCGGCTCTACACGGGACCGGATTTCTTCGGATCCGGGCAGCCCTACGGCGGATTCGTGGACGCGAACTACTACGGGCCGGGGTGGCAGGTGTCGCTGAACACCTGGAATCAGACGCTCGGCGATACCCAGGTGTACTCGTCGGTCCTGTATCAGGGACCGGCGATGGTCGGGGTGTTCGACGGCGTCTACACCCGCGACCCCGGCCTTGTCGAGCAGCGAGTCGAGACCGAGACTCGGTGCGGCGCGGTGCCGTTCACGGTGCCGACCAAGGAGAAGTCCACCTATGCGGGCGTGGTGGAACTCTGGAGCGCCGAGCAGCGGTTGCTCGAGCCGGTCGCCCTGGAGTGGGAGATCGATCCGCTGAACCTGCTCGTCGCGGAACGTCTGCTGCGCCTGTCGGGGCCGATCGAGGCCACGCTGCGGGCGACGGTACGACGCGACGGAACCCACTCCTTCCACGAGGGACCGGACCTGTGGGGCAATGGAACCTCCTACGGCCGCGCGAATTTCGTGCGACTGCACACCACCGACGGGCGTCGGCTCGTCGGGCGGGAGTTCATGATGGACGCCGAACCGGGCATGGGCGCGGGTACGAGGCTCGCGGTGGTCTATCAGGTGTTCGAGCACAATCGCCTGAGTTCGATCCTGCACGGCGTGCTGGAGCGCTCATGAGCGCGGTGGTGGTGACGGGCGGGACCCGGGGCATCGGACTCGGAATGGTGCGCGCGCTCCTGGGCAAGGGACATCGAGTCGCGCTGTGCGGCACCGATTCCGAGCGAGTGGACACGGTGCGTGCCGAACTGCCGGGCACGCTCGCGCTCACCGCGGACGTCACCGACCGCGAGCAGCTGCGGGCGCTGTGGGACGCGGCCGTCGAGGAGTTCGGCCGGGTCGATGTCTGGATCAACAACGCGGGCATCTCACACGATCGCACTCCCCTGTGGCAGTTGCCCGAACAGGAGGCGCGACGGGTCGTGGACACCAATCTGCTCGGCGCGCTCAACGGTTCGGCCGTCGCCCTGGCGGGAATGAGCGCCCAGGGCGGCGGGCACGTGTGGAACATGGAGGGCCTGGGCAGTGACGGGCGCACCGTCGCCGGACTCGGCACCTACGGCGCGAGCAAGCGGGCGGTCACCTATCTGACCACCGCGCTGGCGAAAGAGGTGCCCGCGGGCGTATCGGTGGGTCTGCTCAGTCCCGGCATGGTGGTCACCGACCTGCTCACCCACGGCTACGACGACGCCGAGGAACTCGCGAAGGCGCGCAAGATCTTCAATATTCTCGCCGACCGGGTGGAGACCGTCGCGCCCTGGCTCGCCGAACAGGCGGTCACCCGCACCCGCAACGGCGCGCACGTCCGCTGGCTCACCACACCCAAGATCATCGGCCGTTTCGTCTCGGCGCCGTTGCGCCGCCGAGACCTGTTCACCGACCAGGAGAGGACCCGATGACCGACGCACTCGGGTGGCGGGGCAAGTTCGGCGTGCTCGCCCCCTCCACCAACACCATCGTCGAACCCGACTTCTACCGGATGGGGGTGCCGGGGGTCACCGCGCACTTCAGCCGCATTCACATCCGCGACCAGAACATGAGCGACGACGCCGGAATGGGGCGTCTGCTGGAACAGATTCGCGCCGAACTGGTGTCGGCCTGCGAGCGGGTGCTGACCTGCGAACCCGATTACATGGTCATGGGCATGTCGGCCGAGACCTTCTGGGGCGGCGTGGAGGGCAATCGGCAGTTCGTGCGGCAGATTCACGAGGTGACCGGGCTCGAGGTCGCCACCGGCGCGGAGGCGTGCCGGCGGGCCCTGGAGATGTACGGCGCGAAGCGGATCGGCGTGGTGACGCCGTACCAGCCGGTCGGCGACGAGAACGTGGTGCGGTTCTTCGGCGAGCTGGGCTTCGAGGTGAAGGCGATCCGCGGATTGCGCTGCCCCACCGCGGTATCCATCGCCCATGTCACCGAGAGCACACTGCGCGCCGCACTCCTGGAGGTGGACAGCGACGGCGTGGACGCGCTGATCCAGTGCGGCACCAACCTGTCGATGGTGGGGCTGGCCGAAGAGGCCGAACGCTGGCTGGGCAAGCCGGTGCTGGCGATCAATGCCGCCACCTGGTGGATGGCGCTGCGCGACAACGGAATCGAGGATCGGGTAGAGGGAGCGGGTTCGCTGCTCAGGGACCACTGACCACGCTCGCGGGTGCCACCGAGCGCCGCCCCCGCGTGCACCGCCTTCGCGCCGCCGGAGTCGACAACCGGCACACAGCGACCCACCACGACTGTCGCAACTTCGGCCGGTAGGCGGGCGGCGGCGACCCGGCTATCGGAGCAGTCTGCGTGCTTGGCGGATCACCGCGAGATCGACCATGCGGCCCTCGGCGTCCAGGACCACGCCGCCTTGCGCCGCCTCGAAGCGCTCGATCACCGCACGTGCGCGGGCCAGTTCCGTCGCCGACGGCGTGAAGATCTCGTTCACGATCGGCACCTGATTCGGGTGGATGCAGGCTCGGCCGCGAAATCCCAGGCGTGCCAGTGCTTTCGTGGAGTGCCGTAGGGCGGCCAGGTCGGTGAAGTCGGTGCTCACCGGGGCCAGCGGGGCGTCGATTCCGGCGGCGGCGCTGGCGAGCACCACGTGGCTTCGGGCGTAGAGCATTTCGCGTTCGTCGGGGCCCGGCGAGATCCCCGCGTCGGCCCGCAGATCCGCTTCGCCCAGTTGCAGGCGTGCGATGCGCGGCGCGGCGGCGATCTCTCGCGCGGCGAAGAGCGCCGCGGCGCTCTCGAGCAGCGCGCAGAGCCGAATCTCGGCCGCCCTCCGGCCGTGTTCGTCCAGGAGGGTGCTGATCTGCCGAACCTGCTGTGCCGATTCGGTTTTGGCCAGGCAGATCGCGGTGACCGCGGGCTGCGCCACCGCGTTCAGGTCGGCACGACCGAGCTCGCCGGGATTGATCCGCACCCAGATGCCCCGTGCCGGACCGGGAAAGCCGCGCAGCCAGTCTCCCACTTCCGCACGCGCGGACTCCTTGTCCGCCAGGGGAACCGAATCCTCCAGATCGATCAGGATCACGTCCGCCGGCCCGGCCACGGCCTTGTCGAACAGGTCGGGCCGGTTACCGGGGACGTACAGTGCCGAGCGCACGGATCAGTGCTCCCGCAGCAGAGCGCCGCCGCCCGCGAGCCGATCGTCGATTCCGTGCTCGCGCAGCGCATGCCAGAGTGTGGCGGTGTTGATGGCGATCACGGGTTTGCCGAGTTCGCGTTCCATCGCCTCCGCCTGTGCGACGAAGGACAGGTTGGTGCCCACCTGCACGATGGCCTCCACGTCGGGCCCGTCGATCTCGGCGACGACCTCGCGCAGGCGCTGCGCGCCCACCCGGGCGATGGACATCGCGGTCGGACAGCGCAGGCCGGTGATCGCCGCCACCTCGAAACCCGCCTCGGTGAAGAATCTCCCGACCTCGGTGTCCGCGATCGGCTGATAGGGCGAGAAGACCGCGATCCGGCGGCATCCCAGCGCGCGCAACGCCGCCCGGCAGGAACTCGCCCCGGTCGTCACCGGCAGGCCGGTGCGCTCGCGCAGCCGCCGCTCGAAGGCCGCATTGCCTTCCACACCGCCCCAGAAGGTTTCGGCGGACATCCCCATGACCAAACGGTCCGGCTCGGCGGTGAGTACATCACGCACCGCCGTGTCGATCGAGGCGCGAATCTGCCCCAGTAGTCCCTGGAAGTCCTCGTCGTCGCCCATGACCGGGTTCGGAATGAACATCGACCCGGCACGGTAGGCGACGCCCGGTACCGCCGCTCGCCAATAGTCGTGTTCCACAACGGTATTCGTACTGGGCACGATCACACCGAAGATCGCGCGGGCACCGACGGCGTTGGGCATCGACGCCCCGCTACTGGTAGGTGGGATCGGCCCACCGGCCGATCGACCGCGAACGCACCGGTTCGACCACCCGGGGCAGCAGGCTCTGCGGGAAGTCCGGGCCCCAGTTCGTGGCGTCACCGCTCATTTCGATCCGGGCGTTGTCGGTGTACCAGTCCACCAGGTCCGCGTCCGAGCGGACGATCCACGTGCAGCCCGATTCCGCGTCCGCGGTGAAGTCGCCGTGCCGGATCAGGGCCGGACGCCAGAAGTAGGTGCCCGGCCACATCTTGCCGTAGTTGTAATCGAATCCCCCGTCCAGGCAGTATGCCTCCTCGCTGCACGGATGGTGCGCCAGCGGCTCCTCGCGCCACCCCGGCTTGGCCTTGATCAGCCGGGTGTAGAAGCCGGTCTTCACGTCCCGATGCAGGAGCTTGATGTACAGGCCGGGCACGGGGGTGCCGCCCAGATCGAAACGCATCGGGCTGCCGTCCTTCACGTCGATCCACGGCATCACCGCCGAATCCAGGATCACGAGCGTCTGATCCTCGCGAACGAAGTCCCGGTCACCCTCGGCCGGATCGAACTCCCAGCCGCCGCCCTCGCGGAACAGAAGGATCTCGGTGCCCGCGGCGACCGAGATCGGAGGCGTGTACACACCGGTCGGGGCCATCCAGAAGCCCTCCGGGCCCAGCTCGGTGTCACCGATGGTGACGCTGCCGGTCAGGACGTACCACTCGGTCTCCGCCGCGTGCACCCCGGCGGGACGGGACCAGTCGGTGCCGAAGCGCACCTTGAGCGAGGCCGAGCCGTCCTCCTCGTCGTAGCTGAGGTTGCGCTGTTCCGCCCGGCCTTCGGCGTGCGCGAATTCGGCGGTGTGCCAGATCAGGTCGCTCTCGTCGATCAGTTCTACGTGTGGACGCATGGTGTTCTCCTGAGGGATACGGCGTTTCCATTACAGAATGTACGGTCGATCGATACCCCGCACAAGATCCGGAACGCACACGGCCCGAACGCTGTAGCGTTTGACAGACTCTCGAAACTGGGCGCTAATAGTCACCCAAACCAGGAAACGCGATTTCCCCAACGGAAACAGCGTCCTTCATCGCTGGAGAGCACGATGCACCTTCGAGGTACCGCCCTGGCCGTCGCCGCCGTGTGCACCACACTGGCCGCGCTCGCCGCACCCGCGAGCGCCGAATCGACAAGGGCTCCGGGCGGAATCGACATTCCGTGCGCCGGGCACACCCTGCACCAGCAGGCGTCCTGGTACCTGCCCCCGGGCGCGCCGCGCGGATTGATCTGGCTCCAGCACGGATTCGCTCGCACCAGTGACAATGTCGCGGATCTGGCCGCCGGGTTCGCCGCCGCCGGCTATCTGGTCTTCACCCCGAGTCTGCCGTTCCTGGACCTGTCCGGGTGCACCCTGCAGAACCTCGGCGACAACACCGGATTTCTGGACAATGTGGCCCAATTGTTCGCCACCGCAAGCGATCCGGACGGCGCGCTGGCGCGCAATCTCCGGAGCGCGGCGACCCCGCTCGGCCGCGCCGAGCTGACCATTCCCCCGAATCTGGTCTTCATCGGGCACTCCGCGGGCGCGGAGGCGGTCGAATACGTGGCGCACCGCCTGCACACCGACCACCCCGCCGCCTGGGCCGCGCTGCGCGGGCTGATCCTGCTGGATCCGGTGAAGTCGTTCCTGGGCGACAACACCGACACCGCCCTCACGGACCTGGACCGGACCGAGCTGCCGATCCTCACCGTCTCCGCGCCGCCCTCGCTCTGCAACAACCTCGGCAGCGGCACCACGGCCATGCAGACCCTGCTGCACCGCCCCTACCTCGGCATCCGCATCTCCTCCGGCGTGCACACCGACGCCGAAGGGGACAGTACCGACATCATCGGCGAGATCGCCTGCGGCACACCCGAATCGGTGAACATCGCCACCCTGCACAAGCTCACGCTCGGCTGGGCCGGGGATTACCTCGACGGCACCCGCACCGCCGACTACTACCCGCCGGCCGCCCCGATCACCGATATCGTCATCGCGGCCGCGCCCAGCGCACAGATCCTGCGCGGTCTCCCGGACTGACTCCCGAGCCGACCTCGCGGGGAGTTCCGCTCCGACTCCGGCCGCCGCGGGTGGCGCGGCAGCCGGACTGCCGAGTCAGCCGAGCGGGTTGAGGCCCAGCTCCGCACCCGACATGTCGGTGATCAGGTCCCACTGGGCGGCGACCTCGTCGATGCTCGGCGGGGTGGCGAAGTGGGCGCCCTTGTTCTGGAACAGGGCAACGCGCCGGACGCTGCCGCCACCGGCCACGACCACCGTTGCGGTGTCGGTGCATTCGTCGCTCATCAGGTAGCCGACGACGCCTGCCACGTGGGCCGGTGGGAGCTGGTCGAGCATTTCCTGCGGCGCGATGTCCGCGGTCATGCGGGTGGCCGCGAGCGGCGCGACGGCATTGGTGAGGATGTCGTTCTTGCGGCCCTCGATGGCGAGGGTGTTGATCAGGCCGACCAGGCCGAGCTTGGCCGCGCCGTAGTTGGCCTGACCGAAGTTGCCGAACAGGCCGCTGGTGGATGTCGCCATGACCACCCGGCCATGGTTCTGCTCCTTGAAGTACGGCCACGCGGCGCGGGTGACGAAGTAGCCGCCCCACAGGTGCACGCGCTGCACGGACTCCCAGTTCTCGGTGGTCATCTTGGCGAACGAGCCGTCACGCAGGATGCCCGCGTTGTTGACCACGCCGTGCACGGTGCCGAATTCGTCGACGGCGGTCTTGATCAGGGCGGCCGCGCCCTCCTCGGTGGCGACGCTGTCGTAGTTCGCGATCGCGGTGCCGCCCGCGTCCCGGATCTCCTGCACGACGGCATCGGCCATCGAATGTCCGGCACCCGAACCATCACGCGCGCCGCCGAGGTCGTTCACCACGACCAGCGCGCCCTCGCGCGCGAGCAACATCGCGTACTCGCGGCCGAGGCCGCCACCGGCTCCCGTGACGACGATGACACGATCGGCTACTCCGGGCATGAGCTGTCTCCCTTGACAAGGCTGTGGGTCGCGACCGATCACCCGACCGGCCAGTACAGACTCACCCTAATCCGACGAACCGGTCGAACAGCCCGCCGGTGCCCTACCCGCTCGGCGTCGCGGTCCGCCCGAAGTCCCGTTCGAGGATCTCCTTGAGCGTCCGGTCCGAATGCCGGACCGCGATCGCCACGAACGGCTCGATCGCGATTCCCAGCGCCCGGCCGGCCAGACCACCGGGCAGCTCGTAGTCGATATCCACCGTGATCGCGGTCTTCGTGTCCCCGACCGGCTCGAACAGCCACTTCGAGCGATTGACGAAGCCCTCGACGGTGTCGGTGCCGACCCGCGAATCCTGTTGCCAGTCCACCACTTCGATCGTCGAGTGCAAGGTCTTGGGTCCCAGCTTCATCGACCCCCGATAGACCGCGCCGAGGCCGATCGGGATATCCCCTCGCACCTCGAGCGCCGAGATTCCGAAGATCCACTCCGCGGCCCGCCCGAAATCGGCGGCATACGCGAACGCGAACTCGACCGGAACCGCCACCACACTGCGGTTGTGCACGTGAACCATCGGCACTGCTCCCCTCTCGATCCCGCAGACAGTCTCGCAGCTCGCTGCCCACTTCGCCCGTTTCCACGCCTATCCCGCGCCGACCGCCCCGGGCCACCGGCACGCCCGCTCGGCACCACCTGAATGCGCGGCACCGCCCGGCACGTTCGGCACCGCCCGGCACGTTCGGCACCACCCGGCACGTTCGGCACCACCCGGCACGTTCGGCACCACCCGGCACATCGCTCGCGCGGCACTGGAAGCCGGGTGCACACCTCGCGAACCAGCGAGTACGACCGGCGCCCGCATCGACGAAAGGCTCAGCGGCGCAGTTCGATCGAGCGGATCAGGTCGTGCATCGTGGCATCGGCCGCCAGTTTGCCGTCGAGCACCACATTGATCGCACCGCGCAGCAGGGAGTACGGAATCCAGCCCGCGGGGGCGATGGTTCTCGGGGCACGTCGCGCGATGCCGTCGACGACGCTGTGAGCGGCCTGCTCGGCGGTGATGCGGACGCCCAGCGGCCAGGGCAGCATGGCGTCGAGCCGGCGGCCCAGATCGTCGGTGTCGAGCATCTCGTGGGTCATGGCGGTCTCCACGATCCCGAAGTAGGCGACGCCCGCGCTCGCGCCGTGGGCCGCGAGTTCCACGCGCAGGGCCCGGCCCAGCTGCTCGACGGCGGCCTTGCTCATCATGTACGGCGACCCGCCCGCGCCGGGGGCGAACGCGGCGCAGGAGGAGACCACCACGACGTGCCCCTTCGACCGCACGATGTGATCCAGTGCCGGGTGCACGGTATTGAACACACCGGTCAGATTGATGCCCATGACCCGGTCGAACTCCTTCGGGTTCATCGAGCGCAGCGTCGCCGGCACCGGCGTCACACCGGCATTGGCGATGACCACGTCCAGGCGGCCGAAGCGCTCGACCACCTCCGCGATCCGCTGCGCCATCTCCTCGCGGTCGGCGACGTCGGCGCGCACCGCGAGGGTGCGCGGACCGAATTCCGACGCGGTCGCGCGCACCGCGTCCTCGTCCACATCAGAGAGGACCACCACCGCGCCCCGCGCGTGCATCGCCCGCGCCAGGGCGGCGCCGATGCCCTGCGCCGCTCCGGTGATGAGCACGACCTTGCCCTCGACAGCGAAGGCGCCACCGCCGAACCACGTCGTGGGATCGATTCCCGGGAACAGTCTCATGCGCCCACCTCGTACTTGTCGCTGTCGAATCGTCGTGTGCGTCTGCGGTATTCGAAACTCCAGTTCGGATACAGGCCCGCGTTCTGCCCATCGCTGGTGTAGTAGCTCTCGCATCCGCCCGTCAGCCAGACCGTGTCGGCGCTGCGCCGGCGCATTTCCTCGACGAAGTCCTCCTGCGCCCCGGCGCGCACCTCCACCCGCCGCGCACCCCGCGTGCGCATCGTGGTGAGCGCGTCCACGATGTAGGCGATCTGCGACTCGATCATGAACACCGCGGACTGATTCCCCGCCGCCCCGAACGGACCGAGGGTGGAGAAGAAGTTCGGGAATCCCGCGATCGCCGCGCCCAGGTAGGCCTGCGGCTGCTTGCGCTGCAGCTCTCCGATCGAGAGACCGTCGCGTCCGGTGATCCGGTCGAAAATCCCGGGCAGCGGGGTGAACCCGGTGCCGAAGATGATGGTGTCCACTCCGATCTCGACGCCCCGCCGGGTGAGGATTGACCGTGGCCTGACCTCGGCGATGCCGTCGGTCACCACCTCGACATTGTCCTGGTCCAGGGCGGGCAGATAGGCGTCGGAGAAGATCGCGCGCTTGCACCCGATCATGTAGTCCGGCGTCAGCTTCGCCCGCAGCCGTGGATCACGGACCTGGCGGCGCAATTGAATCCGGCCCAGCAGCTCGTACGGGTGCCGAAACCGATTGTCCACGAACCCGACCAGGCCGAACCCCTCGATCAGCGAGTACCAGGCTCCGCGAACCAGTTTCTGGGTCAGTGGAATCCGGCGCAGCAGCAGCCGTTCGACCGCGTGGGTCGAGCGGTCCATGCGCGGCACGATCCACGGGGCCGAACGCTGGAACAGCGTCAGGGCGGACACCGCCGGCTGGATCTCGGGGACGAACTGCACCGCCGAGGCTCCGGTGCCGATCACCGCGACCCGTTCCCCGGTCAGATCGTGGTCGTGGTTCCAGTGCAGCGAATGAAAACTCGTGCCCTCGAACGTCTCCATCCCGGGCAGGTCCGGATACTTCGCCTCGGCGAAAACCCCTGCCGCCGAGAGGAAGTAGTCGGCGGTGAGCACTCCCCGCGAGGTCTCGATCCGCCACCGCGACTCGGACTCGTCCCAGCGCGCGTCCAGCATCTCGGTATCGAGTCGGATATCGCCCAGCACCCCGTGCCGCGTGGCGACCGCGCGAATGTAGTCGAGGATCTCCGATTGGCGACCATAGGTGCGCGACCATTCGGGGTTGGGCGCGAACGAGTAGCTGTACAGCTGAGAGGGCACATCGCAGGCGCAGCCCGGGTAGGTGTTGGCCTGCCAGGTGCCGCCCAGATCACCCGCGCGCTCGAGCACGACGAGGTCCTCGAACCCCGCCTCGCGCAGTTTGATCGCCAGGCCGATGCCGCCGAAACCCGCGCCGAGAATCACGATCTGCCGGTGTTCGATATGTGTAACCATTTGGGACCGAATGCCTTTCGCGGTCAGAGATCCAGAACCAGCGGGCCGCCGGTCGAGCGCGAGACACAGGTCAGCATGTGGCCCGCCCGCTCACCGTCGCTCAGCAGCCGATCGCGGTGCTCGACGTCGCCGGAGCGCACGCCGATCTTGCAGGTGCCGCAGAAGCCCTGGCGGCACGAGTACACGACGTCGGATTTCACCCGCCGGATCGCGGCCAGCGCGGTCTCACCGCTGCCCACCCGCACCGTCACGCCGGTGCGGGCCAGGGTCAGATCGAAGTCGCGGCCGTTCAGTACCGGTAGCGCCGAAAAGCGTTCGGTATGCAGGGAAGCCGTCGGGTTCAGGTCGAACAGGCAGCGCTGGGCCGCGGTGAGCACCGCGGGCGGGCCGCAGACGTACACCGCCGCGCCGGGCCGCGCGCTCGCGAGGATCGCCGCGATATCCGGTGTGGCGCCTTCGTCGTCGGGGCGAATGTCGACGCTGCCGGGCAGCTCGTCCAAGAACGGCATGCTCTCGCGGGAGCGGCCGAGATAGACGAGTCGTCCGCGCGCACCGGCGGCACGCACCATCGGCAGGATGGGGGTGATTCCGATGCCCGCCGCGAGGAACAGATACGACGGCGCGGTCTCGATGAAGGTGAAGGCATTGCGCGGCCCCTGAATTCGCACCGGGTCACCGACCGCGAGCGTGTGCGCTTCGCGCGATCCGCCCTCCCCGTCGGCGAGGCGGCGCACCGCGATTCGGTAGCTGCGCCGCTCGCGCGGATCGCCGCACAGCGAGTACTGCCGCTGTCGCCCCGAGGGCAGGAACACGTCGATATGGGAGCCGGGTCGCCACGACGGCAACAGCTCGCCCCCGGGCAGGGCGAGGGTCAGGCTCACCACATCGCGCGCCTCGACCCGCACCTCCCGCACCACGGCCGTCATGTCGAACCCGGTGAACCGCACCGGATTCGGCGGTGACAGCGCCGGTACGGTGACGACCCTCTTGTACACGTCCAGCGCCGCGGCGAGCACGCGCAGACCGGTCGTGGGAGCGTCCGCCCTCATCCGCGGACCGCGGGCGACTGCGCGAGGTAGCGCAGCGCATTGTCCATCGATCCCAGTTGCGAGGGGTGGAATCGGGGGCTCAGGTAGCGCGGCATCTCGGTGAAGAAGGTGGTGAAGCTGGGGATGACCTGCCGCCGGGTCGCACTCACGAATTGCGCGCCCCAGAATCGGCCCTTCCGCGGGCTCGGATCCTGCCGGTACAGGTACGCGGTGGAGACCACGAACAGCGGCAACAGTAGTGCGCTCGCCAGCACGCCGGTGCGGGCCCGGCGTGCGTAGCCGCCGTCGACGTGCATGTACGCGTCGAAGACCACGCTGCGGTGCTCGACTTCCTCCGCGCCGTGCCAGCGCACCAGATCCAGCATGGTCGGATGCATGCCGAGTTCGTCGAGAGTGCTCGTCTCCAAGAGCCATTCGCCGATGACGGCGGTGAAATGCTCCATGCCCGCGAACAGGCCGAGCCGTTCGCGCAGCCACTGCTGCTTGGCCTTGCCGGTGAGCCCGTGATCGCCCAGGGCGCGATCCACCAGCCAGGCGACCTTGGCCACATAGGAATCCACGTCGAGTCCGATCGACTGCAGGTGCGCGCGAGCGCCCTCGTGGCTGCCCGCGTGCATCGATTCCTGGCCGACGAACCCGGTCACCTCCTCGCGCAGGCGCTCGTCGGCGATCTCCGGGAGCGCCTCGGCCAGGCAGGCCGCCATCGCCCGCTCGCCCTCGGGCAGCACCAGGTGCATCACATTGACGACGTGGGTCGCCACCACCTCCCCGGGGATGTAGTGCAGGGGAACCGTGGAGAAGTCGAAGTGGACGTCCCGCGCGTGAATCGCGTGCGCTTCTTCCTGATAGGAGCGCGCCGTTGCACTGTTCTCAGCCATGAGCGAACCGTACATTGCAACGTTTTGCATGGCAATGTTGCAGCCACAAATCGGCCATGATTGTTGCAATCGCGCGGATGCCTGCTAGCGTCGACACCGTGCCACGAACCGCCCCCGCCTCGGCGAACGCGCCCAGGACCGACGCCACCATCGAGGACCGGATCCTCGACGCGGCGCTCGTTCAGTTCGAACAGGTGGGCGTGAAGAAGACGACGATCGAGGACATCGCCCGCAAGGCCGACGTCGATCGGGTCACGGTCTACCGGCGCATCGGCTCACGCGATGACGTGGTGCGCGCGGTAACCGGCCGCGAGATTCAGCGGCTGCTGGCCGAACTGCGCGAAATCCCTTCGCGGCACGCGACTTTCGAGGACATCGTCACCGCCACCTTCGCCACCGTGATCATGCGGTGGCGCTCGCACGCCCTCGTCGAGCGCATGGTCACCCTGGAGCCGGAGCGGCTGCTGCCGCAGCTGACCACCGAGGGCGGCACCTTCTTCGTCATCTCGGTGCACGCGACCGCGGATATCCTGCGTGATGTCGTGCACGAGAAGAACTTTCGCGAGCTCCCCGATCTGGTCGCCCGCGTCGAGGTCGCGTGCCGCGTGGTGCATTCGCTGATCCTGCAACCCGCGGGCACCATCTACCTGGATTCCGACGAGGCCCTCGCGGATTTCGCCCGCGAGTACATCCTTCCGATCCTCACTCGCTGAGATCTCCCGCCACGGCGGGGCGACGCTACAGCCAGAGCGCGGCGATGCGCGCGGATTCCGCCTTGCCCTGCGCGCGTCCCGCGTGCGCGACCGGCACCCGGGCGGACGGGTCCAGCGGGTTGTCGCCCGCCGCCGCGTGCGCGGCCTCGTCCAAGGTGATCACCTCGACGCGGGCACCGGAATCCAGGAGCACGGTGATCTGCTGCGCCAGGTCCGGATCATCCGGCATCGGGGCCACGACCAGAACCCGCTCGTAGCCGAGCGCGTAGTCGGCATTGCATCCCGAGCGCACCCCACCGTCGACATAGCGCACGCCGTCGATGGTGACCGGTGGCCAGATTCCGGGCACCGCCGAACTCGCCGCGACCACATCGACCAGTCCCGCCCCGGAGCTGCGATCGAAGAGCCGGGGCTCGCCGGTTTCCGCCTCGACCGCCGCGATCAGCAGCGGCCGATCCGGCCACACCCGCACCGGCAGACGACTTTCGATGACCGCGCGGCGCACGGGTCCCGCAACGGTGGGCGCATCCAGTGCCATGCGGCCCAGCCGCAGCCGCCGCTGCGCCGGATCGTCGTCGGTCTCGGTGAAGATGGCGGTGAGGATGTCGTGCATGTTCGCCGAGGAATCGCCGGCCGGAAACAACTCCCGGCTCTGCAACTCCGGGTCGACCTGCCGCTGGAACAACTGCTCCGGTGACGCACCCGAGGCGATCTGCACCGCGACATTCGCACCCGCCGAGGTACCGATGATCAGATCCGCATCGGTGATGTCCACACCGGCGTCCGCCAGCCCCGCGACCACGCCGTTCTCCCACGCGATCCCGGTGACACCGCCACCGCCCAGCACCAATGCCCGCTTGTCCGTCATGCGCACTCCCGTCTCGCACTGCACGACATCCATCTTGCCCGCCGCGACCGGGTTCCCGCCCGGCCGGGTCACCGCCCGCGTCGTCTCATTGCGTGGAAGTAGCCGATATCGGGTCAGGCGGTTCCCTTCGCACCGGAGGTCTCGGTGACCCGCACCCTCGGGCGCAGAGTGATTCGGGCATTGTCGGCGGGACTCAGGCCGGTGTGGAAACGACGGGGAGGTTCGAGGGCGTCGACGATGGGCTCGATGCGGCGTTGTTCGAGGATGGCGCGGAACAGGATTCGGGCTTCGACGAGGGCGAAGGACGCGCCGAGGCAGCGGTGAGGACCGGCGCCGAAGGTGAGCCAGGTGTGACCGTTGGGGCGTTCGTCCAGGAAGCGTTCGGGGCGGAAGACCAGCGGGTCGGGGTAGTGCTCGGGGGATTCGTGAATCAGCAGGATCGGCAGGATGACGATGGCGCCCTTGGGGATCAGCACGCCGTTGACCACGGTGTCGCGCAGCGCGCGCCGCCCGGTGAAGGGCGAGACGGGCCGCAACCGCATGGTCTCCGCGACGACCGCATCGAGGTACGCGTCCAGTCCGGCGCTGTCACCGGACTCGATGCGCGCGTCCAGTTCGGCCATGACCTGTGGATGCCCGGCGAGCATGGCGGCGATCCAGCCCAGCGTGATCGCGGTGGTCTCGTACGCGCCCAACAGGATTCCGCGCATATTGCGCGCCAGGGCGACATCGTCGTGCTGATCGAGCTCGGTGTCGATGTACCGCGACAGCATGTCCTTGCGGCCGCTTCCGCCGCCGGGCAGGGCGCGGCGGGCGGTGATCTCCTCGATCACGACCGCGTCGACCGCGGCCTGGCGAGACACCAGCGGCGGATACGGCAGCGTGTACCCGCCCAGCGCCGGGGTGAGCAGGGTGACCGCGAGGAAACCGCGACTCTCGATGGCCCCGAACCATTCCTGCACGGCCGACTTCAGCCGATCCTGGCGCTCGGGCGCCACATCACCGAAGATGACGCCCAGCAGCACGCCGATTGCCAGGTCGTAGCCGACTTTCAGGAACTCGATCGGTTCCCCGACCGGCCAGTCGGGCAGCGTGCGCTCGACCACCTCGACCATGACGTCCTCGTAGGATTTGAGGGCCTTGCTCTGGAACGGCGGTGAGAACAGCCGCCTTTCGCGGCGATGGTCGTCACCCTCGAGGAAGATCAGGGTCTCCCGGCCGAACACCCGGTCGTGACTGGAAAGCCTGCTCATCAGCTGTCCGACCGAGAAATCGTCGTGGTTGGAGAACACCTCCCGCACATCGTCCATGTCGTGGGTGATGAGCATGGGCGGAAATCCGGGGGGCGAGAGGACGAATCGCTTGCCCAGCGCCAGCAGCGGGGACTCGTGGGTGCCCGGACGGATCAGGTCGCCGAGTCGACCGTAGTGGCGGGCGCGTAGCCGGGGAAGGTGGGCCAGCGATATCGGAGTAGGTGACACGCAGCCATCCTCACCGTTGAAGCGTCATCTCGCAATCGCGAAATCCATACGGCCACAACGGGTGCCGATCGATAGCTGCCCCTACTTTTAGGGGCAGGCCGAGACGAACGTTGATGTCGCTAACCACCGTCGCCCGGTGTAGACATGCCTATATGGTGGGCGCGGTTCGGCCACAATGCGCCACCTGCGATCGCCCGTTCGACGGGGATCGAGGATCGACCGAATCTCATAGTTGCACCAGGTAGAGGAAGTTAGTTCGTGCTCAACACTTTCACTGGAACACTGTTCGACCAGATTGCGAACCGGCCCGCCGACCTGGTGTACCGCTTCCTGGACAGTGGTGACATCGAAGGCGTTGTCCACGAGGTCTCCTACGGCGATCTGGGCCTCAGGGTGCGGGCCATCGGTGCCGCCCTGCAGGATTCGGGACCCCAGCGCGCCCTACTGCTGTACCCGGCGGGTCGCGAGTTCGCCGAAGCCTTCCTGGGCTGCCTGGCGGCGGGCGTGATCGCCGTACCCGCGCCGCTGCCCGAATGGGACAACCGGTCACTGCGGAGGCTGCGGCGCATGGTGACCCACGCCGAGGTCGATGTGGTGCTCGCGCCGCAGCGGGTCGTCGCGGAGCAGGCCACCCTGTGCGCGGAGATCCCGGAACTGTCCGGCGTGCACTGGCTGGCCACCGATCTGATCACCGACGACGAGGCGGCCCGCTGGCGCGAGCCGGACCTGAGCCCGGAGTCGGTCGCGTTCATCCAGTACACCTCCGGCTCCACCAGCGCGCCGCGCGGTGTCCTGCTCACCCACGAGAACCTGCTGCACAATCAGGCGGCGCTGGCCGACGGGCTCGGTCACGAGCGCTCGTTCGCCGAGTCCTGGGACGGCGCGCTGTTCGCCAGCTGGCTCCCGATGTACCACGACATGGGCCTCATCGCGCCGCTGCTGCACACCATCTATCTGGGCGCGAACTCGGTACTGATGTCGCCGCTGCACTTCCTGCAGCGACCCGAACGCTGGTTGCGGGCGGTCTCCGCCTATCGCGCGCACACCAGCGGCGGCCCCAACTTCGCGTACGAACTGTGCGCGCGCAAGATCGCTCCCGAACAGCTCGACCAGCTGGATCTGAGCCGCTGGCGGGTGGCGTTCAACGGCTCCGAACCCGTCCGCGCCGCCACCATGCGCAAGTTCTCCGAGGCCTTCGCGCCGGCCGGATTCCGCGCCAGATCGCATCAGCCGGTCTACGGTCTGGCCGAGGCCACCCTGATCGTGACCGCCTCCTCCACCACCGCGGCCCCGATCCTGCGCCCGGTGGCCGGGACTCGCGCCGAATCGGTCGGCGTCGGACGCCCGGTCGAGGGAATCACGGTCGCGATCGTCGATCCCGAGAACCGTGTGGAACGACCCGACGGCGCCGAAGGCGAGATCTGGGTGGCCGGAAAGAGCGTGGCCGCGGGCTATTTCCGGGACGAGGCGGCCACCGCCGAGGTGTTCGGAGCGACCCTACCCGGAGACGAGCGCCGCTACCTGCGCACCGGCGACCTCGGAATCCGTTCCGAGGGTGAATACTTCGTCACCGGCCGGCGCAAGGATCTGCTGATCGTCGAGGGCCGCAATCACTATCCGCAGGACATCGAATCGACGGTCGAGACCGCGCACGACGGCGTCCGGGCCGGATGCGTGGCGGCGTTCTCGGTCGAGATCGGCGCCACCGGTGAACAGCCGATCGTGGTGGCCGAGGTGCGCACCGAGGACCCGGGCGAGCTGGCCGAGATCGAGGCGGCCGTGCGCGGCGCGGTAGCGACCGAGCACGGGCTCACCCTCGCCACGGTGTTCCTGATCCGTCCCGGAACCGTGTTCAAGACCAGCAGCGGCAAGATCCAGCGCTCCGCGTGCCGGGCGGCATATCTCTCGGGTGAATTGCTCACCTTGACGGCGGGACCGCTGTGGTCGCCCGAGGACGAGATCTACGATCTCGAAACGACGACGGCGACAACCGAATCCACGACGACCGAGGGCGCCGAGGCACAGACGGCAGAGAGTTCCGAGGCCGGGCCGTCGGCCGAGGCCATCCGTTCCTGGCTGGTGCGGGAGATCGCGCAGCAGGCGGCATTGGACCCCGAGCGCATCGACGTGCATCTGCCGCTGGTCGAATTCGGTTTGGGCTCACACGATCTGGTCGAACTCGTGGTGGATCTGTCGGACTTCGTCGGCCGGTTCCTCGATACCAACGTGTTCTTCGATCACCCCACCATCGACGGCGTGGCCACCGTGCTCGCGCCCGCCGCGCCGATCGAGCCCGTCGCGACGGACGGCGAGACCGCCCCCGCGGGCGACGCGCAGGACCCGATCGAACACGACGATGACGACGCGATCGCCATCCTGTCGATGTCCTGCCGGTTCCCCGGCGCCGCTGACTCCCCCGAGGCGCTCTGGAAGTTGTTGGACGACAACAACGATGGGCTCGGCGAGGTGCCCGCGGGACGATGGGACATCGAGGGCCTCTACGACCCCGACACGACCGCCACCGGCAAGGCGTACACCTTCCGCGGCGGCTACGTCGACGGACTGGATCGTTTCGACGCCGCCTTCTTCGGCATCGGCCCGCGCGAGGCCGCGGTGATGGACCCGCAGCAGCGGATGATGCTGAATCTCGCGTGGGAGGCCATCGAACGCTCGGGCCGCGATCCGCGCACCCTGCACGGCACCCCGACCGGGGTGTATCTCGGCGTCTACGGCACCGGCTATCTCGCCGATCCCGCGCCCGAACAGCTCAACGGTCAAGTGGGAACCGGCCTTTCGCCCAGCGTCGCCTCCGGGCGCATCTCGTACACGCTCGGTCTGCACGGTCCTGCGATCACCCTGGACACCGCGTGCTCCTCCTCGATCGTGGCCATGCATTCGGCGATCGCGGCCCTGCGCGCGGGGGAATGCGACCTCGCGCTGGCGGGCGGCGCGACGCTGCTCATGTCGCCGGTCGCGCACATCGAGTTGAGCAAGCTGGGCGTGCTGTCCCCGACGGGCCGCTGCGCGCCGTTCTCCGCCGAGGCGGACGGAACGGTGTGGGCCGAGGGCGCGGGTCTGGTGCTGCTCAAGCGGCTCGGCGACGCCCGGCGGGACGGGGATCGGGTGCTCGCGGTCGTGCGCGGGTCCGCGGTCAATCAGGACGGCCGCAGCCAGGGGCTCAGCGCCCCCAATGGCGCTGCGCAGGAACAGGTTCTGCGTACCGCGCTGCGCGTCACCGGTCTGTCTCCGCACGACATCGACTATGTCGAGGCGCACGGCACCGGCACCGCGCTCGGAGATCCGATCGAGGCGCGGGCGCTGGCGCGGGTGTTCGGACCGGACCGCGACCCCGCCCGGCCGCTCGCAATCGGCTCGCTCAAATCGAACATCGGCCACACCCAGGCCGCGGCGGGCGTGGGCAGCGTCATCAAGCTTGTTCTCGCACTGCAGCACGAACGGATTCCCGCCACCTTGAACACGAGCGTGCCCTCCCCGCACGTGGAGTGGGAGCGCAGCGGTATCGCGGTGGCCTCGAAGGCGCTGGCGTGGCCGCGCGGTGAGCGGCCGCGCCGGGCCGGAGTGAGCGCGTTCGGGCTCAGCGGGACCAATGCGCACCTGATCCTGCAGGAGGCGCCCCTCGACCTCGGCGCTACCGGCACCGACGGCGATCCGATCACCGATACCGACACTCACGCAACCGAATTCGACGATCGAACTCCCGCCGAAGGAGAACACGGCGCCACGATCTCGCTGCTGCCGATCTCCGCGCGCTCGGAGAGATCACTCCGGGGTCAGGCCGAACGCCTGCTCGATCTGGTCCTCGCCGATCCGAGCTTGGAACCTGCGCCCGTCTCGCGCTCACTGGCGTTGCACCGCACCCAGTTCGAGCGCCGCGCCGTGATCGTCGCCGACGACCGGGACGCCATGGTCGAGGGGCTTCGCGATCTGGTGGCGGGCCGGCCGTCCCCGAATGTCCTGCTCGGCGCGGGCGCGGTCCTCACCAATGCCAAGACCGCGTTCGTGTTCCCCGGCCAGGGCACCCAGTGGACCGGGATGGCCCGCGACCTGCTCGCCGGATCCGAGGCCTTCCGCGCGGAGTTCGAGCAGTGCGACAAGGCATTCGGCGCACAGCTGGGCTGGTCGCTGGTGGATCGCCTCACCACCATGACCGACGCGGACCTGCTGGATTTCCCGGTCGTGCAGCCGCTGTTGTTCGCGACGATGGCGGCGCTGGCCGCCACCTGGCGGGCCGCGGGTGTCACCCCCGATGCCGTGATCGGGCACAGCCAGGGCGAGGTGGCGGCCGCGTACTGCGCCGGTGTGATCGAACTGAGCGATGCCGCGAAGATCGTCATCAGCCGCAGTCATCTGATGCGGGACATCCCCGAGCCGGGCGCGATGGCCGTGGTCGGCCTGCCCGAAACCGAACTCGGGCGGTGGCTGAGCGATGTCGAGGACCGGGTGTCGGTCGCGGCGGTCAATGTCCGCCGCTCGACCGTCATCACCGGCCAGCAGGCCGCGGTGCAGGACCTGCTGGCCGAGCTGGACCGCGCGGGAATCCACACCAGCCTGCGCGCGACGGGCACCGGGTACGGCGGGCACAGCGCCCTGATCGACACGATTCGCGATTCCCTGGCCGACGAACTGGCCGACGTCACCGCCGATATCCCCGTGACACAGTGGTATTCGACCGTCACGGGCGAACCGGTCACAGGTGCGCCGATCGAACCCGACTACTGGTTCCGCAATGCGCGCGAACCCGTCCGCTTCGCGGACACGATCGAGCGCATGATCGGCGACGGCTTCCGGTACTTCGTCGAAGTGGGCGTGCACCCGTCCCTGACCACGGCCGTCAAAACCCTCGCGGACGAGCTGTCTCGCGAAGTCGTGGCCGTCGCCTCACTGACCCGTGACCAGGACGGTCCCACCTGTCTGGCGCGCGCCCAGGCCGAGCTCTACACCGCCGGTCACGAACTCGACTGGACCGCCCTGGTTCCCGAGTCCGGCCGAGTGGATCTGCCGACCTACGCCTTCGACGAGCGGCGTTTCTGGACCGAGCGCCTGCACCGCGACACCGGTTCGCTGGGACTCGGCGACATCATCCATCCGATTCTCGGCGCCGTTGTGCCACAGCCGGATTCGAACGGCGTCACCCTGACCGGCCGAGTATCGCGCCATCTGCAGCCATGGGTCGGCGACCACGCGAGCCCGACAGCGGTGCTGCTGCCCGGCACCGCCCTGGTCGAGCTGGCCGTGCGCGCGGGCGACGAAGTCGATTGCCCGGCGCTGCGCGAACTCGTGCTGCGCGCACCGGTGCTCGTTCCCGAGCGCGGCGCCGTGCGGATCCAAGCGGTGGTCGGCGGGCCCGACGACGCCGAGCGTCGCCCGGTGCGCATCTACGCCCGGGACGACAGCGACCCCGACGCCCGGTGGACGCTGCACGCCGAGGGCACCCTGGCCGAGGACACCGAACCTGTTCCCGCACAGCTCGATTCCCCGGACTGGCCGCCCGCCGGCGCGGCGGCCGTGGACGTGCGGGACCTCTACGCCGGACTCTTCACCCGTGGCCACCACTACGGTCCGCTGTTCCGCGGCCTGCGCGCGGCCTGGCGACGCGAGGACGAGATCTTCGCCGAGATCGAACTTCCCGATTCGGCGCACGAGGACGCGGCGGCGTTCGGCATTCATCCGGCGCTGCTGGACTCCGCGCTGCACAGCACCGCGCTGTTCGGCGCGGACGGCGACCACGCGCTGCTGCCCTTCGCATGGAGCGATGTGAACCTGTGGGCGTCGGGGGCGACCTCGCTGCGGGTGCGACTGACCCGTTCGGGTCCCGAGACGGTCGCCCTGACCGCCACCGACCGGACCGGGCAGCCGGTGGTGTCGATCGGCTCGCTGCTGCTGCGCCCGGTCGTCGCCGCCCAGTGGGACGCGGCATCGCTCGTTCCCGCCTATCGACGCCTGTTCCAGCTCGAGTGGGCGCAGCTGCCACCGCTCGTCCCGGGCAGGGCACTCACGCTGCGCGACTGGGACTCTCCGGACGCGGGCACCGCCGACGCGATCGTCGTGACCGTGCCCCAGGGCACGACGCCCGCACAGGTCCACGACACCGCTCAGCACGTCCTGGCCACCCTGCAGACGATCCTGAGCGACAACCGGTTCGAGCGCACACCTGTGCTCGTGCGCACTCGCGGCGCGATCTCGGTGACACCGGGCGCGGCGTTCGCCACCGCCTCCCCGAGCTCCACCGCGCTCCCGGCCCACGGAACGTCCGGCGTGGAGGTTCCGGATCCGGCGGGCGCCGTGGTCTGGGGGCTGGTGCGCTCCGCGCAGTCGGAGAACCCGGGCCGCATCGTACTGCTCGATACCGCCGATACCGAAGTGGATGTGGCAGCCGTGCTCGCCACGGGCGAACCCCAGGTCGCCGTGCGCGACGGTATGGCCCTGCGCCCGCGGCTGACTCGACGTGTCGAGACCACGGAACCCGCGCCCGACGGCCGGATCTCGCTGGGAGACGGCGCGGTGTTGATCACCGGCGCTCCCGGACGGCTCGGCTCCGCGCTGGCCAGGCATCTGGTCGATGCCTACGGTGCCCGAGATCTGGTACTCCTCAGCCGCCGTGGCATCGACGGTCCCGGCGGCCGGGAGTTGCGCGAGCACCTCGAAAGTCGTGGAGCCCAGGTGCGATTCGCGGTCTGCGACATCACCGACCGCACCGCCCTGGCCGGTGTGCTCGACGGCGTGCGGATGACCGGCGTGATCCACGCGGCCTGCGTCCTGGACGACGGCATCCTCGGCGCGCTGACGCCCGAGCGCCTGGACCGGGTGCTGCGCCCGAAAGTCGATGCGGCACAGCATCTGCACGAGCTGACGGCCGATCGGGACCTGTCGATGTTCGTGCTGTTCTCCGCCGCCGGCGGCTTGTTCGGCACCCCGGGACAGGCCAATTACGCCGCGGCCAACGCCTACCTCGATGCGCTCGCGCTGCATCGCCGATCGCTCGGACTGCCCGCTCAGGCCCTCGCCTGGGGCACATGGGAGGTCGATATGCACGACCACTACGCGCAGGCGGACATTCGCCGTATCGAGCGTGCGGGTATTCGCACCTTCTCCGTCCCGCAGGGCATGGCTTGCCTGGATGCCGCACTGCGGCTGGGTGATCCGATGCTGGTGCCGCTGCTGCTCGACACCGAGGTCCTGCGGCACTCGCCCTCGGTGCCGCCGCTGCTGCGCGGACTCGTGCGCAGCCGGACCCGCCGCGCCGTGGCCGATGTCGCGGTGGCCGACGCCGTCGCCGGATCGCGCTTCGCCGAACGCCTTCGGCCCCTCCCCCGGGCGGAGGCGCTCGCCCTGGTGATGACGGCGGTGACCGAATGGACCGGGCAGGTGCTCGGCCATACGGGAACCGAGAAGGTCGCGACCGCCGAGACGTTCCAGAGCATCGGCCTGGACTCGCTGATGGCGATCGAATTGCGCAACAAGGTGCGTGAGCACACGGGTGTCTCGGTGCCGCTTGGCACCATTCTGGCCGAGCGGACCCTCACCGACCTGGCCGACTATCTCGTGGATGAAGCACTGCGGCAGGGGAATTCCGGCGCGGCCGAGTCGGCCGCGGAAGTGCCGGAGTTCGAGGTGCTGCCCGTGACCCGGGACATGATGCGTCTGCTGCGCACCGAACAACTCGGCATCCCGAGCGCCGCCCAGACCGGTGGAGTGGCCGTTCGACTGGCCGCCTCCGTCACCGAGCCGATGCTGGAGCAGGCGCTCGCGCGCCTGGCGCGCCGGCATGCGGCCCTGCGCACCACCATTCGACCCAGTCAGGAACACGGGCGGCAGTTGCAGATCAGCCGCGAGCCGGGCCTGCTGGCCGGGTGGCGGGATCTGGAGCACCTCGACGACGCGGTCGTGGGCCGGCACTTCCGGGATCTGATGGCGGGGCCGTTCGATCTGGAAACGGGGCCGCTGTGGCGGTTCGAACTGCTGAACGCCGAATCCGCCGACCCGGTCCTGCTTTTCGGCGCGCACCACAGCATGAGCGATGTGCAGTCGATGCTGCTGGTGGCCGGTGAGCTGGCCGCCGAACTCTCGGGTGAACCGCTCGATGACACGGTCACCAACCGGGACATGCATCAGCTGCTCTCGGCGCAGCGGAGTCGTCGCGAGGGCGAGGAGACCTCGGCGGCCCGATGGCGGGCGAACTTCGAGGGTGCGGCTCGACTCGAATTGACCTGGGCACAGCCGCGTCCGGCCGAACGCACCTACGGTGCGGGGGCGATCGCGGTCGATATGCCCGAGGGATTGCACGATCGGGTGGCCGAGCGGGCCCGCGAACTCGGGCTCACTCCGGCCGCGGTGTTCCTGGGCGCGCTGACCGTGCTGCTGGCTCGCCGTCAGCAGGTCGAGCGATTCACCGTCGCGGTTCCGGTGGACACCCGCATGCACGCCGACGCCACCGATGCGGTCGGGTATTTCGGTGTGCCCGTGCCGTTCCCGGTGTCGGTCGGGACCGACGAGGTGGTCGCGGATGTGCTGCGGCGCACCGGAGACCGGCTGCGCACCCTGCTGACGCCGGGCGCGGGATTCGCCGAGGTGCTCGCGACGCTGGCCGCCGCGGGCCTGTACCGCGACAACGCGCCGCTGGTCGAGGTGTACTTCAACTATCTGCGCGCCAACTCCGCCGTGGCGGCGGCCGAGATCGTCCCGGTGAGCACCGGATACTCCGACCTGGACCTCATGGTGGCGGTGCTGCCCGATACCGGTCAGGTGTGGTTCACCTTCAACAGCGACATCATCGACGCGACCAGCTGCGCCGAGTTCGGTGCGCAGTACCTGGAGACGATCTCCGCGGCGATCACCGATCCCGGAGCCCCCGCGCTGCCCGCGGAAACCGTTGGGCGGCAACCGGTGTCCGGCATCCGTGCCGCGCTGGGCGCGACGTTCACCCTCGGCCGAATCCCGGAACTGCTGGCGGCGGCCGCCACCGGCAGCACCCCGATCACCGTCGCGGAGGCCCCGTATCACCAGATGCTGACCTGCCTGCGCGACCCCTCGGGCGTGTTCGCCGCGCCCTCCACGGCGCTGGGCGTCGTGCTGCTGCGCGCCGCGGATCTGGAGCGGTTCGGCGCGATCACCGACGATGTGCTCGCCGAACTCGCCGAGGACTATCCCGCAGCGGTGCGCGAAGTCACCGAACGCACCCGCAAGCCGATCATCGTCGGGCTCCTGCCCACGGCCACCGAGCAGGATCGCTTCCTGGCCTGGGAGCGGACCGTCTCGGCGCGCCTGCGTGAGATACCCGGCGTAGCCGTGCTGGACACCGACGAATGGACGCGAATCCATCAGGTGGACAACCCGTTCGACGATCGCACCGAGATCCTGGCTCATCTGCCCTTCTCCCCCGAATTCCAGGCCGCCGTGGCGCTGACGCTGGTCGAGACGGTCGCGGCCGTCACCGAACCCGCACCCAAGGTCATCGCCGTGGACGGCGACGACACCCTCTGGAGCGGCACCGCGGGCGAACTCGGCTCCACGGCAGTGACTTTCGATGCGCCGCGCATGCTGCTGGCGACGCGGTTGGCGCGGTGGCGCGCGGCGGGAACGCTGCTGGTGCTGGTGACGAACAACGACGAGGATGTGGTCGAGGCCGTTCTGGCTCGTCCGGACAGCCTCCTGCACCGAGAGGACTTCGCCGCCGTCTCCTGTGGTTGGGACGCCAAACCCCAACGGCTGGAAGCCATCGCGCAGGAACTGGGGCTCGGGCTCGACACCTTCTGCTACCTCGACGACAACCCCGTCGAGGTGGCGCGGATGCGCGCCGAACTGCCCGAGGTCCTGTCGGTCACCGTTCCCCCGGCCGAGGATCTGGGCGCGTTCCTGACCCGGCTGTGGCCGATGACTCCGATCGCCGCCACCGCCGAGGACCGTGCCCGCGCCGACTTCTACCGCCAGGAACAGGACCGCGACAAAGCCCGCGCCACAGCGGAATTCGCGGACTTCCTGACTCAGCTCGAGCTGCGAGTCGACACCGAACCGCTGACCGAGGCCACCGTCGAACGGGCGAGCCAGCTCATCCGGCGCACCACCCAGTTCACCCTGGCCCCGGTCACCGCCGAGGAGCTCGATCGCTGGCGAGCGGGCGGCGAGGTCTGGACCGCCACCGCCGGTGACCGCTTCGGTGACTACGGCCTCATCTCGGTCGTGGCGCTGCGCAAGGACGGCGACTCCCTGTGGATCGACGGCTGGCAGCTGAGCTGCCGCGCGCTGGGCCGGGGCGTGGAGGAACGTCTGCTCGCCCATATCGCCGAGAGAGCCGAGGCGCTGGATTGTGTGAGCGTGCGCATCGCGTTCGAGCACACCGCCCGCAACGAACCCGCCCGCCGTCTCGGTGCTCGCCTGCTCGGCAGCGCGAGTACCCCCGATCATCACTTCGAGGTGGCGATCTCCCCGGCTCGCCTGCGGGCCTTCCGTTCCTGGGACATCCAGCCGATCGACCAGGAGCACACCCGATGACCGGCCCCGCCGAACCCGCCTCGGTCCGCAACCCGGCCGTGGACCGCCGCACCCGCGCCGAATCCCTCGAGCGCGGCGCCACCCTCGACGTCGCCGCCCTCCTGGCTCGCACCAACACCCCCGCCCCACCACGCCCGCCCGACGCACAGCGAGAGCACCGACCCGGTTCCTCGCTGGTGAGTGACTCCGCTGCCGTGCTGATCGACGCACAGCACGCACCGCGGAGCCACGCTCCGGCCGACACACACCCCTCCGGTGCACACGCCGCGCCGAACACGACCGACCGACGCGGTCCGCGCACCTGGGACGCCGACGAATTGGCCTCGGCGATCACCGAACTCGCGAACCGCTTCACCGCCTCACCGATCGACGCCGACACGGACTTCTTCGACGCGGGCGGAACCTCGATCGCCGCCGTCGAACTGGTCGCCGCGCTGAGCAGCGAACTCGGCATCCACCCGGACCTCGACACGGTGTTCTTCGACGCGCGTCCCCGCAGACTCGCCCGCCGGTGGCTCGCGGACAATCCGCGATCACGACGCCCACAGCACGACACGCCGACCGACCCGGAGTCCCGGGCGCTCGGTCGGGTCCATCCGGAACGACAGCCTCGCACCACGGTCTCCCCCGCCGCATCCGACGCAGGACCGCGCGCACTCGACGCGAACTCCGGTCCCGACCCCCGGGTCGCGAGGACACCAGCCGGTCTCCCGGGCACAGGCACACGAACACCGACCCTTCCGGAATCGACGCACAGCCACCACGCGGTCGCAGTGCGCGCCGAGACCGATCAGGGGCCCGACACCGGGATGGACGACGACCTCGCCCAGTTGTTCGCCGATCTCGGCGGCGCGGACAGGCTGCCGGTGGTGGATGCGCCGCGACCGGTCGCACCGCAGCGGATTCTGCTGACCGGGGCCACCGGGTTCCTGGGTAGTCATCTGCTGCTGGATCTGTTGCGGCACAGCCAGGCTCATGTGGTGTGCCTGGTCCGGGCACAGGACGATCAGGCTGCCACGCACAGGCTCGAGCAGGCGCTGCGGCGCTTCGCGCTGCCGTGGTCGAGGGAGGTGCTGCGGCGGGTGACGCCGCTGGCCGGCGATCTGCGCGAACCTCGGCTCGGGCTCTCGGACGAGCGATGGGACGCGCTCGCGGGTGAAATCGACTCGATCGTGAACGCCGGTGCGGCGGTGGACTTCCTGCGCGGGTACCCCTCGCTGCGCCGCACCAATGTGCTCGGTCCGCTGACCCTGGCGGAGCTGGCGTGCACCGGTCGGCCCAAACCCGTGCATCACATCTCGTCGCTGGCGGTGTTCAACGGATCCGATGCGGATGTACTCGCCGAGGACGAACCGACCGCGAACGTGTCGCGGCTGCCGATCGGGTACGACCGCTCCAAGTGGGCCGCGGAGGCGGTACTGCGCCGTGCGGCCGAGCACGGTCTGGTGGTGACCGTCCTGCGCCCCGGCGGGATCGGCAGCCATCCGGAGACCGGTGCGCACAATCCGCAGGACCTCAGTGCGGGAATCACCGCGGCGCTCATGCGATTTCGCACGGTGCCGGGCTTCCGGTACCTCAATGCCGCCCCGGTGGACTGGGTGAGCCGGATCGCCGCCGAGATCGTCGGCACACCCGATGCGTGGGGGCACACCTATCACCTCACCGGCACACCCACCTCACTCGAGCAGATGGTCGCCGAAACCACCGTCGGCGGGCTGGGTGTGCGCGTGCAGCACTGGGAGCAGTGGTGCGAGGACACGGTGCGCGCCATCCGTGACACCCCGGTACCGGAACTGGAATCGCTCGCACAGGTGCTGCAGAGCCCGGCGGCCCGCCGTCAGCTCGCGGCCATGGTCACCGCCTCGCCGTCCTCGGCCACCCGCACCGAGGCCTTCGTGGCCGCGCACGGCCTGCCCGCACCGCTCGTCAACGGTCCGGCGGCCCGGGGCGCGCTGCTCGCGGCCATGGCTTCCACGACGCCGCCGGACGCGGAACCCTACCTCCGATTCAACGAAACACTTTCCGGCACACTGAGTCCCATCGACGAGACGGTTCGATTCCCCGGGCCCGCGGGTGAGACCGTGCGGATTCCGGGCCCGATCGGCGAGACCCGCGACTTCCCGTGCGATCTGCGCCTGACGCTGTCCGTCGCGAGCAGCGCACAGGTGTTCGTGGCGCGCACCCTCGACGTGAGCGGCGAACTGCGCTGTCCCGGTCTGCACGACGACCCGCTCGTGGTCGAGGGCACCGCCGTGGTGCGACCTCACGACGGCATCCCGCTGCGCCACGAGGTGCGGCACCCGATCATGCATTATCGGCTGACACTGCGCGATTCGTCCGGCGACAGCTGGTGGCTGGAGGGCTACAAGTTCGCCGCCGCGCAGCGCCGCCTGGTCCGCCAGCTCGGCACCCAGGTGATCGAGATCGGCCGGGCCGGGGAGCCCGCGGCGTACACCGGCGAGGTCTCGGTGCCGATGCACACCTATCTGCCCGACCAGATCGACGGCATCCAGATCGATCCGAGACTGCCCGAACGCCAGCAGCGCCTAGCGAAACTGCTGTGGCTCAGCTGGTTCGGCGGTCAACTCGGCAAGAGCGTGCTGGAACCGATGCTGCGCGTCGGCACCGATCTGCTGGATCTGCGCCGCGCCCTGCGTAAGGAGAACCGCCGATGACCGGACTGCGCTCGACAGGTGCGGAACTCGCTGCCGCGGAATCGTTTTCGTTCACCACCGCCGACGGCGTACAGCTTCGGCTGCACCGGGTCGGCCCGGACGACGCGCCCGCGGTGCTGCTGGTGCACGGGCACGGGATCTCCTCGGAGATGTTCGCACTGCCCGAGATCCGCAATGTCACCGATGTGCTGGCCGAGGCCGGATACCAGTCGTGGCTGCTGGACTGGCGCGGCAGTTCCCGGCTCCCGCACAACGAATCGGGCCGCCCGTACACCGTCGACGATGTGGCCCTCTACGACCTCCCGGCGGCGGTCGATCGGATTCGGGAGCGGATCGGCGAACGTCCGCTGTTCGTGGTGGCGCACTGCATCGGCGCGCTGGCCCTGGCGCTGAGCATGACCGGCGGCCTGCTCCCCGGATTGGCCGGGGTCGTCGCGCAGGGCGTCTTCCTCACCCCGAAGGTCACGACCTCGGCCAGAATGCGAGTGCTGCTGGGCAGCGAGTTGATCGGCTCGCGCATGACCCATCTGGATTCGGACTTCCGCAAGGTCGGACTGTGGTCCAAGCGCACACTGCTGTACGCCGCGCTTTCGCGCAAGGGCGACTGCCCCGACCCCACCTGCCGGATGGTCCAGCACGGCTGGGGCATGGGCGCCAAGCTGTTCGAACACGATCAGCTGCACGCGCGCACCCACGATCGACTCTCCGAACTGTTCGGCGCGATCCCGCTCTCGGTGCTACCGCACCTGCGCCAGATGGAACTGGCGCACGCCGTCGTGCGCTGGAACGTGGACGACGAGCGCTACCACGCGCTTCCGGAGAACGCCCTGGACCAGGCCGACCGGATCGACTGCCCCGTGCTGCTGCTGACCGGCAGCCGCAACGAGGCCTGGCTCGATTCCAACAAGCTGTGTTACGACGTGCTTTCCGCGCGGAACCCGGGAGTCGAGGTGCGCTACACCGAGATTCCGTCGTACGGGCATCTGGACACGTTCATCGGCCGCGGCGCGGCCCTGGACGTGTTCGGGCACATCGTCGATTTCCTGGACGAGGTGTCCGCGCGGGACTCGACCTCAGCTCGGAACGCGTAGGGGCAGGCCGGCGGCTTGGTAGACGGCATCGATGACGGTCATGGTGGCCACCGCGTCCTGCGGCGTGGTGGCCACCGGCTCACCGTGCAGCACCGCGCCCGCGAAGGCGTCGAGCTGGAAGTCGTACGAGGGACGACGCGTGAAACGCTCTATGCGCCTTCCCTTCTCGGAGCGCACCAGCATCAGATGACCGTACTGGGGCAGCACCGGATTGAGCAGCGTGATCCGTCCGCGCTCACCGATCACCGTGGCGCTGATCCGCAGCACGTCGGTGGACCACATCGAGCAGCGGATGCGCCCGGTGTGCCCGGACTCGAAGGCCAGCTCGGCGCTCATGGCGCGGTCGATCCGGGGATCGTGCAGTTTCGCCCGGGCCGAGACGACCGTCGGCTCCTCGCCGCCCAGCACCCGCGCCATGTGCACGGCGTAGCAGCCCGCGTCCATGAGCGCACCGCCCGCGAGGTCGTAGTCGTAGCGGATATCGGAGAACTTCGGCAGCGGGAAGCTCAGCGCGGTCTCCACGCGCCGCAGCGTGCCCAGTTCACCGGAGGCGATGATCTGCTCCGCGGCGGTGATCAGCGGGTGGTAGCGGTAGTGGAACGCCTCCATCACCACGCGGTCCGAGGCCTTCGCCACCGCCGCGACCGCGCGCGCCTCCTCGGCGTCGGCGGTGAACGGCTTCTCGCACAACACGTGCTTGCCGGCTTCGACGGCCGCCCGGGTCCAGCGGCCGTGCAGGCCGTTGGGCAGCGGGACGTAGACCGCGTCGATATCGGGAGCCTCGATCAGCGCCTGATAGCTGTCGTAGACCTGCGCGATGCCGTGCTTGTCCGCGTACGCCCGCGCCCGCGCACCGTCCCGAGCCGCGATCGCCGCGACGACCACATCCGGGTTCCGTCCGGCCGGTGCGATCAGGGAGGACGGCGCGATGGCGGCGGCACCGAGAATCCCGATGCGGAGGCCGGGGCGTGTGTCTTCGGTCATCCGCAGACACTAACACCGCCGCCGGAGCACGTCCGGGCCGTTACACGGGCCCGGCGCCGGCGGGGTTCGCTTCATGAATACCCAAGCATCCCAGCAGATTACGAACGGAAGGCGAGAGCATGCGCATCGCATTGTTGACGGCGGGAACCCGGGGCGATCATCAGCCGTACCTCGCGCTGGCCGATGAATTGCGTTCCCGCGGACACCATGTCGAGATCACCGCGACCGAGAATTACGCCGACGTGGTGCGCCGCTCGGGCTTCGAACCACACGTCATCCCGTTCAACTCCGCGGAGCTGCTCGAGTCCCCCGCCGCCAAACGCGGACTGTCCTCGGGCAATCCGCTGCCGTTCCTGCAGATCATGCTCGACACGGTCAAGATCATGGCGGGCGAGCGGGGTGCGCAGATGCATCAGGTGCTCAGCGAAGCCTGCGACTCGGCCGAGGTGATCGTCTCGTGCGCCTCGACCCTGCCGTGGGCGATGGAGCGCCGTGAGAAGACCGGCCAGCGGGTGATCGGCGGCCTGCCGTACCCGCTCGAGCGCACCGGCGACTTCCCGTCCTCGTTCACCGTCAAGCACATGATCTCCTCGCGGCGGCTGCGGCTGGCCAGCTACTGGGCGTTCGAGCTCGCCTACGGCATCGCCTACCGCAAGATGGATCGCCGGGTGCGCGAGATGATGGAGCTGCCCGGCAAGCCCCGCAACCCGTTCAAGCGCATCCGCGAGGACTCGATCCCGCTGGTGCACATGGTGAGTCCGGTGCTGCTGCCCAAGCCCGCCGACTGGCCCGAGCGCTCCACGGTCGTCGGCGCGCCCGTCCTGCCGGCGCACATGCGCGAGGCGTGGGGTGAGCAAACGGTCGATCCGGCGCTGACCGAATGGCTCGACGAGGGCGAACCGCCGGTCTACTTCTGCATGACCGGAATGCCGATCCTGGACCCCACCGCGTCCTGCGATCTGATCGCGACCGTGTGCCGCCGGCTCGGCGTGCGCGCGCTGGTCACGGTCAAGGGTGAGGGTTACCCGCGCGGCATCGGCTACGACCGCGATCTGTACGTACTGGACTCCTTCGACTACGACCGGGTGCTGCCCAGGTGCCGCGCGGTCGTGCACCACGGCGGCAGCGGCAATACCCACGACGTCCTGCGCGCCGGACTGCCCGCCGTGGTGATCGGGGTGCACAGCGACCAGTTCTTCTACGGCTGGCGGATTTCGGCGCTCGGCATCGGAGCCGATTTCCCCTATCCCTCGCTCACCGAGGATCGACTGCACGACGCGCTGGCCACGACACTGACCCCCGAGGCCCGCGACCGGGCCGCGGAACTGGGCCGTGTCGTCTCGGCCGAGAACGGGATCCGCGCCACCGCGGACGCGGTCGAAAAACTCACCGCCGACGTATCGGCCTGAGCCATGGGCGATTCCGTGCACGTGGCGCTGTTCACCGACTTCCATCCGGCCACCCTCGGCGGCGTGCAGACCGCCATGCGGTCACTGTGGGACGGACTGCGGGGGCTCGGTCACCGGGTGACCGTATTCTGCCCTCCCGCACCGGGATCCACCGCCACCGAACCCGATATCGTGGTGCTCGACTCGACCCGGATGTCGATGTCCAACGGTCTGCCGGTGGTCCTGCCGACCCGCGCCAATCAGCGCCTGATCGACGCGGCCTTCGCCGAGCGCGGGCCGATCGACCTGGTGCACACCCTCACCACCTACGGCGGCGGGATCGCCGGTATCCGCGCCGCGCGCAGGCACGGCGTCCCCACCGTCCAGACCATGCAGAGCCGCGATGACACCGTCATCGAGAAGTATTCGCCCGCACCGTATCCGGCGGCGCTGACCATGCGGCTGCTGCACGGCTGGTTCGTGCCGCTGCGCCGGCAACCGCCGTACGCCGGGGACAGCCGGGTGGCACGACTGGCGTGGCGGCCGCTGATCGCGCAGGCCCAGGCCTCGGATCGGGTGATCGTCCCGACTCGTCACTTCGCTCGCCGCCTGGCCGCGCGCGGGGTCGATCGCCCGATCCACGTGGTGTCCAACGGAATCGACGACGCGGCGCTGGAGCGCGCACGCGCCGCCGTGGAGCCGACCCTCGATGCCACCGCTCCCCTGCGCGCCCTGTGGTGCGGGCGGTTCTCCGCCGAGAAACGTCCCCTCGAAGCGATCGAGGTGGCGCGTCTGGTCCAGGACTGCACCCTGGACATCTACGGCAGTGGCCCCCTCGTCGAGCGCGTCCGCGCCGCGCTCACCGCCGACCTCACCGACCGCGTCCGCCTGCACGGCGAGGTCGAGCAGTCCACCTGCCTGCACGCCATGCGCACGCACGACGTCCTGCTGCTCACCTCCGATTGCGACACCCAGGGCATGGTCCTGCTCGAAGCGGTCGCCATGGGTCTGCCGATCCTCTACTGCGACCCCGAACTGTCCGAAACCATCCCCGAGGACGGCGGACTCCGCACCGCGACACCCTCGGTCGATTCCTTCGCCGCGGCCCTGAAGTCGTTGGCGCACACCAGGGAACAGATTCCGCTGATGCGCAAGGCTCTCGCGGCTCACGCCGACGAGCCACGCCAATCACGGCATCTGGCCGCGATCGTGTCGGTGTACCGGGAGGCGATCGCGGCGGGCTTGAGCTATGCGGGCGGGTAGAGGGCGCGGAGCCGGCGCTTGTAGAGCTTGCCCGAGTCGTCGCGCGGGAGTTCCTCGACGATGCGGATGACGGCGGGGACCTTGTAGTCGGCGAGTCGGTCTTTCACCGCGAAGCGGACCTCGGAGTCGGTGAGGGTCGCGCCGGGGCGCAGGACGAGGTGGGCGGCGAGTTGCTCGCCGAAGTCACCGGTGTGGGGGATTCCGAAGACCGCGACGTCCTCCACTCCGGGCAGGGCGCTGAGCGCCGCCTCGATTTCGGCGGGATAGATGTTCACGCCGCCGGAGATCACGACCTCACTGCTGCGGCCGGTCAGATAGAGATAGCCGTCCTCGTCCAGGTGACCCAGGTCGCCGACCGTGATCAGGCCGGGAACCGGGCCCGCATCCGGCGCTGGGCGGTTGAGGTAGGCGAATTCGGGCCAGTAGTCCGCACCCTTGATGAAGACCCGCCCGACCGCACCCGGCGGTAGCGCCCGGCCCTGCTCGTCGAGAATCGCGACGGCCGATCCGTCGAGCGGTCGACCGACGCTGCCGGGTCGCGCCAACCATTCCCGCGCGCCGATCCAGGTGACGACGCCGGTTTCGCTGCAGCCGTAGAACTCCCACAGCGCATCACCGAACCAGTCGATCGCCGCGCGCTTGATAGCCGGTGGGCACGGGGCGGCCGAGTGGATCAGGTGGGTCAGGCTCGAGATGTCATAGCGCGCCCGGACCTCGGGCGATACCGACAGCAGCCGAGACAGCATGGTCGGCACCACCTTGGCATGCTGAATCCGGTTCTCGTGCACCGCCTTCAGGAACTGTTCGGCATTCCAGCGCGGCAGGATCGTGATGTGCGCGCCCATTCGCAGGGCGAGCGTGGCGACCGCGTTCGGGCTGGTGTGATAGAGCGGTCCCGCCACCAGCATCCGCCCGCCGGGAGCCACACCCATCCGACTCGCGGTCGCTCCGGCGATCGACAACAGCTGCTCGGCGGTCATGCGCTGTCGCAGTACGCCTTTGGGCCGACCGGTGGTACCGGAGGTGTAGATCAGCCCCATCGAGTCCGCGATCGCGCCCTCGACGTACCCGAGCGGAGCAGCGTGCCCGCTCGCCCAGTCCTCGAACAACTCGTGTCTGCCCGTCGGCCGACCGAGCTCGCCGTCGAGCCCCGCGGCGCGCAACAACTCCTGCGGCATGGCGATCTCCACGATGCGCGGCGTGAGGTTCGCCGCCGCGGTCGCCCGTTCCACGACCGGTACGAATTCGGTGTGCGCGAACACGACTCGCACGTCCGCATCGGCCAGCACGTGCGCCACCTCGGGCGCCTGCCACCGTGTATTGATCGGGACGGGGTTCGCCCCACAGGTCGCCGCGGCCAGCGACGTCTCGAGAAACTCGATGTCGTTGCGGGCCATCACCGCGATGCGCTCCCCCTTGCCCACACCCGAATCCGCCAGCGCCGCGGCAACTCTGCCGGCCCGCTGATGCACATCGGACTGGAGCCGAACCCGGCCGCCACAGCTCACCGTCGGGACAGAGGCATCAGCAGTCTCGCTCATAGCCGAAGTCTCCCATGCGGTTCCGACCACGATCACCGCTTGCGCGATCTCGAATCGGACCGGCAGAGGTCGTGTGCCCCTCTCACCAGCTGCGCGACCTCGGTACGCGGGCCGGAGCGTTCGGGTGTCACCCTCGGGACCCCGGCGTCTACCTTGCCCGGACCCCGAGGGTGACATGCGCGACGAAGGTGTGGCGCGGGCATGATCAGTTAGTTAGGCTAGCCTCACCAACCTTGTAGGGTGCGGGACTGCGCCGAGAAAGGAAACCGAGCCTGTGCGGGTCGTCATTCTGTTCGGAACCGAGATGGGCACGGCCGAGGACACGGCGGAACACGTCGCGGATGCGCTGGCCGCGCACGATGTGTCGATCTACGACATGAGCGATTTCGCCGTCGAGGATCTCGACGTGCGGGCCTTTCATGTCATCGTGTGCTCGACCTACGGGGACGGCGATCTGCCCACCGGGGCCGAGCCGTTCTTCGAGGAACTCGAGGACGCCATGCCCGACCTGACGGGATTGCGCTTCGCCGTGTTCGGACTCGGGGACAGCGTGTACGGGGACACCTTCAATCGGGGCGGGGAGATCGCGAGCGAGAAGTTGATCGCCCGCGGCGCGATCCAGGTCGGCGCGCACGGCCGGCACGACGCGCAGACCGATGTGCGCGCCAGGGATATGGCGCGTGAATGGGCTGCGGCCCTGCCGATTCCGGCCCTCGCCCCGGCCTGATTCGACGGCGCCGAACCGGGCCCGATTGAAATCACCGTGATTTTCACACTGTGGAAAGGCTGTTGCGCAATGCGATAGCCATCCGCAGAGTCGCCGGGTGACCATGTCTCTGCGGCCGCTGCTGCTCACCGTGTATGTGCCCGCGGCCACATACGGAATCGGGATGGGCGCGGCCGCGCCCGTGATGGCGTTGACCGCACTGGATCTGGGTGCGTCGGTCGCGGTCGCCGGACTGACCGTCGCGCTGGTCGGGCTGGGTCAGATACTCGGCGACATTCCCGCCGGACAGGTGGTGTCCCGGCTCGGTGAGCGGATATCGATCATCGTCGCCAGCAGCGCGGGTGCGGCGGGCGTACTGCTGTGCGTGTTCGCGCCGACGGTACCGCTGCTGTGCGTGGGATTGGTGATCGTCGGATTGTCCAATGCCATATGGGGTTTGGCGCGGATGAGCTATCTGTCCGAGGCGGTGCCGTTCGAGCAGCGCGCCCGGGCGATGGCCTTGTTCGGCGGCTGCATGCGACTGGGGTTCTTCCTCGGACCGTTTCTCGGAGCAGCCATGATCGCCGGATTCGGCACCCGCGGCGGTTTCGTCGTGCAGTTCGCCGCCATCGCGATCGCGGGCTATCTGATGGCCCGGTTGCCCGATCCGCAGCTGCCCGCCACCGGCGGGATTCCCGCGCCGACCCTGTCCCTGATGCAGATCGGCCGGTCCCATCGCGCGGTGCTGCTCACCCTGGGCGCGGGATCGCTGCTGATGGGCGCGGCCCGGTCCTCTCGCGAGGCCGTACTACCGCTGTGGGCCGATCATCTCGGCACCAGCGCGACCACCGCGAGCCTGATCTTCGGCATCGGAGCCGGACTCGACGTGCTGTGCGCCTACCCGGCCGGACACCTGATGGACCGCTTCGGCCGACGGTTCATCACGGTGCCGTCGCTGGTCGTCCTGGCCCTAGCGTATTTCGCTGTGCCACTGACGGATTCGACGCTCACGCTCGGCATCGTCGCGGTGATCATGGGCATCGGGAACGGCATCGGGAACGGCACGATCATGACGATCGGCGCGGACGTCTCCCCCGCCGCCAATCGAGCCGAGTTCCTCGCCGCCTGGCGGCTCACCCATGACGGCGGATCCTTCGTGGGGCCGCTCACGATCAGCGGTCTGGCGGCGGTCGGCCCGCTCGCGGTCGCCGTGCTCACCATCGGAGGCGTCGCGGCCCTCGGGGCATTCGTGATGGCCCGGTACATTCCGGTCTATATCCCGTGGCCGCGAGACCGGCCGAAGCCCGCGGCGACCGATATCGCCGCCGAGTCCTCGCCCGCGATCAGCTGATGCCCCCGGTCCCGACCGGGTCGACCGCACCCGGCGCGCGGGTGCCGCCCCGAACGTATTCCCGCGTCTAATCCGGATGAACGACCATGACGGGGCAGTGCGCCCGCTGCACCAGCGCGTTGCTGGTGGATCCGAGCAGCATTCCGGTGAAGCCGCCACGACCACGGCTGCCGACCACCAGCAGCTGCGCCGACTCGGACCAGGTCTGCAGGTGATCGGCCGGAGAGGACAGGTAGACCTCGCGCGTGACGACCACGTCGGGGTACTTCTCCTGCCAGCCCGCCAAACGCTCGACCAGGAGGGACTGTTCGGCCACCGCGAGCTGATCGGCCTCGATCGAGGTGTCGACCAGGCCGGAGAACTGACTCAGGTACTGATCGCTCCAGGTGTGCACGGCCACCAGCGGCGCCACGCGCTGTGATGCCTCCGCGAAGGCGGCCTCGATCGCGGCCTCACTCGTCGGGCTGCCGTCCACGCCGACCACCACCGGGCCGGTGCGGGGCGCCTCGCGTTCACCGTCGCGCACCACGACCACCGCGCCGCGACTGCCGCTCGAGACCGCGATCAGGATCGACCCCAGCTTGTTGAACCCGCGCCGCTCGTCCGGCCCGCCCAGCACCAGCAGATGCGCCTCGGCCGAGCTGTCGATGAGCAGCCGCGCCGGATGCGCCGAGGACACCTCGGTCCGCACCCGCAGCTCGGGATCCACCTCGCGCGCCGCCCGCGCGGCAGCGGCCACCAGCTCCTCGCCGAACCCCTGCACGGACTGCGTGACCTCGGGCTCCACGGCGGCATAGCTGCCGAGCAACCCCTGGATCGTCTTCAGATTCGTGCCGTGCACGATGAGCAGTTCACGGCCTCGCGCACAAGCGGTTTCGGCCGCCCAGCGCACCGCGTGCTGTGCCGCCTCGGAGTCGTCGATGCCGACGATCACCGGCGCCGACGCCAACGCGTGCGGGTTCTCGCCCTCGTTGCGGGTCATGTGATCCGTACCTCCTGTCTCGGCGATCGTGCGCCGATTCCGTTCGGTCCCTCTCGTCCTCGACCTTACGATCAGGGCGAATCGCCCAGAACTCCGGGGGCTCGGACGCCGACGGTGGCCGCGACTCGCTCGGTGACCGCGGCCGGCAACGATCTGCCCGCCTCGATGGCCGCGATCTCGGCGCGCGAGACCCGAGCCCGCCGCGCCAACCCCGGCACCGACCATCCGCGCGATTCCCGCGCCGCCCGAACGCTTTTGCCGAACGTGTACGCGAGTTCCATCCGCTGGTACTCGATCCGCTGTCGCAGCGCCGCGGCGGGTTCGCCGAACTGCCGGTCGAATTCCTCCTGGGTGACCATCGAGCCCGATGGTAGGTGGGCTCGGCAAAACCCGCTCGTTCCCACGCCGTATTCCGCGTAACCTGGAGAGTGGCTGGTCGGCGCGTTGCAGGGGAATGATTATGGCCAAGATGACCGTCGACGAATTGCTCGATGTTTTCAAAGGTATGACACTGCTGGAACTCTCGGCGTTCATGAAGGCGTTCGAGGAGGAGTTCGGGGTGACCGCGGCCGCGCCGGTGGCCGTTCCCGTCGCCGCCGACGCGCTTCCCGCCGATGCCCCGGAGGAGAAGTCCGAATTCGACCTGATCCTGGAATCGTTCGGCGAGAAGAAGATTCAGGTGATCAAGGCGATGCGCGAGGTGATTCCCGGGCTGGGGCTCAAGGAGGCCAAGGACCTCGTGGAGTCCGCACCGGTCCGCATCCTGGAGCAGGTCGATCAATTCGCCGCCGACACCGCGAGAATCAAACTCGAGGCCGCGGGCGCACGGGTGGCCGTGCGCTGATCGCGACGAGGATGCGCCGATACCCAGCGGGTTCGCGCACCGTACGCCAGGATATGGCGGTGAACTTGAAACGAGTTGCAGTTTTGTCCGCTGCGCTGGCGGCCTCACTCACCGCCGCTCCGGGAATCGCTGGGGCGCAGCCCAATCCATCGGACACCGAACGCGTCGCCACCGCTCGCGCGTATCTCGACGCCCTGGTCTCTCACGATGCCAGTGCCGTGCACTTCGCTCCCGACGCCACCCGCGTCGAAGCGGGACTGCAGACCGGATACTCCGGCCCTCAGCTGAGCCGGGATCTCGAAACCGGAATCCAGTACCGAGTGATCCAGCAGATACGCGACCTGCAGATCTCCGAGGCCGGTGACGTGGTCACCACCCGGTACCTGCTCGACTCGGGCGTCGCCGGAATCCGCCTGACGACCGTGCAGATCACCGAGACCTTCGAGATCCCCGACGGCACCATTCACACCATCGTCGCCGACATCGTCCCCGTGTAGAGGACTCGGGCGGGACGCACCGCGCCCCGCCCGAGCCGTAGGACCACCCCGGCGCCGGTCGCCCTATTCGACGCGTACCCAGTGCAGGCTGTTGACCAGAATCCGGCCGCTGACGGGTGTGGGCGGGGTGCGCAGCACCATGCGGTCCCCCTGCAGTTCGACCACACGCCGCTGCTCGGTGCCGACCCAGTTGGGGAACAGGCTCATCCGCAGCACGTGCACGACGGTGTCACCCTCCAGGCGATAGTCGCCGCAATAGGCCACATAGCTCGAATATGCTTCGGCCCGTTCACTTTCCGTCCCACCCAGCGCCGCCGACGTGGACATCGCGCGGCGATCGGGCAGGGCGAGTTGCCCACTCATCCACCCGCCCGGGGTGTAGACCACCGACCCGCGCGGATGCTCCCCGAAGGGCATGGCGACCGCGCCCGTGTCATCGGTCGCGGTCCATGCCGTCAGCTGCCAACGTCCCACCAGGTCACCGGCCTTCATGTTCCCGAGGCTAGCTGGCGGCGAGACCGGTGAACCACAGGACGGCGTGACTGCCGCCGCGGATCAGTTGATGGTTCCCTCGGCGGGACTGTAGATCTCGGCGGCTTCGAGGAAGCCCGATCCGGTCAGCTCGGCCAGGGCCGCGGCCTCGTCGATCTTGCGCAGCGCCTTGCGGACGTAGGGCCGGTCGTCCCACTGGTCCCCCACCGCGGTGAGCGATTCGGCGTTGCGGGCCAGCCAGGCGCGCAAGGCCGGGACATCCGAGGGTGCGGCATATCCGCCGATGGAATAGTTCGACGGGATGGTCCAGTTCGATTCCCACTCCAGCGCGGGGAATTCGACCGGCAGGCTGCCGAACAGCGGGGAGTTGTCCGAAAGTCCCGAGTAGCCCTCGGTGCTCACGTTCTCCTCCAGCTCGCTCGGCCACACCCGGCCCCGCTCGATCCAGCCCGGCAGCAGCGCGGCCAGGAACTCGACCGTCGCGAACTGCATGTTCCCCGACAGTGCGCTGCCCGCCGAAATGTCCTCGTCATCGGCGTTGCGGATCGTCGGGCGTCCCGCCCGCACCGCCGCCCCGGCCTCGCGCAGCAGCTCGAGCTTCCAGCGGAACCCGACGGCGAGATTCTCGTCCGAGGGCAGGGTGCCGTTCATATTCGGCTCGACTCGACTCAGCAGGGCCGGATCCAGCAGCGCGATCTGACTCCGCGCCAGATCGTCGACCTCGTCCAGCTCCGCATTGCAGTACCGCACAACGGTTTCGGCAACCGACGCCGCGTCCTCGGCGGTGACGAAGAACGGCCGCCCCCACAGGTACAACCGCGCGTCGAAATCCTCGTGCCCATAGGCCTCGAGCACCCCCAGACCCCACGCATTGGCCCGGAACCGCACCTTCGCCTGCCGCACCGCGTCGCCGACCAGGTCCGCGAGATCCCCGTCCCCACCCCGCCCGGCCAGAAACGGAACGATCCGCTCCTGCACCAACCGCATGTCGACCGGATGAAAACTGATGTCGTAACCCATGTTTCGCCCCCAATAGCGTTTCTGTCGCAGTCACTGTAGCGGCGACCACGGACAGACGACCGGCGCAGGGCCCGGCATTCGGGCCACGCGATCGCGTCGGCGACGCTGTCCCGCACGCACTTTCGCACGGTGACGGCGCTACCGAGCGGCCACGGCCGGTGAGCGAGGACTTCCATTTCCACGAACGTCCGCCGGCGCCGGCGCTCGGTGAGTTCACCGGCAGGCGGACGAGTGTGGCAGCGGGACCGGGCGGACCGCACGCCGAGCCTTCATCGCGGCCGCCGTGGACGCTCCCCTCTAGCCGCAGGAGAGCCGGGCCGTTCGCGAGGCCGGGACCACAGCGTGGGATCGTGGGATTCCCCTTCGGATTGGGCGAATCCGCATTCACGCCGGAGGGCGTCGCATCACAGGCAGGCGACGTCCAGATCTGGGTGGTGATCGTGGTTGATCAGAGCCTCGGACACTGTGAACTGGATGAATGATCCGTGGTCGGCACAGCTCGCGGCATCGGACGCAGAATCGGGCACCTGCTCCCTCTGCCGAATTCTCGGACCGAGTACGCGAATTCGGCATAACAACGCGGAGGGAGCGCGATACTGGCGGGGTCGAGGAGGAGTTCTGATGTCGATCGCCATTGCCCCGGAGCACGTCGCTCTCGCGGAGTCGGTTTCGAGTTTCCTGCGCAAGCGCGGGGCGCGGCAGGCGGGACGCGCGCTGCTCGAATCACGGGTCGAGGAACTTCCGGAATTCTGGGCGGAAGTCGGCGCCCTGGGCTTGCTCGGGCTGCATCTGCCCGAGGAGGTCGGCGGGTCCGGATACGGGCTCGAAGAGCTCGCGGTCGTCGTCGCGGAGTTCGGGAGCGCCCTGGCACCGGGGCCGTTCACACCCACGGTGATCGCGAGCGCGTTCATCGCGACTGCCGCGGAACAGGTTTCGCGATCGGCGCTGCTTCCCGGGTTGGCGGACGGGACCGTGCGCGCGGCGGTGAGCACCGCACCCGGCGTCACCCTCGACGCCGGTCTCGCATCGGGCGCGGTGGTGGTGCTCGGGGGCGGGCTCGCACAGCTGCTCGTGCTCGCCTCCGGCGACGATGTCGCGATCGTCGAAGCCGGGCAGGGCATATCGGTCGCCTCTCCCCGGAATCTCGACCCGACCAGGCGCGCCGCGCGAATCACGCTCGACAGCGCCCCCGCGACGGTCCTCACCGGTGCCGCGCCGATACTGCGCGACCTCGTGCGGGTGATCCTGGCGGCCGAGGCGGTCGGCGTCGCGGCGGAGGCCACCCGGATGGCGGCCGAGTACGCCAAGACGCGCATCCAGTTCGGTCGCCCGATCGCCATGTTCCAGGCCGTCAAACACCACTGCGCGAATATGGCCGTGGCACTGGAGATGTCCTCGGGCGCGGTCTGGGACGCGGCCCGCTCGGCCCGCACCGGCGGAGATCAGCTGTCCTACGCCTCGGCCGTCGCGGCGACGCTGGCCGGACCGGCCGCCGATTTCTGCGCGAACCACATGACCCAGGTCCACGGTGGCATCGCGATGACCTGGGAGCACGACGCGCATCTGTTCATGCGGCGCGCGGCGGTCCTGGAACATTTCCTCGCCCCCCGGCGCGCGGCCTCGGATCTGCTGGACCTCACCCGCGCGGGCGTGGTGCGGGCCAAGGCGATCGAACTGCCGCCCGAAGCCGAATCCTTCCGCCCGGACGCGCGGGAACTCGCCGCCAGCCTCGCAGCCCTCCCCGCCGAGCAGCAGCGCACCAGGCTCATCGAGACCGGCTACCTGATGCCGCACTGGCCCAGGCCTTTCGGGCGTGCGGCGAACGCGCTCGAACAGCTGGTCATCGAGCAGGAATTCGCCGCCGCGCAGGTGCATCGACCGACCTACGGCATCACCGCCTGGAACATTCTCACCATCATTCAGCACGGCAGCCCCGATCAGCTCGACCGCTGGGTGCGGCCCGCCCTCGATCAGGAGGTGGTGTGGTGTCAGCTGTTCAGCGAGCCCGAGGCCGGCTCCGACGCGGCGGGGATCAAGACCCGCGCCACCCGGGTCGAGGACGGCTGGCTGATCAACGGCCAGAAGGTGTGGACCTCGGGTGCGCACCTGTCGGGGATGGGCTTCGCCACCGTGCGCACGAACCCCGATGTGCCCAAACACCAGGGCATCACCATGATGGCCATCGATATGCACGCCCCCGGCGTCGAGGTGCGGCCGCTGCGGATGACCTCCGGCGATTCGGAGTTCAACGAGGTCTTCTTCACCGACGTGTTCGTTCCCGACCGCGATGTCGTCGGACCGGTCGACGGCGGCTGGACCGTCGCGCGCGCGACCCTGGGCAACGAGAGCGTGAGCATCGGCAGCAGTAGCAGCGCGGCCTTCTCCATGCCGGGCTCGGTCCTGTTGCCGCTGTACGACGCTCACCCCGAACGACTCGACGGGGGCGCGGCTCGTCTCGGCCGGTACCTGGCCGATCAGCACGCGGTGGAACTGCTCAACCTGCGGGCCGCCCTGCGCGCGGTATCGGGCGCGGGCCCCGGCCCGGAGGGCGCCATCAGCAAGCTCATGGTGTCCGAGATCGGTCATGAATCCTCGGCCATCACCACCGAATTGCTCGGCGAGGACGCGCTTTTCATGGACGGCGTCGCCGCGATGAGCAATATGCTGCTGCTCCTGCACCGCGGGCTGTCGATCGCGGGCGGCACCTCGGAGATCAAACGCAATCAGATCGGCGAGCGCATTCTCGGCTTGCCGCGTGACCCGCTGATCACCTGATCCCCCTGCCGCGCGACGGCATCACGGTGCGGGCCGGGGCTCATCCCGGCCGGACCGCGGGCGGTGAACTACTGCGAGACAGGCTCTTCGGAGTCCGAAGCCTCGGGCGCGGGCTCGTCACTCGCGGCGTCTATCTGCTCACTGAGATAGCGCAGCACCACCGCGCCCACGGCCGCGATCGGCACCGCCAGGAACGCCCCGACGATCCCCCACAGCGACCCGCCGACGGTGATGGCGAGCAGCACGATCACGGCGTGCAACTGCATGCTGCGGCTCTGCAGAACCGGTTGCAGCACATTGCCTTCCAGCTGCTGCACCACCACGATGATGGCGAGCACGATCAGCGCCGTCGTCACGCCCTTGGTCACCAGGGCCACCAGCACCGCCAGCGCGCCCGCGACGAACGCACCGACGATCGGGATGAATCCGCCGAGGAAGGTCAGCACCGTCAGCACCGCGGCGAGCGGCACCCCCATGATCACCAGACCACCGCCGATCAGCACCGCGTCGATGAGGCTCACCAGCGCCTGGGTCCGGATGAATCCGCCCAGCGTCGCCCAGATCCGGTTCAGCACCTCTTCGATATGACGGCCGCTGCGGCTTCCCATGTTCGAGTGCAGCCACGGCAGCAGCTTCGGGCCGTCCTTGACGAAGAAGAACGCCAGCATCAGCACCAGGAAGAGGGTGACGATGGCCGAGGTGGCGGTGCTGACCCCGGTGAACACGCCGGTCGCGATGCTCTCGGCGCTGGACTGCAGACGGTCGACGATGGCGTTGACCGCCGAATCCAGTTGCTCCTGACGCACATTCAGCGGCGGGCCCTGCAACCAGTCCCGCACGCGGTTGACACCTTCGGTGGACCGATCGGCCAGATCGGGCGCCTGATCGACGACCGACGGCACGATCAGCGCGATCACGCCGGCCAGCAGCGCGAGCAGCCCGAGCGTCGTGATCGATGCCGCCAGAGCGGGTTTGAGTCCACGCGCGACCAGCCATCGGGTCGGCGGCCACAGCACCGTGGAGACCACCAGCGCCAGCGCCAGCGGCAGTACGGCCACCCACAGTTTGGCGAGCAGGAACCACAGCACCCATCCGCCGGCCGCGATGGCGACCAGGGCCAGTGACCATTTCGCGAGCCACAGGATGCCGCGGCCGATGACCACGCCGCGGTCCGCGGAGGTGTCGGGCTTCTGCTCGGAGTCGTTCGAAGGCTCGCTCACGCCCACAGTGTGGCACGAGAGGCACGGTGAACCCGCCAATGCCGACAGCGGCGAGGGTGATGATCACATCATCGCCGTGAGGGCATCAGCGATCGCGGCTCACGCCTCGGCGGACTGACTCATCAGCAATTGCACGATGGCCTGCACGAACCCCTCGATCCGCTCGCGCGGGTAGGTGTCCGGCTCACTGACCGCGAGCCGCCCGAGCATCTCGGCGATGGTCAGCAGCGAATTGGTGAGCAGCGCCGAATCCATCGACGCCCAGCGCGAATCGATGGCCAGGCCGATCCGCACCAGCGCCTCGGCCTGATCGAAGATGCCCGCGCGCGAACTGCGGATCGCGTCCCGATACTCGTCGGGCGCACTGCCGGGCCCGGCCAGAATGAGCCGCCAGCGGGTCGGATTCTCCAGAGCGACAGCCACGAACGCCTCGACCGTTGCCGAAGCCGCGACCACCGGATCCGCGCCGATCAGATCGACCGGCAGGGTGTCGGCCACCTGTTCCAGCGCCAGATCGCGTTCACGTTCCAGCAGCGCCTCGACCAGATCCGCCCGCGTCTTGAACACGGTGTACAGCACCGGTTTGCCGACGCCGGCCTCCTGCGCGACGGCCTCCATGCTGAGCTCGTGCCACTCGACGCGGCCCAGCACCGTGAACGCGGCGTCCAGCAGCTGCGCGCGGCGCTGTTCGGCCGGCATGCGCGCCGCGTACCTGCGGCGCGGACGTTCCGTGGATCGGGATGTGCTCACTGCCGATTCGCCTCCATCGCCCCCATACTGCCAGTTCGGCCGAGGGTTCGGTGCAGCCACCCAACGAAAGCTACGCAGGCGTTGTATTCGAAACGCACAATTGCTACGGTGGCGTTGTATTCACTGGGACCCTAGAGGAGCCGACATGAGTTTCGATCCGACCACTCTCCGCCGGGAGGATTACGGCTTCTTCGGGCCCGATTCCCCGAGCTGGAAGATCTGGACCCACCCGACCGCCGTGATCGGATTCCAGCGCGCGGTGGCGCTCGAGTTCTTCGATCCGTTCCTGACCGCGTCGGTCTCCGATACCGCGAAGATCTACTCCGATCCGCGCACCCGGCTCGACATGACCTTCGCGTACTTCCTGATCGTGGCGATCGGCGATACCGCCACCGCGATCAAGGCGTCGGAACACCTGATGGAACTGCACGCCCGTTCGACCGGCATCGAGCCGGTCACCGGCCGCCGCTACAGCCCCAACAACCCCGAGACCCAGCTGTGGATCCACCTCACCGGCTGGCACTCGGTGCTCAAGGCGTACGAGATGTTCGGCCCGGGCCAGCTCAGCACCGAAGAGGAGAACCGGTACTGGCAGGAGTGCGCGGTCGCCGCGGAACTGCAGACCTGCAACCCGAAGGACGTGCCGCGCACCCGCGAGGGCATCCAGGAATACTTCGAGAACGTCCGCCCCCGGCTCTGCACCACCGAGCGCGCGCTGGACGGTATGCATCAGATGCTGTTCACCTCGCCCAAGCACGGTGCGGGCATCACCTACGCCCTCGGCTCGCGGGTGCTGGCGACGGCGTCGATCGCGACGCTGCCCAAGTGGATGCGCCGGCTCGGCCAGTTCGATCAGTGGCGCATCATCGATCTACTGGTGAAGCCCGCCGGGCGGATCGTGGTGTGGCTGTTCACGCTGTTCAACAAGCGCGGGCTGATCATGGCCGCCCCGATCATCGCTCCGATGGCGGGCAAGATCCTCGAGCAGCACGTGCGCAAGGAACTGCCCGCCCTGCTCGAAACCCGTTCTCCCGCAGCGGCTCGCGCGTTGTACGGCACCCAGAACCGCAAAGTCGTGCCCGCCGCCGGATAGCGCGTCGGGCACGCCGCTCAGTGGTCGGCGAGCCAGTTGCCGTGGAACCCGTAGGGCACCCGGCTCGGCAGGTGGATGCTCGCCAGCGGCGGTGCGGCCGGATCGCCCGCGTCCAGGACGACCAGATCGCTGCGATCGTCCTCGGCGTCGTACACGTAGGTCATGAGATAGCCGTCGCCGCCGGGGTTTTCGTCGGCGGCGGCGAAGGACGCCTCGGCCGGAACCCGGCCGGGGCCGAACTCATGTGAGGCGCTGCTGCCCGAGTGCAGGTCGTAGCGGATCAGCGCACCGCTCGGACCCGAGACGGTGGCATAGCCGAACCGCGAGTCCAGGCCCGCGAGTCGATCGTCGATCCGGGGGAACTCCGCGACCCGATCGTCCACCTGCTCCTCGTGCACGGCACCGGTGTTCAGGTCGATGACCCAGCGCCACAGCGTGGCCTGCTCGAAGTCGTGCGAATCGCTCCGCCACATGCTCGGATACCGCATGACGTGCAGGACGATCCGACCCGGCTCGTCGTAGGCGTTGAGCGTGTGGAAGACATAGCAGGGGTCGATCGAGAACCACCGGATCGTCCCGTGCGGATCGTCGCGGCGCAGCACACCCAGACGCGCCTGGTACTCGTCGTTCCATCGGAACGGCATGCCCGCACCGGTCATGGCGGTGTCGAGGTCGAAAAGCACCGGCAGATCCATGAATACGACGTGCCCCGAGGTCAGGGCGAAGTCGTGGTGCATGGTGGCGGCCGGCACGTCCACCTCGCGGCTGACCTCGAGCGCGCCCGCGGCATCGGCGCGGTGATAGGTCAGATACGGTGCGACGACGTCGTATCCGAAGAAGTGCAGCTCACCGGTCGTCGGGCAGGTCTTGGGGTGCGCGGTCATCGCCGTGCGCAGCTTGCCGTCGAAATCGTGCGGGCCCAGAGTGTCCAGATCACAGGTCAATTCGTACGGATACGAGGATTCGACCAGAGCCAGCGTGCGCCCGGCATGGCGGATGACATGCGTATTGGCCACTCCCGCAGCGAGATCCCGATGGCCGTGGCCGTCCCGCACACGCGCGCCGTCGGTGAAGGTCGAGGTCCGGACCCAGCGATTGCGGTAGGACACCGCGCGCCCGCCTTCGAGTCGCACGCCGTGCACCATGCCGTCCCCGAGGAACCAGTGCGCCGACGCCGCGGCGTGCGGATTGGGTCCGTTGCGCAGATACCAGCCGGTCAATTCCTCGGGAATCGTTCCGGTGCACGGTAATTCGTAGGTGGTGAGTTCCTCGGTGACCGGCGCGTAGTTGCCGGTCAGATAGGGGACGGTCATGATCGGTACCTGTTCCTGTCGAAGGGGTCAGGCCGCGGGCGCGCCGAGCGCTTTCGCCTTGGCCTGGATGTGCGCGACGTAGCGCAGGGTGAAGACCACCGGAACGACGAAGGCCAGCACCTGCACGGTGGTGATCAGACCCTCGGCGGAGTGCGCGAGCAGCGCGAGCGCCACGCACCCGATCAGGAAGCTCGCGGTCCACACCGAGGTCAGGATGTACGCCGTGCGAATGAAGATCGGCTGATCCCAGTACTCCAGCGGCGTGCTCTGCCGGGCGATCGGCAGAGTGAACGGCACCCGCACCAGCAGGGAGAGCCCGGCGATGATCGCGAGCACCCCGGAGGAGATCGCGGGCATGTACGGATGCAGCGCGGTATCGGGATCGGTGAACGCGAGCACGGTCAGCGCGGCGAAGAACACGCCGGAGCCGATATCGATGATCAGGGCGCTCGGTCGCTGCCCGGCCCGCAGCTGCAGCGCGATGCCCAGGACCGAGATGCCCAGCGCGATCAGCGCCGACCACTGCCAGTGCTGGGACGGAATCACGGCGTAGACGATCCAGGGGGCGAAGGTACGAAGGTACGTCATGTTCGAAAGCTCCTAGCCGACCACATTCCAGTTCTGACATGTCAAACAATCAGGCTCAATTCTCGACATGTCAAGACAGGAATGTAGAGTGAGGGCATGAGTCTCAGATACGCGCTGCTAGGACTGCTGTCGGACCGCCCGGCCAGCGGCTACGACCTGCTGCGCCGATTCCGGGATGCCCTGGCGAACGTCTGGCCCGCGACCCAGAGTCAGATCTATACCGAGCTCACCAAGCTCGCCGACTCCGGATCCATCGCGGTCACCGACGAGGGCCCGCGCGGACGCAAGGAATACACGATCACCGAGGCCGGGCTCGCGGACCTGCGCACCTGGCTGACGACGACCGAGCCGAAGCGCAACACCCGCAACGAGATGCTGCTGCGGGTGTTCTTCCTGGGCGCCATGCCGCCCGAGCACGCCCGCGATTATCTGACCGGTATCGGGGAGCGCACGGCCAAAGACCAGGGCGAGTTGGCCGCGCTGAAGTCCTCGATCGACTGGGACGAGAGCGATCTCTCGACCTACGGGCGCATCGCCATGGAGTGGGGCGAGCGGTATCACGCCATGAATCAGGAGTGGGCGAGGTGGGCGCTGGCACAGTTGCCCGAACGCGGCGAACAGCCCGGCGACGCCGGCTCCGCCTGACCGAACGACGACGCGCCCCCACCGGATCCGATGGGGGCGCGAGTGTGCGTAGGCGGCCTACTGGCGATAGGTGGCCAGGAAGCGCCCGATGCGTCCGATGATCGCCTCCAGGTCGTCCGCGTGCGGGAGGGTCACGATCCGGAAGTGGTCGGGCCGTGGCCAATTGAAGCCGGTGCCCTGCACGATGTGCAGCTTCTCCTGCAGCAGCAGATCCAGCACGAACTGCTCGTCGTTCTTGATCGGGTACATGTCCAGATCGATCTTGGGAAAGGCGTACAGCGCACCCTTGGGTTTCACACACGAGATGCCGGGAATGGCATTGAGCGCCTCCCACGCGCGATCGCGCTGCTCGTGCAGCCGGCCGCCGGGCAGGGTCAGATCGTAGATGCTCTGATGACCGCCGAGCGCGGCCTGAATCGCCTGCTGCGCAGGAACATTCGCGCACAGTCGCAGACCGGCGAGCATGGTCAGACCCTCGAGGTAGTTCTCCGCGTGCTGGGTCGGGCCGGAAACGACCAGCCATCCGGACCGGAATCCCGCGCAGCGGTAGGACTTCGAGAGCCCGGAGAAGGTCAGGCACAGCAGATCCGGCGCGAGCGAGGCGGTGCAGGTGTGGGCGACCTCGTCGTAGAGGATCTTGTCGTAGATCTCGTCGGAGAAGACCACCAGGTGGTGGCGGCGCGCGATCTCGAGGATCTGCCCGAGCACCTCCGGCGGATACACCGCGCCGGTCGGATTGTTCGGGTTGATGATCACGATGGCACGGGTGCGGTCGGTGATCTTGGATTCGATATCGGCCGTGTCCGGGTACCAGTCCGAGGCCTCGTCGCAGATGTAGTGCACGGGCTTGCCGCCGTTGAGAGCGGTCGCGGCCGTCCAGAGCGGGAAGTCCGGCGCCGGCACGAGCACCTCGTCACCGTTCTCCAGCAGCGCGGTCATCGCCATCATGATGAGTTCGGAGACGCCGTTGCCGAGGAACACGTCCTCGACGTCCACATCGGCGAGCCCGAGGGTCTCGTAGTACTGCACCACAGCGCGGCGCGCGGACAGCAAGCCCTTGGAGGAGGAGTAGCCGCTCGACATCGGCAGGTTGCGCACGATGTCCTGCAGGATCTCCGGCGGAGCCTCGAAGCCGAAGGGCAGCGGGTTGCCGGTGTTCAGCTTCACCACGTGGTGGCCCTCGGCCTCCAGCCGGGCCGCCTGCTCTGCCACCGGTCCACGAATCTCGTACGACACTCCGGACAGCTTGCTCGACTGCTTGACCTGCATGAACGTCCCTTCTCAGTGTGGCTTCCGCACACTCTACTTGGAAATTCCAAGTTTGCACTTGGTATTTCCAAGTAATTGGTTACAGTGGGCATCGTGCCACGCCGAAGCTACGACCACTACTGTGCCGTCAGCCGAGCCCTCGACATCGTCGGGGATCGGTGGAACCTGCTGGTGGTCCGCGAACTGCTCTCCGGTTCGCGTCGCTACTCCGATCTGTTCGCCGATCTGCCGGGCATCAGCACCGACGTGCTGGCCGCCCGCCTCAAGGACCTCGAACGCGACGGGGTACTCACCCGCCGCAAGACCGGCCCCCGGACGGGAACCGCCGTCTACGAGCTCACCCCGGAGGGGGAATCGCTGCGGCCGGTGCTCGATTCGCTATCGATATGGGGCACTTCACATCTGGGCGAACGCCGAGCCACCGACGCCGTGCGCGCCAACTGGTTCGCGCTGCCACTGGGACGCGCCGTCCGGGAACTGGTCCCGGACGGCGCGGTCTCGGTTCGCATCGGCGAGACGGTGTTTCACTACCTGATCACGGCGGCGGGCATCACCCATCACGACGGGCCCGCCGCCGCGCCGACGCTCGAACTCGACCTGGATCTGGCGGGCGCGACCGACATCGCCACCGGCACACGCACTCTCACCGAGGTGATGCGCGACCACGCCGCCTGATCCCCGGCGCGACGCTCAGTTCGCCTCGAAGAGCCTGGCCGTCCCGGTCACCACGTTCTCGCTGCCGTCGACCAGGGCGGCGCGCACCTGCACCTTGGCACCCGGCGGCATCGGCGCCGCCCCCGCCGTGGGCGACAGCGCGATGCTCGCGGAGTGCTGGGACCCGTCACAGGTGACGCTGCTCTGCGCTCCGGTGGCGGCCGGACCTTCGGCGGAGGCCTCCCCCACCATCGCCTGGATGCTCGAGACCCCGGCCGACGCGTCGCAGCTGTAGTCGACCGTGACCGAATCCTGCGCCAGAGCGGTGACATCGACGGAACTGGTGGCGAACGCGGGAGCGGCCGCGATGACCGCGGCCGCGCCGAGTCCGGCGAGAACGGCGGCAAATCCTGCCGAGCGCTGAAGAGTGTTGACCATGGGTTTTCATTCCTCCTGTGTGGCGTGGATGTATCGCTGAACACACTGGGAAAGACCGAGCGGCCGGTTACGCCACTCATCCGCTACACTACTTGCGACAACAACAGCTCACTACGAGCTATTGTGATCATGGTTGTGACACCGTCACACCAAGCGTCGTAGATCGCAATCACTTCGCGACCAGCCTCGGGGCTGCGTGGCAACGCTCTTCTTACGGCGATCGATTTTGCCCATCGGCAATCTCGCCATTCGTGCCCCCGGCGCGGACTCGATGTCCGCAGCACGGCTCGGGCACCACCCGATGCCTGAAAGGCACCGCACTAACCCATGACTTCTGCTTCGACTTCCTTTGCCGCGCTCGGTGTTCGCGAACCCCTCGTGCGCGCCCTCCAGAACGCCGGTATCGCCGAGCCGTTCCCGATCCAGGCCGACACCCTCCCCGCCTCGCTGAACGGCCGCGATGTGCTCGGCCGCGGCAAGACCGGCAGCGGTAAGACGCTGGCCTTCTCCATTCCGATGGTGGACCGTCTCGGCGGCGAACTCGCCGGTCGCACCCGCCCGAACCGCCCGATCGGGCTGATCCTGGCCCCGACCCGCGAACTGGCCACCCAGATCGCCGCCGCGATCCAGCCGCTGGCCTCGGTCTACAACATGTCGGTAACCACCATCTTCGGCGGCGTGTCGCAGCATCGTCAGGTGCAGGCGCTCAAGCGCGGCGTCGATATCGTCGTGGCCTGCCCCGGTCGCCTCGAGGATCTGATGAAGCAGGGGCTGATCAGCCTCGATGCCGTCGAGATCACCGTGATCGACGAGGCCGACCACATGGCCGACCTGGGCTTCCTGCCCGGCGTCACCCGCATCATGGCCGCGACGCCCGCGAACGGTCAGCGACTGATGTTCTCCGCGACGCTCGACAACGGCGTCAACAAGCTGGTCAACCGCTTCCTGCCCAAGGCCGTCATGCACTCGGTCGACGAGGAGAACTCTCCCGTCTCGGCCATGACGCACCACATCTTCGAAACCGGCAGCCCCGCAGCCAAACTCGCCATCGTGCAGAAGCTGGCCTCGGGCTCCGAGCGGCGAATCCTGTTCACCCGCACCAAGCATCAGGCCCGCAAGCTGGCCAAGCAGCTCACCACCGCCGGAATTCCGGCCGTCGATCTGCACGGCAACCTGGCCCAGGCCGCACGTGACCGCAACCTCGCCGCCTTCGCCGCCGGTGACGCCAAGGTCCTGGTCGCCACCGACGTGGCCGCCCGAGGCGTGCACGTGGACGGCGTGGAGCTGGTCGTGCACGTGGATCCGCCCGCCGAACACAAGGCGTACCTGCATCGTTCGGGCCGTACCGCGCGCGCCGGCAACGCCGGTGACGTGGTCACCCTGGTACTGCCCGATCAGCGTCGCGACCTGGCGATGCTGATGCGCAAGGCCAAGATCGACGTCAAGCCCCAGCAGGTCACCGTCGACTCCCCCGCGGTCGCGAACCTCGTCGGGGTCGTCGCACCGCTGGTCGCCTTCCGCCCGAGTGCGCCTGCCGCACAGGAGGATTCCCGGCGCACCGGCGGCGGCGCTCCCCGGCGTGGCAATGGCGGCGGTGGTGGC
>NZ_BDBU01000048.1 GCF_001613145.1 Nocardia jejuensis NBRC 103114
CCGTGCGGACGACCCGGCCGCGCCGCCTGCCGGACGCGGCCCTGCGCATCACGACCGCGGTGCACGCCGGAACCTCAGCGCACCTCTGAACCGCTCGCACATCACCACCCGTCCCGCACATCACCACCTGCCCCGCACATCACCACCTGCCCCGCACATCACCACCTGCCCCGCACATCACGAAGGGCCGCGACAGCGCCACGGCCCTTCGATGACCCTTGCGGTATTGCCGTCGCAATACCGTTCAGGCAGAACGCGATTCCACGGCGTCGGCCGTGACCCGCGCGCGTCCCGCGCGGGTGAACCGCAGGATGCCGTCCTCGATCGCACCCTTGCGCAGCATCGCGCGATCGCGGAAGTAGTTGTTGATGACCAGCCACGGCCCGCGGGTGCCCTGACGCGGCATGACCCCGTCGCCACGCTGGATGTACCCGGAGGTCAGCGCACCGCCCATGAGCGAGGCCTCGGACCGGTCGCCCTCCTCGGGTACCGCGACGACCTGCTCGAAACCGTTGTCGCGCATGTGGTTCAGCAGCCGGCAGAAGTACTCCGCCGCCAGGTCCGCCTTGAGCGTCCACGAGGCGTTGGTGTAGCCCAGGATCACCATAGCGTTGGGCACGTTGCCCAGCAGTGCGCCCTTGTACGCCACCAGATCCCGGGTCGCGAGCGCCTCGCCGTCCACCTCGAGCTCCGCGCCGCCGAGCATCTGCACGGTCAGGCCGGTCGCGCTGACCACGATGTCGGCGGGCAGTTCCTCGCCCGAACGCAGCCGGATGCCGGTCTCGGTGAAGGTGTCGATGTGGTCGGTGGCGATGGATGCCTTGCCGCTGCGCAGGATTCGGAACAGATCACCGTTGGGCACCACGCACAGGCGCTGATCCCACGGGTTGTACGAGGGCGTGAAGTGCCGCATGTCGATGTTCGGCCCGACCTGCGCGCGCACGGCGGCGAGCATGAGCTTCTTGGACAGCTTCGGGTTGGTGCGCGAGAGCTGGTAGCTGGCGCGCTGCAGTGCGATATTGCGCGCCCGGCCGGCCTTGTAGGCAAGGGCGGCGGGCACTTTCGCGAACTTGAGGCCGACCGCGACCGGATCGTTGGCGGGCAGCGCGGCGATGTAGGTGGGCGAGCGCTGCAGCATGGTCACATGCTCGGCGGTGCCGCTCATGGACGGAATGAGCGTGATGGCCGTCGCGCCACTGCCGATCACGACCACGCGCTTGCCGGCGTAGTCCAGATCCTCGGGCCAGTGCTGCGGGTGCACGATCTGCCCGCGGAACTTGTCCTCGCCGGCGAACTCCGGGCGGTAGCCCTTGTCGTAGTCGTAGTAACCGGTGCAGCCGATGAAGAAGTTGCTGGTGTAGGTCTCGTCCTCGCCGGTCTGCTCGTTGCGCACCTGGACGGTCCACAGGCTGTCCGCGCTGGAGAAGCTCGCCTTGACGACCTTGCGGCCGAAACGAATGTGATCGGTGACGCCGTACTCCGCGGCGGTGTCCTCGACGTACTGGCGGATGTGCGGTCCGTCGGCCAGCACCTTGGTGCCGATCCAGGGCCGGAAGCCGAATCCGAAGGTGTACATGTCGGAGTCCGAGCGGATGCCGGGGTACTTGAACAGGTCCCAGGTGCCGCCGATGGCGGTACGCCGTTCCAGGATCAGATAGCTGCGCCCGGTGTCTTCCTTGGTCAAGTGGCAGGCCATGCCGATTCCGGACAGGCCAGCGCCGATGATCAGTACGTCGACATGCCGCGTCATCGAGGTTCTCGTTTCGTGTCGGTCGCGCCCGGGCATCGTCGCCCGGACGGTCCCGATATTACGTGTTATCCAAGGTTACGTCTACTGAGGGTGGGTGTCCACGTCACACTCGCCCCATCAGGCACGATTCACGCCGCGCGGACCTGCCCGGGGCGATCGGGCTCCGAGCGATAGCGGGTACCGGGACCGTCGATGCGCAGCGCCTTCCAGACCGCTTTCGACACCGGATTCAGCAACCCGATCCGCTTGGCGAGCGAGCGCACGTCGGCGTAGTAGCCCGCGAACGTCTCCCGCGAATCGGGCAGGCCGAAGAAGACGTCCTTGCGCACCTCGCGCGGAATATCGAACTCACGGAAGAAGGCGCGCGGCGGCACGATGATCGCCCGGCCACCGATCCACATGACGATCGGGAAGGCCAGCGACAGCACGAACTTGTTCACCGCGTTCGACTGCGGCACATGGTGTTCCAGGAACTCGTGGGCGAAGGAGATGTGCCGGGCCTCCTCGGCGATGTGGATCGCCATCACACCGCGCATGATCGGGTGGATCTGTTCGCCCGCGCGCAGGATGCCCTTCTGGATGTGGTCGATCGGCTCCTCGCCGGACAGCACCGCCATGAAGAACAGATTCGGGAACACCGAGGCCAGCGGCGGCACCAGATAGGTGAGCTGGCGGATGATCGGCCCCATACCCGGCACGTCGATGCCGATCCGGTTCACCATCTCCTGGAACATCAGGGTGTGGTTGCACTCCTCGATGACCTCGTGGGTGCAGTACCGGAACTCGCGCGAACCGTTGGGCAGTTTGAAGGTGTGCTGCATCATCCCGCCGATGAGCAGCGTCTCGAACTGCAGCCCGACCTTGGCGATATTGGCCTGCCGCCACATGCCGATCTCGATCTTCCGCGCCTGCGACAGGCCCTGATACCAGGCGTGGCGGGCGAACATATCGCCGGATTTCGGCAGGATCCAGCGCGGATCGTCCGCCGTCACCGCGTAATCGGGGTTGTCCCAGTCGATATCGGTGAAGGGATCGAAATGCTTGTCGACCGATCCCTGGGACAGCAGCAGCAGCTTCTCGGCGTACGCACGCGCGAGCTCGAGGTCGGAATCGGTGGTGGTGGCGTTTTTCGCAGGTGCCGACGTCATTGTCCTGGCCCTTTCGAGGGAAGCAGTTATCTGTTTCCCATCGTCACACTTACATCCGGGGGCGTCAATGGAAATCGCCCCCGAATCTCGCGTTCCGGCGGCCGGCGCCGCGCCGCGCTAGCTCCAGAACCGCGGCCGCAGACCCCAGGCGCAGAACTCGCGGGCCACGTGGTCGCGCAGGAAATCGCGACTCGGGAAGCGATCCGGATCCGCACCGGTGATCGCCAGCACCACCGTCTGCCCGTCACTGGACCAGGACAGGTTCAGCCCGACCTCGATCCGCCGGAACATCTCGACATCACCGGTGCGCACCACCGGGCGCATCAGCACCGCGCCGGCCCGGGCACCGCCGATGGTGGCCACGCTCTGCCCGGTCTCCCCGAGATTCGTGCACAGGCACTCGGGCGCCTTGGCGGTGCGCGAGAAGTAGCTCAGCACCGCCCGGGGCAGCATCATCTGAACTGGTTGCAGGTGCTGCAGAGCCGGCGTGGTGGCCGGATCCGCGTAGGCCCGAGCAGCCTGTTTGATCGCGGCCCGGACATCGGCGAGATCGGTCCGCGCACCGGCCCGATAGGGAACGGAGATCGGCAGACCTGTGGTGGCATTGGCACGCGGATCCTCCGGGGTGCGCAGGGAGTGCGGAATGTCGACCCGGACCTGCGCCCCGTCGGGAACCCGGCCCGAACGGCCCAGAATGCCGACCGCGACGCCGACCATGAGCCCGTTCGAGGTGCCGTGGTGGGTCGCGGCCGCCGTATTCCATTCGGCCAGATCGACTTCCACCACCAGGCTCGCCGCGGAGTACCGATCCGGTAGCGGCAGCAGCGGTTCGGCCGGGCGCGGATTGCGAGCGGGCTCCTGCACGCCGCGCGCCGCGACGGCCGCGCGGATTCCCCGTGCGGCCGCGCGCAATTGACCGGCGGCGTCGGCGATATGGCTGCGCCGCAGGCCGGTTCGCGGGGTATCGCCCACCAGTCGTCCCGCGCTGGTGGCGGCGTCCGGCGGCAGCCCCGCCTCGAGTCGCCGCAGCGCGTCCCCGACCGCGTACAGCACCGCGCCGCCGTCGGCTCCGACATGCGAGGTCACCAGCGACACCAGTGTGCCCCCGGCGTCCGTCGGCGCGGCCGAGAGTCGCCACACCCGGCCGGTCCGGGGATCGAAGTCGACCTCGCTCTGATCGAAATACCAGTCCAGCACGCGATTCTCGGGCACCGGCTCGTCCTGCCACGCCGGCGGGAGGGAATGCTCGGCCCGCACCCACCACGGCCGGGCGAACGGCACCGAGGTCTCGATCACCCGGCGGGCGAGAAACCCCTGCGCGAGCTGGGCGTGGAACTGCTCGAGCACCGTTCGGCCGAGGGGTTCGTCGAAGCGCCATGCCAATTGGTTGACCAGCATATTGCCGTACAGATCGTGCAGTTTGAGGAACAGATCGTCATCGGCGGTGAGCCGATTCATCGCGGCCGATGACGAGATCGGCGGCAGCGCACGGACAGCGGGGGCTTCGTGGCGGGGTGCGGCGGTGGAGGTCATGGTGGCTCCTTTCGGGTTCCGGCCTCGGTTCAGCGGTTGCGCAGGGTGCGGACGGTCAAGGGCGCGAACACGATCGCGACGAGCACGGCGGCGCCGGCCGACCACACCACGTCCGATCCGATGTGCCCGGTGTCGGCGAGTTCGCGCACCGCCGCCACCAGATGCGAGACCGGGTTGTAGTCCGAGACGTGCCGCAGCCAGGCCGGCATGGCCGCGACCGGCACCAGCGCGTTGGAGGCGAAGCTCAGGAAGGTCAGCACCAGCATCGACATACCCTGCACCGCTGCCGGTTTGGCGATGGTGACGCCGATGAAGGCGAAGATCCAGCTCATCGCCGTGGTGGCCAGCACCACCAGCAGCGCACCGGCCAGCAGCCCGGCGGGATGCTCGGGTCGATAGCCCATCCCGTAGCCGACGATGAGCACCATGACCGCGGCGATCACGTAGCGGGTCGCACCGGCCAGCAGCGCACCGGTGACCGGCGCGGATCTCGCGATCGGCATGGAGACGAACCGATCGAACACCCCGGACCGAATGTCCTCCGAGAGTTGCACTCCGGTGGCCACCGAGGAGGTGAGCACGATCTGCACCAGCACGCCCGGCACCAGCGTCGGCAGGTAGGCGTGCAGGCTGCCCGCGATGGCGGTGCCGAACACATTGCCGAACAACAGCGGTCCCACGATGGGCAGCAGGATGGCGTCGTAGAGCAGCTGCGGGCTGTGCCGGAAGGTTCGCATGCCGCGCTCGGCCATGATCAGCGCCTGGATCAGCGAGTCGCGCAGGCTGATTCGATGGATGCGGGGACGCCGCTCGATCAGCGGAGCCGGCCCGGCGAACGCCGGTGCCTCGGAGACCATCGTCATGGCGTGACCGCCTTTTCTGCCGGGTGTTCGGTGAATTCGGCCGGGGGCAGCGCAGGCGCCGCCTTCGGCTGAGTGAGGGCGAGGAAGACCGCGTTGAGATCCGGGCGGTCGACGGCGAAGCCGCGCAACCGGATACCGCTGGTGCGGCAGGCGGTGAGCACATCGGCGGCACTCTCGATGTCCCGCAGCGGAACCGAGAGCGTGGCGGGGGTGTCACCGTGCAGCGGTGTGCTTCCGGTGATCCGTTCGACGGCCGCGTCGGCGAGCGAGCGCTGGCCGGGATCGACCAGATCGATCCGCAGCACCTCCTCCCCCACCGAGGATTTGAGTTCGCTCGCGGTGCCTTCGGCGACCACCGCCCCGTGGTCGATGACCGCGATCCGATCGGCGAGCGCGTCGGCCTCCTCCAGGTACTGGGTGGTCAGCAGGATCGTCGCGCCGCGATCGACCAGCCCGCGCACCACCGACCACATGCGCTCGCGGGTGTGCGGGTCGAGTCCGGTGGTCGGCTCGTCCAGGAAGATGAAGGGCGGCAGCGTGATCAGCGTCGCGGCGAGATCCAGCCTGCGTCGCATACCGCCGGAGAAGGTCGTGACCCTGCGCTGGGCCGCGCCGGTGAGCTCGAACTCCTCGAGCAGTTCCCCGGCCCGCCGGGCCGAGGCCTTGCGCGAGAGCCCGAGCAGCTGCCCGAAGAGCCGCAGATTCTCCACGGCGGTGAGGTTCTCGTCGACCGCCGCGTACTGCCCGGTCAGTCCGATCATGGACCGCACCGCCGTCGCCTCGCGCAGCACATCGTGCCCGAAGACGGTGGCGCGCCCTCGATCCGGCCGCAGCAACGTGGCCAGCATGCGCACGATGGTGGTCTTGCCCGCGCCGTTCGGCCCGAGCAGACCGAACACGGTTCCCGCCTCGATGCGCAGATCGACCGCGTCCACAGCGGTCATCGAGCCGAAACTCTTTCCCAGTCCCTGGGTTTCGATGGCGATTTCGGTACTCACAAGTGCTCCTCGAGATCCAGCGGCCGCGTACCGGCGGCGCTATCGGTATCCGCTCCGATCGGGAGCGGTGGGCGAATTCAGCTGTGCGCCCGGGACACAGCCGCGTCACCTCCCGTTGCGCTGGACGGCAGCGCCGTGCGGGCGCGAGTGTGCATCGATTCGATGACCCGCACGGCCCGCAGGACGCCGTCCTCACGGAAGCGCAGCCCGTACGCCGAGGCTCGCAGCACCACCTCGGGCTCCAGTGCCCGACACAGCAACCGCTCCAGTCGATTCGCGTCGATGCGATCGAAGGGTGCGGTGACGCCGAGTCCGAGCGCCTCGAGCTGTCGCCCCCAATACGGCTGATCGGCCTGTACCGAGCAGATCACCGAGGGCACTCCGGCACGCAAGACCGCCGCCGTGGTCCCGGCGCCGCCGTGGTGCACGGCGGCCGCGCACAGCGGCAGCACCGTGCGGTGGTCGAGCTGCTCGACCACGGCGAGATCCGCGCCGACCCGAGGCCGGAACATGCTTCCCACCAGCAGGATTCGCCGACCGAGTCGACGACCTACCTCGCGGGTCAGCGATTCGAGCGCATCGGGATCGGTGACCGGCATGGACCCGAACCCCACGTAGATCGGCGCGCTCCCCGCGATCAGCCACTCCCGCAGCTCGGACTGCACGGTGCCACCCGCATCGGGCACCACGGGGAATCCGGTCACCGGGGCGCCCGCGAGCTCGTCGACGAGTCCGGGGAACAACTCTGCGTCGTAGGCCTGCACCGCGATCCGTTGCGGCGCTGCAGGATCGACCGGGCCGAGCGGATCGGGCCGATGGACCCGTTCCGGCGTCCGGGTCCCGGCTTCCGCGCGCAGCGCCGCGATCTCGGAGGCGAGCGCCCAGGACCGGGCCCGGTTCAGCGCCTGCCACCCCCGGCGGTTGACCACACCGGGCAGGCGCCGACCCCATGCGGTCGGCACGACCGGGACCGCGCGGTTGGGCAGGATCGGGAAGAAGTGCATCGCGGCGAGCGGAACCGCCCGTGCGCGAGCGACTTCCGCCGCGATCTCCTCGCACGCCATGCCGGTGACCAGCAGGTCCGCGTCCGGTGCGAGGGCGAGCAGATCGCGGGCGGCCTCCCGGAATCCGCGTCGTTGCAGATCCAGGGTGGCGCGCACGCGCGCGAACGGGTCGAGTGAACCGAAGCGAGGGTCCTCGCGCTGCGTTCGGAGCAGGACGTCGCTGTCGAGTCCGAAGGGTTCGGCCGAAACACCCTGGCCGGTGGCGAATTTCACCAGATTGGGCGAGACCGCCAGGATCACCCGATGGCCGCGCCGTGCCAGTTCCCGCCCGAGCAGCACACCCGGCTGCGCATCACCCCTGCTGCCCGCGAACGCGAGAAGGACCCTCATGACTCACCGCCTCGCCGGTACCGAAACCAGTGCGGGCTCATGTCCGGAGTCCGTGACGGCCGCCGATGTCGCGACCGCGGCGGCGTCACGCTCGGCGTCACGTTCCGCGGCGACCGCGTCGGCGGCCGCGGCGACGGCGGTCACCGCGGCGGCGATGCCCGCGACCGTCGGAGTCGTGGTTCCGAGCGCCACCGAGGTGGCCGACGGGCAGGCCGGGCCGAGGTCGGCGGCGATGACCGGCGTGGGGTTCGGAGCGGCGGGGACGGTGTCCTCGATCGGCTGGACCTCTTCGACGGGTGGCAGGTCCCGGCCGAATTCGCGCATGGCGCGGGTGAATTCGGCCAGGAACCGGTCCATCTCGGCGACCGGGAAGGTGGCCGGGAAACGCGTGGAGAGCCGCAGCCCGTCCGCGCCGCGCACCACCCAGAAGAAGACCTCGTCGGTGGAGTACGACTCCGCGCGCAGGGTGTGTCCGCGCAGGGATTCGACGAGTTCGTAGTCGGGCAGGACCCGGATGTCCAGGAAGGAGATGCCGAACCGGGGAGCGTCGTCGCAGTTCAGCAGCTCCAGCGCGCGGGTCCAGGTCGCGTTGTTGGCCACCCTGGTGCGGCGCAGTGCGGTGCGGGTGGACTCGAGCGAGGTGTCCACGTCCAGATCCGGGCCGAGCGTGATGTCCAGCGGCACGACGTTCACGAACCAGCCCATGGATTCGAGCCACTGCAGATCGGGGCGGGTGGAGATGGGCATGATGGCGCGCATCGAGATGTAGCCGAAGGCGCGACGGTACGCGATGGCCAGTGCGGTGAACACCGCCACCGAGAGGCGATGTCCCCGCGCGGTCAGCGCGGTCTCGATCTGTTCCAACTCGGTGAGCGACAGTAGTTTTCGGGAGATGCTGGTCTGGGGAAGGGCCGTCGCGTGCGGCTCGGCGGAGGCGATCGCGGGTTCGAAGCGGGGCAGCATGCCGCCGGATCCGCCGAGGAACCGTCGCCACAGTTCGACCGATTCGCATTCGGGGGTGAGGGCGGCGGCGGTGCTGCGCTCCAGGGTCGCGAAATCCGCCGAGCTGCCGAAGGTCGGCGATTCGCGCACCGCCTCACCTCGAGTCACCGAGCGGTACATCGCCCGCAGCTCCAGGATCACGATGGCCTGCGAGTAGGCGTCCAGCACCGAGTGATCGGCGGCGATCAGCACGGTGAAGTCGGCGGTGTCGGCGTGCTCGACGGTGGCCAGCAGGCAGTGCGGCCAGACCAGCGGCGAGAGTTCGAACTCCAGGGCCTCGCAGAGGTATTCGGTGATCGCGCCCGCATCGGTGATCGCGGGCACCGGCTCGCCGATGATGCCGACGGCCGCGGGGGCGCACACCAGACGCTGCGGTTCCGCACCGTCCCGGCAGTTCAGCGTGGTGCGCAGGCCCTCGTGGCGCACATGCCACAGGCGCACTGTCTCACGCCAGTGCTCGGCGTCGTACGGGGCGTCCATCTCGAACACGGTGCCGATCCAGCGCCCACGTCCGGGGCGGGGATCGGTGGCATCGGTGCCCAGGCAATGCCGCACGTGCACGCTGGCCAACGGCCGCTCATCGGCCGTCCACACGTGATCCGCGGCGAGTTCCGCACGCCAGAGCGTGAGCGAACCAGATCGAAGTGAAAACTCGGAAAGGTGGGTGTATTCCATGACAGCGTCCTCATCGAATTTCTTGCCAGAAGAGCGAGCGATCGAATTTCGTTTATATTCTGCTCAAACATTCGTTATGAGCAGAACGATCATAACGATCGCAATCATTTTGCCGGATCGGCGAATTGGCAGCAATTGCTACTTCGCGCCCGACGACCCAGCGCCGGCCGCGGCGCTTCCGGATCCCAATGCCTGCGCCAGAGTTCCACCGGCCTGCGCCGAACCGCTGGCCGCGCCGCTTCCGGTGCCGAGTAATCCCAGCACGGTTCCCGGACCGGGCAGCAGTCCGGCCAGCGAGCCCGCCGCGGAACTGCCGGTCCCGAGCCCGCCGAGCACGCCCGCACCCGTCGCACTACCGGTTCCCGCGGCTGCGCTACCCGTTCCGAGCAGGGGAAGAACGCCTTGTGCGGAGGAACTTCCCGAGTCGGCGGGGGTCGTGGCATCGACCCCCGCCGGCTCGGCGGTAGCCAGGGCGGGCACGAGGAATGTCGTGGCGACAGCCGCCGAGACGTATGCCGCACGGGTGATTCGAGATAGTTTCACGGCCCGATTTCCTTTCGACCTTCATCAGACAAGTGCGCCGGAATGGCGACTCGGTTGGAGCGGCAGGTCGAGTGTGCGGCGGCGACTCTGCCGAGAATGGCACGGTCTCAATGACCTGCAAGCCAAGAAAAACACCAAATTACGACTTGCGCAACTCATAGAATCGCAAACATTAGGTTAACGGCGAAGCTCGAACTTCTTTCGATGTGCTCCAGGCCACTGCGCAAAAGAAATTGGTCCGTGATTCACTTTTCCCACTTCTCGCCGCGCGAAATTGGATCGGCGCGAGCACAATCCTTGACCCGAACCCGGCCGGACCCGACCGCCGACAACCCCGCCGGAAAACCACTGCCCACCGCACGCCGGTTTCCGAGATACTGACCAGGTGAACGACGGGGAGATCACGGTGCGGTTCGCACCCGAGCTAGGAGTGTTCTTCGGCCAGCGCGGCGGCGCGCCCGTGCGGCTGGACGGGTCGACGCTCGGTCACGTGGTCGAGTCGCTCGGTGTTCCGCTGACCGAGGTGGGCACGCTGCTGGTCGACGGGCGGCCGGTGCAGACCGGACACATTCCCGCCGACGGCGAATCGGTCACCGTCGCCGCGGTGCCGCGCCCGCGGCAGACGGTGGAACCCGTGCGCTTCCTGCTGGACATCCACCTCGGCACGCTGACTCGCCGACTGCGTCTGCTCGGGATAGACGCCGCCTACGAGAATCCCGACATCGGCGACGCGGCACTGGCCACCCGATCCGCCGCCGAGCGCCGCATCCTGCTCTCGCGCGACCGCGGATTGCTGCGTCGCCGCGAAATCTTCGCGGGCGCATACATTTACAGCCACCGCCCCGCCGAACAGCTGGACGACGTGCTGTCGCGATTCGCACCCGCGCTCGCGCCCTGGACCCGCTGCACCACCTGCAACGGCAGCCTCCGCCCTGCCGATGTTGACGTGGTGCGAGACCGCCTGCCCGACAACACCGGCCAGTCCTACGACACCTTCGCCGAGTGTGTCGAGTGCGGGCAGGCGTACTGGAAGGGTGCGCACCACGCTCGCCTCGACGCCATCGTCACCGACGCCCTGTCGCGATTCGCCGGCCCCCGGGCCGGATAGAGCGACCCCCTGCATCCCCACCGGATTCCCCGACCCGGCCGTCCAGACCCGTGGCACGTTGCCCATTGTGTCCCAGACAACTCTCGACTAGCCTCCTCTGAGACCAGTGAGTCTCACAACACTCGCGGGCCGCAGGGACGGAGGAACCTCGATGACGAGGACAACAGCATCGCGCCGCGCGATGGTGACAGCGCTGGCCGCGGCGATGGTCTTCACCGGATCGTGGCTCTCGGCCACCGCGAGCGCCGACGAAACAGCTTCGGGCACAACCTCACCCACTCCGCCGGTCGCGGAGACCGTCATTCCCGGCGGCACCGCTCAGAGCGTCTTCGGCGGCATGGGAACACATCCCGTCGCCACCGCCGTGCGCACCAATCCCTGCCAGGACTCCGTGGTGGGCATGTTCCAGCACATCGCCGTGCACCTGTTCGGCAATCGTGACGACATGACCTGCACCCAGGCTTTCCCCAACGGCCTGGAGTCCCCCGCGGGCGTGAACACCTACTACCCGGCCGACATCGCCGATCTGGGCAGCGCGCCGCTGATCGTGCTGACCGGCGGCATCGATGCCAATCCGGGCATGTACGACCGGCTCGCCCGGCAGTGGGTGAGCAACGGCTTCGTCGTGATGATCCCGTACGAGTGGTTCAACTCGCTGGCCTATGTCCCGGCGGCGGGCCTTGCCGTGGCCATCGCGGCGAATCGTGATCCGAGCTCACCGCTGTTCGGCCGAGTGGACCTGTCGCGCACCTTCGTCGCCGGACACTCGGCGGGCGGGGCGGCCGCACACCAGATCGCGGCGGTGCTTCCGGGCGTGGCCGGACTCATCGACCCCGCACTGCACCTGGCCGGGGTGCTGGCCATCGAACCCGGGCCGATCGGCGTGGGCGCGCTGCTCACCGTGCCGACCCTCTATCTCACCGGCATGAACGATTTCGTGGTCCCTGACTTCGCCTGGGTGCGCTGGTGGCAGTACAACCTGACCTTCAACGCCCCCTCCTGGATCGCGAATGCTCGTGGTGTCAGCCATTTCTCACCGGTGGACGGCATCGACGCCTACCGCTCCTCCGGGACCGCCGTGGCCTGGCTGCGCTATCTGGCGTTCGGCGACGAGACCGCCAAACGCTTCTTCGTCGGCCCGGACTGGCTGCTGCCCGCGGACACGACGTACTACAGCGTCGAGCGCAATCCCCTCGCCGCCGCACTGCGCTGAGCGAATCCGGCGCGGTCCGGAGCCGTACCACCACCCGCTAGGCCACCGGCCCATCGAATCCCCCGGGTCCCCGCGCCCCGGAGCCACCGAATCACGCTGTGGCCGAACATGACTCAGGAAGACCGATGACACCATCCAACCGGCGCCTGTCGCAGGCCGCGACATTCCTCACCGCCGCGCTGACCGTCGCGGCGTTCGTGACGCCCGCGGTCATAACCGGCGCGGTGAACACCGCCACCGCCGCGGCCGATCCGGCAGTCAGCTCGTGCGCGGACCCGCAGGGCGCGAACGCTTTTCAGCGCAGTGATCCCGCCGCGAACGGCATCGACCCCGCTGTCCTGAACGACGCGCTCGACTTCGGGGCGAGCAAGGGCGCGTACGCCATGCAGGTGTACCGCCACGGCTGTCTGGTCGGGGACCGCACCGGCACCGGCAATCTGCCGCTGCCGCTTGCCAGTTCCAGCAAGGGCGTCGCCTCGGTCGTGGTGGGCCGGGCGATCAGCATGGGCTACTTCGGGCTCGACGATCCGCTCGGAAAGTTCTTCCCCACCGCCGATCCCGAGCACGCCGCGCTGACCGTGCGCCAGGTGCTCAACCAGACCACCGGCCTGCGATTCACCTGGGCCGCCGATATCGCCGCCATCACCACCGACGAGGTTCTGCAATCGCTGAACGATCCCTTCGCGTTCGAACCCGGCACGACATTCCAGTACAGCCAGGCGGTGCTGGCGCTGCTGCCGAAGATCGTGGAGATCTCCACCGGCACGGACTTCCAGGACTTCACGCAGCGAGAAGTCATGTCTCCCCTGGGCATCGACCGGGCCAACTGGGTCTGGCTGCGCGACCGCAGCGGGAACACGGCGGTCAACGGCGGACTCGCCATGCGCGCCGACGACGTCGCCCGGCTCGGTCAGCTCATGCTGAACAACGGCCACTGGGGCGATCGCGATCTCATCGACCCGGACTACATCCGGCAGGCGCGCCTGCCCACCGACGCCAACGGCGGCTACGGATTCCTGTTCTGGCTCAATGCGGGTGACTCGTACAAGACCGCGACCGTACCCACGGCGAAGACCTTCGAGCACCCGATGTTCCCGGGCGCACCACGGGACCTCTACTCCTTCGTCGGCGCGCTCGGGCAATTCGTGACCATCATCCCCAGCCGCGACATGGTGATCGTGCGCCTCGGCGTCCCGGGCGGCATCGACCCGGGCAATGTGCAGACCTCACTGGCCGCCGAGTCGAACCCCGACAACAAGGAATTGCTGCGCCGGGTGACCGCGGCCGTCACCGATGTGCCGGCCGAACCGTACGACGACCCCTATCGCTACGGCGACAACTTCGGACCGGTCATCGGCAGCCTGGACGACCTCGCCTTCTGGGTCGACCCGGCGCACGTCGCGGCGATCCTGCTCGGCGTCGGACCGTACTCCTCCACCCACTGCAATGTGCTGTGGTGCAACGGAAAACCGGTCACCCAGGACATCTTCGCCGCCATGCTGGACAGTGGCGGCCAGGTGCTGGCGGCCCTGCTCGCCCTAGGTCACGGGCAGCGCTGAATCGGGCAGCATCGATGCTGGATCGGGCACCGGTCGATGCCGCTCACCGACGGCACGGCTCACCGTGCGCGGGCTGCCGCCACCACCGCGTCGAGTCGGGCGCCCAGCGCGTTGACTCGATCGCGCAGGGCCTCGATGTCCTCGACGGGTATCCCGACGCGATCGAGCACGGTCTCGATCATCTGCTGAGCGGAGGGTTGCAGCGCGACGCTGGCCGGGGTGGCGTGCAGCACCACCGCGCGGCCGTCGGCCGTGCTGCGGATGCTGTCCACCAGGCCGCGGGCCTGTAGACGTTGCACCAGCGGTGAGACGGTGCCGTAGTCGAGATGAATCTGCTCGCCCAACTCCTTCATGGTGATGCCCGGTCGTTCCCACAGGGCCAGCAGCACGAGGTATTGCGGGTAGGTCAGATTCATCTCGTCGAGAAACGGACGGTAGGCCGCGGTCATGGACCGCGACGTGGAGTACAGCGCGAAACACAGCTGTGCGCTCAGCGACAGCAGTGCGTAGTCGATCTCCTCGTCCGCTCCGGCCCGGTGTCCATCGGGTGCGGAAGGCGGATTTTCTTGCATTACTGCACTGTACTGCGCACGGTCTCGAGGACTGCGTCGGTAGCGGTTCGGTCGCCGACCGTGATGCGAATGCCGGTCGGATAATGCTTGACGTGAATATCGGCCCCCGCCAAGGCGGTCCCGACGCGATCGATGTCCGGATCCGACAACGTCAGATACGAGAAGTTGGCGTAGCTGTCCGGGACAGTGAGGCCCAGGTCGCGCAGGCCGTCGGTGAGCCGATCGCGATGCCCGCCGATTCGCCGCACCCGCGCGACGATCTCGTCCTCGGCCTCGTAGCAGGCGCGCACCGCGACCTCGGCGAGTGCGTTCATACCGAAAGGTAGCTGCCGGCGCGCGATGCGCCGAATCCTGCCCACCCCGCCGAGGGCGTACCCCACCCGCAGCGCCGCGAGCCCGAACGCCTTCGAGAAGGTGCGCAGGGCAATCAGATTCGGATGTCGATCGAGCAGATCGAGCACGTCGATCCGCGCGGATTCCGCCACGAACTCGACATACGCCTCGTCCAGCACCACCGTGACAGCCTCGGGAATCCGGGCCAGGAACGACTCGAATTCCGCTGGTGGAACCAGTGTTCCGGTCGGATTGTGCGGACTGCACACCACCACCAGCGAGGTCCGCTCGGTGACCGCCGCCGCGATGGCCTCGAGATCCTGGCATCCGTACGCGTCGAGCGGCACCGCGATCGGCCGCCCACCCGCCATGGCGACCAGGATCGGATACCCGTCGAACGTCGGCGTCGCCATCACGACTTCGGCTCCGTCGGAACCGAATTCCTGAACGATGTGCATGATCACGCCGGTGGCTCCGGCGCCCACCACGATGCGCTCGGGCGCGACGTCGAGCCGCTCGGCGATGAGCCGGGGCAGCCGCTGCGGCAGGAACTCCGGGTATCGGTTCGCCGAGGCGAACGCCCGCGAGAGCGCCTCCTGCACCGAAGCGGGCGGACCGTAGGGAATCTCGTTGAGCTGCAACTGATGACCGAGCCGGGCCGGGAGTTGGAATGTGGTCACGATCGTCTCAGCGCCCGCCCCAGCGCACCGCGGCGGCCGCGGCGAAATCACCCGCGTGGGCGAATCCGGCGAGCATCACCACCGATCCGGCCGGTACCCGACCCTCGTCCACGGCGCGATCGAAGGTGACCGGAATGCCCGCGGCGAACAGGTTTCCGCACTCCTCGAAGGTGTCGGGATGCCGGTCCTGCGGCAGCATGAGCGCGTCCCGCCAGTTGCGCAGGAACGCCCGATTGGGCTGATTGGTGACCAGCAGATCGAGTCGATCGGACGGGACGCCGATCCGCTTGCACACCGTGTGCGCCACTTCGGGCACGATCCGGTTGCCGCGCTGCAGCACCTTGGCGATCTTGGATTCGGTGAAGCCGACGTGCATCTGGCCCGATCCCGCCTCCCAGTACTTGCGCGGCGGATCGGCGATCACCGTCATCTGCCCGGCGAACTCCGGCAGATGCCGGGTCTCGATGTCCAGGATCGGCGACACACCGGACTTCACCAGCAGCCCCGCGCCCGCGCCGTCGCCGGGAATGGCCGCCTGCGGCTTCCCGCGCACCTGCTCCTGCGTGAACACCTGACCGGCGACGTTCGAAATGGTCACGATGAGCGCGGATTTCGCGTCCGAACCGCGCATGATCTGGCGGGCCAGCTTCATCCCGTGCACGAACGCCGCGCAGCCGCCGTTGTGCAGATCGATCAGCCACTCCGGCGAGATGCCCAGTCGCGCCGCGACTTCCCCTCCGTTGCCGACGATGCCCGTCTCGGGCAACTGCGTGTGCACGATGAGAATATCGATGTCGCGCAGCACATCCCGGCCTTGACGCTCCAGGATCGGGGCGACGGCCCGCTCGGCCATATCGGCGGCCGATTCACCCGCCGCGAGGTGATGGCGGAACTTCGGCGCCTTGAACATGATGTTCGAGGTCCGATCCTCCTCGGCCACGTACTGCGCGAAATAGTCTGCCGGAACGACGTTCTCGGGCAGGTATCCGGCCACGTCGATGAGGCTGATGTTCTCGGCGCCCGAATTCGTGCCCAGGTCCTCGGTGATGAAAGTTCCAGTGCTCACGGTCAGTCCATCCATTCCGGCTTGATCGGCTGCCCCGCGGAGTGACGGTGCTCGCAGATCGCCTTGAGATTGCGCAGTTCCAGCAGATGTCCGGCGGCGAAGAGATGCCAGAAGTCGCCCACCCACACCGGACGATCCGCGGGCGCGGATTCGGGGTGGCCGTTCTCGTCGTAGAAGGGGTGGTGGCAATTGGTCCACAGCACGACCGATCCCGGCTTGTTCAGCAGAGGCTGTGCGTCCACCACGCGCATCAGGTAGATCATCCACAGGTGTTCGCCCTGGTCCCACGCGCAGTGATAGTCCACGGTGCGCGCGCCGGGATTGGCCTCGGTGCGGGTGTAGATACGCGTGTTCGACCCGATCCGATCGTCCGAGACCCACAGTCCGGGCTCGTCGGTCCGCTCGAATCCCCGCATGCTGTAGGTCCATTCACACAGGCTGCGAGTGTCGGCCAAGTATTCGTAGACCTCGTCCGGCGGCGCTGCCACGTACTCGTGGACGGTGCAGTACTCCCCGAAGATCTCATCGTGCGGATACACCGCGCGCGTCATGTCCAGCACCATCGGCATGCCCTCCTTGAGGGACATGGTCTCGATGCGGTACACGCCCGGAACCTCGAGATGCGGCACCTCGATCGGCAGTGCCTTGTCGGTCGGCGCGGCTTGGTCGGTCGGCGCAGCCTGGTCGATCAGCACTGCCTGCTCGGCGTTGACAGTCTCGGTCATGGTGCGGGCTCCTTCAGGAACGGTGCGAAAGGTGGTACTTCGTCAGGGTCACAACGAATTTCGATGAAAGCCGGGCCCCGGATGGACAGCGCCTTGTCCAGCGCGAGTTCGAAATCGCCGAGGGTGCCCGCGGTCCAGGCGGGCAGTTCGGGGAACATCGCCGCGACTCCCGCCCCGATCTCGGCGGTGCGGAACCTGTTGAAGCTGTAGTCGCCGGAGTAGTACAGCTGCTCGCGGGTCACGCACATGGCGTGCGCGTTGTTGTTGAACACGACGAAGGTCACCGGCGCCTGATACTCGATGGCGGTGTGCACCTCGTGCCCGTGCATGAAATACGCACCATCCCCGGCGATCACGACCGTGCGCCGATCGCGCCCCAGTGCCCCGCCGATCCCCGCGCCGAACGAGTAGCCCATGCCACCCATGCCGAGCGCGATCAGGAACCGTCCGCCGTCCGGCACCGGCAGGTGATGCACGACCGCCGCACCGGTGTTCCCCGCATCGGCGACCACGTCCGTCCCCGGCGCCAGCCGTGCGCCGAGTGCGCGCACCGCCTCGCGATACCGCACGCCGGGCCCGGTCGCGGGCGGCACGCTCAACTCCGGCAGTGCCGACCGGTTCCCTGGCACCGCACCGCATCCCGGACGCGCGGTCCGCGCCGCGAGACCCAGCAGGGTAGCGCCGAGCGGCCCGGGGACCAGGGCGTGCACCGGAACGAAGGGGTCCTCGTTTCCCAGGTACACCAGCCGCGGGCACAGGGTCAGCGCATCGTCCAGACCCGCGCGCGCGGTCATCGGCAGCGCGGCCCCGGCCAGGACGATCAGCCCGGCATCGGCCACCACCGCGGGCGCGTGCGGATGCCCCATGATCCCGATCACCCCCGCGAAGCGCGGATTGCGGTTCGGGAAAACGTCTTTGGCGTCCGGCGTCACCAGCACCGTGGCGTCGAGCGCCACCGCCAGTGCGCCGAGTTCGGTGCGCGCGTCGGCCCGGGCGATCTCGGGGCCCGCGATGATCACCGCGGGCCCGTGCCCGGACGCGGAGGCGAGAATCTCGACCGCCGCCTCCGGCACCGCGTCGGCGCACCCCGAAGTCCCGGCGGCCCGCCCCGGAGAACCCGCGGCCCGCTCCGGGAACACAGCCGGCCGTTCGCTCTCCAGCACCACCGCGGCCTGCACATCCTTGGGCAGCAGCAGCACCGCCGGTCCTCCGGACAACGCCGCCGCGATGGCCTCGTCCAGCACCCGCGCGACGTCCTGCGCCCGAGTCACTTTCGCGCAGTACACCGACACCGACCGGAAGATCGCCTCGGCGTCGAGGCGCCCGATCCCGCCGCTGGTGTCCTGGAACGCGCCCCGCCCCTCGACTCCGGTCGGGGCCTGCCCGACCAGCGCCAGCACGGGAATTCGGGAGTCGTACGACTCCCCCAGCGCGGCAAGCAGATTCAGCGCCCCGCCGCCGGAGGTGGCCATGACCACCCCGAGCCGATCGGTGGCCCGGGCATAGCCGTCCGCCATGGTGGCGGCGCCGAATTCATGCTTGGCCACGATCCCGGTCAGGGGCCTGACGCTGCGGTGCACGGCGTCGTAGAGGTCTTCGATATTCGCCCCGCCGACGCCGAACACATGGTCGGTGTACGCAGCGATCCGCCTGACGATGACGTCGGCGACAGTCGTGGAGACTGCACGATCGGACACGTTCCCCCCGTTCTCGAAAGACTTCCGTGAACTGCATTGCGTGCGATACATCGTCCACAAGGTATCTTCGCTCATCGGTCCTCAGCAATGTGTCACGGATCACAGAGTTGCTTGAAATGCACTGGGGTACAAGGCACTTGGATACGCGCCAGCCCCGCCGTGGACAGCGGGTCCGGAGCCCGCGCTCGATGGCGGAACCACCGAACGGGCACCCGGAGAGCTACCGGTCCACGATCAACTCAGCTGTAATTACGAGACAGCCGCGAACCTGGTTCACCGACCCCGGAGCGAATCGAGGGCGACCGCGACAGCCGGTGAGTGTGGGGGATGGCGGCGCTGGGCATTGCGGCCATATCCTCGGGCATCGGGAGCCCATGCGGCGCTCGAACCCTCCCGCCGTGAAAGGGCTTGAATGCCACGCACCACCCGGATCACCATCGCGCTGCTGTTCGCGGCCTGGGTGGTCGACTACATCGACCGCACCGTGATCAATTTCGCGCTGCCGTCCATCGGTGCGGATCTCGATCTCGATCATGCGCAGCAGGGCCTGCTGGTGTCGGTGTTCTTCATCGCGTACGCGGCCGCGCAGGTACCGGGCGGATTGCTCGCCGACCGCTACGGTGCGCTGCGGGTCGCGATGGTCGGCTTGCTCGCCTGGTCGGTATTCACGGGGCTGACCGCCATCGCCTGGTCGTTCTCCGTTCTGCTGGCCATGCGCTTCCTGTTCGGTCTGGTGCAGGGCGTCTTCCCGACCGCGGCGCTCAAGGCGCTGGCCGAACGCTCGCTGCCCGATCAACGCACCACGGCGACCGGCTGGGTGAACACCTCCAATGCCGCCGGACTGCTTTTCGCGGCCCTGATCGCCGGAGCCCTGCTGCCCACGCTGGGTTGGCGGGCCATGTTCGCGATCATCTCGGTCCTGGGCGTGGCGATCATCGTCGCGTGGCGGCGCTGGATGCCCGAACCGCTGCCGCAGCACCTGATTCCCGCCGAGGCGGTCCGCCCGCCCGCCGAGCGCCGGGCGGTGCTGTTCTCCCCCGCGCTGGTGGGCTTCGCCTTCATCTTCTTCGGATACGACGTGCTGGTGTGGGGCGTGACCGCCTGGACCCCCACCTACCTGCACGAGGAGCACGGCATCTCGATGACGGCGATCGCGCTGAGCGCGGTGCCGACCACCCTGGCCGCCGCCACCGGCGTCATGATCGGCGCGCGGATCTCGGACCGGCTCGGCGGCCGCCCGGCGGTGATCGTGGTGCCTGCGATGGCTTTCACCGCGGTGATGCTCCTGATCCTGCCGCACCTGAGCTTCCCGTTCTTCGTGCTGGTGGGCACGGTGATGAGTTTCGTCGCCGGGCTGGGCTACATGCCCGCGTTCGCGGTTCCGCTGCGCGCGCTGCCCAGCGCCTACATGGGCGCGGCCTCGGCGGTGATCATTTTCGGCGGCCAGCTGGCCGGAGTGATCAGCCCGCTCGTGTTCGGCATCGTCGTCGATCACTTCTCCTACACGGCGGCTTTCGCCGTCACCGCGATCGGTCCGCTGCTGGCCGTCGCCGCCTCCACGCTGGTGCCGCAGACCGCCGAGGCGTTCTGGGCCTCGGTGTCGGCGCGCACCCCGTCGCCCGTCCCCTCGAAGGAGGTCCTGTGATGACCGATCCGACCACGCTCGCCGAGCACTGGCAGCAGATATACCGCCACCTGCATGCGCATCCGGAACTGTCCGGGGCCGAACACGATACGGCCGGACTGGTCGCGGACGAGCTGCGGGCGCTGCCCGGCTGGGAGGTCACCGAACGGATCGGCGGCACCGGGGTGGTGGGCGTCCTGCACAGCGGTCCCGGCCCGGTGATCTGGTTGCGCGCCGATATGGACGCGCTGCCGGTGCGGGAGGAGACCGGCCTGGACTACGCCTCGCGGGTGCCCGGCGTCATGCACGCCTGCGGTCACGACATCCATGTCACCGCACTGCTGGGCGCGTGCGCGGAACTGTCGGCGAATCGGCTGCCGGGCACCGTGGTCGCGGTGTTCCAGCCCGCCGAGGAGAACGGCGCGGGCGCGCAGGGCATGATCGAGGACGGCATCCTGGATCGATTCCCGCGACCGCGGATCGTGCTGGGCCAGCACGTGGGTCCGATGCCCGCGGGACTGGTGGTCAGCAAGCCCGGCACGCTGATGGCCGCCTCCGATTCGGTCCGGATCACCTTCACCGGCCGCGGCGGCCATGCGTCGCAACCACATACGGCCGTCGATCCGCTGCTGATGGCCGCGACGCTGGTGGTGCGCCTGCAGGCGCTGTCCGCCCGCCAGGCCGCGCACGCCTCCTCCCCGGTGCTGACCGCCGGCGCCCTGCACGCGGGCACCCGGCCGAACATCATCGCCGAGACCTCCGAGGTATTGCTGAGCCTGCGCACCTTCAGCGACAGCTCGCGCGCGGCCATGATCGAGGACATCCGCCGCCTGGTGGCGTCCGAGGCCGCCGGAGCCGGCGCGCCCAAGGACCCGGAAGTCGAGTTCTACGACCACTTCCCGGTCACGGTGAACACCCCCGGCGATACCGAACGCGTGATGGCGGACCTGACGGCCGCCGGTGTTCCGGTCTTCCCGCTCGCCAATCCCATCACCGGCAGTGAGGATTTCGGCGCGTTCGCCACCGCCGCGGGATGCCCGTCGGTCTTCTGGCACATCGGCGGGATCGACCTGGCCACCTTCACCGAAGCCGACCAGCAGCAGATGCTCGCCGAGGGCTCCCTCCCGGCGCACCTGCCCTCGAACCACTCCCCGCTGTTCGCGCCCGAGCCCGGGCAGACCGTCCCCGCCGCCATCGCGGCGATGGTCGCGGCCGCCCGGGCCGAACTCGCCAGGGAGTAGGACCCGCTCGACGCCGCTATTGGTCGAACGCTATGTCGAGATCATCCGATTCCGGGAGCGTCTGACACGCCAGCGTCAGCCCGGCCGCCAACTCCTCCTCGATCAGCGACTCGTTCATCAACATTCGTGTCCGGCCCTGCCGGACCCGGCACACACAGGTGCCGCACGCCGACTCGCGGCAGACGTACGGCGCGTCTATTCCGTGGTCGAGGAGCACATCGAGCAGCTTCTCGCCCCTGGGCCAGGCCAGCGTGTGCGCCTGTCCGTCGATCTCGACCCGCACCGTCGCGGTGTCGGCGGACGGCCGGACCGGCGCCGGCACCACGGCAAGCGGTGCGGCGGTCACCCCCACCGGACCAGGAGCCAACCCCACCGCCGACCCGCCGACCGCCGGGGCGAGCACCACCGCCGCGTGCCGCTCGAACGGATTGTCCGTCAGCGAGCGGTACTCCTCCTGGCGGATCGCTCGCCCGGAGATCCGCAGCTGCCCGAGCCCCTGCGTGACCACCGTCGCGAATCCCGCCGGGCCGCACAGATACACGTCGTGACCGCGATACGGCCGCGCCCAGGTGCTCACTCCGCGCGCCGTCGGCAGTCCCCGCTCGGCCTCGAGCCAGTGCGTGACCGTGAGCCGGCGCGGATAGCGCCGCACCAACTCCCGCAGCTGCGGCCCGAAGACGATGGACTGCCGATCCCGGTTGGCGTACAGCAGCACCACCTTCCGGCGGCCGACGGCCAGCGCCGATTTGAGAATCGACATGATCGGCGTGATCCCGCTGCCCGCCGCGCACAGCAGCAGATCCCGGTTCCAGTCGCGCGGCACGAAGTTCCCCGCCGGCTCCAGAACCGTGAGCTCGGAACCCGCGGTCACGTTGTCGCACAACCAGTTCGAGGCATACCCGCCGGGCGTCCGCTTCACGGTGACCGTCGCCCGCTCCGCACAGTGCGGACTGCTGCTGAGCGAGTAGCACCGCGCCACCGACCCGGTTTCCGCGCTGGGAACCCGAATCGTCAGGAACTGCCCGGGTGAGTAGTCGAATCTGCGTCGAAGTTCGGCCGGGATCTCGAAGATCAGCGAGACCGCCTCCGCGGTCTCGCTGACGACCTCGCGCACCTCGAGCCGATGGGCTCGTGCGTTCATCCGGCGCCCCCTCCCGCGGCGGCCCGCTTCAGCAGCCAGGCCCCGGCCGATTCGAGACGCTCGGTCGAGAGCGGTTGCGTGATACGGCGATTGACGCCCGGTGCGATCCGCAGCATGAAGTACCCCAGCCACGCCTCGGCGCGCACCGGCACCACCGCCAGGTCGTACCGCACCGCCCGCACCACCGCGCGCGCCACCAGGTCCGGGCTCAGCGGTGAGAACGGCAGCTGCGCGGCGAGTTCCTGTACCTGCCTGGCGATCTGCTTACCGCGCTCGATCAGCTCGGGGTCCACGCCGACGGTGGTGGCGTGCTCACCGATATCGGTATTGATCACCCCCGGGCAGATCGCGCTGACTCCCACGCCCTTGGGCGCGAGTTCGAGCCGCAGGCATTCGGTGAGCATCTTCACCCCGGCCTTGGACACCGAATACGCCGACATCACCGGAGTCGGGGTGAAGGCCGCGGCCGAGGCGATGTTCACGATGTGCCCGCGCTTGCCCTCCTCGATCATCTGCCGCCCGAAGACCCGGCAGCCGTTCACGACGCCGAGCAGGTTGACCGCGAGCTGCTTGTCCCAGTCACGCGGCTCCAGATCCAGAAAGGCTCCGCTGACCAGGATTCCGGCGTTGTTGACCAGGACGTCCGGCACACCGTGATCCGCGTGCACGTCCCGGGCGAACCCGTCCCAGGCCACCGGATCGGTGACGTCGAGCTGCACGGCCACGGCCCGGCGCCCCTTCGCCGAGATCATGGCGACGGTGGACAGCGCAGCGTCCTTGTCGATATCGGAGACCACCACCAGGGCTCCCATACCGGCGAACCGCAGTGCGACCGCGCGCCCGATGCCGCTGCCCGCGCCGGTGACCACCACCAGCTTCGGATCAATGTTGTTGAGCTTCACGACGTCCCGCCTCCGCCCGGACCGCCGGCGTCGGCGCGCCCACGGTGTACTGATACACATCGAGATCGAAATGCCGGTTCTGCCAGTACATCTCGCCGTGGGTGGACGGCCGGAACGGCGAATCCCCGTTGTTGTCGATGTAGTAGGTGTTGGATCCCTCGCACACCGGCGTGAACAGGAAGTTCTTCTCCTGTCGCCGCAGGCATTCGCGGTAGTACTCCTCGTGCACGTCCTGCCGGATCTCGATCTCGGTGGCGCCGCGCCGTTTCGACTCGGCGATCGCCCGGGCCAGATGCGCCGAGGTGGCCTCGATCATCCAGATGTAGGAACCGAGCACGAACCCGTACGGACCGGTGATGGTGAAGGCGTTCGGGAAGCCCGGCACCGTCACCCCCTGATACGACTGGTACCGATTGTCGGTCCAGAACCGTTCCAGGTCCTTTCCGCCGCGCCCGCGCACCGGGAACGGCGGGACAGCGCCCCGATCCCAGAGCTTGAATCCGGTGGCGCAGACCAGCACGTCGATCTCGTGTTCGACGCCGTCCGCGGTCACCACGCCGCGCTCGGTGACCCGCTCGATCGACTCGGTCACCAGCGTGACATCCGGGCGATCGAAGGTCCGCAGATAGTCGTTCGACATCGACGGCCGCTTGCAGCCCAGACCGTAACGGGGCATGAGCTTCTCGCGCACCTGCGGATCCCGGACCTGCGATCGCATCCACCGCCGGATCGGCGCCTCGGCGAGTCTGCGGCCGCCGGCCGTCAGCCAGGCGGGCCCCGCCACCATGCCGCTCATGGCCAGTTCGGTGCCGAGATTCCCGGCCAGCCGCAGTACCGAGCGAATCCGCTTGCGCCCCAGCACCTGCCGGCCGAGCCACCCGATCTCGGCATCCGATTTCGGGAACACCCAGATGGGCGTGCGCTGGAACACCGTCAGATGCGCCGTCTCCCCCACGATCGCCGGAATCAGCTGCAGCGCGGTCGCTCCGGTGCCGATCACCGCCACCCGCTTGCCCGCCAGCGATACGTCGTCGTCCCACATGGCGGTGTGCAGCAGCGTGCCACCGAAATCGTTCAGCCCCTCGATCTCGGGCATCTTGGGCCGCTCCAGGCCGCCCACCGCGAGAACCACGTATCGCGCGGTGAGCTGTTGCCCTCCGTCGGTGCTCAAGCGCCACAGACTGTTCCGGTCGTCGAAATCGGCGGCCACGATGGTGGTGTTCAGCCGCAGCCGCGCGCGCAGCCCGTACTTGTCGACCATGCTCTCGGCGTAGTCGCGCAGTTCGGAGCCGGGCGCGAACACCCGCGACCAGTCCCCGCGCTGTTCGTAGGAGAAGCTGTAGATGAACGAGGGAATGTCCACCGCGACACCGGGATAGGTGTTGGCATGCCAGGTACCGCCCACCCGGTCCCATTTGTCGACGATGACGAAGTCGTGAATACCTTTGCGCTGTAATGCGATACCGGTTCCGATGCCGCCGAATCCGGCCCCGATCACGACAACCTCGTGATCGGGGCGAATCCCGGCAGACGCACCCCGGCCGACGTCTGTGCTCATGTTCTTCCGCTCTTTCATCGGGCGAGCCTCAGCCGATCCGGTCGTTCAGTTCGCCACGCGCGCCGAACAGTTCCTGCCGCCAGTGCTCGAGCAGCGCCGCGGTGTCGACGTCGTCGGGATGGAATCCGGGCCGCATGTAGGGCCGGATCTCCTTCATGAGCCCCTTGACGATCGGCCCGCGATAGAGCCGAATCGACTGCCGCATCACCTTGATCGGCCGCCAGCTGCGCGGATCGGACAGGATGGAGGCGGCGACACCGAGCGAGACCACCGGAATGGTGAGTGCGTACGTCCCCGCCATGAGCACGATGCGCACCGTCTCCGAACCACCGGTCGCGCGGTATACGTCGAACGCGACCGATTTGTGCTCGAGCTCTTCGAAAGCGTGCCAGTTCAACAGATTCCATACTTCGGGATCACCCGGAATGTCCTGGATCGCCTCGCTGCCGAGCACCCGGGCCGCCAGCGTCGAGGTGTAATGCTCGGCGAGAGCGGTGACCGCCAGATGCACCTGGCGCGGCACCAGGTTCTCGACCGTGATCAGCGCGCGCTCACGCCGCGCGCCGGGCTCGAACGTGAACGCCCGCACGATGGGGAAACCCATCTCGATCAACTGGTCGTTGAGGGCGCGGTGCTGCTGACCGTGTACGGCCTCCTGGCCGATGAAGCCGGCGACCCGCTTCTTGAGCACCGGATCGGTGATCTCACCGGAGAATTTGCGCACCGAGCGGATGAAGGATTCCTCGCCGGGCGGAAACGCGCCGGACAGGACCGAGATGAGGTGCGTGAGCGGAATGTCGTCCTGAACGAAGTGATGCGTCATCGGTTCGGGCTGACCGAACCGGAATCGCATGCGCCGCACCCTGGGGTAGGCGTCGATGGGCTTGATGTCCTGACCGATCGTCATTGGTCGGCCTTTCTCTGAGCTGTGTTGTTGCTTTCGACTACTTGAGGTGATCGACAAGCACGCCGTTCTCGCCGAAAAGCTCTGTCTGCCAATGGCTCAGGAGCTGGTCGGTATCGATGTCGTCGGGGTGGAAACCGGGTCGCATGTACTGGGCCAGCTGCGGCAGCAGCCCGCGGAAGATCGGGCCCCGGAACAGTGAGTACGCCTCGCGGGCGACCCGCAGGGGGCGGCGGCGGGCGATCGGATCGCGGGCGAGCGACACCGCCAGCGCCCCGTAGGTCAGCGGCAGCGTGATCGCGTACATCGCCGCCATCACCGCGATCCTGGTGCCCTCGGTGCCGCCGGCCGCCCGGAACGCGTCGAAGGCCACCGATTTGTGCTCGAGTTCCTCCATCGCATGCCAATTGAGCAGATTCCAGAACTCGGGCTCGGCCGGAATCGACTGGATCTCGTCACTGGTGAGCACCCGTTCGGCCAGCACCGCGGTGTAGTGCTCGGCCGCGGCGGTCATGGCCAGATGCACCATTTCCGACACGGCGCCCTCGATTCGGAGCATGCGCCGCAACTGGTCCTCGGTATCGAGCCAGCCGATGGGATATCCCAATTCGACCAGCTTCTCGTTGAGTTTGCGGTGCTCGTTGCCGTGCGTGGCCTCCTGGCCGACGAAGCCGGCGATCCGCTTCTTCAGGGTCGGATCGGTGATCCTGTCGGCGATGCGCCGGACCGAGCGGATGAAGGATTCCTCGCCGGGCGGGAAGCTGCCGGACAGGCCGGCGACGAAGTGGCTGAACACCATATCTCCGTCGACGAAGTATTTGCGGTCCGCGGACTCCGGTTGATCGAAGCGGAAGCTGATGCGCCGCGCCTTGGGATAACCGGTGGGAGTGAGTACTGCCATGGTCGCCATCCTCAGTGGAACTCTCAGTACCTAGTACTGGATGTTCGATGTGTGGCAAGTGTAGGATTGTCCCAGACAGCAGGCAAGGGGTTTCGCCATAACGGATCGAATTACACTCTGGCCCATGGCCCCGCAACCTCACGACGAGCTTCCGGCCGACCGGAAGGGAGACGCCAGGTACGACCGATGGCACAGCCATCGCACCTCGGTCCGGGCCGAGTTGATCGAGGCGACCATTCGCGCGATCGACGCGCACGGACCTGATCTGTCCATCGACGATGTGGTCAAAACCGCCGGTATCACCCGCCCCAAGCTCTATCGCTTCTTCGGCGACAAGGTCGAGTTGCTGGCCGCGGTGAGCGGGCGGGTGCAGCAGCTCATCGTCGAACGCGTGACCCCGAATCTGAACCCCACCGGGCCGGCGCGCGAGGCGGTGCGCACGGCCCTCGGCGCGTACATCGACCTGGTGGCCGAGCGCCCCAACCTGTTTCGCTTCATCGTCAGCTCGCATGTGGTCGCGGCCTTCGGCGCGAGCCGTCTGCTGGAGGACGGCCGGCCACTGTCCGATACGGTCGCGACGTTCTTCTCCGGCGTCCTGCGGATGCACGGCGCGGACGGCGCGCACACCCAGTTCGCCGTGGACGCCATGCTCGGCGCCGTCGGCCTGGGAGTGCTTCGCTGGCTCAACGATCCGGCCATCACCGCCAAGGAGCTCACCGAGGAGCTCGCCGCCTTCGCCTGGGGCGCGCTCTCGGCCACCGCCGAATCCCGGGGCCTGACACTGGATCCCGACGCACCTCTGGTCGGCGCGGTCCTGTACGCCGATGCCGGGGCCAAGATCGACACCGACACCGCCACCGCCACCGAGAGCTAGCGCACGAACCGCTCCACCATCCGCCGTTCGCTCGCCGCGTCCGGCAGCGGCCACACCAGCAGCGACAGCACCACCCGCACGATCCATTGCGCCGCTTCGTCATCCGGTGCGATCCCGGTGAGCATTGTGGCGATCCGCCCCAATTCCGTTGAGGAGGCGAAGACTTCGTCGGAACCACCGGCCCGCTCCGCGAACCATCGCGCCAGCGCCGGATCCGAGCGCACCGCCGTCACCGAGGCCAGAATCGCCTCCACGATCCGACGCGAGCCCTCGTACCGCCGCACGGCCGCCGCGACCCGCTCGGTCACCGCGACCGCGGATTTGGCCATGACGGCATCGATCAGCGCCGCTCGACCGGGAAAATGCCGATACAGCGTCGCCCGCGAACAACCTGCCCGCTCGGCGATGTCGTCCATCCCGACTTCGTCGAACCCCCGCGCCAGAAACAGCTCGCTCGCGATGGCCACGATCCGATCCGCGGCGAGGGACCGCCGCACCCCGCCCGCCAGCCAATCGACCCGCTGTTCACCACTCACTGCCACGCTCGCTGTCTCTAGAGCCCTGTGTGTTTCCGGAACGTCGCGTGTATCCAAGGCTCGGTGTCGTCCGAACCTCCGAACCCTACGGTCGCATCCTGAGACAACCCACCTGTTTCGTCCACCCTCGATTCACTCGATATCGGCGTCATTTCCGGTGACGCACAGGCCTGGAGACACAGCTCAGCGAGACGCCCGCCGGCCCCACTGGCAAGATGTGAATAGTGCCTCGCACGCTTGGTTACACATATCACCGAAGGAATACGCGTCCATGAGCCTGCCGCCCATCCTGTCCGAACGTCTGCGGCTGCCCGCGGTCGCTTCCCCCATGTTCATCGTGTCCGGTCCGGAACTGGTCATCGCGCAGTCGCGCGCAGGCGTCGTCGGGTCCTTTCCGTCGCTCAACGCGCGCACGAATGCCCAGTTCCGTGAGTGGTTGGTCCGCATCGACGAGGAGCTGGCGAAGCACGACGCCGACAACCCGGACCAGCCCTCCGCGCCGTACGCGGTGAACCTGATCGTGCATCGCAGCAACGATCGGCTCGAAGAGGATCTGGCCACGGTGGTGGAGTTCCAGGTTCCGATCGTCATCACCTCGCTGGGTGCGCGGGCCGATGTGAACGAGGCTGTGCACTCCTACGGTGGCATCGTGTTGCACGACGTGATCAACAACGTCTTCGCGCACAAGGCCGTCGAGCGCGGGGCCGACGGCTTGATCGCGGTCGCGGCGGGCGCGGGCGGCCACGCCGGCGCGCAGTCGCCGTTCGCGCTGATCGGGGAGATTCGCGACTGGTTCGACGGACCGCTGCTGCTCTCGGGGGCGATCGCGCACGGCCGCTCGATCCTGGCCGCACAGGCCGCCGGCGCGGATCTGGGCTACATCGGCTCGGCGTTCATCGCCACCGACGAGGCCAACGCGGTGCCCGGCTACAAGCAGATGATCGTCGACTCCAGCGCCGGAGACATCGTCTACTCCAACCTTTTCACCGGCGTGCACGGCAACTACCTGCGCCCCAGCGTCGCCGCCGCGGGCATGGACCCGGACAACCTCGCCCAATCCGACCCGTCCGCAATGAATTTCGGCACCGGCGACGTGACCGGCACCGGCGCCAAGCCCTGGCGGGACATCTGGGGCTCCGGGCAGGGCATCGGCAGCGTCGAGGCGGTGCTGCCGACGTCCGAGCTGGTGGCGCGCCTGGCCGCCGAATACGCCGAGGCGAAAGCGCGACTCGCGCGGCTCTGAGCGCGGCGCGCCCGGATCAGTTGTCCACCGGCTCTTTTCGCGGCTCGTTGATCCCCACGATCGGCAGCCGCAGAGCCGCCGGAGCCGTGGGTGGCACGACCGGTGACCTGGGCGCGATCGGGCTGATCCGCCGGTATCGGGCGCCGAGGCCGGGCCGCGGGTCGGCCTCACCCCGGTTCGGCCACAGCGATACCGCGCGTTCGGCCTGCGCCGTGATCGTGAGCGACGGATTCACGCCCAGGTTGGCGGAGATGGTCGAACCGTCGATGATGTGCAGGCCCTCGTACCCGTAGAGCCGGTGATACGGGTCGACCACTCCGGTCTCGGGGCTGTCCCCGATGGCACAGCCGCCCAGGAAGTGCCCGGTCATCGGAATGTTCGCGATGCTGCTGGTGGCCGATCCGGTGGGGAATCCGTTGATCTTGTCCGCGACTCGGCGCGCCACCTCGTGACCCGAGGGGATCCACGTCGGATTCGGTTCGCCCTCACCCTGTCTGGTGGTCATCTTCCGGCCGAACAGGCCCTTCCTGGTGTACGTCGTGATGGAGTTGTCGACCGACTGCATGACCAGCAGCCCGATCATCTCCTCGGACCATCGCCGGGGATCGTGCATCTTCACCACGTCGCGCCGATTGCGGCCCAGTTCCCGCAACCACTTGCGCACTCGCGGCGGTTCACCGCTGACCATGGCGGTGGTCATCAGTGCGAGCGTATTGCTGCCCTTGCCGTAGCGCACCGGCTCGATGTGGGTGTCCTGATCGGGATGGATCGACGAGGTGATGGCGACGCCCCGGGTGAAATCGCTGTCGCGATCTCGGCTCCGAATCGACAGCAGCTCTTCGGAATTCGTGCGCGAGAGATAGCCGAGTCGCTCGGAGATGTTCGGCAGCGAACCCTTGTCGCGCAGCCGGTGCAGCAGTCGCTGGGTGCCGAGCGACGCCGCCGCGAAGATGACCTGCTCGGCGGTGAACTCACGACGCCGCTTGCGAACCCAGCGCCCGGTGCGGACCGTCTCCACTGCGAACCCGCCGCCGTTCAGCGGCCGCACGTCGGTCACGGTGGTCAGCGGATGCACTGCCGCCCCGGCCTTCTCGGCCAGATAGAGGTAGTTCTTGACCAGGGTGTTCTTGGCATTGTGGCGGCAACCGGTCATGCATTCGCCGCAGTGGGTGCAGGGTCGGCGATCCGGGCCGGCGCCGCCGAAGAACGGGTCGGGCACATCGTGCCCCGGCCGGCACCCGGGCCCGCCGAAGAACACGCCCACCGGAGTGCTCCGGTAGGTGTCGCCGATCCCCATGTCGTCGGCCACCTCGCGCAGCACCCGGTCCGACGGTGTGGTGGCCGGATTCAGGGTCACGCCCAGCATTCGCTTGGCCTGGTCGTAGTGCGGCGCCAGTTCGTCCTTCCACTCGGTGATGTGCCCCCACTGCGGATCGGCGTAGAACTTGTCCGGCGGCTCGTACAGCGTGTTCGCGTACACCAGCGATCCGCCGCCGACGCCCGCGCCGCTCATGACGAACGTGTCCTTCAACAGGGTCAGCCGCTGAATGCCGAAGCAGCCCAGGGCCGGGGCCCAGAGGAACTGCCGCGCCCGCCAGGAGGTCGCGGCGAATTCGTGATCCTCGAAGCGGCGGCCCGCCTCCAGCACTCCCACTCGATAGCCCTTTTCGGTCAGGCGCAGCGCGCTCACGCTGCCGCCGAATCCCGAGCCGATGACGAGAACGTCGTAGTCGAAACGCATCTGTGGCTGTCTCCTCATCGATACCGGGCTGGTCGGTGTGATCACTCGCAACGCTACGACCTGCGGTTCCGCGGCCATGAATGAGCGACGGCCAGATAATCGACAGTTTCGGCCATACTGTGGCAATGAAAGCACGGTGGCGATGAAAGCCCCGCCCGCATGAGCACCGTCGAGGAGCCGGACGTCCGGACCTGGAACTTCCCGCGCGGTACCGCCAGCGTGGCGGTGATGACCGAATTCGCGGCCGAGCACGGCGTGGCGGCGCGGCGCGTTCTCGAGGGCACCGGGCTGTGCGCGGAACAGCTCACCGATCCGGATGCGCAGATTCCGGCGGAGACCGAACTGGCCGTGGTGCGGAATCTGGTTCGCCTCGTCACCGATGTCCCGGCCCTCGGCGTGCAGGTCGGTCGCCGATACCGGATCAGCACGTTCGGCATCTTCGGCTACGCGTGCGTCACCAGTCCGACACTGCGCGAAGCTGTTTCGCTGGCGCTGCGCTACTACCGGCTCGGGTTCGCCTTCTGCACACCGATAGTCGAGTCGCGCCCGCGCGAGGTGGTCACCTGGATCCAGCACGACACCATTCCCGCGGACGTCCGCCAGTTCCTGGTCGAACGCGACGTGGTCGCGATGCACCGGGTGATGAGCGATCTGCTCGGCTCACGCGTGAACCTGACCCGTGCGGAGTTCGCTTATCCCGCAACCGATCAGGGCGAGCACATGCGGTCGCTGTTCGGCGTCCGGGCACGCTTCGACTCGGCCCTCACCATGTTCGCCATCGACCCGGACATCCTGGCTCAGCCGCTCCCCCGGGCCGATCAGCCCACGTGGACGGTCTGCGTGGGCCAGTGCCGCGACCTTCTGCATCGCCGCAGCGCCCGCACCGGCATCGCCGCGGAGGTCCGGGATCGTCTGCTTCCCCGCACCACCGCAACGGGTTTCGCGGCACCGCCCACCTTCGAAACCGTCGCCCGGGACCTCAATCTCAGTGCCCGAACCCTGCGCAGGCACCTGGACGCCGCGGGCACCAGCTATCGCGCACTACTGGACGAGGTCCGCCGCACCCTGGCCGAGGAAATGCTCACCGCCACACCGCTGTCCGTGGACGACATAGCGATCCGGCTCGGGTACGCCGAAGCCACGCCGTTCATTCACGCCTTCAAACGGTGGACCGGCACCACCCCGGCCGCGTACCGACGAAATCAGCTGCGGCCCAGGTGAATTACCGTCGTCGAGTGAACCCTCAGGCTCCGCGCCGCAGGGTGATCTCGCGGCTCTCCGCGATCCGCTCGGCCAGGAAGCGCATGGCGGGACCGGCGAAGGACAGCGCGCCGGTGATGTGCTCGCGACCCTTCATCGAGTGCATGGTCACGTCGACGCCGAGCGCCGTCCAGTCCTGTGCCAGCTTCACGGCCTGCGGGTACGGGATGATCTGTTCGGCGGTGCCGCCCGCGACCAGCACCGGAGCGGCCGGCGCGATGCCGCCGAGCCGGTTCTCCAGCAGACGCGCCTTCACCTCCGGCACCTCGAACGGCGGTGTGCTGCAGTAGGTCGAGACCTGCTTGGGCACGAATGCTCCGAGGCCGATGCCCACCAGCGCCGCGAACCCGGCGTGCGTCCGCCGGAACACCGCGGCCAGCGCCCGCCCCTGCGGCTTGAGGTACTGCAGCACATCCAGTTCCGGGTATGCGGCGTCCAATCCGATCACGCCGTAGAACAGCAGGAAGGCGTACGGGCTGCCGTCCAGGAAGTTGATCATGTCGCTCAGATCCGACGGCGCGGAACCGACCACGCCGCCCGCGATCTCCAGGTCCGGTGCGTAGCTGGGCTGCAACTGCAGCGCCCAGCCTGCCGCGCAGCCACCCTCGGAGTACCCGTAGATCCCCAGCGGCCCGTGCGGATCCAGCCCCGCACCGCTCAGACGCCGAGCCGCCCGCATGCTGTCCAGGACGGCCGGGCCGAGCGAGCGGCCCATGACGTACGGATGAGTCCCCGGATTACCGAGTCCCGGATAGTCGGTGATGGCCAGGGCCCAGCCGCGTCGCAGCGCCGAGGCGATGAACAGCGACTCGTACTCCACGCCGAAGCGCAGCTGCCACGATGCCGCGGCGACCTTGTCGGCCAGGCCCTGGGTGCCGACGGCGTAGCCGATCAGGGGCCGCGAACCCGGGCCCCGCCACGGTTCGCGCGGCACCAGCACGGTGCCGGTCACCTGGGTGGGTTCGCCGTTCGCCAGCGTGGAGACATAGCTGATCCGCCAGGCGCGAGCCGGATGCCGCAGGCCGGGCAGCAGGCGAGCCGTCATGGGCTCCGCCGACAGAATCCGACCGGGTGTGTCTCCGGCACCGACCGCCGCCTCGTCGAAGCGGTTGGTGTTCGCAGTCATCGTTGCCTGCCCTTCTCGCACAAACCTTGCTCTATGTAACTGTCGCGCAATCGAATCCGGGCGGTGACAACTGTCCGGGACAGCACTCCTGCAAGCCACGATACCTAAAATGCGTAGAGTGGACAGCCCTTGTTCCAACCCCTCCCACACGGTGGGACGGATCATCGTGAAATAGCCCCGCACCCAGGTACGTTGCCGATGTGGTGAGCACTCCCCTGCATGTCCTGCTGATCTCGGGCAGCACCCGCGCCAGCTCGACCAACACCTCCGCCCTGCGCACCGTGGCCGCCACCGCGCCGGACGGCGTCGAGGCGAGCCTGTACGACGGCCTGCTGGACCTGCCGCCGTTCGTTCCCGGCGATCAGCCCGACCCGGCCGCGGTCGAGTCCCTGCACACGCGGATCGCCGCCGCCGATGCCGTGCTGTTCTGCACGCCCGAGTACGCCGGGATGATTCCGGGCAGCCTCAAGAACCTGCTGGAATGGACGGTCGGCACCGGCGACCTCAACGAGAAGCCGGTCGCCTGGATCAATGTCGCGTACGAGGGCCGGGGCGACGCCGCCGTCGCCACCCTGCGCACGGTGCTGGGCTACGTCGGCGCGGAGGTCGTCGACTCCGCGAGCTCTCGAATCACCGTGATGCAACCCATGATCGGCGAAGACGGTACGGTCGCGGACCCGGAGGTCCGCGACCGGCTGACGGCGGCGCTCACGGCGCTCGCCGACCATGTGCGCCACGGAAAATACTGAGCTGGATCACCGCGGCCGGATCACCCGCGGCCGGATCACCCGCGCCGACCGAAACCCAGCGCGCCGCCTAACCCTTGCTACCCCTTGCGCGCGACTCCGCCGTATGCGCCCGAGTGCTCCGGATGGTCACCGACGTCCTCGGCGTTCTCGGGCCGCCACAGCGGCAACTGCACCAGTCCCGGTTCCACCAGCGTCCAGTCCGCGAAATACGCCGCGATCTCGTCCTTGCTACGCAGCGAGATCTCGGTCGAGGTTCGGCCCGAAAGCTTCTGTGCCTCAAGTACTTCCGCGGGCTGACCGTCGGCGGTGGCATGGGTGATGGCCACATAGCTGCCTGGCGCGCACACCTCGAGCAGTCGCGCCACGCCCGCGCCCGGGTCGGCCTCGTCCGGCACGAAATGCAGTACCCCGAGCAGCAATACCGCGATCGGGCGCTCGAAGTCGAGCAGCCGCGCCACCGCGGGATCGGCCAGAATCGTTGCGGGATCGGCCACGTCGGCGTGCACGATCGCGGTGTTCGGGACGCCGTCCAGGATCGCCTGGCTGTGCGCCACGGCGACCGGGTCGATGTCCACGTAGACGACCTTCGCCTCGGGATTGCGCGCCTGGGCGACCTCGTGCACGTTGCCGACGGTGGGGATGCCCGACCCGAGATCCAGGAACTGGTCGATGCCCTCGTCGGAGAGGAAACGTACGCAGCGGCGCAACAGATCTCGGTTGGCGCGCATGGTCTCCGCGACGTTGGGCGTGAACTTCTCGATCATGTGCGCCAATTCGCGATCGATCTCGAAGTTGTGCATGCCGCCGACGAAGTAGTCGTACACACGCGAGGCGCTGGGTCGGTCCAAATCGATGCCCTCGGGAGCCCAACTCGGTCTGGTCATCGGTCCCACAACCCCTCTCGAAACCGCACGCGCGGTTCGTTCTCAATCGTGAAGCGCCGCAATGATATCCCACTGTTCGCCAGGAGGTCGGGGTTCGCGACCACCGACCGGTCGGGCTACCATCGACCCTCATGGCGTCGGATCCCGGGGGTGGGCCGGAGCAGGGCGGCCCGCACGCCGAAGTGGCCGAGGAGTGGACAGCGCCGGCCGAGGGCTGGAAAGCGCTGGCGCAGGAGTGGACTACCGCGATCGACAGCGGAGCCCGCGACCATGTGGTGCCCATGAGCCGAGCCGAAGCCCACGCACTGCTCAGCCGCCTGGCCCGCGCGTTCGACGCGCTCGCTCGCGGCGCCGGATCCGGCGAGCGCGCAGCGGAATTCGGGGCGGAACTGGCCACCTCGCACTTCGTCGGGAATCAGGTTCTGGGGCGCAGCATCGCGGTCCTCGACGCCTATTTCGGCGGCCTGTCCGCCGTGTCCACCGCGCGGTCCGCGGAGCTGCTCGGAGCGTTCACGACCGGGTACGTTCGGGCCTTCCGGCGATGGTTGCTGGCCGAGCAGGAGAGCGTGCGGGTGGCCGATATCGCCGCCCGGCTGCGCGTGCAGGAGCAGTTGCGCGACAGCGAGGCCCGGTTCCGCGCGGTGTTCGCCCAGGCCGGAATCGGCACCGGACTATCCGATATGACCGGCCGAATCATCGAGGTCAACGCCGCTTTCGCGAACATGCTCGGCTACAGCCCCGCCGAGATGACCGCACTGGACGTCACCGATCTCAGCCATCCCGACGACGATCCCACCATGTGGCCGCTCTACGCGGCGGTCCTGCGCGGCGACGTCGACAATGTCCATCTGGAGAAGGCCTATCCGCACCGGGACGGCCGGACGGTGTGGACCAAGATCAACGTCTCGCTCATCCGGGACGATCAGGGGCTACCGCAGTACACGCTCATCCTGGTCGAGGACATCTCCGAGCAGCGGGCACTGAGCGAGCGATTGCACTATCGGGCACACCACGATCAGCTCACCGGGCTGGCCAATCGCTCCCGATTCTTCGATGCCCTCACCGCCGCGTTCGACGCGGCCGATGCCCGAATCGGGCTCTGCTACGTCGATCTCGACCGTTTCAAGGCGGTCAACGACACCTTCGGACACGCCGTCGGCGACGAACTCCTGACCCAGGCGGCCACCCGATTGAGCGGCTGCGCCACCGGTCCCGGACACCTGGTGGCGCGCATGGGCGGCGACGAATTCGTCATCCTGGTGCCGGACTCCCACGACACCGTGGACCGGATCGCCCGCGAGGTCCGCCGCGCCTTCGAAAAGCCCTTCGACGTCAACGGGCATTTACTCACCGTCACCGCCAGCGTAGGCATGGCCGAGGAGTACGCCGCCCACACCACCGCCGACGACCTGCTCCAGGCCGCCGACTACAGCATGTACTGGGCCAAGGCATCCGGCGGCCGCGCCCACATCATCGCGCCCACCCCCAACGACACAGCAAGCTGAGCAACGGCCGCCTCGTCTCAGAGTGCGTGCAGCTGTGCCAGTACGTCGAATGCCACGTCCGCCGCGCCGAACAGCGCCGCGATTTCCGCCGCCGTGGCGTCGTGCAGGGCCGGATCCTGCAGTGCCAGGCCGTTTCCGAAGATCAGCACGTTCGCGCCGAGGTCGGCGAGCACGAGCAGGGGCTTGGTGGCTACGCCCTTGCCCACCAGGAGGTCCAGGCCCTCGCCGACGAAGTAGAACCGCCACAGCGGCCCCAGATCCGCGTTGTAGACCTGCTCGGTCCGATCGATGATCACATCGCCCGCGCCCGCGATGGCCGCCACGATCTTGAAGTAATCCGGCGCGTCCTCCGGTGTGCTGTGCACGGCCGCAACCGAATACGGCAGATCCACCGCCAGGTGCGCGCCGTAGCCGACCATCGCGGCCCGCGCGCCCGACACCTCGCACTGCGCCGCGAGCGCGAAGTACCGCGCCCAGTGCGCCTCGACCACGCCGCCGGTGAAGGCCGCGTGCAGATTGTTCAGGTACCGGCTCAGCAGTTCGAGGCTGATCGAGTGCGCGTACTCACGGTCCTGGAACGCGCCCGGATCACGCTGCAGCGGCATCACCGCGACCTCCTCGACCCCGTCCAGGCCGATGCCGAACAGCGCCCGGCGATCGCGGTGCGACACCAGGATCCGGGTGATCTCCTGATTGCGGGTCACCGCCGTCTCCAGCCGCTGCAGCGAGTCTCCGGCGAGATCACCGGTATCGGACAGCTCCCCGATTCGCGCTAGCTCGTCGCCCGAGAGCGGCGTACCGCACACCGCCGCGGGCACACCCCCGGGCGCAGCGCCCGGCTCCGCCACCGCGGCGGGCGCCGCACCGGACACCGCCACCACAGCAGCACTCATCGCGACCAGTAGCCCGCCTCGGGCAGAAATCCACACGGCCGCAGAGCATACAGACCGGTCTGGCTATACACCGTCCAAGCGATGGCAAGGCGTCAGGGCGCCGCCGAGTAGACGGCGACGCCCTGCGCTGGATGCAGCTGTGGCTGGATGCAGCTGTGCCGACATCAACCCAGACAGTTCAACTCCGGTGAATCTTCGACGCCAGCCGACAACTCAGAACCGGCGACTCACCCAATACGTCAGCGGATCACTCAGCGTGGCTGGATCACCCAGCGCCGCTCCATCCCTCAGCGCCGGACTACGCCCGGCGCCCGCACATCTATCACTCGACCTGATCGGGGAAAGCCGTCTGGCGGTGACCACCGCGCAGCCTTCCCTCGACATACGCCGCCTTGCAGGCCCGCCGCGCGATCTTTCCGCTGGAGGTGCGGGGAATCGATCCGGCCGGCACCAGCAGCAGATCCCGCACCGTCACTCCGTGCCGCTTGGCGATGGCCGCGCGCACCGTTTCGGTGATCGGTTCCGGATCCAATTTGGCTGCGCCCGTGCCGCGTTCGGCCACTATCACCAATTGTTCGGCGGCGTCGTCGGACTCGGGCTGCGGCATCTGGTTCGCCGACACCGAGAAGGCGGCGACGAATCCCGGGCGCAGCGCGGTGCTGGACTCCTGGGCGGAGTACTCCAGATCCTGCGGGTAGTGATTGCGACCGTCCACGATCACCAGATCCTTGACGCGGCCGGTGATGTAGAGCTCGCCGTCCAGGTACGCGCCGAAATCGCCGGTGCGCATCCACAGTGCGTCCGCGGTGGTGCCCTCGGCGTGACTGCCGTGGGGCTGCCGCGTGGCGAGCCGGTTCTGGAAGGTGGCCACGGTTTCCTCGGGGCGTCCCCAGTAACCGATGCCCATGTTCTGCCCGGACAGCCAGATCTCGCCGACCTCGCCGTCGGACTTCTCCGCGGCGGTCTCGGGATCCACGATGACCGCCCACTGCGACAGCGCGACATAGCCGCAGGACACCTGTGCCACAGCATCTTCCGCGTGCTGGTCCACCTCGGTCATGCGTCCGGCGTTGAGCTGCCCGCGGTCCACGTAGACAGTGCGGGCCTCGTCGTCGCGACGGGTCGCGGACACGAACAGGGTGGCCTCGGCCATCCCGTAGCAGGGCTTGATCGCGGTCTTGGGCATGCCGTAGGGAGCGAACGCGTCGTTGAACTTCGTCATCGAGGTCACCGAGACCGGCTCGCTGCCGTTGATGAGCCCGATGACATTGGACAGATCGAGCTCCTCCCCCGGCTTGGGCAGCCCACGGGCCGCCGCATGCTCGAAGGCGAAATTCGGTGCGGCCGCGAAGATCTCGGCCCCGTCCTCCTGCGCGGCAAGCTCCTTGATCCACCGGTACGGCCGGCGCACGAAGGCGCTGGGCGACATGATGGTGATGAACTTGCCGCCGATGGTCGGGAGAATGACCGTCAGCAGGCCCATGTCGTGGAACAGCGGCAACCAGGTGACGCCGCGCGCCTTCTCGGTGATGCCGATGGCGCGGATCATCTGCAGCAGGTTGGTACCCACGGCCCGGTGGGTGATCTCCACGCCCGCGGGAGTGCGGGTGGATCCGGACGTGTACTGCAGGTACGCGACGCTGTCGATGTGGATGTCCGGGGGCACCCAGCTCTGCCCCACGTTGTCCGGAATCGCCTCCACGGCAATGATTCGCGGGCGCTGCTGCGCAGGCAGGTGCTTGAAGATGGCCCGCACTCCGGCGGCGGCCGAGCCGACCGTCAGGATGGCGGCGGGCGCGCAGTCCTCGAGCACCGCGTACAGCCGATCCGAATGGCCTTGCTCATCCGGATCGAACAGCGGCACAGCGATATTGCCGGCATACACCGCCGCGAACATCGACACGATGTAGTCCAAGCCCTGCGGAGCCAGAATCGCGACGCGGTCGCCCGGCTGCGTGACCTGCTGCAACCGGGCGGCCACGGCGCGCAGCCGGACTCCGAACTCGTTCCAGGTGAGCTCGAAATACTCGCCGTCGCGTTCACGTGAATAGTCGATGTAGCGGTAGGCGAGCTCGTCCCCGTTGGCCGCACTGTGCTTGTCGACGAAGTCGATCAAGGTCTGGTTGCGGGGGATCCTGATGTTGCCGTGCTCGTCCAGATAGTCATCGAAAGTCTCGCCGATCATTCCCTATCCTTTTTCAACTCACAGAAATGACTGTGCAGTGACACCGAACAAGAATCGACACCGAAGGCCCGGGAGTAGCTGGGGCTGAGGAACACTAGCAGGTGCCGGGATTCGGAGTCACTCAGTACCGGCCGAACGCCAAAGCGACGTTGTGCCCGCCGAAGCCGAACGAGTTGTTCAGCGCGTAGTCGTAGGTGCCCGGCCGGGCTTGGCCTTTGACCACGTCGAGGTCGATTTCAGGGTCCTGATTGTCCAAATTCAGCGTGGGCGGAATGATTCCGTCACGCACGGTGAGCACGGTGATCACGGATTCGAGCGCACCGACAGCGCCGATGGAATGCCCCAAAGCGGACTTCGGCGCATAGACTGCCGCATGATTGCCGACGGCCAGATAGATGGCGTTCGCTTCGGCCGTGTCGCCGATCGGCGTGGCGGTCGCATGTGCATTGATGTGCGACACATCGGATTTGGAAATCCCAGCGTGTTCCATGGCGCGTCCCATGGCGCGCGCCGCGCCCGAGCCCTCCGGGTCCGGGGCGACGAGGTGGAAACCGTCGGATGTGATGCCCGCGCCCATGATTCGAGCGTGAATGGTCGCGCCGCGCGCCTTCGCGTGCTCCTCGGTTTCGATGATCATGAGCGCACCCGCCTCGCCGAAGACGAAGCCGTCGCGATCACGGTCGAACGGACGCGAGGCCGCCTTGGGATCGTGATTGCGAGTGCTCATGGCGCGCATCATGGAGAAGCCCGCGATGGGCAGCGCCTGGATCGAGCCTTCCACGCCGCCGGTGATGACCATGTCGGCATCACCCATGACCACCATGCGCCAGGCGTTCGCGATCGCCTCCGAACCAGACGAACAGGCCGAAACGGGCGTGGTCACACCGGCTTTCGCGCCGAACTCGACACTCACCACCGCTGCCGGGCCATTCGGCATGATCGCCTGGATCGTCAACGGCGAGACCTTGCGGTAGCCGCCGTTCTTGAGCTTGCTGTGCGCGTCGATGAGGATCTCCGCACCGCCCAGGCCGGTGCCGATGGCCACGCCGAGCCGCTCCCCGTCCACCTCCGGACTTCCGGCGTTGCGCCAGGCCTCCCGGCCGAGCACCAGCGCCATCTGCTCGACGTAGGACAGGCGACGGCATTCGGCACGGGTGAGCTGATCAGCGGGGGAAACCTTGAGGTGGCCGCCGATTCGAACCGGGAGTCCGAAGTCGTCCAGGAAGCTGTCCTCCAGGACGTCGATTCCGCTCTCGCCGTTGAGCAGTCCCTTCCAGGTCGAATCCACGTCGCCGGCGATCGAGGTGGTGGCTGCAAGCGAGGTGACTACAACATCGGGAAATTTCCTACGAATGGGCTTCTGCATTGTTCATCTCCGTAGCAATGCTCCGGCGAACCAGGTATCGGATCGCGTTGGCTGTCAAGGACTGAGCTGCGCACTAGCGAGAGCACCCGGCCGAAAGACACAACGGCGGGGGTGAAGCCAATCTCCGGCGAACTGAGCTAGATTATCCGAGGCAAAGCCGACCAGGCTCCTCGAGCGACACGCAGGCTCCCCCGGATCTGCTCCGGCGGTCCCCTTCGCCATGGCGGCCATCGCCTGAAATTCCGTTCTTCCACTGTCGGCGGTCGGTCGGCAGGTATAGATCTCCACCATCATTCCGCAGCGTCCAGTGTTTTCGAGGGAGGCACACGACCGTGGCCAGGAATCTGACGCAGCTCGAGTTGCTCATCGAGCTGGAGCCGATTGCCGAAGCGAACGTGAACAGGCATCTATCCATGGCCAAACCCTGGAATCCACACGACTACGTGCCGTGGGATGAGGGTCGCAACTTCGCAGCTATGGATGGCATCGACTGGGATCCCGGGCAGTCGCGTCTCAACGAGGTCGCCAAGGCGGCCATGATCACCAATCTGCTGACCGAGGACAATCTTCCCAGTTATCACCGGGAGATCGCCGAGAACTTTTCCCAGGATGGGGCCTGGGGCACCTGGGTCGGGCGTTGGACCGCCGAGGAGAACCGGCACGGCATCGTGTTGCGGGACTACCTCGTGGTGACCCGCGGTGTGGATCCGGTGGCGCTCGAGCAGGCTCGCATGATCCATATGACCAATGGCTACAGCGCGGTCGATCTGGTGCGAGAACGCGCGGCTACCACCGATATTCGCGCGGACGGCGGTTTCATGTTCTCCGTCGCGTATGTGACTTTTCAGGAACTGGCGACACGCGTTTCGCATCGCAATACGGGCAAAGTGTGCAATGACCCCATAGCGGATCGCATGCTGCAGCGCATCGCCGCCGACGAGAACCTGCACATGATCTTCTACCGGAATATCTGTGCCGCGGCACTGGATGTCGCTCCGGATCAGGCGATGGAAGCCATCACCCACATCATCAAGGGCTTCCAAATGCCCGGTGCCGGAATGCCCGACTTCCGGCGCAATGGAGTGATCATGGCCAAGCACGGAATCTACGATCTGCGCCAACATCTCGAAGAGGTCGTGATGCCGGTGCTCAAGAAGTGGAATATCTTCGAGCGCACCGACTTCGGCCCCTATGGCGAGGAACTCCGCAACGATCTCGGCGAATTCCTGGAGAACCTCCGCAAGGACGTGATTCGCTTCGAGGAACAGCGCGACCGCTCCCTGGCACGTGATGCCGCGCGTCGCGAAAAGCAACTGATCAGCTGACCGACCCGTATCGTCGCGCCGCACCGGAATTCGTTCCGGTGCGGCGTTTTTCATGGTTTTCCCTGATGCCCGGTCGGACTCCGCGGCGTACCGTCACGAACGAACACGCACGTGGAGCATCGACTTCCGGGGGATCACATGACCACGACCGCCACACCGCCCACCGTTCCCAGCTATGTGAACTGGATCGTCAAGCGACTCTTGCGATCACCGTTCCATCGGATTATGAGCCGCAACACCATGGAGCTGACCTTCACCGGCCGCAAGAGCGGCAAGCAGTACACGGCGGTGGTGCGGTACGTGCGCTCCGAGAACGCCATCACCTGCTACACCGACAGCAAGTGGTGGATCAATCTGCAGGGCGGCGCGCCCGTGGAGATGCTCATCGGGCGGCGGGTGGTCTTCGGGACCGCCACGGTCATCAAGGATCCCGAGAGCGTGGCTGAGAGCCTCGCCGGGTTCCTGGCTGCCACCCCGGGTGACTCCAAGTACTACGGGGTTCGGCGGACTCCCGAGGGGCTGCCACAGCGGGATGACATCCACGCGGCCGCCCAGTACACCACTGTGGTGCGGATCGTTCCTGCTGATCGTGTGGTCTGAAACTGGTTGGGCTGTAAACGATTACAAGACAAAGACAAAGATGCCTGGAAGAGAAGGGAAGAAGAGCCTGCGCAACCGGCGGTATCGAGGTCTGCCGGATGTCGGGTGTGGAGGGGGTGCAGGGCACTCATGCCAGCAAGGGCATGCGGGCCAGTAGGGCATGTGGGTGGTGGTGTGGAGTGCTCGAGTGGTGACCACGGCCATCCAACCAGGCCGGGACGAGAGAGGACGGCTCCCGGCTGGGGAGCCCAGGTCGGGTACGGCAGGCGAAATGACCAGCACTGCCATCTTTTCCGCAGCAACACCACAGGGGTGTACGAGTGTTGGTGCGGAACCAGCGTCGGCTCTTGTGCCGTGAGAGAAGTACGTGAGAGCGGCAGGCACCGAGTCTTCCGCTCCGGCGGCGCGCGGTGTCAGCGGCAGTCGCGTGTACGGATCGCTCACTGGCGCAGGATCTTTCATCTCCATGTCCATCTTCCTCTCAGTGCCCGTGCCCGAGTGTGCGTGCGGTGTGGCCTGAAAGCGCTCGGGTGCATGGGCTTGCACCGGGCGAACCAGGACAGCACCGGTCCCCGCAAGGGAGCCGGTGTGCCTGGTGTAGTGGGTGGTGGGTTCAGCTTCGATCGACCGGAGAATCACGGTGATCGAGGAACTCCCGATGACGAGCCCGCTCTCGTCGTTCCCGGGCACGCAGTCGCGCTTGGGCGGCGGCGAGCATCTCCCCGGGATGATGCCGATGATTCACCCTAGGAGTGCGAGTGGGGTCGATATGGATCGGTGCGATCCAGCCCGTGCGGCCGGGGAATTCTGAATTCTTGCCCATCACAATCGTTTTCCAACCACCAGGGCCGTCGTGCACCAACGCGTGGCACGCGTCGCAGGCCAAGGTGAGGTTCTCGATATCGGTGGGTCCGCCCTTGCTGTGTTCGGTGATGTGATGCACCGCAGCCAACGTCGCGGGAGCACTACACCCCGGGCGGGTGCAGCCACGCTCGGCAGCGATCAACACCCTGCGCTGGGCCGGGCTCGCGAGGCGTTCCCCGTGCCCGAGATGCAGGGGCATGCCGGTGTGGTCGAACAAAGCCAGGAACGGCTTGGACCGTTCGGCGAGTTTGAGGGCTTCGGGGATGGACACCGTGCCGCCCGAGGCGGTGGTGGCCACTCCGGCAGCCTCTTCGAGCTCCGCGAGGGTCATGGTGACGATCGCTTCCACCGGCAAACCACGATGGGATCCGAGTTTGCCGGGTCCTATTTCCGGGCGCAGGAATGCCAGCAGCGCATCGTGATTGCGTTGCGCGGCGCTGCGGCTATCGCGTTGGGCGGCGGCGTCGAGGATTTCGCGGGTCACGTGCTCGGTGTCAGCGAATGGGCTGTCCGGGTCCTCGGGATTGCACATGCCGGGGCGGGCCAGTTTCGCCAGGACCGGTTCCAGCAGCGCCCGCAACGCGGGGGTGATCTCGCCTTTCAGCAAGGACATCCCGTCGAGGCGTTGGTCGCACAACACGATCCCCCGCATACGGGCGCGGTCGGTGTCGTCGGTGAGTGTCCCGTCGGGGTCCAGGTGCGCGGACAGGGAATTGCCGATCCGGGGCAAGTCATCAGGAGACCCACACCGCGCGTGCTCGGCCATGACTTGTTCGGCGGCGTCGCGGTCTGCACGCGAGATGGCGTGCGGGAGTCGGTGCATGATCGTGCCGATCGTGCGGGCGTGCTCGGGCGAGATTTCCCCGGCGGCTTGGGCTTTCGCGGTATAGGCCAGCAAAGGTTCGAGGTCTTGTCCGGTGATGTCGTGCCAGATCCCGAACTGCTGAGCGGCTTTCATGCGCCCGAACGCTTCCCGGTGCGAGAGCCGCAGTGCTTGTTCCAGGAACCGCACTACGTCGCGCACGCCTGCGCGTTGCGGGATGGACCGTTCCACGACCTCGACCACCAGTCGGTGCTCCAACGCAGCGAGGCGTCGTTTGCTGGTTTCCACCGAGCGCATCAGTTCAGTGACTCCGTCATCGGTCAACGGCGCGAGGTTCGCATCGAGCAGGGTGTCGACTGCGGTGGCCAGCTCGGCCCCCGCAGTGTCTCCGATCCCTGTCTCGTTCGAACGCATGTGCTAATTCTACCGCGTGAGATCACCGAATGGAACAGAAAACCCTATCTGAACTGCACGTATTCAGACAATCTAGTTGTTCGCAATCACCCCGCTCATCCACAGGCCGATCGAGCTGTCCATCCCGCACCGCACCCGGCAAGCCGGATCAGAACAATGTCATCGGATCGGTGGGGATCGGATCCGGGAGCGGATCGAGCTCGGTTATCCGGGCCCTCACGTCGTCGTGGAAGCGACGGGCGAGAGTTCGGGCGCGGGCATTGTCGGGCGTATGGATGAACATCGTCGGCGAGCGGCCCTCGATGAGCCAGTCGGCGACGACCTTCACCCAGGGCTGCCAGCCCGCGACGGTTGTCGCGAGGTCGTCGCGGCCGTGGTAGCGGACTATCGGGTATTCGGTGAGGGCGCGGGTGCGGCGGGGGGCTCGGGGCTTCTTGGCGTAGGCCTCTTGCTCGGCGGGGCTGACGGGTGGGGTGGCGAAGAGGGTGGTGGTGTCGAAGGGAATCCACTCGGCGCCGGCGGCCTGCAGGATCGATTCGAGTTGGGTTATGGCTCTGGCGTTTTGGAAGAAGGCGGGGTGACGCACCTCGACGGCTGCGCGGTAGTGGTCCGGCAGGCCCTCGAGCAGGTGGGAGAGGGCCCGGAGGTCGGTGAAGGAGGGTGGGAGTTGGATCCAGAGCGCGTGCAATCGTCGGCCGAGCGGCTCGATGGCATCCAGGAAGGCGTGCATTTCGTCGTCGACGCCGGTGAGGCGGCGCTCGTGGGTGACTGTGCGCGGGAGCTTCATCACGAAGCGGAAGTCCGGATCTGTCTGGCGCGCCCAGGATTCCACGGTTCGGCGCTGCGGCGTGGCGTAGAACGTGGTGTTTCCTTCGACCGCGTTGCACCACGAGGAGTAGGAGCGCAGGCGTTCGGCCGGGGGCAGGGGTTTCTCCTGCCACTCCGGGTGAGTCCACATCGCACATCCCACGTGTAACCGCATGTCTGACACGTTAAGTCAAGCGCTTCTCTGGGCGCAGCCATCCGAAGGTGAGCTCCACGGCCCGTTTCCAGTTGTCGTATTCCTGTTCACGCAGTTCGGGATTCATCGTCGGTAGCCATTGGGCTGCTACTCGCCAGTTGTGGCGCAGGCCTTCGAGATCCGGCCAGTAGCCGACCGCCAGACCGGCGGCATACGCCGCGCCCAGCGACACGGTCTCCGCGACCATCGGGCGCATCACGGGTACGTCCAGCACATCCGCGATGATCTGCATGAGCAGGTTGTCGGAGGTCATCCCGCCTGCCACTCGCAGCGCGGAGGCGTGCAGGCCCGAGTCGGCGTTCATGGCCTCCACCACGTCGCGGGTCTGCCACGCGGTCGCCTCGAGGACCGCTCTGGCTATGTGGCCCTTGGTGACATAGGACGTCAGGCCGATCAGCAGGCCCCGGGCATCGCTGCGCCAGTGCGGCGCGTAGAGCCCGGAGAAGGCCGGGACCAGGTAGCAGCCGCCATTGTCTTCGACTGTGCCCGCGAGGGTTTCGATCTCGGGCGCACTGGCTATCAGGCCGATGTTGTCGCGCAGCCACTGCACCAGCGAGCCGGTCACCGCGATCGGCCCCTCCAGCGCGTACACCGGGTCGGGGCCTACCTGATAACCGATCGTGGTGAGCAGGCCGTGAGTGGAGCGCACCAGCTCGCGGCCGGTGTTCATCAGGAGGAAACCGCCTGTGCCGTAGGTGCATTCGGTCTCACCGGGCGCAAAGCAGGTCTGGCCGAAGAGGGCCGCGTGCTGGTCGCCCAGGGCCGCCGCGATCCGGACGCCGGGCAGCACCCGCCGGGCGGTGCCGAACTCCCCGGTGGAGTGTTCGATGCGCGGGAGCATGGCCTTGGGGATGTCGAACAAGCGCAGCAACTCATCGTCCCAGGCCAGGGTGGCCAGGTTCATCAGCAGGGTGCGGCCCGCGTTCGTCACGTCGGTGACGTGCACGCCGTGGTCCGCGCCGCCGGTCAGATTCCAGATGAGCCAGGTTTCCATGGTCCCGAACAGCACCTCGCCGCGTTCGGCGCGCTGCCGCAGACCGGGCACGTTGTCCAGCAGCCAGCGCAGCCGGGGCGCTGCGAAGTAGGTGGTCAGCGGGAGGCCGCAGAGTTCCCGAATGCGTTCCGCGTCAGCGGATTCCCGCAACTCACTGACCAAGTCCTCGGTGCGCACGTCCTGCCAGACGATGGCCCGGCCGATGGGGGTTCCGGTGCCGCGATCCCAGACCACCGTGGTCTCGCGCTGGTTCGCGATACCGATGGCGGCGACCTGATCGACCGTGATGCCCGAATCCCGCAGTGCGGCAGGCACTGTGCGCTCGACATTGCGCCAGATCTCCAAGGCGTCCTGCTCCACCCAGCCGGGACGCGGATAGTGCTGGCGATGCTCGCGCTGCGATACACCGGCCAGCCGCGCGCGCTGGTCGAACAGGATGCAGCGGGTCGAGGTGGTGCCCTGATCTATCGCCAGCACATACCGTTGGCTCATCCGTGCACGCTTTCACCGAAAGTCATTGTGCGCCTCCGAGATCCCTGGACACTGCCGCGGCGGCGTCGCCCACCTGGCCGAGAAACGCCGGACGGAAGCGCAATTGCCCGTCGCACAGATGCTCGAGCGGACCGGAGATGCCGATCGCGCCGACCACCAGGCCACCGCGGGCGCGAATCGGGGCGGCTATGCCCGCCTCGCCGGATCGGTACTCGCCGATGTCCCCCGCCCAGCCGGTCCGGCGGATCTCGGTCAGCACCCGGCCCAGGGCGGCGTGGTCGACGATCGTGCGATGGGTCAGGGCGGGCAGGTCGCGGTCGCGGACGGCGGCGGACAGTTCCGAGTCGTACGCGAGCAGCACCTTGCCCAGCGCGGTGGCGTGCGCGGGCAGCATCTCACCGACCGCGAGCGCCTGTTCGGAATTGTCGGGGCGGAAGACGTGGTGGATGACCCGCACTCCCCCGTCCGCCGGCGTGGCGATGCGCACCGACTCACCGCTGCGCGCGGCCAGGGTGTCCGCACGATTGATCGCACGTGACCGCAACTCGTTGGCATCGAGGTAGCCCGCACCCAGTTGCCGCATGGCCGAGCCGAGTCCGTACTTGCCGCTCGCCGGATCCTGATCGACGAAGCCCACGCCCTGCAGGGTCCGCAGAATCCCATGTGCGGTGGGCTTGGCCAGCCCCAGCGCACCCGCGATCTCACCGACCGCCATGCGCCCGGATCCGCGGGCGAGCAGACGCAACACGGCCGCCGCGCGCTCGATCGACTGAATCGGACCCGGCATTCCCGTAACCTACCAGCAAACCGTTCGGCATTGTCGAACGCATGCCCTGTCACCGGTGCCGATCGCTCCGTAGCGTCGAGTTCGGGTCCGGCGGCGACCGGTCTCACCAGGGCAAGCGGACTCGATGACGAGAATCCGGAAAGGACCGCGATGACGCAGTACGTCGGAGCCATCGATCAAGGCACGACCTCCACGCGATTCATGGTGTTCGACCACGGCGGCGATGTGATTGCCCGGCATCAGCTCGAACACGAGCAGATCATGCCGAAGGCCGGCTGGGTCGAACACAATCCTGATGAGATCTGGGAACGTACTCGCACAGTCATCAAGACCGCGCTCGCAGTGGCCGATCTCACGGCCGAGGATCTGGCCGCGGTCGGCGTCACGAACCAGCGCGAGACCACCATCGTGTGGGACCGCCGCACCGGACGCCCCTACTACAACGCCATCGTCTGGCAGGACACCCGCACCGATCGGATCATCGCCGATCTGGAGAAGGCCGGGCACACCGAACTCATCCGCAACCGAACGGGATTGCCTCCGGCGCCGTACTTCTCGGGCGGCAAGCTGAAATGGATTCTCGACAATGTGCACGGCGTGCGCGCGGCCGCCGAGCGCGGCGACGCCCTGTTCGGAACCCCGGACAGCTGGCTGATCTGGAATCTCACCGGCGGCGTCCACGGCGGTGTGCACATCACGGACTCCACCAATGCCTCGCGCACCATGCTGATGGACCTCGAAACCCTGGACTGGGACGAGGAATTGCTCGAGGTCTTCGGTGTCCCGCGCGCCATGCTCCCGGCCATCGCCCCCTCGGCCAACCCGGAGGGGTTCGGCACCACCAATCCCGCGGGCCCGTTCAAGGGCTCGGTGACGATCGCGGGCGTGCTCGGCGATCAGCAGGCCGCCACCGTCGGGCAGGTGTGCTTCAAGCCCGGTGAGGCCAAGAACACCTACGGCACAGGGAATTTCCTGATGCTCAATACCGGTACAGAGATTGTGCACTCCAAGCACGGCCTGCTGACCACCGTCGCCTACCAGTTCGGCGACGCCGAGCCGGTGTACGCGCTGGAAGGTTCCATCGCGGTCACCGGGTCGGCCGTGCAGTGGCTGCGCGATCAGCTGGGCATCATCTCCGGCGCCTCGCAGATGGAATCGCTCGCCGGACAGGTCACCGACAACGGCGGGGTGTACTTCGTGCCCGCGTTCTCCGGACTCTTCGCACCGTACTGGCGGCCGGACGCCCGCGGCATCATCATCGGGCTGTCCCGCTACAGCAACAATGCCCACTTGGCCAGGGCCACACTGGAATCCATCTGCTACCAGACCCGCGACGTGGTCGAGGCCATGCAGCGCGATTCCGGCGTGAAACTCGAGACGCTGCGGGTCGACGGCGGCGTCACCGCCAACGAACTGGCCATGCAGATCCAAGCCGACTTCCTGGGCGTCCCGGTCTCGCGGCCGGTCGTGCCCGAAACCACCGCTCTGGGTGCGGCTTACGCGGCCGGGTTGGCGGTCGGGTTCTGGAACAACACCGACGAACTCGTCGCCAACTGGCACGAGGACAAGCGCTGGCAACCCACCTGGAGCGAGGAGCAGCGCGAACGCGGGTACGCCCGCTGGATCAAGGCCGTCTCGCGCACCCTCGACTGGGTCGATCTCGATGACTGAGCATCGGCCGAACCACCTGCCCGGGTCGCCTCAGAAGACTGAAACCACCGCTAGCAAGGAGCATTTCGTGTCCGCACAATTGGATCTCGCCTACCGCACCCGGGCCATCGATTCGCTCGGCGACACCGAGATCGACGTCCTGGTGATCGGTGGCGGAGTCACCGGCGCCGGCGCGGCCCTGGACGCCGCCTCGCGCGGGCTGTCCGTCGCCCTGGTGGAGGCCCGCGACTTCGCGGCCGGGACCTCGAGCCGGTCCTCCAAACTCATCCACGGTGGCCTGCGCTACCTGGAGCAGCTCGACTTCGCGCTGGTGCGTGAGGCTTTGAAGGAGCGCGGGCTGCTGCTGAACAAGCTCGCGCCGCACCTGGTGCACCCGGTCTCGTTCCTGTTCCCGCTGCAGCATCGGGTGTGGGAGCGCGCCTACATCGGCGCGGGCGTCGCCCTGTACGACACCCTCGGCGGAGCGCGCTCGGTGCCCATGCACCGGCACCTGACCCGCACCAGCGCACTGGAATTGGCTCCGGCGCTCAAGGAAGACGCCATGACCGGCGCGATCCGCTACTACGACGCCCAGGTCGACGACGCCCGCCACACCATGATGCTGGCCCGCACCGCCGCCCAGCACGGCGCGACCGTGCTCACCCGCACCAAGGTCACCGGGCTGCTGCGCGACGGCGAACAGGTCGTCGGCGCGAAGGTCACCGACCTGGAAACCGGTCTGGAACACAGCATCCGGGCGCGCACCGTGATCAGCGCGACCGGCGTGTGGACCGATGACATGATCAAGATGACCGGCGTGGAGTACCCCTTCCACGTGCGCATGTCCAAGGGTGTGCACATCATGGTCCCGCGCGACCGGCTGAACATGGACACCGGCTTGATCATGCGGACCGAGAAGTCCGTGCTGTTCGTGATCCCGTGGGCCGAGCACTGGATCATCGGCACCACCGACACCGACTGGTCGCTGGACAAGAACCATCCGACCGCCAGCGCCGCGGACGTGCAGTACATCCTCGATCACGTCAATTCGCTGCTGCGCGAACCGCTCACGCGCGCGGACATCGTCGGCACCTACGCGGGGCTGCGTCCGCTGATGACCGGTGCGTCCAAGCAGACCTCGAAGCTCTCGCGCGAACACGCGGTGGCCGAACCCGCTCCGGGCCTGTTCGTGATCGCGGGCGGCAAGTACACCACCTACCGCGTCATGGCCGGCGATGTGGTGGACGCGGCGGCCGAGCGACTGGGCAGCGATGTAGCTGTGTCGGTCACCGAGAACCTGCCGCTGCTGGGGGCCGTGGGCTATCAGGACATGCTCGCGAACGTGCGGGACGTCGCGGCGCGGGTCGAGTTGCCGGTGGCGACCGTCGAGCATCTGCTGGGCCGCTACGGGTCGCTGAGCGAGAACATCTTCGATCTGATCGCCGCGGTTCCCGCACTGCGCGAACCGCTTCCGGGTGCCCCGGACTACCTCGCCGCCGAGGCCGTGTACGCCGCCACGCACGAGGGTGCGCTGCACCTGGACGACGTGCTGACCCGCCGGACCCGCATCTCCATCGAGGTGCCCGATCGCGGTTTGAAGGCCGCTCCGGAGATCGCGCGGCTGATCGCCCCGCATCTGGGCTGGGACGACGAGCGCACCAATGACGAGATCAACCGGTACTACGACCGGGTGCACGCGGAATTGGCCGCCAACGAGGCGTTCGACGACGAGGCGGCCAACGCGGCGCGCCTGATCGCCGCCAAGGTCTGACCACCGACGGCGACCGATTCACCGACGGCGACCGGTTCACCGGCGATTCGGCGCCGGTGATAGCTCGGCACGGTGGCTGACTGGTCAGCGTCGGTGTCCGGGCGACGCCGGTGTCCGATTGTCTCCGAGTTCCGATCACTCATACACACGAAAAGCGCTGCGCCGGAAAGAGTTCCGGCGCAGCGCTCGGTCGTGTCCGCGATCTGGCGGCGGTGCCGATCAGGCAGCGGTGTTGTAGTAGCAGGTGGTGCAGTACCAGCCGGTCTTGGAGTCGCTGCAGCCGCCGATGTGGATGGGTAGGTCCGGATAACGCTGCTGACACGTGGCCACGCAGGCGTCGAGTGTTCCGGTGCACGAGACCGGATCGGCGTGGGCGGCGGACGGTACGGCGAAGGCCATGAGCAGGCCCGCCAGGACCGCCGCGAGGCGAACGGCATTCATCGCGAATCCTTTCACACCAGCGTTTTCCAGGGTGTCCGCTGGATTTCCGAAGGCGATCCGAACTACCGAAATGAACGGTCGGGAATATCGTACGCGCGATTAGCGGGATAATTGCTGTATTGCGTAAGAAACCGTAAGGTCGGGATCAGTGTGGCCGCGACCGCGGTCAGCGCGAATCGGAGGGTCCTCCATGAACTTCGGCTCGATCTTCGTCAGCGAGGCGTTCGGCACCGGGATCCTGATCCTGCTGGGCGCGGGTGTGGTCGCCAATGTGTTGCTGGGAAAGTCCAAGGGGTATGACGGCGGGTGGTTGCTGATCACCTTCGGATGGGGTCTCGGCGTATTCGCGGGCGTCTACGTCGCCTATAAGACCGGCGGGCATCTGAACCCGGCGGTCACCATCGGGAATCTGTTCGCCGACGCCGATGAATACGCGCCGGGGATTCCGGTGACTGCCGCGAATACCCTCGCGTATCTCTCCGGACAGCTGACCGGGGCGTTCCTGGGCGCGTGCGCGGCCTACCTGGTCTACAAGCGGCACTTCGACGAGGAACCCGACGAGGGCAAGAAGCTGGGCGTGTTCGCGACGGGACCGGCGATCCGCTCGTACCGGTGGAACTTCGTCACCGAGGTGATCGCCACCTTCGCGCTGGTGTACGTGATCCTGGCGTTCGGGCACACGCCGAGCGGACTGGGTCCGCTGGCGGCGGCGCTGGTGGTGGTCGGGATCGGCGCATCGCTGGGCGGACCCACCGGGTACGCGATCAATCCGGCCCGGGATCTCGGGCCGCGGATCGCGTACGCGCTGCTGCCCACCCGGCATGCCGCGGACGTGGCGCCCGAACGCATTCCGGCGGATATGGGCGCGGGGCGCTCGGGACAACGCGCCACCGAGGAGAACCCGGGGGCGCCGCTGGCCACCACGAAGAAGGACGCGGATTGGGCCTACGCCTGGGTGCCGGTGCTGGGTCCGCTGGTCGGCGGCGCGCTCGCGGGACTGGTCGCGCAGGTGCTGCTGTAGCCGCACGCCCGTCCCCACTCCGGTCTCACGACCCCGGCCGCACGCGGCCGGGTTTTTTCTGCCCGGACCTGGGCCGCGGCGGGGATCCCGCCGGCTCGAGCAGCGAATGTCGGTGCGAGTTGCTAGCTTTCGCGGCGTATCGAGTTGAGCCAAGCATGGAGCGGGACGTATGAGCGGCGGGGTCACCACCTATCTGGAACTGTCGGAAGACAGCGGGTCGGCACACAAGTTCTACGAGGTCATCGTCACCGGGACCCAGGTGTCCATTCGGTACGGGCGGATCGGGGACTCCGGACAGGCGAAGGTGAGTTCCTTTGCCACCGAGGCGAAAGCGCAGGCCGCGGCGGCCAAGAAGATCGGCGAGAAGGTGCGCAAGGGCTACGCGCCCGCCGTGATGGGCGCGCGGGCGAGCCGCTCGGTGACGCGACGCGCCATCGTGAGCCAGCGCTCCACCGCGAAATCCGCTCCGGTGCTGTGGAGCTTCGACTCGGGCGCGGCCGCGTTCGGCGTCTTCGTGGACGAGAACCGCTGCTGGGTCGGCAACGAGAACGGCGATGTGTTCACGCTGACTCCCGGCGGCGAGGTGACCGGACGATTCCGGTTGCCCGACGGCGTGAAATGCATTGTGGCCGACGATTTCTGGATCTATGCCGGATGCGATGACGGCCGGGTGTACGACCTGTCAGGAAAGGTGCCGCGCGCCGCCTACGACATCGCCACCAATGTGGACATCTACTGGCTCGACATCCACGACGGCACGCTCGGCGTCTCGGACTGCGAGGGCGGGCTCACCGTCATCGACCACGAGGAGGAGTCGCTGTGGACGCGCCGCAGCAGCGGGAACTCCGGCTGGATGGTGCGCATCGACGACAGCGGTGTGTACCACGGACATTCGAACGGCGTCACCAAGTACGACCTCACCACCGGCAACAACCAGTGGCAGGTGCGCACCGGAGGCGGGGTGCTGTTCGGCTGGCAGGAGTCCGACGCCGTGTACGCGGGCACCAGCCACAACCAGGTGCGCATGGTGTCCAAGGACGGGCAGGCCGATCGCGCGTACCAGTGCGACGCGGCCGTATTCTCCTGCGCCACTTCACCCGACGGGCGCTACGTGTTCGCCGGGGACAACTACTCCTCGGTGTACTGCTTCGACTCCGCGGGGACCCGAGTCTGGAAGCTGGGCACCGGTTGCGGGTCGGCGTACTCCATGCAGTACCACGACGAGAAGCTGTACCTGGTCACCACCAATGGCACGCTGGCCTGCCTGGACGTGAGCGAGAGCGCCATTCACGACGCCGAGCAGGGGGTGCTGCCGCAGACGATGTCGGTGAAGGCTCCGCAGATGTCGGCCGTGATCCCCAGCACCACAGTGGAATCGGTGGCCGAGGCCGGTGACGGGATCGTGGTGGAGTGTGTGCAGGACGGGGTGAACCTGCGCGTGCACGTGGTGACGCCGGGGTACCAGTCCGGATGGAACGTGCAGTTCCCGCGCGATATCCGGCAGGCGGGGATGCGGTACGTGGTGGACTCGGTGTCCGAGTCGGCGCGGGGCGGTTTCTATCGGGTGCGGGGCGATATCCGCCGACTCGGGTGATCCGGGCGGTCCGATCACGCCCGGATCAGGTCGCCGCCGGGCGAATTATGCTCCGACGCTGGAGAGTTCGCCCGGGGTCGCGCCGTAGCGCTGGAAGTGCGCGGCGGTGACCTCCACGAAAATGGCTCGGCCGGTGGCGATCACGGTGTCGCCGTCGGTCAGCACGGTGTCGATGAAGAGTTTGCGACCCTCCCGGCCGCTGAGCACCGAAGTGACGATCAGTTCTCGGTGCAGCTGCGCGGGCGAGGCGAAATTGACATCCAGGTTCACCGTGACGGCGGGCAGTTGCAGGGGCATCAGGACCGAGCCGGAGGCCTCGTCCAGGGCCGCCGCGACGATGCCGCCGTGCGCGACGCCCGGCGCGCCCTGATGACGCTCGTCCATGGTGAAGGTGCCGACCACGGTGTCACCACGCCGCTCGAAGGCGATCCGCGGCGACGCGGGATTCGAGGGACCGCAGCCGAAACAGTTCGCGTGATGCGGCGGGAACGGCCCCTCGGCCAGCAGGTCGCCGAGCGGCAGCGATGACGCGATGCGATCTTCCATGCCAAAAAGTTAACCCAGATTCACCTGATTGACCAGGTGGGGCCAGGAAGGCCGGGCCGGATCGCTCAGCGTGCGCCCACCACCGGTGCGAACGGCGCGTAGTCGCGTACATGCCCCTCGGCCCAATCCCAGAGGGACATCGGATCGACCGCCACCCCGCGCTGCAGCAGGAGACGCCAGCCGTAGCCCTGCTTCTCCCACATGTCACCATCGCGATCGACGTACAGTCCGTCTCTCGCGGGTTCGACTCCGGCGTCGCCGTATCCCCGAGGGAAATTCTGAACCATGCCAACCAACCCCTTCCTCAGGTTGCTTCCACCCGAAAGTATCCGTCAGGGCTCTTCCGGTTCACTTCCGGTGGAGTTGGGCGGTACCGGCACACCGTTAGCTATACGAACTAGATTGCGTACCATGGGGTCTGTCGAGTGGAACGCGAGGTTCATAACTATTCGACAACTGTTCAGCAACCTTTTGGCGTCTCGGACTTTTTGCGAGATAGTGCTCTTCTTGCGGCGAACGTCCGGTTTGCTTTCGCGCTTCGAGGAGGGCCGATGACGGGAGCGGAGCTGCGGGTCCTCGGACCCCTGCGCCTGTCGGTCTCCGGACGTGACGCCGCTCTCGGAACCCCCATGCAGCGCGCGGTTCTCGGCCGCCTCGTCGTCGCTCGAGGCCAGGTGGTCAGCACCGAACGCCTCGTGGAGGACCTGTGGGCCGGGCAACCGCCGGCCAAGGCGGCGGCCGTCCTGCAGGTGCACATCCACACGCTCCGGCGGCTTTTCGAGCCCGATCGGCAACGCCGGGCGCCGTCCCGGTTCATCGTGTCCGAATCATCCGGTTATGCCTTGAAGATCGCCGAGAACGCCGTGGACGCATGGCACTTCGAAGAACAGTTGCGCACCTATCAGGAACTGATCAGCAATCCGGAAACACGCCCCGACCCGGTTCGGCGCCGGGTCCTGCTCGAGACCGCTATGAGCGAATGGCACGGTCCCGCGCTGGAGGCGTTCGCCGGTGCGGATTGGGCTGCCGCGGAGGCGAATCGACTCACCGATCTGTATCTCACCGCCGTCGAACTCGATGCGCACACCAAGCTCGAATTGGGCCGCTCCGGCGAAGTGGTGCTGGGATTGCGCCAGCTGTTCGAGGAGCGCCCGGGGCGGGAGGGGCTGGTTCGGCTGCTGGCATTGGCGCAGTATCGGCTCGGTCAGCAATTGGAGGCGCTCACCACCATCAGGCGGTCTCGCGAATTCCTCGCCTCCGAATTCGGGGTCGATCCGGGACCGGCGCTGCGTCGGCTGGAGACGGCGATCCTCACGCACGCCACGGAGCTCACTCCCCCGAGTCCGCGGCAGACGGACACCCGGCGCGGCGAGGCCGGACCGGCGCCGGCGGTGCAGCACCCCCCGCCCGCCGCCACGCTGCGCGACTCCGACATACCTTTTGCGACAGGATATTCCGCCGAACTCTCCGAACTCCAGTCCATCGCGGAGCAGGTCCGAGGCGGGCGACTGCGCCTGGCCTGGGTGGCCGGTGAGGCAGGCATCGGCAAAACCACCCTCGCCGAGACCGCGCTGTCGGCGCTGGCCGGGACCGGATGGACGATCGCGAGCGGGAGCTGCCCGGAGATCGACGGTGCGCCGATGGCCTGGGCGTGGTCGGAGATCCTCGCCGACCTGGACGCCGGAACCTCGGCGGGCGCGCAGCCGCACACCGGCGACGCCTTCACCCTGTCCCGGACGATCGCCGAACGATGTAGGAGCGCGGCGACTTCCGCGCCCGTCGTGCTGTTGCTCGAGGACGCGCATCGCGCCGACAACGCGACCCTGCAGGTGCTGCGCCAGGTGACCAACTGGCTGCGGGAGGCACCCGTGCTCGTGCTGGTGACCACGCGGCGTTCCGAGGCCGGGCCGGGCGTGCACAACACCGCCGCCGCGCTCGCCCAGCTCACCGCGGTCTGGCTGGAACTCGGCGGTCTGGATCTGGCGGGCACCCGGCAGACCGCGCTCGCGGCCGGACTGCGGCCGATCGACGACGAGCTGCTGGCCCAGCTGCACGAACGCACCGGGGGGAACCCGCTTTTCGTCCGGGAACTCTCGAAATTGGCTGCCGCCCAGGGAAATCTCGATCAGGTGCCCGATTCGATCCGGGAGCTCATCGAGGACCGGATCGCACAGCTGCCCGAGGGCGTCGCGGAAGTGCTGGGGCACATCTCGATCTGGGGCGAGGGCATCGAGCTCGGCATTCTCGGGCTGTGCTCGGGCATCGCCGAGGACACCCTCATCGATCTGGTCGCCGCCGCCGAGAGCGCGGGGCTGGTCGGCACCGGACGCAGCGGCAGCATCTCGTTCGAGCACAGTCTGATCCGCGACGCGGTGTACCTGAGCGTTCCGGCGCTGCGGCGCGGTCGAATGCACTGGGGCGCCTTGGAACTACTCGAATCGCTGGCCGACGAGTATCCGGTGGTGGCCCGCGATCCGGACGTGCTCGCCCGGCACGCCATGCTGGGAGCGAGCGCCGACACCGCCCGGATCGCCATCGACTACGTGTGCGCGGCCGCGCGATTGCGCATGGACCGGCGCATGCACAGCGAGACCGTCAGGCTGCTGCGCGCCGCAGTCGAACTGCACGAGATGGCCGGACACGATGCCGGGCACGCGGATCGCGACGATCGAATCGCGTTGCTGGACAACCGGTGCGCCCTGGTCACCGCGCTCGCCTACGACAACAGGCACCGCGAGGCCAGGGCCGCACGCGGGCGCGCCCTCGAACTCGCCGACCGGCTCGCGGACGTCGCGCTCATCGACCGCGCGCTGACCTGCTGGCGCGCGCCGGTCATCTGGCCGACCCGTGAGTGGCGCGACACCGATCACCGGATGCTGCAGTCGCTTTCGCACGCGCTCGCCCGTTACGGGGTCACCGAGGCGGTGACACGGCCGCTGTTCGCCGCGGCGCTGTCAGGGTCGGGGTCGAGGAGGTTCGGATCCGGAGCCGATCCGGCGTATCGGATGATGTCCCCGTACGGGCCGCTGATCGTCGCGGCCGGTGCGGGGCCGGCGGCTCTGAGCGACTCCGCGTGGGCCACGGTCGTATCGGCCGACTCGATGGCGCTCTCGGCGAACGCGGCGGATCCCGAAGCGGCGGCGGCAGCGGCCGCGACGGAATGGCCCTGGGACGAGGAGAACCCGGTGTGGCCGGTCGACGGCTCACCCGAGATGCTGGTCCGGCTGCTGGTCACCGCGACGTTCGAGCTGGGTCTGAGCGAGTACGCGATCGGGCAGCGGATGGCGCGCTGGGCGCTGGAGTTGGCCCGGGAGGTGAACGACCCGGAATCGGTGTGCGCCGCGATCAATGCCCTGACTTTCCTGGAATCCGACTTCGGGCCCGAGTTCCGCTCGCTCACAGCGGAATTGGAACAGGCCGCGATGAAACAAAGCCTGGCCGAGTACGGGGCGCTGGCCCACTATCTGGGCTATCGGACGGCCCTGGCGCAGGCCGATCTGCGCGAGGCCGGGCGGCGCGCGGCGTTCGCGGTGGAATGCGCCGACGAAGGCCAGCTGCAGCCGCTGCTGGATCTGGTCAGCTGCTTCGCGGCGACGATGGAACTGTTGCGCGGGGACGTCGACCTGGCGGAGCGACTGTATGCGCGCTTCGGTGAGCGGATCGCGCGCGCCGGGACCTCCAATGTCGAAGAGGCGCAACTGTTCTGCGAGGTGGCGATCGGGTGGGCACGCGATGATCTCTCGGCGCTGGCGAATCGGCTGGCCGACGCGGCCGTGACGCTGCCGAGCACGATGTCGCAGGCGTACGCGCTCGCCCTGCTGCACGCGGGGGAACACGAGCGCGCCCGCGCGGTCTTCGATCGGACCGATCCGACCGACGGACCGTATCCCGTCCTCATGTCGGCCATGCGGGCTCGCACCGCCATCGCGCTCGGCGACGACGCGGCGATCGGATCACTGTACGAATTTCTCGCCCCGCACTCCGGAACCGTGATCGGCGTCGAAACCGGGATGGCCGAGTTCGGTCCGGTGGATGCGGTACTCGGCGCGCTGGCGGAAGCGAACGGGGACTTCGACGCGGCGGCGGTTCATCGCGATCGGGCCCGGCAGTTGCTCGAACGAATCCGGTCGGAGTTGCCGGAAACCGGAAGTGCGCTGCTCAGAGCCGCCTAGCCGACCGGTCCGGAATGCGGAAAGCCGGTGATCACAGATCACCGGCTCTCGAATTCACGCGGACGGGAAATTGCCGTCCGGAATTACTTCGCCCGCTGGTACGCCTCGACGATCTCGGCCGGGATACGGCCGCGCGAGGAAACCTGGTGGCCCTGAGCGCGCGCCCACTCACGGATCGCGGTGCTCTCCTCCCGGTCGACGGCCGGACGGGTCCGGCCTCCGACCGTCGTCGCCTTACGCTTGGTGGCGCGACCCACCTTGCGAGCCTTGTCCGCCCACGGCTCCAAGGACTCCCGCAGCTTGCCGGCGTTCTTGACCGACAGGTCGATCTCGTATTCGTTCCCGTCGATCGAGAAAAAGACGGTCTCGTCGGCCTTGGATTCGCCGTCGTAGTCGTCAACCAGAGTTACGGTGACTTTCTTAGCCATGAACTGCCCTTCCGCGTATGAGGTGACGCTATTCGCCGAAATGCTAATGCCGTGGGAGTTAGGTTTCAAACCAGGCACGAATGAAATTGGGAGAGATCAGACTATTTAGCTATTACCGCAGAGACCAGATGGTCTTCAGCAGACCCGGAATGCGGTCAAGCGCCACCCGGAACGACCGCGCACAATACGGGCGGCAAGTGCGAAATGTCGCGTTCCCCGGTCGTATCCCGCGCACACTTCCCCGATGCCGGGCGCCGACATCATCACATCGAGCCTGGTGAGCGTCGCGACGCCGTGCGCGCGGCCGGGAGCGCCCGCCGCGACCAGCGTACCCAGGGCGGCGATCACCGCGGGATCCGCGGAAAGGCGCAATTGCGCCGCGGGACGGCGCCCGTCGAGTACCTCCAGCGCCACCCGGACGACCATGCCCGCGAATTGGCGTGCGGCCGACGCCGGTTCGCCGCAGGCGCTCGGAGTGCGGGCCTTCGCAGCGTGCGAAGCTCGCAATACCCGTTGCAGGACAACGGTTCCGGAGCGTCCTGACACTGTATTACGGCTCGGCGGAACCTGCTCGGCGAGCGGACCGCCGGCCGCGCGCGATCGGGGCGGGGTGGCGGCGGCCCGGCCCGGGCGGCACGGCGCCAGGGGTGGTTCCGACTCCGGCGCGAGGCGCAGGAACTCACCCTCCGATGCCACGGCCACCCCCTCGGTTCGGCTACCGCACGCGCTCGGCGATGCGGGTGGGGTCAGCATCGCACGCACCGGCGCGGCGATGAACGAACCCTCATGCCTCGCACGGGCAGGACCGGTGTGTCGGTGGATCTGGCTCAGAGCAGGGCGAGGCGGCCGGCGAAATCGGTGGGCAGGTACAGCAGCGGGCTGCGCGTCCAGAGCTGACCGGACTCCGGATCGTACTGGTTCGGCATCGGGATGCCCTGGGGCGCAAAGGCGTCGAAGCCGTGCTCGGCGGTGGTCGCGGTGGCGCGCCACAGATGATCGCCGAAAGCCACCACGGCGGCGCGGTCGGTCGCCACGGCGCTGCCGCGCAGTGCGGCGATCTCGGCGGCCACCCCGTCCGTGGACAGGTAGACCAGGGTGCCGTCGGGATCGCGCCGGGGATCGATGGTGATCACATCGGTCAGGCCGTAGCGGGACTTCAGCACCTCGGCGATCTCGGTCTGCGCGTACACCGGGAGGTCGCGGTCCCCGCGCACGGCCATCACCGTCGAGGCCAGGGCGGCGTTCACCGGTCCGGGCTCGCCGACGGTGCGGGCCGGATCCACGCCCGCCGGAATGCGATTGCCGAAGCTGTAGGCCACGATCAGCGACGCGGAGTCCGCGGGTGCGGCCGGGACCGTCCAGAGATCGCGCGCCGCGACGGGCGCCGGCGCGGCAGCCTCGGGCGCTTGCGCCGCGGCGACGGACGCCGTGTCCGCGAGCGCGGTGGCGGGGAACTGCCAGCAGATCGATCCCAGAACCGCGGCGGCCGCGGCCGCCACCGTCGTGCGCGACAGACTCATGGGCCCGATGGTATCGAGCCCGGTGTCAGGAGACCTGCTGCAGGGTCTTGCTCATCGGCACCGGGCGCAGGGTTTTGCTCAAGTCGGTGCGCATGGTGGTGGCCGCGTCCAGCAGGTAGTTCTGGCGCACCTGCCACGGGTGCCGGTCGCCCTGGCGCGGGAAGGCGGCGATCGAGCGCTGCACGTAGCCGGACGCCAGATCCAGCAGCGGCCGTTCGTTCAGCGTCCGCTCCGGTCGCGGCACGACCGCCGAGAAACCCTGGCGATCCATGAATCCCAGCACCTTGCACACCAGTCGGGAGGAGAGGTCGGCGCGCAGGGTCCAGGAGGCGTTGGTGTAGCCGATGCAGACCGCGAAGTTCGGGACGCCGGTGAGCATGGTGCCCTGCCAGACGAACTCGTCGGCGAGGTTCACCGGGGTGCCGTCCACGGTGAGCTCGATACCGCCGAAGGCCAGCAGTTGCAGACCGGTGGCGGTGACCACCACGTCGGCCTCGAGGACCCGGCCGGACTTCAGCCGAATCCCTTCGGGCACGAAGCTTTCGATGTGATCGGTGACGACCTCGGCCTTGCCCTTGCGCATGGCCTTGAAGAAGTCGGCGTCCGGCACCGCGCACAGGCGCTGATCCCACGGGTTGTAGGACGGGGTGAAGTGCTCGGCAACCAGGCTCTCGTCCTTGAGGATTCGCGTGGTGAGGCCGGTGAGCATCTTGCGCGCGGACTCCGGGCGACGGCGGCAGTACTGGTAGAAGCCGATATTGAAGAGGATGTTCTTGGTGCGGATGACGCGGTGCGCCAGTTTCGGCGGCAGCTTCTCGCGAATCGAGTCGGCGATCTTGTCCCGGCCGGGGACCGCGGAGATCCAGGTGGGGCTGCGCTGCAGCATGGTGACCAACTCGGCCCGCTCGGCCATGGCGGGCACCAGGGTGACGGCGGTCGCGCCGCTGCCGATGACCACGACCTTCTTCCCGGCGTAGTCCAGCTGCTCCGGCCAGAACTGCGGGTGCACGACGGTCCCGGAGAAGTTCTCGATACCCGGGAATTGCGGGGAGTGGCCCTGCTCGTAGTTGTAGTAGCCGGAGCACGAGTAGAGGAATCCGCAAGTGAGCGTGCGGGTTTCGACGCCCTCGGGGGTGGTCTGCGCGAGGGTCAGGGTCCAGCGCGAGGCGCCGCTGTTCCAGGCCGCGCCGATGACCTTGGTGTTGTAGCGGATGTGCCGGTCGATGCCGTTCTCCGCGGCGGTCTCGGTGATGTACCGCAGGATCGACGGGCCGTCGGCGATGGATTTGGCGTCGCGCCACGGCTTGAAGGGATAGCCGAGGGTGAACATGTCGCTGTCCGAGCGGATGCCGGGGTACTTGAACAGGTCCCAGGTGCCGCCCAGCGCGGCGCGCGACTCGAGGACCGCGTAGCTGCGACCCGGGTGTTCGGCCTGAAGACGGTAGGCCGCGCCGATGCCGGAGAGTCCGGCGCCGACGATCACCACGTCGAGATGCTCGGCGGGGGCATCTACGGGCTCGGACTGGGTCGAGGTCGCGGCGTTCATGGTCTCCAGTCTGTTCCGGGTGGAAGGTCCTTTCTTGACTCTGCACGACAAGTATTTGATTCTGTACGACATGATGGTGCGGAGGCCGCCGTGTCGGTGATCAGGTCCGCGGGACTGCGCGGCTTCCGCGCCACGGTGTCCGAGCTCGGCGGCGACGCCGAAGAACTGGTCACCGCCTGCGGGCTGCCGGTCGCCGCGCTCGACACGGACGATCTGCTGGTGCCGGACCAGGCCGTGGGCGCGGCGCTGGAACTGGCCGCGCATCGGCTCGACTGCCCCGATCTCGGACTGCGCATGGCCCGGCGGCAAGAACTGGACATGCTCGGGCCGCTCGCGCTCGCGATCCGGAACTCGCCCACCCTCGCCGGGGTGCTCGAGTGCACCTCGCGATACCTGTTCGTGCACGCGCGCTCGCTGAGTCTCACGATGGGGCCCGACCCCTACGGTGATCGCGGCGTGGTCGCGCTGCGGTACGGCGTCAGCGCGCCCGGACTGCCGACGCCCGTGCAGGGCACCGATGTCGGACTGGCGTTCGTGCACAGGGCGATTCAGCGACTCGCCGAGGAGCGATACGGACTGCGCTCGGTGGAACTGCCCTATCGGCCCGCCGCGCCGATTCAGGTGTACGAGGAATTCTTCGGCGCGCCCGTGCGCATCGAGCGGCCTGTCGCGCTGCTGCGGGTGCCGAGCAGCCTGGCCAATCGATCGCTGTCCGGCGGGGACGAGAACCTGCACCGGCTCGCGATGGCATTTCTGGCCGAGCAGTCCGGCAGCGAGGCGGGGGCGATCGCGCCGCGCGTGCGCACCACGCTGCAGAAGTTGCTCGGGACCGCGGCGCCCGAAATCGGCGCCGTCGCACGGCTGCTCACCGTCCATCCGCGGACCCTGCAGCGACGACTGGCCGCCGAGGGGACCACGTTCGCGGCCGTGCTGGACGAGGTGCGCCGGACCGAGGCGCGGCGCTACCTCACCACCACCGACATGCCGATGAGTCAGGTGGCCTCGCTGATCGGGTTGTCCGAGCAGTCGACCTTCACCCGGTGCGCACAGCGGTGGTGGGGGGCGACGCCCAGCGCCGTCCGCAAGGGGCGGACGGGTGCGAGCTGAGGGCGCGGCGGCAGTGGTCGCGGGTGTCACAGCTCGAGCGGACGGCGTGACGGCGCGAGCAGGGACGTAAGAGTCAAACGCCGCATAGAGTTTGCGTGACGACGCGTGTCGATCCGACGAAGTGACCCGGCGCGCACGCACTATGGGTCGATGATCGCCGAATGCCCTTCCTGCGCTTGGCCCTCTCCGACTCCGGTGTCCTCCCATCGCGCCGTGCAGTATTCGCGATGCGTGTGCGGGCAGTGGCTGATCAGCGTGGGCGGCAAGGTAGTCGGATCCGCCGGGGGCACCACCTTCAGCAAAGGTGATGCCGTGGCCGAGCTCTTCGGCAAGAGAGACTGACTCCACAGAGCCGGAAAACCGCGCGGCGGAAGCTGATTCGGCCGCGCGCTCGATTCAGCCCGGCTACACGAGGATTCAGCCCGGCTACACGAAGATGCGGACCGATTCCACGCGGGTGCCGCGATCGGTGAAGTCCAGCTGCGCGACACCGCGGCCGTCGCGGGTGTCGACGGTGGCCGTCACGGTGCGCCCACCCGCGATCGGCTTGCTCCAGCGCAGACCCTTGGCGCGAGTGGTGAAGTCCTCCAGCGACATCACGCCGTCGGTCCCCCACCCCAGGCGCGGCACCGGGGCGAGCGCGCTGCGCATGGCCGGAACCTCGCCGCGACCCACCGCGTCCAGCAGACTGCCCGCCGCACGGCGACCGGCCGCGCCGACACCGCGCAGGCCCTGCATGAAACCCAGTGCGCCGCCGATACCTTGATTGCCGATCAGCTGCGGTCCGAGCTTCGCGCCGGCCACCAGGCCCCCAACGCCCGAGCCCAGCAGTTGACCGATCATGCCCGCCAGCTCCCAATGCGCCCGCAGCGCAACAATTTTCAGTGTGCCTTCCACCTCGGCCAGGTCGTAGCGCAGATGCATGGGCACGTGCAGGGTGACACCGGTCGACATGGTGGTGGCGATGGTCAGATCACGGAAGACGGTTGTGCCGCACACCACGTCGTTGGCCACGTCGAAGGCGATCCCGTTGGGCCCGATGAAGGTGTCGTAGAACCGCTCGATCGCGGCCCGGCCCACGTGCGGACGCGAGCCGACCGGGTCTTCGACGCTGCCGTTCCCGGCGAACAGATCGACCCAGGCGGTGCGGTCGTGCGCCCCCACCGCGCGCGGAGAGGCTTCGACGGTCGCCAGCAGTTCGGCGGCAGTGGGATTCGCGGGCACATGTCCTCCAGGTGATGAAGCGAGCGCGCGCGATGATACCGGGCACCCGGTCCCCTCGGAAGAGGGAACCGGGAGCGTGGACTACTGCTTGGGCAGCGGCAGGTCGATGCCGCCGACGTCGGTGACCTTCCAGTCGTTCTTCGGATCGACGTTCACCGTGTAGTAGATGGTGGTCAGCACGCCGTCGGGATTCTGCGCATTGGTGGAGTTGACGTTCAGATAGACATTGACCTTGTAGACGCCGTTGTCGCGGGTGATCACCTGCGAACTCAGCAGCGTCGGGCTCGAGGTCCACTTCAGCGGGACCAGGATCTCCTGCAACTTGGACGACGTGGCGTCGAACTTGCCGGCCAGGGTCGGGGTCGTGTTGGCCTTGAGCCGCGCGGTCCAGGCGTTGAAGTCCGCGTAGTTCAGGTTGGCCGCGCCCATCGCGTAGTCGGTGGCGACCTGCTCGGCGTGCTTGTCGTCGGCGACCGCCGCCTCGGAGTCGCGCACGTCGCCGCGGGCCGAGAGCCACAGGGAGGTGGTCGTGACCACCGCGATCAGCAGCACCGCCGCGGCGGCCATGAGACCGAGTGTGGACAGCTTCAGCGAGACGGTCTTCGCGGCCGGGGCCTCGGCCCGCGGGGCCGTCTTCTCGGTGTCGGTCGTCTCGGTGCCGGTCTTCTCGATGTCGACCTTCGGGGTCGCCGTGGCGGAGACAGCGGTGGCCTCCGCGTCGACTGCCCGCTTCGGCTCGGTGTCCTGAGACATCCGCTTCTCCTTCTTCTCCGGGGGGTATTACTTGACGTCGACCTGCACGCGCACGGCACCGTCACCGGTGTTCGCGAGCGCCTGCGAGATCAGGCTGCTGATATTGATCTGGGGTCCGGCCGTGCGCGCGGCATCCGCGAGGGGCGCCAATGCGGGGGCGAGAGTCTTCAATTCGGGTCCGGCCTGCTGCAACCAGTCGGTCAGCTTCGCCAGGAAGGGTGCCAGGCCGTTGCCGTCCACGTAGACCTGTGGGCCGGGGGCACGGTCCACCAGTCTACCGACCGCATCGACCAGCGCTTCGAGGGACTGCTCGAACTGCAGGAACGCCGGTGCGGCCGTCGCTGTCGCGGCGCCCATCCCGTCCATGTTCGAGGCCGCGACCTGGAAGCTGTTGAGTAGCTGTGCGATCTTGGGTTCCCGGCTCATGATGGCGGCGGCCAGCAGATCACCGGCGCGGGTCAACCGCGGCATGGCCGAATCCGTGTCGTGGAAGGCGGTGCCGAGGGTGTCAGCCAGCGAGGCCGCCACCTTCGGATCGAGCTGGTTCATGACCTTGTTGACCAGGCGCGACACCGCGGGAATCGAGAGCGGCGAGGTCACCGTGGCGGTGTCCAGGCGCTGCCCGTCGCGCAGGTACGGGCCACCGCCGGTCTTGGGCCGGAACTCCACATACGGCTCACCCAGCGCGGAGAGCTGCTCGATGCTGATCACGCTGTCGGTCGGAAGCTTGCGGTCGGCGTCGATCCGGAATGCCACCTCGATACCGCGAGCATCGCCCTGCACCGAGGTGACCTTGCCGACCCGCATGCCGGTCAGCAGAATCGGCGAACCCACGCTCAGGCCACCGGAATTCGCCAGCACCATCGAACCGCTGGTGTACTCCGCGAACGGATCCGCGCGCACCACGCCGAAGGTCAGGTAGGTCGCGCTCACCACCGTGACGGCGGCGATGCCGCCCAGCGACGCCAGGGGACCCCATTTCATCGCACCGCTCCGATCATGCGCAGGCCGGCCAGAATATTGGTGACCTGATCGTCCCGAGACACTGAATCCGTGTGCACGCCGGTGATATTCACCTTCGGGCCCTGTTCGACGAACGGAATCAGCTTGTCCCGCAACAGCGAGACCAGCAGCGTCAGGTTCGAGGGCACCGAGAGATCCAGCGGCCTGCCCGACACGGCCAGCGGCGCGAACGCCTGCACGGCGGCATCACCGGAACTCGCCACCGGGCCCAACCACGCCAGCGAGGTGCCGAGCTGACCCAGCACCGTGAAGATCTGTGCCACACCGCGAATCGAGTTGGTGACCCCGACCAGGGTGTCCACCGACTCCTGACTCAGTTCGTGATCCAGGTAGTCGACGCGATCGTGCAGCACCTGTGCGTTCACACCGAGTCCGTTGAGCAGGCTGTCCACCGAGTCCAGGTTCGCGGCCAGATCGATCGCGTTGCCCGCCGCGTTCTGCGCGATGCGCTTGGTCTCGTTCGGGTCCTGGGGCAGCACCGCGTTGAAGCGCTCGATGATGTCCTGCAACTGATTCACCGCGCCGCCCTGGGTGAAGGCGGCCAGCGCGGCCATGGTGTCCTCGAGCTGAACCGGCGGGCGGGTGCGCTCCTGGGGGATGGTGCCGCCGTCCTTCAGCAGCGAGGAGAAGCCGTCGGGCGGGGTGGTCAGCGCCAGGTGGATATCGCCCAGGACGGTGTTCTGGCGCAGCTCGGCCACGGTCGTGGTGGGCAGCTGCACCCTGGTGGAGATCTCCGCGTCCACCACGACGAATCCGCCGCGGCCGTTCGAATGCGCCGAATCCACCACGCGCACACCGAGAACCGTGCCCACCTGGGCGCCGTTCGCGATCACCTTGGCGCGGGCGGGCAGGTTCAGGACATTGCCGAACTCGATGTGCACGCGATAGGTCGGACCCGAGACCGTGGTGCCGGGGACCGGGACCGAGGACGGGTCGAAGGCACAGCCGCCGATACCCGCGAGCAGACCCGCGGCCAGCACGGCGGCGCCGGCGCGCCGGACGGTCGACGGTCGCGCGGAGCGGGATGTCGACGGGCCCGCCGCATCGGTGTCGAGCCGGAATTCCCAGCGTCCGAATCTCATCGCGTTCCTGCCATTCCGAGGACGAGCGGTACCAGCGGCACGTTCACCAGACCGTCCGCGGCGGTCGCGCAGCCACCGGGCTGCAGGGCGTTCACGGCCGCGCATACCTGCTCGGCCTGCGGCGCGGGCAGGGCCGCGCGCGGGGAACCGTAGGTCATGCCCGAACCCATGAGCGACTGCGCGGCGTTCGTGACCGCCGGGAGCTTGAGCATGATCTCCGAGAGCGAGCCGACATTGGCGCGCAGCAGGCGCACCAGCGGGAGGGTGTCGTCCAGCGCGCGCATGATCGGATCACCGACGATGGTCACCAGATCGTTGAGCATGGGCAGCGCCTCACCGAGGCGATCGATCAATTCCGCACCGGGACCGATCAATTCGGTGCTCGCGTCGTTCAGCGCGGGGGCCAGGCGCAGCAGCATGGAACGCAGATCGCCCCAGTGCTGCTCGACCTTCTCACCGACCGAGGCGAAGGCGTCGAAGATGCCCACCAGATGTCCGATGTCCGCATCCGGTTGCGCCAGAGCCGAACCCAGCTTCTTCACGATCGCGTTGATCTGCGGTCCGGCGCCGGCGGTGGCGGCGTCCAGGCCGGACAGCCCGCGCTCGAGCGCGTCCGGAGCCGAGGCCTGCTGCAGTTGCGCGGACAGATCCGCGAGCGCGGTCAGCGTCTCGGTGATGCTCTTGGGCGTCAGGGTCTTGCTGATGCACCGGGAGGGCTCCCAGTGCGCGGCGTTCTTGCCGCTGAACAGCACCGCCAGATTCCGGTCCGCCACAATGGAATCGGCGACCGTGGTGGCGGCGGCGTCCGCGTACACCGGAATTTTCGCGTCCACCGAGAACTGGACCTTCACCTTGGGACCGTCGGATTCGATGGAATCGACAGTGCCCACCGCGATTCCGCGCATGGTCACCTTGTTGCCCACGTACAGGCCGACGGCATCGGGCATGACCGCGCAGTACGCCTGCGTCTTCTTCATCGGATCGAAGTAGAGGAAGTAGCCGACCACCGCGAGCACCGCGACCAGCACCGCACCGGCGATGGACATGAAGGCCTGGGATCCGAGCATGCGCTTGAACATCAGCAGTCCTTCCCGGGCATCGGAATGCACACCTGCGGCAACGTCACGGTCTGGCCGGACTGGTCCACCGTCACCCCGTCCTCGGGGATCACCAGGTCGGACAATTTCTTCTGAAGTCCCTGTGCGGCATCGAGAGTCGGCTGAAAACGCGCGCCCAGCTGTTCGAGCTGGGTGATGGCGTCGTTCAGCTTGGGCTTCAGCGATTCGTCCCACGCGGGTGCCGCGCCGGCCAGACGGCCGACCACGTCGCTGAGCAGCCGCAGCGCCTCGGCCATCTCGGTGTGCTTGTCCGCGAGCACCGTGACCAGCAGATTCGCATTGTCCATCAGACGGCCCAGATCGCGCTTCGCGCCGTCGTACATGGTCACGTACTCATCGGCCACCGCGACCGCATCGGAGACCTGGGAGCGTTGACGATCCAGGGCGTCCACGTAATTGCTCACCGTCCGCAGCGTGGTGCGCAGGCTGTCCGGCGCGCCGTCGAGCGAATCCCCCAGGGCGGCGAGGTTCTGGTTCAGGGACTTGCCGTCGATCTTCGCCAGCGGGGCGGCAGCGTCCTGGAACGTCTCGACCAGGCTGTAGGGCAGGCGAACTCGATCCACGGGGATCGGGAGCGAACCCAGCGCCCGGTCACCGGCCGGGAACAGCGCCACGTAGTGACCGCCGACGATGGTGAGCATGCGGATGTCCAGGGAGCTCTTGTCCCCCACGAACACATCGGAATTCACGGTGAAGCGCATGATCACCCGGTCCGGCATCAGCTCGAGCGATTTCACCTCACCGACCGAGATACCGGCGACACGCACGTCATCGCCGGCCTTCACCGACTGCGCCTCGGACAGCTCGGCGGTGTAGGTGTGCTTGCCGAACGGAATCACGTACAGCGCACCGGCGGCCAGTAGGCCCAGCACGACCAGCACCGCGCCGATCACACCGAGTCGCAGCTCACGCCGCTTGGTGGTGGCCTCGTCGACGACCCGATCGTCGCCGAACAACCGGCGAGGCAGTCTCATCCGTTGCATATCGCCACCTGCTGTCCCGAAATCAGCACCTTCACCACGGATGGCACATCGGCGTTTCCCTTGCTGCACACCGGCTTCCAGCCACTCGGGCTCGCCGGCAGCGACGCGTCGGCCGCACCCAGCACCGCGGGCAGACGGGTGAACACGTCCACCGCCTCCTTGGCGTCGGGGAAGATCCGGCGGATCAGGGCGTCCACATCGCTACCGCTGGAAATACCCAGGGTGCGCAGCAGATTGTCGATCGGCCGCAGCACCGACGGCGCGGTCAGCGCGAACTGCGCCAGGCCGCCGATGTTCTGCTGCAGGGCTTCGAAGATGTCGGACAGCTGGGCGAGCAGCGGCACCAGGTAGTGCACGCGACCGGCCAGACGGTCCGACAGATCCGACATATTGCGGATCAGCGTCCAGATCACCTGCTGGCGGTTGTCCACATGGGCGGCGAGCTTGCCGATGGCGTCCATGGCCGGTCCGACACCGCTGCCGTCACCCTCGATCAGGGCGACCATGCTGGCGCTGAACTGATTGATCGCCTCGGGAGAAATGGTGGCCAGCACCGGCTTCAGGCCGTTGAAAAGGCTCGTCACGTCGAAGGACGGGACCGTGTGCTCGAGGTCGATCCGCGCGCCCGCCGCGATCCGGTTACCCGGCTGCGGCTGCTGCTGCAGATCGATGTACCGCTGCCCGGTGAGATTCTGATAGCGGATGGCGAGCTTGCTGTTGTCGTACACCGGGGCATCGGTCTTGACCGACACGCCCACGCGCGCCGACGTGCCCTCCAGTTCGATGCTCTTCACCTTGCCGACCTGCACGCCGTACATGCGCACGTCATCGCCGACCTTGAGGCCGTTGGCATCGGCGAACAGCGCGTCGTGGTTCTGCGTCGAGCCCGACACGGGTCGCTGAATCGCGGTCAGCACCAACATGAGCACCACCACGATCACGCCCGCGAACAGCGCCAGCCGCCATGCGGCACCCTTCACGCTCATCGCGCACCTCCCAGCAGCGGCACCGCGATACCGGGCACGCCGCGCAGTTCCACCTCGACGTTCAGCACCGGGCCCTGGCCGTTGTCCGGCATGGCCGCCCGCAGTCGCTCGAGCAGCGCGCGCAGGTCGATACCGGACTGCTGCGGATTCGGCACCATCTGGGTGAGCGCGGTCAGCACCGGCACCAGCATGTCGGTGGCGCCGGACAACTGAGTTCCGGCCTGGCCCAGCGTGTTCGACAGCGCGGGCAGCAGTTGGCCGGTGACGATGGCCAGACCCTGATCGTAGGAGTCCCGATTCTGTTGCAGGCGTTGAATACTGCGCAGCAGATCGACCACCTGCACTGTGGCGCCCGCGAATCGGCCGCCGCCGTCGAAGGCCGGGCCGAGTTCGCCGAACAGCTGCGACAGCGGCATCTTCTGGTTGTTCGCGATGGTGGTCTGCGCGGTGATCAGGGCCTGCACCAGCGGGGTGAGCGCCTTGGTGTCGGCCGCGGCCTGCGCGATGACCGAGGCCATCTGCGGTGTCAGCACCGAACCGCCGACCTGCGACATGCTGCGCAGGATCGAACCCATGGTGGCGTCGTACACCGCGGTGGCGTTGCCGCCGGTGAGGTCGATCGTGGTCCCGCTGCGCAGCGGAGCGCCGCCCGGCCCCTTGCGCAGATCGATCTCGCTGATGCCGAAAAGGTTCGCGGGGGCGTAATCCACCAGCAGGCTGTCGTCCAGACCGAAGAGCCGGGAATCGTCCAGTCGCAAGTCGATTCGCTGCGTACCCCTGAGGTCGGGCGAGATCTCGGTGACCTTGCCGATCAGCACGCCGTTGATCCGCACATCGGTGCCGACCAGCACGCCGTCGCCGATCTGCTCGGTGCGCAGGGAGACGGCTATGCCCTCCTCGGATTTCTGCGAGCGGTACAGCAGCGTGCCCAGCCCGAGGACCACCACCAGTCCGAGCGCGACCGCGCCGACGACCATCGAGCGGCGGCGATCGACAGCCACGCCCGGCATTGCGTAATTCGGCATCCCCTACCCCGTGAACGTAATCGCCGAGTTGAAGCCCCACAGTCCGAGGGACAGCACCATGTCCAGCGCGATGATCGCGACCGAACTGGCGCGCACCGCCTTTCCGGAGGCGATGCCGACGCCCTCCGGACCGCCGGTGGCGAAAAAGCCGTAGTAGCAATGGATCAGGATCACCACGACCGCGAAGATCGCCACCTTCACCACCGCGGCGATCACGTCGAACCCGGAGACGAACTGGAAGAAATAGTGGTCGTACACACCCGCGGCGGAGCCGTGCACCAGCGTGATCAGCCCGCGGCACGACGCGTAGGACAGGATCAGCGCGATCAGGAAGGTCGGGACGATGGCGACCGCGCCGGCCAGCACGCGGGTGGTCACCACGAACGGCACCGAGCGCAGACCCAGCGATTCGATCGCGTCGATCTCCTCGCTGATGCGCATCGAGCCGATCTCCGCGGTCATGCGGCAGCCCGCCTGCGCGGCGAACCCGATGGCCGCCACGATCGGCGCGAGCTCACGGGTGGTCGCGTAGGCCGACACCAGACCGGTGACCGGGCCCATTCCCAGCATGTCCAGGGTCGCGAAGGACTCGACCGCGACCGACGCGCCCATGACCATGCCCAGCACGATCATCATCGGGACGGTGCCGCCACCCACGATGATCGAGCCGCGACCCCAGGTCATGTTCGTGATGGCGCGCATGGTCTCGTCGCGGTAGCGCTGGAGCGTCAACGGAATCGACGAGAGCACCTGCCATACGAAGGACAGCACGAAGCCCAGCCCCTCGACCCGGCGGAAGAGCAGACCGCGCTTGCGGTAGAAGCGCGCGAACCAGCCCAGCCCCTTGGGCACGTAGGTCGCGGACATCACGCCAGCCTTGTCGGGAGGAACATGGCGGTGATCTGGGTGGCGACCAGGTTCACGGTCACGATGGACACCACCGACAGGACCACCGCGGCGTTGACGGCATCGGCGACGCCACGCGGGCCGCCCTTGGCCTCGAGGCCGCGCTGACAGGCGATGATCACGACGATGAAGCCGAAGATCACGGCCTTGAGCAGCGACACCCAGACATCGGCGGTGGTGGTGAAGGAGCCGAAGGTGGCCCAGTAGCTGCCGGGCGTCACGTTCTGGCCGCCGATGGCGACCATGTATCCGGCGAGCACGCCGACGAAGATGATCAGCACGTTCAGCAGCGGGGCCACCACGACCATGGCCACCAGGCGCGGAATCACCAGGCGGTCGATCGGGCTGATGCCCATGGTGTGCAGCGCGTCGATCTCCTCGCGGATGGTGCGTGCGCCCAGATCGGCGGCCAGCGCCGCCGCACCCGCGCCGCCGAGCAGGAAGCCGGTGGCCAGCGGTGCGCCCTGCTTGATGACGCCCAGGCCGCCGGTCGCGCCGAGCAGCGAATCCGCGCCGAGGGTGTGAATGAGGTTGCCGACCTGCACCGAGACGATGACGCCGAACGGAATGGCCATCAGGACGGCGGGAATCGCCGTGACCGTGATCAGCCGCCAGGCCTGCAGGATGGCTTCCTTCCACTGGAAGGTGCCGCGCGCGATGCCGGTGAAGGTTCCGATCACGGCCGCCTGCGCGATTCCGGCCGCCCGGCCGAAGGTGCGCAGCGAGGACACCGCGGTGGTGGAGAAGTTGTCACGCACGATGCGCACCGCGGAATTCTTGCGGCGTACCGGCTTGCGGCGCACGTTCTCAGGTCGCGCGGCGGGGTCGTTCGGATCGCCGGCCGAGCCGTTGCCCACAGTGCCGTTGCCCACAGTGCTCTCGGGGAGCGCCCGCGTCATGCCGCGACTGCTTGTTCGAGGCGTCGGAATCGACGCCGGGTGACGAGCTTCAAATTTTCTTCTCCGTGATCGGCAACACTGCCTGCCCTCAAAGCTAATGGTTACCGAGAGTTACAACAAATCGGTTGGACGTGTGATCCAGGCCCCTGAGTTACTTATCAGTACCAATGACGAAGAACCCGTTCAGCGGGCTATCACCGCATGTAAACGGGCATTCTAGAACGTGTTATCAGAGTGGATCGGCTATGGATATGACCTGGGACACCCAGTCGGCGAACGCTTGGCGAGCCCCTTTCGAGGGGGAGAGCCATACCCAAACCAAAAATGAGTGAACTAGCAGCTACCCAACCTGAGAGGTCCGTTCGGACGCTCGCACCGCGTCAGGGACTGACGGCCAGGAACACGAAGCCCGCGAACAACACCAGGTGCACGCAGCCCTGAAGCAGCGTCGCGCGGCCCGGCACCACCGTGAGCACACCGACCACCACGGTCAGCGCGAGCAACACCATCTGAGTGGCCCCGAGCCCGAGCATGAGCGGACCCTCGATCCAGATCGAGGCCACCGCGATCGCCGGAATGGTCAGGCCGATGCTGGCCATGGCCGAGCCCAGCGCCAGATTCAGGCTGATCTGCACTCGATCGCGGCGCGCGGCGCGCACGGCCGCGATGGTCTCGGGCAGCAGCACCAGCAACGCGATCACCACACCGACCGCGGACTGCGGCAGTCCCGCCGCGGCGATGCCGGATTCGATGGACGGGGTATCGAGCTTCGCGAGACCGACCACGCCGACCAGCGCGACCAACAGCAGACCCAGACTCAGCAGCGCCTGCCGCCCGGTCGGCGGTTCCTCGTGATCGGCGACGGCATCGATCTCGATATCACCCTCGGCCGAGCCCTCCACCGGGAGGAAGTCACCCGGATGCCGCACGGTCTGCACCATGACGAACACGACGTAGAGCACGAGCGAGGCGACCGCCGCGAAGATCAACTGCGAGGCGCTGAACACCGGGCCCGGCTCGCTGGTGGTGAAGGTCGGCAGCACCAGGGTCAGCGTGGCGAGGGTGGCGACCGTGGCCAGCGCCGCGCCGGTGCCCTCGGAATTGAAGACCGCGATCCGTCGCCGAGCAGCACCCACCAGCAGCGACAGCCCGAAAATGCCGTTGCACGTGATCATGACCGCCGCGAACACGGTGTCGCGGGCCAGGGAGGCCGCCTTCTCGCCGCTGGAGAGCATGAGCGTCACGATCAAGCCGACCTCGATGATGGTCACGGCCACCGCCAGAATGAGCGAGCCGAACGGTTCACCGACCCGGTGCGCCACGGTCTCGGCGTGGTGCACGGCCGACAACACCGCTCCGACCAGCGCCGCGGTCACCAGCGTGACCATTACCGGCCCGAGTTCATGACCCCAGGACAACGCCAGCAGCACAGCGGCCAACAGGGGGACGATCACGGACCAATAGCGCGTGCAGAAGCGGACCATACTCCCATCGTTCCAGCAAATTGTTCGCATTCACCGCAAAACGAGAGCCATGCCTCCCCGCCGGGGTGGCGGGCATGAGCGGAATCAGTCGATCTGCTCGGCAGCCTGCTGGAACGCCTCGGCCGCGCGGGCGAAGTAGTCGAAGAGCACTTCGCGCTGTTCGGGCGTGTATCCGCCGATGATCTCCCCGATCGACTGCCGCACCGGGGCCAGCACCCGGCCCAGGTCCGCCGGTTGTGCGATGGGCTCGACGATAACCTTGCGGCGATCGCCCGGATCCGCGGCGCGGCGCACATAACCGGCGGCTTCCAGACGGTCGATGAGGCGAGTGGTCGGACCGGTGGTGAGACCGGCGCGCGTGCCCAGCTCCCCCGGCGTCATCGCGCCGCCGAGTTCGAGGATGTTCAGCGCGTACAGATCCGTCGCACCCAGCCCGACCGCCTTGGCCCCGGCCTGCGCGTGCAGAACCACCGCGCTCAGGTATCGGCGGAACACGTCGTGACCCTCCGGCCCGGCAGGTGTTGACACGAATCACTCCCTTCGCTTAATCTCTTCTTCAACGAAGAAACTTCTTACAAGAAGAAACATCTTTCAAGCAGAAGAATAACACGGAAGGCGTATTCCCGATCCCCACCACGCGGCCGGGACCCGCACCGGTGACCGGCGCGAGCGCGGGCATCGCCGACGCCTCCGACCGCCCACACTTCGCGCCCGGGGAATCTCACCGGGCGAAATCGACAGGTCCGAAACCAGTGGAACCACCCACCCTCGAAGGGGAAACATCATGTACGCCAACGATTCCGACACCACCGCCATCCGCAGCCTGATCGAGCGCAGTCGGCAGGCCTGGGGACGGGGCGACGGCGCGGCCTACGGCGCCTGCTTCACCGCCGACGCCACCGACGTCACCTATGCCGGCACCGTCTACCACGGCGGCGACGAGATCGGCGCGGCCCACCAGGCGCTGTTCGACAGCTTCCTGAAGGGCACCAGCCTGACCGTGGAGATCCTGGAGATCCGGCGCTACGGGGCCGACACCGCGATCGTGGTGACGCGTGGCGAATCCGCCAGGGGCGAGGCGAAGAAGCTCGGAAAACTGGCCACCTACACGGTGATTCGCGAATCCGGGCAGTGGCTGATCGCGGCGGTGCAGAAGACCCGGCACAAGCCGATCATGGAGGCCATCTCCTTCAAGTTCCAGCCCGCCACCCGCCCCGCCGTGCACTGAGACGGCGAATATTCGCGTCGACTCCCCCCGGCACCGCCGTGATCCCCGCGTCGCCACGGGTTCCGGCAGTACGGGCACAGCGTGCAATACGCTGCGTGGATGGCCGAATCGACCGGAACCGATGCCTCCGACAGCGACCTACCGCACCCGCACGAGCCACACGACACGAGCTTGGCTTCCAGGCTGAATTGGTTGCGGGCGGGGGTGCTCGGGGCCAATGACGGGATCGTGTCGACAGCCGGGCTGGTGGTCGGTGTGGCGGCGGCGAGCACCGAGACCTCGGCGATTCTCACGGCCGGTGTCGCGGGGCTGACCGCCGGGGCGATCTCGATGGCGGTCGGTGAGTATGTGTCGGTGAGCACGCAGCGCGATTCCGAGCAGGCGCTGCTGGCCAAGGAACGGCGGGAACTGGCCGAGGAACCGGAGTTCGAGCTCGCCGAGCTCACCCAGATCTACCGGGACAAGGGGCTTTCCGAGGAAACCGCGCGGACGGTGGCGCTGGAGTTGACCGCGCACGATGCGTTCGCCGCGCACGCCGAGGCCGAATTGCGTTTGGACCCAGGGGATCTCACCAATCCGTGGCATGCGGCGCTGTCGTCGGCGGTGTCGTTCACGCTCGGCGCGCTGCTGCCACTGCTCGCGATTCTGCTGCCGCCGGTGTCGTGGCGCATCCCGGTGACATTCGTCGCGGTGCTGGTGGCGCTGGCCGTGACCGGCAGCGTGAGCTCACGGCTCGGCGGCAGCAATCCACGGCGCGCGGTGCTGCGCGTGGTCGTCGGTGGCGCGCTGGCCATGGCCGTCACCTACGGAATCGGCCAGCTCGCAGGGGTTTCCGGGATCTAGCGCGCGGGCGGGGCCGGTGCGGGCAGCGGCCGGGGTGCCCGCGGATAGACGTGCGGCGCGACCGGGCCGTCCACCAGGACGGGCGCGTCCACCGGATGTGGTTCGGCGGGCGGCAGCGGAATCACGACCGCCGGCGGAATCACGACCGCCGGTGCGGCGGGCGGCAGTGTGACGGCGGGCGGGCCCACCACCACGGACGGCGCGGGGCGCGAGACCCCGCTGGTGCCAACCGAATCGGAGACGACGGGGTCCGGATCGGCGGAACCGGTCAGGGCTATGCCGATGGCGATCGCCATCGCCATGAGCCCCGAGACGACAGCCACGGCGGCGACCGCACGCGGATCGATATCGCCCTCGGGGGCGGTCCGATTCTCTTCGACACTGCCGAGCATGGCTGTCCTCCTTCGATTTCCGGGAGCGGCACGCTACGGCGCGGGCGGCGGCGGGGGTGGTGGTGGCAGCAGGAACGGCAGGATGGGAGCGAGAATGTCCGGGATGGCCGGCGGCGGCGGGGCGACCGGTTCCGGCGGAGGCGGAGGCGCTTCGGGGGCGGGTTCGGGCGGTGCGGCGGGTGGCGGCTGATATTGCTGCTGCACGGGGGCCTGCGGAGGGGCTTGCGGTGGGGCCTGCGGGGCCTCGACCACGGGGGCGGCGGGCTCGGGGGCCGGAGCAGGAGGCGGTGGCGGGGGCAGCGGGGATCCGGCGGTGCTGGTCTGCTTGCGGGTGCTCGACCCGGGCGTCTGACTGGTGTCGGCGCTGCCGGTCGAGGAGCCGCCGAATCCGTCACGCAGGTCGGAGCCGATCAGGCCGAACACCACCCCGAAGGACAGCACCAGCAGGACCACGAGCACCCGGGGTGACATGCCGCCGGGCGTCACTAGACCTGGCGTGTCGTCGTCCTGGGCCGCAGCGGGTTGCTCCCGCACTGCAAGGGGTGCCACCGGGGAACTCCTTCGATCCGAAGCTGGGTGCCGCCGATCCGAAAAGCTCGTCCTTCAGGACGGTACACAGATTTGCTGCGAACCTGAATGAACTTCACGGAAGGGAAATATTCCAGGTGAGTATCTTTTGATGACAATTGCCAGTTGATTGCTTGGCGCAGGTCACCGATACCCCGGCCGTCGTGACGGCCTTCGGATCGAGCGAGTACCGGACGATCAGGAGACCACGAGAAAGTCCTGCGCGCCGGCATCGGTGAGCTCGTAGATTCCGGTGGTGAGCTCCAGCGCGCGAGCGGTCCGGGCAGCCGCCTCGGCGATCTCGATGCGCGGGGGCTCGGGCAGAGCATCCTGGTAGTAGGTGCCCGGACCGTGAAACTGGCCGTAGCGCAACACCACTCCACCCGTGGACAGCACCGACTGCTCCAGGAATTGCTTGGCCGCTTCGCCCTCTCCGGTCATGGCCCAGGCCACGCTCTGCGCGACGAAGCGGGTCGCACCGGCGGCCGCGGCCGCGGCGAGCAGATTGGCGGTGCCCTCGCGCCGGATCCGGGCATTGGCGATCCGGCCCTCGGCGATCTTGGCGGGGTCGTCCGGGAGGTCGGTGAGCTGGTGCATCACCAGCTCAGGCGCGTAGGCCGTGACGGCGGCGGTCAGGGCCACCGCGTCGAAGGCATCGCAGACCACCGGTTCGGCGCCCGCGTCCACGAGGAGCGTGGCTTTGCCCCGGGAGCGGGTCATGCCCGCCACCTCGTGTCCCGCCGCGATCAGCAGCGGGACCAGAGCGGTACCGAGGACACCGGTCGCACCTGCCAGAAAGATACGCATTTTTCCGACATTAGGGGATGGCGATGACGACCTTGCCGAACGGGTCGCCCTCCTGGAAGTAGCGCAGGGCCGCCACGGATTCGTGCAGCGGGAAGACCCGGTCGATCACCGGGCGCACCTGATGTTCGGTCATGGTGACGAGCATGGCTTCGAGATCGGCGCGGCTACCGACCGCGATGCGGCGCAGGGCGGCGTACTTGCCGCCGAGCGGATCACCCGAGGGACGGCCGGCAGGGGCGGGGAACGCGCCGATCAGCGAGACCTGGCCGTTGTAGGCCACGCTGGCAAGGGATCTGGGCAGGGTGAGTGGCCCCACCGCATCCACCACGACCTGCACGCCGTCGCCGCCGGTGCGGTCCAGCACCGCGTGCTCCCAGTCGGGGGTGCGGGTCCGGTCGATCACCTCGTCCGCACCCAGTGCGCGCAGACGCTCGCCCTTGTCGTGCGACGTGATCGAAATGACCTGTGCGCCCAGCGCTTTGGCGTGCTGCACCGCGAAGAGCCCGACCGGTCCGGTGCCGACGGTCAGCACCGTGTCACCCGGGCCCACGGCGGCCGGCTTGGTGACCCCCGCCCAGGCCACGGTCCCCGCGCAGGTCAGGCTCGCCGCCTCCGCATCGGTGAGATAGGCGGGGACGCGCACGACCGACTCCTCCTCGAGCACGACGTAATCGGCGAGCCAGCCGTCGTGCGTCGCACCGTATTGCTGCGATCCCAGCGTCTGGGTCTGACGGCCGTCGACCCAACCCACGAAATAGGTCCCGGTGACCCGATCACCGGGCGCGGCACGGGTCACCCCCTCCCCCACCGCGACGACCTCGCCGACCCCGTCCACCAGCGGCACCACCCCGGTTCGCGCGGTGAGGGGGTAGGTGCCCGCCATCAACATGATGTCCCGGCGGTTCACCGAGGCCGCACGCACGCGCACCAGCACCTGATTCGGCCCGGCCTCGGGGATCTCCCGCACCCGGGCGCTCAGTCCCGCCAGTCCACGCAGCGGTTCCAGTTGGTAGGCAAGGGTATTCATGATCTGCTCCTGAGAAGTCTTCGACCGATTCCTCGGCGGGCCCCGGTGTCGGCCGGGTACGGCACCGAGTCTGTTCGGCGGGCGACGGCTCCGCGATTCCCCGCGGGGAATGATCACGAGTTCACGCACGTCATACCCTGCGGGGAATCGCGGGGCGGGCGGGACGGCCGCACAGTGGAGGTATGACGATGGCGATGGTGGCGACGGCGAATCCGTTCGCGCAGCAGTTGCGGCAGTGGCGCGCCATGCGCCGAATCAGTCAGCTGGATCTGGCCATCGCGGCCGAGACGAGTCAGCGGTATCTGAGCTTCCTGGAGCAGGGGCGGTCGCATCCGGGGCGGACCATGGTGGTGCGGCTGTCCGAATCGCTCGGGCTCTCGCTGCGCGAGCGCAACAGCCTGCTGCTGGCCGCCGGCTATGCTCCGGCATTTCCCGAATCCGCTTTGGACGCACCGGAACTCGGCCCGGTACGCCACGCGCTCGATACGATCCTCACCGGTCATCTGCCCTATCCGGCGGTGGTGACCCGGCCGTACGGCGTGCTGGTGGCGGCCAATACCGCGTTCGAGATGCTCACCGAGGGCTCCGCGCCCGAACTGCTCGAGGCGCCGGTCAACGTGCTGCGCCTGGCGCTGCATCCCGACGGGCTGGCGCGCCGGGTGCTGAATCTGCCGGAGTGGGGCCGCCACATCACCGACAGCCTGCGCAATCGCGCCAATCGCAGCCCCGATCCGGATCTGAACGAGCTCATCACCGAGTTCGAGAGCTACCTGCCGCAGGCCGATCCCGGGCCGCATCATCTGGGTTTCGCGGTGCCGCTGCGCCTTAGCTGCCCGAAGGGCGAACTACGGCTGATCACCACGCTCACCTCGTTCGCCACGGCCACCGACATCACGCTCGCCGAGCTGCATCTGGAGGCGTTCCTGCCCGCTGACCAGGTCACCGCCGACTATCTGCGCGAGCGCTTCACCGCCGGGTGAGCGCACGATCGCGGCGGTGAAGGGCCTCGTTCCGGTCGGAGCGGGGCCCTTCGCATGTGGCCGATTCGCGCTCTTGTGGCCGAATACTCGTAGACGTATATTCGTAGACGAGTAAGGAGGTGCGCGATGGCCCGCAAACGCAAGGTCGGCAATCTGATGGCCCTGGCCGTACTGTCCGCGATCATCACCCAGCCCATGCATCGCTACGAGATCGCTGGACGTATGCGGTCCTGGGGCAAGGAACGCGATATGGGCATCAAACTGGGTTCGCTGTACACCGTGGTGGACAACCTCACGAAACACGGATTCCTGGAGATCGTCGGCAGCGAACGCGACGGCGCGCGCCCCGAACGCACCATCTACCGGATCACCGACGCCGGGCGCGAGGAACTCTCGGACTGGACGCGGGAGCTCATCTCCAGCCCCGAACCCGAGCAGCGCCCCTTCCGTGCCGGACTCTCCGTTCTGTCCGTGCTGCCGCCCGATGACGTCATCGAACTCCTCGGACAGCGAATCGTGGCGCTGGACAACGACATCACCGAATTTCGCGCTCAAATCGCCGCTCTGACAGGCACATTGCCGCGCCTGTTCATGGTCGAGGACGACTACGAGCTGGCCATGCTGGAAGCCGAGCGCACCTGGGCTCGGGCACTGCGCGATTCACTGGCCGACGGGAGCTTCCCCGATATCGACGGCTGGCGGAACTGGCATCGCGACGGCGTGTCCCTCGCGGACGTGGTCGCCGAGGTCGAAGGGGGGCTGACCGAACCGCGATCCCCGCGGGACTGAACAGAGCGGGGATACACGAACAGAACCGGGCCCCGGCGGGGGTGCTGCAACACCACCGCCGAAGCCCGGACACACCTTCTCGAACCGCGCCCGTGCAGGCGAACTCGGCACCGAGTTTGGCAACTACAGGATAACTGGGTTCTCCCCACGCGCGCCGGTTCGGGTTCATTCGCATCTCGAACATTCAGGGAGACACATCATGTCGACGAAGAACTCGGCACCCATCCGCACCGCGATCGTCATCGGCGGTGGCATCTCGGGCCCCGTCACTGCCGCCGCGCTCCATCGCGCGGGCATCGAAGCCCGTGTCTACGAGGCATATCCGGGTCCGGCCTACGGAATCGGCTCCAATCTCGCGCTCGCGCCGAACGGAATGGCGGCGCTCGAGATCGTCGGCGCGGCCGATGCCGTGCGCGCGATGGCAACACCGCTGTCGCACCAGCGCATGTCGGTCGGCAAGAAGAGCTTCGACCTGCCGGGACTCGTCGATGTCGAACCGCTGCGGCTGGTCGACCGGCCCGACCTGCACCAGGTTCTGCACGACGCCGCCGTCGCCGCCGGGGTGACCTTCGAATACAACAAGCGCCTGGTCAGTGTCGAGGAGAACTCCGACAGCGTCACGGCGGTCTTCGCGGACGGCAGTACCGCCACCGCGGACGTGCTGATCGGTGCGGACGGCATTCGCTCCACGGTGCGCTCGCTGGTGGACCCGGCCGCACCCGGACCGACCTTCCTGCGGCTGCTCGGATTCGGCGCGTACACCGAGTGCTCGCTGGATCTGCCACCCGGGACGATGGTCTTCGCCTTCGGCAAGGCGGCGTACTACCTGTACTGGTCCATGCCGGACGGACGCATCGCCTGGGGCGCGAATCTGCCCAGCGAGCAATACCTGTCGCTGACCGAAGCGCGCGCGGTACCCGCACAGGAGTGGCTGCGCACCCTGCGGGATACCTTCGCCGACGACGAACCAGGCCGCGAACTGGCGAACAACACCACCGCGGAGGAATTGCAGGTGGTGGGCGCGCTGCACATCATGCCGCCGGTGCCGCACTGGTATCGCGGGCGGATGGTGCTCACCGGTGATGCCGTCCACGCACCCAGCAATACTTCCGGGCAGGGCGCGTCCATGGCCATCGAGAGCGCGATCGAACTGGCCCGGTGCCTGCGCGACATCCCGGACCCGGCAACGGCGTTCGCCGCCTACGAGGCGCTGCGCCGCCCCCGGGTGGAGGCGGTCGCGGCCCGGGTGGCACGGATGAACAACACCAAGGCCGCGGGTCCGATCGCCCGCAAGGCCATGGGGCTGATGATGCCGCTCATGTTCAAGGCGATGAAGCCGGAGAAGATGTTCGGGCACGAACAGCGCTTCCGGATCGACTTCGACGCCGAGGTCCGGCCTGCCGGGGTCAATGTCTGAACGCGGTCGCCCGAGCTCGCTGATGCTCGCCTGAAACGTTCTCGCTCCCTGCGGATTTCGCAGGGGGCGAGAACCCCGGGCAGACCTACGCGCGGGAGGCCAGCGCGTCCGGGCGATCGGCTTCGTCCAGGAGTTTGGTGGCGATATTGTCCAGGGCCTGGTCGAGCAGGGCGCGGTCCTGTGGGGCGTCGAGATCCCAGTCGTCGAGCTGGTTTTCGAGCCACCCGCGCCACGCCGTGCGCACCCGGTCGATCTCCCGGGTGCCCTTGCCGGTGAGGGTGAGCCGGTCGCCGTCGCGCAGCACCAGTCCATCGCGCTCGGCCTTGGCGAACACCGGATCGACCACTTCCGGCGGCACGAAGTGGGTTCGGGCGATGTCGGCGGCGGTGACCGACCCGCGCAGACGGTGGAAGAAGCGGACCTGGCCCAGCGCCCAGGCTTCGTCGCGAGAGAGCGAACTCCCCGCCGCCGCAAGGATTCCCGAGTCCGGGACGGCATTGTCGCGCAGCTTGCGCAGAATCTTGGCGACCGAACGTTCCAGCTGCACGGCACGATCGGAGGAGTCCGGCACCGCGAAGCCGTCACCGACGTTCGACGCGTCCGCGCGGGCGCTGTCGCGCAGCGGCACCTCCTTGAGGAACCACGCGATCACGAAGCCCAGCACCGCGACCGGAACCACCCAGCGGAACACGTAGTCGATGGAGGTGGCATAGGCATCGATGATCGGCCCGGCCTGCTCGGCGGGAAGCCGGCGCAGCAGTTCCGGATTCTGCGCCGTATCCGGCGGCACCTTCGTCTGCACCAGTGCCGCACCGAGATTCGGCCCGATCTGATTGGTGTACAGCGTGCCGAAGACCGTGGTGCCGAACGCGCTGCCGATGGTCCGGAAGAAGGTCACTCCGGAGGTGGCGGTGCCCAGATCCGAATACGGCACGCTGTTCTGCACCGCGATGGTCAGCACCTGCATGGCCAGGCCGATGCCGAGGCCGAGCACGAGCATGTACAGCGACTGCGCCCACACGCTGGTGGAGGCGTTCATGGTCGACATCAGATACAGCCCCAGCGCCATGATCGCGGTGCCCGCGATGGGGAACAGTTTGTAGCGCCCGGTCCGCCCGACCACCACGCCCGAGGTGATCGAGGTGGCGAACAGGCCGACCACCAGTGGCAGCGTCCGGATTCCCGAGGCGGTGGCCGAGACTCCCATCACGTACTGCAGGAAGGCGGGCAGATAGGTCATCGCGCCGAGCATGGCGAAACCTACGATGAAGCTCAGGATCGAGCAGACGGTGAAGACATTGCTGCGGAACAGGTGCATGGGCAGCATCGGGTCCTCGGCACGGAATTCCACCGCCACGAACCCGGCGAACGCCACCAGCGCGGCCGCGAAAAGGCCCAGGATCACCGCCGAGCCCCACGCGTATTCCTGTCCGCCCCATTCCAATCCGAGAATCAGGCAGGTGACGCCGATGGCGATGAGCGCGATGCCGAGGTAGTCGACGATCGGCTTGACCGCGTTGCGGACCACCGGGATGGTGCGCGCCGCGACCAGGATCATGATGACCGCGATCGGCACGTTCACGTAGAAGCACCAGCGCCAGCTCAGGTGATCGGTGAACAGGCCGCCGAGGGTCGGGCCGATCACGGTGGTCACACCGAAGACCGCGCCGAGCCCGCCCTGATACTTGCCGCGTTCGCGCAGGGGGATGACGTCGGCGATCAGGGCCATGGCGGTGACCATCAGGCCGCCCGCGCCGAGTCCCTGCACCGCGCGCGCGGCGATCAGCAGCGTCATACCGTTGGCGAGTCCGGCGACCATCGAGCCGCAGATGAAGATGAAGCCGCTGAGTTGGAAGATGAGTTTGCGGCCGAACAGATCACCGAATTTGCCCGCGAGCGCGGTCGCGATGGCCTCGGCGACCAGGTACGAGGTGACGACCCAGGCCATGTGCCCGGCTCCGCCCAGATCCGCGACGATGGTCGGCAGCGCGGTCGCCACGATGGTCGAGTCCAGCGCCGCCATCAGCATCCCCAGCACCACGGTGAGGAAGATGACGTTGATCCGCGCCTTGCTCAGCGCCTGGGGCGCGGAGGGGGCGGGGGCTACTGCGCCGGCACCGGTCATCGGCCCAGTATTGGGCGCTCAACAGCGAACATCCAGCAACGACACGGCGACCCCGCGCCGACCGAGGCGGCGCCGCACGCCCCGGCGACCTTCAGCTCACCGAGCCGCACGCACCGCGTAGTCGCCGAGCGACGGTTCGAGGGTCTCGAAGGATTCGTTGATATAGCCGGTCAACACCTCGGAGATGGACTGGTTGGATTCACCCTCGACGGTGCGGCGGACCGTCTCCTCGAACAGTGCGCGGTGTACGCCACCCAGCAGCGCCGCGGCGACGCGCGGAGCGAAGTCGCCTGCGGCCGAGTCGGTTTCGGCGGCGAGTTGCGCGGCCAGCAAACGCTCACGCTCCTCGTGGAATTCACGCAACCGCCCCACCAGGGCGGGACTGTCGGTGAGCAGGCGAGCGAACTCGGGTCCAGAGAAGCCCACGACCGCGTCCTGGTTCGCGGCAGCGGCGAGATAGGCGTCACGCAGGGCGGCCAGCGCGGATTCACCCGCCCGGCGCTCGCGCACGATCCGGGCCAGACCGCCGGTGAACTCGTCGTGCAGATCCAGCACGAGGTCCTCTTTGCGAGGAAAGTAGTTGGTGACCGTCATCTTGGCGACATCGGCCGCGACGGCGATCTCGGCGATGGTCACATTGTCGAAGCCGCGCTCGAGGAACAGCAGTGTAGCCGTGTTCGAGATGTTCTGCCTGGTCTGCTGTTTTTTCCGCTCGCGCAGCCCCTGGGGGCGGATGCTGGTGTCAGCGGTCTGTGCGCTCATGGGAATGAGCATATCTAATTTCGTCCCAATTTCATTGTTGACATATTTTTAGGTCTGATCTAAATTTATCTGCGTCGCCGAAGGGCGCACCATGCCCGTCACCACCACCATCACCACCATCAGCGAAGATCCGATCAAGGACTACCTGCGTCAGATCGGGCGCACCGCACTGCTCACAGGAGCCGACGAGTACGCCATCGGCGAGCGCATGGAGGCGGGTCGGCTGGCACAGCAGCGACTCGACGAGAACCCCGATGCCCCACACGAACTCGACGCAACAGAACTCGACGCAACGGAACTCGACGACACAGAGCGCCGCGCGCTGCAGCGCGCCGTCGCCGACGGACGCCGGGCCAAAGACCATATGGTGCGGGCGAATCTGCGCCTGGTGGTGTCCATCGCCAAGCACTACCCGACCCCCACCGGCATGTCCCTGCTGGACCTGATCCAGGAGGGCACCCTCGGCCTGATCCGCGCGACGGAGAAATTCGAGCATCGGCGCGGATTGAAGTTCTCCACCTACGCCACCTGGTGGATCCGGCAGTCCATCGGCCGGGCACTGGCCGATCAGGCCCGCACCATCCGCATTCCGGTGCACGTGGTGGAGGTGCTGAACCGGGTCGTGCGCACCGAGCGGGCGATGACCCAGCGCCTGGGTCGCGACGTCACCACCGAGGAGGTGGCCGCCGAGTTGGAGCTTCCGGTCGCGCAGGTGCGCGACGTCATGCGGCATGGGCGCGAACCGATTTCGCTGCACACGCCGGTCGGCGAGGATGCCGAACTGGGCGCGCTCATCGCCGACAGCGCGCCGGATCCGTCGGTGACGGTCACCGAATCGGCACTGCGCGGACAGATCGTGCTGGCGCTGGGCACTCTGCCCGAACGCGAGGCACAGGTGATCGCGCTGCGCTACGGATTGGACGGCGCGGACCCGCGCACGCTCGAGGAGGTCGGGCGGCTGTTCGGCGTGTCCCGGGAGCGAATCCGCCAGATCGAGGCCAAGGCCATGCAGAAATTGCGACAGCCGTCCCGCGCGCGGGTACTCGAGGGCATGCTGGGGTAGCCCTGCGAGAACATGCTGAGACAGCGCACCTATCGCCGGAACTTACTCTGAAGTAAGGTCAGGGCAGCGAGTGCGACGAAGCACCACGAACGCCGAACCTGTGAGGTCAACAGACATGGCATGGAAGCCAAGCGAAATCTCGGATCAGTCCGGGCGCACCTTCGTGATCACCGGAGCCAACGGCGGAATCGGCGAGCAGACCACCAAGGTCCTGGCGAGCAAGGGCGCCACGGTGATCATGGCCTGCCGCAACGCCGCCAAGGCACAGGAGGTCGCCGACGGCATCGAGGGTGATGTGTGCGTCGCCGCGCTCGATCTGGCCAGCCTCGAGTCGGTCCGCGCGTTCGCCGAGAGCACCGGCGAATTCGATGTGCTGCTCAACAATGCCGGACTGATGAACATCCCGTTCTCGCGTACCGCGGACGGCTTCGAAACCCAGTGGGGCGTCAACCATCTGGGTCACTACGCGCTGACCGGGCTGCTGCTGGACAAGATCAAGGACCGGGTGGTCACGCTCGCCTCGATCGCGCACAAGCAGACCCCCAAGCTGTGGGTCGACGACCTCAATTACGAAAACCGGCGCTATCAGCGCAATCTCGCCTATGCGCAGTCCAAGCTGTCCAATCTCATGTTCGCGCGCGAGCTGCAGCGACGGCTCACCGAGGCCGGTTCGGCCAAGCGCTCGTACGGTGTGCACCCCGGTGTCTCGGCCACGGATCTGTTCGCGCGCACCGAGACTCCGCTGGACAAGATCTCCAAGCCGTTCATCCGGCTGATCGGCCACTCCCCCGCGCAGGCCGCGCACTCCTCGCTCTTCGCGGCCACCGACCCCGATGCCGACCCGACCGTCTACTGGGGCCCGACCCGGCTGCGCGGATCCCAGGGTCCGGTCGAACCGTCGCCGTCCTCGAAGCTCTCGCAGAACAAGGACATGTGGCGGCGACTGTGGGACGAGTCCGAGCGGCTCACCGGAGTGACCTACAAGTTCTGACATCCGGCTCGACCCGCCACCATGCTCGATCCGGGCGGTGAACAGGTCCCGCTGACGCCTCGTGCCCGCTCCACACCCGGAGCGGGCACGAGTCATCTGTCGAGCCCCAGGGTTCTCCCACCCGGCACGCCCTGGCGCTTCCGCGTCGCAGCTGTCGCGGCGAGGACCGGGACGACATGCCTGAACTCGACGGGCCGTCCCCGGACCCTCCGGTGGCCCGTGCCCTGACCCGGTGGCCTGCGCGCCCATCCAGTTGCCCATCCCCTACTACGCAGCTCGTAGTAGGCGGGTACCGTGGAGGTCGTGTCCGCTCCCCAACGCCGCCCGGCCCTGATCCTTTTCGTGGTCGTGGCATTCGCGGCCTGCCTGGGCCTCGGCTACTGGCAGTGGGGTCGCTTCGAATCGGGCGGCGGCACGTACCAGAACCTCGGCTATGCCCTGCAGTGGCCACTGTTCGCCGGGTTCGTGGTGTGGGCCTATGTTCGCTTCGTCCGGCTAGAGCGCGACGCGGCCGAGCAGGAGAGCGCGTCCGCGCCGGTGAGCGGAGGCGCCGATATCGTCCGCGCCACCCGGCCCAAACCCGTCGCCGCGCGCGAGATACCCGCGGGCCTGCTGCCGGAGCGCCCGAAGACGGCCCCGCAAGCCGATCCGGAGACCGCCGAATACAACCGATACCTGGCCGAACTGCACGCGTCCGATATGGCCGAGCGGGTTCGCACCGCCGGTCTGCACACCGACCAGAGCTGACCGAAACCCCGACACCGACATTTCGACACCGAGAGGACGCCGGTTGACCACGCGCGACAACTCCGCCGATTCCCCTGCCGCCCTGGGCCAGGACGGCGCGGCGACGAGTGAGACCACCCTCGCACCCCGTCCGCTCGGCGCCGCCGCACCCGAGAAGATCCGCGGCGCGCTCTCGCGCTACCGGATCCTGGCCTGGATCACCGGCCTCTGGCTGCTGGTACTCACCGGCGAGATGGTCTACAAGTACCTGCTGCTCGAGGACAGCAGCACCGCGCCGCACTGGCTCTTCTACATCGGCCAGGTGCACGGGCTGTTCTACATGCTGTACCTGGTCTTCACCATCGACCTCGGCATCAAGGCGCGCTGGAAGCCGGTGACCACCCTGCTCACCTGCCTCGCGGGCACGATTCCGTTCCTGTCCTTCGTGTTCGAGCACTGGCGGACCCGAGATGTGAAGGCCGCCTTCGACCTCTGAGAACGCCACGAGAATTCGACCGCGCCCCCGCCGGAGATCCCGGCGGGGGCGCGGTCGTAGGTCAGGGTTTCAGTCCTTCGCGAGCGCCGCCAGGGCGGGCAGCAGCTGCCGCAGGGCGCGACCCCGATGCGATGCCGCATCCTTCTCGGCCGGGGTGAGCTGGGCGGCGGACACGGTTCCGCCCTCCGGAACGAACAGCGGGTCGTAGCCGAAACCGCCGTCGCCCACCGGATTCCGGGAGATGACACCGGGCCATTCCCCGCGCACCACGGTCTCGACACCGTCGGCGACCAGGGCACAGGTGGAGACGAAGCTCGCGCCGCGCCGCTCGTCCGGGACGTCGCCGAGCTGGGCCAGCAGCAGGGCGTTGTTGGCCTCGTCGTTGCCGTGCGTACCGGACCAGCGCGCCGACAGCACACCGGGCATACCGTTGAGCGCATCCACGGCGATACCGGAATCGTCTGCGACACAAGGGATTCCGGTGGCAGCGAAGCCGTCTCGGGCCTTGGCGAGCGCGTTCTCCTCGAAGGTGGCCCCGGTTTCGGGAGCCTCCTCGTAGGGTGGGACGTCGTTGAGGCCCACGATCTCGACGCCGGCGATACCGGCTTCGTCCAGAATGCGGCGAAGCTCGTTGAGCTTCTTGGCATTACGGCTGGCCACCAGAAGTCGAGCGGTCATTTCTTCTTCGTTTCCGACGGCTCCGGGAGCACACCCGGATACGGCAGGGCGAGGGCTTGTTTCTGCACTACGAAGAGCTGCTCGCAGCCCGCGAGGGCGGAGTCGAGCAGCTTGTCCAGGGTGGAGCGCGGGAAGGTCGCGCCCTCACCGGTGCCCTGGATCTCGACCAGCGTGCCGGTATCGGTGGCGACCACGTTCATGTCGACCTCGGCGCGCGAATCCTCCTCGTACGGAAGGTCCAGGCGCACGCGGCCGTCCACCACGCCGACGCTCACCGCGGCGATGGCGCAGGAGATCGGCTGCGGATCGGCCAGGCGGCCCGCGGCGGCCAGATAGGTGACCGCGTCCGAGAGCGCGACGTACGCGCCGGTGATCGCCGCGGTGCGGGTGCCGCCGTCGGCCTGCAGCACGTCGCAGTCCAGGGCGATGGTGTTCTCGCCGATCGCGGCCAGGTCGATGCAGGCGCGCAGCGAGCGGCCGATCAGGCGCGAGATCTCCTGGGTGCGGCCACCGACCCTGCCCTTCACCGACTCTCGGCCCGAGCGGGTGTGCGTCGCGGCGGGCAGCATCGCGTATTCGGCTGTCAGCCAGCCCAATCCGGAATCGCGACGCCACGGCGGCACGCCCTCGGTCACACTCGCGGTGCACATCACCCGGGTCCCACCGAACTCCACCAGCACCGAACCCGCCGGATGCGAGGTGAACCCCCGGGTGATCCGTACCTCGCGGAGTTCGTCATCCGCTCTGCCATCGGCTCGTTTAGACACGGCCACAGGCTATACGGTCCCGCCTCTCCGGAGCCTCAGCGGGCGACTGGGAGCCGTCGGCCGTCATGCACCCTAGTGGCGGTCAGGTACCGAATCCATTTTGGACGTACCCGGTGAGTTACCCCGAACGGAACGAGATCAGTTGTCCCGTTCGGTCACGCCTTTTCGGAGTCTCAGCGGGTAGCTGGGAGTCGTCGGCTGTCGTGCACCCGTGGTGGCGGTCAGGTACCGAATCCATTTTGGACGTATCCAGTGATTTGCCCCGATCGGAACGAGATCAGTTGTCCCGTTCGGAGACGGGGACGGGGACGGTTGTCCCGATCGAGGCGGGGACGGGGACGGTTGTCCCGATCGGGGACAGGGACAGGGACGGGGACAGGGGTGTCCCGGTCTGGATGGGATCGGTTGTTCTGGGTGGGGAGGGGGAAGGGGTCAGATGTCGAAGGTTTCGCCTGGGGATACGGCGTGGACCGGGCCCTTGAAGACGGCTTTGGCCTCGGCTATGACGTCTTCGCGCGAGGTCCACGGGGGGATGTGGGTGAGCAGTAGTTCGCCTACGCCGGCTTCGGCGGCGATCAGTCCGGCTTCGTGTCCGGAGAGATGGATGCCGGGTGGGCGATTGGCGGGATCGTGGGTCCAGGAGGCTTCGGACAGCAGCACATCGGCACCGCGGGCCAGCTCGAAGACCTCGTCGCACACCGCGGTGTCACCGGTGTAGACGAAGGTGCGTCCGGCGGCGGTGTTGATCCGCAGGCCGTAGGACTCCGGCGGATGGAACATGCGGCGCGCTTCGACGGTGTGGCCGGTGCCGAAGGGAATCGGCGTGCCCGCTTCCCAGACGCGCATGTCGATCACGTCGGACCAGTCGTCGGTCTGGCCGCCGATCTCCGCGGAGGCGTTGCCGATCCGCAGCGAGGTGTCGGTGGGGCCGTGCACGATGGCCTTGCCCGTCGGCGGATTGGGGTGATAGCGACGCCAGACCAGCAGGCCGGGCAGGTCCAGGCAATGGTCGGCGTGCAGGTGAGTCAGGAAGATGTCCACCTCACCGGGATCCAGATAGCGCTGCAGCGCACCCAGTACTCCGGGACCGAAATCGATGACGGTGGGGGTCATATCCGGGCCGGTGAGCAGGTACCCCGACGCTGGGGAATCAGGGCCGGACACGCTGCCCGAGCACCCGATAACGGTGAGGCGCATTCCCCCATGCTGCCACGCTGCTGTCTCACTCAAGGAGGGATCCCCCAAATAGCCGACCGCGTCCAGCGTCACCCCTACGACACGAGTCGGCCGGCGTCAGCCCCGCGACGATGACGACGTTCATCCCCAGAGAGTACCCACCCGGCAATCAGCCCACCCACCGCCCCGAAAAGATGTCCTTGCCAAGAGATTCCGGGCTGTCCCGGCAGCACTCCCCACAGAATCGAGCCGTACAGCAGGCCCACGACCAGGCCGATGGCGATCTGAGCCACGTTGCGCGCGAACCAGCCGCGCGAGATCAGATAGGTGAGCCAGCCGAACACCAGCACCGAGGCCCCGATGTGCACGGAATTGGGTGGACCGAGCAGCCACACCCCCACTCCGCCGACCACCCACACGATGGCCGTGGCCGCCAGACCTCGGCCGATTCCGGTCAGCAGGGTGAGCAAACCGAGCACCAGCACCGGGAGCGTGTTGCCGATCAGGTGTTCCCAATTGGCGTGCAGCACAGGCGCGAAGACGATTCCGTCCAGCCCGTAGGCCTTGCGCGGAATCACGCCGCCCGCGTGATCGAGGTGGTGACCGGAGACCGAATCGACCCCTTCTACCCCGTACAACAGGACGGTAAACCCGAGAATGATCACAACGGCCCGCTGCCACAGCAGCTTCACCGCGCCGGCGCCTTTCGAGGCGACGCCGGGGTTCGCCAGCTGCCCGCGTAGTCGCGCGATCCGATCCGGATCGAACGACGACCCCACTCCGCTACTACCGGCGCTCATGGCAGGCACCTCCTCGGTCCTTGATCCCGAGCGTACCGGCGGGCCCGGCTCGAGGGTCGCCGCGCGCGGACTTCGCACCCCCGCCCGAACCGACCGCGATCCTCGCGCCCATCGCACTTGCACAGCACGCGTGCGACGAATGGGGTGACCGGATCACGCACCGGTGCACCCGCGCGCATCAAGCCCAGAGTTGGCCGTCCAGACGCTCTTCCGCATCCTCCAGCGTGCCGTCGTACGCGCCGGTGGAGAGGTATTTCCAGCCGCCGTCGGCCACCACGAAGGCGATATCGGCCGAACGGCCCGCCTTCTGGACCTTCTTGGCCACGCCGAGCGCGGCGTGCAGGATCGCGCCGGTGGAGATGCCCGCGAAAATGCCCTCCTCCAGCACCAATTCGCGCGTGCGGCGCACGGCGTCGTAGGGGCCGACCGAGAACCGGGAGGTGAGCACCGACTCGTCGTAGAGCTCGGGAATGAAGCCCTCGTCGATATTGCGCAGGCCGTAGACCAGTTCGCCGTAGCGCGGTTCGGCCGCGACGATCTCGATACCGGGCACCTTCTCGCGCAGGAAGCGGCCGGTGCCCATCAGGGTGCCGGTGGTGCCCAGGCCCGCCACGAAGTGGGTGATCTCGGGCAGATCCGCCAGGATCTCCGGACCGGTGCTCTCGTAGTGCGCGAGCGCGTTGGCGGGGTTGCCGTATTGATAGAGCATCACCCAGTCGGGGTGCTCGGCGGCTATCTGCTTGGCCAGCGCGACAGCCTGATTGGAGCCGCCCGCGGCCGGGGAATCGATGATCCGCGCACCGAACATGGTGAGCAGCTGGCGGCGCTCGACCGAGGTGTTCTCGGGCATCACGCAGACCAGTTCGTAGCCCTTGAGTTTCGCGGCCATGGCCAGCGAGATGCCGGTATTGCCGCTGGTGGGCTCGAGGATGGTGCAGCCGGGGGTGAGCCGGCCGTCGGCCTCGGCCTGCTCGATCATGCGCAGCGCGGGACGGTCCTTGATGGAGCCGGTCGGGTTGCGGTCCTCGAGTTTCGCCCACAGGCGCACGTGCGAATCGCCGTCCCACTGCGGGGACAGCGTGCGCAGTCCGACCAGCGGCGTGTTGCCGAGTGTCGCGATCAGCGACTCGTAGCGGGCCACCGGGTCAGCGCGAGTGCTCGGCGTGCACCGAACCACCGGCCACGGCCGGGAGGATGGTGATGCTGCCGCCGTCGGTGACCTCGGCGTCCAGGCCACCGGAGAAGCGCACGTCCTCGTCGTCGACATAGATGTTGACGTACCGATTGAGCTTGCCGTCCTTGAGCAGTCGCTCCTTCAGACCGGGGTACTGCGCCTCGAGGTCGTCGATGACCGCGGCCAGCGTCGCGCCGCTGGCCTGTACGCGTTTCTCGTCCTTGGTGATCGGACGCATGATGGTCGGGATAGATACGGTGACCGGCATGGGGACTCCTTCGAAAGATGTTCAGGCGGTGATGATCTCGACGGGTTCCTCGGTGACCTCGCCGTCGATGATGCGGTAGCTGCGCAGTTCGTGCTCGTCGGGATCGCGGGTGGAGATCAGCACGTAGTGCGCGTTGGGTTCGGAGGCGTAGGAGATATCGGTGCGGCTCGGGTACGCCTCGGTCGCGGTGTGCGAGTGGTAGACGACGACCGGCTCCTCGTCGGCCGCGTCCATGGCCCGCCAGACCTTCAGCTGTTCGCCGGAGTCGAAGCGGTAGAAGGTGGGCGAGCGTTCGGCGTTGACCATCGGGACGAACCGTTCGGGGCGATCGGAACCCTCGGGCCCGGCCAGCACCCCGCAAGCCTCGTCCGGATGGTCCGCGCGCGCGTGCGCGATCATCGCCTCGACGAGGTCTGCCCTGATCACCAGCACAATCGCATCCTTCCGTGCACCGCCCGACGCGGTCCGGCGCGCTCGGCCGGAAACGCTGTCGTCAACAAGGTGAGAATATTCGCCTATTCCCCGGAGTGGCTTTTCACACCCCGAAGAGATCACCGTATGACGGGATGCCCGCGACCGCGGTGGCCGAGAGGATGGCGTCCACGATCGCGCGCTCGACGCATACCGCGGCGGCGGTGCACAACTCGTCCAGCATGAGCAGGTCGGCCGGAAAGGCCGGGGGCAGTGGGAAATCCGGGGTTCTGGTGACCGCTCCGGTGGCCAGGGCGAACAGGGTGTCGCCGTCCAGCGGCGAATGCGCCGGGCGGATCGCGCGGGCCAGGCCGTCGTGGGCGGTGGTGGCCAGGCGGCGGCAGGCCGAGGGGTCCAGGGCCGCGTCGGTGGCGACCACGCCGATGGTGGTGTTCAGGACCGTGCCCTTGACCGGCAGGGCGTTGGCGGCGGCCAGCTGGTCGGCCGAGGGCGGACGCAGGCCGAAGTGCTCGGGACCGTCGGTGCCCGCGCCCCACGGCAGGCCGGTGCGCGGATCGAAGACCGATCCGACCGGATTGGCGACGATGAGCGCGCCGACCGTGACGCCCGCTGCCGGGCCGTCGGTGAATCGCACACTGGCCGAACCGATTCCGCCTTTGATGGATCCGGCGCGAGCGCCCGTTCCGGCGCCGGCCGTGCCGCGCGCGAAGTCCTCGCCCGCCGAGTCCGCGGCCAGGAAGCCCGCGTCGGCGCCGGGACGAATGTCCCATGCCCCCACCGGGAGATCGAAGATCACCGCGCCCGGAACGATCGGCACGACCCGCGACGGATCCGCGGGATCCATCGGGATGCCCTCGCGATGTTCCTCGAGCCAGCGCATCACGCCGTCCGCGGCGGCCAGGCCGTAGGCGCTGCCACCGGTCAGCAACACCGCGTTCACCTGCCGCACGGTGTTCCTCGGGTCCAGCAGATCGGTTTCGCGGGTTCCGGGGCCGCCGCCGCGCACATCCACCGAGGCGGTCGCACCGCCCGGCACCCGCACCACGGTGCAGCCGGTGGCGGCTCCCGTTCCGAGGGTGGCGTTCTCGTCCAGCTCGTGATGATGCCCGACCAGCACGCCCGTCACGTCAGTGATCGAATTGCGTGGTCCCGCAACAGTGTTCACAGGTGCTGCCTCTCGATCGACGTCTCGGATCGTCGCCGCGCCCCGGTCCCCCGCGCGGGGACGGCCTCAGGGGGTGAGGGCTTGGAGCAGGGAGTCCTGCATCCAGGTGAGCCAGTGGTAGACGTCCAGGCTGGGGGCGCGCGGATCGTCGGGGTCGAGCTGTTCGGGTGTGTCGGCGTCGATGTCCAACGCGGTGCCCAAGGCGAGACGGACGTCGTTGATGGCGGTGAGCCAGGCGTCGGCCTGTTCGGGGGTGAGGGTGATCTTGCCGCCGGTCGCGGGCAGCGTCTCCAGGATGACCAGCCCCGCCGAGACCTTGGTTTCGATGATCTCCGGCTCGTGCAGGCTGCGCAGCGCGCTGTTCAGATCGGCGCGTTCCGCGTCGGGCGAGCCGGGCTCGGTGCGATGGAAGTCCGGCAGCAGTCGGCGCAGTCGGGGGTCATCGGGCGGGACGGAGTTGCCCAGCTGTAGCCCGGTGAGGGCGGCGAGATCGTCCTCGGGGGCCGATTGCGCGCGGTCGGTCAGCAGTCCGGTGACCGCTCCGACCAGCGAACGCAAAACCTCCGCCTCGTGAGCGTCCATTTCCGAACGCAGTTTCAGCCCGCCCAGGGAGTTCTTCCTGCTCCACTTCCGCACGGGTTCACCGTAGCCGCCCGGATCAACTGTCACGTTGCATGGTCGCCCACAGGCCGGCCGCGTGCAGGCGTTGCACGTCATTTTCCATCTTGTCGCGCGAACCGGAGGACACCGCGGCCCGGCCGTCGTTGTGCACCTCGAGCATCAGCTCGGTTGCCTTGGCTTTGCTGTAGCCGAAGAGCTTCTGGAAGATGTAGGTGACGTAGTGCATGAGGTTGACCGGGTCGTCCCATACGACCGTTACCCAGGGCCGGTCCTCGGCCTCCAGGATCTCGGTGTGCTCGATGGCCTCGGGGGTCGCCTGTGGCGCCGACATCGTCCCCGCCGCCATCGGACGAGTGGCAACCCGGACAGCGTCTTCCTTACACAGACCCATAACGTCCAGGGTACGACCAGACCCCGAAGAAACAACAGACGCGTCCGATCAGCCCTTCGCTTCGCCCCGGGCGGGTTCGCGGTGTGATTCCCTGTCCGGCGTGTCCGCGCCTGCGGGCGTGTCCGCCTACAGTGGGGATCGTGATGATCGCTGACGGGGTTACCAGCACCGCGTTGCTGACGGACCAGTACGAGCTGACCATGCTCGCGGCCGCGCTGGCCGACGAGTCCGCGCATCGGCGCTGCACGTTCGAGGTATTCGCCCGGCGATTGCCGCACGGCCGGCGCTACGGCGTCGTCGCGGGCACCGGGCGACTGCTGGACGCGCTGGCCGGGTTCCGTTTCGGTGAGCCGGAGCTCGCGGTGGTCGCCAAGTTCCTGGACGCCCGCACGCTGGAGTGGTTGCGGGACTACCGGTTCAGTGGAGACATCGACGGATACCGCGAGGGCGAGCTGTATTTCCCGGGCTCCCCGATCCTCACCGTGCGCGGCACCTTCGCCGAATGCGTGCTGCTCGAGACGCTCGCGCTGTCGATCTACAACCACGACAGCGCGATCGCCGCGGCCGCCGCCCGCATGGTGAGCGCCGCCGGCGGCCGGCGCATGATCGAAATGGGTTCGCGGCGAACGCACGAGCTGGCCGCGCCCGCCGCCGCGCGGGCCGCGTACATCGCCGGGCTCGACGCCACCTCGAATCTGGAGGCCGCGCGCAGCTTCGGCGTGCCGAGCGCGGGCACCAGCGCGCACGCGTTCACCCTGCTGCACAGCGGCGCGGACGGCGAGCACGAGGCCGAGGCCTTCCGCAGTCAGGTGGACGCGCTCGGGGTGAGCACCACGCTGCTGGTGGACACCTTCGACATCACGCGCGGCGTGGCCACGGCCATCGAGGTGGCCGGACCCGAATTGGGTGGTGTGCGTATCGATTCCGGCGATCTCGGGGTGCTGGCGCGGCAGGTGCGCGATCAGCTGGACGCACTGGGCGCGACCCGCACCCGCATCGTGGTGTCCGGCGATCTGGACGAGTACGCCATCGCCTCCCTGCGCGCGGAACCGGTCGACGTGTACGGGGTCGGCACCTCGCTGGTCACCGGATCCGGTGCTCCCACAGCGGGAATGGTCTACAAGCTGGTCGAGGTCGAGGGCGTACCCGTCGCGAAACGCAGCTCGCACAAGGAATCTCGCGGTGGCACCAAGAAGGCGGTGCGCCTGGTCCGCCGCACCGGAACCCTCGTCGAGGAGGTCGTGCACCCCGAATCCGGACCGAGCCCCGCGTCCAACGGCCACGAAGTGCGCGAACTGCAGGTGCCCCTGGTCCGCAAGGGCGAGATCCTCCCGGACCGCCCGACCCTGCAGGAGAGCCGGGAACTGGTGGCGCGCGGTCTGATCAGCCTGCCGTGGGAGGGGCTGAAGCTCTCCGCCGGAGAACCCGCGATCCCGACGACCTTCCTGAGCTGATCGGCCCCGATCGGGCGGCGGCGATCGCCGGTGGGCAGGTGTCCACGTGGTCCGATCCGGCGGCGGACGGCACAATGCACTACGGGGACCGAACCATCGGGGTTCATCCGCAGGCACCGGGAGGCCACGCATGAGTCGAGCCCTGATCGTCGTCGATGTGCAGAACGATTTCTGTGAGGGCGGGTCGCTGGCCGTGGCCGGAGGCGCGGCGGTGGCCGGTCGGATCAGCGAGTACCTCGGCGTCTCGGACTATACGGCGGTCGTGGCGACCCGCGACTTCCACATCGACCCGGGCGCGCACTTCTCCGAACATCCGGACTTCGTGGACAGCTGGCCGCCGCACTGCCGGGTCGGCACGCCGGGCGCGGACTTCCATCCGGGTCTGAACACCGAGCCCATCGAGGAGGTGTTCTCCAAGGGCGCGTACACCGCCGCCTACTCCGGCTTCGAGGGCACCGCCTCCGACGGCAGCACCACCCTCGCGGACTGGTTGCGCGCGCGGAACATCGAGGCCGTCGACGTCTGCGGGATCGCCACCGATCACTGTGTGCGCGCCACCGCCCTGGACGCCCGCGCCGAGGGCTTCGACACCCGGGTCCTGCTCGGGCTCACCGCCGCGGTCTCCCCCGCCACCGTCGGCGTCGCCCTGGACACGCTGCGCACCGCGGGCGTGGATCTGGCCGGCGGTCTCGAGCGCTAGAGCGACTACCGCTCGACCGTCGCCCGAGGGGACGTGTGTTTCCCGCCGCAAGGCCGCCGCAGCCGAGGAAGCGAGCTGCCGAGCCGGTCGGCGGGTGCGTCCCTCACGCGGCCGAATTCCGCCAGCTGGGCGGGCGCGGGGAGGATTGTGTGAGGGTTGTCGGCGGGGCGCACTAGTCTGGCCGTCGTGCCTGAACTCCCTCCAGTACCGAACCTGTTGGCCACCGCGGTGACGGCGCTCGGAGGCAAGGAGCGGAAGGGCCAGCAGACGATGGCCGCGGCCGTCGCGCACGCCATCGACACCGGGGAGCATCTGGCGGTGCAGGCCGGGACCGGCACGGGCAAGTCGCTGGCCTATCTGGTGCCGAGTCTGCGCCATTCGGTGCGCACCGGGCGGACCGTGGTGGTGTCCACCGCGACCATCGCGCTGCAGCGCCAGCTGGTGGATCGCGATCTGCCGCGACTGGCAGAAGCGCTGAAGGAGCCGCTGGGGCGGGTGCCGCAGTTCGCGATCCTCAAGGGGCGCAACAACTATCTGTGCCTGAACAAGATCAACAGCGCGATTCCGGAGGAGCCCGCCGAGGCTGAACTCTTCGATGCGTTCGCAATCTCCCGGCTCGGGCGCGAGGTGCAGCGGCTCAACGAGTGGGTCTCCGAGACCGAGACCGGCGACCGGGACGAGGTCACCCCCGGCGTCACCGATCGCGCCTGGCGGCAGGTGAGCGTGAGTTCCCGTGAGTGCGTGGGCAAATCGCGCTGCGCGTTCGGGCAGGACTGCTTCGCGGAGAAGGCGCGCGCGGAATCCGGTCAGGCCGATGTGGTGGTCACCAATCACGCGTTGCTGGCCATCGACGCCATCAGCGGCATCCAGGTGCTGCCCGAGCACGACGTCGTAGTGATCGACGAGGCCCACGAGCTGGTGGACCGGGTGACCGGCGTGGCCACCGCCGAACTGTCCACCGCGGCCATCAGCGCGGCCGCCAAGCGCTGCACCAAACTCATCGACGAGCGCGAGGTGGATCGGCTGGAGAACGCGGCCGAGGCCTGGCACGGACTGCTGGACGAATTGCGGCCCGGCCGCTGGGACACCATGCCCGACGGCGCCTCCTCGGTGCTCGCCCTGATCCGCGACGCCGCCTGGAACTGCCGCACCGCCCTGGCTCCGCAGGGCGCCGGAGCCGCGGCGGCGGATCCGGAGGGCGCGGCCGCGCGCAATCAGGCGCTGGCCGCCATCGAGGACGTGCACGACGCCGCGGTCCGCGTGCTCACCACCTACGAGGAGCCCGATCCCGCCGCGCACCGCGATGTGGTGTGGCTGGCGCAGGACGAGGTGCGCGGGATCGCGCGCCGCACCCTGCACATGGCTCCGCTGTCGGTGGGCGGGCTGCTGCGCACCCGCCTGTTCGGCACGGCCACCATCGTGCTGGCGTCCGCGACCCTGCAGATCGGCGGCTCGTTCGACAATCTGGCCGTCACCTGGGGCCTGCCGCCGCAGTCGGCGAGCAAGGTGGATCCGGCGCTGGCCAACGGCGCGGAGGCTCCGTCGGACGAGAAATCGCTGCGCTGGAATTCGGTCGACGTGGGGTCGCCGTTCGACCACGCGAAATCCGGAATCCTGTACGTGGCCAAGCATCTTCCCGCGCCGGGCCGCGACGGACTGCCCACCGCGTACCTCGACGAGATCGAACGTCTGGTGCGGGCCGCCGGTGGTCGCACGCTCGGACTTTTCTCCTCCATGCGAGCGGCCAAGGCCGCCACCGAGATCATGCGCGAGCGCCTGGACACCCCGGTGCTGTGCCAGGGCGACGACGCCACCGGCGCGCTGGTGCGCAAGTTCGCGCAGGACCCGGAAACCTCACTGTTCGGCACACTTTCGCTGTGGCAGGGCGTGGACGTTCCGGGCCCGTCGCTGAGTCTCGTTATCCTGGACCGGATTCCGTTCCCGCGGCCCGATGATCCGCTGCTGGTGGCACGGCAGCGCGCGGTGGAATCGCGGGGCGGCAACGGATTTCTCTCGGTGGCCGCCAATCACGCGGCATTGCTGCTGGCGCAGGGAACGGGTCGTTTGTTGCGCAGTGTCGATGATCGCGGCGTAATAGCTATTTTAGATTCCCGTCTCGCGACCGCTCGCTACGGCGGATATCTGCGCGCGTCGTTGCCGCCCTATTGGGAGACGTCCGATCCACAGGTGGTGACAAAGGCTTTGGCGCGCTTGACGACTAATCCTTCGGATACGAAAACACCCGTGTGAAAACAGTCACACGAGTGGTTCTTACTTCCGAACAAAAGTAAATTGGCTGTCGATACCCCGATGGAAACCCCAATTCCCCTATCGGACGTATCAGTGTCCCCGCGCCAAGCCCTGCACGCGGCGCGGGGACCCGAAACTTCTCTACCTCGAACCCGGCCGGTCCACCGCTCCAGCCGGAGTCGATCGCGCCGATCATGACGCCGAGCGCGATGGCGGCCGCCGGGGAAAGCTACTCGGCCAGGAACCAGAAATACGACAGGAACACCGCCATCAGCACCCACATGACCGGATGCACCTCGCGCGCACGGCGTTTGGCGACCATGACCACGGGATAGAACAGCAGGCCCATGGCGATTCCGTTCGCGATCGAATAGGTCAGCGGCATCATGATCACGGTGATGAAGGCCGGAACCGCGTATTCCAAACGGGTCCAGTCGATCTCGCCCAGCGCCCGGGACATCAGCACGCCGACCACGATGAGCGCCGGAGCGGTGACCGCCGGAACGCCCGCCACCACCGAGAACAGCGGGAAGAAGAACATGGCGACCAGGAACCACCCGGCGGTGGACACCGCGGTCAGACCGGTGCGCCCGCCCGCGGTGACACCGGCGGTGGATTCGACATACGCGGTCGTGGTCGAGGTGCCGATGATCGCGCCCGCGGCGGTGCCCACCGAATCGGCGGCCAGGGCCTGCCCGGCGCGATCGAGCTTGCCGTCCTTCGTCAGCAGCCCGGCCTGATTGGCGACGCCGATCAGAGTGCCCGAGGCATCGAAGAAGTCGACGAACAGCATGGTCAGCACCACGATGATCATCTGCCCGGTGAACGCGTCCGGCAGATGAACGATGGCCTGGCCGAAGGTCTGATCCAGTCCGTGCGGCAGCGCCGCCACCGAACTCGGCAGTTCCACGAGACCGGTCACGATGCCCAGCACGGTGGTGGACAGGATGCCGTACAGCACCGCGCCGTGCCAGCCGAGCACCAGGAAGATGACCGTCACCAGCAGGCCGAACAGCGCCAGCAGCGTGGTGCCCTTGTGGAAGTCGCCCAGGTGCACGAAGGTCGCGTCGCTCGCGACCACGACGCCCGCGTTCTTGAGGCCGAGGAAGGCCACGAACATGCCGATGCCGGCGCCGACCGCCAGCTTCATCTGCATGGGGATCGCGTCGATGATCTTCTCGCGCACCTTGGTGATGGCCAGGACGAAGAAGATGATGCCGGACAGCAGCGTGCCCGAGAGTGCCTGCTGCCACGGGATGCCCATATTGAGCACGACCGTGTAGGCGAAGAAGGCGTTGAGCCCCATGCCGGGAGCCAGCGCGACCGGATACTTCGCCCAGATGCCCATGACCAGCGTGCCGAAGACGGCCGCGACGGCGGTGGCGGTGAAGACCGCCTGCATCGGCATGCCCTTGTCCCCGAGCGCGCCGTGATCGCCGAGGATCGAGGGGTTCACCGCCAGCACGTAGGACATGGCCAGGAAGGTGATAGTTCCGGCCATGAGTTCGCGGCGCACGGTCGAACCGTGTTCGCTGATGCCGAAGTACGAGTCGACGCGCCCCTTGGTGCGCGTGAGGACGTCGAAGCTCATGAGTGTGATGTCTCCAGTCGGCGGGAGGGTAGACGGCTGCCTGGGAACGGTATCTTGTCCCGTTCGTCGGATCCGAATCCGACCCGGCGAATCGTGAGCAATCGCACCGGCCTTGCGCTTGGTTTGCCGATGCCACCTGCGCAATCAATGAGCAATTAACATTATTACCCGCCGGTAATTTAAGGGTCTTGACCGAAACTGTCTGGGACGTTACAAATACGTAATCCGCCGGGGGATATCGGGGAACCGGCCATCGAGAAGTTGCGACACGTGGTTACGGACGTCATCGACGCGAGCGCGGAATTCCCGATCGCCCGCGAAGCGATCTGGGATGTGCTCGTCGAGCCACAGACCTACCCGCGGCTCTTTCCCGGAATCGGGGCGTGCGAACAACTCGATACGGTCGAACAGCATCCCTCGCTGCGCGTGCGAATCGGCGGCGACGGCGTCGAGATCCGCACCCTGTCCGTGCAGCTGCGAATCGCCCGCGAACACGAGAGCTTCGAGGTGCACTGCGCGGGGACGGGCAGTTTCGCGGCGGTTCGGCTGCGCGAGGACGGTGAGCGCACCCGGGTGCTGGTCACCTATTTCAAGCCCGGGCTGGTGCATCCGATGATGAGCGACCTGCCCAACGCCGCGGTGATCGCCTGGACCCAGGCGGCACTCGGGCGGGTGGCCGAATTGATCCAGGGCGCACCCACCTCGGTGATCGTCAACGGTGAGGATTCGCCGGTGAAACTGCAGGCGGGCGTGGCCAAGCAGATGGTCGCCTCCGGCGTGGTGCGCACCTTCCGGCCGGATGTGGGCCTCAAACAGCTGAGCAGCCTGGCCAAATGGGGATTCAGCCTGGCCGGGGGCTACGCGGCGGCGGCCGCGCACTCCCCGCATCGGCAGGCGGTCGTGGACGACCGGTACGCCAGCACCTTCGAGCAGTTGCACGCGCGCAGCGGCGCACTCGCGGGCGCGCTGGCCGCGCTCGGCTTCGGTGGCGGCGCGGTGGGGCTGCTGTGCCGCAACAACACCGGCATGGTCGAGTGCATGGTCGGCGCGGGCAAGGCCGGCACGGACGCGATCCTGCTCAATACCGGCCTGCCCGCGCGGCAGATCGAGGAGCTGGTCTATCGCCACTCGCTCTCGGCGGTGTTCGTGGACAGTGAATTCGAGCATCTGGTGCGGTATCTGCCCGCGGAGATCCCGCGGTTCACCACCGACGAGCTCTCCTCGCAGCAGCCCGGGCGCACCACGCTCGAGGATCTGATCGCCATGCGGCAGTCCCTGCCGCGCAAGGCTCCCAAGCCGGGACGGCTGGTCGTGCTCACCTCGGGCACCAGCGGAACGCCCAAGGGCGCGCGGCGCCCGCACCCCAAGGGTTTCGGGACCGTGGCCGCGTTGCTCTCGCGCATCCCGTTCGGGGTGCACGAGACCATGTTCATTCCCTCGCCGCTGTTTCACACCTGGGGCCTTGCGGCACTGCAGATCTCGACCGCCATTCGCGCGACCGTGGTGCTCGGGGACCGCTTCGACGCCGAGGACTGTCTGCGGCGGATCGCCGAGCACAAGGTGACCGCGCTGATCGTGGTGCCGGTCATGGTGAACCGCATCCTGGATCTGCCCATCCATGTGCGGGCGCGCTATGACCTGTCCAGCCTGAAGGTGGTCGCCAGTTGCGGTGCGCCGATCGCCGGAGCGGTGGTGCTGCGCTTCCTGGACACCTTCGGCGACATCCTCTACAACGTGTACGGCTCCACCGAGGTGTCCTGGGCCAGCATCGCGGACCCCGCCGATCTGCGCATCTCCCCCACCACCGCGGGCCGCCCGCCGCTCGGCACCAGAATCGCTATCCTGGGCCCCGATCGGCGGCCGCTGCCCGTCGGCGCGACGGGCCGGATCTTCGTCGGCAATCACATGCTCTTCGACGGATACACCGACGCCACCCCGCCCGACGAGGCGGACGGCATGCTGGACACCGGCGATATCGGCTACCTCGACGCGAGCGGCAAGCTCTTCGTCGCCGGCCGCGACGACGAGATGATCATCTCCGGTGGCGAGAACGTCTTCCCCCGCGCCGTGGAGGAGGCCCTCTCACATCTCCCGCAGATCAGCGAGGTCGCCGTGGTCGGTGTTCCCGATCACGAATTCGGCCAGCGCCTGGCCGCTTTCGTGGTCAAACGCCCCGACTCCGGCCTGGACTCGGAGATGATCCGCAACTACATCCGCCACCGCGTCAGCCGCTTCTCGGTCCCCCGCGACGTCACCTTCCTGGATGCCCTGCCCCGCAACGCAACCGGCAAGATCCTCAAGCGCACACTGATCCCGGGCGTGTGAGCGCGCGAGCGTACGCTCGCCTCTGATCTGTAGCTCTTCCCGGGGGATTTCCTGTGCTCATCTTCGGATTTCAGCGCCGTCTGTTCACGCTCACGACGCTGACCGCGTTCTGCGGCGCGTGCAAATACACATGCCCGCACGGACTTCGGAAGTTCGTCACGAAGTTCACGCTGCTGTTCGTTCCGCTCTTCCCGATCAACACCGAGCGGTACCTGGAATGCGAGAGGTGCGGCGTGCGATCACATCTCCCGGCTCGGGACATCCCGAAACTGGTGGAGCAGGGCAGCGCTCCGCTCGGGTCCGTCCCGCCGAGCGAGATGGTCCGGACCCAGCCACGCGTCGCGGGTATCGCGTGGCCGGACCTGCCGTAGCGGGTTCAGGGGCTGGGGGTGGTGATGAGGCCGAGTTCGGTTTCGGAGGCGAGCAGGGGGTGGGTGGGCAGGACACGGATGGTGTAGCCGACGGCGCCGGAGACCGGGACGGGGGTGTCGACGGTGAAAATATCTGTGCCGGAGTCGGTTCCGGTGTGGGTCATCGGAATGGTGTGCACGTCGGTCAGGTCGTCGGTGGGTGAGACTCGGCCCAGGACGGCCTGGACGGTGACGTCCGACGGCGCCAGGGTGGCGAGGTCGATGCGGGCGCGCAGGGACAGGGGTGCGCCGATGACGGGGGTGTCGGGGAGTCCGGAACTGTCCACCTGCAGGACTTTGACCGTGGGCCAGGCGGATTCGAGGCGGCGGCGGTAGTCGGCCAGGTCGCGCGCGCCCTTGAAATCCGCACGCGACACCGCGGCGTAGGCGGCCGCGGCGGGGGCGTAGTAGTCCACCGCGTAGTCCCGCACCTGCCGGGAGGCAAGGACTTTCGGGCCGAGGGTCCGCAGGGTGTGGCGGACCATCTCCATCCAGCGGACCGGGAGGTCGTCGTGATCGCGGTCGTAGAAGCGCGGCAGCACAGCGCGTTCGAGGAGTTCGTAGAGCGCCGACGCCTCGAGATCGTCGCGGCGGTCCTCGTCGCGCACACCGTCGGCGGTCGGGATCGCCCAGCCGTTCTCCCCGTCGTACATCTCGTCCCACCAGCCGTCGCGGATGGAGAGATTGAGGCCGCCGTTGAGCGCCGATTTCATGCCCGAGGTGCCGCACGCCTCGAGCGGGCGCAGCGGATTGTTCAGCCAGACATCGCAACCCCAGTACAGGTAGCGAGCCATGGACATGTCGTAATCGGGCAGGAAGACGATGCGATGACGCACCGCCGGATCGTCGGCGAACCGCACCACCTGCTGGATGAGCGCCTTGCCGCCCTCGTCCGCCGGATGCGATTTACCGGCGACCACCAGCTGCACCGGGTGATCGGGGTCCAGCAGCATGGCGCGCAGGCGTTCCGGATCGCGGAGCATCAGGGTCAGACGCTTGTAGGTGGGCACGCGGCGGGCGAAACCGACCGTCAGCACGCGGGGATCGAAGACCTCGTCGATCCAGCCGAGCTCGGCCGGGGCGGCGCCGCGCTCCAGCCACGAGGCGCGCAGCCGACGGCGCACCTCCTGAACCAGGATGTCGCGCAGGATGTTTCGGGTGGACCACAGTTCGCGCAGTTCCACATCGCAGAGCCGCTCCCAGCCGCGCGCCTCCTCCACCAGCTCGTCGCCGATGAGTTCGCGGGCCTTGTCGATCCACTCGCGAGCGGCCCAGGTGGGTGCGTGCACGCCATTGGTGACCGAACCGATCGGCACCTCGGCGGCGTCGAAACCCGGCCACAGCGGCAGGAACATCGAGCGGCTGACCTCGCCGTGCAATTTCGATACGCCGTTGCAGCGCTGGGCGAGCCGAAGTCCCAGGTGCGCCATGTTGAACACCGACGGATCCGCCTCGCGGCCCATGGCCAGAATGCGATCCACCGAAACTCCGGGCAGCACCACCGATTCGCGTTCCCCGTGCGCGCCGCCGAAGTAGCGCCGCACCAGCGCACCCGCGAATCGATCGATACCGGCGGGCACGGGTGTGTGCGTGGTGAACACGGTGCCCGCGCGCACGGCGGTCAGCGCCGCCTCGAAATCCATTCCGGTGACCATGAATTCGCGAATGCGCTCGATACCGAGGAAGCCGGCGTGACCCTCGTTCATATGGAACACATCCGGGTCCGGCAGATCGTTCGCGCGGGTGTAGGCGCGTACCGCCCGCACGCCGCCGATGCCCGCCAGGATCTCCTGTTTGATCCGGTGGTCCTGATCGCCGCCGTACAGCCGGTCGGTGACCGCGCGCAGCTCCGGATCGTTGTCGGCGATATCGGAATCCAAGAGCAGCAGGGGGATTCGACCCACCTGGGCGATCCACACCCGGGCCCGCAGCACCCGGCCCTCGGGCATGGCCACGTGGATGAGCACCGGGGCGCCGCCGTCGGTCAGCAGGCGCAGCGGCAGACCCTGCGGATCCAGCGCCGGATAGCGTTCGGCCTGCCAGCCGTCGGCGGTCAGGGACTGCCGGAAATACCCTGAGCGGTACAGCAATCCGACGCCGATCAGCGGCAGGCCCAGATCCGAGGCGGCCTTGAGATGGTCACCGGCCAGGATGCCCAGCCCGCCCGAATAATTGGGCAGCACCTCGGTGACGCCGAATTCCATGGAGAAGTACGCGATTCCACGCGGCCCGCTCGCCTGGTTCTGATACCAGCGCGGACGGGCCAGATAATCGCTCAGATCGGCGGCCGCCGCGTCCACCCGCCGGGTGTACGCCGCGTCCTCGGCCAGTTCGTCCAGCCGCTCGGCCGGCACCTCGCCCAGCATCCGCACCGGATCCCGCTCGACCCGCACCCACAGCTCGGGATCCAACTCGGCGAACACGTCCTGGGTGGGCATGTGCCAGGACCAGCGCAGGTTGGTCGCCAACTCGGTGAGCGCGGACAACCGCTCCGGGAGATGAGCGCGGACGGTGAATCGACGCAGTGCCTTCACCCGCTGAACCTTACACGGCACGCCCCCACCCACCGCCCCCGCACAACCCAGCAAGTGACCACTTGACCTGCGGTTACACCGGCACCCCAAGCCCACCCCACACCTGGACCGCTCACTGAACGCCCACCGAATACCACGGCGCGAAACCCCAGCCGAAATCGTACGAACGCCCCAATTCCGGGGCACAGCAAGCCCTTGCACGCCCGCACAACGACCCGCTTCACCGAGTTCCGACGCTGACAGGTGCGTTCGACAGCGGTGGCCGCCACCGCGTCGGCACGCTGACCACGCCCACGTGGGTGCGCACGCGCATGACCGAGTCCAGTGAACGGCCGAACGACACGCCACGGGCGAGCCACACTCGGGCGAAGTCCGGATCGTGCCGCGGCGCGGCGAGCAAGATCACGGCCCCGATTGCGGCCCCGAACGCAGCACACCGCCCGCAACCGATAACGTGTTCTTATGAGCGAGCAGCAGGTCGAGGCACTGCCTTCCGAGGAACACCATGAGGGCGGGTTCCGGCCGATCGAGGAACTCGCGCGCGACACCTCGGTCGGGGGGCCTCACTACGGGGAGCTGATCGAGCAGATGCGCACGCTGATGGATCGGGTGCGGCTGGCCAATCCGTCGGACGAGCAGGCGCTCGACGCCATCAACACGCTCAAAGGGTTGAACGACAAGCTGGGTGAGGCGGTGGTGGACGAGTGGTCCGCGCCGACCTGGCATCGGACCGATCTGCCCTCGCGCGGCAACATCACGCTGCCGCCGTTCCTGGTGGATCAGGCCGACCGGGAGGGTGTGCGGGCGCGCATCACCTTCCGGACCTTTCATCTCGGCGGAAACGGCGCGGCACACGGCGGGCACATCGCGCTGGGCTTCGACGACCTGCTGGGCATGACCGCCGCCGTCTACACCCGGGCCGTCACCCGCACCGCGTTCCTGCACTGCGACTACCGCGCGATCACGCCGCTGAACACCGAATTGCAGCTGCACGGCTGGGTGGAACGCCAGGAGGGCCGCAAGGTCTTCGTGCGCGCCACCCTGCACGACGGTGAGCGACTCTGCGCCGAGGCGCACGGGCTGTTCCTGCTCCTGAAGCCGGGCCAGCAGTAGCGCTTACACGCGAGAGCGAGTGCACCCGGTAAGTTCGAATCCGTGACCGGCCGCATCGCCATCGATGACACCGCCCCCGCGATTGCCGGCGGACGGCCGTTCAAGGCCGTGGTCGGGGAGGTGTTTCCCGTCCGTGCGGTGGTGTGGCGCGAAGGGCACGAGGGGGTGGCGGCGACGCTCGCGGTGCGCGCGCCCGGATCCTCGCGCACCCAGCGCATTCGCATGACCCCGGAGTATCAGCCGGATGTGTTCAACGCCGTGTTCACACCCGGCGAGCCGGGCGCCTGGACCTATCGCGTCGAAGGCTGGGGCGATCCCATCGCCACCTGGCGCTCCGCGGTGGAGGTCAAGCTCGCGGTCGGGCAGAGCGCCGTCGACCTGGCCAACGATCTGGAGATCGGGGCGCGGCTGCTCGAGCGCGCCGCGCAGGCGGTGCCCAAGAAGCAGTGGGAGACACTGCATTCCGCCGCGCAGGCGCTGCGCAGCGACGCTCAGCTGCCCGCCCGGGTCGGCCCGGCCTTCGGCGCGGCGGTGAGCGAGATCCTGCGCGAGACCCCGCTGCGCGAATTGGTCACGCAGGGACCGCAATTCACCGTGCTGGTGGAGCGGCAGCGGGCGCTGTTCGGCGCCTGGTACGAATTCTTCCCGCGCTCGACCGGCGGCCGGGACGCGAACGGCGATCCCGTGCACGGCACTTTCGCGACGGCCGCGGCGGACCTGCCGCGCATCGCCGCCATGGGCTTCGACGTGGTCTATCTGCCGCCCGTGCATCCGATCGGCCGGGTGAACCGCAAGGGCCGCAACAACTCCCTCACCGCCGAGCCCTCGGATGTGGGTTCGCCGTGGGCCATCGGCGCGGCCGAGGGCGGCCACGACGCCATTCATCCCGATCTCGGCACCGAGGCCGATTTCACCGAGTTCGTCACGGCGGCTGCCGAATCCGGGCTGGAGGTGGCCTTGGATCTGGCGCTGCAGTGCGCCCCGGATCACCCGTGGGTGAGCGCGCATCCGGAATGGTTCACCACGCTGCCCGACGGAACCATCGCCTTCGCCGAGAATCCGCCCAAGAAGTACCAGGACATCTACCCGGTCAATTTCGACAACGATCCGGACGGGCTGTACGCCGAGGTGCTGCGGGTGGTGCGGCACTGGATCGGGTTGGGCGTCAGCATCTTCCGCGTCGACAATCCGCACACCAAACCGGCCGACTTCTGGGAGTGGCTGATCGCGCAGGTACGCCGCGAGCACCCGGACGTGATCTTCCTGTCCGAATCCTTCACCCGCCCGGCGCGCCTGTACGGACTGGCGCGACGCGGATTCAGCCAGTCCTACACGTACTTCACCTGGCGCACCCACAAGCACGAGATCACCGAGTTCGGACTGGAATTGGCGGCCAAGGCCGACGAGGCGCGGCCCAACCTGTTCGTCAATACGCCCGACATCCTGCACGAGAGCCTGCAGCACGGCGGCCCCGGCATGTTCGCCATCCGGGCCGTGCTGGCCGCGACCCTCGGACCGACCTGGGGGGTGTACTCCGGTTTCGAACTCTACGAGCATCAGGCGGTGCAGCCGGGCAGCGAGGAGTACCTCGACTCCGAGAAGTACGAACTGCGCCCGCGCGAGTTCGCCGCGGCCGCCGCGCGGGGTGAATCCCTGGAGCCGTGGCTGACCCGGCTCAACGAGATCCGGCGCGCGCATCCGGCGCTGCAGCAGTTGCGCTGCATCCACTTCCACCACACGGACAACGACTCCGTGCTGGCGTTCTCGAAGTTCGATCCCACCACCGGGGATGCGGTCCTGGTCGTGGTGAACCTGAATCCGTTCGGCACCGAGCACGCCATGGTGTCCCTGGATCTGCCGGCCATCGGCCGCGAATGGCACGACCGGCCGGTGGTGTTCGACGAGATCAGCGGCGAGGAATACCACTGGGGCCAGGCCAATTACGTTCGCCTCGACCCCGCGCGGGCGGTGGCCCACATCCTGGTACTGCCACCGGTTCCGGCCGCCGCGCGCACCGAACTCGCACACCGCAGGTCCCTGTGACCGGCGAGCCCGGCTGCGGCGCAGGACATCCGGGGCCGGGCAGCCAACGGCGCGAGGCCGAGCATGAATCCCGCGCCACCGGGCGATTCGGCTCCGGGCGATTCGGCTCCGGGCGGACCGGCTCACGGCGAACCGGCTCACGGCGAACCGATTCCGGCGCAGCGCGATTCGGCGGCAGAGGCTTCGCGTGAACCCGCGCGACCTGCTGCTGCTGGCGGCGGGCACCCACCCCGATCCGCACACGGTGCTGGGGTCGCATTCACATCCGGACGGCACCGTGATCCGGGCCCTGCGCCCGCACGCGGACACCGTGCACGCCCGGATCGGCGAGACCGATCATCCGCTCGAACATGTGGCGCACGGGATCTTCGAGGGCACAGTGCCGTTCGAGGACCTCTGGGACTACCGGATCGTCACCGCGTACCCGGGCGGTCGCACGGTGGTCGACGCGGACGGCTACCGCTTCCTGCCCACCCTCGGCGAACTCGACCTGCATCTGCTCGGCGAGGGGCGGCACGAACGGCTCTGGGACGTGCTGGGCGCGCGCCGCCGCCGCTACCCGTCCCTGGACGGCGAGGTCACCGGCACCTCGTTCGCGGTCTGGGCCCCGAACGCGCGCGGCGTCTCGGTCATCGGCGACTTCGACGGGTGGAGCGGCAATTCCGCGCCCATGCGGCGACTCGGCGGATCCGGGGTGTGGGAGGTGTTCCTGCCGGGCATCGGCCCGGGGGCCAAGTACAAGTACCGGGTGCACGGCGCGGACGGACGCACCGTCGACCACGCCGACCCGATGGCGTTCGCGACCGAAACCCCGCCCGCCACAGCGTCCATCGTGACCGAGAGCCGATACCGCTGGGGTGACGAGCAGTGGCTGCGCGGGCGCGCGTCCCGCGATCCGGCGCGCTCCCCGACGAGTGTCTACGAGGTGCACCTGGGTTCGTGGCGACCCGGGCTCGGCTACCGGGAGCTCGCCACCGAACTGGCCGAATACGTTGCCGCCCAGGGTTTCACCCATGTGGAGCTGCTCCCGGTGGCGGAACATCCGTTCGGCGGCTCGTGGGGGTATCAGGTCACCTCGTACTACGCGCCGACCGCCCGCTTCGGTTCCCCCGATGATTTCCGCGCCTTCGTGGACCGCCTGCACCAGGCGGGCATCGGCGTCATCCTGGATTGGGTGCCCGCGCACTTCCCGCGCGACGAGTGGGCCCTGGCCCGATTCGACGGCACCCCCCTCTACGAGCATCCGGACCCGCGCCGCGGCGAGCAACTCGACTGGGGCACCTACGTTTTCGACTTCGGCCGGTACGAGGTCCGCAACTTCCTGGTCGCGAACGCACTGTTCTGGATCGAGGAATTCCACATCGACGGCCTGCGCGTGGACGCGGTCGCCTCCATGCTCTATCTGGACTACTCGCGCCCGGACTGGGAGCCGAACATCCACGGCGGCCGCGAGAATCTCGAGGCCGTGGCATTCCTGCAGGAGATGAACGCGACGGTGCACAAGCATCACCCCGGCGTGCTCACCATCGCCGAGGAGTCCACCACCTGGCCGGGCGTCACCCGCTCCACCGATGTCGGCGGCCTCGGCTTCGGCATGAAGTGGAACATGGGCTGGATGCACGACACCCTGGGCTATCTCGGCCACGATCCGGTGCACCGCTCCTGGCACCACAACGAGATCACCTTCTCGCTCACCTACGCGTGGAGCGAGAACTATGTGCTGCCGATCAGTCACGACGAGGTGGTGCACGGCAAGGGCACGCTCTGGACCCGCATGCCCGGCGACGATTTCGCCAAGGCTGCCGGGGTGCGCGCGCTGCTCGCGTACATGTGGGCGCATCCGGGCAAGCAATTGCTGTTCATGGGACAGGAATTCGGCCAGTTCCGCGAATGGGACCACGACCGCGGCCTGGACTGGCACGAGCTGGAGAATCCGCTGCATCGCGGGATCCAATCGCTGGTCGCCGCGCTCAACCGCCTGTACACCGCTCATCCGGCCCTGTGGAGCCAGGACACCTCCCCCGGCGGCTACTCCTGGATCGACGCCGACGACAACGACAACAACGTGCTCTCGTTCCTGCGCTACGGCGGCGACGGGTCGGTCGTGGCCTGCGTCCACAACTTCTCCGGACGCCGGCTCGACGACTATCGCATCGGCCTGCCCGAAGTGGACTGCGCGGCATGGGAAGTGCTGCTGGACACCGACGCCGCGGCCTATGCCGGCAGCGGCATCGCGCGGGCGCCGGAGGTCGTCGTGGATGCCGAGTCCTGGCACGGCCGCGCGGTGTCGGGCACACTCACCCTCGCGCCGCACAGCGCGGTGTGGCTCGCACCGCGCGCCTGAGGAACCCGCCCGCGAACCCAGCAGAGAAATCCGCTGCGCGCCCTGACAAGAACCTGCCCCTGGAATCGGGGGCGCGAATAGTCGGGTCTGCCGAGATCATCTGGAATGTAGTGGATTTGACACTGCGGCGTCGCACCCGAAGCTCTCCACGATAGGAATAGATCTCTATGAAGAAGTTCGGCACTTTCGCAATCGTCGCCGCCGCCGCGGCCGGCATCATGGGCGCCGGCGCCGGCCTGGCCGCCGCCGACAACGCTGTGTCCGTGCAGCCCGTCGTCGCCCCGGGTGAGCCCAACCCGGCCGGCACCGGCTCCTCGGACGTGCTCACCAACCTGGTGAAGACCCTCACCAGCGGCAGCACCGGCACCCCGGCGAAGTAACGAAAGACGCTCCCGAGGGCGAAGCGCGCCGGCGGGCCCGACCGCCCGCCGGATGCCGCACAGCGACCACCGCATCGCCCCGGGTGCAGCGAAACACGCGCGCCCCCTTCCGGATTCCGGAGGGGGGCGCGTGCGTTGCGGCGGCGGGCGATGCCGCCCCGCCGATCAGTACAGGGCGGCGGCCAGCTTGCGGCGCGCGGCCACCACGATCGGCTCGGCCGGATCGAACAGCTCGAAAAGCTCCAGCAGATGCGTGCGCACCCGGGTGCGATCATCACCGGCGGTGCGCTTGACCGCGGCGATCAGGCGATCGAACGCGGCATCGGGCTGCTGGTTGAACATCTCGATGTCCGCGGCGCCCAGGACGGCGTCCAGGTTCGCGGGATCGGCGTCGGCCGTGGCCTGCACCGCCGGGTCCAGTTCCTGCACCCGGGCGATGAACTGCACCTGCCGCAGCGCCGCCTTGGCTTCGACATTGGTGGGCTCGGCGTTCAGGATCGCCTTGTACGCCGCCTCCGCGGTCGCGAAGTCGCCACGCTCCAAGGCATCTTCGGCCGCCACGAAGCGCGGATCCTCCGGCGCCTCGGGCTCGGCGTCCTGGCCCTCGTCACCGCTCGCGCCCGGCAGCTTGCCGCGCACGGCGTCCACCACGGCACCCAGCCACTGGGTGACCTGCTCCTCGGGCTGATTACCGGTGAAGTCGGCGAGCGGCTGACCACCCGCCACCGCGATCACGGTGGGAATGCCCTGCACGCCGAACGCCTGCGCGATGCGCATATTGGCCTCGGCTTCGATGACCGCGAGGTCCCATTCACCGCCCGCGCTCACGACCAGGCGCTCGAGCAGCTTCACCAGCTCGACGCTGCCGGGGCTGCGCTGGGAGTAGAGGACCACCACGACCGGCAGCTGCGCGGAACGGCGCAGCACCTTGGTCTCGAAATCGGCTTCCGTGACAGCGAATTCGTCGGGCACGTTGGCCGCGACGGGAGGCTGCTTGAGGGCGGACAGATCCACTGCGCCGGACATTGCGGCGGCAGCGGCGGCAGAGGGGCGTCGTGCGGGTCGAGTCACGAGTTCCAGTCTGTCACGAAGCGACGGCGGCGGGTGTCGCGGCTTGGCTCAGTTCACCGAGCTGACCGGTGCGCTCGGCCCAGCGCTCGAAGAAGACCGAGGCGAACGGGATCACGGTCGAGACCAGGGCCAGCACGATGGTCTTGGCGGGCCATTCCAGCTCACGCGAGGCCAGCAGGCAGCTGATCGCGTATCCGACGAAGATGACGCCGTGCAGCATGCCGAAGACCATCACGGGCCACGTGATCGGCCCGTCCGCGATGCCGAAGGTGTCGGCGCGCTTGAGCAAGGAACCGATCAGCAGCAGCGCCCAGGACGGGGCCTCCAGAATTCCGAAGAACCGAACCCGCTTCGCGACCGTGCTGAGGTCGAAGAAATCACCCATGGCCACCATTGTGCCCGAGGGACTACGACGCCACGTAGTGGAGGTGGTCACACCCGTGAGCACGGCACGCAGGACAAGGCCCCCGGCTCGACGAGCCGGGGGCCTGTAGTCATAGCAGATGCGACTTACGCCACCCGGATGATCAGGGCGTCGCCCTGGCCACCGCCACCGCAGAGCGCGGCCGCGCCGACACCGCCGCCGCGACGCTTCAGCTCGAGCGCGAGGTGCAGCAGGATGCGGGCGCCGGACATGCCGAGCGGGTGGCCGATGGAGATGGCGCCGCCGTTGACATTGACCTTCGCCGGGTCGATGCCGAGCTTGCGGGTGGAGGCGATACCGACCGCCGCGAACGCCTCGTTGATCTCGACCAGATCCAGATCGGCGGGCGAGATCCCTTCGCGCGCACAGGCCTTCGCGATGGCGTTGGCGGGCTGATCCTGCAGGGTGGAATCCGGGCCCGCGACCACGCCGGCCGCGCCGATCTCGGCGATCCAGCTCAGGCCGAGTTCCTCGGCCTTGGCCTTGCTCATCACCACGACCGCGGCCGCGCCGTCGGAGATCTGCGAGGCGGACCCGGCGGTGATGGTGCCGTCCTTGCGGAAGGCCGGGCGCAGCTTGGACAGCGATTCGGCGGTGGTGTCGGCGCGAATGCCCTCGTCCTCGGCGAACAGCACCGGGTCACCCTTGCGCTGCGGGATGGCGACCGGGGTCACCTCGTCCTCGAAGAGGCCGTTCTTCCAGGCCGCGGCGGCCTTCTGGTGCGAGGCGGCGGCGAAGGCGTCCTGCTCCTCGCGACTGACCGGCTCGGTGTCGTTCTTCTGCTCGGTCAGCAGGCCCATGGCCTGATCGGTGAAGATGTCGTGCAGGCCGTCGTAGGCCATGCTGTCGCGCAGGTTCACATCGCCGTACTTGAAGCCCTCGCGGCTCTTCTCCAGCAGATGCGGCGCGTTGGTCATGGATTCCTGGCCACCGGCCACCACGACGTCGTACTCGCCGGCCCGAATCAGCTGATCCGCCATGGCGATCGCGTTGATTCCGGACAGGCACACCTTGTTGATGGTGAGCGCCGGGACGTCCATCGGAATGCCGGCGGCGACGGCGGCCTGCCGGGCCGGGATCTGGCCCGCGCCCGCGGCGAGCACCTGGCCCATGATCACGTAATCGACCTGCTCCGGCTGTACGCCGCCCTTCTCGAGGGCCGCCTTGATGGCGATGCCACCGAGGTCGGAGCCGCTGAAACCCTTCAGCGAACCGAGCAGTCGCCCCACCGGGGTGCGCGCACCGGAGACGATGACGGAGGTGGTGGTCACGATGAGCCTCGCTTACGTCGTTTGGGACCGCTCCGCCAACCATCGGAGCCGTACTCAAAGGTAACGTGCCGTGCCCCGCCTTCCTTCCGAGGGGCGCGCTACCGTCGAAGCGTGAGCAACACCGAGAACACCGCATTCATCCCGACCGAATACATCCTGGCCGTCGATCACGTCGGCATCGCCGTTCCGGATCTCGATACGGCCGTCGCCTGGTACCGGGACAATCTCGGGATGGTGGAGACGCATCGCGAGGTCAACGAGGCCCAGGGCGTGCACGAGGCCATGCTGTCCGTGGTCGGCACACCGGAAGGTGCTGTCGCCCTGCAGTTGCTGGCTCCGATCAACGATGAGTCGACGATCGCGAAGTTCATCGACCGAAACGGGCCTGGCCTGCAACAGCTTGCCTACCGCGTCACCGATGTCGAGGCTGTCGCCACGCACTTGCGTGAACGGGGCTTGCGTTTGCTGTACGACGCTCCCCGCCCCGGAACCGCTGGTTCCCGCATCAATTTCATCCATCCCAAGGATGCTGGCGGTGTGCTGGTCGAACTCGTCGAACCAGCCGCGAAAACTACTCACTAGTACCGTCGTTCAGCACCCTAAAGAGGCTGTAACAACATTCGCGGTCGGGTCACCATCAGTGGTCGGCAGGCTGTAGTTTGTGGGGCATGTCGTCCACTGAGCCCGATCGTAATCGCTTCGTTGCACTGCCCTTTACCGTTGTGCGGAAGGGCTATGACCGTGACGAGGTGCGTAACTACTTCGACCGTTTCGATGCCGAGCTAAGGGTCACCGCGACCGATCGCGATGCCGCCGCAGCCCAGGCCCGCAACCTGGCGGCCCAGTTGGAGGACGCCCGCGACGAGATCGACGAGCTCCGCAAGGAGGTCGACCGGCTTTCGGTGCCGCCGACCACCGCGGAAGGCATGTCGGACCGCATCTCGCGCATGCTGCGCCTGGCCTCCGACGAGGCTTCCGAGGTCCGCGCGCAGGCCCAGGCCGAGGCCGCCGAGATGATCTCGATCGCCGAGCAGCAGGCCACCGAGATGCGTGGGAAGTACGAATCGCTCCTGTCCGAGACCAAGGAAAAGCGCGAGGCGCTCGAGATCGAGTTCGAGCAGACCCTCTCGAACGCGCGCGGCGAGTCCGCCAAGATCGTCGAAGCCGCCAATGCCGAGGCCGACCGCCTCACCAAGGAGTCCGAGGCCAAGCGCAAGGCCACGCAGCAGGACTTCGAGGTCACCATGGCCGAGCGTCGTACCAAGCTGACCCGCGCGATGGAGGAGCTCGAGGCCACCAGCCGCGCCGAGGCCGCCCAGCGCATCAAGGACGCCACCGAAGAGGCCAACCGTCTCATCACCTCGGCGACCAACACCGCCGATCGCAAGATCGCGCACGCCAAGGAACTGGCCGAGGAGATGCGCGTGCTGCGCGGCCGCGTCCTGGCCCAGCTGCTCGGAATCCGTGGCCAGCTCGACTCGGTGCCGGCGATGCTCGCCGCGGTCAACCGCGAGAGCGAGCTGCTCGACGGCTCCCCCGACCAGCGTTCGCTGTCCAGCAAGGGCGGCCGCAAGGCCATCTCGGATTCCCGCGAAGACGACGCCGTCGACGAAGAGCGCGAGAACGCCGACATCTCGGGCTGACCGCCGACATCACGAGCTGACAACCCCGGCTGGGCGACACCCGCTATCCATTCGAAGGCCGCTTCCTCACAGGGAGCGGCCTTCCTTATGCACGCGGCAGGTGCGATGGGCGACAACAGAATCGGCCGCGACAATCCCGGACAGGGACTCGGTCGGGGCGAGTCGACCGGAACCGAACGCCCACGTCCAATCTCGGTGCGATCACGACGTCATCGCACGTTCGCGACCGCGCCTGTGCCCACCGATCCGGCGGAGGAGATCGCACGTGCTCAGCCGGGCTCCAGGCGAGCTCGAATGGCCCACGTCGCGAATCCGGATCGATGTTCGGGTGCACCCGCTCACGGGGAATCAATGCCTCGAATACCGGACTTTTCGGAGCCGGGAAAAGACAGCGGAATCGAAGACATTCACGACTCCGATCGATTCCGGATTCATCGGCAAATGGACCGCGATCGCATACCCGCCATTGCGCTTTACTCGGCGTTCACCGGAAGGTTGAACAAATCACCGCTGCCGAACGGAAACCCGGGCCGCCATTCTTCGGAGTGATCGCCGAGTCGGCCTGTTCATGATCATCGAGCACCGCCCGCGACGTCTCCTCCCGTGGAGCTGAAGGTTCGCTGGCGTGCGAAAACCCTCAGGACCAGCGCCGTGTGATGCCGCGGGTGTGACGGCCCTTCCAGCACCCGGTGTGCCAGTGCCTGCGGTCCTCCTCGCCACCCGAGGTCGACCACGCCACGATGTGCGCGACGTGCGGCATGATCTCGTGATCGCAGCCCGGGCAGCGGTAGGTCTTGAGCGCGCGGGAGCCGGGAATGCTGCGCACCACGTACTCGTCGCCGTCCGGACCCTGCTCGGTCCGGCCGAACACATCACCCAGCGGACGCGGCTCCTCGTGGAACCGCGCCGACGCATTGGCGGGACGGGGCTTGCGGCGTGGCATACAACGAGCTTAAACGCGTGCGGGGCGGTAGCTCAGAACAGGCGGAACTCGGAGCTGTCGGTACCGCGCAGGACGTTGTAGTCCAGTGTGAGACAGCGGATTCCGCGATCGTTCGCCAGCGTCTTCGCCTGCGGCTTGATCTGCTGCGCGGCGAAGACGCCGGTCACCGGGGCCAGCAGCGGATCGCGATTGAGCAGTTCCAGGTACCGGGTCAGCTGCTCCACGCCGTCGATCTCACCGCGGCGTTTGATCTCCACGGCCACCGTCGCCCCGTCCGCGTCACGGCACAGGATGTCGACCGGGCCGATCGCCGTCATGTACTCGCGGCGGATGAGCGTGTATCCCTCACCGAGGGTGTGGATGTGCTCGGCCAGCAACTCCTGCAGATGCGCCTCGACGCCGTCCTTCACCAGACCCGGGTCCACGCCCAACTCGTGCTTGGAGTCCAGCTCGATGTCCTCGACGGTGATCCGCAGTTCCTCGCCGGCCTTGTTGGTGACGACCCAGAGTTGCTGCGTCTCGGACTCCGATTCACGCTCGTCCAGCCAGCACGGCGGGCTCATCCAGTTCAGCGGCTTGTAGGAGCCACCGTCCGAATGCACCAGCACCGAGCCGTCCGCCTTCATCAGCAGGAGGCGACGGGCCATCGGGAGGTGGGCGGTCAGACGACCGACATAGTCGACCTGGCAACGAGCAATCACAAGGCGCACCGGTCGAGTGTAGTGATCCGGCGCCACAAGGGTTTCGGCGGCACCACTGTGTCGTCGGGTTGGCAGCGCCGTGTCGTCGGGGGTGGGAGCGCCGGTCCTCGCGAGCAGCGCTGCCGGCCGTTGGTCGAGCGAGCAGTCCGACTGCCGGAAGCTCGCAGCAGCCCGTCGCGCTCAGCCCAGCAGCATGACGCAGGCGAGCGCGGACCCGCCCAGCAGCAGCGCCCATTCGGGCCGGTTCAGCGGATGCAGCGGGACCGCGCGCCGGTGCAGCATGAAGTAGCCGAGCACCAGGCCCAGGCACAGCGCCACGAGATGACCGACATTCGTGAAGGTCTGCCACAGGAACACCCCGCCCAGCGCGACGGCGAGCCAGCCCAGCACCCAGACCTTGCGCCACTGTCGCGGCAGGACGACGACCAGCGCACCGACCACGGCCATCGCGCCGTAGCTGACGCCGACGTCCTCGACGTGCGTGATGCTGTTGGGCAGCCAGTGCGACTCCACCGCGATCCACAGGCCCACCGCCACCAGTACCGTCGCGCCGATATGGCCGAACAGGAAGGTGCGCACCAGCTTCCACGCACCGAAGCGGCGTTCAGCCAGGGCCAGCAGGCAACCCAGCAGCGGGACTATCGACAGGGTGACGAGGTCGCTGCCGACCACCAGGGCGCTGGAGACGAAGGTGCTGATGCGGCCGTTCACCAGATTGTTCAGATTGGTGCTGGCGTGCAGCACGATTCGCGTCTCGAGCGGTGCGCTCACCAGGGTGAGGGTGGTCGCGACCGCCACCAGCAGCGTCAGATAGGTGTAGGTGACCGGGAACCACAGGGCGCCGAGATGGAAACGGGCCGTTCGACGTGTGCGAACGACGGCCATGAGACGAGCACGAACAGTCGAGGCCGGCGGTGGGACGACCGGAACCGGCGCGACCGACGTGGGCTCGACCATGAAATCTCCTTCAGCTGCGCTCCACCATGACATACCCAGTTCTGCCGTCAATGATCGCGGCTCACCCCGTCGATTGTCCGGCACTCGGCTGCGAGTTCCCTGTGAGCGCAACAGTGTATTCAACCCGAAACGGGCAGATGCCTCGAACCGCATGGTCC
>NZ_BDBU01000049.1 GCF_001613145.1 Nocardia jejuensis NBRC 103114
CTCTCTCGTCCCAGCCGGGCTGGATGGCTGTGGTCACCACTCGGGCACTCCAGGACCACCACCCACATGCCCTACTGACCCGCACGCCCTACTGCCCCAAGAGTGCCCCGCACCCCCTCTCCACACCCGACATCCGGCAGACCTGGAAACCGCCGTTTGCGCGGGCACTTCTTCCCTTCTCTTCCAGGCATCTCTTGTCTTTGATCTTGTTATCTTTAACTCTTATCCCCTAACTCCCACCATTCCCCACCCCCGAACCACCCCGGAACCACATCCCGCACAAACGAACTGATGCACTCCGCAGTAGGCCCCGAGAGAACCTCACCGACAAAGTAGATCCCACCCCTCCCCTGAACACCTTCCACCCGCCCGAACCACCCATCCCGCATCGCAGCCGCACTGGGATACACCGGCCACTCCGCAACAGTCTCCGCAACCAACTCCGCATCCTCGAACAGGAACAAGCTGTCTCTCGCCACAGCCCACGCCTCGGCATCCGAGACAGACAGATCAGAGTTGCTGAACCCCACCCAATACGCCCCCGGGTGCTGCTTGTTGACAGCCGTGATCCGATGCATGGCCTGCGCGGGATCGGTATCTGTGTAGCTGCCGTAGGGATCGATCACCCAGAACCCCAGAGGTTCATCGGCTCCGGCGCGACGGGGAAACGTGATCAGCTCACCCGGTACCCGAAACAGGTAACTGCGAGTCCACGCCCGCGGACAGTTCCGTTCGGAGAAGAGTTCGTGGATGTCCCCAGCCGGGAACATGTCCCGGATCTGCGCCGGTCTCGCGGTGATGATCACCCGTGAAAAGGTCCGGGTGCGCTCGACTCCATCGGCCGTGTAGGTGAGCAGGACTTCCCCGTCACGCACCGGCTCGACGCGGGTCACCCTGCTGTTCAACGACACCTGCAGCCGACACTCCTCGACGATCCTCCGCAGCATCGTGATGAACCCCTGCCGGAAGCTCCGACTGACCGGCCGCCGCGAACTCATTTGCGCGATCAGGGTTTCCGGCATGCGCGTCAGCAACTCCTCTCGCTGTGCCGGGTAGGCGGAGAGCAGCATTTTCGCCAGCTGTGACACGTGCCCGGAAATGTGCGCGTTGATATTGATGACCGTCTCGGCAGGCTGCCGCGGGCGGCGCATGTTCGAGTAGAGCGTCAGACCCTGCAGGATCTCCCCCACCAGGGGCGCGTGGCGAGTCCGGTATGTCTCCCAGGTCTCGCCGGGGGTCCGGTCGAAGTCCAGTCCGGCCAGGCCCGGGCCACGCCTGTTCCGCACCGCTCGTTCGATGATGTTCCAGGCCTGGCACAGCTGATCCACGGCTTGCTCGGGTGTCAGCATTCCGAGCAGAGGCACGAAGTGCGGCGGAATCGCTATCTGCGGCTTGCCCGATTCGGATCTCGACACGAAGTACAGGATCTCGGTCTGCAGTTCCGTGCCGAACCTGCTGGTCAACTCGTCGATGGCGGTTCCTGCGATGTCCGCACCGAAATCCTGCTGCACGATGAGGTGCGACTGGAAGTCGTAGACATCCCCGTCCAGGGTGACGGTTTCGCAGTATCCACCCAATTGTGGACCCGCTTCGAAGATTTCGATATTCCGGTAGCCGAGATCACGCAGCTTCGCCGCCGTGATGATTCCGCTTTGACCGGCGCCGACAATGCACACGGGTGCCGAGAGATCCATGAGGACTCCTTCAGGATCAACAAATTATCGGCGGCACGGCGGGACAGAGTCAATGCCCGGAAAACGGTCTGCGACACGCGAAAACCGACCACACGGGCCTGTGGGCGAACCCGTGCGGTCGGCGAAGAGCGTGTCGGCCCGAGAAGGTGCTCAGCGGCCGGAGCGGGCGATGACCTCCTTGGCCAATGCCCGGTACTGATCGGCACCCGTGGACGAGGGCGCCCAACTGGTGATCGGTTCGCCGGCGATGCTGGCGTCGGGGAAACGGACCGTGCGCGAGATCATGGTGTCGTAGACCTTGTCGCCGAAGACTTCCACGACCCGCGCCTGAACCTGACGCGAATGCAGCAGGCGGCGGTCGTACATGGTCACGACGATCCCGAAGAGGTTGAGCGCGGGATTCAGTCTGTCGCGGACCTTCTCCATGGTGTCGTTGAGCAGGGCGAGGCCGCGGAGCGAGAAGAACTCGCACTCCATCGGAATGATCACGCCGTCCGCGCACGCGAGTGCGTTCACCGTGAGCAGGCTCAGCGAGGGCTGGCAGTCGATGAGGATGTAGTCGTACCGGTCCCGGACGGGATCCAGTGCCCGCCGCAACGCCTGCTCGCGACCGACCTCGTTGACGAGCTGAATCTCCGTGGCGGACAGGTCGATATTGCTCGGCAGCAGATCCATTCTCTCGACGCCGGTCCGCAGCAGCACGTCGTCGATCGAGGGCGCCGATTTCCCGAGCAGGTCGTACACCGTCAATTCGAGTTCGTTGACGGCCACACCCAGCCCGGCCGACAGCGCACCCTGCGGATCGAGATCCACCAGCAGCACCCGCAGGCCCTGCTCCGCCAGTGCGGCACCGAGATTGATGGTCGACGTGGTCTTACCGACCCCGCCCTTCTGATTGCACAGCGCGACGATCTGCGCCTGACCAGTGGCGACGTCCACGTCCCTGGATCGCTCGAAAGCGCTCACGGTACTCACGATCCGCAAACGTTTCCGCTCGGAGCCGCCCCTGACTCACTCTGACCGCTAGGCCTTTCAACAGGCCACCGATAGTTTGCCGACATGTCGCTAGGCTAGTCCCGCAAACCCGAAACCGTTCAACACGCCGCATGAGTCATTGCTCACGAACCGCCGATAAGACCACGCTGACCTGGCGATTTATCGAGAAACAAGCCGTCACAGACAATTACGGCACCGAGCATGTCGTAATGCCGAGGGACGCATACGCCGTCGGGTTCGGGAGTGACACCGATCAGACGGGACGAGCCGGAACGGACTGAGGGTGGTGCACACGCGAGCCCAACCACCCGCGCGCACCCGACCGCGCGGCGACCGAGGTCCCGACTCCGCCCCCGCACGAAATCGTCACGCTCTCAGTGGATCTCAGCCTCGCTACGCCGAGCCAGGACCACGTACCGCAGGTACCAGATCAACATCAGCGCCGAGCTCAGCGTGTGGAACAGGTGTAGTGCCCAGATCGGGCCCGGCGGCAAATGCAGCACGTACACCATGTAGATGATGTTGCCGATGTTGGCGAGGGCGATATTGCTCGGACTGTAGGAGCTCACGTCTTTCGTGCGTACCGCCTTCACCAACATCGGCAGTGTGCTGGAGGCGAAGACCGCGGTCGCGACCGCACCCGCAACCACGGGAACCTCCACGTCTACCTACCCGGCGGTGTGGGGGCCGAATTCGTTGGCCACCACCGAGACGACGTTCGCGGGGAAACCGCCGCGGCGGGCGTGCTCGCGGATGGCGTCCTCGTCATCGCTCTCGTGCAGGCAGTAGATCTTGTCACCGGCGACGAAGCTGGTGATCCACGTGTAGGGAACACCGAGCGAGGCCATTGCGGCATTGGACTTCTGGGCGATGGCGGCGAGATCTGCCTCGGTGAGGTCCGCCGCGCCGGGGATTTCCCGTTCGATGAGGAAGCGCTTCATGAGGGTTCGGTCCTGTCGTGTCGTTCGTCGGAGTTGTGTCTCGCGGCCTCTGGATGGCGACCGGTGACTACTACGGTCGGCTATCCGGACGCGAAGGTCATGGGGAGTGATTCCCTATCTTCGATCCGGTGGCCCGGTCGGCCCGCTCGGGTAACAGCGCTGGTCGGGCGAGATTCGGGCCGGTAATATCCACCCTGTGATGCTCACCGAGCGCGAGTACGAGCTCGGAGAGCTCGCGACTCTGGCAACCGCGGCGCGCGCCGGACAGGGCGCGGCCGTTCTGGTCTGCGGTGAATCCGGTGGCGGCAAGACCTCGTTCGTCGAGGCGTTCCTCGAACGCCACGACGCGAACGGCAGAGTGCTGTGGGGAGCGTGCGATCCGCTGTCCACTCCCAGACCGCTGGGACCACTGCACGATCTCGCACCTCGCCTCGACGGCGCGACGCAGGCGCTGCTGCGGAACGGCGATCAGCCCTACGACATCTTCGCGGCGGTGTTCGAGGACCTGCGGACCGAGCCGACGATCCTGGTGCTCGACGACCTGCACTGGGCCGATCAGGGCACCATCGACCTGTTCCGGTTCCTGCTGCGGCGGGCGGCACAGACCCCTTTGCTGCTGATCGGGATCGCGCGCGATGACGAAGTGGGCGTGACGCATCCGCTGCGCGGACTGCTCGGCGATGTCGCGCGGTCACCGCACGCCCGATCATTGACATTGCCGCCGCTGAGCCTGGGCGCGGTGACGACGCTGGCCGCGGACCGGGACGTGGATCCGGAGTGGCTGCACCGGGTTACGGGCGGGAACGCGTTCTTCGTCTGCGAGATGCTGGACCACCGCACGGGTGAGCTGCCGACCACGGTCCGGGATGCGATTCTGGCTCGCACGGCCGGACTCGATGTTCCGGCATGGGATCTGCTGCATCTGCTCACCTGCGCGCCGGGAGCGATCGCGGATCATCTGCTCACCGATCTGGGAGTGACACTGCCGGCGCTGCGCGCACTCGACGACGCGAAGCTGATCCGGCGCAACGATCGCGGCGTGGCGTTCCGGCACGATCTGTGCCGGTTGGCCGTCACCAGCGTGATTCCGCCCGGGGCCGAGCCGGGTTTGCATCGGCGGTTCATCGACGCGCATTACGCGGCGGCGCATCCCGATCCGGCGGTGATCACCCATCATGCCCTCGGGGCCGGTGACCGGGTGCTGATCAGCGAGGCGGCCGCCGACGCGGGCCGGGCCTCGGCCCGGTCGGGGGCGCACACCCAGGCGACCGAGTTCTTCCGGATCGCGCTGGATCAGCATCGGCTCCCGAGCGAGACGGAGGCCGAGCTGCTGGAACTGCTTGCCGCCGAGTACTACCTGACCGATCAGCTCGACGATGCGATCGTGTCCTGCCGACGGGCGATGGAGTTGCGCGAGGCCATGAGCGCCCGCGTGGCGGTGAGCGCGGATCATCACGCGCTCGCGGTGTACGAGTGGTACAACTCCAACCGCCGGGCCGCCGACGACCATGTCGCCGCGGCTATTTCGGTGCTCGACGCCGACGCGGGAACCGATGAGCCGGTGCTGCTCGCGCGAGTAGGGCACGCGTTCGCACTACAGGCTTTCCTGGCGGTTCAGGCGAGCCGGCTCGATTCCGCGACGCAACTGCTCGAGCGAGCCCGCGAGATCGCCGCCAAGGCAGAGGATCCCGCGCTGCGGGTGCGGGTCTCGCTGATCGAGGGGTACTGCGCGGTCCTGGGCGGACAGCAGATCGCACGCCACGAACTGCTGGAGGTCCTCGCGGCCGGGCCCGAGCACATCGACGAGGTCTACTCCAGCGGCTACACGAACCTGTCCTTCTTCGACGTCGAACAGCGCCGACTCGACGCGGCCGCGGACCTGCTCGAGGTGTGCATCCCACTCATGGTCGAGCACGACCTGCCGGTGTGCCGTGTAGTGCAACTGGGTTCGCGCAGCCGATTGAAGCTGCTCGTCGGGGATTGGAACGGCGCGATCGCGGATGCCGACTCGGTGCTCGACAGTCCCAGCGCGCCACTGGCCCGGGGATGGCCGCTGCTGATTCGAGCGATGGTGGCCTTGCGCCGGTCCGGGGACGACGGCGGCGGTATCGAGGAAGCGTGGCGGCTCGCCTGCCGATACGGGGAGCCCGTGCGAATGCTGCCGGTGGCGGCGGCGATCGTGGAGAAGACGTGGCTGACCGGGGTGGCCGACGCGCGCCTGGACGAGTGCCGGGCACTGCTGGGCACGGTGCCGATCACCGGGCTCGAATGGGCGCGTGGGGAATTGGCGATGTGGCTGCGACGGATCGGCGACGACACCGCGACCGCGGAGGTGGCCGAGCCCTATCGGCTGCTGGCCCAGGGCCGGTTCGAGGATGCGGCGAACGCGTTCGAACGGCTGTCGACGCCGTACGACGCCGCCCTCGCCTTGGCGGAGTCGGGCGAGTCGGGGCTCGCGCGGCGGGCGCTGGATATTCTCGATCGGCTCGGAGCCGACGCGGTGGCGGGCAAGGTGCGCTTCGAGTTGAGAGCCGCTGGGGCGCGCGATGTCCCGGCGCCGCGACGGGCCACCACCCGGGCCAATCCAGCCGGTCTGACCACCCGGCAGATCGAGGTGCTGCGACTACTCGAGACCGGCCTCACCAATGCCGAACTGGCCGAGCGGCTCTATCTTTCGGTGAAGACCGTCGACCATCACGTGTCGGCGATTCTGACCAAGTTGCAGGTCACCAAGCGCCGGGACGCGGTGCGGCGAGCCCGGGAGACGGGGATTCTGGGCTGAGCCGGGTCAGAGATACAGGTCGCCGCATCACCCCGGGAAGCGGGAAAGCTTCAGGAAACGGCCGGGGCGATGATGGGCCAGTCGTTCGGGATCGGCGGGTGAGAGCGTGCCCGCGACCACGACGGCGTCCCCGCCCTGCTGCTTCGCCTGGTACATCGCCTGATCCGCGGACCGGATGACCTCGCGCAGCGAGCACCGGTTGCGCTCACCGGCCACGTCCCGGTTCACCAGTGCGAGTCCGATACTCGCGGTGACCGAGATCGATCCGATCGGTTCGGCAACGGCGCAGCGCAGGCGGTCCGCCGCCGCCAACGCCGAATCGGCGGGCAGCCGGACGATGATCGCGAATTCCTCACCGCCGAACCGGGACACGATGCTCCCTGCGGGCGCTGCTCTGCGCAGGCGGTCGGCGGTGCGCACCAGAACGTCGTCACCGGCACAGTGTCCGAAGGTGTCGTTGACCACCTTGAAGCGGTCCAGGTCGATCATCAGGACGCCGAGGGGCACCGGTGTGCGGCGCGCGAGCATCGGCGCGGCGTGATAGTCGAGCCCGCGCCGGCTCAGCAGCATCGTCAGTGGGTCCGACAGCATTTCGCTGCGCAGCACCCAGTAGCAGAATTGCAGCCCGGGCGGCACGACGACGGCGGCGGCCATTCCCAGCATCATGACGACCGCGGAGGTGGTGTCACCGCTGCCGAACAGCGGCGCGGCGAAGACCCCCACCGAGCCCATCGACCATACGGTGTGCGCGGCAAGGACTTTGGGGCTGTGAAAGGCGCTGACGTAGACGCCGACGATCAACAGCAGAATCGTCCCCACCGAGCGGATCGCGTATCCGGTACTCACGGCGCACATCACGGTGACGCACCCGTCCGCCGCCGCGACCAACGCCAGCGACGCGCGCTTACCCGGCCAGGGCAGCACCAGCCAGTGCGCCGCCCAGGCGATTCCCCCGGCAATGAGAATCCACAGCACCGTACGGCCCAGATGTGTGCTCGGCCCGGCCGGTGACAACACCGTGAGCACACCGATCATCGGCGCGGCCAATCCGGACCATCCGATCGCGACCTTCAGTATGCCGAGCGCCGATCTGGACGCGATCGCGTCCACGACCCACTGATAGTCGACGTCCTCACGCCACCATTCCCGAAGCAAACGCAGATCAACCCACATGTACTTCCCCTCGGAACCGGACGAACCCACCGCTGCGGCCGAGCAATATCCGGTCACTCCCCCGAGTCGGGCCGGATACCGCAGTCTATTCAGGCCGTGATGCGACGACCGCATGACTGTAATCCAAGTCACACTCCGGGAAATTCGGTCACCCGGAAGCCCTCGGCGGTGTCGATCGCACGCTGCCGCCGTCACGTGTGATAGCAAGATCGTGTAGTCGGCACATACGCGAACTCGATGCTCAGGACAGGAATCGGCTATGAGCAATGCGTCCGAGGAAGTCGATCGGCGAATCGAAGAGCTCGGTGATTGGCGGGGTGAGACGCTGGCTCGGGTTCGGGAGCTGATCAAAGCCGCGGTTCCGGATGTGGTCGAGGAATTGAAGTGGAAGAAGGCCACGAATCCCGGGGTGCCGACATGGTCGTGCGATGGGCTCATCTGCACCGGGGAGCCGTATCAGAAGGTCGTGAAGCTGACCTTTGCCAAAGGGGCTGCGCTGGAGGATCCGGCGGGGCTGTTCAACTCGAGCCTCGATGGCAAAGTCAGGCGGGCGATCGATATTCGGCAGGACGAGGCGATCGACGAGGACGCGCTACAGGAGCTGTTCCGGGCAGCGGTCGCGGTGAATCGCTCGAAATAGGGCGGTGCTCAGGCGGGCGTGCGGCGCAGGCGGTCGGCCAGCCACAGAACGGTCCCGTAACCGAAGGCCGCATCGGCATTGGAGACCATCGCCGAGGCCGGGAAGACGATGGCGTGACGCAGACCCGCCTCGGCGAGAGCGCGCAGCCGAGCCAGAACCTCTGCGGGAGAACCGATTACGAGCCACTCGTGCAGCACCTCGTCGGGAACCTCCGCGATGGCGGCCAGCACCTCGGCTCTGGTCAGCTGATGCGGCATCAGGTCGATGAGGCCCCGGAAGTCCTCTCCGAAAGGATGTTTCGCCCCGCACCGGGTCCAGACGGCGCCCGGGGCGAACAGGCCCAGATAGCGCACGCCGGGCGCGGCGAGGAGTTTCTTGATTCCGGCGGGGGTGCGGGCGGTGAGGAACGAGACCATCTGCGCGGGCACGATCGAGTCGGGATCTCGCCCGGCCGCCCGGGCGGCGGCGTGCACGACACCGAGCCGCCGTTCGTATTCGTCCGGCGATTGCGACTCCCAGGGGTACCAGCCGTCGGCGTAGCGGCCGGTGAGTTCGAGCATGCGGGGACCGTGTGCCCCGATCCAGATCTGGGGCAGGCGCCCGGGCGGGGCGGTGAGATCCATTGGGCCACGGTCTATCCGGTAGTACTTTCCGGAGAAATCGATGGGTTCGGTCGAGGTCAGGGCGATGCGCAGGATCTGCAGGGCCTCTTCCAGACGGGAGACCGGCCGATCCCAGGCGAAGCCGTACGGCTCGAGGTTCTCCCGTTCGCCGGAACCGATTCCGAGGATGGGCGGCGACTTCGTCATATGCGACAGGGTCAGGAACGTCTGCGCCAGCAGGATCGGGTGGCGGCGAATGGGATCGGTGGCACCGACACCCAATTGCACCCGCCCCGCGCTCGCGGCCAGATGCGCCAGCAGTGGGGCGAAGTCGAACTGCTCGTCGGGGCTGCGAACGGTTTTGGCCTGGATACTGAACTCGGCGTCCCAGGCCGCGCGGGGGAACACCCCGATCAGGTGGTCGGTGGCCAGAACCGAATCCAGCCGCCCGAGTTTGGCCATTCGCGCCACTAGACGGGCCGCTCCCAGTGGCGGATTGACGCCCGCCATGGTGCCGACGGCGAAGGATTTCTGATTACGCGAGTCCGACACGGTGGTCTCCTCTCGACGGGACACCCGGTGCGGGGCCGCACCGATTATCCCGTCGAGTCACCGACCGCGTCCGGCGAACGCGAGCATTCCCCCTCAGGCCGCGCCCCGGGCGCGACGCTCGGTCTCCCCCGCCGGGAGCCGGGCGGCACGCAGGATCAGGTGCAGCAGCGGCACCAGCACGGTCATGTCGATTGCGCTCCAGCCCAGCGACATTCGGTTGTGCACGAAGCCCACCGAGACTCCGGATCCGGGATCGGCCCAGCCCGCCGAGCCGAACGCGCCGAGGTGACCGTAGCCGCGCGGCGCGTGCGGAGAGGGGAAGCTGTGGTAGCCCAGATGCCAGAACGGGACGATCAGCGCGCGGTCGAGTTGGTAGGTGCGAATGCGCTCGAGTTCGGTGACCGTCCGCGCCGAGAGGTAGCGCCGGCCGTCCACCATGCCGCCGCATGCCAGGGCGCTGTACATCTTGGCGAGCGCGTCGGCGGTGCAGACGGCGTTGCCCGCGGGCAGCGCGGTGTCCAGGATCGGCGGCCGCTCGCCACGGAAGATGGCCTCCAGGCCGGGCAGATAGATGGATGCCAGCGGTGCGCGCACCGTGCGCAGCAGGCGCAGCACCCGATCGGCGACCGGCCCCGGAATACTGCGGTCGGCAAGGGTTTTCACCGAGCCGACCAGGTCCGCGGCGAGGGTGGGCGAGCCCGCGGGCGGGCGGCCCAGATGGATGCCGTCGACGCCCAGCGGTTCCGCGACCTCGGTGCGGTAGAGCTCGGCCATATCCCGACCGGTCACAGCCCGGGCCACACCGGCCATCAACCAGCCGATGGTGAGCGCGTGGTAGATCGGCTTGCCCAGTAGATGATCCGGCTTCGCCGCGGCCAGCCGCTCCTCCATGAGCCGGTGATCGAGCACCTCACCCAGGTTCGCCGCCGGGAGCGCCGACAGGCCCGCACGGTGACTCAGCAACTGGGTCACGGTGATTCGGCTCTTGCCGTTCGCGGCGAATTCCGGCCAGTATTCCGCGACCGGCGCGGCGTAGTCGAGCATCCCGCGATCGGCCAGCCGATGCAGGACCGTCGCCGAAATGCCCTTGGACGCCGAGTAGATCATCGTTCCGGTATCGCGGGTCCACGGCGTACCCGCCGCGTCGGCGGAACCGGCCCAGACATCGACGACCGGTTCACCCCGCAGATACACCGACAGCGCACCCCCGTTTCCGGTCCGCTCGGCAAAGATCCTCGCGAAAGTCTTGACAGCGGAATCGAATCGCGGGTCCGAGGACCCACTCACCCCGACCGGAAGACCGTCGACGGTGACGGCTCTAGATGCGTTCATTTACCAACAGTAGCGGCGGAACCACACCGAAACAAGCATTGTCTGAGACAGAGAGCTTGGAGACTCTGCCCCTTGTAGTCCTGCGCTGCCTTACAGTCAAGCCCATGTCAACATCTTCGACCGACGTCGATCTCGCCGCCGAACGCGCCCACCTCCGCGAACTCGAGCATGTACTCGATCTGGCGGAGGGCGCGTACAGCCGCGCGACCAGCGCCGCCGCCCGGGACACCATGGAGCGACGAATCGACAAGCTGGGCCTCGACATCGAGGCGGTTCACGCGCGGATCGCCGCCGCCGAGTCCAGGCTGTGAACTAGCCGAGTTCGGCTCCGCGCCATTCGGCGCATTCGCACCGGAAACCCTGTGAGTGTTTTTCTGTGTCGCCGAATAACATTCATGTTTTCCGTCAATTTACCGTGCGTGTCGAGCGAGGACGACCATTCGCCGCGCCATAGGCACTACACTCGAGCCGTATCTTCGATGATGGAAGATCAGTCGGCCGAGAACAGTCAGACGAACCGGCTTCAGCGCCCGTGCCGCGATGCATGGAAATCCACTGAACAATCGGGGTGCCTCCGTACCCGACTTCCGCGGATGTGCGCGTGACTCGGATCGGGGATCCCGGCATATGCCAAGGGGATCAGATGACTATCTCGGATACCGCACCGGTGCGAGTGACGATCCGTACCACCACCCACGGCGAGGTGTACGCCGCCGGGCGAATGACCAAGACCCGCACGGCGACTCCCGCCGTGACCATGCTGGTGTCGGGCGACTCCGGCCCGACGCGGCAGCTCAGTTCGCTCGATGTCCAACTGCTGGACAATGAAACACCGGCCACGCCGATGAGCATCGGTGGCGTGGTGATGCTCCAGCCCGAGGACGCCCCGCTCACCCTCGGCGCGCTACGCCGCTTGTTCGCGAGCCGCCTGCACATGATCGCCCCGCTGCGGTGGCGATTGCGCACCGTGCCACTGGGGTTGGATCTGCCGTACTGGGACGACAGCGCGTCGATCGATCTCGGCTTCCACGTTCGGGAGACGATGTTTCCCGACGGCGCGAGCGATCAGGATCTGGCGGATCTCGTCGCCCGACTACATTCCTCACCGCTGGATCGCGATCGGCCCCTGTGGGAATGCCATCTCGTCACCGGGCTGTCCGGTGGTCGCCAAGCCCTGTACATGAAGGTGCATCACGCACTGATCGACGGCTTGTCCGCCGCCGAGATCATGGCCGCGATCTGCGACATCGTCCCCGATGCGACGCCACTGCCCGCACCGGTGCGGGGCGTCCGGCTCAACCGGACCCCGGAGCTGCCCGAGATGCTGGCCCGCAGCGCGGTGAACGGCATCGAGCGCCAAAGGAATCGGATTCGCGCGCTGGCGAGCTCAGGTCCGGCGTTGCTGCGGACACTGCCCGAGCTGTTCAAGAAGCATCCGGACGTGCCCTTCAACCGGACCAACACCGCCGGGCGGAGCCTGGCGTTCGCCTCGGTGCCGCTCGCGGACGTCAAGCTCGTCAAGCAGAGCGTCGGCGGAACCGTCAACGACGTGGTGATGACGCTGTGCACCGCGGCGCTGCGGCGATGGCTGCTGGCACACGACCTGCCCGCGGACCGGTCACTGGTCGCCGCGGTGCCGGTCTCGGTGCGCACGCCCGAGCAACTCGGCACCGCCGGCAATCAGTTCTCGATCATGTTCTGCGATCTGCCCGTGGACGAGTCCGAGCCGCGGCGGCGACTGAATCGGTTGCACGACGGGCTCATCGAGGCGAAGGAGCGATTCCAGACCGCGCCCTCGACCATGATGCACGAGGCCACCGGAATGCTGACGCCGCTGTTGAACGGGGCGCCCACGCGTGTCGCCCTGCGCGCGGCCGCCGCTGTCCTGCCGTTCGCCAATACCATCGTGTCGAATGTTCCCGGTCCGCAGATTCCGCTGTATGTAGCGGGAATTCGGGTAACGGCGAGTTATCCGGTTTCGTTGCTGACCGACCTTTCGGGCGGGCTCAATATCACGGTCATGTCCTATGACGGCCATTTGGATTTCGGCATTCTCGCCTGCGCCGATTCGATTCCGGATGTCGGGACCATCGGCGAATATCTGGTCGAGGCGCTGGAGGAGTTGCTCGCGGGTATCCGCGCCTGACTCGCGGGGTCGGATTACCCGGGATCGACGAAATCGCGCAGGGTGCGTGGCGGGCGGCCGGTGAATTCCTCGATGGATTCGGTGACCCGGAACAGTTCGTGGCCGGAACCGATGGCGGCGAACATGGTCCACAGGTGGGTGAGGTGCTCCACCACGACGTCGTCGCGGTACCGGGCCATCGCCGAGGCGGCCCATTCCTCGGGATCGACGTTCACGTAGGGGACGTCGAATATCGCGGCCGCCTCGCCGACGGTCATGATCTCGCCCGCCAGCCACTGCACGGGCGCGACAGGCGTGTCGGCGCACAGGACACCGGCGCCCACGTCGGCCACGTCCGCACCCGCGATCAGGGGCAGGACCGTATCGGGGGATCCGAGCGGGAGCCGGAGTTCGCCGGTATCCCCGATGGCCACTCGAAGGTTCTCGAAGAAGACGGCGGCCCGCAGGTGGACCGCGCCGATACCGGCGCGGTCCAGCAGTTGCTCGGCCACCCAGTGCCGTCGCATGTGCGGGGTGCCCGCCTGCGGGTCGGAGCCCAGTTGGGAGACCGCGACCACGCGTTCCAGCCCGGACTGGTGGGCCACGGCGGCGAAAACCGCTGCGGCGTCGAGCATTCCGGCGGCGACCGGGTAGGTGAAGTACGCGCGCCGGACGTCCTGCAGAGCCGGGGTGACCGCTCGGATCTCGCGCAGGTCGCCCAGCGCGATCTCCGCGCCGAGGTCCTTCAGTTCGGCGGCACGGGCATCGTCGCCGCGCACGAAGGCGCGGACCGGCAGGCCCGCACGCAGTAGGGTTTCGGCGACTCGGCGACCGGTGCCGCCCTGGGTTCCACCGGCCGCGCCGGTGACGAGGATGGGGGTCATCTCGGTGTTCCTCACGCCGTGGCGGGCAGGTCGAGGGTGAACGCGCCGCGCTCGGCGAGCGTGCTCAGGAACTCGACGGGGTCGAAAACCTCACCGGGACTTGACACTCCCGCCTTGGCCGCGCCCTCGGTGAGCCGGATGGCCGCCTCCACCGAGGCCAGGGCGGCGGCCGACCACAGGTCGCGGCCGTGCAGGTACCCGGCCGTCGACGCGGGACCGGCGAGAATCTGTGCGGCGATGGTGAATTCGCTGGCGGACCGGGCGGCGGGGTCCACCTTTTCGCTGGTGAACGCCTGATCCTCTTCGAAAGTGCGGGTGGTGAGCTGTGCTTCGACCGCCCTGGTCCGGGTGTGGCGAGGCACGGTGACGGCTTCGGGGAACGGCACCGGGGCGATCATGGGGCGCGGGCCGACGGGCGGAGGGAAGGCAAACACCGCTTGACGGGGTTCGACGAAACCGTACTTCGGTTCGCCGTCGGCATAGCCGATCCGGTCGGTACCGGCGAACAGCAGGCCGGCGGTCTCGACCGCGCCGTGGGTCATCATCCAGTTGTGCACGTGGTAAGCCACTGTCACACGGTCGATTTCGGCAATGCCGCGCGCGCTCGCGCCCGCGAGCAGGTCACCGAGGCCGCCGTAGAAGCTGACGCTGGGCACCATGGCGATCCCGGCGCGCTGAGCCTTGTCCTGGAAGGTGTCGAACAGCAGTTTCACCGGATGAACTTCGACGGAATGATCGACGTAGTGCGCACCGCCTTCGACGGCGGCGGTGGCGACCGGCAGGCCGGTGACGGTGAAAGGTCCCGCGCAGTGGACGATCACGTCGGCGGCCTCGGCGAGGGCGCGCAGGGCCGCGGGGTCGTCCACGGCGGCGGGCAGAATCGGCCCGGTGCCCAAGGCTGCCAGGGCAACTGGATCCCGGCCGGAGAGCAGGACCTGCTTACCGCGGGCGAGGAGGTCGGCGGTGACGAGGCGGCCGGTATGACCGGTGGCCCCGTAGACGGCGAATACGGTCATGAGAGATCAACTCTTTTGAATCGACGGACAATGGGAACGTCTGTCGAATCAGGGTAGGCCCGAGCACCGACAGAAAATCCTCGCCGGAGCCGGGAACCGCTCAGGCGGTGATGCCGCAGGCGGTGGGGGTCGGCAGGAACCCCACCTCCGTCAAGTAGTCGATGTGGCGGTCGATCAGGTCGAGAGTCATCGGGGGGCAGGCGATTCCGGAGTCGGACAGAGCGCCGCGAGCGACGACATCGTCCCACTGGCTCTCGCCCGGGGTGGCGAGCTGGCTCAGGATCAGGGCACGGGCCATGCCCATATCGGTGAGCGCGGCGGCGGAGAGATCGGCGACGAAGTCCTCGGCAGAGGCGATCTGGATCGGAAACCCGTTGGCGCGCAGGCGGTCCAGCACCGCGTGCAGGGGAATGCCGGAGTGGTTGACCAGGTGGTGCACCGGGGCATGGCCGGTGGCCGGGGTGGGGAGGCCGACCGTGTGCGCGATCGCGGAGGCGACATAGTCCGCGGGAACGAGACTCACGGCCGCGTCGCCGAGGGGCGGGACGACGCCGAGTGTGGCGATGGCGCGAATGATGGTCCAGAACGCGTCGTCCGTCCCGGTCGCGCCCGTGGTGGATCCGCCGCAGATCCGGTCGGGGCGGTGAATCACGGCAGGGAGGCCGCGGGCGGCGGCCTGCGACACCAGCGTCTCCCCCACCCATTTGCTCAGCACGTAGCCGTCGGCGACAGCGGGACGGCTCGGCACCGATTCACGGACGGGGTTGTGCTCGTGTGCGGCAACGGAAGTCGTGGACACGAAGTGCACGGGCGTCGCACCGCCTCGGCAGGCGAGACGCAGTATCGCGACGGTCCCGCCCACATTGGCCGTCCGAAGTCGCCCATAGGGTTCCGCGTGATTGACCCGGGCTCCGTTGTGCACGATCGCATCCGTCGTTTCGGCGAGGCGGTCGTGCTGCGCGGCGGTGAGGCCGAGCCGCGGCGCGGACAGGTCGCCGGGAATCGCCTCGACGTTCCGCATGATCGATTCGCTCCAGAGTCGATGCCGGCGCAGCGCCGCCTCGACCCTGCCCTGCGCGGTCACCGGCCCGGAGGCGCGCACCACGCATCGCACCCGGACCCCGAGACGGCTCACCAGCGCGTGCACCAGATACGCGCCGAGGAACCCACTCGCGCCGGTCAGCAGGACCGTCTCGAGCTCACCCGATCGCCGCGCACCGGGCCGCACGCCCGCATCCAGCACGGCGTCCGCGAGAGCCGCGTCACCCGGCGGCGACCGGCGCGGATCCGCCCGGAACGGACCGCCCAACTCCTCCAACGACTTCGGGCGAGCCAGCAACCCCATTCGGATCCGCCCCCTCGCCGTAGACACGTGTCCCGAGGCTATTGACCGAGATCACGACGCGGCAGACCCCGATTCCTGTGCCCCGGATCTCTCCGGCGTCCCGGTCCGGTCGCGCGCGGCCCCGGATGGGAGCGGGTGAACGGCGGCGATCCTCCTGGCCACCGATCAGCTGGGCGAACGGATCACCGGCGCGGTGCGGTGCGCAGACCCAGTCGCGGCAAACCATGCTGAGTCGCCCAGCGGACCGCGTGCCGTGCATTCATCAAAACTCCTGTGTCGCACAGCGAACGCTTCACAGTACGTTGAGCGGCGACTGAGCGCCGAGGTCGAGCTCGCCCATGACCACGGCGAATGCCGGGCAGCGCAGCCCGGGCCTGCTTGGTAGCCTGAGTCGTTCATACGTGCGAACGCGACCGACAGGTGTGGCGCGGATGCCTTTCCCGTCGCCCTGATCGGTGAAACCCCGCTCGAACGAAAGGCTTCACAGCTCCATGGCTGATAGTTGGCTACGCCGTTTGACCTCCTCGCCCAGCGACGACGCCCACACACTGGTGTGCTTTCCGCACGCGGGCGGCTCGGCCATCTCCTTCGGGCCGTTGGCCAAGAGCATCGGGCCGGACTACGAGATGCTCGCCGTTCAGTACCCGGGGCGGCAGGACAGGCGCCGCGAACCGCTAGTCGGGGATATCGGAGAGCTGGTCGACGGCCTGCTTCCCGAGCTGACCGGCCTGCTCGGGGACTCGCGGGCGTTCTCGCTGTTCGGGCACAGCATGGGATCCGTCGTCGCTTTCGAGACCTCCCGGCGGCTGGAGTCGACGATGGGAGCGACCGCGCGCGTGCTGTTCGCCTCCGGTCGGCGGGCACCCTCGGCCGCGCTGCCGGAGGTTCGGATACATCAGATCAGTGATCGGGAGCTGGCCGATCACCTCGTGCGGTCCGGCGGCACTCCGGCGGCGTTGCTCGAGGATCCGGAATTTCGCCGGTTGATCCTGGAGGTCGTGCGGAACGACTATCGCGCCATCGAGACGTACCGCTGCGACGCGGATGCCCGGGTCGGCAGCCCGATCGTCGCGCTGGCCGGCGAAGCGGATCCCGACGCGAGTCTCGCTCAGATTCAGGAGTGGGGCGCGCACACGTCCGAAAGCTTCTCCGCGACAACGTTTCCCGGTGGCCACTTCTTCATCGACGCCAATCGCGCACCGATCGGCGAGCTGATTCGCGAGCATTGCGCGCGAGCGCTGTCGAAGTAGGCGCGCTCGAGCGCGTGTCGAAGTAGGCCGGAGCGACCGGGTGGGCACGGGCCCACCCGGTCGGTGTCGCTAGCGGTCCAACCAGTTCTCGATCGCGGCGGCGGCTTCGGCCGAGCGGTCCTCCAGGATCGTGAAGTGGTCGGCATCCACCGATACGACGGTGTGGGCGGGGTCCCAGGGTTCGGCCTGCCAGTCGGCGCGGTCCGGGTCACTGCCGAGGAACGACCGGGCGCACTGCAGGAACAGGGTCGGGACGGCGACCGATCCGGGCGCCATGTGCTGCAGCAGGTGCACGTAGCGACCCATCCCGGTGAGCCGGGCCTGATCGAAGCGGCCGAAGGTGGCCTGATCCGAGACCATGTGCTCGGCCATCGCGCGCAGCAGCCATTCGCCGTCGTCGTGGACCTCGTAGGTGTCCAGCAAGACCACGCTCTCCGGCGTCGGACCGCCTGCGCCTTCGAGGTACTCGGCGGTGAGGTAGGCCAGCAGGCCGCCCGAGGAGTAGCCGAGCAGGACGAACGGATCACCCTGTGCCGCTTCGAGAACGGAGCGGGCCAAGCCCTGCAGCGCGGCGGCCGGGGTCGACGGCAGCGACTCCCCCGCACCGAAACCCACTGGCGGCAGTGCGATTACGTCGCGGTCGGCGCCCAGGTGCGAGACGACGCGGGCATACTGGTGTGCGCCGCCGGTGGCCAGTGGCGGTGTGACGCAGATGATCCGCGGCCGGGTGGGGCCGACCGCGAGTCGCGCGGGCACCGGTAGCCGATCGAGTTCCGCCGCCGTGGCGAACTCCTCACGCAGCTCCGCCACCGCACGCAGGAGATGGAATCCCTTGGCGGCCTGTCCGCTCAGTACCGCACCACGGAACATTCCGTACAGGGAGTCGTCCATGGCGGCGCCGGTGGACGCGGTGGGTTCGCCGGTGGTGAGCTCCTTGCACAGATACCGCGCCAGGGCCGCGGGTGTCTTGTGATCGAAGATCGCGGCAGTGGGCAGGGTCAGGCCGGTGGAGGCGTTGAGCGCGGTGCGCAGTTCCATCGCGGCGAGCGAGTCGAAACCGGATTCGAGGAAATCGCGTTCGGGATCGAGTGATTCGGCGCTGTCGTGGCCGAGCAGCCTGGCGGCGTTCTCCAGGATGTGCGTGCGGAGCCACTGTTCGGCCTCCGATTCCGAGAGTTGCGCCAGGCGGCGGCGCAGCGCTCCGGCATCCTGCGCGCTGCCACCGCGACGTCCCGTGCGCGTGACCAGATCGCGCAGCAGCGCGGGGACCGTGTCCCGGGCCCGCAGGGCGGTCCGATCGATGTCGACCGGAACCGATACCGGGCGATCGGAAACGACCGCGGCGTCGAACAGTTCGAGCGCCTCGGCCGCGGACAGCGGCGGGAAGCCTTGACGGCGCAGGCGCCGGCGGTCGGTCTCGCCGAGCCACTGCGAGAGCCCGGTGTCGATGCCCCACAGACCGTAGGCGAGTGAGGTGGCGGGCAGGCCGGCGGCGTGCCGGTGAGTCGCCAGAGCGTCGAGGAACAGATTGGCGGCGGCGTACCCGCCCTGTCCGGCGGGCAGGATCAGACCGGCCACCGAGGAGATCAGCACGAAGGCCGACAGATCCAGGTCGCGGGTGAGTTCGTGCAGGTGCCAGGCGGAGTCGGCCTTGGCGGCCAGGGAGTAGTCGATCTGGTCGGGGGTCAGCGATTCCACGAGGCCGTTGTGGGCGACGCCCGCCACGTGGACGATCGCGCCCAGCGGGTGGTCCGCGGGGATGGAGGCGAGCAGATCCCGCAGGGCGGCACGGTCCGCGACGTCGCAGGCAGCGACTCGGACCTGGGCCCCCAGGGTTTCCAGGTCACCGGTGAAGTCTGTGAGGGTGGCGGGATCGCGGCGGCCGACGAGCAGCAGGTGACGGACGCCGTGGTGGGTGACCAGGTGTTCGGCCAGAATGCGGCCGATTCCGCCGGTGCCGCCGGTGATGAGGACGGTGCGGTCCGGATCCCAGGGGCTCGGCAGGTCGTGCTCGGGTGCTACGGCGCGCACGAGCCGGGGGACCCGGGTTCCCTCGGTGTCGACGGCCAGTTCCGGTTCGCCGGTGATCGCCACGGCGGCAAGGCGTTCGGACGCGATCGCGGCGGGAGCCTGGAGCAGGACGACGCGACCGGGGTTCTCCGCCTGTGCCGCGCGGACCAGACCCCACACCGCGGCGGCGGCCGGGTCGTCGGCGCTGTCGGTGACCACCGCGAGAGTGCTTGCGGCATAAGCCTGTTCGCGCAGGAACTCGTGCAGCACCGCGAGCGTGCCGTGCAGGGCGTCGCGCAGTGCGGCGGGCACATCGGCGCCCGTGACCGGGGGGCGGAACAGCAGCAGCGGTGCGGGGTCCGCGGTGCCCCACTCCGCCCAGGCGATGTTGCCCGAGCGCGGCTCGGGACCCGGACGCCAGCTGAGTTCGTACAGCGCGTCGGGTGCGGATCGGGTTGCGGCGGTGAGCAGCTCGCGGGACATCGGACGGACGGCCAGCGACCGCACCGACAGCAGTGGTCCACCGGCGGCGTCGGTCATCGCCAGGGTGAGCGCGCCGTCCACCCAGGTCAGGCGGACCCGGACTCGGCGCGCGCCGTCGGCGTGCACGCGGACCGAGGACCAGGCGAACGGGACCAGTGTCGGGCGGTCGGCGCCGTCGTCGGTGAGCGGTGCGCCGAAGGACAGGGCGTGCATGGCGGCGTCCAGCAGTGCCGGATGGACGCCGTAGCCCTGGGCGGAGACCTGTTCGGGCAGGGCGATCTCGGCGTAGAGGTCGCCCTCGCGCCGCCACAGAGCCGAAAGTCCTTGGAAGGCAGGGCCGTAGTGGTAGCCCTGGTCGGCGAGTGTGTCGTACGCACCGTCGATGCCGATGGCCGTGGCCCCCGCCGGTGGCCAGTCGGCGAAGTCGGTCCAGGTGGTGAACTCGTCGTCGGTGCTCGGGCGTACCGCGCCGATGGCGTGGTGCGTCCATGGGAGGGAGGGATCCTCGCCGTCTCCGCTCGAGTAGATGTCGAGCGTGCGGCGACCGGTGTCGTCGGCCTCACCGACGATCACCTGGAGTTGCACTCCGGTATGCCCCCGCAGGATCAGCGGGGCCAGGAGGGTGAGTTCCTCCAATTCCGCGCAGTCGACCTGGGTTCCGGCGTAGACGGCCAGTTCGACGAAACCGGTGCCGGGCAGCAGGACGGTGCCCAGCACATCGTGATCGGCCAGCCATGGATGCGTGGTCGTTCCGAGGCGGCCGGTGAATCGGATGCCCCCGGTCTCCGGCTGCGGGACCGCCGCTCCGAGCAGCGGGTGCTCGGTGGAGCGCAGGCCCAGGGTGAAGGCTTCGCCGGTGTGGAGCGGGCCGGTGGTCCAGAAGCGACGGTGCTGGAAGTCGTAGGTGGGCAGATCGATCCGGGCGGCACCGGTGCCGGTGTAGTAGCCGGGCCAGTCCACCTGCGCACCGGTGACGTGCAGGCGGGCCAGCGCGGTCAGCAGGGTCACGGGGTCGGCGCTGTGCCGCTTGGCGAGCGGGACGGTGGTCGCCGGATCGAGAGTCTGGGCGACCATCGGGGTCAGGACGGCATCGGGGCCTACCTCGGCGACGCGGACGACGCCCAGGGAGGCCATGGTGGTGACGGCGTCGGCGAAGCGGACGGCGCCGCGAACCTGGTTCACCCAGTAGGCCGGATCGGACATCTCGTCCTCGACCCGTGTCCCGGTCACGGTGGAGACCAGTGCGATATGCGGACGGCCGAAGGCCAGGCCCGCTATGGCCGTGGCGAATTCGGCGAGCATCGGGTCCATGAGCGCGGAGTGGAACGCGTGTGAGACGCGCAGTCGATGTGTGCGCCAGCTGTTTTCGACGCATCGATCGAGAATCGGTGCGATATCGGCCTCGGTGCCGGACAGGACCACCGAGAACGGGCCGTTGACGGCGGCGATCGAGACGTCACCGGACAGCAGGGGTGCGATATCCGCCTCCGAGGCGCCCACCGCGACCATTGCTCCCGCGGTGGGCAAGGCCTGCATCAGGCGGCCGCGCGCGGCGACGAGCACACAGGCGTCGCGCAGGGACATGACCCCGGCGACATGGGCCGCGGCTATTTCGCCGATCGAGTGACCGGCGACGACATCGGCACGGACGCCCCAGGATTCGACGAGGCGGAACAGCGCCACCTCGAAGGCGAACAGGCTCGCCTGGGCGAACACCGTCGCGTCGATGAGGTCCTCCGAGTGCAGCGCCTCGGCCAACGACACCTGGTGTCCGAGGAGGGGATCCAGCTCGGCGACGATCGCGTCGAAGGCTTCGGCGAACACCGGGTAGGCGGTGTGCAGCTCGGTGGCCATGCCGGACCACTGTGCGCCCTGACCGGAGAACACCATGCCCGTCGAGCCCGTCACCGCGCGCCCGGTCACGACGCCGGGGGTCTGCGCACCCGAGGCGAGTGCCTCTACTCTCGTGCGCAGATCGGCGGGATCCGAGGCCAGCACCACCGCGCGGTGCTCGAATACCGCACGGGTCGCGGCCAGGGAGAAGCCGATGTCGATCGGATCGTGTTCGGCGGCATGACGTGTCAGGCGTTCCGCCTGCCCGGCCAGCGCCGTGCCGTGCCGTGCGGAAATCACCCAGGGCAGGATGTTCCCGGCCGGAGCTGTCGTGGTCCCGGCGACCGGAACCGGTTGCGGGGCCTGCTCGATGATGACGTGCGCGTTGGTGCCGCTGATGCCGAAGGAGGAGACACCGGCGCGACGGGGGCGATCGACCTGCGGCCAGGCCACCGACTCGGTCAGCAACTGGACGTTGCCGTCGGTCCACTCGACCTTGGTGCTCGGCTGATCCACGTGCAGGGTGCGCGGCAGCACCCCGTGGCGCATGGCCATGATCATCTTGATCACGCCGCCCACGCCCGCGGCGGCTTGAGCGTGGCCGATATTGGATTTGAGCGAGCCGAGCCACAGCGGCCGATCCGCCGCGCGGCCCTGGCCATAGGTGGCCAGGAGGGCTTGCGCCTCGATGGGATCACCCAGTGTCGTTCCGGTGCCGTGGGCTTCGACCGCGTCCACCTCGGCCGCGACCACGCCCGCGTTGGCCAGCGCCTGCCGGATGACGCGGCGTTGCGCGGGGCCGTTGGGGGCGGTCAGACCGTTGGAGGCGCCGTCCTGATTCACCGCGGAACCGGCGAGCACCGCCAGCACCCGGTGCCCGTTGCGCTGGGCGTCCGACAGACGCTCGAGCACGAGCACGCCCGCGCCCTCGGCCCAGCCGACGCCATCGGCGTTGTCGGAGAACGATTTACACCGGCCATCCGGTGACAGGCCGCGCTGGCGGCTGAATTCCACGAAGGTCTCCGGTGTCGCCATGACGGCTACGCCACCGGCCAGCGCCAGGTCGGACTCCCCCGAGCGCAGGGACTGCGCGGCCAGATGCATGGCCACCAGCGACGACGAGCAGGCCGTGTCCACCGACACCGCGGGACCTTCCAGGCCGAGTGTGTACGCGATGCGGCCGGAGACCAGGCTGCCGGTCGCGCCGACCCCGGCGCCCTGGGCGTAGTCGTGGTACATCACGCCGGTGAATACGCCGGTCGCGCTGCCGCGCAGCGACGCGGGATCGAGTCCGGCGCGTTCCAGTGCCTCCCAGGTGGTTTCGAGCAGCTGACGCTGCTGCGGGTCCATCATGGTGGCTTCGTTGGGGCCGATGCCGAAGAAGTCGGCGTCGAAATCGGCCGCGGTGTGCAGGAATCCGCCTTCGCGGGTGTAGGACTTGCCCGCGCGGCCCGGTTCGGGGTCGTAGATGCCGTTGATGTCCCAGCCTCGGTCGACGGGCAGCCCGGATACCGCGTCGGTGCCCAGGCGCACGAGTTCCCAGAGATCCTCCGCAGATGTGACCCCGCCGGGGTAGCGGCAGGCCATGCCCACCACGGCTATCGGATCGTCACCGGCGGATCGGGTCGCGGTGACCGCGACATCGCGGTTGACGCCGGTGAATTCGTCGGCCAGGTATTCCGCCAGTGCCTGCGGAGTCGGATAGTCGAAGACCAGGGTCGCGGGCAGTCGCAGACCGGTGGCGGTGTCGAGGGCATTGCGGAACTCGACGGCGCTGATCGAGTCGAAGCCGAGTTCGCTGAAGGCCTTGTCGGCGGCGATGGCGTTCGCGTCCTGATGGCCCAGAATCGCCGCGGCCTGAGCGCGCACGATCTCGACCAGAATGCCGAGGCGTTCATGCCCGGGGGTGTCGGTGAGACGGCTGCGCAGTGCGGTGGCGGCCGCGGATGCTGCCTTGCGGCGAGCGGGGATCAGGCCGGTGAACAAGGGCGGCACCGGGATTCCGGCTCCGCGCATGGTGTCCAGATCCAGCCGGGCCAGGACGAGGGTGGCCGCGTCGGTGCGGGTCGCGGCGTCGAACAGGGCCAGGCCCTGATCGGCGGACAGCGGCAGCAGACCGGAACGGGACATGCGGCGGCGTTCGATCTCGCCGAGTTCGCCGGCCATGCCGCCGTCCCAGAGTCCCCAGGCGAAGGACTGAGCGGGGCGGCCCGAGGTCCTGCGGTGGGCCGCGAGAGCGTCCAGGCAGGAGTTGGCGGCGGCGTAGTTGCCCTGACCGGCATTGCCCAACGCCCCGGCCGCGGAACTGAAGAGCACGAAGGCTTTCAGCGGCAGGTCGGCGGTCAGCTCGTGCAGATGCAGGGCGGCGTCGACCTTGGGGCGCAGGACCGTGTCCATGCGCTCGGGGGTGAGCGATGCGATGGCGCCGTCGTCCAGGACACCGGCCAGGTGGAACACCCCGGCGAGGGGGCGCGCGGCGGGGATGTCGCTCAGCACTCGGGTGAGGGCGTCACGATCTGCCACGTCGCAGGCGTCGAACTCGACCTCCGCGCCCAATTGCCGCAATTGCGAACCCAATTCGGCGGACTCGGGGGTGGAGTCGCCGCGACGGCTCAGCAGCACCAGGTGGCGCACGCCGTGCGAGGCCACCAGGTGCCGGGCGAACAGGCCGCCGAGCAGGCCACTGGCTCCGGTGATCAGAACGGTGTCCTCGGGACCGAACGAGGCTGTAGCCGAGAGTGTTTCGGCGCTCGCCGCGAGCGAGTCGGCGCGAGCGAGCCGGGCGATGTGTACCTGACCGTGCCGGACGGCCGCCTGGGGCTCACCCGCGGCGATGATTCCTCCGAGCGGTACGTCCGCATCGGAATCGCTGTCCAGCAGCAGGATTCGGCCGGGGAATTCGGCCTGGGCCGAACGTGCCAGACCGCACACCGCCGCACCGGCCAGGTTCGTGAGGTCCTCGCCCGCCACCGATACCGCGCCGCTGGTGCGGATCACCAGGACCGATTCCGCGAACTGTTCCCGGCTGGTGAAGGACTGCAGGACCTGGAGTACCTCCTGCGTGGCGGCGTGCACGGTGGCGGAGTCGTTACCCGCGGGCGGCGACAGGATCACCGCCCGCGGAGCCGGCTGCTCCCCCGGTTCCGCCCATGCGGCCGTGGTGATCTCACTCTCGGCAACGGTCAGCGGGGTCCACGAAACGTGGAACAGGGCAGTTCGGGCGATGGGGGTGCTCGCGGCGAGCTGAGCCGGATCGATCGGGCGCGAGGCCAGATGGCGCACCGTCGCCACCGGTGCGCCGGTGGGGTCCGCGAGGTCGAGGGAGACGCCGCGTTCGCCTCTGCGGGTGAGTCGCACGCGCAGGGCGTCGGCGCCGGCGGCGTGCACGGTGACGCCGGACCATTCGAACGGCAGGGCCAGCTCGGCGCGCTCGGCAGGCTGTTCGTCGGCGAAACGCAGGGCGTGCAGGGCGGCGTCGAGCAGCGCGGGGTGCAGGCCGAAACGTTCTGCCTCGGAACGGGAATGCTCCGGGAGCTCGACCTCGGCGTAAACGGCCTCGGGTGTGCGCCACACCCGCGAGAGAGCCTGGAACACCGGGCCGTAGTGATACCCCTGCGCATCGAGCGAGTCATAGGCGTCGTCGATGTCGACCGGCGTCGCACCGGCGGGCGGCCACTGCGTCAGATCCGCCGGTGCACTGTCGAATCCGGAGGCGAGGGTGCCTTCGGCGTTCAGCGTCCAGGAGCGCGCGGAATCATCGGCCTCGTCGTCGGGGCGGGAGAAGATCCGGACGCCGCGACGGCCGCCGCCGTCGTCGCCGCCGAGTACGACGCGAACCGCCACGCCCGCCGAATCCGGCAGGACCAGGGGCGCGCGCAGCACCAGTTCGTCCAGGACCGCGCAGCCGACGCGCTCGCCGGCGTGCAGGGCGAGTTCGACGAGTCCGGTGCCGGGAAACAGCACGGTGTCCATCACGCGGTGATCGGCGAGCCACGGGTGGGTCTGCACGGACAGCCGTCCGCTCACGGAGATCACGTCGGAGTCCGGTTGGGAGAGCACCGCCGAGACGAGGGGGTGTCCGGTGGCCACCAGGCCCATCGAACGGGCGTCACCGCCCCCGGCGGGTCCTTCGGTCAGCCAGTAGCGGCGGTGCTGGAACGCGTAGGTGGGCAGGTCGATTCGGCGGGCCCGGGTACCGGCGAAGAGGGCGGGCCAGTCGATGTCCGCACCGGAGACGAACAGGGCGGCCACACCGGTCGACACCGAGGTCGAATCGGCGTTCGCCTTGCGGGCCAGCGCGATTGCCGCCGATGCCACCGGCGTTGATCCGATGTCGAGGGTGTGGGCGATCATCGGGGTGAGGACGGCGTCGGGCCCGATCTCGGCGAATCTCACCACGCCCGACTCGGCCATGGTGGTGACGGCGTCGGCGAAGCGCACGGTGCCACGGACCTGATCGACCCAGTAGCCGGGGTCGCTCATCTCATCGTCGACCCGCGTGCCGGTGAGGGTGGACACGAGCGGAAGGACCGGGCGATGGAAGGTCAGACCCGCGAGCACCGAGGCGAACTCGGTCAGCATGGGATCCATGAGAGCGGAGTGGAACGCGTGTGACACGCGGAGACGGTGTGTGCGCCAGCCGTTCTCGGCACAGCGGTCGATCATGGCGTCGATGTCGGCGGTGGCGCCGGACAGGACCACCGACGACGGGCTGTTGATCGCGGCGATCGAGACGTCGCCCGGCAACAGCGGCCGCACCTGCGATTCCGACGCGCCGACCGCGACCATCGCGCCGCCGGCCGGGAGCGCCTGCATCAGGCGGCCGCGGGCTGCCACCAGCACGCAGGCGTCGGGCAGTGACATGACTCCCGCGACGTGGGCCGCGGCGATCTCGCCGATCGAGTGACCGGCGAGCACCCCGGGGCGCACGCCCCAGGACTCGAGCAGGCGGTACAGCGCCACCTCGAAGGCGAACAGGCCCGCCTGGGCATAGACGGTCCGGTCGATCAGATCCTCGGCGGGCAAGGCGGCGGGCAGCGACACCTCTTGCCCGAGAAGAGGATCCAGTTCGGCGACGATCGCGTCGAAGGACTCGGCGAAAACGGGGTGGGCGGCGTGGAGTGCGGTGGCCATCCCTGCCCACTGCGCACCCTGGCCGGAGAACACCAGGCCCGTCGAACCGGCTGTCGCGCGACCGGTCACCACGGCCGGGACGGTATCTCCGAGACTCAGTGCTCCCGCGGCGTTCAGCAGACCTTCGCGCTCGGCCGACAGGACCACGGCACGGTGCTCGAATCGCACCGCGGCCGTTGCCAGCGAGAAACCGATGTCGATCGGATCATGCTCGGCGGCATGGGATATCAGGCGCGCGGCTCGGTCGGCGAGGGCCTGTTCGCCGCGCGCGGAGATCACCCACGGCAGCACCGCGCCGGAAGGGGTGGTCTCGGGCACGACCGCGGATTCGACCACCGGAGCCTGCTCGACGATGAGGTGGGCGTTGGTGCCGCTGAGGCCGAACGAGGAGACACCGGCGCGGCGCGGGCGATCGACCTGCGGCCACGGCATCTGCTCGGTCAGCAGCCGGATGTCGCCGTCGGTCCACTCGACCTTGGTGCTGGGCTGATCCACGTGCAGGGTGCGCGGGAGCACGCCGTGCCGCATGGCCATGATCATCTTGATCACGCCGCCCACACCGGCCGCGGCCTGCGAGTGACCGATATTGGATTTGAACGAGCCCAGCCACAGCGGGCGGCCGGGTTCGCGGTCCTGACCGTAGGTGGCCAGGAGCGCCTGGGCCTCGATCGGGTCGCCCAATGTCGTTCCGGTGCCGTGGGCTTCCACGGCGTCGACCTCGGCGGCGGTGACTCCGGCATTGGCCAGGGCCTGGCGGATGACCTTGCGCTGCGCGGGGCCGTTCGGGGCGGTCAGGCCGTTGGAGGCGCCGTCCTGGTTGACCGCGGAACCGGCGATGACCGCGAGCACCTGGTGGCCGTTGCGGCGGGCATCGGAAAGGCGTTCCAGGACAAGGACTCCGGCGCCCTCGGCCCAGGCGACGCCGTCTGCCGCATCGGCGAAGGACTTACAGCGACCGTCCGGAGCCAGGGCGCGCTGGCGGCTGAACTCGAGGAACATCTCGGGCGAGGCCATGACCGCCACACCGCCCGCCAGCGCCAGATCGCATTCGCGGGATCGCAGGGACTGGGCGGCCAGATGCATCGCCACGAGGGAGGACGAGCAGGCCGTGTCGATGGAGACCGAGGGGCCCTCCAGGCCGAAGACGTACGAAACCCGGCCCGAGACAAGGCTTCCGGCCGCCTTGCCCTGTGCGTAGTCGTGGTACATGACGCCGGTGAACACGCCGGTCGCGCTGCCGCGCAGCGCCGCCGGGTCGACCCCGGCACGCTCGAGCGCCTCCCAGGAGATCTCCAGCAGCAGACGCTGCTGCGGGTCCATGATCAGGGCTTCGTTGGGACTGATCCCGAAGAACTCGGCATCGAACTCGGCTGCGTCGTAGAGGAATCCGCCGCGCCGCGCGTAGGTTTTGCCCGCCTTGCCGGGGTCCGGATCGTAGATGCCGTCGATGTCCCAGCCTCGGTCGGCCGGGGAGTCACCCGTGGCATCGGTTCCCGAGGCCACCAGGTTCCACAGTTCCTCCGGCGAGGTGACGCCGCCGGGGAAGCGGCAACCCATGGCCACCACCGCGATCGGTTCGTCATCGGCGCGGACCCGGCTGATCGCGTGGTCCTGAGCCGTCCCGGTCCCGGTCAGCTGGGCGGCGACGAAGTCAGCGACGACCTGCGGATTGGGCTGGTCGAAAACCAGGGTGGCGGGCAATGCCAGGCCTGTCGCGGCATTGATCCGGTTGCGGAACTCGACGGCGCTGAGCGAGTCGAAACCGAGCTGCTGGAACGGCTGGTCGGGTTCGACGGCCTCGAGGGAGGCGTGGCCCAGCACCTCGGCGGCGATCGAGCGGACGAGGCCGAGCAGAGCGGTGCCGCGGTCGGCCTCGGAGAGTCCGGACAGTTGCCGTGCGAGGGCCTGCGCGGCGGGAGTGCGGGACGCGCGGCGGGGCGCGGCCGGAACGAGTGCGCGCACCAGAGCCGGGAGTTGCTCGCCTCGGGTGCGCAGGACGGCCGGATCGACACGCAGCGCGACGAGTCGGTCGATACCGGTCGCGATGGCCGCGTCGAACAGGGCCAGGCCCTCGGCCTCGGTGAGGGGCGGGAAGCCCTGTCTGCGCATCCGATCGAAGTCGGCCTCGGACAGGTCGGCGCCCAGGCCGGTGGATCGGGCCCAGAGTCCGTAGTCGATGGAGGTGGCGGGCAAGCCCAGACGGTGACGGTGGGCCGCGAGGGCGTCCAGGAAAACATTGGCGGCGGCGTAGTTCGCCTGACCGGCGGCCAGCACCAGACCACCCGCGGAGGACAGCAGAGCGAACAGGGTCAGCGGGTGGTCGAGGGTCAGTTCGTGCAGATGCCATGCGGCATCGGCTTTGGGGCGCAGGACCCGGTCGATCCGGTCGGGGGTGATCGATTCGAGGAGACCGTTGTCTGCGACGCCGGCGGCGTGCACCACACCCGCCAGCGGGTGCTCGTCGGTGACGGTGGCGAGCAGGGACTCCAGCTGTGTGCGATCGGAGACGTCGCAGGCGGCGATGGTGACCGAGGCGCCGAGGTCGGCCAGTTCGAGCTGGAGTTCGATCGCTCCGGGGGCGTCGGGTCCGCGGCGGGAGGTCAGGAGTAGTTGGCGCACACCGTGTTCGGTGACGAGGTGGCGGGCGATCAGCGCGCCGAGACCGCCGGTGCCGCCGGTGACCAGCACGGTGCCCTCGAGCGCGGGACGAGTGACCGCGCCGGGCGCGTGACGGGCCAGCCTGGGAATCAGCAGCGTCGCGTCGCGCAGTGCGGCTTCGGGTTCCTCGGCCGCGGCTACGGCTGCCGCGATGACGGTGCCGGGTGCGGCGTGAGCGTCGAGGTCCAAGAGCTGGAATCGGCCCGGGTGTTCCGCCTGAGCGGCGCGGAGCAGACCCCATACCGGCGCATGGGCCAGATCGATGGGATCGGAATCGGTGACGACCACCGCGTGCCGGGTGAGGACGACCAGTCGCGAGTCGGCGAATCGGGGCTCGGCGAGCCAACTCCGCACGGTGGCGAGAACTTCGGTCACGACCCGGCGTGCGGATTCCGGCGGAGCGCCGTCGGCGCTCGGGCACTCGAGTAGGACGAGGCCGGGCACGGTCGATTCGGGGGTGGAGTCGAGGTCGGCGATCAGGGACGCCAGATCGCGTCCGCCGGGGCTCAGCGTGGCGACGCGGGCCGGATCGACCGACTCCGTCGACACCGCCCGCGCGGTCGCCCATTCCACTGTGAAGAGGGCTTCGGAGGTGTGGTCGCCGGGGAGCCGGTCGGCCGATATGGGCCGTGAGACCAGCGAGCCCACCGAGAGCACGGGGCGGCCGTGGTCGTCGGCCATCTGGATCGCGAAGCGGTCGCCCCGCGGTTCGATCCGGACGCGGACGGTGGTGGCGCCGGTCGTGTGCACCCGCACCTGGTTCCAGGAGAACGGCAGCGCCGGGAAACCCGCCGCCCCGCCCCGGAGCGCGTGCACGATCGCGACGTGCAGCGCGGCATCGAACAGCGCCGGATGCACGCCGAATCCCTTGCCTGACTGCGTATCCGGCAGGGAGACCTCGGCGAACAATTCCTCACCGCGCTGCCAGGCGGCGCGCAGGCCGCGGAAGGACGGACCGTAGCCGTAGCCCGCGCCGAGCAGTTCGTCGTAGGCATCGTCGATCGAGAGCGGCTGCGCGCCGACCGGAGGCCAGGAGGCGAGATCGACCGCGACCACCGGTTCGTCGGGCGCGAGCACGCCGTCGGTGTGCAGAACCCACGGCCCCTCCCCCGCCGGGCGCGAGTGCACGGTCAGCCGGCGGCGACCGGAGTCGTCGGCCGCGGTCACCACGACCTGTACCGAGACGCTGCCCGAGGCGGGCACGGTCAGCGGGGCATGCAGGATGAGCTCCTGCACCAGCGGAGAGCCGAGCAGGTCGCCGACATAGGCGGCGAGTTCGACGAACCCTGTTCCGGGTAGCAGAACGGTGCCCAGCACGCTGTGGTCGGCCAGCCAGTGCACCGAGTCCACCGACCAGCGGCCGGTGAAGCTCACGCCGCCGGAATCCGGATGCGGCACCACCGCACCCAGCAGCGGATGCTCGATGAGGTCGAGCCCGGCGGAGCCGAGACCACGCAGATCGGCGGCCGACCAGGACTGCGTCAGCCACTGCTTGGCGTCGAGCCAGAAGCGCTCGCGCTGGAAGGCATAGGTGGGCAGGTCGATCGCCTGCGATCCGGTGCCGGAATACGGAGCGGCCCAGTCGATGTCGGCTCCGGTCACGAACAGGGCGGCCAGCCCGGACAGCAGCGTGTGCGCGTCGGCGTGGTCGCGACGTGCCAGTGCGACGGCCGCCACATCACCGGCAGTGTGCGCGATCATCGGCGTCAGGGCGGCGGCGGGGCCGAGTTCGGCGAATCTGCTGACACCCGACTCCGCCATGGCGACAACGGCATCCGCGAAGCGGACGGTGTCGCGGACCTGCCGGACCCAGTAGGCCGGGTCGCACATCTCGTCGCCGATCCGGGCGCCGGTGACCGTGGAGACGAGGGGCAGGTTCGGACGAGTGAAGCTCAGCCCCGAGATCGTGGTCGCGAAATCGGCGAGCATCGGCTCCATCAGGGCCGAGTGGAACGCATGCGAGACACGCAGACGGGTTGTGCGCCAGCCGTGTTCGGCACAGGCTTCGCTCACCGCGGCGATGTCGCCCTCGGGACCCGACAGCACCACGGCAGCGGGACCGTTGACGGCTGCGAGCTGCGTGGCACCGGACAGCAACGGCAGGACGTCCGATTCCCCGGCGGCGACCGCGACCATCGCGCCACCGGCGGGCAGAGCCTGCATGAGGCGGCCCCGGGCGGCCACCAGGACACACGCGTCCCGGAGTGACATCACACCGGCGACGTGGGCGGCCGCGATCTCGCCGATGGAGTGACCGGCCACGACGCCGGGGCGCAGGCCCCAGGATTCGAGAAGGCGGAACTGTGCGACCTCGAATGCGAACAGGGCGGCCTGGGCGAAAACGGTTCGGTCGATCAAGGTTTCGTCGGTCAGCGCGGTGCCGAGCGAGACGGTTTGCCCCAGTTGAGGATCCAGCTCCGCGATGATCTCGTCGAAGGACTCGGCGAACACCGGGAAGGCGGCGCGAAGCTCGATGGCCATACCCGCCCACTGCGCGCCCTGACCGGAGAACACGATCCCGGTGGTCCCGGGCACCACCCGGCCGGTCACGAGTCCCGGACCGGTGCCGGTGTGGCCGAGTGCGCGCAGCCCGGCCAGCAGGCCGTCGCGGTCCTCGGCGAGGACCACGGCGCGGTGCTCGAAGACAGCCCGGGTCGTCGCCAGGGAGAAGCCGACGTCGGCCGGATCCTGTTCGGCCGCAGGGGACGTCAGGCGGGCGGCGTGGGCGGCGAGACCCGCCGCGGTCCGGGCAGACAGGACCCAGGGCAGCAGGCCGCCGACCGGAACTGGCCGTGGTGCCGGTGTCGGTGCGTCTTCGGCCGAGGGGGCCTGTTCCACGATGACGTGTGCGTTGGTGCCGCTGATACCGAAGGAGGACACCCCCGCGCGGCGGGGACGATCGGTCTGTGGCCAGGGCACGGACTCGGTCAACAGGCGGACGTGGCCATCGGTCCACTCCACCTTGGTACTGGGCTGATCCACGTGCAGGGTCTTGGGCAGCACACCGTGCCGCATCGCCATGACCATCTTGATCACGCCACCCACACCCGCGGCCGCCTGGGCATGACCGATATTGGACTTGAGCGAGCCCAGCCACAACGGCCGATCCCCGGGACGATCCTGACCGTAGGTCGCAAGCAGAGCCTGTGCCTCGATCGGATCACCCAATGTCGTTCCCGTGCCGTGCGCTTCGACCACATCCACCTCGGCCGCGGACACTCCGGCATTGGTCAGCGCCTGGCGGATCACCCGGCGCTGGGACGGGCCGTTCGGCGCGGTGAGGCCATTGGACGCGCCGTCCTGGTTCACCGCGGAGCCCGCCATGACCGCGAGGATTCGATGGCCGTTGCGCTGGGCGTCCGACAGGCGCTCGAGCACCAGGACACCCGCGCCTTCGGCCCAGCCGACGCCATCGGCGTTGTCGGAGAACGATTTACACCGCCCGTCCGCCGACAGGCCACGCTGCCTACCGAACTCGATGAAGGTCTCGGGTGTCGCCATGACGGCCACACCACCCGCGAGCGCGAGGTCGCACTCCCCCGACCGCAGCGAGGCGGCCGCCGAATGCATGGCCACCAGCGAGGACGAGCACGCCGTGTCCACCGTGACCGACGGCCCCTCGAGGCCGAAGACATACGAAATACGCCCGGAGGCAATGGATCCCGAGTTCGCGTTGGCGGGATAGTCGTGGTACATCATGCCGACCCAGACGCCGGTCCTGCTGCCCTTCAGGGTGCCGGGGTCCACGCCCGCGCGCTCGAAGGCCTCCCACGATGTTTCCAGCAGCAGGAACTGCTGCGGATCCATCAGCGCGGCCTCGTTGGGGCTGATATTGAAGAAGGCGGGATCGAATTCGCCTGCGGAGTGCAGGAATCCGCCCTCGCGGGTGTACGTGCTGTTCGGCGTCTCACCGGTGGGGTCGTAGAGACGGTCGATATCCCAGCCGCGATCGGCGGGGAACCGCGACGTCGCGTCGGTGCCGTCCGAGACGAGCCGCCAGAGATCCTCGGGAGAGTTGACGCCGCCGGGATAGCGGCAGGCCATGCCCACGATGGCGATGGGCTCGCGCAGGGCCGCGTCGAGGGAGCGATTGCGGGCCCGCAGCCGCTCGGTCTCCTTGAGGGAGACGCGCAGCGCCTGGGCGAGCTTCTGGGTGTTGTCCTCGGGCTTGGTCATAGTCGCCGTCAGTCCTCTGCGGAGTTGTTGTACGCCATGGTGATCAGGTCGTCGATATCGAGCTCGTCGATCGATTCCTCGGTGTCGCTCTGCTCGGGATCGCCGGGGGTTTCGGGTCCGCGGGCGAGTTGCATGAGCGCGTCGAGCAATCCGGCCTCGCGCAGACGCGGGAGCGGAATCGAATGCAGAGCGGTGCGAATATCGTTGTCCGACAGACCTGTCGACGGTTCGGGGGCGCTGTGGTCGGTGAGTTCCTCGGCCAGGTAGTCGGCCAGGGCGTGCGGTGAGGGGTAGTCGAAGACCAGCGTTGCCGGAAGTCGCAGGCCCGTCGTGGTTTTGAGGGCATTGCGGAACTCGATGGCGGTGATGGAGTCGAATCCCAGTTCGCTGAAGGCGCGGTCCGGCGCGATCGCGTTCGCGTCGCGGTGTCCCAGTACCGCTGCCGCTGTGCCGCGAACGATCTCCACGAGCACCCCGAGGCGTTCCCCCTCGGGGGTGTTCGCCAGGCGGGCGCGCAGGGCCGCGGAATCGTCCGAGGTGGTGGTCCGGCGAGCCGGGATCAACCCGGACAGCAGGGCTGCGGCGAAGCCGGCATCGCGCAGGGCCGGTAGTTCCAGGCGGGCGAGAACCGGTGCCGCAGTGCCGAGTTCGGCAGCGGCGGCGAACAGCGCCAGGCCCTGGTCCGGTGACAGCGGCAGCATGCCCGAGCGGGACATGCGGTGGCGGTCGATCTCGCTCAGGTCCGCTGCCATGCCGCCGTCGGTGCTCCACAGACCCCAGGCGAGGGATTGCGCGGCGCGGCCGGAGGCCCGGCGGTGCACCGCCAGCGCGTCCAGGCACGCATTGGCGGCGGCGTAGTTGCCCTGACCGGGATTTCCGAACGCCCCTGCCGCGGAGCTGAAGAGCACGAAGGCGGTCAGCGGCAGATCGGCGGTCAGCTCGTGCAGGTGCAGGGCGGCATCGACCTTGGGGCGCAGCACCGTATCGAGCCGGTCCGGCGTCAGGGCCGTGATCGCGCCGTCGTCCAGAACACCGGCGGTGTGGAAGATGCCGGTGAGCGGATTGCTCGCGGGGATGGCAGCCAGCACCTCGGCGAGAGCGTCGCGATCGGCGACGTCGCAGGCCGCGAACCGGACGTCGGCTCCGAGGGCTCGCAGTTCCGAACGCAGGTCCTCGGCCCCGGGTGCGGTCTCACCACGACGACTCAGCAGCAGTAGGTGGCGTACACCGCGTGCCGCGGCCAGGTGGCGGGCGAACAGACCGCCGAGGTATCCGCTCGCACCGGTGATCAGCACCGTGTCGTCGGGATCGAAAGCGGGACCGTGGGTTTCGGAGAGCCGATCGGGGGTGCTGCGGGCGAGGCGGGCGATGTACACCCGACCGCCGCGGACTGCCACCTGTGGTTCCTCCGAGGACACGATGGCGCCCAGGAGCGGTCCGAGGTCCGAATCGGTGTCCATCAGGACGATCCGGCCGGGGTTCTCGCCCTGGGCGGAGCGCACCAGTCCGGCGATGGCCGCACCGGCCAGATTCGTGATGTCCTCTCCGGCAACCGATATCGCGCCGGTCGTGCGCACCGCCAGCACAGAGTCGGCGAACCGCTGTTCGGTGATCCAGGACTGCAGTACCCGCAGCACCTGGTGAGTCGCGGAGCGGATCGTGTCGGGGTCGTTCCCCGACTGCGTTTCCAATAGCACCACGGCGGGGATCTCGTCACCGAGCTCGTCCCAGGACACCGCGGCGACCTCGGGTCCGGAGACGGCCAGCGGCGTCCAATCGACCTGGAACAACGCATTGTCCACGGTGGACGTCACCGCGATGAGCTGTGCGGGGTCGATGCGACGCGACACCAGGCGCCGCACCGTGGCCACCGCGGCGCCACTCGAGTCCGCGAGGTCCAGCGATACCGCGTTCTCCCCGACACGTGTCAGCCGCACGCGAAGCGCACCGGCCCCGGTCGAATGCAGGGCGACGCCCGACCATTCGAACGGCAGCGCAGGTCCGGAGTCGTCGGCCGCCAGGTGACCGTCCAGCCGCAGGGCGTGCACGGTGGCGTCCAGGAGCGCCGGGTGCAGGCCGAACGACGTGGCCGCCTGCGGATCCGGCAGGGCGACCTCGGCGAACAGCTCGTCGCCGCGTCGCCACGCCGCCTGGAGTCCCTGGAAGAGCGGTCCGTACCGGTACCCGGCGTCGTGGAGGTCGGCGTAGACGCCGCTGATGTCCACCGCCTGTGCGCCCGCCGGGGGCCACGAGGTGAGAGAGGCGGCGGGCTGGAGTTCGTTGGGTGCGAGGGCCCCTTCCGCGTTGAGCGTCCATGCGGACGTCGAATCGTCCTCTCCTTCGGGAAGGGAGAAGACGCGCACCGGGCGGCGGCCGGTCTCGTCCTCGGCCCCGACCACGACGCGCACTGCGACACCGCCGGCTTCGGGCAGGACCAGCGGCGCGGTCAGAGCCAGATCCTCCAGAGTCGCACTGCCCACGTGTGTTCCGGCATACAGGGCGAGTTCGACCAGTGCCGCGCCGGGGAGCAGGGTCGCGCCCAGCACTCGGTGATCGGCCAGCCACGGGTGCGTGCTCGTCGAGAGTCGACCGGTCAGGATGACCGTGCCCGAGGCCGGATCCGAGACCACCGCCGACACCAGTGGGTGCCCGGTGGCTGCCAGGCCCATCGAGCGGGCATCACCGGTGGCGGCGGAGCCCTCCCGCATCCAGTAGCGACGGCGCTGGAAAGCGTAGGTGGGCAGATCGATTCGACGGGCCGCGGCGCCGATGTAGACCTCGGCCCAGGCCACGTCCGCGCCGGAGACGAACAGTTCGGCGACGCCGGTCAGCACGGAGGTCGCGTCGGCGTGGTTCCGGCGTGCGAGGGCCACGACCGCCGGAGTGGGAATCGGCTGACGTTCCTCGAGGATGTGATCGACCATCGGCGTCAGGACGGCGTCGGGACCGATCTCGGCGAACCGGGTCACGCCCGAGTCCGCCATCGTCGTGATGGCATCGGCGAACCGGACCGTGTCCCGGATCTGATCGACCCAGTAGGACGGGTCGGAGATCTCGTGGCCGACGCGGGCGCCGGTCACCGTGGAGATGAGCGCGAGTCGCGGCCGGGTGAAGCTCAGACCGGCTATGGCCGTGGCGAATTCACCCAGCATGGGTTCCATGAGCGGTGAGTGGAAGGCGTGGGAGACGCGCAATCGGTGTGCGCGCCACCCCAGCACCGCGCATTCCTCGACGGCGGTGGTGACGGCGGACTCCGTGCCCGAGAGCACCACCGAGGACGGCCCGTTGATCGCGGCGATCGAGAGATCGTCCGAGAGCAGCGGCAGCACAGCGGTTTCCGAGGCTCCGACGGCGACCATCGCGCCACCGGCGGGCAGGGCCTGCATCAGGCGGCCACGGGCGGCGACCAGGACACAGGCATCGTGCAGGGACATCACTCCGGCCACGTGGGCGGCGGCGATCTCGCCGATCGAGTGACCGGCCACCACATCGGCGTGCACGCCCCAGGATTCGAGCACCCGGAACAGCGCCACCTCGAAGGCGAACAGACCCGCTTGGGCGTAGACGGTCCGGTCGACCAGGTCCTCCGACACCAGGGCCTCCGCGAGCGACACCGGCTGTGCCACCAGGGGATCCAGTTCCGCGAGAATCGCATCGAAGACCTCGGCGAACGCCGGGTACGCGGTGCGCAATCCGGTGGCCATACCGGCCCACTGCGCGCCCTGACCGGAGAACACGATCCCGGTGGCACCGGAGATCGACCGGCCGGACACGACAGCCGGAGACCGCGCACCGGCCGCGGTTGCCCGCAAGCCCGCCAGCAGTTCGTCGCGATCGGCCCCGACGAGCACAGCCCGGTGCTCGAAGACGCTGCGCGTCGCCGCGAGGGAGAAGCCGATATCGACGGGATCCCGTTCGCCCGCGAGGGTTGTGAGGCGGACGGCTTGATCGGTGAGGGCCTCGCCGCTGCGGGCGGTGAGAACCCATGGCAGCACCGCCGGGACACGCTCTCCGATTCGAGTCTCGGGGACGACCGGCGCCTGCTCGACGATGACGTGTGCGTTGGTGCCGCTGATACCGAACGAGGACACCCCCGCGCGGCGAGGACGATCGACCATCGGCCAGGGCACCGTTTCGGTCAGCAGACGCACGTGCCCGTCGGTCCACTCCACCTTGGTACTGGGCTGATCCGCATGGAGGGTCTTGGGCAGCACACCGTGCCGCATCGCCATGACCATCTTGATCACGCCACCCACACCCGCGGCCGCCTGGGCATGACCGATATTGGACTTGAGCGAGCCCAGCCACAGCGGCCGATCCTCACCACGATCCTGACCATAGGTGGCCAGCAGGGCCTGCGCCTCGATCGGATCACCCAATGTCGTTCCGGTGCCGTGCGCTTCGACCACATCCACCTCGGCCGCGGACAGACCCGCGTTGGCGAGCGCCTGATTGATGACCCGCTGCTGGGACGGGCCGTTCGGCGCGGAGAAGCCGTTCGACGCGCCGTCCTGGTTCACCGCCGAACCGGCCAGCACCGCCAGCACCTGGTGACCGTTGCGGCGCGCGTCGGACAGACGCTCGAGCACCAGCACACCGGCGCCCTCGGACCAGCCGACGCCATCGGCGTTGTCGGCGAACGACTTACAGCGTCCGTCCGGCGACAGTCCGCGCTGGCGGCCGAATTCCAGGAACATGTCCGGCGTCGCCATGACCGCGACTCCGCCCGCGAGGGCGAGATCGCACTCCCGAGTCCGCAGCGACTGTCCGGCCAGGTGCAGGGCGACCAGCGAGGACGAGCATGCCGTGTCGACGGTCACCGCGGGGCCCTCGAGGCCGAAGACGTACGACACCCGCCCCGACACCAGGCTTCCGGCGGCGCCGCTGCCCGTGCCGGAGGCCTGGGCGTAGTCGTGGTACATGAGGCCGGTGAAGACGCCGGTGGAACTGCCGCGCAGCACCGCCGGATTCAGGCCCGCGCGTTCGAGCGCTTCCCAGGAGACCTCCAGCAGCACGCGCTGCTGGGGGTCCATGATCTTGGCCTCGTTGGGGCTGATGCCGAAGAAGTCGGCGTCGAAATCGGCTGCGTCGTAGAGGAATCCGCCGCGTCGCGTGTAGGTCTTGCCCGCGAGGCCGGGTTCGGGGTCGTAGATGCCCTCCAGATCCCAGCCCCGGTCGGTCGGCATCGCACCGATGGCGTCCGCACCCGAGACGACCAGGTTCCAGAGGTCCTCCGGTGAGGCGACACCGCCCGGATAGCGACATGCCATGGCCACCACGGCAATCGGCTCGTCGTCGGCGCGGACCCGGCTGACGGCGTGCTCGGTGACGCTCTCGACACCGCCGAGTCGGGCGGCGAGGAAGTCCGCGACGGCCTGCGCGTTGGGGTGGTCGAAGACGAGCGTGGCGGGAAGTTGCAGTCCGGTAGCGGTGGCGAGTCTGTTGCGGAACTCCACGGCGGTCAGGGAATCGAATCCGAGGTGCTGGAACGCCTGCTGGGGATCGACCGCTTCCGGGGAGGCGTGGCCCAGAATGCCCGCGGCGACGGTGCGGACGAGTTCGATCAGAGCGCTGTCGCGGTCGGTTTCCGACAGCCCTGCGAGCTCGAGCGCCAAGGCTTGCCCCACCTGTGTCCGGCCGTGACGGCGGGCGGGGGCCGGAGCCAGCGTGCGCAGGAGCGCCGGAACCTGCTCGCCACGAGAGCGCAGCGCGGCGGCATCCACCCGCAGGGCCACCGATTGCGCTGTGTCGGTGGCGATCGCGGCGTCGAACAGCGCCAGGCCGTCTGCCTCGCTCAGCGGCGGGAAACCCTGCCGGCGCATCCTTTCGAGATCGTCCTCGGACAGTTCGGCGCCGAGACCACTGGATCGGGCCCACATGCCGTAGTCGATGGCGGTCGCGGGCAGCCCCGACGCATGACGCTGTGCGGCAAGGGCATCCAGGAAGACGTTCGCCGCCGCGTAGTTGGCCTGCCCGGCGGCGAGCACCAATCCACCGGCCGAGGAGAGCAGAACGAACAGGGACAGGGGGTGGTCGCGGGTGAGCTCGTGCAGGTGCCACGCGGCATCGACCTTGGGCGCGAACACCCGGTCGATCCGGTCCGGTGTCATCGATTCGATCAGCCCGTTGTCGGCGATTCCGGCGGCATGGACCACACCGGCCAGCGGATGCTCGGCGGGGATACCGTCGAGCAGGTCCGCCAGCGCCGCACGATCGGAGACGTCGCACGCGGCGACGGTGACGTGCGCCCCGAGCGCGATGAACTCATCGCGCAGAACCGCCGCGCCGGGAGCGCTCGCTCCGCGACGGGACGTCAGAAGCAGGTGTCGTACACCGTGTTCGACGACGAGGTGCCGGGCGAGGACCGCGCCGAGACCACCGGTGCCGCCGGTGACCAGGACGGTGCCCGCGCCGATCGGCCGCGCGACGGTACCGGGAGCGTGGCGAGCGAACCGGGGCACGGCCATGCTCGTTCCCCGGAGCGCGATCTCCGGTTCGTCCACGACTGCCACGGAGTTCGCGACGGCCGAGAGGTCGTCGTCGTGAGCCAGGTCGAGAAGTTGCAAGCGGCCCGGATGCTCGGCTTGCGCGGCCCGGAGCAGACCCCACACCGGCGCTTGGTCCAGTCGCACCCTTTCGGAATCGTCTACGGCCACCGCACCTCTGGTCGCGATGACCAGACGTGAGGCAGCGAGACGGGGTTCCGCCAGCCACTGCTGGACGGCATCCAGGACGGCGGCCAAGACGCGCCTGGATGCGGCGGTCGGTGAACCGTCGTGGCGCGGGCATTCGAAAAGCACCGTCGCGGGAACGGCCGAGTTCCCGTCCAGCGAGGCGATGAGGGTCGCGAGATCGTGTGCGGCGGAACCGAGTACCACCGCTACGCCCGGCTCGGCGCTTACCGGCGGCAGGGGCAACGTGGTCCACTGCACGCCGTAGAGGGCATCCGCCAGGCGGTTCGCGCCGAGACGCTCGGCCGAGACCGGGCGCGAGACCAGCGCCCCGACCGAAAGCACGGGCCGTCCCCGCTCATCGGCGATCTGGATGGCGACGTTGTCGCCCTCGGGGACGCTGCGCACGCGCACGGCGGTAGCGCCGGTCGAGTGCGTGACGACGCGATTGAAGGCGAAGGGCAGCACGGCGGCGTCGGAGTCGCTGCGCCCGTGCAGGATTCCGGCGTGCAGGGCCGAATCGAACAGTGCGGGGTGTATTCCGAAACCAGCGGCCGATCGTGCGTCCGGAAGGGCGACTTCGGCGAACAATTCGTCGCCGCGCTGCCAGGCGGCGTGCAGACCTTGGAAGTACGGACCGTATTCGTATCCCAGCGCGAGCAACTCGTCGTAGGCGGTGCCGACCGACACGGGACGCGCGTCCGCCGGAGGCCAGGCGGACAGATCGAAATCGGCGGACAGATCGCCGGGAGCGAGTGCGCCTTCGGCGTGCAGCACCCAGGAATCCGTTGCGGCGTAGCGCGAATGGACTGTCAGTCGCCGGTGACCGGCATCGTCGGCCGCCGCCACGACGACCTGCACGGCGACGCTGGCCCCGGCGGGCAGGGTCAACGGGGTGTGCAGTACGAGTTCGTCCACCACGGGGCAGTCCAGCAGGCCGCCGACATAGGCGGCGAGTTCGACGAATCCGGTTCCCGGGAGCAAAACGACGCCGTGCACGCTGTGGTCGGCGAGCCAGTCGACGGTGTCCGCCGACCAGCGGCCGGTGAAGCTCACCCCACCCGAATCCGGATGCGGCACAGCGGCGCCGAGCAGCGGATGGTCGACCGCGTCGAGTCCGGCGGAGACGACCCCACCCGGTTCCGCGCCGAGCCAGGACTGCGCGTGCACGCGGGTGGCATCGAGCCAGAAGCGGTCACGCTGGAAGGCGTAGGTGGGCAGGTCGATGGGTTGGGCTCCGGCGCCGAGATACAGCGTGGCCCAGTCGATCTCCGCGCCCGACACGAACAGGGCAGCCAACGCGCTCAGCACGGTCGCGGGGTTCGCATGGTCGCGCCTGGTGAGCGCCACCGCGGTACTCGTGTCGAGACTCTGGGCGATCATCGGGGTCAGTGCGGCGTCGGGGCCGACTTCGGCGAATCGGGAGACCCCAGCCTTCGCCATCGCGGTGACCGCGTCGGCGAAGCGCACCGTGCCGCGGACCTGGCCGACCCAGTAGGCCGGATCGCGCATCTCGTCGGTGACCTCGACGCCGGTGACGGTCGATACCAGAGGGATGACGGGACGGCCGAAGGTCACCGTGGCTATCGCCGCATCGAAATCGGCCAGCATCGGCTCCATCGAGGCCGAATGGAAGGCGTGCGAGACACGCAGTCGGTGTGTGCGCCAACCATGTTCGGCGCAGCTGTCGGCGACGGCCAGGACATCGGCTTCGGCGCCGGAGATCACCACCGAGGCCGGCCCGTTGACCGCCGCGATCGACACGGCGTCGGACAGCAGGGGCACCACGTCGGCTTCCGGTGCGCCGATGGCAACCATGGCTCCGCCCGCCGGCAGTGCCTGCATCAGGCGGCCACGGGCGGCCACCAGCACACAGGCATCGGCCAGGGAGAACACTCCGGCCACGTGGGCGGCGGCGACCTCGCCGATGGAGTGGCCCGCGACGACATCCGCCTGGAATCCCCATGATTCGAGCAGGCGGAACAGTGCCACCTCGAACGCGAAGAGGCCCGCCTGCGCGAACACGGTCTGGTTCACCAGCTCATCGTCGTCCAGCGCACGGGTCAGCGAGATCGACTGTTCCAGTAGCGGTTCCAGCTTCGCGACGATCGAGTCGAACGCGGTGGCGAACACCGGATACGCGATGCGCAGTTCGGCTGCCATACCCGCCCACTGCGCGCCCTGTCCCGAGAACACCACGCCCGTGGAACCCTGGATCGCGCGACCGGTCCGCAGGCCTGGAGCCTGTGCGCCGGTCGCCAGAGCCCGCACGCCCGCGAGCAGACCGTCGCGGCCCTGTGCCACGACGACGCCGCGATGCTCGAAGAGGGCGCGGGTAGCGGCCAGCGAGAGTCCGAGGTCGGCCGGATCATGTTCGCCGGCAATCGATAGCAAGCGCTCGGCCTGGTCCGCGAGGGCGTCGCCGCTACGGGCGGAGACGACCCACGCCTGCGCGGGAGGGTCTATCCGGTCGTGCGGAGTCGGGGCGGGTTCCGCCGCCTGTTCCAGGATGAGGTGAGCGTTGGTGCCGCTGATGCCGAAGGACGAGATGCCGGCGCGCCGCGGGCGGTCGGTGACCGGCCAGTGCACGGACTCGGTCAGCAGCCGGACGTGGCCGTCGGACCAGTCGACCTTGGTGGTGGGCTGATCGACGTGCAGGGTCTCGGGCAGCACGCCGTGCCGCATGGCCATGATCATCTTGATCACGCCGCCGACGCCCGCCGCGGCCTGGGTATGACCTATGTTCGATTTCAGCGAGCCCAGCCACAGCGGCCGATCCTCGGGACGATCCTGGCCATAGGTGGCCAGCAGGGCTTGCGCCTCGATCGGATCGCCCAATGTCGTTCCGGTGCCGTGCGCTTCGACCACATCCACCTCGACCGGGGAAACCCCGGCATTGGCCAGCGCCTGACGGATCACCCGCCGCTGCGACGGTCCGTTCGGCGCGGTCAGGCCGTTCGACGCACCGTCCTGGTTCACCGCGGAACCGGCGATCACCGCGAGAACGTGCCGACCGTTGCGGCGAGCGTCGGACAGCCGCTCCAGCACCAGCACACCGGCGCCCTCGGACCAGGCGACGCCGTCGGCCGCGTCGGCGAACGACCTGCTCCGGCCGTCGGGCGAGAGGCCGCGCTGACGGCTGAACTCGACGAAGACCTCCGGCGTCGCCATGACGGCCACGCCACCGGCCAGGGCCAGATCGGACTCGCCCGAGCGCAGGGACTGCGCGGCCAGATGCATGGCCACCAGCGAGGAGGAGCACGCCGTGTCGATGGTGACCGACGGCCCCTCGAAGCCCAGGACGTACGACACCCGCCCGGACGCAATGGATCCCGCGTTCGCATTGGCCGGATAGTCGTGATACATCATGCCGGTGAAAACGCCGGTCGCGGTGCCGCGCAGCACCGCCGGATCCACACCGGCCCGTTCCAGCGCCTCCCACGAGGTCTCGAGCAGGAGGAACTGCTGCGGGTCCATCGTCGCGGCCTCATTGGGACTGATGCCGAAGAACGCGGGATCGAATTCGCCTGCGGTGTGCAGGAATCCGCCCCGCCGGGTGTAGGAGGTGTGCGGGGTCTCGCCGGTGGGGTCGTAGAGCCGAGCGGCGTCCCAGCCTCGGTTCACGGGGAATTCCGAGGTCGCGTCGGTCCCGGTGGCGACCAGATTCCACAGCGCCTCGGGCGAATCGACGCCGCCCGGGTACCGGCAGGCCATGCCGACGATCACGATGGGGTCCTCATCGACCGCCGTGACGGCGGTGACGGCGACCTCCCGGTCGGTGCCGGTGAGCGTATCGGCCAGGTGGGCGGCCAGCAGCTGGGGCGTCGGGTAGTCGAAGACGACCGCCGCCGAAAGCGACAGGCCGGTCACGGATTTGAGCCGGTTGCGCAGTTCCACCGCACTGAGGGAGTCGAATCCCAGTTCCTGGAAGGCGAGATCGAGGTCGATCGCCGCGGTGTTGTCGTGACCGAGCACGGCGGCGACGTGGGCGCGCACGATGTCGGCCACGACCTGCCGCGATCGATCGGCGCCCAGACCGGTGAGACGTTGCCGGAGAGCGGATTCCGACGCGGACGACCGCATCGGACGGCGGGTTGCGGCCGGGACCAGATCCCGCAGGAGCGAAGGCAGCAGACCGGCGTCGGCCTGGGCCCGGATCGCGACGGTGTCCACGGCGGCGATCACCGCGGCGGAACGACCGTGTCCAAGGGCGATATCCCATGCGGCCAACGCATGGTCGTCCGAGAGAGGCGTGAATCCGCCACGGCTCATTCGGGCCACGTCGGTGTCGCCGAGATGACCTGCCATACCGCTCGAGCGAGCCCACGGGCCCCAGGCCAGCGATTGCCCGGCGAGACCCCGCGCGCGCCGGTGCGCGACCAGTGCGTCGAGGAAGGTATTCGCCGCCGCGTAGTTGGCCTGTCCGGGCCCGCCGATGGTGCCCGAGACCGAGGAGAAGAGCACGAACGCAGCCAGATTCAGATTCGCGGTCGCCTCGTGCAGATACCAGGCGGCGTCGGCCTTGGGGGCCAGGACGGCGTCCAATCGAGCGGCGGTCAGCGAGGGGATGGTCGCGTCGTCGAGCACACCCGCGGCGTGGACGAGGGCGGTCAGCGGCCACTCGGCGGGAGCCTCGGCGGGCAGGCCTGCCACCGCGTGGGGGTCGGTGACGTCACAGGCCAGCACCCGGACCTGCGCGCCGGCCTGTTCCAGTTCGGTGCGGAGCTCCGCCGCGCCGCGGGCGTGTGGCCCGCTGCGGCTCACCAGGAGCAGGGACCGCACGCCGTGCCGGGCCACCAGGTGCCGGGCGATCACCGGGCCCAATCCGCCGGTGCCGCCGGTGATCAGCACGGTGCCGGTGCCGAAGGGGTTGTCGATCGACGCCGACGGCTCGGTTGCGGGCTTGATCAGGCGGGCGGTGTGGGTGACGCCGCGGCGGACGACCGCCTGAGTGTCGTGCGTGGCCAGGACGCCGGCCGCGAGGTGCTCGTCGACGGGAATGTCCGTGTCGAGCAGTACGATTCGGCCCGGGTCCTCGGTCTGTGCGGTGCGCACCAGGCCCCAGATCGTGGCACCGGCGAGGTCGGTGAGGTCCTCTCCGGTCAGCGCCACCGCGCCGCGCGTGGCGACCAGCAGGGTGCTGTCGGCGAATCGCTCGTCGGTGCGCCAGGTTCGCACCACGTCGAGAATCCGTGCGGTCTCGGTGTGGGTGGTGGTCACGACGTCGGAGTCGGCGTGCACGCGCCACCCGGATCCCGCCTCGACGAGAACCACCGGGGGAACCGGTGATTCCGAGATCGGATCGGCCCAGCGGCCCAATGGTGTTGGTGCGACGACTGATTCGGGGACGACCGGCGACCAGCGCACCTGCAGGATCGGATCGGCGGCACCGGCGGTGTTCGTGGAGAGCTGCGCGAGCGGCAGTGCCCGAGTCGTCACCGTTCCCGAGAGCACCGCGCGGCCGTGTTCATCGAACACCGCCACCGCGACCGCGGATCCGGCGGTGGTCAGGCGAACGCGCAGCACCGTGGCGTCGGTGGCGGACAGTGAGACGGACTCCCATGAGAACGGAAGCACTATCTGCCCGGTGGGAACGGCGAACGGCGACTCGTGCTGTGTCGCAGCGCTGTCGATCACACCGGCGAGCAGACCCGCGTGCGCGGCCGCGTCCAGCAGGGCCGGATGAATGCCGAATCCTTCGGTGCGCACACCCGTGCCCGGGACCACGGCGATCTCGGCGAACACCTGCGCGCCGCGCCGCCACAGGGCCCGAACGCCGTGGAATGCCGGGCCGTAGTCGTATCCGCGTGCCAGCAATTGCGTGTACGCGACAGCGGGATCGATGTCGGTCGCCTCGGCCGGTGGCCAGGCTGCCTGTTCGGGAGTGGCCCGGGTGTCGTCCGTGCTCAGCAGGCCACGAGCATGCAGGATCCATTCCCCGTCGCGGTCGTGTTCCGGGCGGGAGTAGATGGATATCGGGCGTTGGGGGGAGTCGGGTTCGGTTCCGCCGACGAGCACGTGGATCTGCACGCCACCGGATTCCGGCAGGATCAGGGGCGCGTGCAGGGTCAGTTCGTCGATGGCCGGGAATCCGGTCACGGCGCCCGCGCGCAAGGCCAGCTCGACGAATCCGGTGCCCGGCAAAAGGACCGAACCAGCCACCGAGTGATCGGCCAGCCAGGGCTGGGCGGTCACGGACAGGCGACCGGTGAGCAGCACGCCACCGGTTTCCGGAACCGAGACGATCGCACCCAGTAGCGGGTGGTCCACCGCGCCCAGACCGGCCGATTCCACACCGGTAGCGCCGAACCCGGTCTCGAGCCAGTAGCGGCGGCGCTGGAAAGCGTAGGTGGGCAACGTGACTCGCGATACCGGGCGAGCGGCGAAGACCGCCCGCCAGTCGATCTCGACGCCGACCGCGTACATCTGCGCCGCGCAGGTCATCAGCTGCTCGACCTCGGCTCGGCCGCGGCGCGCTCCGGCCGCCACCACGGTCTGCGTGTCGATGTCCTCTGTCAGGCACTGGCGGGTCATGGCGGTCAGCACCGCATCCGGGCCGATTTCCAGGAATCGGCGCACACCCGAGGCGACCAGGGTCTGCACGCCCGGTGCGAACCGGACCGCCTCCCGGACCTGGCGCACCCAGTACCCGGGTTCGAGCAATTCGTCACCGACGATCGCGCCGGACAGGTTCGAGACGACGGGGACCTGCGGGCGGTGATAGGTGACAGTGCCTGCCACGGAGACGAACTCGTCGAGCATGGAGTCCATGCGATGGGAATGGAAGGCGTGCGACACCCGCAACCGCGAGGTCTTCCTCCCGAGTTCGGCGAAGTGCTTCTCGAGCGCGGCCACGGCGTCTTCGTCACCGGAGATCACCAGGGACTCCGGCGAATTCACCGCGGCCAGGCAGGCGTGGTCCGCGTGCGCGACGAGCGCCTCGGACACCTCGGATTCGGTGGCCGCGACGGCCAGCATCGCGCCGCCCCGGGGGAGGCGGCCCATGAGGCGGCCACGCGCCGCGACCAAGCGGCAGGCATCCTCGAGCGACCAGACTCCGGCGACGTACGCGGCGGTCAGCTCACCGATCGAATGTCCCAGCAGGGCATCGGGACTCACGCCCAGCGAATCCAGCAGCCGGAACATCGCGACTTCGTGGGCGAACAGCGCGGGCTGGGTGAACTCGGTGCGGTCGAGAACCTCGGCTTCGCCGGTGAACATCAGCTGCCTCAGCGATACGCCCAGCAGCGGGTCGAAGTGCGCGCAGAGCTCGTCCAGGGCCTCGGCGAACACCGGGAAGGCCTCGTACAGTTCGCGGCCCATGCCGATCCGCTGCGCGCCCTGACCGGTGCACAGGAAGGCCGTCTTGCGAGTGACGGCCTGGCCTACCGCCACTCCGGTGGCGGCCGCTCCGTGTTCGGCGAGCTCTGCCAGTCCGGCGAGCATGGCGTCGCGGTGCTCGCCGACCACGACGGCCCGGCGGTCCATCCGGGCGCGGGTCGTCGAGAGCGAATAGCCGATGTCCCCCACCGTGAGGTCGGGATGTGCGATGACCCAGGCGGAGAGTTTCGCCGCCTGGGCCCGCAGGCCGTCGTCGGTCTTGGCGGAGATCAGCCAGGGGGTGACGCCGGAAACCGCTGCCTTCGGACCGCTGTCGGTGTCGTCCTCGGCGTCGGCGGGCGACTCCGAGGCAGCGGGCGCTTCCTCCACGATCACGTGCGCGTTGGTGCCGCTGGCGCCGAACGAGGAGATGCCCGCGCGGCGCACCCGCTCCCCCACACGCCACGGCTCTGCCTCGGTGAGCAGCCGGACCGATCCCGCCGACCACTCCACGTGTGGCGTCGGAGCGTCGATATGCAGTGTGGCGGGTAGGGTTTCGTGACGCAGGGCCTGCACCATCTTGATCACGCCGCCGACGCCGGCGGCGGCGGAGGTGTGCCCGATGTTCGATTTGAGCGAGCCGATGCGCAGCGGATCCGCGTCGCGACCACGACCGTATGCCGCGATCAGCGCCTGGGCTTCGATGGGATCACCCAGGGTGGTTCCGGTCCCGTGCGCTTCGACGGCATCGATGTCGGCGGGGCTCAGCCCGGCGTTGGCCAGCGCCGCGGCGATGACCTTCTCCTGAGAGGGGCCGTTGGGCGCGGTCAGCTGGCTGCTGGCGCCGTCCTGATTGATCGCGCTGCCGCGCACCACCGCCAGCACCTGATGGCCGTGCCTGCGCGCATCGGAGAGCCGCTCGATCGCGAGCATGCCGAGTCCCTCGGAGAATCCGGTGCCGTTCGCCGCCGCCGCGAACGCCTTGCAACGTGCGTCGGGGGACAGTGCGCGCTGGCGGCCGAAGGCGATCAGCAGGGTGGGGTCGGACATGACGGTGACGCCGCCGACCAGGGCGAACGAGGTCTCACCCTGGCGCAGGGCCTGACACGCCAGGTGCAGGGCGACCAGCGAGGACGAGCACGCGGTGTCCACCGAGATGGCCGGGCCCTTGAAGCCGAGGGTGAAGGCGACGCGTCCGGACAGGACGCTGGCAGACACACCGGGGTAGGCATGGCCTTCCGATTCGGCGGTCAGGCCGGGCGAACCCACCCGGGGGCCGTAGTCCTGGTGGATGACACCGGCGTACACGCCGGTGTCGCTGCCGCGCAGGGTGGTCGGATCGATCCCGGCGTCCTCGAGCGCCTCCCAGGCCGCTTCCAGGAACAGGCGCTGCTGTGGATCCATGGCCTCGGCGGCGCGGGGTCCGATCCCGAAGAAGCCCGCGTCGAAATCGCCCGCGGCATCGAGGAATCCGCCCTCGCGGGTGTAGACGGCGCCCGGCGCGTCCGGGTCCGGGTCGAACAGCCGCTCGAGATCCCAGCCGCGATCGGCGGGGAACGGGCCGACGGCATCGGTGCCGGAGGCGACCAGTTCCCACAGCTGTGCCGGGGTCTGCACGCCGCCGGGATAGCGGCAGCTCATGCCGACGATCGCGATCGGTTCCCCGGCCTGCTCCTGGAGGTGCGCGATGCGCTTGTTGGCCGTGCGGAGGTCGCCGGTGAGCTTGCGCAGATACCGGCTCAGACGTTCTTCGTTGCTGGTTCCGGGGTTGCTCATGCTGGGCCGAACTCCTCGTCGATCAGATCCAAAAGTTCACTGTCGGAATGGAATTCGAGGTCCTCGTATTCCGTTTCCGACCATCTGCCGCCCAGATAGCCGCGCAGGCGCTCGTTGACGCCGCGCAGGGCGGTCACCGTGTCCTCGGTGTCGCCACCGGCGGCGATGATTCGCTCGAGCAGGGCCTCGAGCCTGGCGATGTCATCGGGCGTCGTGGGCGCGGGCTGCTCGCTCACGGGCGGGGCGGCGACAACGGTGTGCGCCAGTAGGTAATCCGCGACGTCGGCCGCGGTGGGGTAGTCGAATACCAGGGTCGAAGGCAGCGACAGTCCGGTCACCGTGGACAAGCGGTTGCGGAACTCGATGCCGCCGAGCGAATCGAAGCCGAGCTCGGTGAAACCGCGCTCGGGTCCGACGTCGTCGGACGAGGTGAAATCCAGTACCGCGGCGACGTGTTCGCGCACCAACTCCAGGACCACGCCCCGGCGCTTGGGCTCGGCGACACCGTGCAGACGATCGCCGAGCGAGGGCTCGACGCGGGTGGTCGCGGTCGCCCGGTCGCCGGTGCGGACGAATCCGCGCAGTACCGCCGGAACGGGGCCGGTGTGTGCCTCCAGGCGCAGTTTGTCGGTGTCCAGCCGCAGCAGCGCCGCCATCGGCTCCGCGCCGGTGAGCGATTCGTCGAAAAGGCGCAGACCCTCGGCCCGATCCAGCGGGGCCAGACCCATCCGGTCCAGTCGGCTCAGCGCGGTGCGGTCCAGCGCACCGGTCATGCCGATATCGGGATCCCACGGACCCCAGGCGAGCGACAGGGCCGGGAGGCCTTCCGCGTGACGCCGCGCCGCGAGAGCATCCAGGAAGGAGTTCGCGGCCGCGTAATTGGCCTGGCCGGGTGAGCCGATCAGACCGGCGATCGACGAGAACATCACGAACGCGGAGAGATTCAGGTCACGGGTGAGCTCGTGCAGGTGCCGGGCGGCGTCCGCCTTGGGCGCGAAGACCCGATCGATCCGGTCTCCGGTGAGGGTGTGGAACGTGCTGTCGTCCACGACGCCCGCGGTGTGCACGACGGCGGTGAGCGGATGTTCGGCGGGAATGCCCGACAGCAGGGACGCGAGCGCGTCCCGGTCCGTCACATCGCAGGAGGCGATGCGCACCTCCGCACCGAGTGCGGACAGTCGTGCCGCGAGTTCCGTTGCGCCGTCGGCATGTTCGCCGCGGCGGGAAGCCAGCAGTAGATGCCGCACACCGTGGTCTGTGACGAGGTGCGCGGCCAGGAGCGCGCCGAGTCCCCCGGTTCCGCCGGTGATCAGCGTCGTGCCGGTGCCGAACGAGACTCGTTCGGCCGCAACGGAGGTCACCGCTTCCAGACGCGGCGTCAGGACGCTGTCGCCGCGCACTGCCACCTGCGTCTCGCCGGTCGCGAGTGCCGCCCGGACCGAATCGATCGAGAGCTGCTGCGCACCGGTCGATTCGGCATCGAGCAGGACGATGCGATCCGGATATTCGGTCTGAGCGCTGCGGATCAGGCCCCACACCGACGCGGATGCCGGATCCGGCACGGTTCCGGGCACGGCTGCCGCGGACGTGGTCACCACGACCAGCCGCGAGCGCGCGAAGCGATCGTCGGCCAGCCACTCGCGTACCGTGCGCAGCGCGGCCTTCACCCGGTCACCCGCCGAGGCTCGCGAATCATGCTGCGGTCCGGCGCCTTCGAGCCAGACGACGACCTCCGGGACGGCCGATGCCGTGGCGAGCGCCGCGAGATCCGCATGACTCTGCTCGATTCCGGGGACCCGGGCATCGCCGAGCACGGCGACGCTTGTCTCCGGGATGGTCGCGTCCGGCATTCCGGCCGCGACCCAGCCCAGTCCGTATCGCGCCGCCCGGCCACCCGAGAGCGTCGCGCGGAATTGCTGGACATCGTAGGAGCGCATGACCACCTCGTCGATGGACACCACCGGATGGCCGTCCTGGTCGACGGCGAGGACGGTGATCGACTCCGCGCTGCGCTGAACGGCCATGACGCGCAGGGTCGTGACCCTCGCGGCGGCGTGGAACCGGGTTGCGCCCCAACGGAACAGGAGCTTGCCGCGGGTTGCGTCCCCCTGATGATCGGACCAGATCAGACCGACGAGTCCGGCGTGCATCACCATGTCGAACAGTGCCGGATGCAGGTGGAAGCCGTCCGAGGAAACCCGTGGATCCAGGGTCACCTCGGAGAACATGGTGTCGCCACTGCGCCACGCCGCGTCGATACCGAGGAAGGACGGACCGTATTCCAGACCGGCGACCCTCGCCACCTGGGCCGGAATCCATTCGGGGACTATCGGTTCGGCGTCGGGCGGCGGCCACGGCAGCTCGCGCAACATGTCCACGAGTCCGATGTCGGTCGGTGTGCGGCCGCTCAGCACGCCGCTGCCATTGCGCGTCCACCCGCTGTCCGCCGCGTCGGTGAGGCGGTAGTGGAAGGTGAAGGATCGGCGGCCTGCCGCATCCGGTTCGCGCACCAGCACCTGCAGATCGACCGCTCCGTCCGGCGGCGGCAGGATCGGCGTTTCGAGGGTGAGCTCTTCCACTGCCGCACAGCCGATTCGGCGACCCGCGACGAGCAGCATCTCCATGAGCGCGGCGCTGGGCACCAGCACGACACCGTAGGTGGTGTGATCGGCGATCCAGGGGTGCGTGCGCAGCGAGAGCCGTCCGGTGAACAGCCATTCGTCGCGGTCGGCCACGCGCACCACATCGGTCAGCAGGCCCTGGCCGGAAGGGTTGCGCGCGATCTCGGCGGCGGGGTCCAGCCAGAACCGGCGCTGTTCGAAGGCATAGGTGGGCAATGCGACTCGCGTCGGCCGGACCGTGCCGAACAAGGCCTGCCAATCCACGGCCAGCCCGGCATCGTGCGCCTGAGCGAGCGTCGTCAGGAACTGCCGTGCCTCGTCGTGATCGCGGCGGGCGGCCGCGGCGACCACGGATCGATCCGCGATCTCCTCGGACAGGGTGTGCCGGGTCATCGCGGTGAGCACCGCGTCGGGCCCCACCTCGAGAAAGCGGCGCACACCCGCGGTCACCAGGGTGTCGATGCCGGGTGCGAAGCGCACCGCCGCGCGCACCTGCCTCACCCAGTAGGCGGGGTGCAGGATCTCCGCACCGGCCGGCACACCGGAAACATTGGATACCAGGGGAATCAGCGGATCGTGGAAGCTCACCCCGGCCAGCAGAGTCTCGAACTCGGCCAGCATCGGTTCCATTCGCGGGGAATGGAATGCGTGCGACACCCGCAGTCGGCTGGTCTTTCGCCCCTGCTCGGTGAACCGTTGCCCGAGAAGGTCGATGATCTCCTCGTCACCCGAGATCACCACGGCGGCGGGCGCGTTCACCGCCGCCAGCGACACTCGATCCGCGAGCCCGGCGATCGCGGCGCTCACCTCGGCTTCGGGCGCACCGACGGCGAGCATCGCACCACCCTGCGGCAGCGCGTCCATCAGCCGCCCGCGCGCCGCGACCACGGCGCACGCGTCCGGCAGTGACCACACGCCCGCGACGTGGGCCGCCGCGAGTTCGCCGATCGAATGACCGATGAGGACATCGGGAACGATGCCGAACGACTCCAGCAGCCGATACAGCGCCACCTCGAACGCGAAGAGCGCGGGCTGGGTGACCCCGGTGCGATCGAGCACGGTGGCGTCGGCGGCCACGCCCTGATCGTCGATCAGGTGACCGGTGAACATGAGTTGCTTAAGCGAATGTCCGAGCAGCGGATCGAACTGCGCGCAGATCTCGTCCAGTGCGGCGGCGAAGACCGGGAAGGCGTCGGCGAGGCCAGCACCCATACCGACTCGCTGCGCGCCCTGGCCGGTGAACAGGAATGCGGTCTTGCCGGAGCCGATCTCGCCGGAAACCACTCCGGCAGTAGAGGATCCGGTGGCCAGCTGCGCGAGCCGCGACATCAGTTCGTTCCGGTCACCGCCCAGGACGGCCGCGCGCGACTCCAGGTGGGCGCGGGTGGTGGCGAGCGAGTGGGCCACGTCGACCGGATCGGTGTCCGGGTGCTCGGTCAGCCAGCTGTGCAGCTTCGCCGCCTGAGCGCGCAGCGCGGTGTCGTTCTTGGCGGACAGCAGCCACGGCGGGATCACGTGCGGACTCACGGTGAGCCGCGGCGGCTCGAGCGGGCTCGACGCGGGGGCTTCCTCGAGGATGGCGTGCGCATTGGTGCCGCTGACGCCGAACGAGGACACGCCCGCGCGCCGCACACGTCCACCGGCAGGCCACGGCTGTGCCTCGGTCAGCAGTCGGACATCGCCCGAGGACCAATCCACGTGCGGGCTGGGCTCGTTCGCGTGCAGCGTCATGGGGAGGGTTTCGTGGCGCAGCGCCTGCACCATCTTGATGACGCCGCCGACACCCGCCGCGGCCACGGTGTGGCCGATATTGGATTTGATCGATCCGATGCGCAGCGGGTGGTCGGCGCGATGCTGTCCGTACGCCGCGATCAGCGCCTGCGCCTCGATCGGATCGCCGAGCGGCGTGCCGGTGCCGTGCGCCTCCACCGCGTCGATATCGCCGGGCTCGAGTCCGGCATCGGCCAGGGCCGCGGCGATCACCCGCTCCTGGGACGGGCCGTTGGGTGCGGTGAGCCCATTGCTCGCGCCGTCCTGGTTGACCGCCGTGCCCCGCACGAGGGCCAGCACGTCGTGGCCCAGCCTGCGTGCGTCCGAAAGCCGCTCCAGGACAAGGACACCGACGCCTTCGGCGAAGGCAACGCCGTCGGCGGAGGCGGAGAACGCCTTGCACCGCCCATCGGGTGAGAGTCCGCGTTGCCGGGCGAAGTCGACGTAGAGATACGGGCTGGCCGCGACGGTGACGCCGCTCGCCAGCGCGAGGGTGCTCTCGCCCTGGCGCAGCGCCTGGCAGGCCAGGTGCAGCGAGACGAGCGAGGACGAGCAGGCGGTGTCCACGGTGACCGCCGGGCCTTCCAGGCCCAGGACGTAGGCCACCCGCCCGGACATGATGCTGCTCGTGGTGCCGGTGAGCCGGTAGCCCTCGAGGTCACCGGCCACTCGATCGACGTAGCCCGAGGAACCCGCGCCGACATACACACCGGTGGCGCTGCCGCGCAAGGTGGCCGGATCGATCCCGGCGCTTTCGAGCGCCTCCCAGGAGGCTTGCAGCAGCAGACGCTGCTGCGGGTCCATCGCGGACGCTTCGCGAGGCCCGATCCCGAAGAAGGCCGGGTCGAAATCGCCCGCGTTGTAGAGGAATCCGCCGCGCCGGGTGTAGACGGTGCCGGGCTTGTCGGGGTCCGCGTCGAAGAGGCGCTCCAGATCCCAGCCTCGGTCCGAGGGGAATTCGCCGGTTGCATCGGTCCCGGAGGCGACGAGATCCCAGAGCTGCTCCGGTGTTTCGACGCCGCCGGGGAAGTGGCAGGCCATGCCGACGATGGCGATCGGTTCGTCGGCGCGGACCCGGCGCACCGCCTTCCTGGCGGGTTCGACCACGGTGGGCTCGATGCGGGAGCGGATCAGTGTCGCGACCGCTGTCGGAGTCGGATGATCGAAGACCAGCGTCGAGGGCAGGTGCAGCCCCGTGGCCTTTGCCAGACGGTTCCGGAACTCCACGGCTCCGAGGGAGTCGAAGCCGATCTCGTCGAAGCGCTGATCGGGCCGAATGTCGGCGGCGGAGGCGTGCCCGAGCACGGCCGCTGCTTCGGCGAGCACGACCTCGAGGACCACCTCGGCGTGCCGTGTGGTGGGCACACCGGTCAATCGATCGGCCAGTGCGCCCGTGGGTGCGGCGATCGCCGTCCGGGCGCGGCTCGGGCGTGGGAGGAATCCGCGCAGGACCGCCGGGACGGTGTCGAGATCGGATCGACGGCGCAGAACACCGGTGTCGAGCTGGATCGGAGCCAGGTGCGCGTCGGCGTGCGCGAGGGCGGCGTCGAACAGCCGCAGGCCCTCCGCGCTGTCGAGAGGGCTCAGGCCCAGGCGGTCCCAGCGGGCGAGAGCGGCGCGTTCCAGGTCGCCGGTCATTCCGTTGCTCTGGTTCCACGGTCCCCATGCCAGTGAGGTGGCGGGGAGACCGGCTGCGCGCCGTCGCTGTGCCAGGGCGTCCAGGAACCCGTTGGCGGCAGCGTAATTGGCCTGGCCCGAGGTGCCCAGCACCGTCGCGATCGAGGAGAACACCACGAACGCGGACAGTTCGAGATCTCGGGTCAGTTCGTCCAGATACCAGGCTCCGTCGACCTTGGGGGCCAGGACTCGATCCAGTTGATCGGTGGTGAGCGTCTCGACGGTGGCGTCGTCCAGGACACCCGCGGTGTGCACGACGGCGGTCAGCGGAGCGTCGGGGTCGATGGTGGCGAGGAGCTCACGCAGGGCGGTGCGGTCCGCGACATCGCAGGCGACGATGCGGGTTTCGGCTCCGGCAAGAGCCAGCGCGGCTGTCAATTCGGCGGCGCCGGGCGCATCGCGGCCCCGGCGCGAGGTCAGGATCAGATGGCGCACACCGTGTTCGGCGACCAGGTGGTGTGCGAGCAACGCGCCCAGTCCACCGGTGCCGCCGGTGATCAGGACGGTGCCGTCTCCGAAAGTCGGCCGCACACCGGGGTTCTCGTCGGCACGGACCAGACGGGAAACCAGATGCTCGGCGCCGCGCAGAGCGATCTGAGGCTCGCCGGATGCCAGGATCGCGGCGATGCGATCCGCATCGAGCGGCCGGAAGGGGTCCTCGTCGAGCAGGACGAACCGTTCCGGATGCTCCGACTGCGCACTGCGCATCAAGCCCCAGACCGCCGCCGCGGCCGGATCGGGCACATCGTCGGGCAGGCCCGCACCCGCCATCGTCACCACGAGCAGCCGGGTGCCGGACAGGCGCGCCTCGGCGAGCAGGGACCGTACCGTCGCGACCGCGCGATGCAGGGTGGCCCGCACCACGTCGGGGCCCTCGGTGCGACCGTCCGGAGTGAGCGACTCGGTCGCGCGCCACACCAGGACGTCGGGAACACGCTCGGCAGCAGCGACATCCGCGATGGTCGCGTACCGGGCGTCCGTTCCGGGCACGGTCGTGGTCCCGAGCACAGCCATCGACGGCCGACGCGTTCCCTCGGCCGACTCCGGGATCGGCTCCCAGCGCACCTGATAGAGCTCCGCCGCCTCACCGAGGAGACCGCTGCGGAATTCGCGCACGTCATAGGACCGCATCACCACCGCGTCGACCGACACGACGGGGTTGCCGTCGGGGTCCACGGCCGCGACCGAAATGGTCTCGGGACCGGCCGCACTCGCGATGACGCGAAGCGAGGTGATCTCCGCGGGCCACTGTGCGGCCGACCGGTACAGGCGGGCCCCACCCCATCGGAACAGCAGCTTGCCGGTGTCGGGATCGGAGTCGCCGTCGCGCCACAGCAATCCGGCGAACCCGGCGTGCATGACCATGTCCAGCAGCGCGGGGTGCAGGTCATGACCTCGAGATTCCGGGGCCGCCTCGGTATCGAGCACGATCTCGGACAAGACGGTGTTCTCGCGCTGCCACGCGGCGCGGACTCCGAGAAAAGCCGGTCCGTACTCGAGTCCGGCGAGCGCCGCGATTCGCGCGGGAAGGCCTGCGCTGTCGGTGATCTCGGCGTCGTGCGGCGGCCACTGTGCGTCCCGCAGGTGAGCCAGCAGCGCCGACTCCCCCGCCTCGTCGGCACCGAACGCACCGGTGGCATTGCGGGTCCACTCCCTCTCGCCACCCCTGCGGAAGTAGCACTCGAACTGACGGCGGCCGGAGCCGTCCGCGGCCTGCACCAGGACCTGCAGCTCGACCTCGTCGTGCGGGGTCGGCAGGATCGGCGCCTCGAGGGTGAGTTCTTCCACGACGCCGCAACCGATTCGGTGCCCGGCCACGAGCAGGAATTCGACGAAGGTGGCGCTCGGCACGACCACCACGCCGTATGTCCTGTGATCGGCGATCCAGGGGTGGGTGCGCAGGGAGAACCGGCCGGTCAACAACCATTCGTCGCTACCCGCCAGGCCGACCACACCGGTCAGGATCGGGTGGTCGGCGCTCCGGTGCGCGGTGTCCGACGCGCCCGGCAGCCAGAAGCGGCGATGCTGGAAAGCGTAGGTGGGCAGCGGGATTCGGCGAGCCCGGCGGCCCGCGAACCACGATCGCCAGTTCACCCGTGCGCCCGCGACATGCAGCCGTGCCAGAGCGGTGAGGAACTGCTCGACGTCCTCGGCCGACCGACGTGCGGCCGGGGCCACCGACGAGACCGACTCGAGCTCGGGGTGTTCGGCCAGCGCGCCGCGCACCATGGCCGCCAGCACGGCATCGGGTCCGAGCTCGAGGAACCTGCGGGCTCCCGCGGCGATCAGGGTCTCGATGCCCGGCGCGAAGCGCACGGCGGAGCGCACCTGCGCCACCCAGTAGGCCGGTTGCAGGATCTCGTTCCCTGCGGTCCTGCCGGACACGTTGGATACCAGTGGAATTCGAGGTTCGGAGAACGTCACTCGCCGCAGAACGCTCTCGAATTCGGCCAGCATCGGATCCATTCGATGCGAATGGAACGCGTGCGATACCCGCAGGCGATTGGTCTTCACGCTCTCGGCGGCGAGCAGCCGTTCCAGTTCGTCGATCGCGTCGTCGTCACCGGACAGGACCGTCGACCCGGGTCCGTTCACCGCCGCGATCGACACCCGATCCGCGAAGTCGGCGACCAGTTCGAGAGCGCGGCTCTCGCCGGCCGCCACGGCGAGCATCGCGCCGCCCACCGGCAAAGCCCCCATGAGGCGGCCCCGCGCCACGACCAGCGCGCAGGCGTCCTCGAGCGACCAGACACCGGCCACGTGCGCGGCCGCGAGCTCGCCGATCGAATGCCCGATCAGCAGATCCGGTGTGACACCGAATGATTCGATCAGGCGAAACAGAGCAACCTCGAACGCGAACAGTGCCGGCTGCGCGAACTCGGTTCGATCCAGCACGCCGTCGGAGTCCTCGAACATCACAGCTTTCAGCGAACGACCCAGCAGCGGATCGATCCGCGCACAGATGTCATCGAACGCGCTCGCGAACACCGGGAACGCCCGGTACGAACCCGCGCCCATGCCGACCCGCTGCGCACCCTGGCCCGTGAACAGGAACGCGGTGCGATCGGAACCGGCGTGTGGGTCGATCGCACCGGACGAACCGGCGGCCAGATCCGCCAGACCGGACAGCAATTCGCTCCGATCACGTCCCAGGACCACCGCGCGCCGCTGTAGCTGGGCACGTGCGGTGGCCGAGGAGAACGCCAGGTCCCACACATCGGCGTCGGGGTCGGCGGCCAGTCGCCGGTGCAGTCGTTGCGCCTGCGCGCGCAGGGCTTCCTCGGACTTGGCGGATACCAGCAGTGGAACGAGCGCGGCCGCGATGGGTGTGGCGGCGGGTTCCGGGGCCGGTGCATCCTCGGACGGCGCCGAAACCGGTTCGGCGAGTGCCTCCTCCAGAATGAGGTGGGCATTGGTTCCGCTGGCCCCGAACGACGACACTCCGGCTCGCCGGGTCCGCTCCCCCGCCGGCCACGGCTCGTTCGCACGCAGCAGCCGCACGGTTCCCGCGGACCAGTCCACGTGCGGGGTGGGCGCGTCCACGTGCAATGTCTTGGACAGCATGCCGTATCGCAGGGCCTGCACCATCTTGATCACGCCACCGACGCCCGCCGCCGCGGAGGTGTGGCCGATATTCGACTTGAGCGATCCCAGTCGCACCGGCGGGCTCTCGCGCCGTGCGCCGTAGGCGCTGATCAGTGCCCGCGCCTCGATGGGATCGCCGAGCACGGTGCCGGTGCCGTGCGCCTCCACCGCGTCGATGTCCGACGGGTCCAGACCCGCGTTCGCCAGTGCGGCGGCGATCACTCGCTCCTGAGACGGGCCGTTCGGCGCGGTCAGGCCGTTGCTCGCGCCGTCCTGGTTCACCGCGCTGCCGCGAATGACCGCCAAGACCTCGTGTCCGAGCCGCCGGGCATCCGAAAGCCGTTCCAGCACCAGCACTCCGAGGCCCTCGGAGAATCCGGTTCCGTTCGCGGCCGCCGCGAACGCTTTGCAGCGCGCATCGGGCGAGAGCGCACGCTGACGCGCGAACGCGATCAGCAACGCGGGGTCGGACATGATCGTCACACCCCCGGCTACCGCCAACGACGTATCGCCCTGGCGCAGAGCCTGACACGCCAGGTGCAGCGCCACCAGCGACGACGAGCACGCGGTGTCGACCGACATGGCCGGGCCCTGGAAACCGAAGGTGTACGCGATCCGGCCGGACAGCACGGCATTCGACACGCCCAGGTACGCATGGCCTTCGGTCTCGGCGCCGATGGTCGCCGAGCCGATGCGCGGACCGTAGTTCTGATGGATGACTCCGGCGAAGACGCCGGTGTCGCTGCCGCGCAACGACACCGGGTCGATACCCGCGTCCTCGAGCGCTTCCCAGGACGCTTCCAGCATCAGGCGTTGCTGCGGGTCCATCGCCGCGGCCTCGCGGGGGCCGATCCCGAAGAAGGCGGCGTCGAAATCGCCGATGGCGTCCAGGAATCCGCCGTCCCGGGTGTAGATGCTGCCGGGTGCGTCGGGGTCCGCGTCGAACAGCCGCTCGAGGTCCCAGTCGCGATCTGTGGGGTAGTCACCGATGGCGTCGACGCCGTCCGCCGTGACGCGCCACAGCTCTTCGGGCGAGCGCACCCCGCCGGGGTAGCGGCAGGCCATGCCGACGATGGCGATCGGCTCCCGGGACCGGTCGGTGAGCGCACGCAACTGCTGTTTGGTGTCGTAGAGCTCCTTCGCGGTCTTCTTCAGATACCGGCGTAGCTCGTCGTTGTCGGCCATCGGTGGAACTCCAGATCGTGTGTACTCAGCTGACGGGGTCGCTGAACGGGTCAGCTGATGTTGTCGATGAAGTCGAAAAGCTCGCGGTCGTCGGCGGATTCGAGATCCTCGGCGTCACCGCTCATATCGGTGTCGCCGGGATCGGCGCCTTCGAGCTCACGCAGCAGCGCGGTCACCCTGCTCGCCAGGGCCGAGCGGTCCGCCGCGGACAGCTCTGCCGTGGCGACGCTGTGCGCCAGCGATTCGACCTCGGCGGCGATGCGTTCGGCGGGGTCGTCGACCGGGACGAGCTCGTGCCGCAGGTGTGCCGCGAGCGCCTCGGGAGTGGGGTGGTCGAACATGGCGGTGGCCGACAGTTGCACTCCGACAGCCGATGTGAGGCGGTTGCGGAACTCCATCACACCGAGCGAGTCGAATCCGATGTCGCTGAACGGCTTGTCGATCGGGGTCTGCTCGGCACCGGTGTGCCCCAGCACGACTGCCGCCTGGGCACGGATCACGTCGAGCAGGACACGCTCCTGCTCGACCGTCGAGCGGCCGAGCAGCCGTGTGATCACGGGTGTGGTATCGGCGGCGGAGGGCGGGTTCGCCGGGTCGGCCGTGCGGCGGCGCGGGGGCCGCGACAGGTCGCGCATGATCGGGCGCACCGGCTCGGGGGATTCGTCCAGGGCGGTGCGATCGATTCGGATCGCCACCGAGGCGGAACGGCCGCCCGCGAGCGCGGCGTCGAACAGGGCGGTGCCGTCCGCGTCGGTCAGTGGGAGCAGACCTTCACGCCGCAGGCGAGCGAGATCGGCGGCGCCGAGAGTGCTGGTCATGCCGCCGCTCTGCTCCCACGGCCCCCAGATCACCGAGGTCGCGGGCAGGCCGATCCGGTGCCGGTGCTGTGCCAGGGCATCGAGGAAGACATTGGCCGCGGCATAGTTCGCCTGGCCCGGGTTGCCGATCAGACCGGCGATCGAGGAGTACAGCACGAACATCGACAGATCCAGGTGCTCGGTCGCCTCGTGCAGGTTCCACGCGGCGTCCACCTTCGGGCGCAGCACCCGCGCGATCCGGTCGGGGGTCAGGGTGCTCAGCAGACCGTCGGACAGGACGCCCGCGGCGTGCACGACGCCGGTCAGCGGATGCTCCGCGGGGATCGCGGCCAAAACCGCGTCGAGTGCGGCGCGATCTGCGGTGTCACAGGCGACCACGTCCACGTGTGCTCCGAGCGCGCTCAGCTCGGCGGAGAGTTCGGCCGCACCGGGTGCGTCCGGGCCGCGGCGGCCCGCCAGCATCAGCCTGCGCACGCCGTGGGCGGTGATCAGGTGGCGTGCGGTCACCCCGCCCAATCCGCCGGTGCCGCCGGTGATGAGGACGGTGCCACCGGGACGCGGCGCGACCGGGACGGTCAGCACGTTCTTGCCGATGTGCGTGGCCTGGCTCAGGTATCGGTAGGCCTCGGGTGCGCGCCGCAGATCCCAGGAGACGGTCGGGCCCGGGGTCAGGCTGCCCGTCTCGAACAGCGTGACCAGCTCGGTCAGGATCTCGTGCAGTCGGTCGGGACCGGCCTCCATCAGCATGAAGCTGTGGTAGTCCACGCCGGGGTACTCGGCGGCCACCTCGGCCGGATCACGGCGATCGATCATTCCCATCTCGACGAACCGGCCGCCGCGCGGCAGCAGCCGCAGCGACGCGTCCACGAATTCGCCTGCGAGGGAGTCCAAGACGATATCGACGCCACGCCCCTCGGTGACGTCGAGGAACTTCTGCTCGAAATCCAGCGCGCGGGAATTGGCGATCTCCGAATCGCCGAACCCGTTTTCGCGCAGCACATTCCACTTGGGCTCGCTGGCGGTGACCAGGATCCGGAGCCCGAGGTGGCGTGCGAGCTGTATCGCGGCCAGACCGACGCCGCCGGTCGCCGCGTGCAGCAGCAGGGTCTCCCCGGGACGTGCCCGGGCCAGATCGACGAGCCCGTAGTAGGCGGTCGCGTAGACGATCGGAATCGCGGCGGCCCGGGCGAAGGACCAGCCGTGCGGCATGGCCGCGAGCAGTCGGCGATCGACCACCGCGGTCGAGGCCACACCCGGAATCAGGCCGAAAACCCGGTCACCCGGCGCGAATTCGGTCACGTCCGGTGCAGTCTCCAGAACGACTCCGGCTCCCTCGCCGCCGATTCTGCCGGCCTTGTCCGGGTAGGTGCCCAGGGCCATCAGGACATCCCGGAAATTGAGGCCCGCCGATCGGACGCTCACCCGGACCTGCCCTGGCTCGAGTGCGGCCGAGGCGGTCGGTTGCGCGGTGAGGGCGAAGTTGTCCGCGGTCAGGGTGCCCTTGTCACACAGGGTGAGCCCCCATGGCGAGTCATCTCGTGGGGTGAGGGTGCGCTGATCGGCGGCGCGCAGGCGCGGTGCGTAGGTCCTTTCGGCGCGCACGGCCAGTTGAGGTTCGGCGGCCGCTGCCGAGAGTAGAACGGCGGCACGGTAATTCGCCCGATCGTCGGTGTCGACGAGCAGGATTCGGTCGGGGTTCTCGCTCTGCGCGGTGCGCAGCAGACCCCAGGCGGCCGCCGCCGACAGGTCGATCGGGTCGTGCGGATGTACCGCGACGGCGTGGCTGGTGACGAAGACGAGTCGGTGATCTCGCTCGAGTAGGCGCTGCAGGTGCACGGTGAGTTCGGTGATCAGGTCCCTGACCTGGTGCGGCAGCGCGATGCGCGGGGATCCGTCGCGTGAGTGCGCATTCCGGTGCTCGGCGGCGACCCGGATCACCGTCGTGACGCGACCGTCGAGAGTCACCGTTTCGGCATCGTCCGGCGGGGAGTGCCAGGTGGCGACGACGCCCGGCACCGACTCGGCCCGTGGCACCCAGTTCAGTTCGTAGCCTAGGACTTCCGCGCGCGGGAGAGCCATGGCGTCGGTCGACAGCGTGCGCAGGGTGAGCGCACCCACGGCGGCCACCGGTGCGCCCGCGGGATCGGTGAGGGTGAGGGTGATCTGCTCACCGCCCGGTCCGGAGCTGGTGACGGCGGCGCGGACCCGCACCGTGGTCGCTCCGGTCGGGTACAGGGCGGCGCTCTCCCAGGAGAACGGGACGGCAATGGCGCCGGGCCGAGTATCGGGGGCCAGGCCGCCGAGCAGGAGCGCGTGCAGTGCCGCATCCAGCACGGCCGGGTGCACGGCGAATCTCGCGCGGTCCGACCGGGCGGAGTCCGGCAGCGTGACTTCCGCGAAGACCTCACCGTCGCGGGTCCACAGGGCCGTGAGTCCGCGGAATGCGGGGCCGTACTCGTAGCCGCGTTCGGCGAGTCCTGTGTACGCGTGATCGAGCGCGATGGCGGTCGCGCCCGCGGGCGGCCAGTGCGACGAATCGACCTCGACCGGCGAGAGGTCCGGCTCCTCGGTCACTGTCGCCGTCGCATGGCGAATCCACTGTGCTGCTTCGTCATCGGAGGCCGCCGGGCCGCCGATGCGTGAGTACACCGTGATAGTCCGAGCGCCGGTTGCGGCCGGTGCGGCCACCACGCGCAGGTCGACGGGTGCCTCGGCGAGCGCCAGCGGTGTCTCGATCACCAGCTCCGCCAGTCGCGGCCGATCCACGAGCGTTCCCACGTGCGAAGCCAGTTCCACGAGGGCCGCTCCGGGCAGCAGCACGACCCCGGCGACGGCATGATCGGCGAGCCACGGGTGCGCCGCGAGGGACAGCCGACCGGTGAAGACCACGTCCTCGGACCGCGGCAGTCGCACCATCGCACTCAGGAGCGGGTGACGAGGGTCGTCCACACCGGAGTGCAGCAGATCGGTCGTGAGTACCGGTTGTGCCCAGTAGCGGCGGTGCTGGAATGCGTACGTGGGCAGATCGATTCGCTCGGTGGCACGGTGCTCGAAGAGCGGCGTCCAGTCCACCTCGATCCCGCTCACGGCCGACTGCGCCAGGGCGCTCACGAATTGCGTGGGCTCGTGAATCGAGCGACGGGACGCGGCCATCACCGTCGATTTGGCTTCGGTGACAGGGGTTTCGGCAAGGCAGTGCCGAGTCATGGCGGATAGCACCGCGTCCGGGCCGATCTCGACGAATCGGCGAACTCCGGCCTGAACCAGGGTGTCGATTCCCGGTGCGAACCGGACGGCTTCCCGGACCTGTGCGACCCAGTATTCCGGATCGGTCAGCTCCGTCGAGACGAGTCCCGCCGAGACATCGGACACGATCGGGAGCAGGGGTTCCCGGTAGGTCACTCCCTCTGCGATGGAACGGAATTCGTCCAGCATCGGGTCCATCAGAGCCGAGTGGAAGGCGTGGCTGACCTTCAGGCGGGAGGATTTCACACCATCGCCGGCGAGTCGGTTCTCGATCTCGGCGATCGCCGACGCGCCACCGGACAGCACTGTCGAGGAGGGCCCGTTCAGCGCCGCGATCGACACACCGGTGATGAGCACTCGCCGCACGTCCGCCTCGGGGAGCGCCACCGCGAGCATCGCGCCACCCACAGGCAGCGCACCCATCAGCCGTCCCCGGGCCACGACCAGCGCGCAGGCATCCTCGAGCGACCAGACGCCCGCCACATAGGCCGCCGCGAGCTCACCGATCGAGTGGCCGATCATCAGATCCGCTGTGACACCGTATGATTCGACCAGCCGACACAGGGCCACCTCGAACGCGAACAATGCCGGTTGCGTGAACTCGGTGCGATCCAGCAGACCGTCGGGGTCGTCGAACATCACGACTTTGAGCGAACGCCCCAGCAGTGGATCGATCCGCGCGCACACCTCGTCCAGCGCGGTCGCGAACGACGGGAACGCCTCGTACAGACCCGCGCCCATGCCTGCGCGTTGCGCACCCTGACCGGTGAAGAGGAATGCGGTCTTGCCCGGGCTCACGGCGCCCCGGACCGCCGCGGGCGCGGCTGTCGCCAGATCATCCAGGCCCGTGAGCAATTCGTCCCGGCCTCGGCCGACAACGACTCCCCGGTGGTCGAGCGATGCCCGCGACCGCACCAGCGAGTTCGCCACCGACCAGATGTCGGCATCGGGGCGCTCGGCAAGCCACGAGCGCAGCCGCGCCGCCTGGGCGCGCAGGCCCTCCTGCGATGCGGCAGACAGCACCCACGGCGTCACCCCCGAGTCATCGTCCGACGTGGCCATGGAGACCGAAACCGATTGGCCCGGAGCTTCTTCGATGATCACGTGCGCATTGGTGCCACTGATGCCGAACGATGACACACCGGCGCGGCGCACTCGATCTCCGGCGGGCCAGGCCCGCTCCTCGGCCAGGACCCGTACCGATCCCGCCGACCAATCCACGTGCGGCGACAGCCGATCCACGTGCAGGGTTCGGGGCACCCTCGCGTGCCGCAGCGCCTGCACCATCTTGATCACGCCGCCGACGCCCGCCGCAGCCTGCGTGTGGCCGATATTCGATTTGAGGGAGCCGATATTCAGCGGCTCGCCCGTGCGGTCCTGCCCGTAGGCGGCGATCAGGGCCTGTGCCTCGATCGGATCGCCCAGTGCGGTTCCGGTGCCGTGCGCCTCGACCACGTCCACATCGCGGGGTTCGAGACCGGCATTCGCCAAGGCCGCCTGGATGACTCGTTGCTGGGACGGGCCGTTCGGCGCGGTCAGGCCATTGCTCGCACCGTCCTGATTGACGGCGCTGCCGCGCACCACGGCGAGCACCTGATGTCCGAGCCGTCGCGCATCGGACAGCCGCTCCACCACCAGCACGGACGCTCCCTCCGACCAGGCGACGCCGTCGGCCTCGGCCGAGAACGATTTGCACCGGCCGTCACGGGCCAGGCCGCGCTGTCGCGAAAACTCTTGGAACACCATCGGTGTCGACATCACCGTCGCGCCGCCGACCAGGGCGAGCGAGCTCTCCCCCTGGCGCAACGCCTGCCCCGCCAGGTGCAGCGCCACCAGTGACGACGAGCAGGCGGTGTCCACCGTCATCGCCGGGCCTTCCAGCCCCAGCGCGTAGGCGACCCGGCCGGAGGCCACACTGCCGAGACCGCCGGTCAGGAGGTAGCCCTCGACTTCCGGTCCGGCGGTGGCGGTCACCGACTCGTAGTCCTGGTACATCACGCCGGTGTAGACGCCGGTGTCGGTGCCGCGCAGCGAGGTCGGGTCGATTCCCGCGTGCTCCAGTGCTTCCCAGGACACCTCCAGCAGCAAGCGCTGCTGGGGATCCATGGCCGCGGCTTCACGCGGGCCGATGCCGAAGAATGCCGGATCGAAATCGGCTGCGTCGTAGAGGAATCCACCGCGACGGGTAGAGACCGTCCCGGACTTCTCCGGGTCCGGGTCGAAGAGCCGCTCGAGATCCCAGCCGCGATCCGCAGGGAACTCGCCGGTCGCGTCGGTTCCGGAGGAGACGAGATCCCATAGTGCGTCCGGAGAGTCGACGCCGCCGGGATACCGGCACGCCATGCCCACGATGGCGAGCGGTTCGTCCTCGCGTCCGCGACGGTGTGCGCGCACCGGCTCGACGCCGATGGCGGCGCCGTCGATCATCGAGTGCAGGAGCGTCGCGACCGCGGTGGCGGTGGGATGGTCGAAGACCAGGGTGGAGGGCAGCCGCATGCCCGTGGCCTGCGCCAGCCGGTTGCGGAACTCGACACCGCCCAGCGAGTCGAAACCCAAGGTGTCGAAGCGTTCTCCGGGGGCGATGTCCTCGGCGGAATCGTGACCGAGCACGGCCGCCGCATGCTCGCGGACCAGGTCCAGGACCACTTCGGCGCGCAGGGCTGCCGGTACCCGGGCCAGTCGGGAGCCCAGGGAACTCGACGCGGCGGCGGGCCGGTCCGGGGTTCGGGGCAGGAAACCGCGCAGCACGGCCGGGGCCGAGCCGTCGCGGACGTCACGCCGCAGCCGCGCGGGGTCGAATCGAACGGCGGTCAGATGTGCCTCGGCGCGACCGGTGGCAGCGTCGAAGAGCCGCAGGCCCTGGTCGTCGTCGATCGCGGACATTCCGAGGCGTTCCCACCGGGCGACGGCACTGCGGTCCAGGGCGCCGGTCATGCCACCGGCGGCATTCCACGGTCCCCAGCCCAGTGACAGCGCGGGCAGCCCTTCGGCCCGGCGCCGGAGCGCCAGTGCGTCCAGGAAGGCGTTGGCTGCCGCGTAGTTCGCTTGGCCCGCCGAGCCGATGGTCGCGGCGATCGAGGAGAACAACACGAAGGCCGACAGCTCACGGTCACGGGTGAGGTCGTGCAGGTGCCAGGCAGCGGTGGATTTCGCATCGAACACCCGGTGCAGTTGCTCGGTGCCGAGACCCGAGACGGTGGCGTCATCGAGCACACCCGCCGCGTGGATCACGGCGGTGAGCGGATGCGCGGGTGCGATGGATTCCAGCAGTTCGCGTAGTGCGTCGCGGTCGCTGACGTCGCAGGCCGCGATGCGCACCGTGGCGCCCGACTCGGTCAGCTCCGAGGCCAATTCTGTTGCACCGTGGGCGGTTTCGCCGCGACGGGACACCAGGAGCAGATGTTCGATCCCGTGGTTGTGCACCAGGTGCCGCGCCAGCAGCGCACCCAGGCCGCCGGTTCCGCCGGTGACCAGGACGGTGCCGTCACCGAACTGTCGCTCGGAGTGATCGTTTCGGTTATCGGCGGGTCGAGACCGGTGGTGCTGTGCCGCTTCGGTTTCCGCGCGGACCTTCGTCAATCTGGGCACGAACATGGCTCCGCCGCGCAGTGCGGCCTGAGGTTCCCCGGCGCTCAGGACCGCGCCGATCAACGCCCGATCCGCGTCCGGGGCGAGGGCGGACGGGTCGGCATCCACCAGCGCGAAGCGGCCCGGATACTCGGACTGCGCGCTGCGGATCAGGCCCTGGATCGACGCCGCGGCGAGATCCTGGGTTTCGTCCGGCAGGGCGGCGGAGTTCTCGGTGAACACGACCAGGAGGCTCTCGGCCAGTCGTTCTTCCGCCAGCCACCCCTGCACCGTCGCCAGCGCCTCGTCCAGCCGGGCGCGCACGGCCGCGGGATCGACCGCTGTGGTGCGCGCTCCCGATCCGGACTCGGGTCGCCACAGCACGATCGATGGAATCTCCTGTGCTGCTGCGAGTTCCGCCACGGTCCGATACCGCGTGCCGACTCCGGCGATCGATGTCGAACCCAGCACGGCCATCGTGTTCTCGGCCGGACCCGGCGCCGTCGCCGGTGCGGGTGTCCACCGCACCTCGTACAGGTCGGCGTCATCCTCCGACAGGGCGCCGCGCAACCGCTTCACCTCGTAGGGCCGCATGACTACCTCGTCGACCGACACGACCGGGCGTCCCGACTCGTCGATGGCCGCAACGGCGATCGTCTCCGGTCCGCGAGCCACGGCGATCACCCGCAGCGTCGTCGCCGTGGTCAGCGGCCTGTGCAGGCGTGCTCCACCCCAGCGGAACAGCAACCGGCCGACGTCGGGATCACCGCTCCGATCACGCCACAGCAATCCGCCCAGCCCGGCATGCAGCACCAGATCCAGCAGCGCGGGATGCAGATCGAACCGCTCGGCCTCGGTTGCGGCGGCGGTGTTCAGGGTCAGTTCGGAGAAGACCGCCTCGCCTCGACGCCATGCCCCCACGACGCCGGTGAACGCCGGTCCGTATTCGAGTCCGGCTACCTGCGAGATCTGCTCGACAATTGTTTCGGGATAAAGGGTTTCGGCGTCGATCGGCGGCCAGCTCGTCGCACGCAGTTCGTCCAGCAGAGCGTCGCCGCCGGCCCTGGACGGTGCCAGAACGCCGCTGGCGTTGCGGACCCACTCACCCGCAGCCGTGTCCGCCTGCCGGAAGTAGACGCGAAAGTGGCGGCGACCGGAGCGATCCGGCTCTCCGACCGACACCTGGAGTGCGACCCGAGCGCCCCGCGACGGCGGGATCGGAGCCTCGAGGGTGAGTTCGTCGAGAACTCCGCAGTCGATCCGATTGCCCACGGCGAGCAGGAATTCCGCGAGGGCGGCGCTGGGCAGCACCACTGTGCCGTAGGCCAGGTGATCGGCGATCCACGGCTGGGCAGTGAGGGAGAACTCGCCGGTGACGAGGAACTCGTCCTTGCCCGCCACCGGGACCACCGCTGTCAGCAGTGGATGTGTGAGCGCGTCGCCGACGACTTCGGAGCGCGGCGGCAGCCAGAACCGCTGACGCTGGAAGGCGTAGGTGGGCAGGGCGACTCGCGATGTGGTCCGGCGACCGAGCAGCGGGGTCCAGTCCACGCGAATGCCGCAGGCCTGTGCTCGGGCCAGCAGCGTCGCGAATTGCCGCAGCTCCTGATGATCCCGGCGTGCCGCCGGGGCGACCACCCAGGTCGTGTCGGCCTCGCCGGGCAGGATCTGACCGGTCATGGCGGTCAGGACCGCGTCCGGCCCCATCTCCAGGAATCGGCGCACGCCCGAGTCGGCGAGCGTCTGGATGCCCGGTGCGAATCGGACCGCGGATCGCACCTGACGAACCCAATAGGCGGGTTCGCCCATCTCGTTCCCGCCGAGCTGTCCGGTCAGATTCGACACCACCGGAAGTCGCATCCGGTGGTAGGTGATTTCCGCTGCGACGGACTCGAATTCGGCGAGCATCGGTTCCATCCGATGCGAGTGGAAGGCATGACTCACGCGCAGGCGTGCGGTCTTCACACCGCGATCGGCGAACAGCGCCTCGATCTCGGTGACCGTGTCTTCCTCGCCCGAGAGCACCAGGGCCGCGGGCGCGTTCACCGCGGCGATCGAGACCCGGCCCGGATAGTCTGCGATGACATCGTTCGCGTCGGCTTCGGAGGCTCCGACGGCCAGCATCGCGCCACCCTCGGGCAATGCGCCCATGAGCCGGCCGCGTGCCGCCACCAGTCGGCACGCGTCCGCGAGCGACCACAGGCCCGCGAGATGGGCGGCGGCCAGTTCGCCGATCGAATGGCCGATCAGCACATCCGGTGTGACGCCGAACGATTCCAGCAGGCGGTACACCGACACCTCGAAGGCGAACAGCGCGGGCTGGGTGTATTCGGTGCGATCGAGTACCGAGCCGGCCGTGTCGCCGAACATGACGTCGCGGAGCGGGCGCTCCAGCGTCCGGTCGAAGTGCGCGCACACCTCGTCCAGCGCGGTCGCGAACACCGGGAACGCGTCATACAGGCCCGCTCCCATACCCGCGCGCTGCGCGCCCTGACCGGTGAACAGGAACGCCGTTCGCCCCGGCGCGGAGGCACCCGTGATCACGTGCGCGCCAGTGGCCGATTCGGCGAGGGTCGCCACGCCTCGCAGCAGTTCTTCTCGATCGTCGCCCAGGATCACCGCGCGCGAATTCAGCTGCGCCCGAGACGTCGCCAGCGCACGGGCCACCTCGGCGAGATCGATATCCGGTCGGTCGGTCAGCCAGGTGCGCAGCCGGTGTGCCTGCGCCCGCAGGCCCGCTTCGCCCCTGCCGGACACCAGCAATGCGATGAGCGCGGGGCTCGGCGCCGCCGCGTCGACTCGCGCCGGGGGCGCTTCCTCGAGAATCACGTGTGCATTGGTGCCGCTGATCCCGAACGAGGACACACCGGCGCGCCGGACGCGATCGCCGGCCCGCCACGGCTCGGCCTCGGTCAGCAGGCGCACCGCGCCCGCGGTCCAATCCACATGCGGCGACGGGGTTTCGGCGTGCAATGTCCGGGGCAGACGCTGGTGGCGCAGGGCCTGCACCATCTTGATCACACCCGCCACGCCCGCGGCGGCGACGGTGTGACCGATATTCGATTTCAGGGAGCCGATCCGTAGCGGTTCCCGGTCGCCACGATCACGCCCGTACGCGGCGATCAGCGCCTCGGCTTCGATCGGATCCCCCAGGGCCGTACCGGTTCCGTGGGCCTCGACCGCGTCGACATCGCCCGCGGTGAGTCCCGCGGTGGCGAGTGCTTGCGCGATCATGCGCTCCTGCGAGGGGCCGTTCGGCGCGGTCAGGCCATTGCTCGCGCCGTCCTGGTTCACCGCGCTGCCGCGAACGACCGCCAGGACAGTGTGGCCGTTGCGCTGCGCGTCCGAAACCCGTTCCAGAACAAGGACACCCGAGCCCTCGGACCAGGCCACACCGTCGGCCTCAGCGGAGAACGCCTTGCAGCGGCCATCGGGTGACAGACCGCGCTGACGGGAGAAGTCCACGAACAGATCCGGGTCGGCGGCGACGGTCACGCCACCGGCGAGTGCGAGCGCGCTGTCGCCCTGACGCAGAGCCTGACAGGCCAGGTGCAGTGCCACCAGCGATGACGAGCACGCCGTATCCACCGTCACGGCCGGGCCCTCGAGGCCGAACACGTACGAGATCCGGCCGGAGATGACGCTGTGTGAGGTGCCGGTCAGCCGGTAACCCTCGAGGTCGCCCGTCACCCGCCGCGAATACCTCGACGAACACGCACCCGCGAATACTCCGGTATCGCTGCCGCGCAGCGACGCCGGATCGATGCCCGCGTCTTCCAGCGCCTCCCAGGAGGTCTCCAGCAGCAGTCGCTGTTGCGGATCCATCGCCAGCGCCTCACGCGGGCTGATGCCGAAGAACCCGGGATCGAAATCGCCCGCGCCGGAAAGGAATCCACCGTGACGCGTGTAGACCGTTCCCGGTGTGCCGGGGTCCGGATCGTACAGCCGGTCCAGATCCCATCCTCGGTCGGTGGGGAACTCGCTGATCACGTCGCGGCCCGCGTTCAGCAGATCCCACAGGTCCTCGGCCGAGTTCACGCCGCCGGGGAATCTCGCGCCGATGCCGACGATCGCGATCGGCTCATCGGTGAACAGAGGGCGCGCCACGCGATGCTCGGTGCGGTCCGCTCCGGCGAGGAGGGCACGCAGCAGTGCCGCGACCGCGTTCGCGGTCGGATGGTCGAATACGAGGGAGGCGGGCAGCGGTATTCCGGTGCCGCGCACCAGGCGGTTTCGCAGCTCCACACCGGTGATCGAGTCGATGCCGAGCTCGGCGAACGGCAGATCGGGGTCGACCTGCTGCGCCGAGCCCACGCCGAGCACTGCCGCGGTCTGCTCGCGCACGATGTCGAGAACCACTGTGCCGTGCAGGTATTCGGCGGTGGCGCTCAGTGTGCGAGCCAGTGGGGTGTCCCGCCACCGGCCGAGTCGCGTTCCGCGCTCTCCGACGGAGGTGACCAGCGCACCGGATCGCACGCCACGGCGCTGGAACGCGTACGGCGGCAGCTCCACTCGCGAACCGCCTGCGACCAGTGCGTACGGTTCTACCGGTATTCCGGCGCAGTATGCCTGTGCGAGCGCGGCCGTGAATCTGGCAGCGGCGTCCTCGCCGCGCCGCAACGTGCCGATGACGGTCACGTTCCCGGCGGCACCGGCCGCCTCGGCGGTCGACTCGATCCCCGGTGCGAGTACCGGATGGGGGCCGATCTCGAGGAATCCGGTGACGCCGTCCTCGATCAGACCTGCGACGGTGTCGGCGAATCGAATCGGTTCTCGTTCCGCCCGGTACCAGTACTCCGCGTTCAATTCCGCGGTGTCGATCCGGGCGGCAAGGACCGTGGAGAGGAACGGCACCGTGCCGGACCGCGGGCGGACCGCGTCCAAGTCGGCGAGCAGACGATCTCGGATTCGTTCGACCGCGCTCGAATGCGAGGCGTAGTCGATCGCGATCCGGCGGGCTCGCACTCCGTCGCGCGCGCACTCCTCGAGGAACTCCCCGAGCGCCGCGCTGTCACCGGTCACCACGGTCTGCGCCGGTGCGTTCACCGCTCCCACGGACAGTCGATTTCCGTAGGCCCACAGGCGTTCCCGAGTGGCTTCCGGGTCGAGCCCGACCGAGACCATACCGCCGTGTCCGGCGAGCTCATCGGCCAGCGCCCGCGACCGGAGGGCCACCACACGCGCCGCGTCGGACAGTGAGAGTCCGCCCGCGACGTAGGCGGCGGCGATCTCACCGTGCGAGTGTCCGATCACCACATCGGGCTGCACACCGGCCGCGCGCCACCTGCCCGCCAGCGCGACCATCACCGCGAACAGAACCGGCTGGACCACATCGACACGATCCAGTGCGGGCGCGCCGACCTCACGACGCAGCACCGCGGTAGGCGAGTAGTGCAGGTATGGCGCGAGTGCCGCTTCACATTCCGCGATCGATGCCGCGAATATCGGATCCGAGTCCAGCAGTTCGGCCGCCATTCCCTCCCATTGGCTGCCGTTGCCGGGGAAGACGAAGGCGATCTTGCGCCGTTCGGCCTGCTCGATCGTCGGCTCGATGCGCACCGCCGGGGCGGACGGATCGGCCAACGTTGCCAGACCGGCGAGCAATTCCTCGCGGTTCCGGCCGACGACGCGTCCACGCCGACCCAGTTGCGTCCGTGTGGTCAGCAGGGAATGCGCCACATCGAGAGCGTCCAACGCCGGTCGATCCAGCACCCATCGGTGCAGCCGGGCAGCCTGGGCGGCGATACCGGTATCGTCGCGAGCCGAGAGCACCCACGGGATGGGCCCGGCGGCATGTCCGGCCGCGGCCGGACCGGACTGCGACTCTTGCAGCGCAGCCCGACCACTGGAACCACCCGTGCCGTGGTCCTGAACGTCCGCTGCCGCATCGAGCAACGCGTCGATCACGCCGGTGACACCGAAAGCGCTGTCCAGCTGCGCAATTGAACGCCCTCGGTCGTCCTCGAGCACATCGTCTCGAAGAACCCCGTGGATCCGGTCACCGTCGGCGACCGCTCGCGCCAGTGGTTTCAACACCAGCACGCCACTGAGGCCGTCGACCACGCACTCCCCCGCGAGCGCCAGATCGATTCCCTCGCGAAGTCGTTCGCGCACGAGCCGGAGCACGAGCTCCGACGACTCGATCATGGTGCCCGAAGCCTCGAACCCGAAGTGGTCGCGGACTCGCGTCGCATCCACCGCACCGAGATACGCGCCGCACCGCAGACCCTCGCGCACCGCGGCGACCACGCCGGAGTCTTCGAGCGCCTCCCAGCTCAGCTCCAGCGCCAGCAGCTCCCGCGGGTCGATGACCGCCGCCTGCTCAGACGAGACCCCGAAGAACTCCGCGTCGAACACTATTGCGGCACTACCGAACCCGGCATACGGTGCCCTGCGAGACATACCAACGACAGCGACGGCGAACGCCGATCCGGTCACCACTGAACATCCTTCCTCACCACACGCACGAACTGTGTGCCCGAACCGTCACCGGACAGCCGGGAACAACGACTGGGGACGGTCGATACGAACCGATTCCTGCTTCGAGACAACGGATTTCGATGCCGTCGATGGGCAGCGAAGACCTCGGATGTGGAGTGTCTTGCGCTGGTGTCCTGAGACCCGAGGGATGGCGCGGGCCGGACCGGAATGGACCCAGCTGCGGCGCTGGGCTCGATACCGCGAGTGATCAGCGACGATGCTGACTACAGCCTCACGTCGGCAGGCCCTGGGCTGAGGACCTGCACGCGAAGGGTTTTCGAGCAATTGAAGTCATCGTACTGAACAGTAATTTGGTTGATCTTGAACTGTCAATGCATAGCGAGTCCTCGTTTTGAAAGACTCACCCCAGAGTGTCACCGGAACCAGCGACCTTGCGGGAGTCCACCATCCACGCACGGCAACATCTTGTTCCCGTGCACCACAACCGATTTCAGTACGAAGACGCGCGTGTCGGCGCGAATCGAAGCGCGCGACAAGCGCTGGGCCGGTCTCCGGCGATTCCGTCATCGAGAGTGGCGAGGCCGACGTCCCGATCCGACAGCCATAGCTACCGAACACACTAGAAACAAAGAATCCCACCCGCTATCGGGCATATGCCCTAATTGCGGGTGGGACCAGATGGAACGCGGCAGGTATCAGTTCTTCTTCATCGGTCCGATGCTCAGTGATCCGCCGGATCCGCCGGATCCGCCGTTGCCGGTCGGCAGGCCCCGCTCTGCCTTGCGCACATACTCTTCGGGATCCTTGTCGACCGACTCGACCCCCGCGTAGTTCCGCGCCTCGAACGCCGCGAACTCCACCGCCAGCTGATGCCGGCGCGACAGCGCGGCCAACCGGCGGAAGTCGGTCAATCCCTCGCGCTCTTCCTCGGCCATATGGTCGCTGTTGGCCAGGTTGGCCGCCGCCACCGCCTCGAACCAGTCATCACTGCCGACCTTGTGCCGTCCCACCGCCGCCACCGCGTCCCTGATGTCGTTGTGGTCGCCGATCGCGTCGAGGGTCTCGTCCTCCACCCCGGACTTGCGATGAGCCGCCACCCCCACCTTCAACAGCGCCGGATAGAAGATCTCCTCCTCCGCGAGCGCGTGCAATTCCAAGAACCTCGCCAACCGACTCCAGATCGCCTCGAGCACACCCGTCTCGGACCGATCGATCTGCTCCAGAATCGCGAACAATCGCCGCTGCTCATGATGATCATCGAGAATCAGTTCGGTGATATCCACGATGCACGCCCCTTCCGTCCCCACGCCGCCGACAAAGCCCCGCTGAGCGCACGCTCGAACTCAGCTGATACCGAGCACATACCCACCATCGGAACAGCGAACCACCCGATCATGCTCGAGTGCGCGACCCACACCGGCAACTCGATCTACTCGTTACGGCGCTCGGGGCGGAGCACCGCGGCGACGGTGACGGCCAGCAGTCCGATCACGGCCGCGGCCGGGGCGAGGGCTCCGGCCCCGCCGACGGCCAGCACGGCGCCACCGAGTGCGGCGCCCACCGCCGCGGCGCAGTAGATCGCCGAGCCGTTCAGTCCCATCGCGATCGGCGCGAGGGTGGGAACGAGAGCGAACAGGCGATGCTGCTGCGGCACGATCGCCGCGCCCGCACCGGCACCGAGCCCGAACAACGTCACCACCGCGCCGACCTCGGTGGTGCGAGTCACGATCAGCAACGCCGCGAAAACCGTTATGCCACAAGCGCCCAGCACCAGCACGAACGGCGAACCTCGCCAGCGGATCAAACGCGGAACGGCGGCGGTTGCGAGCACCTGCCCGCATCCGACACCGAACATCGCGATCACCACGAGGGTGCCCGAGACGTGCAGAACGCTCGGCAGAAAGCTGATCAGGAGGAACGCGGGCAGCAACACCATGGTCGAGCCGATCAGAACGCTCCCGACGCGCGCATCCGTGAGCACCCGCACCCGGCCACGCAGTCCGAGACTCGGAGCGTGCGCCGCGGGCAGGAACGCCACCGCGAGGCAGGAGATCGTGGCGAGAACCACCAGGATCCACATCGCGTGTCGCCACCCCCACGCCTGGCCGACCAGGATGCCGAACGGCAGCCCCGCGACCAACGCCAGTGATCCACCGCCGGCGACAACGGCCAACGAGCGGGCGCGGTGTGCGTCGTCGCTGAGCAGTCCCGCCGTGCTGAACGCGTTCGACTGATACGCCGCCGCACCCAGCGCCGCCACGACGCGTCCGGCCGCCACCATCGCGAAGCTCGATCCGGTGGCCTGCAGGATCATGCCGACGATGAACACCGCCATTCCGCCCGCCAGCAGCGCCCGGCGGTCCCAATTGCCGGTCAGCGCCGCGACGATCGGCGACCCGACCGCGTACACGATGGCGAACAGCGAGGTCAGCTGACCGGCCGTGCTCATCGATACGTGAAGGTCGGCCGACACTTCCGGGAGCAGGCCGGACAGCACATATCCGTCCACGCCCAGGGTGAAGGTGCCGACGGCCAGGATCAGCAGTTCGGGGACCGTCAGGTATCTCGGTCCCGATCGCGTACCGCGCTGTGTCATCGTTCCCAAGTCGGCACCAGCCATTCCGACAGTCTTCAACCCGGAGGCGCGGAGGCAGTCGATTCTCGGAATATCCGATCACCCAAGCGATTTCGACTATCACCACCGGCGGATCCGTTCTCCGGCCGCATGCTTGCCCGGACTCGTTAGCTCGAACAGCTCCTCTCGAGAAGGAACTCAGCCATGAGCCAGGCCAGCCCGTCGGCGCAGCCCACGCCGGCACCGGGTGAACTGCCGGTCGAACTGCGATTGATGCTGCAGATCTTCGATCCGGCGAATCGGCACAACCCCTTTCCCGCGTATCGGCAACTGCAGGAGCTCGGGGCCGTCCACCGCTCGCCGCTGGGCTTGAGCCTGCTCACCCGCTACGACGAGGTCGCCGCCGTGCTCACCGGTTCCGACTGGGGCCACGACCAAGAGGTGGAGCATCTGCACGCGGGTCAGGAGGAAGTGTTCCCACCGGTGTTCATGTGGATGGAGCCGCCGGACCACACGCGGCTGCGCGGCCTGGTATCGAAGGCGTTCACCCCGCGGCGGATCATGGCGATCCGGCCGAGGATCGAGGAGATCGTCGAGGATCTGCTCGACATCGCCTTGGCCGCAGTCGAATTCGATGCGATCACCGACATCGCCTATCCGCTTCCGCTGACTGTGATCTGCGAGATCCTCGGCGTGCCGGCGCAGGACCACGACCGCATCCAAGAGTGGTCGCAGATCCTGTCCTGGGGCCTGGATCCGGATCACCTGCTGCCGCAGGAGGCGAAAGACGCTCGCTCCGAGGCGACTCCGAAGTTCCTCGGTTATCTGCGCGCCCTCATCGCCGAACGCCGCGCCGACCCCGGCGACGATCTGATCAGCGGACTGGCAGCCGTCGAGGAGGAGGGCGACCGGCTCACCGAGGAGGAGATGCTCGGCACGATCATCTTCCTGATCGTCGCCGGGCACGAAACCACCGTGAATCTGGTCGGCAACGGACTGCTCGCACTGCTGCGCAATCCCGACCAGTTGGCCTTGCTGCGATCGAAGCCCGACCTGATCCGCCCGGCCATCGACGAGCTGCTGCGCTACGACGGTCCAGCACACCTCAATACCCGTTCGGCGAAGGTGCGCACCACCCTCGGCGATCGGGTCTTCGAACCGGGCGACGGCGTGGTCACCCTGCTGGCGTGCGCGAACCGGGATCCTCGCGTATTCGCGGACCCCGACACGTTCGACATCACCCGGTTCGACGGGCACGCGCCGGTCACCAAACACCTCGCCTTCAGTCTCGGCCACCACTACTGTCTCGGCGCCCCACTGGCCACCCTCGAGATGGAAGTGCTGCTCGCGGGCATTCTCGCGCGGGTCGGGTCGATGCGACTGCTCGATGACAACCCGCCCTACAAGCCCAATGTGCTCATTCGCGGGCTGGCGGAACTGAAGGTCCGATTCGAACGCTGAACCACTCCGACGCGCGGCCGCACCCGGCTCGCCACGGTGATTAGACCAGTAGCAGACGGGTAGCCGCCCTCGGTGACCGAATCCCCCATCGCCATCCTGGACATCGACGGGACGCTCGTCGATTCGAACTATCAGCACGCTCTCGCCTGGTACCGGGCCTTGCGCTCGGTGGGCGAGATCTATCCGGTGTGGCGATTGCATCGCCTGATCGGCATGGGCGGGGACCAGTTGCTCACGGCTCTCGGCGGCGAGGACCTCGAGCGCCGCGTCGGCGATCAGGCTCGCGAACAGCAGGGCAAGGAGGTCGACGCGCTGCTCGAGGAGATGTCGCCACTGCCCGGCGCCCGCGATCTGCTCCTGGCGATCAAGGCGCGCGGCCATCGAGTGGTGCTGGCGAGCTCGGGCCAGGAACGTCATGTGGACGTCTTCCTGGACAAGCTGGACGCGCGTGACATCGTCGACGACTGGACCACCAGCGCCGATGTCGAGGCGTCCAAGCCCGCGCCCGATCTGCTGCACGTGGCACTGCGCAAAGTCGGCGCGCCGAGCGACGCGCCCAGCGTGATGATCGGTGACTCGGTATGGGACGTCGAGGCGGCGAAACGAGCCGGGATGCCCGCGATCGCCGTGCGTTCGGGCGGTTTCGGCGACGACGAACTGACCCGGGCCGGCGCGATCGCCATCTACGACACTCCCGGCGACCTCGCGAAGGCGCTGGACGACACACCGCTGGCCTGACGCTGCCACGGTTAAGTGCTCGGTCCCGAGCACAGACCTCGTCTTCGGAGGTTTGTTGGAACAAACCGCGGACGCGAAAAATATTCTGGCACAAGATTTTTCATGCCATCCGACCAGGCAAAAGGTAGACTTGGGCAGTCCAGTGAATGTCGGATGCATCATGCTCAGCGGGATCCTTCCGTCCTTCACAAGCCGCTCGAGACCCCGGCGGCTCGGAGTGCCGAGCCATGCGGGGCAGGTCGTGAGCGCATCCGGAAATCACAGCAGTCAGGCTGAAGTCACGCCTCCTCGCGGACGCCATATCGGGCGGTGCGACCCGGTCGATCAGTGGTCGGTCAGAGCGGTGACCATAAATACCGAACAGTGTGGGCTATTGCTGCGCGGCGTGGTTGTCGCCGCGGAACTCGACCTCGCCGCCGGGGCACTGTGCGACCGGCTCACACCACCGGAACGCGCGCAGGAGAGTCGATACCTGGTCGCGACCTCGGTCTCACGTCCATGGCCACTGGACGGAAATCTCCGCGCGGGACATCGTTCGATGTGGGCGAATCGGCTCTGCTGGAACGGCACGGCGTGGACGATGAGCGAGTGGCTGCGTGCCGACTGCGCTTTACCCTGGTGAATCACCCCGCCTGGTCTCGCACAGCGGCCGTACTCTCCTCACCCGAGCCCGATCCCGCGAGTGGGGTCGCCGTGGATCGCGGCGAGTAGTCCAGATCCCGCAGCGGCCGCATCGAACGAACAATCCTCTGCCACAGGGCTCTGTGCGACGGGAGGAACGGTTGCGGTGCGACAGTGACGGGTTGGACGCCTTTGAGGGTCGTCGCGAAAGCGGCGGCGCACGCCGAAGGAAGTGCCGCGAATACCATGACAACCTCGCAGAGGAATGTACGGAGCTGCAGAGCGCACGGTCCGGACTCGGCGAGGACTACTCGATCGTACGCCACGCGAGGAGAAATCCGCTCTGGCACAGCAAACTTCGTCGACCGCACGGTGCCCGGCGGTGTTGTCAGTCGTTCAGAACGGCATCGAGAGCAACGGAGCGATCGACCACGGCGGCGGCAATCGCGGCCAGACGATGATTGCCGTCGCGAGCGTACTGACGAAGGGCGAGGAACGCGGCGTTCATGTCCAGGCCCGAGCGTTCGGCGATCATTCCCTTGGCTTGTTCGATCACGACCCGGCTGTTGAGGGCGGCCGCGAGCTGCTCGGTGACGGCCACGGAATCAGCCAGCATGCGCGCGTGCAGAATACCGATGGTGGCGAAGTCGGCCAATGCCTGGCCGATTCGCAGATCACCCGGCGCCAAGGTCGAGGCACTCTCGGTGAACAGGTTCAAGGCCCCGAGACGTTCATCGCGCAGATGCAACGGCAGCGCGCACACTCCGTGGAATCCGTAGGAGAGCATGCGCGAGCCGAACGTCGGCCACTGCGAGGCGCGCGTGATGTCTCGGACCAGGACCTGTTCACCGCTGCGAAACGCGTCCAGGCACGGGCCGGCGGCCGACTGGATCTGCAGCAGTTCCAGCAGGCGCAGTTCCTCCGAGGTCGAGGCGAAGACCCGCAGTTCACCCGTGGTATCGACCAACAGCAAGCCGGCGGCGTCGACGGGCAGCAGATCCACCGCGGTTTCGACCAGCTGCTGGGTCAGTTCCACCACGTCGTATCCGGCAACCAAGGTGTCGACCAGCCCCACCAGCGCGCTCGTCAGCGCGACATCTTCTCGAGTCATGCTCCGATTCACCTCTTCTCTGAAATTCTATGGGATCCAACGGCATTGCTCAGCCCTGCACACCCCGCACGGGCCGGGGCCCGCCGACTTCGGTATCGGGATCGGCGTCGGGAAAGAAGCGCAACCGTCGCGCCACGACGTCGGAGGCGACGGCGTCCAGCCGGCGCGCGGCGGAGAAAGCGTGCCCCACCAGGCGGACGTAGGCCGCGGCCGCCGAGATGTCGAGTTGCACCGAGACCATCCCCGTGGCCTGGTGAATCTGCCTGGTCGACAGCGGCGGTCGCCACCACAGATCCACGTCGACGTCGTGCAGGCTGCCGTTCAGAGAAGGGGCCGACAGCAACAGCGTCGTGATGGCATCGGCGACGGCCAGGGCCTCGATGAGGGTGTGAGACTCGGCGAGCACACGTTCGGCATCGAGCAGATCCAGAAATCCGATCCGAATCGCACCGAGCCGCAACGGAATCGAGCAGATGGGGGTCGTGGGCGCGGCACCGTCCCACTGTGCCAGCAGTGGCCACCGCCGCGCGGTCAGCGCCGCGGAGAAGTCCGGCACTCGCACCGGAGCACCCGAGCGGTGACAGTCGGGACCGGGCCCCTCGCCGGTCGCGGCCTCGGCGTCCGCGAGCCAGAGTGCGTCGGCGCCGTCCGCACCGATGATCTCCCAGCGGTTCTGTGGCATCGCGACGACCACCGCGGCGCCGGAGGCGGGCAGGATGCGCGTACACGCCATGCTCACCCGATTGCCGTACAGCGACCGGTCGGAACGATCAGCGCCGAATCCGCGCAATGCGGCCATGAATCGGACGGCTGCCGACCGGTCGGAGTTCACCGCGATCTCACCGGTCCACGGTCCCGCTCCCGCATCATGGCTGTCCCGTCCATCGGTAGAGGCATTCCCCACGGGTTCAGCCGGGTTCGCTTCGGAGCAGCAGACTCGCCCGACATTCTAGTGCAACGCGTGAGGACGCGACCGGGATACATCGTGCTACCGAGGGACGACTCTCGATGTGCTTGTCCGCGCGGGACCCCGTGCCGAGCGGCCGATTCGGACCATACCGGCACGAATCGACCTCTCGGATCAGTCGGTCGAGAGGGTCTCGACGTCCGTCAGGCCGCGCGGCGGCGCACGGTCGGGTCGGCCAAGGCGAGCGGGATGGCACCACTGTCACGCTCGCTGAAAAGTGTTCCGGGCGGGACGATGTCGTCGATGCGATCGAGGATGTCGGAGGTGAGGGCGACGCTCGAAGCACGCAGGTACGCGTCGAGATGTGCTTCGGTGCGGGGTCCGATGATGACGCCGGTGACGTCACGGTGGGACAGCGCGAATCCGAGGGACAGGTCGATCAGGCTCAGGCCCGCCTCCTCCGCCAGCACCGCGAGAGCATCGGCCGCGGCGAGTTTGGCGGTGTTGGCCGGGGCCGAGATATCGAACCGGCCCGGAATGAGATCGGCGCGAAAGGATTCGGGCTGGTCGGCGCCGAGGCGGTATTTGCCCGACAGCCAGCCCGCCGCCAGGGGACCGAAGGTGAGCACGCCGAGGCCGTACTTGCGAGCGATGGGCAGGGTCTCGCGTTCGATGCCGCGCACCAGCGGCGAGTACGGAACCTGTTCGGTGGCGGGGCGATTCAGCTTGCGGCGGTCCGCGACCCACTGGGATTCGATCAGCTCTCCGGGAGAGAAGACCGAGGTGCCGTAGTAGCGGATCTTGCCCGCGCGCACGAGATCGTCCAGGGCGCCCAGGGTTTCGTCGATGGCCGTCACCGATTCGGGGCGGTGCACCTGGTAGAGGTCGAGATGATCGGTGTCGAGCCGGCGCAGGGAATCCTCCACCGCGCGCGCGATCCAGCGGCGCGAGTTGCCGCGGTGGGTCAGGTCGTCGTCGACCGCGCCGTGGAATTTGCTCGCCAGGATCACCTCGTCACGGCGACCGGCCAGGGCCTTGCCGACGATGATCTCCGATTCACCGCGCGAGTACGTGTCGGCGGTGTCGACGATGTTGATCCCGGCATCCAGGGCCCGGTGGATCAGGGCGATGGATTCTTCGTGCGTGGTCTTTCCCCGGGCGCCGAAGTTCATGGCGCCCAGCACGAGTGGGCTGATCCGCACCCCGGTGCGGCCGAGGGTGCGAAGGTCGGACAGGCTCATCGGTCGGCTCCTGGGACGGTACGGCGGCGGGTGGCCGGGTCGGTGAGGGACGGCGGGAGGTATCCCTCGTCGGCGGGGCTGATGGTCGTGCCCGGTGCGACGATCTGGTCGATGCGGTCGAGGATGTCGGTGCTCAGCCGGACCTCTGACGCGTCGAGTTGGGTCTCGAGCTGTTCGAGCGTGCGGGGTCCGATGATCACACTGCTCACGCCCGGATGCTGCAGCACGAACGCCAGCGAAAGGTGCACCAGCGACAGCCCGGCCTCGTCGGCGAGCTTGCCGAGTTCCTCCGCCGCCGAGCGCTTGCGCTGATTGGCGACCAGGGCCGGATCGTGCCGGTGCGGCTGCCGATTCAGGCGGCTCGATTCCGCGGAGTTCTCCCCCGCGCGGTACCGGCCCGAGAGCCACCCACCCGCAAGCGGACTCCAGGTCAGCACGCCGAGCCCGTACTGCTGCGCGAGCGGGAGCGTGGCGCGCTCCGCGCCACGGGCCAGGATCGAGTACGGCGGCTGCTCGGTGGACGGCGCGTGCAGGTTGCGGTCCTGCGCGACCCACTGCGCCTCGACCAGCTGATGCGGTTCGAAAGTCGTTGTGCCGTAGTACCGGATCTTTCCGGCGGCTACCAGATCACTCAGTGCGCGAACGGTTTCCTCTAGCGGCACCTCCGGATCGGGCCGGTGCACCTGGTACAGGTCGAGGTGGTCGGTGCCGAGGCGGCGCAGGCTGTCCTCGACCGCGCGCACGATCCAGCGGCGCGAGTTGCCGCGGCTGTTCGGGTCGGTGCCGATCTGACCGTGGAACTTGCTGGCGAGGAACACCTCGTCGCGACGCCCGGCCAGAGCCTTGCCGACGATCTGCTCGTTCTCGCCTTGGGAGTACACGTCGGCGGTGTCCACCACGTTGATGCCCGCGTCGAGCGCGCGATGGATGATGCGCACGGCGTCGTCGTGGTCGCGATTGGCCCAGGCGCCGAAGTTCATGGCGCCCAACGTGAGTGGGCTGACGAGGACTCCGGTCCGTCCGAGATATCGGGATGTCATTGTCGAGGTGTTCACTTTCTGTCGGAGGCGGGGGTGGCGCGGGCGATCGCCGCGCGCCCGAGACCGGCGAGCACGAGATCGCTCTGCGGGGAATGGATTCGACCGACCATGGCGTCGCGGTGATGGCGTTCGAGCGGGTGGCGGCGATCCAGTCCCGGATTGCCGGTCAGATCCAGGGCCGATTCGGTGACCCGGATGGCGGTGGTGGTGGCCACGTGTTTGGCCAGCCCGGGCAGTGCGCTGGCGTCGTCGATCGCCAGGTCCGCCACGCCCTGTCGCAGCAGCGCCCGGCTGGTCTGGATGGCGGCTTCGATCTCGCCGACCCGATCATGGAAGCGCGGCACGGTCGCCAGCGAAGCGCCCAGCGCGGTCGGCACCCGGGTATGCAGATAGGCAGTCAGCCAGTCGCGCGCGGCGACGGCGACGCCGTTGTAGTTGGCGGCGAGCAGCAGTGGCAGCGCCTGCCGAGCCGGGCGGCGCGGGGCGAGGCCGCCGCTGGGTTCGCGGATCTCGATCAGCCGGGAGTGCGGCACGAGGGTGCCCTCGAAGACCACCGACTGGGTATCCGAGGCGCGCAGTCCGAGGTGGTTCCAGGTCGGTTCGACCCGCCACCCGTTCGCACCGCGATCGAGCAGGAAGGTGGCCACGCGGGGACGGGGTTCGGCCGTGCTCGCGGTGACGGTGAACCAGGTGAGTCCGGATATCCCTGTGGCGTAGGCCTTTTCGCCGTCGATCCGCCAGTCGCCCGAGGGGAGCCGGGTCGCGGTGGTGGCGGGGATGCCGCCGCGGGCCAGACTGCCCAGCTCCCGTTCGACACCCAGGCCGTTGATCAGTGCGCCGTCCGTCGCGGCCGAGCGCAGGACGGCTGCTTTGAGTTCCTCGGGCCACGGACAGTCCGGGTGCAGCAGGCTGAGCTGATTGGTGTAGTTCCACTGCAGGATCAGCCCGACGGACGGATCGGCCGCGCCGATCCGCTCGATCGCCTCCACCGCCTCGGCGAGACCCGCTCCCGCGCCGCCGAATTCGCGCGGAACGGTCAGGGCCGGTGCGCCGATCTCACGCAGTATCTCGAAGGATTCGACCGGGAAGACCGCGGCCCGGTCGTAGTGTTCGGCCAACGCCGCGATCCGGTCCAGGGCGGACGCGAACGCGTCCTCGTCCAGTCCGTGTGGTGCGGCGGGCCGCGTGGCTGTCTCGACTGTCATTCGTCTTTCACCTTTCTGGCTGTGCCGGTGGGCCACCGGTTCAGGCGGACGTCGCCAATGCGACCTCCGCACCGGGCACGGCTGCGAGCAGATCACGGGTATAGGGATCGGCGGGATCAGCGAAAACGCCGACGACGGTTCCGGTTTCGACGACCCGTCCCGCGCGGAGCACCGTCACGTCATCGGCCACCAGACGCACGACACCGAGATCGTGGGTGATGAACAGGTAGGTCAGGCCCTGCGACTGCTGCAGATCCACGAGCAGTTGCAGGATCTGAGCCTGCACCGACACGTCCAGGGCCGACACCGCCTCGTCCAGGACCAGGATGCGAGGATCCGCGGCCAGTGCCCGCGCGATCGCCACGCGCTGGCGCTGTCCGCCCGACAGTTCGGCGGGTTTGCGACCGCGGAACGAACGGTCCAGGGCCACCGCGTCGAGCAGGCCCGCTATCCGTTCGCGCCGCGCGGTGCCGCTGGACAGGCCAAGGGACACAAGGGGTTCGGCGATGATCTGCTCCACGTCGAACCTGGGGTCCAGCGAGGAGTAGGGATTCTGGTGCACGAACTGGATCCGGCGGCGCACCGGCCGCAGCTGCCTGCGCGAGAGCCCGGTTATCCGGGTGCCCTCGACCCACACCTCCCCCGAATCGGCGGTGGTGAAGCCGACCGCGATCCGCGCGATCGTGGACTTTCCCGCACCCGATTCGCCCACCAGGGCGTGAGTGGTCCCCGCGGTCACCTCGAGCGAGACGCCGTCGATCGCGCGCACACCGCCGAAGGATTTGGACAGCTCGTGCACCCGCAACAGGGTCGGCACCGAGGCAGCGGGCTGAGCAGCCCTGTCGCGGGGGGTGACGTTGCCCGGCACCCGCCTCGCCGGAGCGAGCCGCTCGCTGCGCCGGGAGGGCGCGGCGGCGATCAGCTTGCGCGTGTACTCGTGTTGCGGTGCGGCCAGCAGTGCCGCGGCCGGACCCTCCTCCACGATCCGCCCGTGCTGCATGACGATCAACCGATCCGAGCGCTCGGCCGCGACACCGAGATCATGGGTCACCAGCAGCACACCAAGCCCGAGCGTGGACCGCAGTTCGGCCAGGCGATCCAGGATCACCTTCTGCACGGTCACATCCAGCGCGGAGGTCGGTTCGTCCGCCACCAGCAGCGCCGGATCGTTGGCGAGCGCGATGGCGATCAGCACCCGCTGTTTCATCCCGCCGGACAGCTCGTGCGGGTACTGCCGGTAGACCCGGTCCACATCCCGCAACCCGGCCGATTCCAGTTTGGCCAAGACCAATTCGCGCGCCGCGCCCGCGTCGATCCGCCGGTGCAGGCGCAGCGCCTCGAGCACCTGGATGCCCACCCGCTTGACCGGGTTGAGCGAGGTGCCGGGATCCTGCGGCACGAATCCGACGAACGGGCCGCGCAACCTGGCCAGCCGCCGATCGCCCCACCCGGTGGTGTCTAGCCCGTTCAGCTCCAGGGCGCTGGCGCGGGCTCGGGCCGAATCCGGGAGCAGATGCAGCGCCGCGTGCACGGTGGTGCTCTTGCCGGAACCTGATTCACCCACGACGGAGACGAATTCGCCGGGCCGCACGGTCAGGGACACCCCCCGCACCGCGTGCGCGGCGGGCGCGCCACCTCGGGGCCGGTAGTCCACATGCAGATCCTCGATCCGCAGCAGTGGTTGCTCGCTCATCAAGACCCTCCCAGCGATCGTCCGATTCGGTTGGTGGACAACACGACCACGGCGATCAGCACGCCCGGCAGGATCGAGATCCACGGATAGGTGGCCAGGAAGTCCCGGCCCTCGGAGACGGCCAGTCCCCATTCCGGCTCCGGCGGCGGTGCGCCGTAGCCGAGGAAGCCCAGCGCGGCGACCGCCAGCACCGCCGAACCGCATTCCAGCGCGGCCAGCGCCACCACCGCCGTGACGGAGTTGGGCAGCACATGCCTGAACACCACGCGCCCGAAACCCGACCCGGCGCCGTAGGCGGCCTCGACGAAATCGCTGCCCGCCACCTTCAGCACCTCCGCGCGCATCACTCGCGCGAACGCGGCGACGGCCGAGATACCCACGGCCACAGTGATATTGATCGTTCCGTAGCCGAGCGCGGTGACCACGGTCATGGCCAGCAGCAGGCTCGGGATCGCCAGCAGCACGTCGATCACGCGCATGACAGCCGCGTCGATCCGGCCGCCGACGAATCCGCTGAACAGGCCGATCGTCGCGCCGAGGAAGAAGCCCAGCGCCACCGCCAGCAGGGTCGCGCTGACCGTGGTGGACGTGCCGTAGATGGTGCGCGCCAGCAGATCCCGGCCCAGCCGGTCGGTGCCGAACAGATGCGCCGCGCTCGGCGCGCTGAAGCTGGCATCCGAATCACCCTCGTACGGGTCGTATCCGGTGAACCACGACGGCGCGACCGCCCACGCGATCACCATGGCGATCACCACCCAGGACAGCGCGAGCCCCGGCCGGATACCCCTCGCGCGGCGCAGCAGCGCGACCGGCCACCCGCGCGTGCCTGGCACCGGGGTGAGGGTGTGCTGCGCGATCATGACGTGGTCCTCGTCCGCAGGCGGGTCCGCAGCCGGGGATCCAGCAGCGGATAGATCAGGTCGACCGCGAAGTTCACGCTCACGAACACCAGCGCCGCGAACACCACCACCGCCTGCACCAGTGGCACGTCCTGGGTGCGGACCGCGGTCTCGGTGAGTCGCCCCAATCCCGAACGGGAGAAGACGGTTTCGACGATGACCGCGCCGGCCAGTACCTGCCCGAACACCACCCCGGCGATGGTCAGCGCGGGCAGGCTCGCATTCTTGAGCACGTCCCGGATCAGCACCCACCAGCGAGTCGCGCCCTTGGCGAGCGAGACCGTCACGTACCCGGCCCGCAACCCGCTCTCGAAGTTCTTCACCAGTAGCTGGGCGATGGGAGCGGAGACGGGGATCGCGAGGGTGACCGCGGGCAGGATCAGTGCGTCGAGGCCGTTGTTCCCGATGGGCGGGAACCAGCCGAGCTGGAACGAGAACACTTGCAGCAGAGCCAATCCCAGCAGGAACACCGGCACCGACACCCCCACCGCGGGCAGGGAGGCGATCAGATCGGTGAGCCACCGGCTGCGAATTCCGGCGGCGATCAGCGCCACCGTCAACGCGATGGTCACCGCCAGCACGAGGGCGACCCCGGCCAGCAGCGCCGTCTGCGGCAGCACCGACAGGATCAGCGGCCACACCTGCTGACCGGTGCGGGTGGAGGCGCCGAAGTCACCGTGCGCGGCAGCCAGCAGCCGGTGCAGGTACTGCCCGATCAGGTTGTGGTCCAGGCCGTAGTACACGCGGGCGTTGTGCTTGTCCGCATCGCTGAGCATGGCCACGTCGTTCGGGTCGAACAGCACGTCCACCGCGTCGTAGGGCAGTACGTACAGCAGCAGGAAGGTCACCGTGTACGCACCCCACACCACGAATACGGCCTGGCCGAGCTTCGCGAGCACATATCGAGTCATGGCGGCTACTTCGGCTCGATCCAGGTGTCGTAGAAGACGTTCCGCGACTGCGCCTCGTAGCCGACGTTGTGCACCCGGGCACTGGCCGCGGTCACCTGGGCCGGGTTGTAGACCGGGACGGTGAGTACCTGATCGTCGAGCAGGAACTTCTGCGCGGCCTCGGCCGCCTTGGCACTCTGGGCCGGGTCCAGGGTCTTGCTCAGCGCGCTGAGGGTGTCGATCGCCTGCTGGTAGGCCGGATCGGTGGGCGCGAGCTTGGACATGTTGGTGTACTGCGGGGAGTACACCTGCTCGAGCACGGCGATATCGGCGCGACTCTGGTTGGCCACCTGGATGTTCCAGCGCTGCTGCTGGGTGGACGCGGCGGTGTAGTCCGGGATCGGCAGCACGTTGAGCTTCACGTCGATGCCGATCTTGCGCAGATCCTGCTGGATCAGCTCGTAGGCCGGCTTGTTGTTGACCAGGTTGCTGATGCCCAGCAGCGCCAGCTCCAGCCGCTTGCCCTCGCCGTTGACCCGGATGCCGTCCGCGCCCTTCTTCCAGCCCGCCGCGTCCAGGATCTGCTCGGCGCGCTTCTGGTCCTGGCGCAGGTCCTGCGAGAAGTCGACCCAACCCGGAACACGCTTGGAGACAACCGAACTCGATACCGCGTAACTGGGGGTGAGCACCGTCTTGGCGAGCGCGTCACGGTTCCAGCCCAGCTTGACCGCCTCACGCACGGCGCGATCGTTGGTCGGGAACAGATCCGTCTTGAGGTCCAGCGAGATGTCCCGGCCCGGAATGAGCTGGGGCACGATCCGATATCCCTCCGAGGCCAGCGGCGCCTCGTCGGTGTTGTTCACGTCCAGGATGGCGTCCACGGTGCCCGAGCGCAGTGCTCCGGTTCGCACGCCGGCCTCGGGAATGACGTCGATCTCGACCGCGTCCAGATAGGCGTCACCGTTGTGCTTGCGGCTGGCGGGCGCCCAGTTGTATCCGGCACGCTTGCGCAACACGGTCTTCTGCTGATAGACGTGCTCGGCCACCACGAACGACCCGGTGGCGACGATGTTCTGCGCCAGCGCGCGCTGATCCTTGGGCAGCTGCAGCGTCGAGTGGCCCACGATACCGGAGAAGTACAGCGAAAGCGCCTGCAGGAAACCGGCGTTCGGCCGGTCGAAGGTGACCTTGACCGTCGCCGGATCGAGGACGGCGGTGCCGACGTACCCGACCCAGTACGCGGTGACCGGCACGATGCCCAGCGCCTTGTTGCCCACGCCGAGCAGATCGAAGTTCTCCTTCACCGAGTCTGCGGTGAACTTGCTGCCGTCGCTGAAGGTGACGTCGTCGCGCAGATGGAAGGTGAACTCCCGCAGCTCCGGATCGATCTCCCACGACTTCGCCAGCCAGGGCTCGATCGCACCGGTGGCAGGGTTCTGATAGGTCAGCTTGTCGGTGATATTGCTGGTGATCAACGATTCCGGATAGGAACTGCCCGAATGCGGATCCAGATTCGCCGGGGCGTCCAGAACCGCGAATCGTAAAGTGCCGCCTGCGACCGGCGTACCGCCGTCATCCCCCGCCGGGGCGTGATTTCCGGATGCCGCGCATCCGGTCATGACGGTCGCGACCAGAGCGGCCGCGATGGCCGCCACCGCCGCTTTCGCGAATTTGCCTGAGGGCATATGAGAGAACTCCTCGAAATCACCGAGTACCGCGTGCTGATGTACCCCGAAGTGTGCACATGCGGCTCCGAACGAACAACCAAGCTGTTCTTCGTGAATCGTTCAGTTTTTGTGAAAAGTCATGCCGGGGACCACGCTCGGCCGAGTCGCCGGAATACGTGCGCGGTTAAAGCAATACGCCGGGAACAGCTGGACTCTCGGCGAATTTATGTCTGTACATATCGAGCAATTCCAGATCAGGTGGCGTAATCGGTGTGAACGCCGTTGTGTGCGATCCGCTTACCGCGCAAATCCGGGTTCATAATCCCGATGTCGAATTGCGGCCGGGCAGTCGTGCGGCACACGATCGGAAGGCGAGCGATGACAGCGGGCAGTACGGCGGTCGATGCCGCCGCGGCGGTGACGGCCGCGGACGACGATCCCTTCGTCGCGCGGGTGCGGGAGTACGCCGAAGGTGTGCTGCGTCCGGCAGCGCTCGACACCGATCGGAACGGGGTGAGTCCCGCCCGGATCACCGAACTCGCCGATCTCGGCCTGCTGAATCACCTGGCCCCGGCCGAGTACGGCGGCCTGGGACTCGGGCGGAACGCCGATCGGCGCGTGCACGAGATCATCGCGGGCGCATGTTTCAACACCTGGCTGGTGTGGGCGCAGCACGCTCCGCTCGCCGCGCGGATCGCCGAGTCCGGCACCGAAGACCGGCCTCTGCCGGAACTCGCGCAGCGGGTGCTGCGCGGCGAACTGCTGTTGGGCGCGGGCGTCAGCGATGTGCGCCGGTACCCGGACCACTACATCCACGCCCGGGCCGTCCCCGGCGGATGGATCTTCAGCGGCACACTGTCCTGGGTCAGCGGGTGGGGATTGAACTCGGCGCTGACCGTCGCGGCGGTGGATCCGCTCACCGACACCGTTGTCCTGGCACTGGTTCCGGTGAGCGAGAGCACCCGCAGCGCGGGCCCGCTGGAGCTCGCCGCGGTGGCGGGCAGTCGCACCGAACGCGTCCGGCTCGAGGAGGTCTTCGTCCCCGAGGACCATGTGCTGGCCGCGCACACGCTCGAGCACGCCAGATTCCTCGATCACGGCACCGCCGCCGATGCCCGGGGCCATCATTTCGGGCTCGCCGAAACCGTTCTGCGGGAGCTCGAGCAGTCCTCGCACGAGCTCGCGCACACGGTGGCGGCGACCTGGCGACCTCGGATCGCCGAAATCCGCAGTACCGCATACGCCCTCGCGGACGAGGCGGTTGCCCGCGGCGGCGGCACCCACCGTCTCGACGAGCGCCTGATCACCAAGGCCGCCAGCGGGGAGGCGCTCTCGATCATCACCCGCGCCCTGCTCATCGCCCGGGCCGGGCGCGGACTCGCCGGTGACGACACCGCCCAACTTCACGCTCGCTCAGCGCTTTTCGTGCTGGTGCAGGGGCAGACCACCGACGTCCGCCGAGCTCAGCTCACCCGGCTGGCTCGCTGAATCACGAACAGGAACACCTCGATGAGTCTCGAATTCCTCTGGTACATCCCGAATCAGGTCACTCCGGGCCACCGCGGCGAACCGGTCACCGACGCGCACAACAGCCTGGACACCCTCACCGAGCAGGCCCGCGCGCTGGAGACACACGGCTGGAAGGGCGCGCTGCTGGGCGCGGGGTGGGGCCGCCCGGACACCTTCACCCTGGCTGCCACCCTCGCCGCCCGCACCACCACCTTCGAACCGCTCATCGCGATCCGGCCCGGCTACTGGCGGCCGGCGAACTTCGCGGCCGCCGCGGCGACGCTGGATCAACTCACCGACGGGCGGGTCCGGGTCAATATCGTGTCCGGCCGCGACGATCTGGCCGCCTACGGGGACAGCGAGGGCGATCAGGCGCACCGATACGCCCGCACGAAGGAATTCCTGCAGGTGGTGCGCAAGCTCTGGACCCAGGAGCGGGTCACCTATCAGGGCGAGCACTTCGGGGTCGCCGACTCCACCGTGCAGCCACGCATCACACCGCGCCCGGGCAGACCGCACCCGAAGCTCTACTTCGGTGGCGCTTCCGAAGCAGCGGAACGGGTTTCGGCGACCGAGGCGGATGTGCAGTTGTTCTGGGGCGAACCGCTCGAGGGCATCGCCGAGCGGATCGAACGGTTGCGGGCGCTGAGCGCATCGCTCGGGCGTGAGCATCCGCCGTTGGAATTCGGGCTGCGGGTCACCACATTCGTGCGCGACACCACCGAACAGGCCTGGACCGAGGCCGAGGCCAAGGTGGCCGAGATGGCGGACCGGCATGGCGATCGAGAACAGAATCCGCACCGCCGCACCGCCGTCCGACAGCAGCGGCTACTGGATCTGGCCGCCCGCGGCGAGGTGCTCGACGACAATCTCTACACCACGCCCGGCAGGTACGGCGGCGGCGGTGCGGGCACCACCTGGCTGGTCGGGTCTCCCGAGGACGTGGCCAAATCCCTGCGCCGCTACCGAGACCTGGGCATCACTCACTTCGTGCTGTCGGACACCCCGTACCTGCCGGAGATCGAGCGGCAGGGCGATCAGCTGCTGCCGCTGCTGGCCGAATGAGCGCGGGGACGATCACTCCCGTCCACAGAGGCACCGCCTCCGAGCACGATCATCGGCGACGCCTGATCGCCGTGTTCGCGGTCACCCAGACCGTGGCGTACGGCGCGATGATCCAGGCGTTCACCGCCCTGCTGATCCCGATGACCGACGCGCTGGGGGTCTCGCGCACCGAGATCACCGTCGCGGCAACGATATCCACGCTGATCGGCGCACTCGCCGCACTGCCGGTGGGCACCCTGCTCGACCGGTACGGCGGCCGGGTGCTGATGACCACGGGGTCCGGAATCGGCGTGGCCGCGGTGGTGTTGTGGTCGCAGGCGCACAGCCTGGTTCAGCTGTATCTCGCCTTCGTGCTGATCGGCCTGGCCCTGGCCATGTCGACCTACGAGGCCGCGTTCGCGGTGCTGGTGGTCGCGACCGATGCCCGGCACCGCGACGGCGCGATCGTCGCGGTGACCATGATCTGCGGCCTGGCCACCAGCTTCTACTATCTGCTCGCGGGCTGGCTCGAGACCCAGCTGGGCTGGCGCGCAACGCTTCTGGTGCTGGCGGGTGTGCTGGCCCTGGCGTTGCCCGCGCACTGGTGGGCGGTGCCGGGCCGATCGGCGCATCTCACCCGGGTCGCGCAGCGCAGCGGTGTCCCGATCGGCGACGCCCTGCGCGATGCCCACTTCTGGTTGATGGTCGTGGCTTTCGTGGCGCAGAGCGGATCGACCTCGGCGTTCCTGCTCATGATGATGACGTACTTCCGCGACGTCGGGTATTCCGCGGCGGTGGCCGGGGCGCTCCCACTCACCGTGGGCGTGGCGCAGATCGGGTCACGGCTGGCGCTCGCGCCGCTGGCCCGCAGGTTCGGGATGACCACGGTGACCGCGTGCACCTTCGCGATCCAGGGCCTCGGGCTGGTGTCGCTGCCGCTGGCGGGCACCTCGCTGCCGCTGACCCTGGTGTGCGTCACCGCGTTCGGGCTCGGTTACGGCACCAGTGTGGTGGCACGACCCTCGATCGTGGCCGGCGCGTTCGGCGTGGCACGGTTCGCGAGCATCATCGCGGTCATGACGGTGCCGATCGCCCTGTCGCGGGCCGGAACTCCGCTCGCGGCCGCCTGGCTCAGCGATTGGCGATTTCTGGTGCTCACCGGTACGGCGTCCCTGATCGCGGCCTCGGCGCTGGTACCCGTGGCCCGCACGAGCGGCGCGGTCGCGGTGGCGCCGGAGAAAGTCGCCGGATAGAAACGGTCCGATCCCGGCTGTGGGATCGGACCGAATCGGTGCTGCCGGACCACCTCAGGCGGGGACGCTGTCCACGTCGTTCCCGCGGTGCCGGACGCTCAGACCGAAGCGCTCGCGCAGGGTCGGGGCACCGTATTCACGCTGAAAGAGTCCGCGCTGCTGCAGGATCGGCACCACGAGGGTGGTGAACGCCTCCAGGTCCACAGCGGTCTCCGCGGGCATGACGGTGAAGCCGTCGGCCGTGCCCGCCCGGTACCAGGACTCCAGATCATCGGCGACCTGCTCGGCGGATCCGACCAGCAGCCGATGTCCCGCGCCGCCCGCGCCGCGCTGGATCAGCTCTCGCGGGGTGCGCGGCCCCTCGGCCAGCAGCGCCCGGGTGGACACGCTGAACCCGGTCGAGAATGCCCCGCCGGGAACGGTATCGGGCAGGTCCGACGCACTTATCGGGTCTTCGGGACCGAAACTGCCTTCGGGCAGACCGAGATTGGCCAGCAGGGTCGTGGTGAGACGCTCGATCGGCAACTGCGCGTACAGTTTCCGCTCGCGCTCGCGCGCCTCGGCCTCGGTGGCGGCGACCAGCACCACCACGCCCAGCGAGATCTTCACATCGTCGGGATGCCGGCCCGAGGCGGAGGCGCGGCGGCGGATGTCCTCGCGGAAGGCCACGGCCTTGGCCTGGGTCTGGGCGACGGTGAACACCACGTCGGCGAAATCGCCCGCCAGCCGCAGTCCGCCCTCCGAGCCTCCGGCCTGCACGATCACCGGTCTGCCCTGCGGTCCCGGCGGCACCGGCAGCGGACCCGCCACCGAGAAGAACTCGCCCTCGTGATCGATGCGGTGGATCTTGGCGGTGTCGGCGTAGCGGCCCTCGGACTTGTCGGCGACCAGCCAATCCGGCTCCCAGCTGTCCCACAGCCGGGTCACCACGTCCAGGAATTCCCAGGCCCGGCGGTAGCGAGTCGTCTTGTCCGGATGCTCGGTCAGGCCGAAATTGGCTGCGGCAGCGGGGGTTCCGGTGGTGACGATATTGACCGCGGCCCGGCCCTTGGTCACGTGATCGAGTGCCTGGAAGCGCCGGGCCAGGTTGTAGGGCGAGTTGTAGGTGGTGGAGGCGGTGATGACGACGCCGAGCCGCTGGGTCACCGCGGCCAGATTGCCCAGCAGCACCAGCGGATCGATGCCGGTGCCGGGCGCCTCCTCGATCTCCCCGCGCAGGGCGGGGCCGTCGCCGAGGAAGACGGCGTCGATCGCGGCGGCCTCGGCGATCCGGGCCAGGCGCTGGAAGTAGTCGATATCGAGGTAGGCGAGCGGGTCCGCGTAGGGAGCACGCCAGGCGTGGCGGAAGTGCCCCGGTGTCATGAGCGACAGGTTCAGATGGAATCCGGGCATGGTGGCCTCTCGTGCGGCAGTGGGTAGGTGGGTCAGGCGAGCGCCGGGGACCAGCCCAGCGCCGGGGCCAAGTCCCGCGCCGTGGTCGTGAGCAGTCGCAGGTGCTCGTCGTGCTCCGGGACGCCCGGGACGAAACTCACCAGCAGATCGGTGATATCGGCCAGCGAGGGATCCGCGGCCAGTGCGGCGGCGAGTTCGGGCGCGGGCCCGACCAGGGCGTGATCGGCGTCGAGATACTCCGCGACATCGAGGTTCCCGATGCCCCGCTCGGCGGGAGCCCAGCTCTGCCAGCGGCGTACGCCGGGGGTGACGAGTTCCAGGGCCGCCGCCCGATCGGGATGCGGATACACCGCGCGGGAGGCTTGGACTCGCGGCGGCGCGTCGGTCCGGGTCCAGGCGCGGCGGTAGGCCTCGATCCAGGCGGCCTGGTTCTTCTGCGCCTGCGCCACGCTCCCGTCGCGCCATCGGGTCGCGCGCGAGAGCTGGAGCCCGTCGCCGGCGCGGGCGGCGGC
>NZ_BDBU01000050.1 GCF_001613145.1 Nocardia jejuensis NBRC 103114
GATCCGCGGGCGGGTCCTGGGTGGCGGGCTCCGCCACGGCGCGCGGGGGCAGTGCGGGGGATTCGGTCGTGGGCGGCCGGGTGGCACTGGCGGCGGGAGTCATCTGGACCTGCGCGACCGGCGTCGTGTGGTCGCGCAGCTGGATGAACGCGAATCCGGAGGCGGCGAGCGCGGCCGCGACCGCCGCGACGCCCAGCAGGACCCGGCTGTATCGCCGATCAGGTTGCGGGGCTTCGGAGTCCAGTCCGCGCAGTTGTTCGAGGGCCACCAGCGCGCCGCCGCGCGCCGCCGCGTTCGCGGCATCGGCCACCTCGCTGACGGGTACGGCGAAACCACGTCGCACCGCCGCCGCGATCTCGGGGTCGGTGGCCGCCGCGCCGCAGACCAGGACGGTATCGGGACGCACGCCCACCGCGTCCAGCAGCGGCCAGATCCGGCCGATAGCCTCATCGGTGCTGCCCGCGTCGACGACCCCGTTGAGCCACGAATCCGACACCAGGGTCTGCGCGCGCCCGGCATCGGTCAGCGCGAACGCGGTGTGGTGGTCGAGCAGTTCGAGCACCATCACCTTCCCGGTGCCGGGATCGTCCTGAGCCAGCGCCAACAGCGCGGATTTGATCGAAACATGCGAGGCGCGCTGCCATTTCCCGTCGGCCAGCGCGGAGACGAGCGCGCGCCGTTCGGTCACCGTGCGGTAGACGACGGCCACGTCGGCGAGATCGCGCGACTCGGCGGCCAGCCCGTCGAGCGACTCGGCGACGACGTTCTCGATCGCCCGGTCTCCGACCTGGCGACGCACCCCACCCAGTGGTGGGGAATCCCGCTGTCCGCCTGCCGTTTCCGCTAGCAGTATTCCGCGAACCACGGTTCGCTCCGCCGATATCCCGCCGACAACTCGCATTCGATCAACCTCTGTTCGAACTACACCTCTCCGGTGATTCGTCACGCCCCGCCGAAACGATTGGTCGGATGCCCAGATAATTTCGGAGCGGGTGGACGAGATTCCCGGGCAGCCCCGGACCGAGGTCCCGCGATGTTCGTTTCGGGAATCCGGTAACCGGGTCGCTGCTCGTGTCATATCGGGACGCGCCCGCGAATGTTTCTACGCCGCGCCGCAATCCGAGAGATAGCCGAAGAATTGCCACCGCTGCCCGGTTGCCGATTGTGCGCGGACAGGCATGTTCGCCGGCACTGCCCGCGGGAGCTCCGGCCGGGAAATCCGAGGTTTCAGGACTGTTAGAAGTGGGAACGCGGGGGCACTATGGACGCATGGCCGGAGTCGAAATCAACGACACCTTCGTCCGGCGCACCTTGGCCGACGGACGTGTGGAAGAAGTCGCGTGGACCGAGCTGGCGGAGGTGCGAATCATCACCACGGCGGACGGACCCTTCGCCGACGATGTGTTCTTCGTACTGATCGGTGCCAGCGGCAAGGGGTGCGTGGTACCGCATTCCGCTGCCGACACCGCGTTCCTGGCCCGATTGCAGGCCCTGCCCGGGTTCGACAACACCAAGGTCGTCGAGGCGATGGGGAGCATCGCGGACCGGCAGTTCCTGGTGTGGCGGCGACGGGTGACGCCGCGCCACGGTGAGACGGGCCGGAGTTACCGCGCCAATTGACCCGGCTCGCCGATTGACCCCGCTCGACGCAGCGGCATCCTCGATCAGGCGACGACGAGGTCCGCGTACTCCGGATGCGACGCGATGTACTTCTCCACATACCAGCAGGTCGGGACGATCGAGTAGCCCTGGGTGCGAGCGTCGTTCAACGCGAACTCCACCACCTGCGCCGCGACCCCGCGCCCCCGGAACTCGGGAAAGGTGAGCGTGTGCTGGATGTCGCGGATCTGCGTGTCCCCGTCGGTGCGCTCCGCGTAGTCGGCGTAGCCCGCGAGCGTGTCGTCGAGATAGATCTCGTAGCGGGTCGCGTCGGCATTGTGTTCCAGCCTGGTGCTCATGGTCGGTTCGAACTCCCTTGTGATGCGGATTGTTCCGGGGGCGGGCTCACAGCACCGCGCCGGGATTGAGTATTCCGTGCGGATCCAGCGCATCCTTGATCCGGCGAGTGAGCGCCATCACGTCCGGGCCGACCTGATCGGGCAGCCACGCCTTCTTCAGTCGGCCGACGCCGTGTTCGCCGGTGATGGTGCCGCCGAGTGCGATCGCCAGATCCATCACACCCCCGAAGGCCAGGTGTGCGCGTTCGGACTCGGCGGGATCGTTCGGGTCGTGCACGATGAGTGGATGGGTGTTGCCGTCGCCCGCGTGCGCGATGACGGAGATGAGCACCTCGCGCTGCCGGGCGATCGCGGCGATGCCGTTGATCAGATCGCCCAGACGCGGCAGCGGCACGCCCACGTCCTCGAGCAGCAGCGGTCCCTTGCGTTCCACTGCGGGGATGGCGAATCGCCGTGCCGCGCAGAAGGCTTCGCCCTCGTCGGGATCGTCGGTGCGGAAAGCCTCGGTGGCACCGGCCTTCTCGCAGGCGGCGAGCATGATGTCGGCCTCGTGCCCGGCGAACTGCCCGGGAGCGTCCGAACGCGCCACCAGCAGGCCGGCGGCCTCGCGATCGAGCCCCATCCGCAATTCGTCCTCGACCGCGTTGATCGCGACCGAATCCATGAATTCCAGCATGGACGGCCGCAATTGGCCGGTGATGGCGAGAATCGCGTCCGTCGCGGCGGTCAGCGTCGCGAAGGTGGCGACCACGGTGGACTGCGGCGGTTGCGCGGGCAGCAGCCGCAGCGTGAGTTCGGTGATGATGCCGAGCGTGCCCTCGCTGCCGACGAACAGTTTGGTCAGTGACAGCCCCGCCGCGTCCTTGAGTCGCGGCCCGCCGAGCCGCACCGCCGTCCCGTCGGCGAGGACGACCTGCATGCCGAGCACGTAATCGGTTGTGACGCCGTACTTCACGCAGCACAGCCCGCCCGCGTTGGTGGCCGCGTTACCGCCGATCGAGCAGATCTCGAACGAGGAGGGATCCGGCGGATACCACAGCCCCTGTTCCGCCACGGCCCGCTTGACCTCGGCGTTCAGCAGTCCCGGCTGCACCACCGCGGTGCGGGTGACGGTGTCGACGGTGATCTCGCGCATCTTCTCGGTGCTCAGCAGTAGGGCGCCGTCCTGCGCGGTGGCCCCGCCGGACAGTCCGGTGCCCGCGCCGCGCGGCACGATGGGCACCCGATGCTCGTGTGCCCACCGCACGACCGTGGCGACTTGATCCGTGGTCAGGGGCCGGATCAAGGCCAGAGCCGTTCCGGCGTCGGGATCGAAGGCCCGATCCTGGCGATAGCCGGCGAGTACGTCGGGGTCGGTCACCACCATGTTGTCGGGCAGCAGGGCGTGCAGGCTGTCGAGGTCGATGCGGTCAGCGCGATTGTCCGGGTCCACACTCCAGAAAATACGGGCTCGCGCTGCTTTTGTCCGGAATCATCCGCAGGAATCGCTCAGTAGACACGCCCGCTGCCGAGTGCCGTTCCTATGATCACCCACAGGATGTACCTCACCAGATTGGCGGTGAGTTGAATTCCCTCCACGACGAAATCTCCTCTCTCGCAGAAAGACAGGAACCCAGTGTGGCAGCGGGAGAGAGGCCCGCCAATCCCCGAATTCCTGTGTGTGACAAATGCGAGCGCCACCTCGGAGGAGATGGCGCTCGCATTTATTCGCCGATGCCGCAGTGCTTTTCATCGATCGGGGCAGTAGTGATCAGCGCACCGCGTTCGACCTCGGCAGGGCGAAGGCCGCGACCAGCACCACCGCGATGATGCCCAGGGCGGTGTATCCCGACACCTCCATGCCGTGCACGAAGTTCCCGATTTCGTTCCCGCCGGCGACCGCGCCGAAGAACACCGTGCCGAGAACTGTTGCGCCGACCGCGTTTCCGAACTGCTGACCGGTGGTGAGTACGCCCGCCGCCATCCCGGCCTGGTGCGCGGGAATGCCCGAGGACAGCACCGCGCCGATGGTCGAGGGGATCGAGAGGCCGTTGCCGACGCCGACCAGCATCATGCCGGGAATGAGCGCGAGCGGCCCGATCGCGGAGCCGTACCAGGCCAGCACGCCCAGGGTGAGCAGCATGCCGGTCAGGCTGACCGTCGCGCCGAGCACGATGACCCGGTTGCCGATCCGCTCGGCCACCTTGCGGGCGAAGAACGAACTGGTCGCGAAGCTCAGCCCCAGCGGTGCGAAGGTGAGGCCGGCGGCCAGTGGCGACATGCCCAGGCCGTTCTGCAACAGCAGGGTCAGGCACAGCATGAAGCCGGCGAAGAAGGCCAGGTAGCCGCCCGAGATCACCATGCCCGCAAGGAATTTGCGATCGCTGACCAGGGTGATGTCCAGAACCGGTTCGCCGCCGCGTACGCGCAGCCGGTTCTCGTAGCGCAGGGTGAGCAGCAGGACCGGCAGCGCGGCGGCCATCGAGATCCAGGTCCACAACGGCCAGCCCTCGGGCCGTCCGAGTGTCACCGGCACCAGGACCAGCGCCAGCGCCGCCGAGATGCCCAGTGCGCCCACGGGGTCCAGCCGCGGCCGGTGGGTGTGCGCGTGCCGCGGCAACCAGCGCGCCGCCATCAGCGCGGCGACGATGCCGATGGGCAGGTTGATGAAGAAGATGGTGCGCCAGCCCCAGCCGAACAGATCCAAGTCCAGCAGCGCGCCGCCCAGCACCTGTCCAGAGACCGCGCCCAGGCCGATGGTCGCGCCGAAAGCCGCCATGGCCCTTGGCCGTTCGGTGATCGGGAACATGGTGTTGATCAGTGCCAGCACCTGCGGCACCATCAGCGCGGCGGTGGCGCCCTGCAGGACCCGGAACCCGACCAGCGCCCACTCGTTCCAGGCCAGCCCGCACAGCAGCGAGGCGACCGCGAAGGCGAGCATGCCGACGACGAACATGCGCCGATGCCCGAACAGATCGCCGAGCCGCCCGCCGGTGATCAGCCCGCTGGCATAGGCGAATCCGTAACCGCCGACCACCAATTCGAGTCCGGCTTCACCGGCGTGCAGATCCGTTTGCAGTGAGGACGCGGCCACATTGACCACGAAGTAGTCGAACATCGCCATGAACATGGCGGCGAGCAGGACCGGCAGCGCCCGCCAGCGAGCCGCGAAAACACCTGACACGGCCGTCGGTGCGGTGGAAGGCACTGCTACGGAACGGTTTTCGAGAATAGTCACGTCGTTCTCCCGAACGGTGTAGCGAGATGTGGGGGACGCGCGGCGCGACGCTGCGCCGTGAATTCGAGTGGGCTCCGAGGTGTTCCCGAAGCCCTCCCGAGCCTTGCAAGGATCAACAACCAACTGGTTAGTTGAAAGTATTCCGCCGCTCGACTCCTGTCAACTGGTTGGTTGGTTATGCTGGTTGCCATGGCACCCAGGGATCCCGAGGCGACGAAGGCGCGGATCTTCGCCGCCGCCACTGCGGAATTCGCGACGCACGGCATCGCGGGCGCCCGGGTGGATCGCATCGCCGCCAACGCCAAGGCCAACAAGCAGCTCATCTACGCCTACTTCGGCGACAAGGAGCAGCTGTTCCATCAGGTGCTGGAGAAGACCATGCTGGCCGTCGCCGAGGCTGTGACCACCGATATCGAAGACCTCGACGTCTGGATCGATCAGCACATCGACTACCACAGCGAGCATCCCGAACTGCTGCGACTGCTGATGTGGGAGGCGCTCGAGCTCGGCGTCGAGAACGCCTCGGCCGGTGAACTCCGGCACGGCCGCTATCGGGAGAAGCGGGAGAAGATCGAGGTGGCTCAGCGCAAGGGCCTGATCCGCGAGGACATGCCCGCGGGGCAAATTCTGATGATCTTGATGAGCATGATCAACTATCCGCTGGCCGTGCCGCAGGTCGCCGAGTTCACCCTCGGACCCGGCGTCGACCCGGAGATCTCCCGCGCCTGGATCAAGGACGCCATCCGGCGCATCGTCGCTCCCGAGCTGTCGGCGAGCTAGCGGCCGAGCCGGTGTCCCGGCCCCGGTGGGCTGAAGTCACGAGCCTCGGAGAGCTGAGGTCCCCGCCGCTCGGACCCCGCGCCCCGGCAGTACACTGCCGCCGTGTCCGATGCCAAGCTCGAAATCCAAATGCTGCACGACCGGGTCATGGTCAAGCTGAACCAGGAATCCGGTGAACGCCGCAGCACCGGAGGCATCCTCATTCCCTCCACCGCGCAGGTCGCGAAACGCCTGTCCTGGGGCGAGGTCTGCGGCGTGGGGTCGCACGTGCGCGCCGTCACCGTGGGTGATCAGGTGCTGTTCAATGCCGACGACCAGTACGAGGTGGAGGTCAAGGCTCAGTCCTACTACGTCATGCGCGAGCGAGACCTGCACGCCATAGCCAACTCTCACCCCGAGCACGGCACCGGGCTCTACCTGTAGTCACCCCCGACCCGTCGTCGCGGCACGGCCGGGCATCCTCGCGCGTGAGCCACGGGCGGTAGTCGCCGGGACGATAGATATCTCCGAAATGGCCACGGCCCGTGCCTTTTTCGGGCACGGGCCGTAGCGACGCCCGGGGCGAATGCAGCCCGAGGCCGGGTGGTGATCAGGCGATCTTGAGAATGCCGCCGTCCACGACGAAGTCCGCGCCGTGAGTGTTGGCCGAGCGCTCGGAAGCCAGGAACGCCACGAGTGCCGCGATCTCCCCTGGGGTGGAGATCCGCCCCGAGGTGATGTTGAACTGGGCGGGCATCGCGGCCAGGAACTGTTCGTGCCCGATGCCGTTGGCCTTCGCCAGTTTCGCGCCGAGGCCGTTCTCGCCGTGCCAGATGTCGGTGGCCACCGGGCCGGGGGAGACGGTGTTGACTCGCAACCCCTGCGGCCCGAACTCCTCGCTGAGCCGCTTGCTGAACGAGGCGAGCGCGGCCTTGGCCTCGCTGTATCCGGTGGGGCCGACCGCGGGAAGCCGGGAGTTGATCGACGAGATGCTGATGACCGTGCCGCCGCGCTCCAGCAGGCTGGGCAGGGCGGCGCGCGTGGTGCTGATGACGCCGAAGAGATTGAGGTCGAAGAGGTTTCGTAGTTGTTCGTCGTCGGTGTCGAGCACGCCCGCGAGCTCGAGCCGATCCGCGTCGCCGCCGCCGACGTTGTTCACCAGGATGTCGATGCCGCCCAGTTCCGACAGGGCCGATTCGACCACGCCGCGCGCGCCCTCGGTCGTGCTCAGATCGACGGAAACGGCTGCGGCGGCGACTTTTTCGAGTGCCGGAGTGATGGTGCGGGCCGCGCCGACCACCCGAACCCCCTCGGCTGCGAGCTCCTGCGCGATGGCGAGGCCGATGCCGCGACTCGCTCCGGTGACGAGGGCGGTCTTGCCGGTAAGTCCGAGATCCATTGCCGGTCCTTTCTTGAACTACAGGTCAAAAATTGGGGCATGACAGCGCGGCCGCCGAAGCGGCCGGCGGTCAGGGTGTGGTCAGAGGGTGGACACCGTCGTGTCGATGACGCGATGAAGCGTCGCCGCATCGAAGGTCTTGGCCATGATGCGCAGGCCGCCGATGGTGGTCATCAGGTATTCCGCGTAGACCCGGGGGTCGATGTCGGCCCGGATGTCCCCGTCGCGCCGACCCTGCTCGATCCGGTCCGCCAGCGCCGCGATGACACCCTCGGTCGCCTCGAGGATGGCCCGATCGATATCGGGATCCTGTCCGGCGAACTCGACCGCGGTGTTCACGGCCATGCAGCCGCGCCGAATCGGTTGCGCCAGATCGGTATCCACCAGCATGCGCAGGAAGTCCCGGACTCGTTCGCGGGTGCCGCCCGGTTCGGCCAGGAACTCCCGCGCCAGCTCCGCGCCGCGCACGCTGTAGTGCGCGAAGGCCTGATCGAACAGTTGCCGTTTGCTGCCGAAGGTGTTGTAGAGGCTGCCTTTTCCGATGCCGGTCGCCGCGGCGAGGTCGGCGGGGGAGGTGTTGGCGTAGCCATGGGTCCAGAACGCGTCCATCGCGCGTTCGACGACGTCGTCCGCTTCGAAGTTGCGTGGCCTGCCCATGGGAAGGACTGTAGGCCATTTTGGACCTGTGGGTCAAGAACTGCGTCCGGACAACCTCTGAACTGCTCGAATGCGCCGGAACCGGAACGGCAGCGGCCCGTGTCCCTTTCGGGGCACGGGCCGCTGCCGGATTCCTGGAGTGCAGAGCGCCTAGAGCGCCTTGAGTTCCTCGGTGACCGCGCTGACCGACTTCTTGGCGTCGCCGAACAGCATCGAGGTGGTGTCCGCGTAGAACAGCGGGTTGTCGATGCCCGCGAAGCCGGAGTTCATCGAGCGCTTGAGCACGATGACCGACTTGGCCTTGTCCACGTCCAGCACCGGCATGCCGTAGATCGGGGACGAGGCGTCCTCGCGGGCGGCCGGGTTGGTGACATCGTTCGCGCCGATGACCAGGGCGACATCGGTGCGGCCGAATTCGCCGTTGATGTCGTCCATTTCCTTCATGGCGTCATAGGAGACCTCGGCCTCGGCCAGCAGCACGTTCATGTGACCGGGCATGCGACCGGCGACCGGATGGATCGCGTACTTGACCTCGACGCCCTTGGCCTCGAGCAGGGCCGCCATCTCCTTGACCGCGTGCTGGGCCTGGGCCACGGCCATGCCGTAACCCGGGACCACGATGACCTGGTTGGCGTACGCCATCTGAATGGCCGCGTCCGCCGCGGAGGTGGCCTTGGCCTGCTTGGCCTCGCCGTCGCCGCCCGCACCCGGCGCGGTGGAGCCGCCACCGAATCCGCCCGCCACGATGGCGGGGATGGACCGGTTCATGGCCTTGGCCATCAGGTTGGTCAGGATGGTGCCGGACGCGCCGACGATCATGCCCGCCACGATCATGGCGGTGTTGTTCAGCGCGAGACCCGCTGCGGCAGCGGACAAGCCGGTGAGCGCGTTGAGCAGCGAGATGACCACGGGCATGTCCGCGCCGCCGATCGGCAGCACGACCATTAGGCCCAGGATGCCCGCGAGCACCAGGACCAGGATCATCCAGTACTGCGGCACACCGTCTTTGGTGGCGCCGATGCCGATGACCACGGCGGCGGCGATCGCACCGGCGAACAGCAGCAGATTCAGCGGCTGCTGCAGACGGCCGATGGTGATCGGCTTACCCGAGAGCAGTTCCTGCAACTTCGCGAACGCGATGCACGAGCCCCAGAACGAGATCGAGCCGATGATGGCCGCGAACATCGAGGCGATCACGATGTGCGCGGTCGGCTGCTCGTCGGCCGGGAAGTGCGAGAACCCGGTGGTCTCCAGGAATTCCGCCCACGCGATGAGCGCGACGGTGCCACCGCCGACGCCGTTGAACGCGGCGACCAGCTGCGGCATGGCGGTCATCTTGGTGAAGCGGGCCGGGGGCACGCCCAGGCCGATGCCGACGACCAGACCGGCGATGATGATGATCCAGTTGTTGGTGTCGCGGATCGAGATGAACGTCGCGATCACGGCGATGAGCATGCCGAGCGCGGCGATCTGGTTGCCGCGCACCGCGGTCTTCGGGCCGGTCAGGCCCATCAGACCGTAGATGAACATCGCGAACGCGACGATGTAGAGAATATTGACCAGATTGTCCATGATTCAGCGGCCAGCCTTATCGGTAGTGCCGGGGCGCTGCGCGCCCGATGCGCCGGCTTTCTTGCCCTTGAACATGCCCAACATGCGGTCGGTGACCACGAACCCGCCGATGACGTTCAGCGTTCCGAAGACCACCGCGACGAACAGGATGATCTGCATGAGCACCGAGGGGTGCTCGATCTTGCCGAACACGACCAGCGCGCCGAGCACCACGATGCCGTGAATGGCGTTGGTGCCGGACATGAGTGGGGTGTGCAGGGTGTTGGGGACCTTGGAGATGACCGCGAAGCCCACGAATCCGGACAGCACCAGAATCGCGATGTTCGCCAGAAGTTCGGTGTACATCAGGCTTCCTTCTCACGCGTCACGCAGGAATCCGCGAGCACCTGATCGCTGAAATCGGGTGCCAGGACACCGTCTTTCAGCATCAGGTCCAGCAGTGCCTGGATGTTCTTGGAGTACAGCTCCGAGGCGTGCTCGGGCATGGTGGCCGGCAGGTTCAGCGGCGAGGCGATGGTGACCCCGTGGCGCACAACGGTTTTGCCGGGCTCGGTGAGCTCGCAGTTGCCGCCGGTCTCACCGGCCATGTCGATGATGACGCTGCCGGGCTTCATGCCCTCCACGGCGGCGGCCGTCACCAGGCGCGGGGCGGGACGACCCGGAACCAGCGCGGTGGTGATCACCACGTCGAAGCCCTTGATCGCGTTCTCCAGCGCGGCCTGCTGCTGCACCTTCTCCTCGTCGGTGAGCTCGCGGGCGTACCCGCCCTCACCGGCGGCGTCGATGCCCAGGTCCAGCCACTGCGAGCCGACCGAGCGCACCTGATCGGCGACCTCGGGACGCACGTCGTAACCGGTGGGCCGCCCACCCAGGCGCTTGGCCGTGGCCAGTGCCTGCAGCCCGGCCACGCCGACGCCCAGGACCAGGACGGTCGCGGGCTTCACGGTGCCGGCCGCCGTGGTCAGCATGGGGAAAAAGCGGGTGGATTCCGAGGCCGCGAGCAGCACGGCCTTGTATCCGGCGACATTGGCCTGGGACGAGAGCGCGTCCATGACCTGGGCGCGGGAGATACGCGGAATCGCTTCCACGGCAAAGGCTTGCACGCCCGCGGCCTTGAGCGCGCCGATCTTGGTGTCGGCGTTGCGGGGTGCGAGGAAGCCGATCAGCGTCTGCCCGGAGGTCAGCTTGGCGATCTCGGAGTCGTTGGGCGGAGCCACTTTGACCACGACGTCGGCACTCCACGGATCGCCGATGGTCGCACCCGCATCGGTGTACGCCTCGTCCGGAATGAGCGCGCCCAGGCCGGCGCCGGCCTCGACGATCACCTCCGCGCCCTGCTTCAGCAGGGCCGGAATGATCTTCGGCACCAATGCCACACGTCGTTCGTCCGCGTTGGTCTCGCGAACCACGCCGACGCGTGCCCCGCGCGGAGCGCCAGCATCAGCGCTGCGGGATGCTCCGCTGACCTCGCTCTGCGTTGTGTCCACTTGTCAAACTTCCTTCTCTTGGTGAGCCCAGGCCACCCTGTTTCCATGATGGGCCGCGTCACCGGTCCAAACGGTGGGCCGAACTTACTGTGGAGTAAGTTCGTGAGAATTCTCGCAACTGTACCTGGTCCGCGGTGAGAGTAGCCGAGATAGGCATCACATGGTGTGGCGAGAAAACCGGACACGCACATGCTCTGTCAGTGGCGCTACCTGCCACAAGGGGTAGCTCCAGGGTTCGCTACCAACCGGTAGGCGTGCACCCAGCTGGGGCGCTCGCGGTCGCCGGCAGGGGTGTCGCGGATCACTCTTACGCCGTAATGTCTGGCTGGTGAGTGGCTGCATCTTTTGCGAGATCGTGGCGGGTGCCGCACCCGCGACCAAGGTCTTCGAGGACGACATCGTGATGGCCTTCCTCGATATCCGGCCCATCACCCGGGGGCACACGCTGGTGATCCCCAAGCGTCATGCGACGAACCTGGACGATCTGAATCCCGCGCTGGGCGCCCAACTCTTCGCGTTCGGCCACCGCCTGGCCAAGGCCGTGCGCCGCAGCGATCTCGGCGCGGACGGTGCGAACCTGGTCCTGAACGACGGCAAGGCCGCGTTCCAGACCGTGCATCATGTTCACCTGCATGTGGTTCCGCGGCAGCACGGCGACATCCTGACGTTCGCGAAAGGTTTCGTGCTGCGCCGCCCGCACGACCGCGAGACGACCGCCGCCGCCATCCGGTCCGGCCTGGACCGGCTCGCGGCCGAGGAGAAGAAGGGAACCAGCGCATGACCGACACGGTGCCGGACCGAACCGACATCACGGCCCTGCTGTCCGCAGAGTGGGACGCTCTGGCCCGGCTGGTGGACGGCCTGGACGAGGTCCGTTGGCGCACACCGTCGAGGCTGCCCGGATGGACCGTGTTCGACGTGTTCGCGCATGTCATCGGTACCGAGTCGCTGCTGCTGGGTGAGCCGGTGCCGGATCTGAACGTGGCCGGCGACCACATCCGCAATCAGTTCGGCGAACTCAACGAGAAATGGATCCAGTCCTTTCGCGCGCTGAGCGGGTCGCAACTGCTCGAGCGTTTCCGCGATGTCACGGGGCGACGGGTCAAGGCGCTCAGCGAGATCGGTCCCGAGGCGTGGGCCGAGCTCATGCCGACTCCGGTCGGCATGCAGCCCTACGGCCGGTTCATGCGGGTGCGCCTGTTCGACTGCTGGATGCACGAACTCGATATCGCCGACGCGCTGGGGGAGGCGATCGCGGAGGGTGGGCCGCGCGCGGAAACCGCCTTCGCCGAACTGATTCCGACCCTCGGCCGCGCCGTGGTGAAGGGTGCGGGCGCGCCCGACGGCTCGCGGATCACCTTCGAACTCACCGGCGGGGTGCCGCGGACCCTGCACGTGGCGGTCACCGGCACCCGGGCGGACCTCGTCGACACCCTGGACGGCCCCGCCGATGTCGTGATCACCCTCGACTCCGGCCTTTTCGCACGCCTGCGCGGTGGCCGCACCACGGTCGACGCGCACGCGGGCGAATTCACCCTTGCCGGTGACACCGGGCTGGGCGACCGCCTGGTCCGCGGCCTGGCCTTCACCATCTGAGCGCCGGTGCGACTGTTCCTGTCCAGCTACCGTTTCGGCGCGCATCAGAATCGCCTGCTCGAGCTGCTCGGTGCGCCACCCGGCCGGGTGGCCGTCGTGGCCAACGCCTGTGACGCCTGGCCCTCGGCCTGGCAGAGTGCGGTGAGCAGCGATCTTTTCCCGCTGCGCCGCTTGGGATTCGAGCCCGAGGTGCTCGATCTGCGCGACTACATCGATCGGCCCGAGGCGCTGGAACGCACCCTGTCCGGGTTCCCCATGGTGTGGGTGCGCGGCGGCAATACCTTCGTGCTGCGCGCCCAGTTCGCCCGCAGCGGAGCCGATCTCGCGCTCACCCGACTGCTCGCCGACGATGCGATCCTCTATGCGGGCTACAGCGCGGGCGCCTGTGTGATGACGCCCGACCTGCACGGTCTCGAACCCGTGGACGATCCCGCCGAGGTGCGCACGGCCTGCGGTATCGAACCACGCTGGGACGGTCTGGGTCTGGTGGACCGGCGCATCGTCCCGCACCTGGATTCGCCCACCGACCCCGATGGCGAGGCCCGGAAACTGGTGCGCCGCTACCAGTCCGAGGGCATCGCGCACTGGGCGTTGACCGACGACCATGCCGTGGTGGTCGACGGCGGCATCACCCAGGTGCTCACCTGACGCCCGTTCCCCTTTCGGGTGGTCAGTCCTTGTGGCGAAGGCCGTGCGCGAGAGCGACGGCGGCGGAGGCGAAGGCTCCGACGGCGAGCGCGGTGAAGCTGGCCACATAGGCGTTCACCGTCGGCACGTGGGTGCCGGAGATGACGTGCGCGGTCAGAATCGATCCGGTGACTGCACCTGCGATGCTGCCGCCCGCGGTGCGGACCAGGGAGTTGATGCCCGAGGCGATGCCGCTCTCGTTCATCGGCACGTGCTGCACGGCGAGGCTGCCCAGCGCCGCGTAGCCGATGCCGAAGCCGGTGCCCTGCAGGATCTGCGCGATCACCATGTCGTACCCGTGATCATGGGAGATCGCGAGCCAGGCCATCGACAATCCGGCGAACACCGAACCGATCGCGAGGGTGTAGGCCGGGCCGATCTTGCCGGCGATCCGGCCGGTATTGAACGAGAAGAAGGTCATCAGCACTGCGCTCGGGATGCCGTAGAGGCCGACCGCGAGCACCGAACCGGACAGGCCGTAGCCGACCTTGTCCGCCGGAGCCTGGATGAAGTTCGAGACCAGCGTGAACGCGCCGAACATGGAGAAACCGAGCAGGAACGAGGCCAGGTTCGCGGTCAGCGACTTCGGGCCGACCAGCAACTGCAGACGCACCAGCGGCTGCTGCACCTTGAGTTCCACGACCACCCAGATGACGGCGAGCACGATCGCGCCGGCGAACAGTTCGAGCACAGAACTCGAATCCCAGCCCCAGCGCGGACCCTCGCTGATGCCCAGCAGCAGGCAGATGAGCAGCCCGGCCAGGAGCGCGGCGCCGATGTAGTCCGGCTTGCCGCCGTGGCGCACGCCATTGTTCTTGGTGCTCAACTGAATCAGCACGATGGCGACCACGCCCAGTCCGGCGGTCAGCCAGAACACCGGGTGCGGGCTCTCGGTGTGATCGGCGATGACGCCGGTCACCAGCAGGCCGATCGTGCCGCCGACGCCCATGGTGCCCGAGACGATGCCGATCGCGCCGACCAGTCGTTCGCGCGGGAAGGTATCGCGAATGATGCCGATGGCGAGCGGGATCATGGCCGCCGAGGTGCCCTGCAGGGCACGGCCGACGATGTACACCCCGAGCGAGTCGGCGAAGGCACAGATGACCGAGCCGACGATGAGCATGCCCATGGCGGTCAGCACCAGCGGCTTCTTGCCGTACATGTCGCCGAAGCGCGAGAGCAGCGGGGTCGCCACGGCGCCCGAGAGCAGGGCGGCGGTGAAGAGCCAGGTGACGCCGGAGACGTCGGTGTGCAGCTGCACGATCATGCGCGGCAGCAGTGGGATCACGACGGTCTGCTGCAGCGAGACGACCAGGCCGGCCGCGCACAGGGCGAGCAGTGTCAGGCGCAGGTGGTTGGCCTGGGAGCGGTCGTCGGCGGTGGTTCCGGCGGCCTGACCGACAGCGGTCGAAGTCATGCGGGGGTCCCCTAGATTACTTACCAAAATTAACTAAAAGAGTTTCGTAAGATAACCACATGCCACGCACGGAAGCCAACCCTCTGCCCGAAGTTGACGCAGGTCACATCGTGGAACTCGAACGGGTGCTGGCGCGAATCGCCTACGTGCTGACCCGGGTTCGCCGCCACGACCAGGCGCTCGCGGAATGCGGCGTGACCATCGACCGCGCCAGCGTTCCGCTGCTGCGCGTGCTCGCCGATTCGGGGGAGCCGATGCGCCTGGGTGAACTCGCCACCCGCCTCGATGTCGAAGCGCCGCACGTGACGCGGCAGATCAAACGGCTCGAGAAGTCGGGGTATGTCGAGCGTGTCCCCGATCCCGACGACGGGCGGGCGCAGCGCGTCAGCATCACCGCTGCCGGGCGCACCACCGTCGATGCCGTGCGCGACGTCTTCCGCGGCTGGATGGGTTCGGCGCTCGCGGACTGGAGCCCCGAGGATCTCGAGGCGCTCGCCGTCCTCAATCACCGCATGGTCGACGATTTCCTCGATCACGCCGAGAGCCTCGGCGATATAGCAGTGGCTTCCCGCTACCGCCGCCCCACGCTCTCCTGAACCCGTCGCGTTCGGTGGCTCGTGGTGCAGGGTGGCGACGTGGGGTGCGGGGTATGGCTATGCGGCGGCCTCTCGCGTGACGGGTGCGACGGCGCGAGCCCCCCACGCGCACAACAGCATCGCGATCAGCGGCAGGGCCATGGCGGCGGTCAGCGGCACCGCCTCGGTGAGCCAGCCGATGATGGCCGGGCCCGCGAGAAGTCCCAGATAACCCAGCCCGAACACCCGTGACATATCGGTGGCGGAGCTCCCGGACCCCAGATTCCCGGCTGCGGTGAACACCTGGGGAATTCCGCCGGACAGGCCGACCCCGCACAGCGCCCAGCCGGCGAGTGTCACCGGCGCCCAACCGGATACGACGATCAGGGTGAACCCGGCGGCGGCGATCAGGGTTCCCCAGCGCACCACCGCCACCCGCCCGATCCGCGCGCTCACCCGGTCGGCGGCGAAGCGCCCCAGCGTCATGGTGAGGGAGAAACCGGCGAACGCGAGCCCGGCGGTCCCGTCGTCGACGCCGAGCCGATCCCGCAATTGCAGCGCACTCCAGTCCGCCGCCACCCCCTCGGCCATCAGCATCGCGAAGGCGATCACCCCCAGCAGCAACACTTCTCGCGGGATCCGCCGCCGCCGTCGTGGTGCGACGGCCGCCCGCACCCCGAGATCGCCGCTCGGCGCTGCCCCACCCGGGGCTACTCCTACCGGGAGTGCGCCGTCCGCGCTCGTCGCCTCGTCCCGGGCGGTGGATTCCGCGCCTGGTTCGCTCGTGGCTGCGACAGGTTCGGGGTTGCCGGAGGTGGTGGCGGCGACGGCTTCGTATGCGGTGGTGTCGTGTCGTCCGGAGGTGGCGGTGGAACGGGCTTCGGAGGTGGTCTCCGGTGCCCCGGAGGTGGGGGTGCCGAGGGTTTCGGACATGACCGTGTCGTGTGGTCCGGTGACGGCGGTGGCAGGAGCCTCGGATGGGGTTGTGCCCGAGGTGGTTCCGGCCGTGTGGGGCAGCAGCAGGGGTGCGCAGGCGGCCACCACCGCCGCACCCGCGACCGCGGCGGCCGTGAACGTGAGGTGAATGCTCCAGTCCGCCTTCTGCGCGGCGGAACCGGCGATCGCGCCGACGAGTCCACCGCAGGAGAAGAAGGCGTGGAACGCCGACATGATCGGACGGGGGTAGGCGCGCTCGATATGTACGGCCTGGGCGTTCATGGATACGTCGAGACCGCCTACGGCAATGCCGTAGACGGCCAGGGCGAGTGCGAGGGTGAGCGGCCCGGTGGCGAACCCGAGGCCGATGAGCGAGAGGGACAGCGCCGCCGCGGCGACGGTGGTGAGGGTGCGGCTGCCGAGGCGGTCCGCGAGCGGGCCCGCCGTCTGCATGCCGGCGATGGCGCAGGCCGCCATGAACAGCAGGAGCATGCCGAGGGCGGCGTGCGACACCCCGGTGCGCTCGGTGATGGCCGGGATGTGCACAATCCAGACCGCGGAGAGCATTCCGTTGAGACCGAATATGGCGAACAGGGCGAGGCGTGCACGTCGGACAGCAGGAGCGGGCGTCGCGGCGACCATTGATACGACGCTACCGGGTTCCCCGGCATCTCCTGCTCACCACAGCTCTTCGCGGCTTCCTCGACGCTCGAAGGTGTGATCCGAACCTGCTGTACGACAACCTGTTTCGTCTTCCATTCTATGCCCGGGCACCGACAGATCAGGCAGCTGTCGTGACCGTCCAGATTCCGGAGATCGCCACGTCCCGGGCGTATTCGGTGAAGTCCCTCGGCTCGCGGCCCAGCGCCCGGCGCACCCCGTCGCAGACGTGCGAATTACGCCCGTCCAGCACCGTCCCGAACAGGTAGTCCAGCAGGCTGACCTCATCGGCCGGAACCCCGTACGAGGTCAGCGCGGCGACGAAGTCGGTGCGCGAGATCGGAACGAAGGCGATCTCGCGCCCGGACGCCGCCGCGATCTCCGCGACGGCCTCGGCGAAGGTCAAACCGCGCGGGCCGGTGAGCTCGTACAGCTGCCCTGCGTGCCCGGTCTCGGTCAGCGCCGCCACCGCCACCTCGGCGATATCGTCCGCGTGCACGAAGGGTTCGGGCACCTCGCCGTTGGGCAGGGCCACCTCGCCCGCCAGGATGAAATCGGTGAACGCGCCCTCGCTGAAGTTCTGCGCGAACCACGAGCACCGCACGATCGTCCACTCCAGGCCCGAATCCTGAACGATCCCTTCGCATTCGAGGGCCTCGGGTTCGCCGCGACCCGACAGCAGCACGATGCGCCGCACCCCGGCCGCGACCGCCTGCGCGGTGAACGCCTTGATGTCGGCGGGCGCGCTGGGCACGGCCAGATCGGGCTGGTAGGCGAGATACACCGCGTCGATTCCGGCCAGTGCTCCCGACCAGGTGCCGCGATCGGTCCAGTCGAAGGGGATCTCGGCCGAGCGCGACCCCACGCGGATCTCGACGCCGAGGCTGTTCAGTCCGGCTGCCACCCGGCTCCCGGTTTTACCGGTTCCGCCCAGGACCAGGACGGTGTTTTCGCTGTTCGCACTGCGTTCGTTCGTCATGAGACAAGTACACCGAGTTACGGTGAGATCAAACATGGTTGAGAAGCGCGCGCACATTTGCCATCGTCTTGGGTATGGATGCGCTGGCCAGTCTGCTCGAAGGACCGCGCGCGCGGTCCGCGTTCGTCATGCGAACGTCGTTCGACCCACCCTGGTCCATGCGTATCCAGGACGAAGCGCCGCTGGCCCTGGTGGCGGTGGTGCGCGGCGGCGGCTGGGTGGTTCCGGACCCCAAGGGCGGTAAGCAGTCCCCGCCGCGGCAACTGCGCGCCGGGGATATCGCGCTGTTCCGCGGTCCCGACCACTACATCATCGCCGACGACCCGGCCACCGCGCCGCAGGTGATCATCCATCCCGGCCAGATCACCACCACGGTGGAGGGCGAGGTGCTCTGTGAGGCACTGAGTCTGGGCATTCGCAACTGGGGCGACAACACCGATGCCGAATCCGTTCTGGTGGTGGGCGTGTACGAGCAGGAGTCCGCGGCCAGCCGCCGGCTGCTGCGCGCGCTGCCTCCGGTCACGATCCTCGGGCGCGGCGAAATCGATTCCCGCGTAGTGGATCTGCTGGTCGACGAGTCCGCCAAGGATCTGCCCGCCCAGGGCGCGATGCTGGACCGCCTGCTGGATCTGCTGCTCATCGCTACCCTGCGTGCCTGGTTCTCCCGGGCGGACGCGCCCGCCTGGTATCACGCCTACGGCGATCCGCTGGTCGGCAAGGCCCTGCGCCTCATGCAGCACAATCCCGCGCACGCGTGGACCGTCGCCTCGCTGGCCACCGAGGTCGGCGTCTCCCGCGCGGCCCTGGCCCGGCGCTTCACCGAGTTGGTCGGCGAGCCCCCGATGGCGTTTCTCACCGACTGGCGACTAGCCCTGGCGGCGGACCTGCTGCACGAGTCCGACGCCACCCTCGAATCCATTGCCCGCCGGGTCGGCTACGGCAGCGCCTTCGCGCTCAGCACCGCGTTCAAGCGGCACTACGGCATCAGCCCGCGCGATCACCGCAACGCCCCCGACCAGCGCACCGCCTGAGGGCGAACGATTCACCGCCACCCACTATCGTCGGCGGTGTGACGAAGGATCTGGATTACCCGGTGCTCTGGCCCGTGCCGACGCGCTGGGCGGACAACGACCACTACGGCCATGTCAACAACGTGACCTACTACTCCTACTTCGACACGGCCGTGAACGCGTGGCTGATCCACGCCACCGGCACCGATATCCGGGACCTACCCGCTATCGGCGTGGTGGCCCAGACCTCCTGCAACTTCCTGGGGTCGATCACCTTCCCGGATCTGCTGCGGGTCGGCATTCGGATCGCCCGGCTCGGCAACTCCAGCATCAGCTATGACCTCGCCATCTTCCGGGACACCGGCGAGGCCCTGGAACTGGCCGCCACCGGCACCTTCGTGCATGTCTACGTCGATGACGAGAGCCGCAAGCCGGTCGCCATTCCCGAGGTCATCCGCCTCGCCGCCGAACCGCTCGTGATCCAGCCCGCCGAGGACTGAGTCGCGCTCGGCGGCACGGCAGTTCATCGCGGCAAGCTCGGTCGTAGAACGAACCGCACACCCCGTGAATCACGGAGTGTGCGGAGTTGTTCCGGGGTCGTGCGGTCGTTCAGACCCGGCCGAGCAGGGTGAGCGGATCCTCCAGCAGCGCGGCGATGCTGGCCAGGAAGCGCGAACCCTGTTCGCCGTCGATCAGGCGATGATCGAAGCTCAGGCCCAGCGTGGTGACCCAGCGGACCGTGAGTTCGTCGCGATGGACCCAGGGCCGCTTGCGGATCGAGCCCAGGCACAGGATCGCGGCCTCGTTCGGATTCACCAGGGGCACACCGGTGTCCACACCGAAGACGCCGACATTGGTGATGGTGAGGGTGCCACCGGTCAGATCGGCCGGAGTGGCGGCCCCGGATCGGGCCACATCGGCGACCCGGGCGATCTCCTGGCAGAGTTCGCGCAGTGTCATCGTCTGCGCCTCTTTGAGATTGGGGACCAGTAACCCGCGTTCGCTCGCCACCGCGATGCCGAGATTGACGTAGTGCTTGGTGAGGATCTGCTGATTCGTCTCGTCCCAGAAGGAGTTGATCTCCGGGAATTCGGTGACCGCCACCAGGGCCGCCTTGGCGACCAGCGCCAGCGGGGTGAGGCTCAGACCCGCGAAGGTCGGTGTGGCGCGCAGATGATCGAGCAACTCCATGGAACCGGTGAAATCGGTGGTCACGAAGGTGCTGGCCTGCGGAATGTGCTGAGCGCTCGCACTCATGGCGGCCGCGGTGCGCTTGCGGATTCCGGCGATGGGGACTCGCGATTCCCGGCCCGCGGGCACCGATCGCACCGTGCTCACGGCCGTATGCTCGGGTGTCACCGGCGGGGCGGTGTGGATCGGAATATGATCCGCGCCAAGGTATTCCCGGGGTGCGCTCTCGTGCTGTGCGCCGTGCAGATCGGTCACGGTGACCGCGCCCTGTGGGCCCGAACCCGTCACCGCCGCGAGATCGACGCCGATCTCACGGGCGAGTCGCCGCGCGCCTGGCGTGGCCGAGGCCCGGCCCGAGGGCGGCAGCCGCCGGCCCAGATCGTCTGCGGGGGAGCGGGTACCGGCATCGCGCGCCACGCGGGCCCGCCGGGAGACCGGTTCGCTGTCCGGGCCGTATCCGACCAGGACCGACCGGCGTTCGGCCGGCGGCTCCTCGGCCATCGCCGAGGACGCGTTCATGTCGTCGGTGATGCCGCCGGTTCCGGCCGGCGCGGCCGTGTGCCTGTGCGACGCGGCCGTGTTTCCGTGCGACGCGTCGGTGTTCCTGTCCGGCGCGTCGGTGTTTCTGTGCGACGCGTCGGTGGCCGTGCCGATCCGGATCAGCGGCGCACCGACCAGCACCGTCTCCCCGGGCTGCGCCAGCAACTCCAGGACCGTCCCCACATACGGGCTCGGTAGCGCCACCTGCGCTTTCGCGGTCTCCACCTCCGCGATCACCTGGTTCAATTCCACCTGATCGCCGACTTGCACTGTCCACGACACCAATTCGGCATCGGCTAAGCCCTCGCCGAGATCCGGCAGCCGGAATTCCATTACCTGACGCTGATCTTCCACCGTGCTTCCTCCGTGCGTGACCGTTAAGCGGCGAGCGTGCGATCGACCGCGGCGAGAATGCGGTCGGGGTCGGGCAGGTGGTGCCGCTCGAGTTTAGCGGGGGGATAGGGGATGTCGAAGCCACCGACTCGCAAGATGGGTGCTTCCAATTCGTAGAAGCAGCGTTCGGTGATGCGCGCGGCGATTTCCGCGCCGAGTCCGCCGAATACGGGCGCCTCGTGCACGATGACCAATCGACCAGTTTTGCGGACCGAGGTTTCGATCGTGTCGAAATCGATGGGCGAGAGGCTGCGCAGATCGATCACCTCCAGCGAATGCCCTTCCGCGGCCGCGATATCGGCGGCGGTGAGCGCGGTCGCGACGGTGCCGCCGTAGGCGACGACGGTGGCGTCCTCGCCGCTGGTACAGACCCTGGCCCGATCCAGCGCGAGCCCGCCGTCCCGGTCCAGCAGGTCGAAATCGACCTCCGCCTTGTCCCAGTACCGGCGCTTGGGCTCGAAGAAGATCACCGGATCGTCCAGCGAGACGGCTTGGCGGATCATCAGATACGCGTCGGCGGGATTGCTCGGTGATACCACACGAAGTCCCGCCGTATGCGCGAAATACGCTTCGGGAGATTCGGAATGGTGTTCCACCGATCCGATGCCGCCGCCGAACGGAATGCGGATGGTGATGGGAGTGGTCACCTTTCCGCCCGTCCGATAGTGAATCTTCGCGACCTGGCAGACGATCTGATCGAATGCCGGATACACGAATCCGTCGAACTGGATTTCACATACCGGGCGCAGGCCGCGCAGCGCCATTCCGAAAGCCGTTCCGATGATTCCGGATTCGGCCAGCGGCGTGTCGATGACGCGGTTGTTGCCGAAATCCTTCTGCAGCGTGTCGGTCACGCGGAAGACGCCGCCGAGCCGGCCGATGTCCTCACCCATGAGCACGACCTTGGGATCGTCCTCCAGAGCACGGCGCAGTCCGCGGTTGAGCGCGCCGGAGAATGTCGTCTTCATGACTGCACTCCCTCCAGATGGGCCGCGTAGGCGCGGCGTTCTTCCTCGATCAGCGGATGCGGGGTGGCGTAGACGTGATCGAAGAGCCGGCTCGGTTCCGGATCGGCCATGCCGAGGGTCGCCGAGCGCAGCCGGGCGGCGACCTCGTCGGCGCGCACCACGACCGCCTGCTGGAAGTCGCTGTCCCACAGTCCCTCCCGCTCCAGCAGGCGGCGGATGCGATCGATCGGATCGCGGCGCTGCCAGAGCTCGAGTTCGGCGGCGGTGCGGTAGCGGGTCGGATCGTCGGCGGTGGTGTGCGGGCCCATCCGATAGGTGATGGCCTCGATGAAGGACGGGCCGCCGCCGGCCCGGGCTCGGATGAGGGCCTGCCGGGTGGCGGCCAGGACCGCGAGCACGTCGTTGCCGTCGACCTGAATGCTCGGGATGCCGTATCCGAGGGCGCGAGCGGCGATCGGCGTGGCGCTCTGCACGCGCACCGGCGCGCTGATCGCCCAGTGATTGTTCTGGCAGAAGAACACCACCGGCGCGCTCCAGGAGGCGGCGAAGCCCAGCGCCTCGGCGATATCGCCCTGGCTGGTGGCGCCGTCGCCGAAGTAGGCGATGGTGGCGATCTCCGAGCCCTCGAGATGGGCGGCGTAGGCGTAGCCGGTGGCATGCAGGCCCTGCGCGCCGACCACGATGTTCGGATTGGTCATCCTGACCTCGTCCGCGTCCCAGCAGTAGTGGGCGTTACCGCGCCACAGCCGGGTCATGTCCTCGGGCCGCACACCCCGGCAGTAGGCGACGCCGGCCTCGCGATAGCTGCAGAACGCGTAGTCGTCCGCGTGCAGCGCGTGCGCGGAGCCGATCTGCGCGGCCTCCTGGCCGAGCAGGGGCGGCCACAGTCCCAGCTGGCCCTGGCGTTGCAGGGCGGTTGCCTCGGTGTCTATCCGGCGGGCCACGGTCATATCGGTGAACAGGGCGCGCAGGCGGTCGGCGTCGACATCCGCGACCAGCGGGCCGTAGATCTTGTCGAGTACGCGGCAGCCGTCGGGCTGCACGAGCTGGACCGGATAGGTGTTTTTCTCGGGCATGGGTATCGCCTCCTCGAACACCGGGTGCACCGGCATCGCCCCGGGATCGTGTCCCATGACGAGCGGTATGTGTCCTACACCACATAGCATCCTCCCTTAAGCGATATGTGCAAGTCTCGACACTCGAACTGAGCAGAATGCTCGGTCGGGCCGCGTGTCTGAATGTCATACTGATCCGCATGAGCAGCAGGGAACCGGTTGCCGGGCCGGTCGACGTCACCGATGCCAGGCTGTTGCTGGAGCTGGTCGCCAACCCCCGCGCGACCGGTGTCGAGCTCGCCGCCCGCCTCGGTCTGTCCCGCAATACCGTGCAGGCCAGACTCGCGCGCTGGGAGGCGAACGGCATGCTCGCGAGCGTCGAACGCCGCGTGGAACCCCGGGCTCTGGGCTACCCGCTGGCAGCCTTCGTCGCCGTCGTGGTGGACCAGCATCGACTGGACTCCGTGGTCGCCGCGCTCGCGGAGATCCCCGAGGTCACCGAGGTCTGCGGCACCACCGGCCCGACCGACCTGATCGCCCGGGTGGTGGCTCAGGATGCCGACGACCTGTACCGCGTCGCCGGTTCGATCCTGGAGATCCGGGGCGTCGAGCGCACGAATATGTCGCTCATCATGCGTTCGCTGGTCGGTCCCCGGACCACCCCGCTGCTGGACCGCCTGATCCAGCAGAGCGGGACCCCGCGTTCCGCCCCTGAGCAGGACTGACCGACCGGCCGCCGTGCGCGACCCGCGGTCCACGTGCCGGGCCGGACTGACCGACCGGCTGTCGTGCGCGACCCGTGATCCATGCGCGCCCGGACCGGAGTGGATGGCCCGTTGACGATCGCTCCGAGATCCGGCCCATCTGCCCGCCCGGAGTGAGGCCCGCAGCCCGCCAGGTGGCGCCCGGCACCGCCGTCGCGAGGCGGTCGATTCCGGACTCGCTCTGCCCTGTTTCGGGTGTGGAGCTTGTATTCGAGCGGGTGGTTGTGCACGAGGTTGTGCGGTGCTTCGCAGGGTGGGTGGCGGGTTCGCCTCGGCGGATGGTGCCGGGTGTGGCGCGAATTCAGTCCAGTTTCGGTGGATTGGCTGGCGACCCCGGGGGCACTGGACCGGGACGATGGCGCGATGAGCACTACCACCACCGACGGCGACCCGGCCGTCGACAGCGCGCCGGAGGCGGGAATCGGGCAGCCGATCGGGGCCGGGATCGTGACCGCGCTGGTCGGGTTCACCAGTTCGTTCGCGGTGGTGTTGGCGGGTTTGACCGCGATGGGTGCGACTGCGGCACAGGCGGCTTCGGGTCTGCTGGCCGTCTGCGTGACGCAGGCGATCGGGATGCTGGTGCTGAGTCGCCGCTATCGGATGCCGATCACACTGGCCTGGTCCACTCCGGGGGCGGCACTGCTGGCGAGCACCGGGGCGGTGGCGGGCGGTTGGCCCGCGGCCGTGGGGGCGTTCGTGGTCGCGGGTCTGCTCATCGTGCTGACCGGATTCTGGCAGCGGCTGGGCGCGCTGATCGCCGCCATTCCGGTGGAGATCGCGCAGGCCATGCTGGCGGGGGTCCTGCTTCCGCTGTGCCTGGCTCCGGTCAAGGCGCTGAGCGTGAGTCCCGCGGTCGTCGTCCCGGTGATCCTCACCTGGCTGGTCCTGCAGAAGTTCGCCGCGCGCTGGGCGGTGCTGGCCGCGTTCGCGGTCTCGGCGATCGGTGCGACGATCGACATCGTCGTGACGCATCGCTCGATCGACGCGGGTGCCCTGATCCCTCGCGTGGAATTGGTTGCCCCGCACTGGAGTTGGCAGGCCATGATCGGCGTGGCGCTACCGCTGTACGTCGTCACCATGGCCGCGCAGAACATTCCCGGCACCGCCGTTATGAGTTCCTTCGGTTATCGGATCCCGTGGCGCGCGGCCATGTCGGTGACCGGAATCGGCACCGTCCTCGGCGCTTTCGCCGGTGGGCACGCCATCAATCTGGCGGCCATCAGCGCCGCCCTGTCCGCGGCGCCCTCGGCCCATCCGGATCCCAGGCGCCGCTGGGTCGCGGCCACCACCGCCGGACTCACCTACCTCCTGCTGGCGCTGGCTTCCGGGGCGCTGGTCACCCTGGTCGCCGCCGCGCCGAAGGGCGTGCTGGAAACCGTTGCGGGCCTTGCCCTCATCGCAACCCTCGCCGCCGCCCTGACCGCCGCCCTCGCCGTACCCGCCCACCGCAACGCCGCCGCCCTCACCTTCCTGGTAGCCGCCTCCGGCGTAACCCTGCTGGGTATCGGCGCGGCCTTCTGGGCACTGACAGCCGGACTGGTGGTCCGTCGGCTCCTGCGCCCGACCCCGGTCCCGCCGCCCCCGTCTGACACCCGGCCCGGTCCCGCCGCCCCCGCCTGACGCCCCGGACTGTCCTGCGTCGTCGCCGGACAGTCGATGTCGCATAGGCGCATATGAGTGGACGGCGACGTGAGCCGGTGCGGGCGCGCGTGGTGGTGCTGCGGGGAGCGTGAGGGCTGCGTAGGGTGGGTGGACTTGGTTCGTGGGGGATCTGCGAAGAGGAGTTGGGTTGAGCGCGGTGCTGATCTCGGCGGAGGAACTGCGGGAGCTGCTGTCGGACGGGGATTCTCGGGTGCGCCTGCTGGATGTGCGGTGGGCGCTCGGGGATCCGGACGGACCACAGCACTACCTGGACGGGCACATTCCGGGTGCGGTGTTCGTGGACCTGGAGACCGAGCTGGCCGATCCGCCGTCCCCGGCGCGGGGCCGGCATCCGCTGCCGGAGCTGGCGCATCTACAGAAGTGCGCGCGCAGCTGGGGTGTGCGCGAGGGGGACACCGTGGTGGCCTACGACGCCACCGGCGGCATGGCCGCCGCGCGGGTCTGGTGGCTGCTGCGCTGGGCGGGCGTCCCCGACGTGCGCATCCTGGACGGCGGCCTGCCCGCCTGGGATCGCGCCGGTGGCAAGGTGATCGCGGGCGAGGAAGCCGATCCCGAGGCCGGTGACGTGGTTCTGACCCCCGGCAATATGCCGGTGATCGACGCCGACGGCGCCGCGGGCTGGGCCGGTGTGCTGCTGGATGCCCGTGCGGGAGAACGGTATCGCGGCGAGGTGGAGCCGATCGATCCGCGCGCGGGCCACATTCCGGGAGCCCTCAGCGCCCCCACCGCCGAAAACCTGACCGCCGAGGGAACTTTCAAGCCGCTGGACGAATTGCGTTCCCGCTTCGCCGAATTCGGCTCCGGCCCGGTCGCCGTCTACTGCGGTTCCGGCGTCACCGCCGCCCACCAGGTCGCTGCCCTCGCTGTCGCCGGAATAGACGCCGCCCTCTATCCGGGTTCCTGGTCCCAGTGGTCCAACGACCCCAAACGCCCAGCGGCCACCGGCCCCACCCCCGCCTGACCACCTCCGACCCCGGTGGTGAACCGGCAGCGTTCACCACCGCCCCAGCCCCGCTCGCACGGATCGCTCAGCTCGCAGGGCTGAACGGTTCGCTGCCGATCAAGTTGCTCGAGCGGAGGTCGAATGCGTCGATATTCGCTTCACCGACCTCCCCATTGTGCGGGCGCACTTCTCGATCCCGGCGGAGGCTTCCACGGCCGACCTCGCTGAAGAGGGCCTCGCGTTCGACGGTTCGTCCGTCCGCAGAGCCCAGTTGATCGATGAGTCGGACATGCTGCTGCCCGACTTCGGCACATCGGCGCCGAGGCGGAGTCTACACAGACGATCGCCCAGGTCCAGCTCGAGAGCTGTGGCGCGATGCTCGTGCAAGGCGGTGCCGTCCGCACCTCGGGTGCTCGGCCGGCACGGGCTCTGCAGCGTGAACGGTTCGCGCGGCGCAGATCCTTCCGGCCCTTCACCCAGGTTTGACCGCGGTCAGGATTCCGGTCGCGAATCGACCGGTGCGGAATTCGATATCGGTGAAACCGTTGTGCCGCAGAGGGTCTCGGTACTGGCGAATGTCGACCGAGGAGAAGTGTTCGCCGTCGGATGTCTCGGCCGGGTGGTCGTGACCGTGTGCGGTTCCGCTGCCGTGCGGGTCGTCGCCGCGGTGTGAGTGGCCGCTCGCACGGTGCGCCATGGCGCGAATCAGTGCTCCGCGGATGCCGCCGGTGGGGTGGGTGTCGGCCAGGAGCAGGTGACCGCCGGGGCGCAGAATGCGGAACATGGCCGCCAAGGCGGTGTTTCGTTCCGATTTTGGGATGTGGTGCATCGCGAAGGTGGAGGTCACGACGTCGAAGGTGGCGTCGAGCTGGGAAAGCGACTGTGCCGCGCCGAGTTCGAAGCGGCAATTGGCCGGAGCGTGCGCGACCGCGTAGTCGATCATCGGCGCCGACGGGTCGATGCCAACCACTCGGCCCTGTGGTCCGACACGGTCGGCGAGGGCGAAGGCGAGTCTGCCTGGCCCGCAGCCGATATCGATGACGTGATCGCCGGGGCGCGCTCCGCTGGCGGCGGCGAGGTCGCGGCGCAGGGTGCGATCACGGCCGAGGAAGTAGACGTCCGTCAGCAGCACATAGCGACGCGGCCACGTGATCAGCGCGCCGATGTCGGGGGTCGTCGTGCGGGAGGCTTGTTCGTTTCGGGTCATGTGTTCATCATCGAAGGGTGGAAAAGCGCAGGCCAGAACCAGATCCCGGGAATCCGTCCGATTCGGCACACATCCGCGGAACATGTCCGGAAACGCGGCCCGACTCGAGCGCCGCGCAACCGCCCACCGCTCTCGCCACGTCCCCCGTGCGCGAAGCGACTGCCGTGCCCCCTGCCTCTGTCGTGCTCGAGGTGACTGCCGCGCTCCCCGCCTCGGCAGGGCTCGAGACGACTGCCGCGCTCCCCGCCTCGGCCGCGCTCGACAATCCCGCCGCCTCTCCCACCTCTGTCGCGCCTGCGCCCGGCGAACCCCCCGCCTTCACCGCCGCGGTAGCGTCCGGCGACGGGTCCCCGGTCGACCGTCGGGTTCGCAGAACCCGACGCGCACTGCACGTGGCGCTGATTCAGCTCATCCAGGAGCGCGGATACACCCGGATCACGGTGCGGGACATCATCGATCGCGCCGATGTGGGTCGCTCCACCTTCTACGCGCACTACCGCGACAAGGACGATCTGCTGGTGGTCAGCTGCACCGAGCATGTGCGCGAGATGATTTCGGTGGAGTTGGCCCGGATTCAGGGCGAGGCGCCGCTGCTGGCCCCGGTGCGGATCCTCTTCCGGATCGCGGAACGCAATCCCGAGGTGTACCGGCCGCTGCTGAGTCCGCGCGCGAATTCCGCTGTGCTGCGGGCGATCCGGCAGATGTACGCGGATCTGCTGACCGAGCACCTCGGCCCCCGGCTGGGTCTGGAGCCCGCCGAACTCGACGCGACCATCACCTATCTGTCCTGGGCGCTGTTCGGCCTGCAGGACGCCGTCGTCGACCCGCACCGCGAGTTCACCGCCGAGGCCGCGTTCGGCCTGTTCGCCCGGATGGCCGAGCGTGGACTGCCCGGCGGCTCAGGGACAGCCGCGGGCGATGCGTTCGAGGGCTTTGCGATCGGCCTTGGTCACCGGTAGGTCGTAGTGGGTGGCCACGGTCAGGTATTTGGCCGCGTAGTAGCAGTGGTTCGCGCGGGCGGGCGGCAGCCAGTCGGCCGGGGTGCTGTCGCCCTTGTGCTGGTTGGTCTTTCCGTCCACGGCCAGCAGGTTGAAGTCGAGGTCGTTGGCGAACCGCATGCGCAGGGGTAGCGGCCAGGTGGACGCGCCGAGATCCCAGGCCGCGGCCAGCGGGTACACGTGGTCGATCTGCACGGCTTTGGCGTCGGCCTTCACGAAGCCGATGTGTTCTCCGGTGTACGGGTCGTTCAGTGTGCCGCTCAGCACCACACAGGTGCTTCCGGCCCGCAATCGCACGTCGGTGAGCTGCCGGGCGAGTGTGTTGTTGCGGGTGTCGCAGCCGTCGTGTCCGCCCGGCGCGTCCTGGTCGTCGCTCCACGCGGGCCCGAATACGCAGCCCTGCCCGGCTTTACAGCCGCGCTCGTAGCCGCCGGGGCGGGTTCGCGCGTCCGTCACGCGCACCTGGGAGATCAGCTCGTCCAGTTGCGCGCGGGTGGGACTGCCCGGCGCCGGCGTCACTCGCACGCCGATCATCGAGCACCCCGAGAGCGCGAGTGCGAAGGCCAAGCCCAGCACCGCACCGGAGATTCTGCCCTTCGGACGCACCGTGACAGATCTACCGGACGGCGCCCTCGGATTCGCGCATCCTCGATACTTCGCACCGGTGGCGTCGCGCACAGTCGCGTGCGGGCGAAGTCGAACAGCGGGTGAGGCTCGGCGATTCGAGAGCGGCGCCGGGTGATCGGCCGGATCGAAGACGGCCGTACCGAATGAAGTCGTACCGCAGACGGCAGAGGTTCGCACCGCTCGCGAGTGGGTCGCGAACGGTGCGTGACGGGGGTACTACAGCCAGGCGTGCGCCAGCAGGTCGTCCGCTGCGGTCTCGGACAGCTGTGGCGGGAAGCGCATGGCGGAGATCGAATCGAGGTTCGCGCCGTCGTGGCCGATCAGCCACGATCCGCCGCGTTCCTCGCATTCGGCGATCTTCGCGAAGGTGCCGAGCAGGAACATGCAGGCATCGCGCGGATCGGCGGTGCGGGCGAGCCGCTGGGATTCGCCCGGTCGGGACAGATCCAGCCACACCCCCGATTGACCGTCCAGTCGCATGCCCACGATCTTCGTCGTGTCCACGAACGTGATTTTCCGCCGTTCCCACTGCGTGGTCGGGGTGAAGCTCTGCTCGAGCACTTGGAGCAGAATCGTCATCTGCACGGCCTCCCTAGGGTCTCGAAAGTGCCACGGCTCCGGGTTGAGTCGCGGTGATTTTCAGGGTGCGCGCCGCATAGCCGTTACCGAGCGCTACGTCGATGGGTGCCGGGCACAGCTGACACCGTCGTATGCGGTGACCTGCGGTTATAACAGTATGTTCCGTAACACGCCAGAAATAAAGACCCGGTGAGGGTGGGTATTTGCCGTATTTGCGAAAGTTCCGCCCGAAAGGCTCGTTCCCGGGCCCCTCCGCAGGCCGTTGCCGAGCTGTCGGTCCGGGCTGATTGGATGGTCGGATGCTGCACGGACTGTGGTCGCCGGGATCGGGATTGGTGCTCTGGCACGACCCGGACGGTGACGCCGCCACGGCCGTCGAGACCGGCGCGCTGCCGGATCCGCTGGGTGCGCTGGTGCGCGCCGCCAAGTTCCGCCATCGCGCGCAGGTGCTGGTCCCGGGGCCGTACGGTCCACAGGAAACGCAGGTTCGCGCGCACGCGCTCGCCCCGGAGGCGGCCGCGAAGGTCCTGCTGCAGGAGCTGCCGTCCGGCATCGTCGCGGGTGATCTGCGCTTCCTCGCCCATGTGGCGCGGGGGGTGGATCGGTGGGTGCGGGCCGGGCGGATCGTGCTCGAGGTGCGCCGCGACGACGGTGACTGGTGGGTGCGCTGGCGGCTGGTCGGAGGTCAGCGTCAACGGGCCTGGCTCGCGGAGCTCGCGGTGGCGATGCCCGCCGCCCTGAAGGTCGCCGGTCGCGCGCCGGAGCTGCTGGAGAGCTTCGTCGCCGAACTGGCCGATCCGATGACCCGCCTGCGGATCGCGGCACGGCTGCCCGCTCTGCCGCCGCCGATCGGCACCGGCTCGGACGAGCGGGGCTCACTGGGTTCCCGTGCGCACCCGCTCATTTCGGCCCTGCTGGAGTCGGCGCCGCTGGAGGAGGGCTCGCATCGAGTGGCCGCCGTCCTCGAGCAGTGGCGAACCAGCCTGACCGTGGACGAGCCGGAACTCGTACTGCGCCTGGTGGAACCGGACACCGCGGAACCGGAGGGTGCGGCCGCCGACGGTGCGCTGTGGCGGCTCGAGGTGTGTCTGCGCACCGAGGGGGAGGCGCCCGCCCCGGTGCTGCTGCCCGGCGATCCGGCGATGGTACGCATCGCGGGGGAGCGCCTGGCCGATGCCAAGCAGGCCTATCCGCGCCTGCGCGATCTGCCCGGCGATTCACGCAGCATGGACCTGTTCCTGCCCACCGAGGTGGTGATGGACCTGGTCGCGCACGGTGCGCAGGTACTGCAGGCCGCGGGCGTGCGACTCATGCTGCCGCGCGCCTGGCGCATCGCCGCTCCCACGATGCGGCTGCAGGTGCAGAGCCCCGCCGCCACCGAAAGTGCCGTCGGTCTCAAAGGATTGGTGTCTTTCCGCTGGGAGCTGGCGGTCGGCGACACCGTGCTCTCGCCCGCCGAGATGGCGCGCCTGGTCCGATCGAAATCGGACCTGGTGCAGATTCGCGGGGAATGGATTCAGGCCGATCACCGCATGCTGGCCGCCGCCGCGGACTACGTGTCCGGGCGCACCGACGGAACCGAGACCACCATCGGCGGCCTGTTCGCCGAACTCGCGGCCAACCCGGTCACCAAGGTTCCGCTGGCGGAAATCACCGCGACCGGTTGGGCCGCGGAACTTTTCGACGGTGAGAAGTCGATCGAACCGGTCGCCGATCCGGTCGGCCTGAAGGCGCAGCTGCGCCCCTACCAGCAGCGCGGCCTCACCTGGCTTGCCACCATGAGCCGTCTGGGCTGCGGCGCGATCCTCGCGGACGATATGGGCCTGGGCAAAACGGTGCAGGTGCTGGCGCTGCTCGTGCATGAGCGCGAAGAGGCTTGTGCGGCAAAGGGTTCCAGCTCCGGCGAGACCTCGCCGGTGAGTGCTCCGGGGCGCCCCGCCGCCGGTGCGGGTGCCGAGCGCCGCAAGATTCGCCGAACCGGCGCCCTCGATCCGGCAACGCTCTTCGACGAACTCGAGGCTCTCGCGGACGGGCGTGCCGAGTCGGGCACTGCTCCCGTGGCCGTGGGGGACGTGGGCCCCACTCTGCTGGTGTGCCCGATGTCGGTGGTGGGCAACTGGCAGCGCGAGACGCAACGGTTCGCGCCCGATCTGCGGGTGCTGGTGCACCACGGCCCGGCGCGGCGATCGGGAGCGGAATTCGATGCGGCGGTGCGAGAGTCGGATCTGGTGATCACCACCTACGCTCTGCTGGCCCGGGATGTCGAGGAGTTGAAGCGGCAGAACTGGCAGCGGGTGGTCGTCGACGAGGCACAGCACATCAAGAACGCGGGCACCCGCCAGGCCAAGGCCGCACGGGCGGTCCCGGCGCGACATCGCTTGGCGCTGACCGGAACTCCGGTGGAGAACCGGCTCGAGGAGCTGCGTTCCATTCTGGATTTCGCGAATCCCGCACTGCTGGGCAAGCCCTCGGAATTCCATGCCCGCTTCGCGGTGCCGATCGAACGCGAGCGGGACGAGAACGCCGTCACGCGACTGCGGGCCATCACCTCGCCGTTCGTGCTGCGCCGGGTCAAGACCGATCCGGCGGTCATCTCGGACCTGCCGGACAAGATCGAGATCACGGTGCGCGCCAACCTCACCGCGGAGCAGGCCGCGCTGTATCAGGCCGTGCTGGACGATATGACGGCGAAATTGAAGGACGCCAAGGGCATGGAGCGCAAGGGCGCGGTGCTGGCCGCGCTGACGCGACTCAAACAGGTGTGCAATCACCCCGCGCACTATCTGAGCGACGGTTCGGCCCTGCTGCGGCGCGGACACCACCGGTCCGGCAAGCTCGCGCTGGTCGAGGACATTCTCGAATCGGTGATCGCCGACGGTGAGCGGGCTCTGCTGTTCACCCAGTTCGCCGAGTTCGGCACGCTCATCGCGCCGTATCTCACCGAACGATTCGGTTCGGAGGTGCCGTTCCTGCACGGCGGGGTCGGCAAGCAACGCCGAGACGAGATGGTCACCCGCTTCCAGGAGGATCCGGACAGTCCGCCGCTGATGCTGTTGTCGCTCAAGGCCGGTGGCACCGGCCTGAACCTCACCGCCGCCAATCATGTGGTGCACCTGGATCGCTGGTGGAATCCGGCGGTGGAGAACCAGGCCACCGACCGCGCCTTCCGGATCGGTCAGCGCCGGGATGTGCAGGTGCGCAAGCTGGTCTGCGTCGACACGATCGAGGAGCGCGTGGACGACATGCTGCGTGGCAAGAGCCGGCTCGCGGATCTGACCGTCACTGCCGGCGAGAAGTGGATCACCGAGATGGACAACGACGAACTGCGTGAACTCTTCGCGCTGGGCTCGGAGGCGGTGGGCGAGTGAACACCTATATCGATCCCGAATCCGTCTGGCCCGGTTCCGAAACCGGTAAACGCCGCTCGGTGCGCGGCGGCGTGCAACCGCGCAGTCGCAGCGGCAAGGCGTTCGCCGCGACCTGGTGGGGCCGGTCGTTCCTGGAGGCCATCGAGCAGGTCGCCGAGCCCGGCCGGCTCGCTCGCGGCCGCTCGTACGCCCGCAGTGGTCAGGTGGTGAACTACCACCTGGAACCGGGCGCGGTCGCCGCCGAGGTGCAGGGCAGCCAGCCGCGCCCGTTCGTCTCGGTGCTGGCGCTGCGGCAGTTGCGCGACGAACGCCTCACGGAGGTGGTCGATCTGGTGCGCGCGACGCCCGGCATGCTCGGCGAGATCGCGGCCGGGGCCCTGCCGCACGGACTGGGGCCGCTGCTGCTCCCGACCACCGCGTCCGAACTCGACTTCTCCTGCACCTGCCCGGATTCCGCGTGGCCGTGCAAGCATGTGGCCGCGATCTGCTACGTCGTCGCCGAACGCCTCGACGAGCGACCGGGGGATCTGCTCACCCTGCGCGGCATCGCGCTGGACGAACTGATCGGCAGCGTCCAGCAGGACAGCGGCACAGCCCACACGGAGTCCGCCGATCTCTACGGCGAGGACACCCCGCTGCCCAAGCTCCCGAGGCCGGACTTCCATCCGGCTCCCGAGGATCTGGACGCGGTGCTGGTGCGCCAGGCATTGCGGATCACCGCGGAGGACGAGGCAACCGCGGAATCGGGTCTGCGCCAACTCCGTGCGCTCTATCGCCTGCTGGACGAGTAGTCCGTAAGCCCGCACGGGAGGCGGGCCACCTCGCACTACCGCGCAGAGTGGCGCACGCCCCCTCGGGCGGTTACCGGTCCGCCTTCGAGGCCTGCGCGCGCCCGGCGTTCACTGCGACGTTCGTGCCCGCCTTGTCGAATCGGTAGTCGCCGAGATCGAAATGACCCGCACGCCAGGACGCTTCGACCGTGCTCATGGGCCGCAGCGGCACATCGCCGTTCTTGTCGAAGTAGTAGCTGTTGGCCAGCGAGCAGCTCTCCTGCCAGAAGACCTGGGAGCCACGGCGATCCAGCATCTCCCGGAAGTACCGGTCGTTGGCCTCGTGAGTGACCTCGACCCGGGTGGACCGATTTCGGCGGGCCTCGCGCAGCAACCGCAGGATGTGCGTGGTCTGCAATTCGATGAGCGTGAAATACGACGCGCCGTTGTAGCCGTACGGGCCGATGATGGTGAAGAAGTTCGGGAAACCGGGCACGCTGACGCCCTCGTACGCCTGCAAACGGTGGGTGTCCCACCACTCTTCGAGCTTGACGCCATTGCTGCCGTGTAGATCGAAGGTCGGCATATTGCCCGATTCCATCACCTTGAACCCGGTCGCCATGATCAGCACGTCGACCTGATGATGCTGCTCGGTGGTGCGCAGCCCGGTCGCGGTGATCTCGGTGATCGGGTCGGTCTCGAGCACGACGTTCTCGCGGTTGAAGGTGCGCAGATAGTCGTTGGAGAACGAGGGCCGCTTGCAGCCGAGCGCGTAGTCCGGGGTGAGTTTCGCGCGCACGGCCGGATCGTGCACCTGCTGCTTCAGATGTGAAAGCCCGGTGCGCTCACCGAGTTTCGATACCGGCAGCACGCCGTAGTAGTGCGCCGCCAGTGGGAAGGTCAACTCCACGAAGGCCTGGCTCGCCAGCCTGGTCAGCAACTGTCCACCGGGCAGGCCCATCAGCATGCGGACCGCGGACGGCAGCGGTGCGTCCGGTCGCGGCAGGCACCAGATCGGGGTGCGCTGGAAGACAACGAGTTCCGAGACCCGCTCGGCGATCTCCGGAATGATCTGGATGGCCGATGCGCCGGTGCCGATGATGCCGACCCGCTTGCCACGCAGGTCGACGTCGTGATCCCAGCGGGCGGTGTGCATGGTGGTGCCGGTGAATCGGTCCGCCCCCGGGATCTCCGGCAGTTTGGGGCGGGTCAGCACGCCGGTCGCGCCGATCATGAAACGGCAGGTCAGCTCGTCGCCGTCGGCCGTGTGCAGCCGCCACAAATGCAGCGCGTCGTCGAAGTCCGCGCGAACGACGGTGGTGCCGAACCTGATTCGCGGTCGCAGCCCGTACTTCTGTACGCATCGATCGGCGTACGCCTTCAACTCCCGCCCGGGCGCGTACACGCGGGACCAGTTCCGCTGCTTCTCGAAGGAGAACTGATAGCTGAAGGACGGAATGTCCACCGCGATGCCGGGATAGGTGTTCCAGTGCCAGGTTCCGCCCGCGCCGTCGGCCTCGTCGATGATCAGGAAATCGTCGAATCCCGCCTTGCGCAGAGCGATCGCGGTGCCGATGCCGGAGAATCCGGCACCGACGATGATGAGTTCGTGGTCGACGACAGTGCTGCTCAAAACATTTCCTCCGCGTAGATGATGCAGTCCACCCGATGCTCTATCCCGTCCACCGTGCGGACGCCGAGCGGTGCGATCCGGGCGATCGGCCAGGTGACGAGCCGGCAGTTCCGGCGTTCCAGGGCCCGGTAGTAGTGGTTGTGCAGACGCACGCCGGTGGCGGTGTCGGGGGTGAGCTTGCGGCGCTGCCACGGATCGCGCACCTGCACTCGGAGATTCGCGGTCGCGGCCTGCCGCAGCGCGGTGTCGCCCAGCCTGCGCGCGATCGCGCCGCCCAGCCGCCACAGCGCGCCGCCGCCCGGTAGGGCGCTCACGGCCGCCGGAACGGTATCGGTGGCGTCGCGGGAACTTTCGCGCAAGTCCGGCAGCAGCTGCGGAACGACGCGGTCGGCTGCTCGGGCTGCCGCTTCGCCGGGCAATGGCGGTGCGGAGTTCGCGGGCAGCAGCCCGAGCAGGTCTTCGGGGCAGCGGCGCAGCAGTTCCCGGACGCCGGGGATCGCGGGCCAGGGCAGCACCCACATCGGATCGTGCTGGAACACGGTCACCCGGCGCGCCTGGCTCGCGACGCCGGGCAGCACCCGCGCGATCGCGGCGGCAGGACCGACGACCGCGACGTGCAGACCGAGCAGATCCTCCTCATCGCGCCAGTGCGTGCAGTGCCGCTGCCGTCCGGTGTACGTCGCCGCGCCGCGGATACTCGTGCCGTCGCGGGCCGGCCGACGCACTCGATCGAATTCGCCGTAGGCCGGGGCGGTCATTTCGCCACCGGTTCGTAGGTCAGTTCCTTGGACCAGGACGGAGTGCGGCCGAGTACCCGCACCGGGAAGTGGTCGATGGCTTTGTTCAGCGCGTCGTTGACGCCCTGGATCGGCTGCAGGCGATTGATGGTGGCGCGGCCGTGCATGCGCACCAGGTGGAACAGCGGCAGTCGTTTGATGTCGGGACTGCGGTCGCCCGCTTTCTCGTAGCGTCGCACCGCGTTCCAGAGCTTCTCCTCGTCCAGCCCCATCGCCATGATGTTGGTGGACATGCGCGAGAGCAGGGGCGTGTACAACAGCGCGCCGATCAGCAGGGTGGGCCGCAGCGCGAAACCCGCCGTCTCGATGGCGATCCGCCGCGCGGGCCCCGCGCCGAGCTGTTCGAGCACCTGGAAGCCGACCGCCAGATGACGCGACTCGTCACTGTTGATGTGCCGGAACACCTCGTGGCACAGCGGATCTCGGACCTCGTCCAGCAGGAACTTCACCAGCGCGCCGTCCAGCGCGCATTCCAGAGACGGGATGACCGTTCCCAGCACGGGCAGCGAGAGCTCGTCGCCGTAGCGGTCCAGCCACTGGATGACCAGCTGAATGTTCTTGTTGGGCACCGGCATCGAGTCCTCGCGCAGCATGCCCCAGCGGCGCATGAGCGCGAGCTCGGCATTGGCGTGCTTCTGTTCCTCGGCGTGGAAGTGCCGGTAGATCTCCTTGAGCGGGCCGTCCGGCGCGCGCAGGGTGAGGGCCGCGAACCCGCGGGCTCCCACATGCTCGATCCAGACCAGATCCGCCATGAAGGCGGCCAGTGCGCCCCGCTGCTGCGGGGTGATCAGCTCGGCTCCCGGTGCGTCCCAGTCGATGTCGGCCAGTGCCCACTGTCGATCCTTGATCGTGGTGAGCATGTCGGAATATGCGAACGCCATTGTTCGGCCTTTCCCTGTCGGTTGTGCATGCTCGGCGCGGACCGCTTACCGGACCAGTCGCTCGAGCAGTCCGGCGGCGCGGGTGTACGTGCCGGGCAGCAGTCGCTTGGACTGCCAGATGAGCTTGGCCTCGACCTGCGGGACGACATGGAGCTGTCCGGCGTCCACGGCATCGAGGGTGGTGCGGGCGATGGCGGCGGGCGGGCGCCCGGTCCAGCGCAGCAGTCGATCGCCCCATTCCTCCATGGCCTGGTCGCCGATCGAAACGCCCTCCAGAATCCGGGTTTTCACCGCGGTGGGGCACAGCACGGTGACGGTGACGCCGGTGCCGGACAGTTCGGCGGCGAGGGTTTCCGACAGCGCCAGCACGCCGGCCTTGCTGACGTTGTAGGCGGCCATCCGGGGCGCGACGCCGAAGGCCGCGGCCGAGGCCACGTTCACCAGCGCGCCGTGCCCGGCCGCGCGCAGCCGGGGTGCGAAGACGTGGCAGCCGTGGATGACTCCCCACAGATTGATATCCAGGACCTGATGCCACTCCGGGAGCGGCGCGTCGCCTATCAGGTCGCCGCCGCGGCCGATCCCGGCATTGTTGACCACCAGATCCGCGGGCTTGCCGAACCACTGTTCCGCGGTGTCCGCGAGCGCGGTGACCTGCTCGATCCGGCTCACGTCGCAGACGGCGTCGAATGCCTTTCCGCCTGCGGCGCCGACCAATTCGACGGTTTCGCGGGCCCGCTCGGCGTCGATGTCCGAGCAGATCACCCGCCCGCCGCGCCGGCCGATCTCGATCGCGAACGCCTGTCCGATGCCGCTACCGGCGCCGGTGACGACCGCGTCCGCCTGCTGGGTACGGCGGGAACCGCCGAAGGGGTTGAGTCGCATGGAATCTCCCGGGGCTGTGCCATCCGGGCGGATAAATGGTGGCATCTGCCACCATTGGCCGCACCTGCCACCAATTAGGCGCGCGGTGCGGTAATTTGTCAATGTGGACCGGAGGTGGACGTGAGCGCACCGACCCGCACCTGGGGCGGGCGAACCCAGGAGCAGCGCCGGGCCGAACGCCGTCGCAAACTGATCGATACGGCTCTGCGCATCTGGCTCGAGAACGGCTGGGCCGCAGTCACTATGCGTGGCGTGTGCACCGGAGCGGGCCTGAACGACCGCTACTTCTACGAACATTTCGCCGATCGCGACGAACTGCTCGGCGCGGTCTGGGACGAGGTCTGCTTCGAGGTCTTCGGTGAACTCTCCGGCGTGATCGCCGAGCAGCTCGGCAGGGCTCCGCTCGAGATTCTGCACCTGGCCATCGCCCGCGCGGTGACCCTGCAGATCGACGGCCCCGCGCGGATCCTGTTCGGCGATCACGCGGGCAGTCGCATCCTCGAGGCGCGGCGGAGAACGACCCTCACCGACGCCACCGATTTCCTCATCGCCGCCGCCCGCCCGTACCTGCGCCCCGGTGTGGACGAATCCGATCTGCGCATGGGAACCCTCATGGGCATAGGCGGTTTCATCGAACTGCTCACCGCCTGGCGCACCGGCGCGATCGACGCCGACACCGATCGGGTGGTGGCGCACGTGGCGCAGACCGCCGACCTGCTCGGCACCCGATATCTGGCTCTGCCGGACTGATCGGCTCTGCCCGACTGATTGGTTCTGCCCGACCGATCCGCCCGGCATCAGGGCGGGCGAGTCGATCGCTGCGTGCTCGGATCAGAAGTCGTCGACCGCGTAGACGCGCTGTGCGGTGGTGCGGAAGACCTGTTCGAGCGCCTTGGCGTCGGCCCCGTGGTCGGTGAGCGCGGTCGCCACCACCTCGGCGGCATTGCCGATGCTCGTGATCGGTTTGTCCACCGGGAAATTCGAGCCCCACAGCAGCCGATCGGGACCGAACACGTCCAGCGCGTGGTGCAGCATGGGGGACACGCGATCCAGCAGCACCGGGACGGGCGTGGGCTCGCCGCGCGGCGGGACCGGATGGCCGAGGATCGGCATCATCAGGCCGCTCACCTTGGCCACCACATTCGGATGGGTGGCCAGCGCGGTGAGATCGTCGCGCCAGCGCAGGAACAGATCACGTCGCTGCCCCGGATTCTGACCGGTGTGCTTGCCGACCGGCCCGAAAATGCCTGCGGGCGTGGCGAGATGGTTGAGCACGATGGTGGCGTCCGGATAGCGTGAGGCCAGCGCGGTGACCTCGGGCAACTGATGCGAGTACACCCAGGCCTCGAAGGACAGGCCGCGTTCGGCGAGCGCGCCGAAGCCCTCCAGGAACGCCGCGGAGGTGAGTGACCCGGGGGCCTTGTCGTGCGCGCGCACATCCGGATCGGGATGGTGCTCGACGCGGGTGCGGATCCCGCGGAACAGCGGTGAGGCCGAGCGGTGCGCGTCGAGCAGATCGGCGAAACCGGGCGCGGCCGGATCGCCCGCCCCGATGATCGCGCCCAGGGCCGGGGTGTCCACCCCGAAGGGCAGGCTCGCTACCCAGCGCGTTTCCTCGACCGGCCCCAGCACGCCCTTGCCGGTCCACTCCACCTCGATGTGCACGATGGCCTCGACCGGAACGTCCCCGGCGTCGGTGCGATAGTCGGCCGGAAGATACGGCCGGACGAAGGGCGTCGGATCACCGACGAATTCCCGGTCGCGCTTGGGCGCGAGCCGTGCGGCCAGGTCGATCGGCACCGGCACGTATTTGAAGAGCTTCGCCAGCCCGCTGAAACCACGGGGCGTGGTCAGCGGATCCCACTGATGGATGTGCGCATCCACGACTGACATTCCCGCAAGGTCCATGATGTCCCTTCCGCCCGGCTCGGCCTCTGCGGATTGTTCCACGCGGCGGGCCCCGGAGAGCCGGAATCGGACATCGCGCGTCCCGGTGCCCGCCGAACCCGCCGCGGCCGGGCGCCGGGGTCCGGCGATCAGCCCAATTCGTAGTCGAACCAGAGGCGATGGCTGCCGTCAGCGTCCACGGTCATGCCGCCGCCGCCCGTGATGCCGGTCAGCGCGCCGGTGCCGCTGCCGGCGACGATCACGAAGAACTCGGCGACGCGATCCTCGCCGCTGGTGGTGGCCGAGTGCGCGAAATTGAACGCCCCGGCCCGCCCGTTCAGCTCGCCCTCGAAGGATTCCATCGCGACATAGGTTCCCGCGCCGGAACTCTGATCGAACGCCGAGGTGAACAGCGTCGCGGAGCGGCCCACGATCTCACCCTCGAACTGCTTCTCCATCCTGGCGATGCCCACGGGCATCGCGGTGGCGACAGCAGGTTCGGGGACCACATCGGTGGGCACGAACGACTTCACACTGAATGTTCCTCTGGCTTGCACGAGGCGAGCGTAATCACCGGGACCGACAGAGTTTTCGAATTTCATCGAGCCGGGTCCCACAGTGCCCTCGGACCGGCCGCACGAGGTCAGACGTTGCGCCGATACTGCCCGCCCACGGTGAAGAAGGTGTCGGTGATCTGCTGCAGTGTGCACACCCGCGCGGCCTCCATGAGCACCTCGAAGGCGTTCTCGTCGCCACTGGCCGCCGCGGCCAGCCGGGCGAGCATCTCCGGAGCCTCCTCGCGATGTGCGGCGGTGAACTCCCGCACTCGCTGTAACTGGGACTCCTTCTCCTGCGTTGTCCCGCGCGCCAATTCGAGCACCCGCTGCTGTTCGCCGTGCGGATTGCGGAAGGTGTTCACTCCGACGATCGGCAGGCTGCCCTCGTGCTTGCGCCGCTCGTACAGCATCGACTCGTCCTGGATTCGCCCGCGCTGATAGCCGGTCTCCATCGCGCCCAGTACACCGCCGCGCTCGTTGATCCGGTCGAATTCGGTCAGCACCGCCTCCTCCACCAGATCGGTGAGCTCCTCGATGATGAAACTGCCCTGCAGCGGATTCTCGTTCATCGCCAGGCCCCACTCCCGATTGATGACGAGCTGAATCGCCAGCGCTCGCCGCACCGATTCCTCGGTGGGGGTGGTGACGGCCTCGTCGTAGGCATTGGTGTGCAGGCTGTTGCAGTTGTCGTAGACGGCGATCAGCGCCTGCAGCGTGGTGCGAATGTCGTTGAAGCTCATCTCCTGTGCGTGCAGCGAGCGCCCGGAGGTCTGCACGTGGTACTTGAGTTTCTGGGACCGCTCGTCGGCCCCGTACCTGTCCCGCATGGCGACCGCCCAGATGCGCCGGGCCACCCGGCCGATCACCGAGTACTCCGCGTCCATCCCGTTGGAGAAGAAGAACGACAGGTTCGGTGCGAAATCGTCGATCTTCATGCCGCGCGCCAGATACGACTCCACATAGGTGAATCCGTTGGCCAGGGTGAAGGCCAGCTGGCTGATCGGGTTCGCACCGGCCTCGGCGATGTGATAACCGGAAATGGACACGGAGTAGAAATTGCGAACCTCGTTGCGCACGAACCATTCCTGGATATCGGCCATCATCCGCAGGCTGAACTCGGTGGAGAAGATGCAGGTGTTCTGGCCCTGATCCTCCTTGAGGATGTCGGCCTGCACGGTGCCGCGCACGGTGGCCAGGGCGTCGGCGCGCACTCGGGCGGCCTCGGTCGCGGTGGGTTCGCGGCCCTCGGCGGCCGAGAAGCGTTCCAGCGCACGGTCGATGGCCGTATTGAGGAAGAACGCCAGGATCGTCGGGGCCGGGCCGTTGATGGTCATGGAGACCGAGGTGGCGGGCGCGTTCAGGTCGAAGCCGTCGTACAGCGCCTTCATATCGTCCAGGGTCGCGATGGACACGCCCGAGGTGCCGACCTTGCCGTAGATGTCCGGCCGCTCGGCCGGATCGTGCCCGTACAGGGTCACCGAATCGAACGCCGTCGAAAGCCGCTTGGCGTCACTGTGTTCCGAGAGCACCTTGAAGCGCCGGTTGGTGCGGAAGGCGTCGCCCTCACCGGCGAACATGCGGGCGGGGTCCTCGTTGTCGCGTTTGAACGCGAAAACTCCGGCGGTGAAGGGGAACCGTCCCGGCAGGTGCTCCGCGCGCAGGAACCGCAGCAGCTCACCGTGATCGGTGTAGCGGGGCAGCGCCACCCGGGGAATCGAGTTGCCGGACAGCGTCTCCCGTCGCAGCGCCGTTCGGATCTCCCGGTCGCGCACGCGGATCACCTGTTCCTCGCCCCGGTAGGACTCGGCGATCGCCGGCCACTGGGCGAGCAGGGTGGTGTTCGCGGGCGTGAGATCCTCGCGCGCGCCCCGCAGCAGGTCTTCCACCGCTGCCCACGCGGGTGAAACAGACTGGTGTGCAGCCGAATCGGCGTCGGCGCCATCGGGCAGTTCGGCCAGTACCGCCTCCAGCCGCTGGACCCGCCGCGCGGCCTCGCACTGCTGTGCGGTGTCCGCGTGATAGTCGCGCACCGCCGCCGCGATCTCGGCCAGATACCGCACCCGCGCGGGCGGAATGATCTGCGCGAAACGGGTGGAGGCGCGGGTGCTCACCGTGGGCAGCACCCCCGCTTCCAGGGGAAGTCCACGCTCGCCGAGCAATCCGGTCAGATGCTGATAGAGGGCGGTGACGCCGTCGTCGTTGAAAGTGGCCGCACTGGTGCCGAATACGGGCATATCGTCGGGTGAGGCGTGGAATTCCTCGCGATTGCGCACCAACTGCCGCGACACGTCCCGCAGCGCGTCCTGCGCGCCGCGGCGCTCGAATTTGTTGATGGCCACCACATCCGCGAAATCGAGCATGTCGATCTTCTCGAGCTGCGACGCCGCGCCGAACTCCGGTGTCATCACATACAGCGCCACGTCGACGTGCTCGGCGATGGCGGCATCACCCTGTCCGGTACCGGGTGTCTCCAGGATGACCAGGTCGTAACCCGCTGCCTTGCAGGCGTTCACCATCTCGTCGATACCCACCGGAACCTCACGCGCGCCGCGGGTGGCGAGCGAGCGGAAGTACACCCGCTCGCCGTCCAGGGAGTTCATCCGAATGCGGTCGCCCAGCAGCGCGCCGCCGCCGCGCCGCCGAGTGGGATCCACCGCAAGCACAGCCACCCGCAGCTTGTCCTGCTGATCGGTGCGCAAGCGCCGCACGAGTTCGTCCGTGAGAGAAGACTTTCCGGAGCCACCGGTGCCCGTGATGCCCAGTACCGGCACCGGCCGGGTGGCCGCGGCGGCCCTCAGCGCCGCCAGATCGGACTCCGGCAGGGTTCCCTGCTGCAGGCAGGTGAGCGTGCGCGCCAGTGCCGCCCGGTCGCCGCTGAGCACCGCCTCGATCGGTGCGGGCGAGTGCGAAAGATCCACGTCGCACTCGGAAATCAGCTCGTTGATCATTCCCGGCAGCCCCAGCCGCTGGCCGTCCTCGGGCGAGAAGATGGTCACCCCGGCGGCCCCGAGCCGTGCGATCTCCTCCGGGACGATGACTCCGCCGCCGCCGCCGAAGATTCGGACGTGCCCCGCCCCGGCCTCCTTCAGCGCGGTGGCCAGATATTCGAAGTACTCGATGTGCCCGCCCTGATACGAGCTGACCGCCACGCCCTGCACGTCCTCGGTGACCGCCGCGTCCACGACCTCCTGGACCGCGCGATTGTGCCCGAGATGGATGACCTCGGCGCCTTGGGATTGCAGGATCCGCCGCATGATGTTGATCGCGGCGTCGTGCCCGTCGAACAGCGCGGCCGAGGTCACGAACCGGACGGGGTTCACGGGAACGTGCAGATCGGGCATGGCATCCTCCGGAGGGACCCGAGTCGGTTGATATACCGATAGTAGGACGTCAAATTAATTCCGGCGTGAGATCCGCCACAGTGTTCGCGCCTAGAAATACTTGGATGTCCAACTATATGGTGACCGAAGACCGACCGCGCGGGATTCCCGTGAGTCGCCACACCACGAGCCCAGCGGGCGCACGAAGACAGGACTGGCATGGTTCGCGAAATCACCCACTTCATCGGTGGACAGCACGTCGCCGGCACCTCCGGTCGCTTCGGGGATGTGTTCAATCCCAGTACCGGCCAGGTGCAGGCCCGCGTGCCGCTGGCGAGCAAGTCCGAAGTCGAGGCCGTCATCGCGAACGCGGCCGAGGCTCAGCTGGTGTGGGCCGCGTACAACCCGCAGAAGCGCGCCCGGGTCCTGATGAAGTTCCTGACCCTGGTCCAGGACGAGATGGATTCGCTCGCGGCGCTGCTCTCGGCCGAGCACGGCAAGACCATTCCCGATGCCAAGGGGGATATCCAGCGCGGGCTCGAGGTCATCGAATTCGCGGTCGGCATCCCGCACCTGCTCAAAGGTGAGTACACCGAGAGCGCGGGCACCGGCATCGACGTGTACTCCATGCGTCAGCCGCTCGGCGTCGTCGCGGGCATCACGCCCTTCAACTTCCCGGCCATGATCCCGCTGTGGAAGGCCGGACCCGCACTGGCGTGTGGAAACGCCTTCGTGCTCAAGCCGTCCGAGCGCGACCCCTCGGTGCCGCTGCGCCTGGCCGAGCTGTTCCTCGAGGCCGGACTGCCCGCGGGCGTGTTCAACGTGGTCAACGGTGACAAGGAAGCCGTCGACACCATCCTGAACGACGAGCGGATCAAGGCCGTCGGCTTCGTCGGCTCGACCCCGATCGCGCAGTACATCTACGAGACCGCCACCGCCAACGGTAAGCGCGCGCAGTGCTTCGGCGGCGCGAAGAACCACGCGATCGTCATGCCGGACGCCGACCTGGACGACGTCGCGGACCAGCTGATCGGAGCGGGCTACGGCTCGGCCGGCGAGCGCTGCATGGCCATCTCGGTCGCCGTTCCGGTCGGCGAGGAGACCGCGGATCGCCTGCGCGAGAAGCTGATCGAGCGCATCGCCAAGCTCAATGTCGGACTCTCGGACGATCCGGGCGCGGACTTCGGCCCGCTGGTCGGCCGTGACGGCGTGGACCGGGTGAACAACTACGTGCAGATCGGCGTGGACGAGGGCGCGGAGATCGTCATCGACGGGCGCGGCCTGGTGGTCGAGGGCGGCGAGGACGGATTCTTCGCCGGCGCAACGCTGTTCGACCGCGTGACCCCCGAGATGCGGATCTACAAGGAAGAGATCTTCGGTCCGGTGCTGGCCATCGTGCGCGCCGCGGACTACGAGGCGGCGCTGCGCCTGCCGAACGAGCACGAGTACGGCAACGGCGTGGCCATCTTCACCCGCGACGGCGACACCGCCCGCGACTTCGCCGCACGCGTACAGGTCGGCATGGTCGGCATCAACGTGCCGATCCCGGTGCCGATCGCCTACCACACCTTCGGCGGCTGGAAGCGCTCCGGCTTCGGTGATCTCAACCAGCACGGGCCGGACTCGATCCGCTTCTACACCAAGACCAAGACGGTGACCCAGCGTTGGCCCTCCGGCGGAAAGGAATCCGTGTCCTCGGGCCGCTCCGCCGGTTCCGCGGCCAACGCGTTCGTCATCCCGACGATGGATTGACGGACATGTTCGTTCTCGACGACGACGAGAAGGCGATCACAGACACCGCCCGCTCCTTTGCCGACGAGCTGCTCGCCCCCAACGCGCTGGAATGGGACGAGCACAAGCACTTTCCGATCGATGTGGTGCGCAAGGCCGGCTCGCTCGGCATGGGCGGCATCTACATTCGCGAGGACGTGGGCGGCTCGGGGCTGCGGCGCCTGGATGCCGTGCGCATCTTCGAGCAGCTCTCGACCGGCTGCCCGGCCATCGCCGCCTACATCTCCATCCACAATATGGTCGCGTGGATGATCGACAGTTACGGCGACGAGGCACAGCGCAATCGGTGGCTGCCCGGCCTGACCTCGATGGATCTGCTCGGCAGTTACGCGCTCACCGAACCGGGCGTCGGGTCCGACGCGGCCGCGCTGAGCACCAGGGCCGTGCGAGACGGTCAGGACTATCTACTCACCGGCGTCAAGCAATTCATCTCCGGCGCGGGCTCCACCGATGTGTACGTGGTGATGGCCCGCACGGGAGACGGTGGCGCGCGCGGCATTTCGGCGTTCATCGTGCCCGCCGACGCCCCCGGCCTCTCCTTCGGCGCGAACGAGAAGAAGATGGGCTGGAACGCGCAGCCCACCCGGCAGGTCGTGCTGGACGGCGTGCGGGTGCCCGCGGGCAACCTGCTCGGCGCCGAGGGCAACGGCTTCCGGATCGCCATGAACGGGCTCAACGGCGGGCGCCTCAATATCGCCGCCTGCTCGCTCGGCGGCGCCCAGGAGGCCATGGATCGGACCGTGGCGTATCTCGGGCAACGCAAGGCCTTCGGGTCCAGACTGCTGGACAACACGGCCCTGCAATTCGAGCTCGCCGATATGCGGACCTCGCTCGAAGCGGCCCGCACGCTGCTGTGGCGCGCCGCGGCGGCCCTGGACGCGGACGCCGCGGACAAGGTCGAGCTGTGCGCCATGGCCAAGCGTTTCGCCACCGATGCGGGCTTCGAGGTGGCCAACAAGGCCCTGCAGTTGCACGGTGGCTACGGTTACCTCGCCGAATACGGGATCGAGAAGATCGTCCGCGACCTGCGGGTGCATCAGATTCTCGAGGGCACGAACGAGATCATGCGGGTGGTTGTCGCCCGCTCGGTGGTGGGAGCAGCATGAGCGACGCACGAGGCACGGTGGAACCGGAAGTCTTGATCGACAAGCGCGACGGCCTCGGCCTGATCACGCTGAACCGGCCGAAGGCCATCAACGCGCTGAATCATCCGATGGCCCTTGTCATTCTGGACGCGCTGCGCGAGTGGGCCACCGACGACGAGGTGAAAACCATCGTGCTCACCGGCGCGGGAGAGCGCGGGCTGTGCGCGGGCGGCGATATCGTCGCCATCCACACCGACGCGAAGAACGCTGTCGCGCACCGGGATTCGGCGCACACCGCCGCCGACTCGCCGAGCGGCCGGTTCTGGCGCGACGAGTACATCCTCAACGCGCTCATCGGCCGGTACCCCAAGCCCTACGTGGCGATCATGGACGGCATCGTGATGGGCGGCGGCGTCGGCCTGTCCGGCCACGCCGGGCATCGCGTCGTCACCGAGCGCTCCATGATCGGCATGCCCGAGACCGGCATCGGCTTCGTCCCGGACGTGGGCGGCACCTACCTGCTCTCGCACGCACCGGGTGAGATCGGCACCCATATCGCGCTGACCACGGCGCGGATGAATGCCGGTGACGCCATCGCGGCCGGATTCGCCGACTACTTCGTGCCCTCGGAGCATCTGCCCGCACTGCTCGAAGCCCTGCGCGGCAATACCGCCGACGTGGCCATCGCCAAATTCGCGCAGCCCGCGCCCGTGTCGGACTTCGCCGCGCAGCGGGAGTGGATCGACTACTGCTACAGCGCGGACACGGTCGAGGAGATCGTGCACCGCCTGCAGCACGACGGCCGCGCCGAGGCCGCGAAAGCCGCCGCGGATGTGCTGGCGAAATCGCCTGTCGCGCTGAAGGTCACGCTGCGCTCGCTGCGCAGCGCACGCACCGCCGAGAACCTCGAGACGGCGCTGAACCAGGAGTACCGGGTCTCGGTCGCAGCACTGAGTACCCACGATCTGGTCGAAGGCATTCGCGCCCAGGTCATCGACAAGGATCGCAACCCGCAGTGGTCTCCCGCCACCCTCGCCGAGGTCACCGAGGCCGAGGTGGACGCGTATTTCACCGAGCTGGGCGATCGCGAATTGGGCTCGGCCGCACCGCAGGCCGTCATCGTGAAGGACCGTTCATGAGCACTACCGTCAGCAAGAAGGTGGCCTTCCTCGGCCTCGGGCACATGGGCGGCCCGATGGCCGCCAATCTGGTCAAGGCCGGATACGAGGTGCTCGCCTTCGATCCCGTTCCGGCAGCACAGGATCAGGCCCGCGAGGACGGCGCGACCGTCGTGCACGACGCCGCCCGCGCCGTCGCCGACGCCGATGTCGTGATCACCATGCTGCCCAACGGTCGCATCGTGCTCGACGTCTACGGCGACATCCTGTCCGCGGCCGCGCCCGGCACCCTGTTCGTCGACTGCTCCACCATCGACGTGGCCGACGCCAAGGCGGCGGCGGAACTCGCTGCGGCAGCGGGACATCGGGCCGTGGACGCACCGGTCTCCGGTGGCGTCGCGGGCGCCGCGGCGGGCACGCTCACCTTCATGGTGGGCGGCGCGGAGGCCGACTTCGCCGACGCGCTCCCGCTGCTGGAGGTCATGGGCGGCAAGGTCGTGCACTGCGGCGGCGCGGGCGTCGGCCAGGCCGCCAAGGTGTGCAACAACATGATCCTGGGCATCTCCATGATCGGGTTGTCCGAGGCCATCGTGCTCGGGGAGAAGCTCGGCCTGAGCCACGACAAGTTCTTCGACGTGGTCTCCACCGCCTCGGGCCAGAGCTGGGCTCTGACCTCGTACTGCCCGGTTCCCGGACCGGTCCCGACCAGTCCGGCCAACAACGACTACCAGCCGGGCTTCGCCACCGCGCTGATGAGCAAGGACCTCGGTCTGGCCGCCGGTGCGCTGGCGGCCAACGGCGTCGACGGGCAGATCGGTCAGCTCGCCGCGCAGATCTACAGTCGCTTCAACCAGGACGAAGCGGGCAAGGATTTCTCGGCTATCGTCACCGATATCCGTAAGCGATCTGGAGGAGAACGAGAATGACGGCATCGCAGGGCGATTCATCGGGTGATGGCGGCCGGGTGACGGGCGGGCGTGACTTCGAGACCATTCTGCTGGAGCGCAAGGGACGAGTCGCCCTCATCACGCTCAATCGGCCGAAGGCCCTCAACGCCCTCAATTCCCAGGTGCTGACCGATATCACCGCCGCCCTCGACGAGCTCGAGAACGACGACGAGATCGGCGCGGTCGTGCTCACCGGGTCCGAGCGGGCCTTCGCGGCCGGCGCGGACATCAAGGAGATGCAGAGCAAGTCCTACATGGACATGTTCCTCACCGATCACTTCGCGGGCTGGGACCGACTTGTCGCCTTCCGCAAGCCGATCATCGCGGCGGTCGCGGGCTACGCCCTCGGCGGCGGCTGTGAGCTGGCCATGATGTGCGACATCCTGCTGGCCGCGGACACTGCCAAGTTCGGGCAGCCCGAGATCAAGCTCGGCGTCATCCCCGGTATGGGCGGTTCGCAGCGCCTCACCCGCGCGGTCGGCAAGGCCAAGGCCATGGATCTCATTCTCACCGGCCGGAACATGGATGCCGAGGAGGCCGAGCGCGCGGGGCTGGTCTCGCGCATCGTCCCGGCCGCCGAGCTGGTCGCGACCGCGCTCGAGGTGGCCACCACCATCGCGTCCATGTCGCTGCCGTCGGTGATGATCGCCAAGGAAGCGGTCGACCGCTCCTTCGAGGTCACCCTGACCGAGGGACTGCGTTTCGAACGCCGGGTCTTCCACTCGCTGTTCGCCACCGAGGATCAGAAGGAAGGCATGAACGCCTTCGTCGAGAAGCGTCCGGCCGCCTTCGGCAACAAGTAGTCGTAGCGGTAAGCGAAGGGCCGGGGTAGATCCCGGCCCTTCGTCATGTCCGGGGTTGCCATGTCGGGGTTTGTCATGTCGGGGTTTGTCATGACCCGGGGGCTGTGGCCTACCCGTGTCTCGGGGGCCCCACCACTTCCACGGTCGGTGGTTTTCCGTCCGTGTGATCGCCGGTCTCGCGGTCCATGGCCAGCGCGCCGACGATCGTTCCGCCCAGCGTCGCCGTCACAGCTACCGCAGCCACGAGTTTGCGCCGCGACACCGGTTCGTTCGACGAGGTGCGGCCCAGGCCGAGCGGAGTGAGTCGCACACTGCGCACCCGGCGCGCGGACGGGCGTTCCGCGGCCAGCAGCACCGCACCGCGCGTCGAGACGAACTCGGGTTCCGGGTCGTAGATCATCGGCAGGTCGAGCTGCTGTTCCAGCTCGTCGCGAATGCTCTTGTTCCTGGTGCATCCGCCCAGCAGGGCCATGGCCGTGGGCCGGACCCCGGTCTCCTCCATCATGTGCCGGACGAAGGACGCGGAGTGATGGATCCCGGCCTCGACCAGTTCGGCGAAATCGCTGCGCGTGATGACCGCGCGCTGTCCGGAGATCGGATCGCAGACCGTCAGCACCCGATCGGTGGCGAGCATTTCCTTGTAATGGCGGGTTGACCGCATATCCACGGTGACGCCGCCGCGCACCAGCAGCCAGCGCAGCAGCGCGTCGTGGCCCTCCCCGCAGAGCACGGTGCTGCGTTTGGTGGCCAGGACCGCCTCGGTCCGGCAGTCGATCTGCGTCAGGGTCAGGCCCGAGGCGCCCAGGTCGTACAACAGGATCGAGCCCTCGGCCGGCAATCGGCCGGTGAACTTGAGATATCGCAGCTGCGCCACCGGTTCGTCGATGACCGTGAGGCGATTGCGTCCCGCGGTGGTGCGAATGGCCTCGGCCTGGGAGGAACAGCGGCAGGTCACGGCGATACCGGTAATGAATTCGTCGCGCTTGGCCGCGGACTTCCGCATCAACCGGATGGCCTCGAAAACCGTGTCCTCCACACCGTTCTCGCGACGTCCCACCCGGCATCGATCGATCGGGGGGAGATGCGGCTGGTCGGAGTGGGTGAGCATGGCACGTGCACCCCCTGCGCCCGCCGAGACCCCGAGGACCAGCACCATGGCCTCAATGGTGAACCCTTTGCGTCCCGAATCCAAGGGAATGACGCAGGAAATTGGCTGACCGGATGCTGGACGGTTACTGCCCGGCCCATCGGGTGGGGGAGCCACCTGTATCGAAATCGCCTGCCGATTGCCGGAACTCCGCCAGCAATTCCAGCAACAATTGCAAACGTTCCGGCGGCAGGCTCGTCTCGGCGAAGACCTGCCGGTTCAACTGAATGGTGGCCTTGGCCACCAATTCTCTTCCGGCATCCGTTATTTCGATCAGCGTCGCGCGCCGGTCACTCGGATGCGGCACCCGCTTCACCAGCTTCGCCGCCTCGAGCCGGTCCACCGTATTGGTCACGCTCGTCGGATGCACCTGGAGCCGGGCACTGGCGACCGCCATCGGCAGCGCGCCCGTTTTGCTGAACCCCAGCAGCATCAGTAGCTCGTACCGCGAGAACGTCAGCCCCGACGGCTTCAACGCCTCGTCCACCCGGGCCATCACGATCTGCTGCGCCCGCACCAGCGAGGTGACCGCCGCCATCCCGTCGGCGACCTCCCCCCACCCGTGCTCCGTCCACTGACGATGCGCCTCCTCGATCGGATCGAGCGGCAGGGGACGTGGCCGAGACATGCCCCCGATCATCGCACGCCCCCGCCCCGCCCCGGCCGCCCGAAAGAAATCACGGTGATTCCAACCCTGTCCCGAGGTGTCGGGCCCCGGCACTATGTACAGCAATGCGGGTGTGTCCGAGGGGTTTAGGAGCAGGCCTGCAAAGCCTGTCACGCGGGTTCGAATCCCGCCGCTCGCTCTCGAGAAAGACTGTGCCCCCTGTGAATTCACAGGGGGCACGGTCGTGTGCGGACTCGGCGGCCTAGCGGGCGTCGGAGGAGCAGACTTTCCAGGTGCCGTCCTCGTCGCGGAGGTGTTCGGCGGTGGTGGTGGGCTTGTCTTGCGCGCCTGGGAGTTTCAGGGTGCCGATCGTGGTGGCGGTGGCGCGGTCACCGGTGACGATGATCTGGTCGATGGAGGCGACGTCCATGGTGACCTTGCCCTGGTCGGATGCGGTGCGCTGGGCGGCGGGGAGGGCGTCGAACTGGGCCCGGTCGGCGGCGCAGGCCTGGGTGAACGCGATCGACGGGCCCTGGGCGGCGAGGGTGGAGTAGAAGTCGCGGATCGAGGACTCGATGCGCTGGGTGTCGGTCGGGGTGTCCTTGCCGGTCATGGTGACGGCCAAGGCGGTACCGCCGCCGATGACGGCTACGGCCAGCACGCTCAGGCCGACGAGCAATCCGGTGCGGCGGGATCCCCGATGTTCGCTGGAGGCTTGCTGTTCCGAGTCGGATGCGCTGTGCCGTTGTCCGTCGGTCGGGAAGGTCATCGAATTCCTGTCGAGTCGAGCCACCACTGAATGTCCGCAGATTACGGCAAATCCATTGCGATTCGGTGGGGTGGCCGACCTGCGACTTCCCGTTGGCGGTAGGTTGGTTAGCCAATCCTCAGCGGTGAGGGTAGGCGTGTCGAAAGGACGGTCATGACGGCGGCCCCATGGAAATTTCTGTCCGGTGCGATCGCGGCCATCACGCTGTTGGGGGTGACGGCCTGCTCGAACGCGTCCAAGGACGAGAACGAGATCCTGGTCTACAACGCCCAGCACGAATCCCTCACCAAGGAATGGGCCGACGCCTTCACCAAGGACACCGGCATCAAGGTGACCCTGCGCCAGGGCGGTGACACCGACCTCGGTAACCAGATCGTCGCCGAGGGCAAGAACTCGCCCGCCGACGTCTTCCTCACCGAGAACTCCCCGGCGATGGCGCTGGTCGAGAACGCCGGCCTGTTCGCCGACGTCGACCCGGCCACCCTGGCCGATGTGCCCGAGCAGTACCGCCCCTCCACCGGCAAGTGGACCGGAATCGCCGCGCGCTCCACGGTTTTCGTCTACAACACCGGCAAGCTGCCCGCCGACCAGCTGCCCAAGTCGCTGCTGGATCTGCAGCAGCCGCAGTGGAAGGGCCGCTGGAGCGCGGGCGTGTCCGGCGCGGACTTCCAGGCCATCGTGGCCGCCCTGCTGGCGCTGAAGGGTGAGGACGTCACCAAGGCCTGGCTCAAAGGCATGAAGGACAACGCGATCGCCTCGCAGAACAATGTCACCACCATGAAGGGCGTGAACTCCGGCCAGTTCGAGGGCGGCGTGATCTACCACTACTACTGGTACCGCGATCAGGCCGCGACCAAGGAGAGCAGCGGCAATACCGCGCTGTACTACTTCAAGAACCAGGATCCGGGCGCTTTCGTCTCGATTTCCGGTGGCGGCGTGCTGAAGTCGAGCAAGAAGTCGGAGAACGCCCAGAAGTTCCTGAGCTTCATCGCCTCTCGCAAGGGGCAGGAGGTGCTGCGCGACGGCACCTCGATGGAATACCCCGGTCTCGGCGAACGTCGCGGCCAATCCGGCACTGCCGCCGTTGGATTCGCTGGACGCGCCTAAGATCGACCCGAGCAAGCTGGATGCGAAGAAGGTCACCCAGCTGATGACCGAGGCCGGTCTGCTCTAGCCATGGCTGTGCGCACGGCTGCGGCGAACCGGGCCGGTCTCTCCGGGGTACGCAGGCCCGGATTTCTCGTCACGATCGCCGCCCTGATTCTGGTGGCGGCCACCTTCGTGCCGCTGGGCTACATCGTGACCACGCTGTTCTCGACCGGCTTCCACGAGACCGCGGAACTGGTCTTCCGGCCCCGCGTCGGCGAATTGCTGCGCAATACGGTCGCTCTGGTGGTCATCACCGTTCCGGTCTGTCTGGTCGCCGGAATCGGACTGGCCTGGATCGTGGAACGCACCGACGTTCCCGGAGCCACGTGGTGGGGCCCGATCTTCGCTGCGCCGCTGGCGGTTCCGGCGTTCGTCAACTCCTACGGCTGGGTCAGCGCGATTCCGTCACTGCACGGACTGTGGGCGGGCGTGCTCATCGCCACCATGTCCTACTTCCCGCTGGTGTACCTGCCGGCCGCCGCCACCTTGCGCCGGCTGGACCCGGCGGTGGAGGAGTCCGCGCGGGCCCTTGGCTCCGGCCCGGTGCGGGTATTCCTGCGAATCACGCTGCCGCAGTTGCGATTGGCCATCCTCGGCGGCGGTCTGCTCATCTCGCTGCACCTGCTCGCCGAATACGGCGCCTTCGCCATGATCAGGTTCTCCACCTTCACCACCGCGATCTTCGAGCAGTACCAGTCGAGTTTCGCCGGACCGGCGGGCAGCACCCTGGCCGGCGTGCTGGTGGTGCTGTGCCTGGTGCTGCTGGCCGGTGAGGCGGGCCTGCGCGGCACCGCCCGCTACGCGCGGATCGGCGCGGGCGCACCGCGCGCGGCGACCCGGGTTCGACTGGGCCCGGCGAAGATTCCGGTCTTCCTGCTGCTGTGCGCCGCCCTGGTGGCCGCGCTCGGCGTCCCGCTCTGGACCATCGTGCGCTGGCTGCGCAAGGGCGGGAGCGCGGTCTGGCAGATGGCCGATATCGGCGAAGCGCTCGGCCAGACGGTCGGATTGGCGGCCACCGCGGCGGTCATCACCACCCTGTGCGCCTTCCCGGTGGCCTGGATCGCGGTGCGCTCCACCTCACGATTCGCGCGAATCATCGAGGGCTGCAACTACATCACCAGTTCGCTGCCGGGCATCGTGATCGCGCTGGCCCTGGTGACCGTGACCATTCGCTGGCTGCCCGCCGTCTATCAGACGGCCGCGACGGTGCTGGCCGCGTACACGCTCATGTTCCTGCCGCGCGCGCTGGTGAGCGTGCGTTCCGGGCTCGCGCAGGTGCCGGTCGGGCTGGAGGAGATGTCGCAGGCGCTGGGGAAATCCGGGTTCGTGACGTTCTTCCGGGTCACGCTGCGCCTGACCGCGCCCGCTGCCGCCGCGGCGGCGGCCATGGTGTTCGTGGCGGTCGCCACCGAACTCACGGCCACACTCCTGCTGGCGCCCAACGGCACTCGCACCCTCGCCATGCGGTTCTGGTCGCTGTCCAGCGAACTGGACTACGCGGCCGCGGCGCCGTACGCGCTGATCATGATCGTCACGGCGGTGCCGGTCACCTATCTGCTCTTCACTCAATCCAGGAAGGCGGCGGGAGTATGAGTCGTCTTGTCGTAGAGAACGTGTCGAAGTCGTTCGGGGGAGCGCGGGTGCTCGACGGCATCGACCTCGAGGTGCCGCACGGCAGCGCCACGGCCGTGGTCGGTTCGTCGGGCTGCGGGAAGACGACGCTGCTGCGGGTCATCGCGGGCTTCGAGCACCCCGATTCCGGATCGGTGACGGTCGGGACGAAAAGCGTTACCCGCGAGGGCTTCACGCTCGCGGCACACCGCCGCAATATCGGATACGTGGCACAGGACGGCGCGCTGTTCCCGCACCTGACCGTCGGTCAGAACATCTCCTACGGCTTGAACGGCGGCCTCGGTGCGAGCCGCCGCCATCGTGCCCGGGTGAGCGAACTGCTGGACATGGTGTCGCTGGACGCGTCCTACGCCGATCGCCGCCCCCACCAGCTCTCGGGCGGCCAGCAGCAGCGGGTGGCGCTCGCCCGCGCGCTGGCCCGCAAGCCCGAACTCATGCTGCTGGACGAACCCTTCAGCGCCCTCGACACCGGTCTGCGTGCCGCCACCCGCCAGGCCGTCGCCGACACCCTCCGGGCGGCGGGAATGACGAGCATCCTGGTCACCCACGATCAGGAGGAGGCGCTGTCCTTCGCCGACCAGGTCGCTGTCATGTGCACCGGCCGATTCACCCAGGTCGGCAGTCCGGAACAGGTCTACGCCACCCCCGCGGATCTGTTCACCGCCGGATTCCTCGGCGACACAGTGCTTCTCGACGCGACAGTCGGATCCGGGACCGCCGAGACCGTGCTCGGCCGGATCCCGGTGCAGCCGGGCGCGCCGCTCGGCGCGGGCGCGGTGATGATGCGCCCGGAACAGCTGCTGGCCCAGGTGGTCACCAATGGCGACTCCGGCTGTGCCACCGTGCGCGCCTTGGAATTTCGCGGCGCGGACGTCATGCTCACCCTCGATCTGGACGGTCGGGCCGAGCCCATCCAGGTCCGCCGCGTCAGCATCGCCGCGCCCGTCGTGGGCGATCGCGTCGATCTCGAAGTGCTCGGCGCCGCAGTGGCATTCAGTTCCGAGCAGTGCGCGGTCGCGGCCGACGGCGAGCGCTCGGCCATGACGAGCGTCTAGCATCCGGTGCGCACCACGCCCGCACCCCGAATCTGGCTGTACCCCCGGGTGAGCACCTATATTGGCGCGAAGGCGATGTCCTCGCCTCGTTCGATCGAAGGAGATCCGGTGCGCCGCACGCTGTTCCTCATGTCCGTTCTCGTCGCCTCGCTCGCCTCGGCCCCGCTGGCCGCCGCGCAGCCGCCGGCCGACAGCGCGGTAACGGTGCGGGCCGGGTTCGGTCCGGAACAGTTCCCGATCGCAGGCGTCTCGGCCGATGTCACGCCGTGCGCGGGCGGCGCCGCGGTGCCGGTGACCACCGGCAAGGACGGCTCGGCGACCGCACCGGTCGCCGCGGGCTGCTACCGCGTGCAGGTCGCGACCCCGTCCGGCTGCACCCTCGACGGCGACGCCACCCAGCAGGTCACCGCGATCGCGGGCATCACCCCGATCGCGAGCTTCCGCTTCCGCTGCGCGTAGCGGAACGTTCTCCGGCAGGGTTCGCGCAGGCAGCGAACTCCGGTGCCTGCCCCGGGAACCGCTCCGCGGATGCCGATGCGATAACGAGAAGTGCCTGGTACCCGCACGACGGCCGGTCGGGTACACGAGCCCATCCGTATGTATTTGCAGTGGGTGTGCAAGAGCTCACTTTCGAGAGCCTGCCCGAAACGTCGCTGTTAGCCTCGATAGGGGAAAAGCTGATTCGTAGTGCGTTAGCGCGAAGGGCGTCGATCACCGAGGGAAGGTGACGATATGGGCGCGAGGTTCGCGTTTGCACATCCTCACGGCCAAATATCGATATCGAATATTCGCCGCCACGCAGGCATCATCGAGGTGGCCGCGGCGTTTCTGGGCGCCATGGTCGCCGGTTTCCTGCTGATGGCTCCGCTCGATCTGGGCAGGACCGCGGAGGGGTCGGTGCTGCAGCTCGATCTCATGGTGCTGAACATGCCGCGCGCGGCCGCCGCCGGTGCGGTGTTCGCCGTCGTCACCGCGGCCCTGGTCATCGCTCTCGGTAAGCGCACCGCCTGGGTCGTCGCGCTGTGCAGCGCCGCGGTGCTGCTGGTCGATCAGACCTGGAATCGCGATGCCGTCGAAACGGGATCGATGACCACGGTCAATTACATCGATTCGATCTTCAGCGGAATACTCCTGGGCGCACTCGCCGTCGCGGTATTCGGCAAGCGCAGAGCGAATACCGCGTTTCTCATCGGCGCGCTGTCGAGCATCGTGATCGCCGATCTCACCTCGCTGCCCGCGCCCGGCGGCGCGGCCCCCTCGGCCATCGAACGAGCGTCGAGCGGTTCACCGTCGCTGTGGCTGCTGTTCGGCGCGGTGGTGGCATTGGCGGTGGGCGTTGCCGTGCAACGGAACGAGTCGACGCTCGACGACGAGAACGCCGACCTGCCGATAGGCCCGATCTTCGCGGCATTGCTGCTGGTCACATCGACCGCTGTGGTCACCGAGTGGTTCGTCAGGCACGCGGGGACATCGCTGCAACTGGCCGCGGCGACCGTCGTGATACTCCTGGCCGCGGGTCTCGCGGCGCTGTTCCTGCCGGGCCGCGACGGAACCCTGGTCCTGCTGGCCGTGGCCGTGGCGAACGCGGGCAGCGCGATCGTCGCGGTGCCACGCCCGGACTGGACCGAACCGCTGCCGCTCGTGCTGATCATCGCGGGCCTGTACGCGGGTCGCCGCTGGCCGACGCCCCGTCTGGCCATCCTGGGCATCGCGGCGCTGTCGGTGTTCGCGGCGCTCACGGCCGGCATCGGGCGGCAGAACCAGCTCGTCCCGATCATCGGAATCACGGCGGTCGGACTGCTGATCGGCTACAGCTTCGGTGTGGTGACCCCGCGTGCCGCGCCCAGCGTGATGGCGGCGATCGCGGTGCTGCTGGTTCCCTGTCTCGTCGTCGCGGTGCGCGGCAGCGGCTTCGGCCGCATCGCGTACTCGCCCCGCTGGTACCGGGCGGTGGATCAGACGGCCTCGGCGGTGCCGGGCTGGACGGCGCTGGCGGTCACCGCGGGCTGCGGGTTCGGGATTTATCTGCTGTACCGGCTGCGGCCCGAGCACAGCACCTCCGCACCCCTGGAAATCGCTCGGAGACCTGTGCCGCAGGGCTAGTCTGAGCCGATGGCGGACAAGTCGACCGTGGACCCGACCGTTGACCTCGTGGAGCGGGCGGTGGCCCAGATGGGCGAGGTCATCGCCGCGATCAGCCCCGATCAGGCGCACTCGCCCACCCCGTGCCAGGACTGGGACGTGGACCAGCTGATCGGCCATATCGCCGGGCAGATTCTCGGCAGCTTCGCCGACTCCGCGCGCGGAGAGACACCGGACTGGGCGGCCGAACCCGAGGACATCGGCACGGACTGGGCCGAGGAATTCCGGGTCAGGTCCGCGCCGCTGCTCGCGGCCTGGCGCAGCGCGGAGCTGGATCGGCTGGTGCCGGGGCCCGGTGGCGAGGCTCCGCTGCGCGGACGCGCGTCGCAGCAGATCGCCGAATTCGCCATGCATTCCTGGGATCTCGGCCGCGCGACCGGCCAGACGCTCGATCTCGATCCGGAGCTGGCCGAACACGCGCTCGACTGGTCCCGCTCCATGCTGCGCCCCGAATATCGCGGCGAGGGAAAGACTTTCGGACTCGAGGTGCCCATCTCCGCGGACGCCCCGGTCTACGACCGGCTCGCCGCCTGGTTCGGGCGCGATCCGGGCTGGAAGGCCTGACCTACCGGCCGAATCGGGTGTTCACCCAGTCCAGGGCATCCTCGAACGAGGCGTCCAGCACGCCGCGGTGATCGGCCTCCGGATAGCCGCGGTACTGCACCGGGCGTCCGCCCATGCGCTGCTGGGCGACCATGGCATCGGTGGCGAGGGCGGGCACCGTGGTGTCGGCCCGTCCCTGCAGCACCAGCAGTGGTTGTGTGAAAGCCAGTGTGCTGGGGTCGTTCTCGTTCAGGACGCGGGTCAACGCGGTGAGGTCGCCGTTGGGGGAGAAGACCTCTCCGGCCTCCAGCCCACCCCACTGATCGGGCCGGCGCAACTGACCGATGCAGCCGGTATCGGCGAGCGCCACCATGGAATCGGCTCGGGGAGTGAGGAATCGGGCCGGATCCACGGCGTGCACCGTTTGCGCGCCGCGAATGATCAAGGGCAGGAACGAGGTCGCGCCACCGGTGAACGAGGACGCGCTGTTCGCCGAGCCGGCCGAGGTCGCCGCCTGCGCCGCCTGCAGCCCGAGGCCCTGGTGGGAGGCCGGGGCCAGGGCCACCGCGCCCAGTAGCTCCAGTTCCGGCGCCCACTGCTGTGCCTGCGCGTCGGCGAAGATGGCGGCCTGGCCGCCCTGTGAATGCCCCATCGCCACCCAGCGGGTGCCGATCCTGTTATCGATTTCCCTTGCGGCCCTTGCCATATCCGTCACGGCGCGCTGCTCCGCATTGCCGATCAGATAGCCGTGCGAGCCCTGGGTGCCCAGCCCCTGATAGTCGGTCTGCGCGACCGCGTATCCGGCCGCCACCCACTTGGCCTGCACCCGCCGCACCAGCGAGGTGTAGTCGTGCGCCGGATACTCCTCGGAGGTGTCCATCGACGGCGCGCAGATATCCGAGACGCCCGTGGTGCCGTGCGCCCAGGAGATCAGCGGCCAGCCGCCGGGCGGCGGCGTTCCCTCCGGGATGGCCACGGTGCCCGATACCGCGACGGTCGCGCCGCGCGGATCGACCGAGCGATACAGCACCAGATAGTTCCGCGCCCCGGCCACGCCGGGATCGCCGGTGATCGAGCGCAACTGGATCACCGAACCGGTCCGGCCCGGAACCCGGTCGTCGTCGGGCAGATAGAACGATTGTTCCGGGGCCTCGTCGATGACCCCCGAGATCGGCATGACGGGCGTGGCGGTGGCGCTCGACGCGGTCGAGGCACCGACGGTGACACCGGTGACGGTCGCCGCGACAACAGTGGCGATGCGTCCGGGTAGCCGTCTGCGAGTGGACAGCGTTCTACGCGCGTTCTCGATGCCCGACATGCCAAGAACATACCGGTCTGTCCGAATTTTGAGCGGCAAGGCGAGGCCGATGCGGACCATACCGAGACCTGCCCGTGAGCAGCACGTCGCCGGGAAATAATCGGTCCGTCCACGGGGCGGGCGGGAGCGCGTATTCCGTGCGGCGCGCTGCCGGTGTCAGGCTCCCTCTGCCACCAGGCCGGAGAGGTAGTCGCGTTCGGCGGTGGTCAATGGGCGGGGTGCGCTGTCCTGCGTCGCCACCAGTGTGGAGGTGGCCGACAGATACAGATGCTCGTCGTCGCGCACCTCGTGGGCCAGAGTGAACGAGCTGGTGCCCAGCCGGGCGACGGTGGTGGTCACGGTGACCGGCGCGAGCCGGAAGACCAGCGGCATGCGATAGCTGAGCCGCTGATTCGCCACCACGACTCGCCATGGGGTGGAAGCGGATTCGTGCCGGGTGAGCAGGTCCGCGCGGGCTTCGTCCAGATACTGGGCGAACACCACATTGTTGAGGTGACCCAGCGCGTCCATATCGGTGCGCCGCAATTGGATGTCGTAGGAGTGCGTCACAGGCTCAGCCCTTCCAGCAGGGTGCGATCGCTCCGGCTCAGCGTCCGCGAGCGCTGGGTCTCGGTGTCGAACGCGACCATGGTGCAGGTGGCCGTCGAATACAGCACGTCCTCGTCCCGGATCTCCTGCTGCAGCGCGAACGACGACCCGCCCACCTTGATCACCCATGTCTCCACCCGCACCGGATGGGTGCGATACCGCAGCGGCACCCGGTAATCGATGTCCATCTGGGCCACCACGCTCGACCCACCGAAATCCCGCGACCAGAACAGATCGATCCGCGACTCCTCCAGATACCGCAGATGAGCCGCATTGTGCACATGCCCGTCCGCGTCCATGTCGGACCAGCGCAGCGGGCACAGATAGAGGTGTCGGGCCATCCGGCATTCATACCAAGCCCGATCCGGCGGCCTCCGCGCGAGGCGTCCCAGCGGGGGAGCGACCCCGGCAACGAACAAGGCCCCGACCGGAACCCGGTCGGGGCCTTGCTGTTTCGCGTGCCCTCGGCAGGAATCGAACCTGCGGCCTTCTGCTCCGGAGGCAGACGCTCTATCCCCTGAGCTACGAGGGCGGGGATGGTCCCGTCCGGTCTCCCGGTCGGGCGGGGAAAGCGTATCGCATTGGGTGCGGTGCGCCAAAAACCTCGGCGGACCGGGCGTTTTCGGCCCGGTGCGCCGAGGTGGTCAGAGCGGGAGGGGGGATGCGCCGCGGGCGGCGAGCATCTTGGTCATCAGGTCGGCCTCGCTGGTCTGGGTCTTGACCATGGAGTCCGCCAGGGAGCGGACCGCGTCGGTGTCCGCGCGCTGGGCGGCGTACTCGATCATCGGCAGACCACCCTGGTGGTGGCGCAGCATGAGCTGCAGGAACAGGGTGTCCAGGGCCGGACCGCTGGCCCCGCGCAGGGCGGTGAGCTCCTGTTCGGTGGCCATTCCGGGCATGGTCTGCACCGCACCCGAATGCGCGGCCGTGCCGCTCTGATGGTGCGAGGACATGTCCGTCATCCAGCCCATGTAGCCGTCGGGCGCGATCAGCGGCTTGTCCCAGAGCTGCAGCCAGCCCTGCATCCGGCCCGCCTGATTGGCCTGGGTGGTGAGGATGTCGTAGGACAGGCGCTTCACATCCGGATCGGTGGTGCCGGCGAGCGCGACACCCGACATCTGCACCGCCTGGGCGTGATGCACCGACATGTCCTGGGAGAAGCCCACATCCACCGCACCGGGCTCGGTCCGGGATTGACCCAGCGGATTGCCCACCAGGATTCCGGCCGCGAACCCGAGCAGCACCACCGCGATCGCGCCGAGCACCAGCAGTGCGGGCTTCTGACTGCGCCGATCCTGCTGCTGCTCGGGCTCTGCCATCGAATCCTCCGGATCGCTGCGGTCGGGCACATCGGACACGAAAGGCGGCATTACTGCGTCGGCGCCGGCTGCTCGGGCTGTTCCGCCGCGGGACCCTCGGTCGCCGGCGGAATGGCCGGAATACCGCCGGGCAGACCGGACGTGCCGTCCGGCAGGCCGCTCAGACCGCCGGGGAGACCCGAAATGCCGCCCGGCAGACCGGAAATGCCACCGGGCATGCTCGGCGCACCGCCGCCGCCCAGCTCGGACGGATCCTGGGTCAGGCCCTTACCGTCCATCGGCACCGCGTCCGGTCCCGGCGCGCTGGCGTCGAACGGCGGCGGGTTGTCGGAGCTGAAGGTCGGGTTGGCGCAGTCGGCGCCGACCTCGGGGTAGGCGTACTGGTTCAGGCGCAGCGCGGTGATGAATTCCGTCACACGCTTGTCATCGGCCTTGTCCAGCTTCAGCTGGTGGCCCCAGGACTGCAGGGCGATCGGCGAATCCAGGCCCGGGTACGGCGACATCAGGCTGTACGGCTTGCCCTCGACCTTGGACTTGAGCAGATCGATCCCGCTCTGGTCCACCTTGTCCGGGTTGTAGGCGATCCAGATCGCGCCGTGCTCCAGCGAATGCACGGCATTCTCGGTGCGGATCGCCTTGCTGTAGACGACGCCGGTGCACGCCGCCCAGGAGCCGTCGTGCGGTCCACCGAACGGCGGGGCCTGGTCATAGGCCACCCGCTGCGTCGAGGCCACGTGCAGACCGGCCGGGTATTCCTTCTTGACCACTCCGGAAATCTTGTCCGAAGGATCCTTCTGCTGCGCGCTCGGCGTGAACTTGTCCAGCTCGCGTTTGTCCTGAATCTTCGGCACCAGCACCCAGGCGATACCGCCGATCAAGGCGACCACGACGGCGATCGCGCCGATGGTCATCCAGGGGATCTGACGCTGATTGGGGAGTTTTCCGCCCTTGCCGCCCTTGCGGGTCGCGGTGGCGGACTTACCCGCAGCCTTGATGGCCTTGGCCGACTTGGCACTGGTACTGCTCGGCATATCTAGTTGCGCTCTCTTCGACGTGTCGGACAATCAAGCGATGCGGCCCCATCGTTTGCTGGGCGCCTGCCCGGAGGTGCCCGCTCGCGGCGGTTACCTGCTCAGACCATAGGATAGTGACTCGTGACTCCAGCTGACCTTGCAGATCTCCTTCGCGCAACCGCTGCGAAGGTACTTGTCGAACGTGGATCCGACCCTGCGGTCCTGCCCGACGAGGTCAAGGTAGAGCGTCCCCGTAACCCCGAGCACGGTGACTATGCCACGAATGTGGCCATGCAGGTAGGCAAGAAAGCCGGAATCAATCCGCGCGAGTTCGCGAACCTGCTGGCGGAGGCGCTCTCGCAGGCCGAGGGAATCGACGTCGCCGAGGTCGCGGGTCCGGGCTTCCTGAACATCCGCCTCGCCAAGGCCGCGCAGGGCGCGCTGATCGCGAAGATCCTCGAGGCGGGCGCGAGCTACGGCACCGGCGAATCGCTGGCGAGCACGAAGATCAACCTGGAGTTCGTATCCGCCAACCCCACTGGACCCATCCACCTGGGCGGCACCCGCTGGGCCGCGGTCGGTGACGCGCTGGGCCGCATCCTCACCGCCCAGGGCGCGCAGGTCACCCGTGAGTACTACTTCAACGACCACGGCGCGCAGATCGACCGCTTCGCACGGTCCCTGGTCGCGTCCGCGACCGGTCAGGAGACGCCCGAGGACGGTTACGCGGGCGCCTACATCGGCGAGATCGCGGGCACTGTCGTCGCCGCGCATCCCGAGGCCGTCGCGCTGCCGGAGTCCGAACGCCTCGAACTGTTCCGCCACGAGGGCGTCGAGCTCATGTTCGCGCAGATCAGGCAGAACCTGCACGAGTTCGGCGTCGACTTCGACGTGTACTTCAACGAGAGCGCGCTGTTCGCCTCCGGTGCGGTCGAGCAGGCGCTGGCGGATCTCAAGGCCTCGGGCAACCTGTACGAGAAGGACGGCGCCTGGTGGATCGCCAGCACCGAGTACGGGGACGAGAAGGATCGCGTCGTCATCAAGAGCGACGGCAACGCCGCCTACATCGCCGGTGATATCGCGTACTTCCAGAACAAGCGTGGACGCGGCTTCGACCTGTGCATCTACATGCTTGGTGCGGATCACCACGGCTACATCGGCCGGCTCAAGGCCGCCGCGGCCGCGTTCGGCGACAACCCGGACACCGTCGAGGTGCTCATCGGCCAGATGGTGAACCTGGTCAAGGACGGCGCCGCGGTCAAGATGAGCAAGCGCGCCGGAACCGTGGTGACCCTGGACGATCTGGTCGCCGAGATCGGCATCGACGCGTCGCGCTATTCGCTGGTGCGTTCGTCGGTGAACTCCAGCATCGATATCGATCTGGATCTGTGGACCAAGCAGAACAACGAAAACCCGGTCTACTACGTGCAATACGCGCATGCGCGCACCAATTCGATTCTCGCCAACGCGGCGGCGTTCGATTTCGCCTCGCTCACCCCCGATGTCGGCCTGATGACCTCCGACCGTGAGGGCGAGCTCATCCGCACCCTCGGCGAATACCCGCGCGTCGTCGCGTCCGCCGCCGAGATGCGCGAGCCGCACCGTGTCGTCCGCTATCTCGAAGAGCTGGCCGGCGCGTACCACCCGTTCCAGTCCGATGACGACATGCGCGTGCTGCCCAAGGGGGACGATCCCCTCACCCCGCTGCACGCCGCGCGTCTCGAGCTGGTCAAAGCCACCCGTCAGGTTCTCGCCAACGGCCTCGGCCTGCTAGGCGTCTCTGCCCCGGAGCGTATGTAAATGAGTGTCCATCCCGCCGGTTCCCGCTACGCCGACATCCCGCACGCCCCGACCCTGGCCGAGCGCCCGAGGGATCCGCGGCAGATGATCGAGCTTCCCGCGAATGTCTACCCGCGCAACGCCTCTCGCGATGACGACGGCGTCGTCCGGCTCGCCGGTGTGCCGGTGCACGAGCTGGCCGCCGAATTCGGCACGCCGCTGTTCGTCATCGACGAGGACGACTTCCGCTCGCGCTGCCGCGACATGATCCGCGCCTTCGGCCCGGGTTCACGAGTGCACTACGCCTCCAAGGCTTTCCTGTGCGGCGAGATCGCCCGCTGGATTCGCGACGAGGGCCTGCACCTGGACGTCTGCTCCGGCGGTGAGCTGGCGGTGGCGCTGAACGCGGACTTCCCGGCCGAGCGAATCGCGCTGCACGGCAACAACAAATCGGTCACCGAACTGGAGATGGCGGTGCGCGCCGGAGTCGGCCACATCGTGGTCGACTCGCTGATCGAGATCGATCGCCTCGAGGCCGTGGCCCGCACCGCAGGCGCGGTCCAGGAGGTCCTGGTCCGCGTCACCGTCGGCGTGGAAGCCCATACCCACGAATACATTTCGACAGCGCACGAGGATCAGAAGTTCGGCTTCTCGATCGCCAGCGGCGACGCCATGCAGGCGCTGGCCCGGGTGTTCGAGTCCGACAATCTGCGCCTGGTCGGGCTGCACTCGCACATCGGCTCGCAGATCTTCGAGATCGACGGTTTCGAGATCGCCGCCCGCCGCATGCTCGGCCTGCTGCGCGAGGCCGTGGACAAGTTCGGCGTGGAGCGCGTCGCGCAGGTCAACACGCTCGATCTCGGCGGCGGCCTGGGCATCTCGTATCTGCCGAGCGACAATCCGCCGGCTCTGGACGGCTTCGCCGCGCAGCTGCGCCGCATCGTCGCGGAAGAGGCCGAGCGCGCGGGTCTGCCGATGCCGACCATCGCGGTCGAGCCGGGTCGCGCCATCGCCGGTCCGGGCACGGTGACCCTGTACGAGGTCGGCACCACCAAGGACGTCGTGCTCGACGCGGGCCTGCGCCGGCGCTACGTCAGCGTCGACGGCGGCATGAGCGACAACATCCGTCCCGCCCTGTACCAGGCCGAGTACGACTGCCGTCTGGTGTCGCGGTCGAGCGAGGCCGAGGCCGTGGTGGCCCGGGTGGTCGGGAAGCATTGCGAGAGTGGCGATATCGTCATTCGTGACACCTGGCTTCCGGCCGATGTCGGCCCGGGGGACCTGGTGGCGGTGGCCGCCACGGGCGCGTACTGCTACTCGATGTCCAGCCGTTACAACCTGCTCACCCGGCCCGCGGTGGTCGCTGTGCGAGACGGCAAGGCGCGCTTGATTCTTCGCCGTGAAACGGTGGAGGACCTACTCAGCTTGGAGGTGAATGCATGACCAGCACGGAGAGCCGTGAAAAGGACGCGGCGAACAACGCCGCGAAGCACGGCGTGTGGGGATCGGATCATCCGATCGGGATCGCCGTCCTGGGCATGGGCACGGTCGGCACGGAGGTGGTGCGCGTGATCCGCGACCACGCCGAGGACCTGTGCAATCGTGTCGGCGCACCGCTGGTGCTGCGCGGCGTCGCGGTGCGCGATGCCACCAAGGATCGCGGAATCTCCCCCGAACTGCTGACCACCGATGCCGAGGCTCTGGTCACCCGCGACGATGTCGACATCGTCGTGGAGGTCATGGGCGGCATCGATCCCGCGCGCGCGCTGATCAAGACCGCGCTCACCGGCGGCAAGTCCGTCGTCACCGCCAACAAGGCGCTGCTGGCCGATTACACCGGCGAGCTGGCCGGTGCGGCCGAGAACAACCGCGCCGACCTGTACTTCGAGGCGGCCGTCGCCGGCGCCATCCCGGTGGTCCGCCCGCTCATCCAGTCGCTGTCCGGCGATCGGGTGAACCGCGTGGTCGGCATCGTGAACGGCACCACCAACTTCATCCTCTCGGCCATGTCCGAGACCGGCGCGGACTACGACGACGTACTCGCCGAGGCCACCCGCCTGGGATATGCCGAGGCCGATCCGACCGCCGACGTGGAGGGTTACGACGCCGCCGCCAAGGCCGCGATTCTCGCCTCGGTCGCCTTCCACACCCGCGTGACCTCCGCCGACGTCTACCGCGAGGGCATCTCCAAGATCACCGCCGAGGATCTCGAGACCGCCGCCGCCGTCGGCTGCACGGTGAAGCTGCTCGCCATCTGCGAGCGCGTCACCGAAGAAGGTGGCAAGGACCACATCTCGGTGCGCGTGTACCCGGCCCTCATTCCGCGCAAGCACCCGCTCGCGGCGGTCAGCGGCGCGTTCAACGCCGTGGTGGTGGAGGCCGAGAACGCCGGCCGCCTGATGTTCTACGGGCAGGGCGCGGGCGGCGCTCCCACCGCGTCGGCCGTCATGGGCGACCTGGTGATGGCGGCGCGCAACAAGTTCTTCGGTGGCCGTGCCCCGGGTGAATCGGTTTATGCTGAACTGCCGATCGCTCCGATCGGTGACACCCCCACTCGCTATCACGTGAACATGCAGGTCGCGGACCGCGCCGGTGTTCTGCAAACGGTGGCAGGCGAATTCGCCAAGCATGGGGTGAGCATTTCGACGGTCCGCCAGGAAGGCCACGATTCGGGCGCTCGCTTGGTCGTGGTGACCCACCACGCGAAGGAATCGGCTCTGGCCGATACGGTTTCCGCATTGGCCGAACTGGACTCCGTCACGTCCGTGACCAGCGTTCTGAGATTGGAAGGCACCGAGGAATGAGTACGACTGCGGGCTCTGCCGTGCACGTCCCATGGCCGGGGTTGATCGCGGCGTACCGCGATCGGCTGCCCGTCCCCGCCGACTGGGAGATCGTCACCCTTTTCGAGGGCGGCACCCCGCTGGTGCCGGCGCATCATCTGTCGCAGCTCACCGGTTGTGAGGTGTACCTCAAGGTCGAGGGCCTGAATCCGACCGGTTCCTTCAAGGACCGCGGCATGACCATGGCCATGACCGACGCCAAAGCGCGCGGTCAGAAGGCCGTGCTGTGCGCGTCCACCGGCAACACCTCCGCGTCGGCCGCGGCCTACGCGACCCGCGGCGGCATGAGCTGCGCGGTGCTGATTCCGCAGGGCAAGATCGCGATGGGCAAGCTGGCCCAGGCGGTCATGCTGGGCGCGAAGATCATTCAGGTCGAGGGCAACTTCGACGACTGCCTGGAACTCGCGCGCAAGGTGACCTCGGACTTCCCCGAGGTCGGTCTGGTGAACTCGGTCAATCCGGCCCGTATCGAGGGCCAGAAGACCGCGGCCTTCGAAATCGTGGACGCGCTGGGCCGGGCGCCCGACGTGCACGCGCTCCCGGTCGGTAACGCGGGCAATATCACCGCGTACTGGAAGGGCTACAGCGAGTACTACGCCGACGGCATCATCTCCTCGCGTCCGCGCATGCTCGGCGTGCAGGCCGCGGGCGCCGCACCGCTGGTCAACGGTGCTCCGGTGAAGGATCCCGAGACCATCGCCACCGCCATCCGGATCGGCGCGCCCGCGTCGTGGAACAGCGCGATGGCGGCCAAGGAGGAGTCGGGCGGCACGTTCCGCGCGGCCACCGACGAGGAAATCCTCGAGGCCTACCGCCTGATCGCCAACACCGAGGGCGTTTTCGTGGAGCCCGCCTCCGCGGCCTCGGTCGCGGGTCTGCTGGCCGCCCGCAAGGAAGGCTGGCTGGACGCGGGCCTGACCGTGGTCTGCACGGTGACCGGCAACGGTCTCAAGGACCCCGACACGGCGCTGCAGGGCATGCCCATCGTGAAGCCGATCGCCGTCGATCCCGTCGCCATCGCGCACGAACTCGAGCTGGCCTGAGTTGAATTCGCGCGAAGCTCAATTGATGACCAGGACCCTGCCGCCGGGCCTCACCGTCACGGTGCGGGTCCCGGCGTCGAGCGCCAATCTGGGTCCGGGTTTCGATTCCCTCGGAATCGCTTTGGGGCTCCATGACGAGATCGTGGTGTCCACCACGGACTCCGGGCTCACCATCCGGGTCGAGGGCCAGGGCGCGGACGACGTGCCCTGGGGCCCTTCGCATCTGGTGGTGCGAGCCATCGAACGCGGACTGCAGGCCGCCGGAGTCTGGGCCGACGGCCTGGATGTGGTGTGCCGCAATGTGATTCCGCATTCGCGTGGTCTGGGTTCCTCGGCCTCGGCGGTGGTCGGCGGCCTCGCCGCCGGCCGCGGCCTGGCCGTGAAGTTCGACGCCGAACTGGCCTACGACGACGCGGTCATGGTGCAGCTGGCCTCGGAGTTCGAAGGTCATCCCGACAACGCCTCGGCCAGTGTGCTGGGCGGAATCGTGGTGTCCTGGACCGAAACCGACCGTCCGGCCGACGTCGAGGGCACCGACCATCACCCGCGCGTCTATCGCGCGGTACGGCTCGAACCACACGCCACGCTGCACCCGGTGGTGCTGATCCCGGAGGAGCGCTCGTCCACCGCGCACACCCGGGGCCTGCTGCCGGACATGGTGCCGCACGGCGACGCGGCCTTCAACGCCAGCCGTGCCGCGCTCGCGGTGGTCGCGCTGACGCAGCGTCCCGACCTGCTCATGCCGGCCACGGCGGACCGGCTACACCAGGGTTACCGGGCATCGGCGCTGCCGTTGACGACCAAGTGGATCGAACGATTGCGGGAGGCGGGCTTCGCGGCCACCGTCTCCGGCGCGGGTCCCACCGTGTTGGCCCTCGGGACCAGCGAATTCCCTGCGGAACTGCGTGAACTCGCGGTCGCGGACGGGCTCCGCGTGCTCGAACCGGGCATCGCCGACGGCGTATCGGTGGATTGACAGCGCGCCTGCCTTGCCGACGCCGAGGTCGGGAGCTATCCTGAGCGAGTCCGTACATCGTGCGCGTCAGACGCCGGTGCTTCATCAGGGCAAAATCGCTCCAGCGGCTCCTTTGCTCAGGCTCGAAGCTTGAGGCTTTGATATTTGGGGGTAGCCAGTCATCTGGAATGATCTCTCCCACCTTTTGAATCGGTGGCGAAGCCCACGCAGTGGTGACCCCACCGGCCCAGCGAGACAGGCGATACGGCATCCGAGCCCGGCATACGACCGGGCTGCAGGAGGAACCCCCGAAGTGGCACACGGCACTCGGGGGAAGGAAAGGATTTCCGTGACAGAAACGGACCTGCTCGCGACACCCGGGGTGGAAAGTGATTCAAAATCCTCGGATCGCGATAGTGACTCCGGACAGATTTCGAAGATGAGCGAACATACTGACGTCGCACGATCGGGGCTGACTGGAATGTTGTTGCCGCAGTTGCGTGCGCTTGCCGGAGAACTCGGTATCCGAGGCACCTCCGGGATGCGTAAGGGTGATCTCATCGCCGCCATCAAGGAGAACCAGTCCGGTGGGGCCAAGGCCGCCGCCGCCGCTGCCCCCGCGCCCGCCGTCAAGGCCACGCGGAACCGGAACGATGCCAAGGCCAAGGCCGAGGTCGCGCCGACCGCCGGAGAATCCGCTCCCGCCGTCGAGTCCGCCCCGAAGACCGAATCCGCACCGGCCAAGGCCGAGGTGAAGGCGGAGGTGAAGGCGGAGGCTCCGGCCAAGAACGCCGAGCCGGCTCGGGACAATGCCCACCGTGGCGAGGGTGTCGCCCGTGGCGAGAACTCTTCCGAAGCTCGCGAATCCAAGCGTGAGGACGCCGAAGGCGGCCGTGGCGAAGGTGGCCGCGGCGACGACGATCGCGACGGCGGCCAGCGCGGCCGCGGCCGTCAGCGCCGGGGCCGCGAACAGCGCGCCGCCGCCGCGACCGGCAACGCCGAGTCGAACGCTTCCTCCTCCGAGGCTCCCGCCGAGCAGAAGTCCGAGCAGGAAGGCGGTGAACGCCGCCGCGAGCGCAATAACAACGAGCGCAACAACAATCAGCAGAACGGCGGTCAGAACCGCCAGCAGAACAACCAGAACGGCACCGCGCGCGGCGGCAACAACGGCCCCGATCGTGACCGTCCGCGCAACAACGGCAACGACGACGACGAGGAAGGCGGCCGCGGCCGCCGGGGACGTCGTTTCCGTGAGCGTCGCCGTGGGCGCGACCGCGAAGACGGTGGCCCCATCACCGGTGGTGGCGAGGCCCGCGAGATGGAAATCCGCGAGGACGACGTCCTGCAGCCGGTCGCCGGCATTCTCGACGTCCTCGACAACTACGCGTTCGTGCGGACCTCCGGCTATCTGGCCGGTCCGAACGACGTCTACGTGTCGATGAACCTGGTCCGCAAGAACGGCCTGCGCCGCGGTGACGCCATCACCGGCGCGGTGCGCGCTCCGCGGGACGGCGATCAGAGCAACCAGCGGCAGAAGTTCGATCCGCTGGTGCGCCTGGACACCATCAACGGTTCGGATATCGAATCCGCCAAGCGCCGACCGGAATTCACCAAGCTCACCCCGCTGTACCCGAATCAGCGACTGCGCCTGGAGACTCAGCCGAACAAGCTAACCACGCGCATCATCGATCTGATCATGCCGATCGGCAAGGGTCAGCGCGCGCTGATCGTGTCCCCGCCCAAGGCGGGTAAGACCACGGTCATGCAGGACATCGCCAACGCGATCGCCACCAACAACCCCGAGTGCTACCTGATGGTCGTGCTGGTGGACGAGCGTCCCGAGGAAGTGACCGATATGCAGCGCTCCGTGCGCGGCGAGGTCATCGCCTCCACGTTCGACCGCCCGCCGGGCGATCACACCTCGGTCGCCGAGCTCGCCATCGAGCGTGCGAAGCGTCTGGTGGAGATGGGCCAGGACGTCGTGGTGCTGCTCGACTCGATCACCCGATTGGGCCGTGCGTACAACAACTCCTCGCCCGCCTCGGGTCGAATCCTTTCCGGTGGTGTGGATTCCACCGCGCTGTACCCGCCCAAGCGGTTCCTCGGCGCGGCCCGCAACATCGAGAACGGCGGCTCGCTCACGATCATCGCCACGGCGCTGGTCGAGACCGGCTCCACCGGTGACACGGTCATCTTCGAGGAGTTCAAGGGCACGGGTAACGCCGAGCTCAAGCTGGACCGCAAGATCGCCGAGCGCCGCGTGTTCCCGGCGGTGGACGTGAACCTGTCCAGCACCCGTCGCGACGATCTGCTCATGTCACCCGACGAGGCGGCGGTGGTGCACAAGCTGCGCCGCGTGCTGGGTGGCCTGGACTCGCATCAGGCGATCGACCTCATGGTCGACCGGTTGAAGAAGACCAAGAGCAATGTCGAGTTCCTGATGACGGTCTCCAAGACCGCCCCGGGCGCCATCGACGAATAAGCCGAACAGGCTTGGCGCACAAGGTTGTACACGACGACGGCCCCGCTACGGCGGGGCCGTCGCCGTATCCGCGCCGGCTGTGATGCCGGGAACTCGAACGGGCTCGGTCCGCCCGGCAGCGGGCGCGGGCTGTAGAAGAAAAGACCGATCAGCGCCGCGCCGAAGACCATGAATCCCAGAATGGTCGCGGTCACGGCGCCGGAGGCCGAGGCGTCCGGCACCGTGACCGCTGTGTAGGCGAGGGTGCCGTCCCCGTGCGCTGGGGCGCTCGGGTTGCCCATCGCGCGGCCGGAGTCCCCGGGAGCCGCGCACCACCCCGCCACCACCGTCAGACTCAGCCCGGCCAGGATCGCCGCCGCGACGAATTCCGCGCGCCGTCCGAATGCCCTCCCGGCTCCGGACCGCACGCCGATCCGGGAGATTTCCCGGGTCGTGTTGTTCTTCGCGGATACAGCCTTCCTGGTCACAGCTGCCCTTCCGATCGTCGCGGGACTCTCACCTGGGACGAACTCTATGAACACTCATGTTCGTAGTCATGAGTAGCGGGCTACTCGTCTTCCAGACTGGCCCCCGCGCGGCGATCCCGCGTGCCCGTACTTTCATGGGGTTCGCACGATCGCCCGCTCGCACGCGTGTGTGATCGCGATCCCACGGGGGCTGGAATAACCAGGGAATACGGTCGCTTATACTTGTCCGTCGGCAACCATGCCTAAGTCGGTTCCGGTTCACGTCCATGAGATCGCGGGCGACCCGGAGCCTTTTGAAAGGACACCCATGCGGGCAGGAATTCACCCCACGTACGTGGACACCACGGTCGTCTGCGGCTGTGGCAACACCTTCCAGACCAAGAGCACCAAGGAGTCGGGCCAGATCACGGTCGAGGTCTGCTCCCAGTGCCACCCGTTCTACACGGGCAAGCAGAAGATCCTCGACACCGGCGGCCGCGTGGCCCGCTTCGAGGCTCGTTACGGCAAGCGCAACACCAAGGCTGCCGAGACCGCCGAGACTGCTGCCGAATAGCGCCCCCGCCGACGCCCGTCCTGCCCAGTGCAGGGCGGGCGTCGGTGCTTTTTTGCCTCCGCTTCGCTCCCCCGCTCCGTCGGTCCAGAATCGGGGCGGGCCGCGAAACCAGGCGCGAGCCTGGGCGGGGCGCGAAGCTGGGCGGGGCGCGGAGCAGGCGCGAGCCTGGGGGTCTGCTGTATACCGAAACAAGTTCCCGAAGGAGCGCATGCCATGGCCGACAACACCGCGGCCCCGTCCGCGATCGACGACATCCTGGCCGAGTACTCGGGCCTGGAGGCGCAGCTGGCCGATCCGGCGCTGCACAACGATCCGGGTGCCGCGCGTCGGGTGGGTAAGCGGTTCGCCGAACTCGGGCCGATCATGTCGACCTACACCAAACTGACCGCCGCACAGGACGATCTGGCCGCCGCGCAGGAGCTCGCGGCCGACGACTCGTCCTTCGCCGCGGAGATTCCCGGCCTGCAGGAGCAGGTGACCGAGCTGCACAAGGCGCTCACCGATCTGCTCGCGCCGCGCGATCCGCACGACGGCGACGATGTGGTGCTCGAGGTGAAATCCGGTGAGGGCGGCGAGGAATCGGCGCTTTTCGCGGCCGATCTGGCCCGGATGTACATCAAGTACGCGGAGAAGCACGGCTGGAAGGTCGAGGTGCTCGGCGTCACGTACACCGAGCTGGACGGCTACAAGGAAGCCTCCTTCTCGATCCGGAGCAAGGAGCCCTCGCGGGACGGCGTCTGGTCGCGCCTGAAATGGGAGGGCGGGGTGCACCGCGTGCAGCGCGTGCCCGTCACCGAATCTCAGGGCCGCATCCACACCTCCGCCGCCGGTGTCCTGGTCTACCCGGAACCTGACGAGGTCGAGCAGGTGCAGATCGACGAGAAGGATCTGCGCGTCGATGTCTACCGTTCCTCCGGCAAGGGCGGTCAGGGCGTCAACACCACCGACTCCGCCGTGCGCCTCACCCACCTGCCCACCGGGCTCGTGGTGACCTGCCAGAACGAACGCTCGCAGCTGCAGAACAAGATTCGCGCCATGCAGGTGCTCTCGGCGCGCTTGCAGGCGCTGGCGGAGGATCAGGCCAACGAGGAGGCCGCGGCGGGCCGCGCCTCGCAGATCCGCACGGTGGACCGCTCCGAGCGGATCCGCACCTACAACTTCCCGGAGAATCGCATCGCCGACCACCGGATCGGGTACAAGGCGAACAATCTGGACTCGGTGCTCAAGACCGGCAATCTCGACGATCTGCTCGACGCGCTGAGCGCCGCCGACCGCGCCGCGCGACTCGCTGCGGAGTGAGGCTTTCGCGAGTAGATTTTTTCCAGGTGCCGACCGACTCCCGCGGATCCCGGCAATTCGCCGGGTAACACCGGAACTCGATCCGTTCGGCACCGCGTATCCGGCACGACATCGCCGGGCGCTCGTTGCCCGGCACCATGATTCGGAGAGGCGGACAGTGTCGTCATGAGCCGCGCACCCCTGCGTCCCGCCATTCGCGACGCCGCCGAGACACTCCGGGCCGCCGGGGTGCACAGTCCCCAGACCGACGCGGAACTCCTTGCCGCACATGTGCTCGGCATCGACCGGGGGCGGCTGGCGCTGGTCCCCATGGTGACTCCGGACCAGCTGGAGGAATTTCGCAAGCTGGTCGCCCGGCGCGCGGAACGTATTCCGCTGCAACACCTTACGGGCACCGCCGCGATGGGGGAGATCGATCTCGCGGTCGGCCCCGGCGTCTTCGTCCCGCGTCCGGAGACCGAACTGCTCTTCGCCTGGGCGCTGGCTCGGCTCGAAGCGGCCGGGCACGAGCACCAGCCCGTCGTGGTGGATCTGTGCACCGGTTCCGGCGCGCTGGCGCTGGCCATCGCGCACGCCCGCCCAGACGCCCAGGTGCACGCGGTCGAACTCGATCCCGAGGCGATGGCCTGGGCGCGCCGCAATGCCCTGCAGCTGTCCGACGAGGGCGACACCCCCATCGATCTGCACGCGGGCGATGTCACCGACCCGGCGATCCTGGAGCATCTGGACGGCCGGGTGGATCTGGTGGTCTCCAATCCGCCCTACATCCCCGAGGATGCGCGGCTGGATCCCGAAGTGGCGGACCATGATCCGCACCGGGCCCTGTTCGGCGGCCCGGACGGCCTCGACGTGATCCGCCCCATGATCGCCACCATCGCGCGCCTGCTGCGGCCGGGCGGCGTGGTCGCGGTCGAGCACGACGACAGCAACGGCTCCGCCGTCGCCGCCCTCTTCACCGCGCACGGTGGCTTCGACGAGATCCTCGAACATCCCGACCTGGCGGGCAAGCCCCGCTTCGTCGTGGCCCGCCGCACTCGGTAAGGCGACCGTCGCGGGCCGGTGGCGGGTGAAACTCCGGCGCGGCGACGGCGCACCCGAGCATCCGTGCCAAGATGTTGCGCGTGAGTACCGTCTACGACTGTGCCGATCCCGATTCGCGTGCCGCCGGGCTGAACGCGGCCCGAAGTTCGCTGAAATCCGGGCGGTTGGCCGTCATTCCGACCGACACCCTGTACGGGCTGGCGGCCGACGCGTTCGACGGTCAGGCCGTGAGCGCGCTGCTGGCGGCCAAGCGCCGCGGGCGGGACATGCCGGTGCCGGTGCTGGTCGGTTCCTGGAACACGATCGACGGTCTGGTGTTCTCGGTGCGCCCGCAGGCGCGTGAGCTGATCCGCGCCTTCTGGCCCGGCGGGCTGAGTCTCGTTGTGCAGCAGGCGCCTTCGCTGGCCTGGGATCTGGGTGACACCCGCGGCACCGTGATGCTGCGGATGCCGCTGCATCCGGTGGCGCTCGAGCTGCTGCGCGAGGTCGGGCCGCTGGCGGTGTCCAGTGCGAACGTCTCGGGTCAGCCGCCGGCCAAGACCGCCCAGGAGGCCGAGGCGCAGCTGGGTGATCTGGTCGGGGTCTATCTCGACGGTGGTCCCGCCGATCACGCGGTCGCCTCCACCATCGTGGATCTGACCTCCGATGTGCCGCGGATTCTGCGCGAGGGCGCGATCGCGGCGGAGAAGGTCGCAGAGGTCCTCGGCATGTCGCCCGAGGAACTGCGCCAGGACGTTCGGTGACGGCCCGATAGATGCTGTCGAGTCAGGGCGTTTTCAGCCAGGGGGCGGTCGTCCCGCTGCGGGAGCTGCTGCTGGTGCTGCTCGCGGCCACGGTCATCGCCTATCTGCTGACCGGTGGAATCCGGGTGCTGGCCATCGCCTTCGGCGCGGTGGCGGTCCCGCGAGAGCGCGATGTGCACGTGAAGCCGATTCCGCGCATGGGCGGCGTGGGCATATATCTGGGTCTGACCGGTGCCGTGCTCTTCGCGCACCAACTGCCCGCACTGCGGCGCGGTTTCGACTACCCGCGCGATATCCCGGCGGTGCTGGCGGCGGGCACGTTGATCGTGCTGGTCGGCATTCTCGATGACCGCTGGGGCCTGGACTGGCTGACCAAGCTGGTCGGGCAGATCACCGCGGCGGGCGTGATGGCGTGGATGGGCCTGAGCTGGGTCGCCATCTACAACCCCTTCACCAATGAGACCGTGGTGCTCGATCCGCTGCAGGGCGGCCTGGTGACCGTGGTGATCACCGTCGTGATGATCAACGCGATGAATTTCGTGGACGGTCTGGACGGTCTGGCCGCGGGTCTGGGATTGATCGCCTCGGTCGCGGTATTCGTGTTCACCGTCGGCCTGCTCTACGAGGTGGGCGGATCCACCGACACCTATCCGCCCGCACTGCTGGCCGCCGCGCTCGCGGGTGGCTGCCTCGGATTTCTGCCGCACAATTTCCAGCCCGCCCGAATTTTCATGGGTGACTCCGGTTCCATGCTGATCGGATTGATGCTGGCCGCGATCTCCACCGGCGCCTCGGGCCGAATTCCGCTGCAGGGCTACGGCCCGCGCGACATCGTGGGTCTGCTGTCGCCATTGTTGCTGGTGGGAGCCGTGATGTTCATTCCGGTCCTGGATATCGTGATGGCCATCTGGCGGCGCTGGCGCGCGAATGTGAGTTTCTCCACGCCGGACAAAATGCATCTGCATCACCGTTTGCTGCAGATCGGGCATTCCCATCGCCGCGTCGTACTGGTGATCTACCTGTGGGTGAGCGTGCTGGCATTCGGCGCGGTCGGCGCTTCGCTGATCACCGATCGCCGGGTGGTGGTGCTGGTGTTCGCCGCCGGATTGGTTTTCGCGCTCGTGGTCACCGCCGTGCCGTCGTGGCGGGAATTGCACCCGCGGGTGCGCCGGGGCGTGCGCCGCAGCTCGCAATGGGACGACGCCGCGCGGGAGCCGGAGAATCCGCCCAACGGCCCCGACCATGCCGCCCGGTATGATCGGCACCCGTGAGCACGCCTTCAGATCCTGGTCCTGACGCCCCACTGCGGGCGGCGCTGCGCTACGGCATCGCCGGTTTGGCTGTGCTGGTTGTGGTTTCGGCCATTCTTTCCTCGATCGTCGCGGGACTGCCCGGTCTCTGGGGCGCCCTGCTCGGCGCGGCGATCGGCGGCGGTTTCATCCTCACCACCGCGGCGTCGGTGTTGTTCAGCGCGAAGATCGAGTCCGGTCTGCAGGGCATCGTGTTGCTCGGCAGCTGGGTGGGCAAGCTCCTGGTGGCGCTCGTCGTGGTCGCCGTGCTCAAGCGGTACGACTTCTACAGCCCCGGCGCCCTGTTCCTGACGGTGGTCGGCGCACTGCTCGTGGTTCTCGGCGCGGAGACGTACGGCCTTCTGCGCCAACGTGTTCCGACCGTCGAGGTCGACCGCGAGCTGTAGCCGCGGCGCAGTTCACCGACTGTTTGGGCCACCCCCTACACGCTGTCGTAGATAACTTGATAAACTCTTTACTTGTAGCCGACCGAATCAACAGGGGGGTCTTCCTGAGACCCTCCTAAGAGCAGGTTATGCTTGCTGCCGTACCGGACCCTCTGGGTCACGGTCCTGCACCGTCGACGATGTCGCCGACGCGCGTACAGACGCCCGGGCTCTGCCCGAACAGCTGCTGACGAACTTCGAGCCGACCTGAGTCGACCACCAGATCGTCAATGTCCGATCGAACCGCAGGCCAAACTTGGTCTGCGGCCCGACCACGGGAGAGAACGCTGAGCGTCACCACTTTAGCGGGCGAGTTCCACGCGCCTTCGCTTGATGACTTCTTCCCCAAGGCTGTGCTGTTCGCGGACACGCCTTTCGAGCTCGACCGCCTGATGCTCGTACGCATCCTGATGTCGGCTGTCCTGCTTGCGGTTATGTTCGCCGCATTCCGCAGGCCGCAGCTGGTTCCGCGCGGTCTGCAGAATGTCGCCGAATCCGGTCTGGTGTTCGTCAAGGAACAGATCTGCGACGAGGTCCTCGGCAAGGAATCCGGCAGGAAATTCTTCCCGCTGATCGCCACGATCTTCTTCTCGGTGCTGTTCCTGAACATCTCGGGAATCATTCCGGGCCTGAACATCTCCTCGAATGCCCGAATCGGATTCCCGCTGGTGCTGGCGATTCTCGCCTACATCACGTTCAACTACGTGGGTATCAAGAAGTACGGCTTCCTGAAGTACATGCGCTCGAGCATCGTCGTGCCGAATGTTCCGCCGGCCCTGCACCTGCTGCTGATTCCGATCGAGTTCATCTCGACCTTCATTCTGCGCCCCTTCACGATGACCGTCCGACTCATGGCCAACATGCTGGCGGGTCACATCATGCTGGTGCTGTTCTTCAGCGCCACCCAGTTCTTCCTGTTCGACGCCGCCTCCTGGATGAAGGTGTTCTCTCCGTTCTCGCTGCTCGCGGGCTTCGGCTTCACCCTCTTCGAAATCCTGGTGGTCTTCCTGCAGGCGTACGTGTTCGCGCTGCTGACCGCTGTGTACATCGGTCTCGCGCAGCACGCCGACTCTCACTGACCGACCGGACTACACAAAAACCTGCTTCACACGCCGCCCGGCGGGTGGGCGACAGAAAGGGAATGGAACACCAGATGAGCACCTTCTCGTACCTGGCCCAGGAAGTTGTCGAGACCAAGTCCAAGGGCTACGGCGCCATCGGCTACGGCCTCGCCGCGATCGGCCCCGGCATCGGCGTCGGCATTGTCGTCGGCAAGGCCATCGAGGGCATCGCCCGTCAGCCCGAGCTGCAGGGCACCATCCGGACCACCATGTTCCTGGGTATCGCGTTCACCGAGGCCCTGGCACTGATCGGTCTCGTCGCCGGCTTCATCTTCTGATTCGGGATCAGAGATGAACCCCATCTATCTGGCGGCGGCTGAGGAGAGTTCTGACAAGAACCCCCTCATCCCCGAGCCGTATGACATTTTCTGGTCGGCGGTCTGCCTCCTGGTCATCGGATTCGCGTTCTACAAGTACGTGATTCCGCGTCTGACCAAGGTGCTCGACGAGCGCACGGAGAAGATCGAAGGCGGTATCGCCAAGGCCGAGATCGTTCAGGCCGAGGCGCAGGCAACCCTGCAGCAGTACCAGGAGCAGCTGGCCGAGGCTCGCCTCGAAGCCGCTCGCATCCGCGAGGAAGCTCGCACTCAGGGCCAGACGATTCTGGCTCAGATGCGCACCGATGCCCAGGCCGAGGCCGACCGCATCGTGGCAGCGGGTCACTCGCAGCTCGAGGCTCAGCGCCAGCAGATCGTGACCGAGCTGCGTTCCGAGCTCGGCCGCACCGCGGTCGACCTGGCCGAGAAGATCATCGGTCAGTCGGTGGCCGATGAGGCCAAGCAGGCGGCGTCGATCGACCGGTTCCTCCAGGAGCTGGACGCGAACGCCGGCATCGGGGTCGGAAGGTAACGAACCGAAAGTGGGAAGCATGTACGCAGCGAGCCGTGAGGCGAGCTCCCGTGCGCGGGAAGCTCTTCGGGCCGCTCTGACCGGAAGCGACTCCGTCGCGGCCACGACGGGCGCCGAACTGTTCGCCGTTGTCGCCGTACTCGACGACCAGCGTTCGCTGCGTGTGGCGCTCGCGGATAAGTCGGTGGCGAGCTCGGCCCGCGCCGAGCTGGCCGAACGCCTGTTCGGCGGCAAGATCAGCGCGGCCACCCAGGCGGTGCTGACCACCGCGGTGGCCCAGGACTGGTCCCGCGCCCGCGATTTCGTCGACAGCCTGGTGCTGCTCGGCCGCGAGGCCCTGTTGCGTGCCGCGGAGGACCGCGGCCGTCTCGGCGCCGTCGAGGACGAGCTGTTCCGGCTGGGCCGCATCGTCGAGGACAACCCCTCGCTGGAGCAGGCGCTGACCGATCACGCCAAGCCGCTCGCGGCCAAGCGTGAACTGGTCCAGCGTCTGCTCGCGGGCAAGGTCGAGGACATCACGCTGGAGCTGGTTCAGCAGACCGTCGCCCGCAGCAAGAAGGGCGACATCGGCGACGACTTCGACCATCTGTCCGACCTGGCCGCATCGCTCCGGGACCAGATCGTGGCGCACGTGCGCTCCGCGTCGGCCCTGACGACGCAGCAGCGCGAGCAGCTGGCGGCCTCGCTGCAGCGCATCTACGACAAGCCCGTCACGGTGCACGTGCAGGAAGACCCCAGCCTGCTGGCCGGTGTCGTCGTGCGCGTGGGCGACGACCTGATCGACGGCAGCGCCGTCGGCCGACTGCAGCGCTTGCGGCAGTCTCTCGCCTGAGACTCACCGGCGGGCCGGTCCTTCGGCCGAGCCTTCCGGTAAGTCCGCGGAGACGCGAAAAGCGCACCAACACACCGACATTCGAGACCACAGCGAGAGCAGGAAGAACATGGCGGAGCTGACGATCTCCCCCGATGAGATCCGTAGCGCGATCGAGAGCTACACCCAGAACTACACCCCGGAGACCTCCGTCGAGGAGGTGGGCATCGTGACCGATACCGGTGACGGTATCGCCCACATCAGCGGCCTTCCGGGCGCGATGGCGAACGAACTGCTGGAATTCCCCGGCGGCGTCCTCGGCGTTGCGCTGAACCTGGAAGACACCAACATCGGTGCCGTCGTCCTGGGTGAGTTCGACACCATCGAGGAGGGCCAGCAGGTCCGTCGTACCGGCGACGTGCTCTCGGTCCCCGTAGGCGACAACTTCCTCGGCCGCGTCGTGAACCCGCTGGGTGCCCCGATCGACGGCCTGGGCGAGATCGAGGCCGACGAGCGTCGCGTGCTCGAGCTGCAGGCCGCCACCGTGCTGGAGCGCCAGCCGGTCGGTGAGCCCCTGGCCACCGGCATCACCGCGATCGACGCGCTGACCGCCATCGGCCGCGGCCAGCGTCAGCTCGTCATCGGCGACCGCAAGACCGGCAAGACCGCGGTCTGCATCGACGCGATCATCAACCAGAAGGCCAACTGGGCTTCGGGCGACGCGTCCAAGCAGGTGCGCTGCATCTACGTCGCGATCGGCCAGAAGGGTTCCACCATCGCGGGCGTCAAGGCCGCGCTGGAGGCCCACGGTGCGATGGAGTACACGACGATCGTCGCCGCTCCCGCCTCCGATTCCGCCGGCTTCAAATGGCTTGCGCCGTACACCGGTTCGGCCATCGGCCAGCACTGGATGTACCAGGGCAAGCACGTCCTGATCGTGTTCGACGACCTGTCCAAGCAGGCCGAGGCCTACCGCGCCATCTCGCTGCTGCTGCGTCGCCCGCCGGGCCGCGAGGCGTACCCGGGTGACGTCTTCTACCTGCACTCCCGTCTGCTGGAGCGTTGCGCGAAGCTCTCCGATGAGCTCGGTGCCGGTTCCATGACCGCGCTGCCGATCATCGAGACCAAGGCCAACGACGTGTCGGCGTTCATCCCGACCAACGTCATCTCGATCACCGACGGCCAGGTCTTCCTGGAGTCGGACCTGTTCAACAAGGGTGTCCGTCCCGCCATCAACGTCGGTATCTCCGTCTCCCGAGTCGGTGGCGCCGCGCAGACCAAGGCCATGAAGCAGGTCGCCGGTTCGCTGCGTCTGGAGCTGGCCTCCTACCGCGAGCTCGAGGCGTTCTCCGCCTTCGCCTCCGATCTGGATGCGGCCTCGCTGGCGCAGCTGGAGCGCGGCGCGCGCTGGGTCGAGCTGCTCAAGCAGGACCAGTACGCCCCGGTTTCCGTTGAGGACCAGGTCATTTCGCTGTTCCTAGTCGACGCGGGCTACTACGACTCGGTGCCGGTCGGCGACGTTCGTCGCTTCAACGGCGAGCTGCTGGAGTTCCTGCACGCCAGCGTGCAGTCCTCCTTCGACGCTCTGCAGGGTGGCGCGAAGAAGGTCGAGGGCGAGACCGCCGAGTCCTTCAAGACCGCGACCGACAAGTTCAAGCAGGGCTTCCTCGCTTCGGACGGCAGCCGCGTCGTGAACGAGGCCGAGGCCGGCAAGCTCGACCACGAAGAGGTCGAGTCGCTGTCCGTCACTCGCAAGCACGTCGAGAAGTAAGAACGGCGACAGCGATGCGAATGACTGACTCGAGCAACGAAGGGAGTGTGAACCGCTAATGCCAAGCGTGCGCGAACTGCGCTCCCGAATTCGTTCCGTGAGCTCGATCAAGAAGATCACCAAAGCGCAGGAGCTGATCGCGACCTCGCGAATCAGCAAGGCGCAGGCCCGGGTCGCGGCGGCCAAGCCGTACGCGGAGGAGATCACCAAGGTACTCGCCGAATTGGCAAGTGCCAGTGGCAATCTCACCCATCCGCTGCTCACCGAGCGTCCGAATGCGCGGCGTGCCGCGGTACTGGTGATCACCAGTGACCGCGGTATGTGCGGTGGCTACAACTCGAATGTGCTCAAGCGCACCGAGGAGCTGCTGACCACGCTGCGTGCCGAGGGCAAAGAGCCGGTGCTGTACGTGATGGGCGCCAAGGGCCTGACCTTCTACACCTTCCGTAAGCGTGATGTGAACGGATCGTGGACCGGCTTCTCGCAGTCGCCGAACTATGTGGACGCCTCCTCGGCGTGCAACCACCTGGTCGAGGCGTTCATGGCGGGTGCCGACGGTGAAGTGGCCGCCCCGCACGGGGAGGGCACCATGGCCGGTGTCGATGAACTGCACATCGTCTACACGCGTTTCGTGTCGATGCTGTCGCAGGTGCCCGAGGTTCGCCGCCTGGCTCCCATTCAGGTGAGCTATGTGGAAGAGAACTTCGAACTGGGTGAGGACAGCTTCTCCGACTCCGAGTCGGCGGATGTCCACGCGCAGTACGAGTTCGAGCCGGATGCGGATGTCCTGCTGGGCGCGCTGCTGCCGAAGTACATCAACACTCGGATCTACTCGTCGCTGCTCGACGCGGCGGCATCGGAGTCGGCTGCGCGCCGCACCGCGATGAAGGCGGCCACCGACAACGCGACGGATCTGGTGAATTCACTGACCCGTACCGCGAACTCGCTGCGCCAGGCCGGAATCACGCAGGAAATCACGGAAATCGTCGGTGGCGCCAACGCGCTGGCGTCGTCCTCGGACCGCGACTAGACACGGAAGAGAAGCAATGACCGCAGCTGTCACTAAAGAAACCCGGGTGGGCGCTGGCACCGGCCGCGTCTCCCGTGTCATCGGCCCCGTCGTGGACGTCGAGTTCCCGCGCGGGTCCATCCCCGAGCTCTACAACGCGCTGAACGTGGATATCGCGCTCGCGTCCGTTGCCAAGACGCTGACCCTCGAGGTCGCACAGCACCTGGGCGACAACATCGTTCGCACCATCTCCATGCAGCCGACCGACGGTCTGGTGCGCGGGGTCGAGGTGCGCGACACCGGCAAGCCGATCTCGGTTCCCGTCGGCGATGTCGTCAAGGGCCACGTCTTCAACGCCCTGGGCGATTGCCTGGACACCCCCGGCCTCGGCCGCGACGGCGAGCAGTGGGGCATCCACCGCCAGCCGCCCGCCTTCGACCAGCTCGAGGGTAAGACCGAGATCCTGGAGACCGGCGTCAAGGTCATCGACCTGCTGACCCCGTACGTCAAGGGTGGAAAGATCGGTCTGTTCGGTGGCGCCGGTGTCGGCAAGACCGTTCTGATCCAGGAGATGATCACCCGTATCGCTCGCGAGTTCTCCGGCACCTCGGTGTTCGCGGGCGTCGGTGAGCGTACCCGTGAGGGCACCGACCTCCACCTGGAAATGGAAGAGATGGGCGTCCTTCAGGACACCGCCCTCGTCTTCGGCCAGATGGACGAGCCGCCGGGCACGCGTATGCGCGTCGCCCTGTCGGCCCTGACCATGGCGGAGTACTTCCGCGATGTGCAGAACCAGGACGTGTTGCTCTTCATCGACAACATCTTCCGGTTCACCCAGGCCGGCTCCGAGGTCTCGACCCTGCTGGGTCGCATGCCCTCGGCCGTGGGTTACCAGCCCACCCTGGCGGACGAGATGGGTCAGCTCCAGGAGCGGATCACCTCGACCCGTGGTCGCTCGATCACCTCGATGCAGGCGATCTACGTCCCCGCCGACGACTACACCGACCCGGCGCCGGCGACCACCTTCGCCCACCTGGACGCGACGACCGAGCTTTCCCGCCCGATCTCGCAGAAGGGCATCTACCCGGCCGTCGACCCGCTGACCTCGACCTCTCGTATCCTCGAGGCGTCGATCGTCGGCGACCGTCACTTCCAGGTGGCCAACGAGGTCAAGCGGATCCTGCAGAAGTACAAGGAACTGCAGGACATCATCGCCATCCTCGGCATGGACGAGCTCTCCGAAGGCGACAAGGTCCTCGTGGGCCGTGCCCGTCGTCTGGAGAAGTTCCTCGGCCAGAACTTCATCGTCGCCGAGAAGTTCACCGGCCAGGAAGGTTCCGTCGTTCCGCTGGAGCAGACGATCGACGACTTCGATCGCGTCTGCAAGGGCGAGTTCGACCACCTGCCCGAGCAGGCGTTCAACTCCTGTGGTGGCCTGGACGACGTCGAGGCCGCTGCGAAGAAGATCGCCGGGAAGTAGTCAGCCATGGCAGATATGTCAGTTGACCTGGTCGCCGTCGAGCGGCAGCTGTGGTCCGGGCGGGCGTCCTTCGTCTCCGCTCAGACCACGGAGGGCGAGATCGGCATCCTGGCCGGCCACGAACCGCTGCTCGGTCAGCTGGTCGAGGGCGGCACGGTGACCATCGTGTCCGACTCCGACGAGCGCATCGTCGCGGCCGTGCACGGCGGATTCTTCTCGGTGACCGCCGATTCGGTCCGCGTGCTGGCCGAATCCGCTGATTTCGCGGGCGATATCGACGAGGCGGCCGCCAAGGCCGTGCTCGCCGATCCCGACGCGAGCCCGGCGGCGCAGGCCAAGGCGCAGGGGCAGATTCGTGCTCTGTCCAAGGCCGGCGAATAGCGGGTAGGTCCGCCGTGTAGTCGGCAGACCGGCGAGTTTCACTCGGCAATCGAGCGGCGGCCCCAGGAATTCTCCTGGGGCCGTCGCTTTTTTCGTATTTCGGTGTCGGCAGCGGATTTCGCGACACTCCTGCTACCCGCGAATACACCTCCGATGGTGACCGGAATTACATAATGTGGTTGAATCTTCTCGCCGGTCGATGGGTGTGGTCTGAAGCATCTGGTTAAACCCCGGCTATTACAAGCACTTCCAGCTTTACCTCAACGAGTTGCCGCAGCGTGGTCGTACTCGGTTCCGTCCGGGTGCGACCCGTCACGATGAGCGAGGGGTGAATGAGCGGATTTCGGATTTCGGATCGGACGCGGGTGCTCCGCGCGATAGTGATGACGACAGCGGCCGCAATTGTCGCGATCGGATTCTTTTCTCCAGGTGCGGCATCCGCCGACGCGGTGGTGCCCCTGCCCGACGGGCACATCGAGGGTCCCGGCGTGAAGATCACCAGTCGTGGTGAGCGCGCGATCATTTCGGCCTCGCTGGCATCCAACGGCGCCGGTCGATCCTCGTGGCTCAGCGGCTCGGTCACCGCCGAGGTGGAGACGCCGGACGGCGCCGTGGGGCCCAACAACGGTCCGCTGAACTTCCCGGGCACCAATGACTCGGGCACACACGGGTCGTCGAATCTCACGGTCGGATACATCGTCGGTTGTCAGGTGGCGCTGGGAAGTCTCAGCGCCAATACGGCTTTCACGATCAGCACCACGCCGACCCTCGTGGGCGGATTCAGTTTTCCGCTGTCGCCCGGGGAAGTGAAGTGGTTGGCGATCAACAACATCGAGTTGGTCAAGAGCGGTACCTACACCATCCAATATCAGGACGTACCGATGGATATCCAGGGCTGCGCGGGATACGCACAGGCCCGTCAGTTCTCCGTGGTCGAGATCATCGGCGCGGACTACGCCAAGGTCACCCTCTACGGGCAGCCGTTCAGCATCGGTTGATCTCGAACTCCGACACGAAGGGATCGAATGTTCGGCACTGACAAATATCCCCGGATCGGCAGGCTTTTCGGCGTGGCTCTGGCCGTGGCCGTGGCATCCGGGATCGGCACGCCCGGTACCGCGAGCGCCGACACCTTCGTTCCGCTGCCGGGCGGGGTGCTCACCCGTGAACTGCCGGACGGCACCGTGATCACCATTCGCATCGAGGGTGAATCGGCGAAGATCAGCGGTTCCATGGGCGCGACGCCGATGCATCGCAACGTGTGGACCACCGGTCGCGGCGTGATCGACCTCGTCGGTCCGAGTGCGGTCGGTTCGACGATCAAGATCTCGCCCGGATACGTGGTTGGCTGTCAGGTGGACATCAGCTCGCTCTCACCGAGTGAGAACGCGAGCGAATCGGCCACCGTGGGAAGCCAGCCCAGCCTGGGATTGCCCTCCGAGACCACGGGCGCGGGCATCACGCTCGGGCCGGGGCAGGCCACGGCCCGACTGATGCTCGATCTCGAGAAGCCGGACGACTACGGCATGGAATCGCACAAGCGCTACAACAAGGTTCCGGGTCCGCATGCCAGCGTCACCTGGGTCGACGAGACGTTCTCGGTGGACGGTTGCGGCGGGTACGCGCAGGCGCGTTCGTTCGTGCTGGCCGAGGTGGACACCACCACCTTCATCGGCAATCTGGCCCTGTGGGGCCAGCCGTTCAGCATCGGCTGAGCGCCCCGAACGATCGGCTGAGCGCTCCGAAAGCAGCCGCGTACGTCACATTCGGTGGATGGCTCGGCTCCGCGTTTCAACGGTCAGTAGTATCGACCGATAAGCGCGGGCCGCGCCCCTTCGCCGGACAAGTTCCGGCGGGCGGGTCGCCCGGTGAACGTTCCAACGGCGCGAATGTGAAGGAGCAACATTGCAGACCGGGATGGTGCTTCTGATCATTCTGGTGTTGTTGCTCGTCGTATTGGCCCTGGCCTCGACCTATCGCTTGGTCATGCTGCGCCGGGGCGGCACCGCCGCCCTGCTGCGCACCCTCCCCGCACGTGGTCACGGCGCGGGCTGGCGGCACGGACTGATCCGCTACGACGAGGATTCGCTCGTCTTCTACAAGCTCTCCAGCCTGAAGCTCGGGCCGGATTCGACGCTGCGCCGCCTCAGCATCGAGGTCGAGAACCGTCGTTCCCCGCAGGACGACGAGTACGACATCATGACCGACGAGGCCATCATCGCCCTCACCGACGGCAACGGCAGTTACGAGCTCGCGCTCGATCGCGGCGCCCTGGCGGCCCTGCTGTCCTGGATCGAGTCCAGGCCCTCCGAACGAATCCGCCGCCGCCCCAATTTCTGACGCTCCGGTGTCAGCGAATTTCTGACGCTACGGTGTCAGTGTGAGTGTGCACCTGACGCGGATCTACACGCGGACCGGCGATGACGGGACTACGGGACTCAGCGATTTCTCGCGGGTGTCCAAGACCGATCCCCGGCTGATCGCCTATGCCGACTGTGACGAGGCCAATGCCGCACTCGGCGTCGCCATCTCGCTGGGGAAACCGGACGAGCGCATCCTCGGGGTGCTGCGGCAGATCCAGAACGACCTCTTCGACGCCGGCGCGGATCTGTCCACCCCCGTGGTCGCGGAGCCGAAGTATCCGCCGCTGCGCATCACCCAGCCCTACATCGACCGCCTCGAAAAATGGTGCGACGAGTTCAATGAGCCTCTGGCGCCGTTGAATTCGTTCATTCTGCCCGGCGGCACACCCCTGGCCGCCCTGCTGCACACCGCTCGCACGGTGTCGCGGCGCGCCGAACGCTCGGCGTGGGCCGCCGTCGACGCGCACCCCGAGGACACGAACGCGCTTCCCGCGAAATACCTGAACCGCCTGTCCGACCTGCTGTTCATCCTCGGCCGGGTGGCCAACCCCGACGGCGACATCCTCTGGCGCCCGGGCGGAGAAGCCACGAGTGGGGGAGCGGACCACTAGGCTGACCCCCGTGAGTGAACGGTTTCTGGTGACCGGGGGCAGCAGGCTCGTCGGTGAGGTCGCGGTAGGCGGCGCGAAGAACAGCGTCCTCAAGCTGATGGCCGCGGCCCTGCTGGCCGAGGGCACGACGACGATCTCGAACTGCCCGGACATCCTGGATGTGCCGCTGATGGCAGAGGTGCTGCGCGGCCTGGGCTGCGACGTCACGATCGACCACGGGGTGGTGGCGATCACCACGCCCGCGGAACCCAAGTACCACGCGGACTTTCCCGCGGTCACCCAGTTCCGCGCCTCGGTGTGTGTGCTGGGTCCGCTGATGGCGCGTTGCAAGCGGGCCGTGGTGGCGCTGCCGGGTGGTGACGCGATCGGTTCGCGGCCGCTCGACATGCATCAGCAGGGTCTGCGGTTGCTCGGGGCTACCAGCGAGATCGAGCACGGCTGCCTGGTGGCGCGTGCGGAGGAGCTGCAGGGCGCGCGCATTCGCCTCGACTTCCCGTCGGTGGGCGCGACCGAGAACATCCTCATGGCCGCGGTCCTCGCCGAGGGTGAGACGGTGATCGACAACGCCGCGCGCGAACCCGAGATCGTCGACCTGTGCAACATGCTCATCCGCATGGGTGCGCGGATCTCCGGCGCCGGCACCTCGGTGCTGACCATCGAGGGGGTGGACGCGCTCGAGCCCACCGAGCACCGCGTGATCGGCGATCGAATCGTCGCGGCCACCTGGGGCATCGCCGCCGCCATGACCCAGGGTGATGTGCGGGTGACGGGCATCAACCCGAAGCATCTGTCCCTCGTGCTGGACAAGTTGCGCTCCGCGGGTGCGCGAATCTCGTTCGAGCCGGACGGTTTTCGGGTCGTGCAGTCCGATCGCCCGCGCGCGGTGAACTTCTCCACGCTTCCGTTCCCGGGGTTCCCGACCGATCTGCAGCCGATGGCAATCGGCCTGGCCGCCATCGCGGACGGCACCTCGATGATCACCGAGAACATCTTCGAAGCGCGGTTCCGCTTCGTGGAGGAGATGATCCGGCTCGGCTCCGATGCGCGGACCGACGGGCATCACGCTGTGGTGCGCGGGATTCCGCGACTGTCGAGTGCGCCGGTGTGGTCCTCGGACATTCGGGCCGGCGCCGGTCTCGTGCTCGCCGGCCTGGTCGCGGACGGTGTGACCGAGGTGCACGACGTCTACCACATCGACCGTGGCTACCCGGATTTCGTGGAGAACATGCGGTCCCTCGGCGGTGAGATCGAGCGGGTCGGAACCGCCGACTGAGACCTCGGAACCACCGACTGAACGGGAGGTGTCGTGGAGTGTTTCACGAAAACCCCTCCTGAACAGGCGATTTGACACGCGGACAACCAACACGTAACTTAGTTCGAGTCAGAGCGACACGGACACCGACCCGGGGCCGAGACGCGGAGCCGCAAGGCACTGCGAGGCTGAGGGAAACGAGGTTGTACGGGGTGCGCCTGATGATCACATCGGGGCTTCGAGATCAGCGGATTTGGTTCTGCTGATGTAGTTGCTCTAAGCTTCACCAGAACAAA